>CAVTNK010000003.1:0-392536 GCA_963736045.1 uncultured Actinomycetes bacterium | reverse complement strand
TGTTATGTTACATCTACTTCGAGTTCAGGTTCTTGCTATACTCGTCACATGGCTCGTGCTCGACACCTCGCCCTCGATGCGATTCGGAACCGCCGATCGGCGGAAGGCCGACGTCGCAGAAGGCGTCGCAATCGCAGTGGGTCACATCGCCAGCCGGCGAGGGAATCGCCTCGGCACGGTGACGTTCGGTGACGCGACCCCTCGCTCGCTCCCGCCGAGGCAGGGACGGGTCGGTCTGATCGGCCTGCTCGGGGCGCTCCGGCACGAAAGTGGAGACGAACGCGTGGGTGCGACATCCCTCGGCGAGGCCGCGACCCGCACCGGGTCGCTCGCCAGGCAGCGAGCGCTCGCCGTTGTCGTCTCCGACTTCCGCGGCCCGCTCGACTGGCGTCGGCCACTGCTCGAGCTCGCCGGCCGCCACGACGTGCTCGCAGTGGAGATTCGCGATCCGCGAGAGCAGGAGCTGCCGAACGCTGGCGACCTGTGGCTCGTGGATCCGGAGACGGGTCGGCAGCTCCGTGTCGACACCCGTGACAGGCGGCTTCGCGCACGGTTCGCGGAGGCGGCAGCGGAGGAGCGCAGCGGCCTCGCCCGGATCCTCGCCTCGATCGGTGTCCGCCATACGGTGCTGTCCACCTCGGGCGACTGGCTCCGGCCGCTCGCGCTCTTCCTGCAGCGGAGCCGCGCGTGAGCTTTCAGTCTCCGTTGTGGTTGCTGGCACTGCTCGCAGTGCCCGTGATCATCGTCCTCTACGCCTTGAACGAGCGCCGCGAACGCGATTCGCAGCCCGCTTCGCAACACCTGCCCTCATGCCGAACGTCGTCGATCGCGCGCCCGGGCGTCGGCGCTACGTTCCACTCGTCATCCTGCTAGTCGGTCTTGCGGCGATGATCGTCGGCGTCGCACGGCCGCACGCGACGGTGACGGTGCGACGTGAGCAGGCGACGGTGATGCTCGCCGTCGACATCTCGCGCTCGATGCAGGCGACAGACGTGAAACCGACTCGCCTCGTCGCGGCGCTGAACGCCGCCGAGGCTTTCCTGAAGAAGGTGCCGAAGAAGTTCCGCGTCGGCGTGATCTCGTTCGGGAGCAGGGCGACCCTGGCACTGGCGCCGACCGCCGACCGCCAACTGGTCGAGAACGCACTCCGGTCGCTCAGGCCGAGCGAGGGCACGGCGCTCGGCGACGCAGTTGCGCTGTCTGTCGCGATTGCGCAGCGCCAACGGTCGAACGACGGGACGCCGCTGCCGACCTCAGTGCTCGTCATCTCGGACGGCGCACGCAACGGTGGACAGACGACTCCAGCGGCGGCTGCAGCACGCGCGAAGGCAGCTCACGTCCCCGTGTACACGATCGTGATCGGAACGCCGAACGGCGTGGTCGAGCGGACGCTGACGGGCGGGTACAAGGAGATGATCCGAGTGCCGGCAAGCCCCCAGACCCTGCAGCAGATAGCCCAGACGACCGGCGGTCAGTCCTTCTCAGTCGCCAGCGACTCGAGGCTGCGTGAGGTGTACGAGCGCCTCGGCTCACGGCTGGGAAGCAAGAAGGAGGATCGCGAGATCACGGACGTGCTCGCCGGCGGGGCAGCCGTCCTCCTGCTCGGAGGTGGCGCCCTGTCGGCACTCTGGTTCCGGAGGGTGCCATGAAGAGGTTCCTCGTCGTGACTGCACTCGGAGTCGCCGCGCTCGCTGCCGGCGCAGCCCCGGCGGGCGCGACGAACGAGTGCCGCGGTCTCCAGATCTGCGTCCCGGTGGCCGGACCGTGGGTCGTCGTCGAGGCCGCGAACACCGTTCCGAGACCGCGGGTCGAGTACCAGCTCTCCTGCCCGCGCGGTTACATCGTCGGCGGGCTCGACGCAGAGCTTTCGGACCCGGCGATCGACCTCGGCTTTCTCGCCACGCTCGGCAGCCCGGTCAACCCGGGTGTCTCCACGTCGCGAGCGGCCGTCTTCTTCGCCACGTACGCCGGGGCTTCGGCTCGGCTCTCGACCTTCCGGCCCCACATCGGCTGCATCCCGGCCTCCGGCGGCGGCCAGCGCACGCCGACGGTCGCTCGCGCGGTGCCGCCGGGTCGGCCCACCTCTCGCCGCGTGCGGACGATGCTCCTCTCGCTCGGGCCCCGTGCAACGCGCGACCGTGTCCTGCCTTGCGGCCGAGCGGCTCGTCTCCGCCTCGCACGCGGTCGGCTTCTACACGAAGACGCCTCCGACCGCCGCCCTGGCCTCGAGCGTGTCCACGATCCAGACCGTGCGGGGGAGCACGGTCACCGTTGCAACCCGATCGGGAACGGCGATCGCCCGAGTACGGGCGGAGATCCAGGTCGACGCAGTCTGCGCGGGTGGACGATGAGCTTCGGCCAGCCCCTGTTCCTGCTGACGCTCCTCGTGCTTCCGCTCGCAGTCGGCGCATCTCTGCTCGTGCGGCGCCGGCGGATGCGCTACGCGATCAGATTCACCAACCTCGATGTGCTAGCAGCCGTCGCCCACCGGCGGAGCTGGCGAAGATACATCGCCCCGCTTGTCTTCCTGCTGTCGCTGGCGGCCCTCTGCGTAGGAATGGCGCGGCCGCACGTCACCAGCCTCGTGCCACAGAACGAGGCGACCGTGATCCTCGTCGTCGACGTCTCGGGCTCGATGCAGGCGACCGACGTGAAGCCGACGCGGCTGCGTGCGGCGGAACAGGCTGTCAGCACCTTCCTCGACCACGCACCGAAGGGGCTGCGGATCGGTCTGATCGCGTTCGCGCGCGAGCCGGGCGTGGCGGCGCCACCCACGACCGATCACGATCTCGTCCGCCAGTCTCTCGGGACACTCGACTACTTCCAGAGCTACGGCGGGACGGCGATCGGCGACGCGCTCGCTGCAGCGGTCGAGCTCGCACGGAGCGCCGTCGGCGAGACCGCGCCTGCCAGCCCGTCCACCGGAAAGACCATCGCCTTCCGACCCAAGGGCCCGCAGTCGCCTGTCTCGATCCTCTTCCTCTCGGACGGCGCCCAGACCCGGGGCATCCTGCAGCCCCTCGAGGGAGCAGCCAGGGCCAAAGCGGCCGGGATACCCGTCTACACGGTCGCGCTGGGAACCCCGAACGGCACGCTCACGTTCAACGGCCCGCAGTTCGGCGGCGGACCGTTCCAGCGCGGGTACGGTGGGCGCACGATCCCCGTCCCGCCCGACCCCACCACCCTGCGTGCGATCGCGGAGACGACGGGCGGCCGATTCTTCGAGGCACGGAGCGCGAAGGCGGTCGAGTCGGCCTATGCGACGCTCGGCGCCCGCCTCGGGCGCAAGCCAGGGAAGCGCGAGGTGACCAACGACTTCGTACTGGCCGCGGCCGGGCTCCTGATCGCCGCCGGTCTGCTCTCGGCCTTCTGGTCGCCGCGGCTGCCCTGACACCGAGGTGGCCCGGGCTCAGGCCATGATCTCCGTTCGGGCCACCCGCTCGTCGACCGAGGCGTCCTCGGTCGGCGTCGGACGACCGTCCTGGTCGATCAGGACCGACGACTCGTCGTACCAGCTGTCCGGCGCGTGCGCGCCGTAGAAGGAGCGACAGCGCGGATCGGACACGGACCAGCGGATCGGGCGGTGGTCGGGGTCGCCCGTGTAGTAGTCGCACGAGTAGAGCTCAATCCGATGTCCGTCAGGGTCGCGCAGGTAGACGAAGAAGGCGTTCGAGACGCCGTGGCGTCCCGGCCCGCGCTCGATCACGTCGGTGAGGTGCGCCGCCGACGAGCTGGTCGCAGCAGCGCAGCACCCCTGCGGGCTCGGTCACCCAGACGCCAATGTGATGGAGGCGCGGGCCGCGACCGACGGTGAGTGCGACGTCGTGCACCGTCGACTTCCGCCTGAACCAACAGCCAGTGATCCGCTCGTCTCCGTCGGTCGAGATGTACTCGGTGCAGCGGAAGCCGAGCTCGAGCCAGAAGCGAACCGCGTCGTCGCCCCGCGGTGTGTGCAGGTTGAAATGGTCGAGGCGCATGATCGGCGCTCCACGCTGGATGTCGAAGCGCTGCAGCTGCGTCTCGAACTGCTCCATGTCGTGGAAGAACTCGAGCGGGAACCCGAGCGGGTCCCACACGCGAAGCGACCGGCCCATACCCGCCACGTCGCCGTCGGCGAACCGAACCGGGCAGCCTCGCCGCTCGAACTCCGCGGCGAGCGGCTCGAGATCGTCGTTCGAGCGCACCCGGAAGGAGACCCTGGCGACGGCCGGCCGATCGGCCTTGCGTAGGACGATCGAGTGGTGGAGCCGCTCCTCCCAGCCGCGAAGGTAGAGCGCGTCGTCGGTCCGCTCGGTGAGGACGAGCCCGAGCAGGTCGACATAGAAGCGCTGCGACGCGTCGAGGTCGGTGACGAGGAACTCGACCGAGGCGGCGCGCATGATGTCGAACGGAGGCTGTGCGGTTTCGGCCAGGAGCTCGCTGACCGGGGTCACCGTCCGCCCCCTTCCTCGTCCGAATCGCCGAGCCCGAGCCTTGGGATGTGGTGGGTGCCCAGCGCGACGTGGACGATCTCCTGCTCGGTGTAGAAGTCGAAGGCGTAGTCGCCCCCTTCGCGGCCGATCCCGGACTGCTTGACCCCGCCGAACGGCGTACGCAGATCCCGGACGTTGTGCGAGTTGATCCAGCACATCCCCGTGTCGATCGCGTGCGCCACCCGATGGGCTCGGGTGAGATCGTTCGTCCACACATACGCCGCCAGCCCGTAGGGAGTCGCGTTTGCCAACCTGACCGCCTCCGCCTCTGTGTCGAACGGCATCGCGACCAGCACCGGCCCGAAGATCTCCTCCCGGAACACCCGCATCGATTCGTCGACGTCGGCGATCACCGTCGCCTCCAGGAAGTTGCCTTTGTCCAGCCCGGGCGGCCGCTTGCCACCGGCGACGACCCTGGCGCCCTCTTCCACCGCCGACTCGATGTAACCGAGCACGCGCTCGTGATGCTCGCGTGTGATCAACGGACCCAACTCCGTCCGCGGGTCGAATGGATCGCCGACCCGGATCCTCTTCGCCCGCTCGGCGACCGCCTCCACGATCTCCTCGTACAACGGACGCTCGACCAACAACCTCGATCCGGCCGTACAGCGCTGGCCGTTCAACGTGAAGATCTGCGCCAACGCCGCATCGACCACCATCTCCGGATCAGCGTCGGCGAACACCACCACCGGCGACTTCCCGCCCAGCTCCACCGACGAACGCTTCAACGTCTCGGCCCCGGCGGCGATCACAAGCTTGCCCGTCGACGTCTCCCCGGTGAAACAGATCAGATTCACCCCCGGGTGCGCCGACAACGACGCCCCAGCTGTCTCACCGAACCCCTGCACAACGTTGAAAACCCCCGCCGGGAGCTCTGCCTCCCCCATCACGTCGGCCAGCACCGTCGCCGACAGCGGCGACCACTCCGCCGGCTTCAACACCACCGTATTCCCCGCAGCCAGCGCAGGCGCCACCCGCCACGTCGACAACATCAGCGGCGCGTTCCACGGCATGATCAATCCCGCCACCCCAACCGGCTTCCGGATCGTGTAGTTCAAGAACTCGTCCCCGACCTGGAACGACCGGCCGTGGAGCTCGGAGACGACGCCGGCGTAGTAGTCGAAGTTCTCGGCTGCCCGCGCCGCGAGGCCACGCATCTGCGCGATCGGCATCCCGATATCCAATACCTCACGCTCGATCAACAAATCCGCGTGATCCCTGATCAACGAGGCGACTCTACGAAGTAGCTTCGCCCGCTCCGAAGCCGTCGAACGCGGCCATGGACCTTCGTCAAATGCTCGCCGCGCCGCCCCAACCGCCGCGTCGACATCAGCCGCACGCCCGTCCGCCGTCAGGGCCAATACCTCGTTCGTGGCCGGATCTACCGACTCGAACACACCACCGGCCACACTCTCCCGGAAACCACCATCGACGTAGTGCCGCTGCAACTCGAGCCGGGTCTTCGCCGTGTCGAGCGCGGTGGCCGTCACTGTCTGCGGCTCATTCATGCCTTTGCTCCCCTCGAGAACCGGGATCCTGTGCGCCGCCCGGCTCCATCCAACGATGATAGGACAACCGACGAGGAGCGTCCTGAGCGTAGTCGCAGGCCATTTCGTAGGATCGCCAGGCGCTCAACTCGACGAAGGGACGGCGATGACGAGAAAGCTGCGAAGCAATTTCGAGCCGGGGACCACTCGTGAGGCGGGGCGACGAGCCCAGTGGAAGGCGCTCGGCCTGACCGAGGAAGACCTCGCCAAGCCGAAGATCGCCGTCGTCAACTCGTCGTCCGAGCTCGCGATCTGCTTTCGCCACCTTGACGGGGTTGCCGCAATCGTCAAGGAGGCCGTCTGGGCGGCTGGCGGCCTTCCCTTCGAGATCCGCACCGCCGCCCCGAGCGACTTCATCGTCAGCGCGGGCGGCAGCGGCGGCTACATCCTCCCGTCGCGCGACCTGATCGTGAACGACATGGAGATTGCGGTCGAAGGCGCGCAGCTCGACGGGATGATCTGCCTCTCCTCGTGCGACAAGACACCGCCGGCGCACATGATGGCTGCGGGGCGCTTCAACATCCCGACCATCCTCGTCATCTGCGGCTACCAGCCGGCCGGCGAGTACGAGGGAGAGCCCGTCGACGTCGAAGACGTCTTCGTCGGATCCGTGCAGGTCGCGTTCGGGAAGCTCGACCAGGCGCGTCTACGCGGCATGTGCGACAACGCCATTCGCGGCCCCGGTGTGTGCCAGGGAATGGCGACGGCCAACTCGATGCATGTCGCCGTCGAGGCGCTCGGCATGGCGCTCCCCGGCAGCGCCCCCGTGCTCGCGAACAGCCCGAAGATGATCGACGCAGCCCGCCGGTCGGGCAGGCGGATCGTGGAGATGGTGCTCGAGGACCTGAAGCCGCGCGACATCATGACGCCGGGCGCCTTCCGGAACGCCGCGGCCGCGGTGCTCGCCGTGAGCGGCTCGATCAACTGCATCAAGCACCTGCAGGCGACGGCGATGGAGGCGGGCGTCTCACTCGATGTCTACGGCCTTTTCAACGATCTCGGAGGAACCGTTCCCGTCCTCTCCGCCGTGCGCCCGAACGGAGACGACTCGATCGAGGCTTTCGAGCACGCCGGGGGCGCTCTCGCGCTCATGAAGCAGCTCGAGCCGGTGCTCGACGGGTCCGCCCTGACGGTGACCGGCCGGACAGTGACCGAGAACCTCGCCGACGCGGTCGTGCGCGACGCCGAGGTGATCCGGCCGATCGACCGACCCTTCTCTCCCGACGCCTCGATCGTGGTCCTGCACGGGTCGCTCGCCCCGGAAAGCGCCATCTGCAAGCTGGGGGTGCGCGAGCCTGGCCGACAGACGCGCTTCACCGGGCCCGCGATCGTCTACGAGGACGGAGGCGATGCGATCGCGGCCATCCAGAGCGGCGACGTGAAGCCCGGCCATGTCCTCGTCGTCCGTGGCATGGGTTTGAAAGGAGGGCCCGGGATGGCCGGGCCGGCGTCGATGGTGCTCTTCGCCATCGACTCGGCGGACATGGCGAACGACGTCGCATTCGTCACCGACGGGCAGCTCTCCGGGCTCTGCCTCAAAGGCCTGACGGTGGCCGAGGTGTCGCCCGAGTCGGCCGTGGGCGGGCCGCTGTCGCTCGTCGAGAACGGTGACGGGATCACGATCGACGTCGACGCTCGGACACTGGACCTCGACGTCTCTGAAGCGGAGCTCGCGGCCCGCCGCGAGAAACTCGGCGAGCCCGAGCTACCGCACGCCAGGGGATATCTGTCGATCTACCAGCGAAGTGTCCAGTCGATGTCGACCGGCGCCGTCCTCGTCGAGTCGAGCTAGCCGATCAGACAGGCGCCTTCATGCCGCCGACGTAGATCGGCTCGCAGATCCGGGTGAACTGGTCGCACGTCTTGACGCTCGGGCACCGAAAAGCCGCCGCACCGCCCGCGCCGATTGCCGCGACCCCCACAGCGACGACGAGAATGGCCATCCTGCGCCGCATGCCGTGTGTCATCTTCCCTCGCTTTGTCGCGTTACAGAGGGCCGTAGCGTATAGCGCTCGATCGGACGTCACGAGCCTCCGTGAGGGGCTTGGGCGCATTCTCCGGCAAGTAGCTCTATACCCCATAAGGGTATAATCGAACCAGCATGGCTGTTGACACGACGAGAGAGCTCCGACTCGACCTCGAGGGCATGACGTGCGCCTCGTGCGCCGCCCGCATCGAGCGCAACCTGAACAAGCTCGAGGGCGTCGAGGCGACCGTCAACTTCGCCACCGAGCGCGCGACCGCCCACTGCGAGCCCGCCGTCGGGGTCGACGATCTCGTCGCCGCCGTCGAGTCGGCCGGATATCACGCTCGGCCGGCCGCACCGGCTCACTCCGCTAGCGACGCCGGCGGCCACCACCATCACGACGAGCCCACTTCTGTCCTTCGGCTGCGGCTGGTCGTCGCGATCGCGCTCACTGTGCCGGTCGCCCTGATCGCGATGGTGCCGGCGCTTCGCTTCACGGATTGGGAGTGGGTTGCGCTCGCCCTCTCCACACCGGTCGTCTTCTACTCGGGCGCCGGCTTCCATCGGGTTGCGCTGAAGAACGCCCGGCATCTCGCCGCGTCGATGGACACGCTGATCTCGATGGGGACGATCTCAGCCTGGCTCTGGTCGACTGTGGTCCTCATCGGGTCTCTCGACACCGACACCTACTTCGAGGTCGCCGCCGTGGTGACGACGTTGATCCTGCTCGGCCGCTACCTCGAGTCGCGTGCCAAGAGCCGCTCGTCGGACGCGATCCGGAAGCTGCTGTCGCTCGGCGCCACCGAGGCCCATGTCCTGAGAAACGGACAGGAGGTTCCGGTGCCCGTCGCCGAGTTGGAGGTCGGCGACCGCTTCGTCGTCCGCCCGGGCGAGAAGATCGCCACGGACGGCGTCGTCGACGAGGGGGCCTCCGCGATCGATCAGTCGATGTTGACCGGGGAGTCTCTGCCGATCGAGGTCGGGCCCGGCTCCGAGGTCGCGGGGGCGACGATCAATAGCTACGGCCGCCTCGTCGTCCGCGCGACGAAGGTCGGCGCCGAGACGGCACTGGCGCAGATCGCCCGGCTGGTCGAAGCGGCACAGTCCGGAAAGGCCCCCGTGCAGCGTCTGGCCGACCGCATCTCCGCGATCTTCGTCCCCATCGTGATCGCGATCTCCCTGGCGACGCTCGGCGGCTGGCTGGCGTTTGGCTCCTCGGCGGCGACGGCGTTCACCGCCGCCGTCTCGGTTCTGATCATCGCCTGCCCCTGCGCTCTCGGCCTCGCGACACCGACCGCCCTGATGGTCGGCACGGGCCGCGGCGCCCAGCTCGGCATCCTGATCAAGGGGCCCGAGATGCTCGAGCAGACACGCCGGATCGGGACGATCGTGCTCGACAAGACGGGCACGGTGACCGAGGGGAGGATGGAGCTGGTCGAGGTCCGCCCGCTGAACGGCGCGACGATCGCCGAGATTCTTCGCCTCGCCGGCGCGGTCGAAGCAGCCTCCGAGCACCCGATCGCCCAGGCCGTCGCCCGGGCGGCGAAAGCCGAGCTCGGCAAGCTGCCCGAGGTCGAGAGCTTCCGCAACCTGCCGGGGGTCGGTGTCCGTGGCTCGGTCGACGGCCACCTCGTCGAAGTCGGTCGCTCGAATGGTGCGATCACCGTCGCCTGGGGCGGCACGGACCGTGGAACGCTCGTCGTGCGTGACGTGGTCAAGCCCTCGAGCGCCGAGGCGATCGCCGACCTCAAGCAGCTCGGCCTGACCCCGATCCTCCTGACGGGAGACAGCGCCGCAACCGCGCAGCGGGTCGCGCAAGAGGTCGGCATCGAGCGCGTTCTCGCGGAGGTCTATCCCGAGGACAAAGTCGCCGAGGTGAGACGTCTCCAGCAGGCAGGCGAGGTCGTGGCCATGGTCGGGGACGGCGTCAACGACGCCCCAGCCCTCGTCCAGGCAGACCTCGGCCTCGCGATCGGGACCGGGCACCGACGTCGCGATCGAGGCATCCGACCTGACGCTCGTGTCCGGTGACCTCCGCGCCGCAGGGGACGCCATTCGCCTCGCGCGCCGGACCCTCCGCACGATCAAGGGCAACCTCTTCTGGGCTTTCGCCTACAACGTGGCCGCGATCCCGCTCGCTGTCGCCGGCCTGCTCGACCCGATGGTCGCGGCCGCGGCGATGGCGGCGTCCAGCCTCTTCGTCGTCACCAACAGCCTGCGCCTGCGGCGATTCCGCGGCACGCGGCAAGGAGCTACCACATGACCGAGACCGCAACGGACACCCACGGCCACGGCTACACCAAGGACAGGGATGCCCTGGTCAAGCGCCTGCACCGGATCGAGGGACAGGTGCGCGGAATCGAGCGAATGGTCGAGGAGGATCGCTACTGCATCGACGTCCTCACGCAGATCGCCGCCGTTTCCACCGCCCTCGAGAGCCTGGCCTTCCAGATCCTCGACCAGCACGTCAACCACTGCGTCGCCCGGGCCCTGGCGTCGGGGGACGAGGCCGAAGCGGCCGAGAAGAGCCGGGAGCTCCTCGAGGCGGTGCACCGCTTCGCGCGCACCCGCTAGCACTGGCCGCGCCGCAGGGGCCGCCCCTGCGCGGCTTCGGCTTCGTTACAGTCGAGAGCACATGCCCCAGCATGTCATCAGCGGCGACCTCGTCACCTCCCGCCGGGGCTTCTTCTGGGTCGGCCTGGAGCGAGCGACTCACGCTGCAGGGACCACTCTCCGGGGACCGATGTACGTCCAGTGGGAGTCACCCGCCGAGGCGCGCCATCCGTACCCGTTCGTCCTCATCCACGGCGGAGGCGGACAGGGCACCGATTACCTGGGCACCCCCGACGGACGGCCGGGTTGGGCGACCCATCTGGTGCAGGAGGGCTACACCGTCTACGTCGTCGATCGACCCGGGCACGGCCGCGCGGCGTTCCACCCTGATCTGCTCGGCGCGATGACGCCTCCGTTCACGTACGAGTTCGCCCACTGGCTGTTCATGCCGCCGCCGGAAGGGCCGTCCTCACATCCCGCCTCACATCTCCACACCGAGTGGCCGGGAAGTGGACACGAGGACTGGGTGGCCGACCAACTCATCGCCGGCACCGGGCCGATGATGGCGGACTTTTCCGTCTCGCACGCGCTCGAACGAAGCCGGGGAGCCGAGCTGCTCGACCGGATCGGACCGGCGATCGTCCTCACGCACTCGGCCGGAGGTCCGGCCGGCTGGCAGATCGCGGACGCGCGTCCGGAGCTCGTCAAGGCGCTCGTTGCGATCGAGACGATGGGACCCCCGTTCCTCCAGCGGCCGGAGATGGGCCTGTCGCTCGACTGGGGCCTGAGCGCGGCGCCGCTGACCTTCGACCCGCCCGTCTCGGACGCGTCCGAGCTCGAGCTCGTCGTCCGCGAACTGCCCGAACCGGGCCGGCCGCCGATGACGCTCCAGGCCGACCCGCCGCGCAGGCTGGCGAACCTGTCGCAGATGCCGATTGCCGTCGTCGCCGCGGAGGCGTCACCCTTCATTCACTTCGACGACCATACGGTCGAGTTCCTCAAGCAGGCGGGCTGCGATGTCGAGCGCGTGCGGCTTGCCGACCACGGCGTGCACGGCAACGGGCACGGGATGATGATGGAGCGCAACAACCGGGAGGCACTGCAGGTCATCCTCGACTGGCTCGGCCGGCGGCTTCCCGCCGCCTGACGGTCCAGCCGCTAACCGCTGATCGGCGGATGAGCCGCCGAGATGATTCGCTCGATGTTCTCGGGAGCGAAGAACTCCTGCGGTGAGAGCGTGGCTGCCATCACGCTCACGTATGCGTCCATCGCCTCCTGATTCCCGTGCACGGCCGCGAGCAGCCGCTGCATCTCCGGCGGAGGCGGCTCGAAGCTCGCAAACTCGCAGGTGAGCTCGTACAACGGAACAGCGTGCTCGTCCCGCGCCCGCTGGTAATCGGCCATCGCCTCGTCGAATGGCCTCGACCCGGAGAGCGACTCGTCCAACGCCGAAACGCAGCGCTCCACGTCGCCGAAAGCATCGCTGATCCCGAAGGCCGTGATGGGATCCTTGTTGTACCCCGCATCGCCGACGAGCGCCCATCCTGAGCCGTAGGGCTGCCGGAAGAAGTTCGGTACCGCCAGGCCGGAGAACCGCGCTTGCCGCTCGGCGGCGGCAATGCGTTCAACCACGGCCGGCACGAGCCCGAGCGTCTTCATGAAGTTGCCCTCGATGTCGCCGCGGTTCGTCTGGAACTCTGCGTAGGGCCAGCCTCCGACGACCATGGTGAGGCCGTCGTGCGTCGGAGCGAGTGCGAAACCGCGGTTGGGACAGATGAAGAACTCGAGTCCGTCCGTGGGCAGCCCGCTGAAGTACGTGTAATAGCCAGCCGCGAGCTGAGGTCGCTCGTTGTACTGGTGAGGCTGTACGGCCCTGGCGACGGACGAGTTCCGGCCGTCAGCCCCGATCACGACGCGAGCCTGTTCCGTCACAGTGCTTCCGTTCAAAGGTCGACCGCGAATCCCGGTTACCCGGCCGTCGTCGAAGAGCAGATCCTCGACCGCGAAACCCTCGCGGACCTCAGCCCCGGCCTCGGCGGCGGCGTCGACAAGCAGCTTGTCCAGCACGATCCGGCGGGGACAGTAGGCGAGCGAAACGCCGTCGGTGGGCCGAGAGGAGCCCGAGATCGCGAACGGGCCGAAGTCGTACGTGTACTTGCTCACGGGCGGACATCCGGTCGCCTCGAGCCGTTCGAGCAGCCCCCAGCGCTTCAGCGCGGCAACACCGGGCGGATGCACGAGGTGCGTGGAGACGGTGTCGCTCGGGAACGTCGCCCGGTCGACCACCAGAACCCGATAGCCGGCACGGGCCAGCAGCATCGCGGTCGGCGATCCGGCGCACCGCGCCCCGACGACGATCGCGTCATACGCCCTCTTCGCCATCTCCGTCTCCTCTCTTCTTACGGTCGCTCGAAGAAATCGACCGGTAGGCCGAGGCGTGCCTGGGCGATCCCGGTCGCGCGGAAGTCGAGCTGGTGGATGCCGTTCGTCCGGAACGCTGTCAGGTCGCGCCAGTAGCGCTGCATGCGGGCACCGTCGCGGGCGCCGCTCGTCGAAGCCGCGCGAACCACCGTGTCACCCGCTTCCCAGCAGAGCTTGTGCGCCGTCATCAGCTGGCCGTAGATCCGGAACGCCCGCTCCTCCGAGAACGGGTCGCCCTCCTCCATCGCCAGGCGGCCGTACTCGCGGTACAGCTCGCCGCATCGGAGGACGATCGACTCGGCGGCGTCGGTGTAGGCGATCCCGAGGCCCAGGCAGCGCTGGTAGTTCGGATCCTCGGCCCTGCTTCCGCCCTCGCCAGCCCCCGGCACGATCGTCTTTCTGCCGCTGATGATCCGTTCGTACTCGTCGACCGCGGCCTGAGCGTTTCCGACCTGGACGGAGTTCAGCTCCCCCATCGCGAACGCGATGAACGAGCCGCCGTACGTCGGGTTGCCGTGCAGGCGATAGCCGGGAGTCGAGGTCACACCGGTCGACAGGAACTCGTCGAAGGAGATCGCGTGGTGCGAGGGGATCAGCGCCTCCTCGACGGCGATGCTGTGCGAGCCGCTGCCCTTGAGGCCGATCAGGTCGCCCCAGTTGTCGAGCACCGTGAAGTCCTTTCTCGGCACGACAACCACCACGAGGCGGTCACCCTCCCCGGTCGGTGCCAGGCCGAGGTGGTGCGACCCGTACGGGGCCCCGGAGCAGAAGTGCCAGGTTCCGCGCACGAGGTAGCCCCCGTCGGTGGGCTGCGCGAGCGCGTCCTGGAAGGCGAAGCTCGCGGGGGCGACGAAATGGCCATCGTGTCCGAAGATCTCCTCCTGAGCCTGCTCCGAGAAGTCCGAGGCGATCTGCATCGCGTGTCCGGCACCGAGGCAGAGCATCCACCCGGTCGACGGGCAACCACGGGCGATCGACATCACAACGCGGTAGAAGGTCGTGACGTCGAACTCGAGGCCGCCGTAGCGCCGCGGAACGAGGATGCGGTAGAAGCCCGCGTCCCTGAACGCCTGGTGCATCTCCTCGGAGTACATCGTTCGCTCCTCGGTCGCGGCCTGCTCCTCCAGGAGCCACGGCCGCATCTCGTCGGCTCGCGCAACGATCTCGTCCGGCGTGACCTCCTGCCCCCCGGCGTTGCTCATCTGTCCTCCTTCGTCGCAGTCATGACTCGTCCTCGACCCGATTCTCCATCTCTCCCAGCCCCGGGATCGCCGTCCTGATCACGTCTCCGTCCCGCAGGAAGCGCGGCGGATCGAGCGCGCCGCCCATCCCGGCAGGCGTCCCCGTGAGCAGGATGTCACCGGGCGCCAGCGTCATGCTCGAGCTGGCGAACTCGATCAGCCCCGGTACGTCGAGGAGCATGTCGGCGGTGGACGCATCCTGGCGCAGCTCGCCGTTGACCCAGGTCTGGATCCGCAGGTCACCGGCGTCGGGGATCTCGTCCGCCGTGACGAGCCAGGGCCCGCTGGGGCAGAACGTGTCGAAGCTCTTCGCACGGACGATCTGGACGTAGAGCGGGGCGAGGTCGGTGTCACCTTTCATCACATCCAGTGCCGTCATGTCCTGGGCACACATGTAGCCGGCGATGTGGGCGAGCGCGTCCTCGCGTGAGATCCTCCGCCCCGCCCGACCGACGACGACCGCGAGCTCCGCCTCGTAGTCGAGCTCGCGTGCCTCGGGCGGACGGACGATCGGGTCGGTGGGACCTGCGAGGCTCGTGTCCGGCCGGAGCCCGAGCGGAGGCCTGCGGGGTGGGATGCCGCCGGTGATGGCTCTCGCCTCCTCGACCTGGCTCAAGTAGTTCATCCCGCAGACGATCACTTTCGACGGACGTGGGACGGGCGGCCCGAGTCTGACCGATCGGGCGTCGACGCGGGTGGCGTCCGACGCGATCGCGCTCTCGATCAGCGGGCGCAGAACCGGGAGCAGCCCGATCACGGTGGTCATCTCGGCCGTGGGAACCCCGAGGGCACGGAGGATCGGCGCGAGCGGCACGATCCCGCTGCCGTCGTCGACGATCACGCCTGGAAGCTCAGCCCCACGCGACCCGAAGCTGACGAGCTTCACCGCTCGGCCCAGCTTCCGTCGCGCACCGGGATCGACGAGGCCAACCCGACAAGGGTCTCGTCGACCGCGTCGAGCGATGGGCAGCCGGCGAGCGCCATCGCCAGCAGAAGCTCGTTCGACAGCAGCTCTGCGGCGCGGCCGACGCCCGCATCGCCACCCGCCCCCAGTCCGTACATCAGCGCGCGGCCCACCATGCATGCGCGCGCGCCGAGCGCGATCGCCTTGAGGACGTCTGCACCCCGCCGGATGCCACCGTCGAGGATCACCTCCGCGTCGTGTCCAACCGCGTCCACGATCGCAGGCAGAGCCTGGACCGCGGACGGCGCGCCGTCGAGCTGGCGACCGCCGTGGTTGGACACGATCAACGCGCTCGCGCCGTGCTCGATCGCCGTCCGTGCGTCCTCCGGCCGGAGGATGCCCTTGATCACCAGTGGCCCTGTCCAGACCTCACGCATCCATTCCAGATCGGTCCAGCTCAGGGCCGAGTAGAACTGGTCGTTGACGAACCGGGTCATCGATACAGCGTCCGTCTGCTCGAGATGGAAGGCGACGTTGGCCATCGTCACGCGCGGCCTGCAGACGAAGTTCGCCGACCATCGGGGACGGATCAACCCGTCGAGGCACGACCGGAGCGTGATGCGGGGCGGGATCGAGAAGCCGTTCCGGATGTCCCGCTCGCGGGGCCCCGCCCGCTGCACGTCGACCGTGACACAGAGTGCGAGGTGGCCGGCCGCCTGTGCCCGCTCGAGGAGCTCCCGGACGAGTCCGCGATCGCGCCAGACGTAGAGCTGAAACCAGGTTGGTCCGGGCGCAGCGGCAGCGACCTCCTCGATCGAGTACGAGGAGACCGAGGACAGCGTGGAGATCGCGCCGATCGAATGCAGCGCCCTGGCGACTGCCACCTCGCCGCGGTGGTGCATCAGTCCGGTGAGACCGGTCGGCGCGCCGATGAGAGGAACGGAGATCGGCTGACCGAGCACCGTCGTCGACGCATCGACCTCCGAGACGTCGACGAGGACGCGCGGCTTGATCGTCAGCAGCTCGAAGTCCGACCGATTGCGCTCGGAGGTCAGCTCGTCCCACGCAGCTCCGTCGACGTAGTCGAAGACGGCTCGGGGTACGCGTCGCCGGGCGAGCTTTCGAAGATCGGCAACGTTCCTACAGCGTGCGACGCGACCTTCGTCGGTGAAGCGGCGACGAGCCGCACGAGGAAGCGCCCGCGCGTCGGCGGCCACCTGGCGGCCCAGAATCCGGAGGAACTCGCTCATGACCCAGATCGCGCGACGGCGACGCTGCGGCGGGCCGCAGCCGCAAGATCGAGCACGTCGAAGAAGATCGTCAGGATCCGCATCCCTCGGGCAGCGAGGGCAGCCGCCTGATCGGGGCTGCAGGCCGTCCCGACGTTGCACCCGGCTGCGAGCGATGCGTCGACGATCCGGTCGATCGCCTCGACGACCGACGGATGCTGCGGCTCGCCGACGACGCCCAGGCTCGCCGAAAGGTCGAACGGGCCGATCACGATCCCGTCGACCCCGGGGACGGCGGCAATCTCGCGGGCATTTGCGACACCCGTAGCATCCTCGATCATTACGAGCACCGCGGTGCGTGCGTTGCTCTCCCTCAGATATCGCGAGAGGTCGGCGCCATAGCCCGAGCCGCGCCCCAGACCGATCCCGCGTTCCCCCTCCGGGGCGAAGCGGGAGGCTCTGACCGCAGCCTCGGCCTCCGCTGCGCTCGAGACCGTGGGGAGCTGCACGCCGTCGATTCCGAGCTCGAGCGTCTGCTTGATGAGGACCGGATCGTTGGATGCCGGCCTGACGATCGTCGCGGCAGGCGTCGGCTCGAGCGCCTCGATGCACGCCCGAAGCGAGGTGAGCGTGAACGGGCCGTGCTCCGCGTCGGCGACGACGAAGTCGAATCCGCTTCTCCCGAGGATGCTCGCAGCGGCCGGGTCGGGGATGCTGAGCATCGCTCCGACGAGCAGCTCGCCCGAGTTGATGCGGCGCCGGAACCCGGTCAGCTGGCCGCTCTGATCCGTGGAGCGCTCAGCCGTCATGCCGGAATCCAGACCTCACGGGGGACGCAGTCTGGCACAGCGCGGCACCTGATGCAGCTCTGTCTTCTAACCTGAGCCGCCGATGATCAACTCGCTCGAGATCGGGCACGCACCGAGCCTGCACGTCGCCGTGTCGGGCTACCGAGATCCGCTTCCCGTACTCCTCGTGCACGGATACTCGTCGAACCACGCCGACTGGGCTCTGAACGGCTTGACTCAGGCGCTCGAGAACGCCGGCCGGGGCTGGATCGCCCCCGACTTGCGCGGACACGGCAAGAGCGGCAAGCCACACGACCCCATCCAGTACCGAGTGGCCACGCTCGTCGAGGACCTCGTCCTCGCTCTCGATGCCGTCCAGGTCGAGCGAGCCGACGTGGTCGGCTACTCCCTCGGCGGTGAGCTGGCACTCGAATTCGCGCTCGCGCATCCCGACCGTGTGCGTCGGCTCGTGGTCGGCGGCATCGGCGACCGCCGACCCCACACGGCCGACGACACGGCGAAATTGCTCGAGCACGTCGTGGCCGGCTCCGAGCCGCCCGACGATCAGGCGACCCGACTGTGGTCGAGAGCGAGCGCGAAACCCGGGAGCGACCCGGTCGCGCTCGCGGCCTGCCTCGCCGGCGTGTCGGGCTCGCCACCGCTCCGCGCCCTCGACCGCTACCGAGGCCCCACTCTCCTCTTCGCCGGTACCGACGACGACATCGCGGGCGGCATCGAGTCGCTCCAGGAGCCACTTTCCGCCGAGCTCCTCTGGCTCGAGGGCTGCGACCATCGCGCTGCCATGTCCTCTCCTCTCGCGCAGGAGCAGATCGTCGCCTTTCTGGGGTCGGCGGATCGATGAAGGCGATCGTCGTCGGCTGCGGAGCAATGGGCGGCACCTACGCAGGAGCTCTCGCGCGGGCTGGAGTCGAGGTCGGCGCAGTCGAGACGTCCGCCGACCTCGTCGAGCGAATCGAGCGGGACGGCCTCCGGATCTCCGAGCCCGACGGCACCGAGCACGTCGTGCGATTTGCAGCGTCGACTCGTGCAGAGGACTTCGATCCTCCCGACTTCCTCCTCTTCTTCGTCAAGGCCACACACAACGCCGAGGCCGCAAGAGCGACCGCTTCCCTCGTCGGCGACCGGACGATCGTTGCCACGGTGCAGAACGGGTTCGGGCACGGCGAGGTGCTCTCGACGATCGTGCCGCCCGAACGACTCGTCATCGGCGTCACGTACCAGGGCGCGAACGTGCTTGGCCTTGGCCACGTCGGCCACTACTTCGACGGCCCGACCGATCTCGGACCGTGGCTCGAGAAGGGAGACCTCGCTCCAGCCGAGGCGGTCGCCGAGCTGCTGCGGTCGGGAGGGCTGGGCGCGGCCGTGACACGCGACGTGAGAACCGGGATCTGGAGGAAGCTGATCGTGAACGCGGCGTACAGCCCGACGGCCGCACTGACCGGTCTCGGCATCCAGAGCCTCGGCTCCGTGGAGGCCATGAACGACCTCTGCGTGGAGCTCGTACACGAGACGATCGCGGTCGCGGCTCGCGACGGCTCGACGATCGACCCCGACGAGATCATCGAGAAGGTCGCCGCCTTGCAGCGCTCCAGCGGAGCGGCGGGGGTCGCCGTCCCCAGGGCGTCGATGGTGTTCGACGTCGAGGCACGCCGGCCGACCGAGATCGACGCCATCAATGGCGCCGTCGTCGCCATCGCCGACAAGCACGGCGTCTCGGCCCCGCTCAACCGCGCCCTGTATGCCCTGGTCAAGGGCCTCGAGCACAGCTGGCAGCGATGACGCCGGTCACGGACAGAGCGGTGCCGCGCGAGCAGAACCCGATGCTCGACCCGGCCAACCGGCTCAAGTTGGCCGTGTTCTGCGCCAACATCGCCCGGGGTACGAGCATCTCCTTCGCCGAGTCGCTTCCAACGGGGAGCTGGGACGAGTCGGCGCGTCTTGCACTGGCCGCCGACCGCGCGGGAATCGACGGGATGATCCCGCTCGGCAGGTGGAAGAACAACAACCGCGGTCGGCCCGAGGACGACCGCTTCATGGAGCCGTTCGCCTGGGCTGCCGGGCTCGGTGCGCTGACCGAGCGGATCAGCCTGTTCGCGACCGTTCACATGGCGCTCTTCCATCCGATCATCGCCGCGGGAATCTCGTCGACGATCGACCACATCTCGGGTGGCCGATTCTCGATCAACGTCGTCGCAGGCTTCAACGAGCCCGAGTTCCGGATGTTCGGGATCGAGCAGCTCGAGCACGACGAGCGCTACGTGTACGCAGACGAATGGCTCGAGCTCGTGAAGCGGATCTGGACGTCGGAGGACGCCTTCGACTTCAAGGGCCGCTACTTCGACTGCGTCGAGGTGATCTCGAAGCCGTTGCCGCTCCAGCGACCCTACCCGGTGCTGATGAGCGCAGGGGCGAGTCCGGCCGGCAGGCGGTTCGCGGCCCGGCACGCGGACATGAACTTCGTCCATCTGCCCGGCTTCGACGAGCTGCCGTCTGTCGTCGGTGCGGCGAAGCAGGAAGCGCGGGACAACGCCGGCCGCGACGTCGGCATCTTCGCCGGTGGCTACATGGTCTGCGCCGACACGGAGGCAGAGGCCCGCCGGCGGTACGAGTACGTTGTCCGCGACCGGGTGGACGTCGCCATGACGTCCGAGTTCGTCGAGCTCTGGGCCAGGGAGACCCGGAGCGACGACGTCGTCCCGCGGCAGGATCGCGTCGACCGGATGGCCGCCGGGTTCAACGCGCTTCCGCTCGTCGGCACGGCAGAGCAGATCGTCGACCGGATGCAACAGATGGCCGACGGCGGGTTAGCCGGGATCGCGATCTCGTTCGACGATTACGACGACGGGATCGCCGCCTACGCGGAGGCGGTCCGGCCGCTGCTCATCGACACCGGTCTGCGGACGATCTAGATCCAGAGCTTTGCACCGGCTTCAGGCAGTCGCCGCCTCGTCCCGGAGTAGGAACTCGCGCACACGCTCCTTGTAGGGCTCGCGGTCGTAGCTCGCGACCAGCGCCCCGGCCATCCGCACGGGGTCGCCGAAGAAGAAGTACTCGTAGAGCGCCTGACGGCCGGCGAACGCCGAGAGGCACGTGTCCCAGGCGAGGCGGAAGAGCCGCACGCGGTCGACGCCGTCGATGCGCCGCGCCCTGGAGGAAGCGCTCGACGTCGTCGTGGCCGGGCCGATCGCGTCGGCCTCGGTCGGTAGCGCCATCAGGCCGCTCGCCCCGAGCTGAGCGCAGGATCTCCGGGAAGCGCTGCGAGAGGCGCGGGTACCAGTTGCGGCAGGCGTTCAGCGGTGCCCAGGCCGGGCGTGCAGACACCGAACGGGTTCGCCTCGGCGTCTGCCTCGGACGGCGCGCAGGAGCGCCTTGACGATCTCGACGGCGATGATCACCTCGGCGACCTTCTCCTGGACGTGCTGGAAGCCCTCGATCCCGATCGACTCGGTCAGCAGCGAGATGAGGCCGAGCATGTACTCCGTCTTGGCCGTCGTCCGCGTCACCACCTGATGGGTCATGTGCGCGGCGGCCGACGTCTCCGTGTAGATGCCGTTGCAGAGCTCGGGGTCGCCGAGGACGAAGCAGCGCTCGTAGGGCACGTGCACGTCGTCGAAGACGACGATCGCGTCGGTCTCCTCGAAGCGAGAGCCGAGCGGATGGTCGAAGTGGCTGCGGCCGAGGTCGAAGCTCTCGCGGCAGAGGAAGCGCAGGCCGGGCGTGTCGGACGGGAACGGCGAGCGCGTACATGTACGGCGCGTCGTCGGCGCCGCCGCGCACGACGGTCGACGGGAAGACGACGAGCTCGTCGGCGATCGGGCCGATCGTCGCGAGCATCCGCGCGCCGCGCAGGACGACGCCGTTGTCGGTCTCCTCGACGATCCGCGCGGCGAGGAACGGGTCGGCCTGCTGCGAGACGGCCTTCGCCCGGTTCGCCTGCGGCATGATCAGCGTGTGCGTGAGCAGCAGGTCGTTCTCGCGGACGTACTCGTAGTAGGCGCGGATGTTGTCGCCGAACGCGCGGGTCGGCCTGCCCGAACCAGTCGGCGGCGCCGGCCATCGCCATGATCGACGCGTTCAGGTAGTCGCCCGGTGCGCCCGAGCATCCCGTTCGACCACTCCGCCCAGACCTTCATCATCATCCGGCGGCGGACGACGTCGTCGGCGTCTGCCGGCTGGAGGAACGACATGCCGACGCGGTCGCCCGTCGTCGGCGACTCGTACGTCATCACGTCGCGTAGCTCGGGGTCGTGCTGCATGTCGTACAGCGCCGCGTACGTGCGGATCAGCGTTCTTGAACGCGGGGATCTCGGCGACGTCGCCCGTCGTTCGCTCGCCGTGGATCTCGACCGTGATCGCCTTCTCGGCTGATCCCGTCGATGTAGTCCTGACCGGTGCGTACCGCCATGCTCGACCTCCTTTTAGAAGAGAGACTCGATTCCCGGTGCTGGGTGCCGGCAGCGTGACGAATCGACCGCAGAAGTAGCCGAGCGCGTCGCCGTCTCGATACCCGAAGCCGGTCACCTCGC
The DNA here is from genome assembly GCA_963736045.1 of uncultured Actinomycetes bacterium. Classification (GTDB taxonomy): domain Bacteria; phylum Actinomycetota; class Thermoleophilia; order Gaiellales; family Gaiellaceae; genus PALSA-612. Next base: position 370,868 of record CAVTNK010000003.1, on the reverse strand, counting down.
CGACCACGAGCGTGTGGTCACCGCCGTCGTACGTAGCCCAGGGCTGCGCACTCGATCACCGCGAGCGATCCGGCAAGCCGTGGAACGTCGGAGCGCTTCTCCCAGGCGACGTCGTCGAGATGCGGCTTACCCGCGAAGTGGCGAGCGAGCCGCTCCTGCTCCGCGCCGAGCACGTTGACCGTGAACGACCGGCCGAGAAGCGCGTCGTGACTGCGTGCCTTCTTGGCGATCGAGACCAGCACGAGAGGAGGCTCGAGCGATACGGCGGTGAAGGAATTGACGGTCAGCGCCACGCGGCCGCCTGGGGTGCGTCGACGACGACGACGGTGACGCCCGTGGCGAACCGGGCGAGACAGGAGCGGAGCGCGAACCCGTCGATCGGCGCCCGCTCGACGACGGTCCCGTTCATGGTGCGATGCGCGAGAGCACCGCCTCGGCTTCCCCCATAATCTCCTCGACGATCTGCCCGGCCGGCCAGACGTCCCGGACGAGCCCGACGCTCTGCCCCGCAAGCCAGGCCATCTCCTCGAAGTCGCCCATCGTCTCGGGCACGGGTACGAAGGCGTCGAACTTCCGGACGGCGATCTCCTCGCCGAGGAAGAGCGTGCGCCCGATCTCCTCGAAGGCGTCGCGGTCCGTCGGCACCTCGTCGAGCCGGTCTCCCCACTCCGCAACGACTCGGTTTCGCAGCACGCGCATCGGGTTGAAGTCGGGCATCTCCGGGCCGAAGATCGAGGTCAGCACGGAGTCGGAGCTCTTCGCCGCGACGAGCCGGCGCCGGTGCTCCGGGTGCACGTTTGCCTCCGGGGACGCGACGAGCGCGGTCCCCACCCACACCGCGTCGGCTCCCAGGCAGAGCGCAGCGGCGGCCTGGCGACCGTCCACCACGCCGCCGGCGGCCAGCACGAGCGCCCTGTCTCCGACCGCGTCCACGATCGTCGGCACCTGCACGAACGTCGGCAGCTCGCCGTAGTTGTGTCCGCCAGCCTCCGACCCCTGCGCGACCACCGCGTCCACACCGTCGGCGACCGCGCGTCGCGCCGCATCGGCCGAGCCAACCTGCTCCCACACCGAGATCCCGGCCTCGCGCAGCGCGGAGAGCTGGTGCGCCGGCGGATGACCCCAGTGGAAGGACACGATCGGGACGCGCTCCTCCACGCACACAGCGATCTGGTCGTCGTTCGGCAGGACACCGAGCAGGTTGACGTGGAAGGGGCCGTCGGTGCGCCCGCGTAGCTCGCCGATCGTCTCGCGCAGCCGATCGGGGGGCGCAAAGCCGGTCAACGCCCCGATGCCGCCCGCAGCGCACACGGCGGCAGCGAGGTCCGGCGTCTCGCACACGAAGGCCATGCCGGCTCCGGCGAGCGGGTGTCGGCAGCCGTAGCGCTTCGTGAATCGACTCTTCACGGAATCGCGACTCTAACACCATCTATCGTTCGCTGTGTACGATTATCGTTCGGTGCCTGACACCACGCCCACGCGCTCGAACTATTCGCTGACGCTGGCTCGTGGACTCCACGTGCTACGGGCGCTCGCCCGTCATCCGGACGGCCTCACGGTCACCGATCTCGCGGCCGAGCTCGACACCCACCGCGCCGGCATCTACCGGCTGCTCGCTCCGCTCTCGGAGCAGCGCCTCGTCTCCCGCGTCGGCCTCGGCCGCTACACGCTTGGCCTCGGGCTGGTCGAGCTCGCGAGCGCCGTCGAGCCGCGGCTACAGGAGATCGCGGTTCGCGAGCTCCGCACGCTCGCCGACGAAGTCCGGGCGACCACGGCTCTGACCGTCCGCGACGGAGACGAGGCGGTGGTCGTGGCCGTGGTCCAGCCACGGAGCACGTCGATGCACATCGCCTACCGTCCTGGACTGCGGCATCCGATCGACCGAGGCGCCTCCGGTCTCGCGATCCTCGCCGCCGGAATCCCTGCCGACGGCGAGCGACCCGATGTCCGCAGCGCTCGCGAGCGTGGCTGGGCGGAGTCGACCGGTGAGCTCCTTCCCGGCGCAACCGGCGTCGCCGTGCCGATCATCGCCCGGACGCGCGAGACGGAGGCGAGCATCAGCGCGGTCTGGGCGGACGATCGCGACGCGGCTGTCGTCGCCAAGCTCGTCGCCCGCTCGGCCAAGGCAATCGCAGCTGCGCTGTAGCGCCGTCCCCTACGGCAGTAAGAGGTAGTGCGAGCGGATCCAGCTCCCGTAGGCGCTGTACGGCGTGCCGGCGTCGTCGGCGATCAGCGCGCTGCAATTGCCCCAGATGTTCCAGACCCAGGCCTCGTAGCCGACGCCGTGCGCGTCGGCCCAGTTCATGAAGGTCGAGATGTAGCTCGAGCCGCAGTCCGAGGCGTCGTACGTCTCGCCCGTCTCGCCGAAGATCACCGGGACCCGCGCCGCGACCGGGCCGTAGTTCGTGTCGAAGCACGTCGTCGTATCGCAGGCGTTCTTGCCGTAGACGTGCGCCTCGGCGATGAGCTGGTCGAGCGGGTCACGTGGGCTCGTGCGACAGCCACTGCGACAGGTCGTTCGCGTAGTCGAGGCCGGGGATCGCGATCACGCCGGCGTAGCCGGCCTGCCGCATCACGTTCACCGCCTGCTGCATCCCTGCCGACGCGTACGGCGTGTTACTCGAGCCGTACGTCGCTCCGCAGCTGCCGCCGTTCAGAAAGCAGTTCGCGTCGACCATCGGCTCGCCCCACGGCGCGAGGATGACGTTCGGGTCGTGGCGAAGGTCGCGGCGATGCTCGACCAGACCGCCGGAGCGTGGTCCTCGTCCGGCGCCGCCGGCTGGTAGGTCGCCTGGTTGGTGCCCGGCGCCGCCCACATGAGCGACACCTCGGCGAACATGCCGTACGAGTGAAGCAGGTTGACGTAGTTGACGATCGCCTTCCGGTAGCTGGCGCCACCGTACGCGGGCTTGACGCCGTTGATCCCGAGCCAGCAATCCTCGTTCAATGGCACTCGCACGACGTTGACGTGCCACGAGGCCATCGCCGCCACCGAGGCTGCGTCGCTCGGCCCGTCGAAGATCCCCCAGCCCTGGACGCAGGCGTACTCGGTGCCGGACCGGTTGACGCCGTGAAGGTGGACGGTCGCGCCATTCGAATCGAGGAGCAGGGTGCCGGTGACGTGGAGTCCGGTTGCCGGGGGTGGTGGTGGAGGAGGAGGAGGAGGAGGAGGAGGAGGAGGAGGAGGTGGTGGTGGAGGAGGAGGAGGAGGAGGAGTGCCCTGGACGACGCCGGTCGCAGCCGACTGCACAGAGGACGAGCCCGACCCGTTGCGAGCCGTGACGAGGACGCGGATTCTGCGACCCTGATCGGCGGACACGAGCAGGTACGAGGCGGCTGTGGCGCCGGCGATGCTTGCGCAGCCGCTGCCGCCCGTGCCGCATCTCCGCCACTGGTACGCGAACGTCATCGGCGTGCCCCCGGACCAGATACCCGTCGAGCTGGTCAGCGTGCTCCCCACCTGTGTCGTGCCCGAGACGACCGGGACGCCGGTGTTCCTCGGCGCGACGGATGGCCGCTTGCCCGACGCGCCTCCGACGGGGAGCAGCATGGTCAGCAGAGCGACCGGACCGAGAAGCACTCGCCGAGGCATCCTTGTCTTTTCGTCTTGCTCGCCAGGCCGGACGAGCCCCGGCCGGGGGAAGATCCCCCGGGTATCGGTCATCGACCGGAAACTATGGCGAAGCCGTCCGTTCTGCGACGACGAAGTCGGCGACACGTTCTCCGATCATGATCGACGGCGCGTTGGTGTTGCCCGTGATCACCGCCGGCATGATCGACGCGTCGGCGACCCGTAGCCCGTCGACCCCGTGGACGCGCAGCCTGGAATCGACCACTGCCTCTCCGTCGACGCCCATCTTGCACGTGCCGACCTGATGGTGGTACGTCATCGCAGTTCTGCGCGCGTAGTCGCGAAGATCGCTGCGCGAGGTGACGGCCGGCCCGGGATAGAGCTCTTGCGGCCCCCACTCGCGGAGCACCGGAGCGGCACCGATTTCGCGGCACAGCTCGATCCCGTCGACGACCGCCTCGAGATCCGCCGCGGCACTGAACGTCCGCGGGTCGATCAGCAGCTCGTCGGACGGATCCGGACCGCTCAGGCGGACGCTCCCGCGGCTCGCCGGCCGCACGATCCCGGGGACAAAGGCAAAGCCATTCGGAGGCCCGTCCATGCCCAGGTCGGGGAGGTACAGCGGGACGCTGAAGTGGGTCGGCTGGACATCTGGAGCGACCAGCCCTGGACGGCTCCGCCAGAAGAGCTGCGACTGGAAGTGGGTCAAGCCCGGTCCCGGCGGCGGGACCTCGCGCTCGGCGCTGTAGGTGACCGCGGAGACCACGTGATCGTGCAGGTTCCGCCCCACCCCGGGCAGGTCGACGACGACCTCGACTCCCAGAGCGCGCAGCTCGTCGGCCGGGCCGATGCCCGAGAGGAGCAGGAGCCGGGGCGACTCGATCACCCCCGCCGCCACGATCACCTCCGATTCTGCGGTGGCCCGCTCGACCTTGCCGCCCCGCTCCCATTCGACGCCGACGCAGCGCGACCCTTCGAGGACGAGACGCCGGACGTACGCCTTCGTGACGACCGTCAGAGCCGGATGGCCGAGGACGGGCCGGAGATAGGCGACTGCGGTGCTCTGCCGCTTGCCCTCGTCGATCGTGAGCTGCATGAAGGCGACACCGTCGACCTCGCCGCTGTTCGTATTCGGGTTGAACGGAATACCCGTTTCCTGCGCGGCCTCGACGATCGCCTGGTGGATCGGGTTCGGCTCGAAGCGCGTCATCACCTTCAGCGGGCCGGGAGCCGTCCCGTCCGGCGGATCGAGGTCGCTGTCCTCCATGCGCTGGAAGACGGGCAGAACCTCGTCCCAGCTCCAGCCATCGTTGCCGAGGTACGCCCAGTGGTCGTAGTCGGCGGCCGCGCCGCGGACGTAGATCGCCGCGTTCAGCGAGCTCGACCCGCCGAGCACCCGTCCGCGCGGCCACGCGAGGCGCTGGCCCGCAGCGAACTCCTGCGGCGTGGTCGAGTAGGCCCAATCCTCCTCCGCGTTCCAGAGCTCCCACAGCCGCCCGACATCGTGGATCGCAGGATTGGCGTCCTCCCCGCCCGCCTCGAGCAGCAGCACCCGGAACCCCTGGTCGACGAGCCGGCGGGCCGCGACGGCTCCCGCCGACCCTGCGCCGACGATGATCACGTCGGCGTTCAAGCCGCGCCAATCGCTGCGATGACCAGGTCCGCTGCCCGCTCGCCGATCATCGTTGTGGCCGCGTGCGTGTTGCCCGACGGCACCATCGGCATGATCGAGGCGTCGGCGACGCGCAGACCCTCGACGCCGTAGACGCGAAGCTCGGGATCGACGACGGCGAGCTCGTCGACGCCCATCTTGCAAGTGCTCACCTGATGGTGGTAGGTGATCGCGGCCTCGCGGAGATACTGGCGCACCTGCTCTCGCGAGCGCACCTCCGGGCCGGGATGGAGCTCTTCGCCTCGCCACTCCTCGAGCGCCGGAGCCGCGGCGATCTCGCGGTAGAGCTCGAAGCCGTGCTCGAGCGCATCGAGATCGACCGCTTCGGCGAGGTAGCCGGGGTCGACCAGCGGAGGCTGCGCGGGATCCGCGGACGCGAGCGTGAGCCTCCCGCGGCTCGCGGGCCGAACGATCCCGGTCATCAGGGTGAAGCCGTCCTCCGGTCCCTCCTCCCCGGCCGGATAGACCGGCAGGTGAAGCGCCAGCGGCTGGATGTCGGGGACGGCGAGGCCCGGCCTGCTGCGCGCGAAGAACTGCGAGTTGAGGTGCCACAGCCCGGGCATCACCGGTGGCATCGGACGGGCGGAGGAGTGGACGATCGAGGCGAGGACGTGGTCGTGGAGGTTCTCGCCGACGCCCGGCAGATCAACGAGGACGTCGATGCCGAGACGGCAGAGCTGCTCGCCCCCGCCGATCCCGGACAGCAGGAGGAGCTTCGGCGACTCGATCGCGCCCGCACAGACGATCACCTCGTGTCGGGCTCGCACCCGCTCGAGCCGGCCGTCGCGTTCGACCTCCACGCCAACGCACCGTGAGCCCTCGAAGAGCAGCTTTCGCGCCCTCGTCCACATGAGGACGGTGAGGTTTGGCGCCTCGAGGACAGGCTCGAGAAACGCGACCGCCTGGCTCTGGCGCCGACCGTCCTTGATCATGAGCTGGGCGTAGCCGACACCGTCGAGTGAGGCTCCGTTGTGATCCGGGTTAAACGGAATCCCGACCTCCTGCGCCGCCTCGACATGGGCGACGTGGAACGGGTGCGGCTCGTAGCCCGCCTGCACGTGGAGCTCGCCGCCGATGCCGTGGTAGTGCGATTCGCCGCCGTCGAAGTCCTCCGATCGCTTGAACAGCGGCAGCACGTCCTCGTAGCTCCAGCCGGCATTGCCAAGATAGGCCCACGCGTCGAAATCGTTGCGATGGCCGCGGATATAGACCATCCCGTTGAGGGAGCTCGAGCCGCCGAGGACTCTTCCGCGCGGGATGTGCAGCTCCCGGCCGGCACATCCCGCCTGAGGGACGGTCCGGTATCCCCAGTCCTCGGGGGAATCGTAGAGCTCGAACACACGGCTCGGCTCGTGGATCGCAGAGTTGTCGTCAGGCCCGCCGGCTTCGAGCAGCACAACGCTCGCCCCCTTGTCGACCAGGCGCCGGACGATGACCGAGCCGGCGCTTCCCGATCCGACAACGACGACGTCGCAGACCTCGTCGACCACGTCAGCCGATCCTCAACGCCACGCGTCGATCGACACGGTCGTCGGGTCGGTCGGCGTGTTGCGAAACCGCGGATCGAGGGGTCGGCCGCTGAACGAGCTCCACTGGCCGTTCGACGAACCGCCGACGACGACGATCGAGATCAGATCCGGCTCGAAGACCGGGATCAGCTCGTCGGGCGGCGCCTTCGCATAGCTCGCCCAGGGCTCCTCGCCGAGCTGAGCTCGCTCCCAGACGAGATTCCTGGTCGTGAAGTTGTCCCAGTAGCGCTCGGCGGGAATGCGCACGTTGCCGTGGATCCAGTCGATCAGCTTTTCCTTGCGGTCGAAGCCGCGCTCGACGAACTCCCGCGCCACGATGGGATCGACGACGAGGATCGACCCCATATACGGATCCTGGCCGCCGAGCATCGCCTTGACCTTCTCGGCCCACGTCTCGCGGAGACCTTCCGTCCAGGCGTTGCCCCAGCAGTAGAAGATGCTCGCGGTGCTCTCGTCCGCCGCGAAGCCGTGCTGCACGTGGTACGGCTCCCACGGGCTCGACTCCTCGTTCTCGGCGAACGTGACGCTCGAGTACGCGTAACTGTTGCCCTGCGCGCCCATGTAGGAAATGCCGGGGACCGACCCGCCCTGGAGGTTCTGCGAGAGCAGCCCGTACGCCCGGCCGATGGTCGCGTTCGCGTGGTTGTAGGGGCCGAGCGCGCCGAGGCCGCTGTTCATCTCGATCTCGTGCCGGATCGGGCCGTTGACGACGACCATGTTCGCCATCGACGACGTGCTGCTCTGGCGGGCCGTGAGGCCGCTCGCGGCGAGCGCGAGTACCACCGGGAAGTATGCGGGCTCGGCGCCGGCCATCACCGCGTTGACAGCCACCTTCTCGACCGTGTACTCCCAAAGCTCCCTGTAGCCGGTCGGGCGCATCTGCCCGACGACCTCGTCGGGGCGATGGCTCGTACCCGCGAGCATCGCCTCCACTCGCTCCTCGGTCGGCAGCACGATCGGGAGAAAGTCGGTCCACGCCGACTCGCGGAAGAGCCGGTGCAGCTCCTCTTCCGACCCGGCGTCGACCAGCCGCGGGGTCGAGCGATCGACACCGACACCCCTCAGGTCCTCCGCGTTCACCGGACGCGTCAGCGCCTCCATCACCTCCGCCATGAACGGCCGCCCACCGCACCGGATCGTCGCCCTCGATGTAGGCGCGCAGCTCGCCGGGCGTCTTGTCGAGCACCGGGGTCGGGACGAACGCGCGCCGCGCCTTCGGCATCCCGTTGACCCGGGCGACCGATGTCGACGAGCCGGGCGAACGCGTCGGCGTGCACGCGCCACCGACGGTACGCCGTACTCCGTCTCCAGCTCCATCACGTGGCCGGAGACCTCCGGCGCACACATGCTTCAGAGACCCACCCCGAGGATCGCGGCATCACCCTCCGAGCGGATCCGCTCGCAGAGCGCCGGATCCGGCTGGTGCTGATCGCGCCAGCGCACGACCTCGGTCTGCACCGAGGGCTCGTGCTCGGCCAGCCACGTCCTGCAGCTGCACCATGAAGTTGTCCGAGTTCTCGAACCCGACGTCGACCAGGAACAGCCGTGCGCCGTCCAACCGGTCGAGCCCGGGCGCCAGTCCCTTGCCTGTGACCTTCGGCGGGTACCCGGTCGGGTTCAACACGGTCAGCATGCGGTCGAGAGCCTAGTCCGCGCGCGCGGCGCGGGTCAGCGCCACCGATCGATGGACATCGTCGGCTCTCGGGCGACGTCGCCGCGGAAGCGCGGGTCGAGCTTCGAGCCCATGAACGTGCTCCACTGGCCGTTCGACGAGCCGCCGACGACGACGATCTCGAGCTTCTCCCGAGGGAACATCGGGATCAGGTCCTCCGGCCCAGCCGCCAGGTACGACGCGAACGGCTCGACGCCGTTCATCGCATCCTCGCGGATGAAGTTGTGGGAGCAGTAGTAGTCCCAGTAGCGCCTTGCGGGGATGCGGACGTTGTCGTGGATCCAGTCGATCAGCTTCTCCTTGCGGTCGAAGCCGCGCTTGGCGAATTCGCGCGCCGCGATCGGATCGAGGACGAGGATCGCCCCCAGGAACACTTCGTGGGCGGTGAGCATCGCCGTCAGCTTCTCGGCCCACGTGTCCCGGAGACCCTCCGTCCAGTTGTTGCCCCAGCTGACCAGCGTCGTCACCGTGCTCTCGTCGACGTCGAAGCCCTGCTGCACGTGGTAAGGCTCCCACGGGCTTGCCTCTTCGTTCTCGGCGAACGTCAGGCTGTTGAACGCGTGCGGGTTCCCCTGGCAGCCCATGTAGGTGACCCCGGGCACCGACCCTCCTTGTAGGTTCTGGGAGAGGAGCCCGTACGCCCGGCCGATCGTCGCGTTCGCGTGGTTGTAGGGACCGAGCGCGCCGAGACCACTGTTCATCGCGATCTCGTGCCGGATCGGGCCGTTGACGACCACCATCGCCGCCATCGACGACGTGCTGCTCTGGCGCGCTGAGATTCCGCTAGCGGCAAGCGCGAGAATGACCGGGAAATACGGCGGCTCCGCGCCCGCCATCACCGCGTTCGCCGCCACCCTCTCGACCGTGAACTCCCAGGCCTCGCGGTAGTGCGTCGGCCGGAGCCGCCCGACGACCTCGTCCCGCTTGTGGATCGTGCCCGCCAGCATCGCCTCGACCCGCTCCTCGGTCGGCAACACGACGGGCAGGAAATCCGTCCACCCCGACTCCCGGAACAACCGCTGCAGACTTTCCTCCGACCCCGCCTCGACCAGCCGCGGCACCGTCCGATCGACGTCGACACCCCGAAGATCCTCAGCCTCCAGCGGACGGGTCAACGCGTCCATGACCTCCGCCATGAACGGTCGCCCACCCACCGGATCGTCGCCCTCGATATACGCGCGAAGATCAGCCGACGAGCGCCCCATGACGGGGGTCGGCACGAACGCGCGCCTCGCCTTCGGCATCCCGTGCGTGCGAACGACTGAGGACACGAGCCGCGCGAATGCATCGGCGTGCACGCCCACCGAGGGCACCCCGTACTCCGTCTCCAGCTCCATCACATGGCCGGAGACCTCCGGCGCACAGGTGCTTCAGAGACCCACCCCGAGGATCGCAGCATCCCCCTCCGCTCTGATCCGCTCGCACAACTCCGGATCCGGCTGATGCTGATCGCGCCAGCGCACGACCTCTGTCCGCACCGAGGGCTCGTGCTCGGCCAACCACCCCTGCAGCTGCACCATGAAGTTGTCCGAGTTCTCGAACCCGACATCCACCAGGAACAGCCGTGCACCGTCCAGCCGATCCAACCCCGGGGCCAACCCGCGCCCCGTAACGGCGGGCGGAAATCCCCGGGGATCGAGAACGGTCAGCTTCATCGACCAGGACACTATGGCGCAAACCGAATCGGTCTCTACCTGAGGATGTTCACCGCGCGTGCGGCGATCAGGAGAATCGTGATCGCCGAGAGCGTGGACTCCGCAGCCATCAGCGCCTTGGCCCGGCGCGTCAGCGGCATCGCGTCGGTCGGGCTGAAGGCGATCGAGTTGGTCAGCGAAACGTAGAAGTAGTCGAGCAGGCGCGGAGACCAGCCGGGACGAGCCAGGTTCGGATTCTCGTCCTGGGGGAACTGGAAGTCCGGCTCGCGGCGAATCCTCGAGAGCGCCCGGGCAACGGGACCGCCACAGTCCAGCTCCCAGAAGGCGAGTCCGAACGCGATTACGTCGGTGGCCCACACCACTCCCCCGCTCGACAGCAGCTGCCGTCCCGTCAGGTGAATGCCCGAATGCGACACGAGCGACGCGACCAGCACGAGCACGCCCGCGACGTTGAAGACCCACACGAGTGCGAGCAGCGCGATCACGATCTCGCGTCTGCGGTCATGCCGAGCGAGGCGCGCCAACCCCAGGAGCAACACGGCAGCGAGGCCGCAGTAGGGGACGGCCAGGACGAGCCACACCCACCAGAGCCCGTGGCCGAGCAACTCCCAATCGGCGTGGCGGCTCACGAGCGCCAGCGCGACGAGAATCCCCGCAGCGGCGAGCGCGAAGGGCGCTGCGTCGTCTCGCGCCTCGCGCATCGCCGCCTGCAAGCGCTCCGGGTCGGGCGGGACCTCGACCGCGCCGCCGGGCGCGGTGCTCTCAGCCATCGCCCCAGGATGAAAACACCGCCGGACAGCGGTCGCTCGAACCCCGGCTCCCTATGCTGTGACTCGATCGAGGCTGTGCGTATCCACTCGAAAGCTCTGCCCTCCCGACGCTCCGCGCTGAGCATGGGAGCCGGGCTCGTCACCGGCATGTTGCTGGTCGCAGTCGTGACGGGGGCCGTGTTTGCTCTACGGCCTGTAGCGCCGGTGCTGAGCCTGGGCGTTCTCTACCTGCTCGCGGTACTCCCTGCCGGGGTGGTGTGGGGGATCGGGGTGGCGCTTCCCGTTTCGGTAGCGAGCATGCTCGCGTTCAACTTCTTCTTCCTCGCACCGGTACACACGCTCCGCCTACGCGAGGCGGAGAACTGGGTCGCGCTGGCCGTCTACGTGGTCGTCGGCCTTGTCGCCGGCGAGCTCGCGGTGCGGGGGAGACGGAGAGCCAAGGACGCCGAGCAGCGCGGTCGGGAGGCGGCTTTCGCCGCCGAGGTGTCGGCGATGCTGCTTGAGCCGGGCTTCGTCCAGGACAAGATCGGCGACATCGGCACGCGCGCGGCCCGGGTACTCGGTGTCGAAGGGGCGCGCATCGAGGTCGAATCATTCCGCCGGCCGCAGATCGGGGAGACGGCTCATGTGCTGGCCGTCGGCGACAGGCGCGTCGGTCAGCTCCTCGTCGACGGCAGGGCCGAGGCCGATTCCGAGGCCCTGGATCGCGTGCTGCCCGCGCTCGCGTCGCTACTTGCGTCGGCCGTCGACCGCGAGCGGCTGGCTCTGAAGGCAGTCGACGCAGAGGCGTTGCGCCGCAGCGACGGTGTCAAGACCGCGATCCTGCGGACGCTCAGCCACGATCTGCGGTCGCCGTTGACGGCGATCAGCGCAGCCGGTGAGGTCCTCGAGCAAGGAGCCAGCGAGCTCTCGAGCGACGAGCGAGCGGAGCTCGTCGCCTCCATCCGTCACGAGGCGGCGAGGCTGGGCCGGCTCGTGTCGAACCTGCTCGACCTGTCCCGGCTCGAGGTCGGCGCCGCTCATCCGCGTCCCGAGCTGTGGACGGTCGACGGACTCCTCGCTCGCGCCCTCGACGCGATCGGCGCCGACGGCTCGCGCGTCCGGTTGTCGCTACCCGACGACACGCCGCCACTCCGGGTCGACGCGGCGCAGGTCGAGCGCACGCTCGTCAACCTGCTCGAGAACGCTCTCGAGACCTCGTCTCCGTCGGATCCTGTCGATGTGCAGGCGACGGTCGCGGAAGAGATGGTCGTGCTGCGGATCCTCGACCGCGGCCCCGGAGTCGAAGCGCGCGACCTCGAGCGGATCTTCGAGCCGTTCGAGCGCGGCACCGGCGAAACGAAGCAGGGCACGGGGCTCGGCCTCGCGATCGCGAAGGGCTTCGCCGAGGCCAACGGCGGGCGCCTCTGGGCCGAGCCGGTGCCCGGCCGGGGCGCCGTGCTCGTGCTCGCCCTGCCGGTGGCCGACGTCCCGGCTCGGGTCGGCTGATGGCCGGTGCGCGCATCCTCGTCGTCGACGACGAGCCGCAGATCCTGCGTGCCCTCGAGATCACACTGCGGCGGGAGGGGTACGACGTGGAGACGGCGCGGTCGGCGAGGGAGGCGCTCACCGCTGCCGCGGCGCATCCGCCGGAGGCCATCATTCTCGACCTGATCCTCCCGGACGGCCGCGGAACCGCCGTCTGCCGTGAGCTTCGCGAGTGGAGCGAGGCGCCGATCCTCGTTCTCTCCGCCGTCGAGGACGAGAGCGAGAAGGTGGAGGCTCTCGACGCCGGCGCCGACGATTACGTGACCAAGCCGTTCAGCGTCGAGGAGCTCTTGGCCCGGCTGCGCGCGGCACTCCGCCGGTCGGTGCCGGGCCGTGAGCCGGTGATCGAGGTCGGCGACCTCAGGGTCGATGTGCAGAACCGCCTCGTCACCGTTCGCGGCGAGCCCGTCGCGCTGACGCCGACCGAGTACGACCTGCTCAAGCTGTTCGCCGAGAACGTCGGGAAGCTGCTCACGCACCCCACGATCTTGCGCCGCGTCTGGGGACCCGCGTATGGCCGCGAATCGAACTACCTGCATGTCTACGTGTCGCACCTGCGCCGGAAGATCGAGCCCGAGCCGGCTAGGCCTCGGTACCTCCTGACCGAGCCAGGTGTGGGCTATCGGCTGGTGGCGCCTTAAGAAGTTCTTCAGGCGCCGGGGGCGAGGCTTACGGGGCCGTTCAGACGGGCGGGCCTAGCGTTGAGACGTGGGCGAGCGTCCTACACGGGAGGATCGGACGATCGTCGTCTGCGTCACCGACTCGCCCGAGTCGCTGCATGCGGTCGGCGTCGCGGCACAACTCGTCTCGGAGAAAGGCGAGCTCGTGTTCCTCCACGTGCTCGAGGTGCCGCTCGAGCTCTCGCTCGATGCGCCGCCGCTCCCCGAGGAAGCGCCTGCTCAGCGCGGGGCCCGCGAGCTACTCGGGCGCTGCCGGGCCATCGCCGAGCGGTACGGAGTCAGCAACCGCGGGGTCATCGAGCGTCGCCACGCGCCCGGCCCGGCGATCGTCGAGGTCGCTGACCGTCGCCGCGCGAGCCTGCTCGTCATGGCCGGCGACGAGCGCTTCTCCCGGGCAGGGCGGCTGAAGCTCGGCGCGACGGCGACGTACGTCCTCAGGCACGCACGCTGCCGCGTGATGGTCATCTCTGATCGACCGTCGGGCGCGCACGCCGTCGCCAAGGTCGCGTAGCCGGTGGACTCGACGAGGACGACGCCCCCGGGGCGGACGCCGATCAGGCGCGCGATCGTCGGCCGGCCGATGGCGACGGGCGAGATGGAGGAGACGCTCCTCCCGAAATTTCTCGCGCTCCCGATCTTCGCTTCCGACCCTCTCTCCTCGGTGGCCTATGCGACCGAGGCCGGGATGGTCGTCCTGCTTGCCGCCTCGGCGACGGCGCTGCACCTGATCCTCCCCATCTCGATCGCGATCGCTGCTCTGCTCGCGATCGTCGCGCTGTCCTACACGCAGACGGTCAAGGCGTACGAGACGAGCGGCGGTGCGTATGTGGTCGCCAAGGACAACCTCGGCACGCTGCCCAGCCTCGTCGCCGGGGCGGCGCTGCTGACGGACTACGTGCTGACGGTGGCCGTCTCCGTCGCAGCCGGGATCCTGGCGATCACGTCGGCCGCTCCGTCCCTCGCCCATCTGAAGGTGCCGCTCGCGCTCGGCTGCATCCTGTTGATCATGCTCGTCAATCTCCGCGGGGTCCGCGAATCGGGCCTGCTGTTCGCGCTTCCGACCTATGCCTTCCTCGCCTCGCTCTACGCGATGCTCGGCGTGGGGCTCTGGAAGGTGGCGACGGGCAACACACCACACGCTGTCAACACGCATACGCTCGCGGCCGGGACGGGAACCGTCGGGTTGTTCGTCGTCCTGCGCGCCTTCGCCTCCGGATCGGCCGCGCTCACCGGCGTGGAGGCGATCTCGAACGGCGTCACCGCCTTCCGCCGCCCGCAGTCGCGGAACGCGGCGCGGACGCTGATGATCATGGCGGCGTTCTCGATCTCGCTGTTCCTGGGTGTGTCATACATGGCCGTGAAGACGGGCGCACGGCCGAGCTCCACCGACTCGGTGCTGTCCGAGATCACGCGCGGCGTCTTCCCCAGCGGCAGCGTCGCCTCGGCCATGTACTACGTCGTACAGGCAACCACGCTGGCAATCCTGATCTTCGCCGCCAACACCTCCTACCAGGGCTTTCCGCGGCTCGCGGCGCTGCTCGCGCGCGATCGCTTCTTCCCTCGTCAGTTCGTCAATCTCGGCGACCGGCTCGTCTACTCGAACGGAATCGTCGTCCTGACCGGACTCGCCGCCGCGCTGATCGTCGTCTTCCGCGCCGACGTCAACTCGCTGATCCACCTCTACGTGGTCGGCGTCTTCACCGCTTTCACGCTGTCGCAGGCGGGGATGGTCCGTTACTGGCGGCGGGAGCGCGGCAAGGGTTGGCGAAGGAGCGCGGTGATCAACGGCATCGGCTCGGCCGCGACCGGGATCGTCACCCTGATCGTGATCCAGACGAAGTTCACCGAGGGCGCCTGGGCCGTGATCGTCGCGATCCCGCTCATGATCCTGTGCTTCCACGGGGTCAATCGCCACTACCGACGCATCGGTCGCCGACTCCGTGCAGGCGCGATCGCCGTCGCCGCGGCTCCGCCGCCGACGAACACGGTTGTCCTCTACGTCGAGGCGTTCGACGAGGCGACGCGACTTGCCAACTGGTATTCGCGTCAGATTGCCACGAACGACTACCACCCGATTCACGTGCTCGGCTCGAGCCGACGCGATCTGCGCGGCCGCTGGTGGGACTGGTCGGGTGGCGGGACGACGATCGAGGCGCTCGAGCGCGAGGATCGGCCAGCCGAGGCGGTGCTCGACTACGTCTGGCAGCTTCCGCGCGGAGAGTCGTCCTTCGTGACGGTGGTGATTCCCGAGCAGTTCCGGCGGCGCTCGCTGCTCACCGCGCTGACGAGGCGCACGGCCTTCTCGCTCAAGCTGCGGCTGCTTCGCGAGCCGGGCGTCGTGATCACCGACGTGCCCCAGGTCGGAGAGGCCGGACCGCTGCCGAAGCGTGCCGTCTGCCGCGTGTTCGTCTCGGCGGGCCATGCTGCCTCGTCTGCGCGCCGCAAACTACGCGCGGACGCTCGGGATCGAGGACACCCGCGCGGTCAACTTCGCGTTCGATGCGGGAGAGGCGCAGCGGATCGGGTTCGAGTGGGCCGCGCTCGCGACAGACGTGCCGCTCGAGATCGAAGAGGCACCCTATCGAGACATCGGCGACCCTTTGCTCCGCTACCTCCGCGAGATTACGGCCGATCCGGACACGATCGCAATCGCGATCATGCCGGAGCTCGTCGTCGGCGGGTGGCGGCGCGTGCTGCACAACCAGCGCGCGCTCTATCTCAAGCGCCTACTCCTGTTCGAACCGCGGGTGATCCTCTGTAGCGTGCCTTACCAGCTCGGCTGATCTGGCCCCGGCCGAGTGCGATGAGTTTTCGGGCGCCACCCCGTCTAATGCTCTGACGACAATCGGACGAGAGGAAACGGCGTGACCTACCAGACGTACATCAAGGCGAGCCCGGAGGCGATCTGGGACGCGATCACGAAGCCGGAGTGGACGCAGCGGTACGGCTACCGCAGCCGGGTCGAGTACGAGCTCCGGCCTGGTGGTGCCTACCGGGCGTACGCGACCGAGGAGATGCTCGCGATGGGCGCCGAAGAGGTGATCATCGACGGCGAGGTCGTCGAGGCGGACCCCCCACGGAAGCTCGAACAGACGTGGAATGCGCTCTTCGACCCGCAGATCACGGCAGAAGCCGCCACGAGCCTCACCTGGGAGGTCGAGAGCACCGAGGCTGGCGTCTCGAAGCTGACGCTCACTCACCAGCTCGAGGCCGCACCGCTGACCGCCGCCCTGGTCAGCGGCAGCATGCCAGGCACCGGCGGCGGTTGGCCCTACGTCCTCAGCGACCTGAAGACGCTGCTCGAGACCGGCACGTCCCTGAGCGGTTGACTCGAACGACGACGAAAGGACGGAGCCATGAAGGAAGCCACTGTCACCCGCGAGTTCGACGCCCCCCGTGAGCTGGTCTGGAACATGTTCACCGAGCCCGAGCACTTCACGCACTGGTTCGGAACGCCGCCGTTCACGACGCCGCTGTCGACGATCACAATGGACGTGCGTCCCGGCGGCGAGTTCAGGGCGACGATGGTCCACGAGACCGACGGCACCGAGCTCCCGTTCGTCGGCCGCTTCACCGAGGTGGTCGAGCCCGAGCGGCTCGTGCAGACGCTCGAGGACCCGGCCGATCCGTCCAACCCGAACGTCGAGATCTTCACCACCACCCTGACCGACCTCGGTGACAGGACGCGAGTCGTCTACCACCAGACGGGACACCTTCCAGACGAGCAGTACCCGATGATCGAGCAGGGCGTAGCCGGGTTCTACGATCGCCTGGCCTCGCACCTCGCGGAGTGCTGAGCCCGCCGCGCGTGGCCGCTCGCCGGTCAGAGTCCATACGATGAGCGTCGTGCAGGAGTCTTCGCGCACGACGCTCAGGCCGGCGGACAACGAGCTGGAGACCCGGCTCGAGCAGCACCGCGCGGAGCTGACCGGCTACTGCTACCGGATGCTCGGCTCGCCGTTCGAGGCCGAGGACGCCGTCCAGGAGACGCATGATCCGCGCGTGGCGGGGCTTCGACCGCTTCGAGGGCCGGGCGGCGCTGCGCTCGTGGCTCTACCGGATCGCGACGAACGTCTGCCTCGACATGCTGAAAGGCCGCGAGCGCCGCGCGCGGCCGATGGATCTCGGGCCGGCGCGGGAGCCCGACATCGCCAACCTGAACACGCTGCCCGAGGCGACGTGGATCCAGCCGATCCCGGACGCGCTCGTTCCGCCGGACGGAGATCCGGCCGAGGTGGCCGTCGCGCGCGAGACGATCCGGCTCGCCTTCGTCGCCGCGCTGCAGCACCTCCCGCCCCGCCAGCGCGCCGTGCTGATCCTGTGCGAGGTGCTGCGCTGGAAGGCGACGGAGGTCGCCGAGCTCCTCGACACGAGCGTCGCCTCGGTGAACAGCGCGCTCCAGCGAGCCCGCGCCACGCTCGCCGCGAGCGACGTGAGCACGACGGTCCGTCGGCCGCCGCTCGACGAGGCCGACCGCGAGCTCCTCGCCCGCTACGTCGAGGCCTTCGAGCGCTACGACATCGAGGCGTTGACCTCGCTGATCCAGGAGGACGCGACCCAGTCGATGCCGCCGTTCGACCTGTGGCTCCGCGGGCGAGACGACATCCTCACCTGGTGGTTCGGGCCGGGCATCGGCTGCCGCGGCTCGCGGGTGATCCCGGTCGATGGCCGCGAACGGCTCGCCGGCGTTCGGCCAGTACAAGCCGAGCCGAGAACGGCGACGGCTACGAGCCGTGGGCGCTGCAGGTGCTCGAGCTGTCGGGCGGCCGGATCGTCGAGTTCACGTTCTTCCTCGACACCGACACGCTGTTCCCGCTGTTCGGGCTGCCTCCGCGCCTCGAGTCCTGAGCCGACGTCAGCCGCTCGATGCGGTTCACGATCAGCGGGGCATCCTCCTTGTGTTTCCCGGGCGGGTCATACTTCGACGCCTAACGGCGACTCGCGCGGGTCGACGAACGAGAGGGAGGGACGATGCCGCTCTATCTATCGAGGTTCAGCTACACGCCGGAGACTTGGGCCAGGCTGATCGGCAACCCAGAGGACCGCCGCAAGGCCGCTCAGTCGTACATCGAGTCGGTCGGTGGGAAGCTCCACGGGTTCTGGTACGCCTTCGGCACACACGACGGCTACAACCTCTGGGAGGCCCCCGACAACGTGTCCATGGCCGCGGTTGCGCTGGCGATCAGTGGCGGCGGTGCGCTTAGCTCGTTCGAAACGACAGTCCTCCTGACCGTCGACGAAACGATCGACGCCCTGCGCAAGGCCGAGCAAGTCCAGTACCACGCGCCCGGCGCGTAGCGGTTCGCGCCACGCCGCGACAGCGTCGTGATGGCCGCGACGTCAGCCGAACTCGGTTCAAAGCCGTAGTTCGGAAGTATCCATACGCGACGGAGCCCGGGCTTAGAGCCCATTTGGGTAGTTGGCGCCGTTTTCGGCTAGCGCACCCAGAGCTGGTCGATCAGCATCCCGCCTTGTTGGCTGTACTGATAGTTGCCGACGCGCTTCGAGAGGACGTCGACGACCTTCGGGTTGACGAGCGGCACCCACGGTGCCTGGTCGACGGTCTCCCTGTCGATGCGCTCCCACAGTTTGCGCGCGGCGTCGGGGTTCGTAGCCTGCTCGGCCAGCGCCTGTCCGACCTGCCGGTCGATGCGCGGGTCGCAGAACTCCGCGACGTTCGTGTTGTACGCGTTATCGGGTAGGAACGACGCGCAGGTGAGGAGGTTGTCGAAGAAGTCTGAGGCCGCGGGATAGTCGGAGATCCACTCCTCCGTTCCGATCTGGGCTTTTGTGCGCGAGTCGTCTGTGGCGTACCAGTAGGCGGGAGCGGCGCGCTCCTTCAGCGAGACGCGGTAGCCCAGCGACTGGAGCAGTTTCACCGTGTACGGGCCGACGCCTCGAAGATCCGCCCAGGACCAGACGGTGATCTTCATGCCGCGCGTGCCGGAGCGGGCGACGAGGGCGCGCGCCTTGCCGAGATCGGGCGCCGCCCACGTTCCTTGCGCCGTCGCGCCTGCGGTGTAGGGGCAGTAGGGCCGGTAGCCAGGAGAGTACGGAGGCAGGATCTGGCACGTCGCTTGCGCGACGTGGGGTCCGCCGAGTGCGCTGACGGCGGCGCCGCGATCCGCGGCGTAGTTCAGCGCCCTGCGCACGTCGAGCCGGTCGAAAGGCGCGAGTCGGGTGTTGAGGAAGAGATAGATCGTGGCCAGCTGCGGGTTCGTGTGCACCTGGCTCGCGTACCTGGTCTCGATCGCGGCAAGCCGGCCCTGGGAAGGGGGTGTTTCCGACTGGGCGGTGCTGAACGCGTCCGCCTTGCCCCGGATGACGTCGTCGACCGCCTCGTCCGGCGTGCCGCCCATCTCGACCACGATCCTGTCCGGGTAGCCGTCCGGTTGCGCCGCCTTCGACCACTCGTGGAAGTAGGGATTGCGTCGGAGCGTGAGGGAACGATTCTTGCGGTAGGACGTGATCACGTACGGCCCGGTTGCCGGTAGCGGAGGCGTGTGATGCGTGTCGGCCTCGACAGGCGGTGTCCCCGCCGGCACGACAGAGGCGAGGGGAGCCTTGTGTCAGGAACTCCGGGTCAGGCACGACGAGGTGGAAGGTGACGGTCCCCGCGGCGTCATCGGCGACGACCCCGTGCGAGAGGTCGCAGCGCTTCGGTCTCTGCTGGCAGCGGGTCGCACCCACGATGCCTCCCCACGACGAGTCAGACCCGCCGAGCTTGAAGTCGCGCTCGAGCGTGTAGCGGAAATCGGACGCCCTGACCTGCTTGCCGTTCGAGTAGCGGATGTTCGGCCGCAGTCGGAAGGTGTAGGTCTTCCCGTCGTCGGTCGGGGACGGGAGCGAGACGGCGAGGTCGGGCACGAGTTGCGTGCCCTGGAGCCCGCTCGCCTGGCTGAAGGCGACTAGGCCGTCGCCCGTCATGCGCAGGAACGGGATCGAGGTCGTGTCGGCAGCGAGCGCGGTGTCGATCGAATCGGTTGTGCGGTTCATCCGCACCGTCAGCGTGCCGCCGCGATGTCCCGCGCCGGACTGCCGGACGCCCACGAGCACGTTGCCGCCAGAGACGGTCACCCCCTCAGGCCGGTTGCCGACGCTGATCGGCCGCCCGGGCCGGTTCGTGCGCGGATCGATTCGCACCAGCGTGCCGTCGAACTGGTTGGTCACCCAGACGCCACGCGCGTCGGCTGCTACCCGCGTCGTGCCTTGTCCGGTCGGAATGACCGCCCGGACCGAATTCGTCGCCGGATCGATACGCGAGACCGTCCCGTCCAGGCTGTTCACAACCCAGGCGGCGCCGCTCCCGAACGCGATTGCCGAGGGGCCGTTTCCGACCGCGATCGGATACACGAGGCTTCCCGTCGTCGGGTCGATGCGCACTACGCGGTTCGCCGTCGTGTCGCTCGCCCACAACGTACCGGCGCCGAGGGCGAGCTCGGTCGCGGCGATCGGGAGCGGCTTGCTCGGCTTGTCGCTGTCGGCATCGATCCTCGTGATCGTGTCGTCGCCGGTGTTCGCGACCCAGATCGAGCCTGCTGCGTAGGCGATGCCCGCGGGGCCGTTACCGACCCGAATCGTGTCGACCACACCACCGCTACCGCCGTTCGCGTTCGGGTCGATCTTCGAGACGGTGTTCTCCAAGCTGTTCGTCACCCAGACGAAGCCGCCGCCGACGGCGATTCCGCTCGGGCTGCTGCCGACGGGGATCGTGTTGACGACGATCCGCTTCAGCGGGTCGATCCGCGAAACGGAGTTGCCATCGGCATTCGTGACCCAGATCGCGCGCTCGCCCACCGCAATGTGAGTTGGCGTCGCACCGACCGGCACCTCCGCGGAGATCTTGCCTGTCGCGGCGCTGACCAGACCGACCGCGTTCGCATCGATGCTCGCCAGCCCCGCGGAGCCAGCCGAACCTCGGCTCAGCGCGAAGATCGGGATCGCGACGGCGGCGGCGATGACGCCGGCGAGCGCGCCGACGAAGACAGTGCGACGCCGAACCTGCCGCGGCTCGGCGACCTCTTCTGCCTTCAGATGCGGAAACTCGGTCTGCAGTCCCTCTATCTCGAGCTGGTAGAGCCGTTCCGGGCGGTCGATGTCCTTGAGTCGATACAGGCCGAGCTCGCGGATCGAGACGCCTCCGACCGCGTCCTCGACGAGCTCGCGAGTCGCGTTCGAGAGCAAGACCTGACCGCCGTGGGCGACCGCTCCGATGCGCGCAGCGCGATGCACCCCGAGCCCGACGTAGCCCTCCCCTTCGACGACGGGCTCTCCCGTGTGCAGCCCCATACGTACGCGCACCTGGCCACCCTCGGGCCAATCGTGCTCCGCGAAAGCCCGCTGGGCGACAACGGCGGCTCCCACGGCCGCATTTGCGCGAGCGAAGGCGAAGAAGAACGAGTCTCCCTGGGTGTCGATCTCGCGACCCTCGCGGAACTCTGCCGCCTCCCGGAGGATTCGCCGATGGTCGGCGAGAACAGCACTGTAGCCCTCCCCGAGCTGCTTGAGCAGCCGAGTCGAGCCCTCGATGTCCGTGAACAGGAAGGTGACGGTCCCGCTCGGGAGCTCGGCCATCCGCGTCCAAGTGTACGACCCCGTGTCCGGACGCCTACCGGCTTTGCTGTCGCCTGGCGACGAGGTCCCCACCTCGTCGAACAAGCAGACGCGGGAGAAAAGCTATGGGTTTGGTCGCGAAGGATGACGGCTGGCGGATCCCGGACGAGCTCTGGGCGGAGATGGAGCGGCTGCTCCCGGCCCGGTCGCCGCATCCGCTCGGCTGTCACAACCCCCGCGTTCCCGACCGGGACGCGATGAACTCGATCCTCTTTGTCCTGCGCACAGACTGCCGGTGGAACGCGCTCGACGCGACTGGCATGGGCTCGTGCTCCTCCGCTTACAGGCGCTTTCGCGAGTGGACAGTGGCAGGGGTCTTTCCCGAGTTCTGGCGCCGAAGGCTCCTCGCCTTCGATTCGGTCAAGGGCCGCCTCCTGGCTGAACCGCTTCCGCCGGCTGCTCGTCCGCTGGGAAAAGCAGGCGACAAGTACCTCGCCATGCTTCACCTTGCCTGCGGGCTTGTGACCTGGCGTGCTGCAGGGCTCTTCGCTCGCGAGAAGCGCCTATCGAAGGCTCTTAGCTCGGGGGTAGCTCGTTCCGCTGGAAACGCGACCCCAAGGGGAAGGGGCCTACGGGGGAAACCAGCTGTTTCCCCCGTATCTCAGCCGCCGGTGATGGCGGTGATGACGTCGACTCGCGAACGCGCCTCGAGCGGGGTGTCGAGCTTCGCGCGCTCGCGATCGACGTAGACGTTGATGTGCGGGCGCAGCTCAGGCCCGGGCTCGCAGAGCCGGTCGCGGAGGCCCGGCCAGCGCTCGTCGAGGCGATCGATCGCCTCGCCGACCGTCGCCCCCTCGAGCTCGAGTTGGCGCGGCAGTCCGGGGAACAGCGGCGGCAGCGTGCTCGGCAGGTGCAGCTCGGCCATGGCTATGCGATGACCGCAACCTCGACCGAGGAGATGGCGGGCAGGTAGCTCGCGATCTCGCTCCAGCTCTCGCCCTCATCGGCGCTGGCGAACACCTGCCCCGTGCTCGTGCCGAAGTAGAGGCCGGGAACGTCGAGCGCGTCGATTGCCATTCCTTCGCGCAGGACGCCGAGATGCGCGCCTTCCTGCGGGAGTCCCTCGCCGAGCCGTCGCCAGGTCGAGCCCGCGTCGCTCGTGCGCCAGACCGCCGCGCGACCATCCGGCATACAGCGCCCGTGCCCCGGATCGAGCGGGATCACGTAGAACGAGTCGCGGTCGTGGGGATGCGCCGCGGCCGCGAAGCCGAAGTCGGACGGCAGCCCCTCAGTGATCTCCGTCCAGGAGTGCCCTGCGTCGTCCGAGCGGTGCATGCCGCAGTGGTTCTGCTGGTACATGCGGTCGTGATCGACGGGCGACATCACGAGCTTGTGGACGCAGAAGCCGACGTCGTCGTACTCGCGCGGCCACTCGGCGCGGAGACCCTGGTTGCGCGGAGTCCACGACGCGCCGTCGTCTGTCGTCTCGAAGATGCCGACCCCCTGGACGATCGCCCAGAAGCGGGACGCCTCGTCGGGATCCGGCATGATCGCGGAGAGCCCGAGATGGCCCGGGGGTTGGTTGGCGGGGTCGTTCCAGACGTCACGCGCAGGCTGACCATCGAGGGTGCTGAGCAGCGACCAGGTCTCGGCACCGTCGCGGCTCTCGAACAGGCCGACCGCCTCGCCGCCTGCGAGCAGACGCCCGTGCGCGGCAGTCAGATTCGAGACCTTCGAGAGCTTCAGGCCGTCGTCGTCGGTGTATGAGAGACCCTCGCTCGACAACGTCCAGCTCTCACCGAGGTCGGTACTGCGCCAGACGCCGGAGCCGTGCCACTCGCTTGCCGCCGCCGCGTACATCGCGCCAGAGCCTGGCTCGATGACCGCGTGGTAGACAGGCCAGGCCTCGCAGAACGGGCCCCTGAGCGACCAGTCGCTTCGGTCCGTGTCGCTCGCGAGCACGAAGCAGCCCTTTCGCGTTCCGACCAGTAGAAGAACCTGAGACATCCGTGTCACCTCCGAGTTCGAAAGATCATTCTGCCGTTGTTGGACGACGCCGGGAACCGAAACTCATCGGTCGGCCGGTCAGAACATCGCACAGCCCCATGAAGTCGACGAGTTCGAGCAGCTCCGTCGATGGGTTCCGCAACCGCAACTGACAGCCGTGCCGTCGTGCGACGAGCTGGAGATGCGCGAGCACGTCGACGGTGACCGCGGTGGGGGCGAGAGCACCCACGTCACAGATGATCGAGTTCGGACGTGGCGCAGTCATCTACGAGAGCAGACAGCTCGGCAGGGTAAAACTCATCGAATGGCACCGATGAGTTCCGTGGAGAGGGTCGGTCAGAGGATTCATGACCTTGGATAGCCGAACCCGCTGGCTCGCGCTGATCGTCCTCTGCCTCGGCAGCCTGATGATCGTCCTCGACACGACGATCGTGAACGTCGCGCTGCCCTCGATCAGGACCGAGCTCGGCTTCTCACAGGAATCCCTCGCCTGGGTCGTGAACGCGTACCTGCTCACCTTCGGCGGCTTCCTGCTGCTCGGCGGACGGCTCGGAGACCTCTACGGCCACCGGCGCCTCTTCGTCTTTGGTATCACGCTCTTCACCCTCGCCTCGCTTGCCTGCGGCCTCGCAAACTCGGAAGGCTTCCTGGTGGCAGCGAGAGCTGTCCAGGGTGTAGGCGGCGCGATCGCCTCGGCCGTGTCGCTGTCGCTGATGATGAACCTGTTCACCGAGCCTCGCGAGCGGGCCAAGGCGATGGGCATCTTCGGCTTCGTCGCCGCGGGCGGCGGCTCGATCGGGGTGTTGCTCGGCGGCATCCTCACGGACACGCTCGACTGGCACTGGATCTTCCTCGTCAATATCCCGATCGGCGTCGCCGTCGTCGCCCTGTCGATGAGGCTGCTGCCGGACGGACGCGGGCACGCCACCACACAACGACTCGACCTCGCCGGCGCGGTGACAGTGACAGCGTCCCTGATGCTCGCCGTCTACGCGATCGTCAACGGCAACCAGTACGGCTGGACGTCCGCGCGGACACTGGGCCTCCTCGGCGCAGCAGTGACACTCCTCGCGTTGTTCCTCGTCATCGAGTCGCGAGTTCGCTCGCCGCTGATGCCGCTCGGCCTGTTCCGGCTGCGCAACGTCGCCGTGGCGAACGTCGTCGGCGTGCTCTGGGCGGCCGCAATGTTCGCCTGGTTCTTCCTGTCCGCGCTCTACATGCAGCTCGTGCTCGGGTACAGCCCGCTCGAGGTCGGACTTGCCTTCCTGCCGGCCAATCTGATCATGGGCGCCCTGTCAGTCGGGCTTTCGGCCAGACTCGTGATGCGCTTCGGCATCAAGCCGCCGCTCGGAACGGGCCTCACATTCGCGGCCGTCGGGCTCGCGCTCTTCGCGCGCGCGCCGGTCGACGGGAGCTTCGTCGTCAACATCCTTCCGAGCATGATCCTGCTCGGCATCGGCGCGGGAATCGCCTTCAACCCGCTCCTGCTCGCCGCGATGAGCGACGTCAAGCCGACCGAGTCGGGCCTCGCCTCGGGGATCGTCAACACCGCGTTCATGATGGGCGGCGCGCTCGGCCTCGCAGTCCTCGCCAGCCTCGCGGCCTCACGCACCGAGAGTCTGACGGCGGACGGGAGCAGCGAGCTCGCCGCGCTGGTCGGCGGCTACCACCTGGCCTTCATCGTCGGCGCCGCGTTCGCAGCTGTGGCGGCCGTGGTCGGCGTGACGCTCCTCCGCCCGGGTCAGCAGCCGGCCATGGAGGAGAGCGAAGTGGCGATCGGTGAACCCGCGGCCGCTGAAGCCTCTTCGTAGGCCAGGAACCGCGCGACCGACTGCTCGTTAGCGTTGCTTCGTCTTCGGCGGGAGCGCCTCGACGTACGTCACCGCACGGCCGATCCAGCCGGCCAGCGCGCTGTCCGACTCGATGCCCGGTGGCTGGACGAAGACCATCGTGCTCATGGGCCTGCCTGTGAAGTCCATTGGCCGCACGTGAGGTTGGTCGAGCGCGGCGTCGGCTCCTTCCTCGCCGAGGCGCAGCATCAGCTCGTCGCCCACGATGCCGCAGGCCATGTGGCCACCGACGAGGAAGGCGATACCACCGAACATCTGCTGCTCGCGGACGTCGGGAACGTCCTCGAGCGCCACCGACACGCGTTGTGCGAGGCGCTCATCGAAGGCCATCGGCAGAGAGTATCGGCACGAGGACGTGTCTTTCGGTCAGGTGCTCTGCGTGACGGGAACGAGGAAGCGCCAGATCCCTTCCGTCTCACCCGCTTCCCGGAGGGCGATCTGTGCGCGTTTCAGTGCGGCACCGGTCTCGGTCTTCCGGAAGAACCAGCTCTCGGCCTGCCGCGCGCCGGGTACATGGTCGACGAGCGCGAGCGCCGCCTCTTCGTAGTAAGCGCGGATGTCGAGGCCGACTGCGCGAGTTGACCCCGGCAGGTCCGCCTGATCGAGCGGTGTGCCGTCGGCGATCCGCACGATCGCTTCAACCGCCCCGGGGATCCCGTCTGCGTCCACGACGTGGCCGACGTTCGTGCGTCCCGAGCAGGCGAGCTGCCGCTCGTATGCCGCGCGCAGTCCGCGCGCCTCCTCGACCGCCGCGGGCAGCTCGGGGTCGTACCGCGCTGGAAGCGCGCAGGCGAGCGGCACCGCCGATTCATCAGCGATCCGCTCGGGGAAGTCCTCCAGTACCGGTCCTGACGGGCGCTCCAGCAACCTCAGCGCCGTCGTCAGGACATGTCGCTGGAAGGCGTGGTCGCCCGGCTTCCCGAGCGGCCGCCCGAGCGGGAACTCGCAGTAGAGCGCCCGCGGCGGCCGTATCCGCTCGACGTAGGAGCGAATCGACGCCAGCTGCACCGTCGCCAGGCCGTTCCGCTCGAGTGCGTAGGCGAGCGCACTCCCGGTGCGCGTGCACAGCGGTCAGACCGGCGTGAGCAGAACGACATCGACGCCGTCGTCGCGTAGCAGCCTCGCCGCGGCCGGCCCGGAGTCGAGGCCGATTGTCGCCAGCGTCTCGTCCTGCTGGTTTCCGGCGAAGGCGAGATGTCGCGGCGCGACCGACCCGATCACCCCCTCGTCAGCGAGCTCTGCGAGTCGGTCGAGCGGGAAGATGACGTTCGGGTCGACCACCCAGCCGCTGCGATCGAAGTTAGGGCTCTCGTGCCCGAGCAGCAGCTCGGTGCCGGATGAGAGGACGCGGAAGGACGGATCGCCGCCTCGTGCGGCCGGCTCGCCCCGGACGTGCAGGGCCGCAGTCGTGACGATCGCGACCCGCGCGTGGCCGAGCGAGGGAGGGAGCACGAACGGCGTCGACCCGAGATCCGGAACCGCGTTCTTCTCCGCAGCGGCACGGATCAGCTCGTCTCCCACGCCCGTCGCAACGCTCAGCGGCGCGCGAGCCTTCCCGAGCGAGGCTACGGCAGCTTGAATCCGCCGATCTGCTCGAGGGCGGCGATGCGGGCCTCGAGCGGAGGATGCGTGTCGAAGAGCGAGCCGAAGATCGCGCGCGGTCCGGTCGCCTTGTGGAGCGGCCCCTCGATGTAGAGGTGGGCGGTCGATCGGCTCGTGTCGCGGATCTCGCGCGGGTCGGCCTCCAGCTTCCGAAGCGCGAGCGCCAGCCCTTCCGCGTCGCCCGAGATCTCGGCGCCGCCCGCGTCGGCGAGGAACTCGCGGCGGCGGGAGACGGCGAACTGGATCCCGGCCGCCGCAAGCGGCGCCAGGATCAGCCCGACGCACGCGATCGCAATCATGATCGCATCCATCTGCCCACCACCACTGCGCCGCCGGCCACCACCGAAGAACATCATCCGCAGAGCGATGTCCGAGATCATGGCGATGACGCCGACGAGCACGGCGACGAGCGTCATCAACCGCACGTCTCGATGCTGCATGTGCGCGATCTCGTGGCTGATCACCCCCTGCAGCTCGCGCTGATCCATCGTCTGCAGGAGCCCGGTCGTGACGCAGACGTAGGCGTGCTTCGGATCGCGGCCGGCGGCGAACGCGTTCGGCGCGGGGTCGTCCACGATCCGGACCTCCGGCGTCGCCGGCAAGCCGGCGGCGATCGACATGTTCTCGACGATCCGGTACAGCTCGGGCTGCTCGGCCTTCGTCACCGGCTGTGCGCCCGTCATGGCGGAGACGACGCCCGCAGACATGAACCATGAGAAGAGCGCCCAGGCAAGACCGCCGATGGCGACGACGACCGCGGCCGGCGCTCCGAACACGGCGTAGAGCGCCGCGGCGACCGCACCGATGAGGAGGGCGAAGAAGGTGAGCAGCTCGCCGGTGACCAGCCGGTTGCGCCGGATCTGCTGGCGCAGCGTCATCTCACACCGAGACTTGCGGCGTCGCGCGCTCAGGCTCCTCGGCACGAAGAACTGCCTGGCGCGGAAGCCGAGCGGGCCAGCGTAGAGGATGCCGGGGAAGCTCTGGACGGCCGTGTTGTACGTCTGCACCACCGAGTTGTAGTAGCGACGGGCGGCCGCGATCTTGTCCTCCGTGTCCGTCAGCTCGCCCTGGAGCTTCTGGAAGTTCTCGGTTGCTCGCAGCTGCGGGTACGCCTCGGCAACCGCGAACAGCCTGCCGAGCGCGCCGCTCAACGCGTCGCTGGCGGCGGCCGTCGCCGCGGGCCCGCCCCCACCGACGACCGCTGCCCGCGCTTTCGTCACCTCGTCGAACAGCCCGCGCTCGTGCGCCGCATACCCCTTGACGGCCTCGACCAGATTCGGGATCAGATCGTTCCGGCGCTTGAGCTGGACGTCGATGTTGGCCCACCCCGCCTCCATCTCGTTTCGCAGACGCACCAGACGGTTGAAGAGCACCGCGAACAGGACGACGAGCAGGACAGCGACCACGATGACGACGATGACCGTGAGCATGGGCTCACTATGACCGCTGGCTACGATGGAGTCGGGCGAAAGGGGGGCTTTCGTCGGTGTCGAAGGGGATATCGCCCGTGGTGTTCGTGTTCGTACGGCGCGCGCTCGTGCTCGGTTGCACGGCCGCCGCCATCGTGTTGCCGCTCGGTTCGGCGAGGTCGGCTGCCGCGTCGGCTGCTACAGCCGCGCCTGTGTCCTCGCTGCAGCCCGCCGCGACCGCACGGCTCTGGCACGACCTGGTGCGACGTCCGCAGAGCGCCTCGCAGACGACCGACTGCCGGCCCCTTCGGGCCGTGTTCTACGCGCGAACCGACTGGTTGCGCCTGGCGACGAAGCTCGCCGCCAACGTCGATCCGTGCGGGCAGTACTACATCTCGATCCCTCCGCTTGCCGGCAACAAGACGACGTTCCGGGGAGACCAGGCGTGGCGGATCCGCGCTCTCGGCCCCAACTTCCACGCTCTGGCCGAGTTCAACTACACCGGTTGGACGAGTTGGGTCGCCGCGAACGGCGGTAGCTGGTTCAACGCGGGGGTCGAGGCTCGACGCCGCATGGCGCAGGCCGGCTACGACGTCAACGCCGGTGACACTTGGGCGCTCAACGAGATCTCCTCGGCCGTGCGGCGTAGCGGCGGCGACGCTCGGCAAGCCGTCCGCGACCTGACCCGCGGCCTCTACCAGGGGGACGGCAGCCTGCCCGCTGTCAAGGGCGTCGTCTTCATCACCGGAATCGGGTCGGGGACG
Source organism: uncultured Actinomycetes bacterium (assembly GCA_963736045.1). Lineage (GTDB taxonomy): Bacteria > Actinomycetota > Thermoleophilia > Gaiellales > Gaiellaceae > PALSA-612. Next base: position 341,607 of record CAVTNK010000003.1, on the reverse strand, counting down.
ACGAGCCTCGCGACCTACAAGGTGAACCTGCAGAACTGGATGCAGGACAGCGCCTTCTGGACCGACATGTCGGCCTACGTGAGCGACTGGTCGCAGGAGGTCTACGGCAACGCCCGCACCTATGCGGTCGAGAACGCCACGCTCGAGCAGCGCCGCGATTCGCTCAACAGCTACCTCGAGCACGGGCTCACGCTCGCGACCGCAGCGCCGGACCAGGCCGCGGCAGCCCGGTCGTTCCTCCAGTCCGCATACAGCCCGCTCGCGAACGCTGCCTGGCGGTGGAACGCGTCGTTCGGATGGACGGACATCCCCTACGAGCAGATGGAGGACTACGTCTCGGCCCAGACGTACGCCATGCGCTGGTTCGCAGCCACTACGAGCCAGGGCGTCGATCACTTCGGCTTCGCCTGGGCGCCACAGAATTTGGGCCTGCCACGGGCCGACTTCGGCAAGCAGTCGAGCGCGGTCGTCGACCGGCTCGCCGCCGCGATCCACGACTCGGGTCAACCGGTCGATCCGGCGGACCCCGGCATCGGCGCCTGTGGACCCGCCGGGCAGAATCTCTGGTGCTCGGCGGCGATCGACGGCGCAGCCTTGAACACCAAGTGGAAGACGTTCGCGAGCTGGTCGCTCACGGCGCTCGTCTTCACGACGCCGCCGGTGACCGTTTCCGTGGGCGTGGCATCGCCGCCGATCAGCATCCAGCTGCAGCTGCTCGGCTTTGTCCAGGCCGACACCCTTCCCGTCACGGTCACGCTCACCTCGAGCTCGCCGCAGGGCCTGTTTGCGACGAGCCTGACCGATCCCTGGACGAACACGCTCGACCTGACGATCCCGCCGGGCTCGACCAGCGCGACCTTCTACTACCAGGACACCACGGCGGGCACCGCCACCATCACCGCGAGTGCGCCGCAGCACATCAGCGGGACACAGACCGTGACGATCGGCGCGAGCTCGGTCACCGCGATCGGCATCTCGCCCGAATCCGCCAGCTTGCTGCTCGGCGACACGCAGACGTTCACCGCGCAGGGCAAGGACGTCTTCGGGAATCCGGTCGCACCCGTGGTCAACTGGTCGCTCAGCCCCGGGACGCCGGGAACGCTGTCCACCTTGTCCGGCACCTCCACGACCTACACGAGCGACCCGCAGGAAACGGGCAGCGGCAGCATCATCGCCACCTTCACGACGGATTCGGGCACGCTCACCGCCACCGCACCGATCGTCGTCTCGCCTCGTCCGCTACAGATCTCGTCGATCAGGTACGCGCCGGCGAAGAAGCACCTGATGCTGACGATCATGGTCACGAGCAAGGGGAAGCCGGTTGCGTCGGCGTCGGTTCGCGGCACTCTCTATCGCGACCAGTCGCCGGTCGTGCCCATGAGGGGACAGACGGGTGCCGCCGGCAAGACCACGTTTACGATCCTTCCCAGGGCCGCGGGCGGCTGCTACCAGATCAAGATCAACGGCGTGACCGCAATCGGCCACAGCTGGGACGGCGCCACACCGACCAACCGCTACTGCTGGCGGCCTCCTCCGAAGGCGAAGATCATCAAGAAGGCCCACGCTGCCAGGAAGAGGCATCGCTGACCGCCCGGACCTGACTAGGGCCGGATCAGGACCGGTGTGCCTGCCGGCGCGTACCTGAACAGACGGCTCATGTCGGAGTTGGCGAGCCTGACGCAGCCGTGTGAGGCGGCGCTGCCGATCGAGGACGGATCGTTGGTGCCATGGAGAGCGATCGGGCCTCCCTGCACCCAGTCCTGCAGTACCTCCGAATGAGCCGAGATCCCGAGCGCCGCGATTCCGAACGGCCCATCCGCGCTGGCCAGCAGAAACCGCTCGTTGACGAAGAAGCGGCCGACCGGGGTCGGCGTCTGCGGCGCGCCGATCGCCACGGGCGCGCTGAACGCCAGCCGGTCGCGCCGGTACACGAGGGCGCGGCGACTCGAGAGATCGACGACGACACGCGAGGTCACGGGGTACGCGCGCACGTCGGAGGCACGGACCCAGCCCCCACTGCCGTTCGGGGGTGACGGCACCTGCACGCGGTACCAGACTGGACGGCAGCCTCGCAGACGGGCGTCGAGCACGGCAAAGACGCTCGGATATCCGTTCTGATCGGTATGCGGGAACCGGCCGAGCAAGCGCGCGCCGCCGCTTGGCCACATCCGGACGGCCGCAGAGCGGTGGCGGACGAACACCGCATACGAGCGTGACGACGAGGGCGCCCAGTCGACCTTCGTGCACCGAGGGGCGACTCGAGGCACAACCGTGGGCTCGACGCCAATCCCCGCAGCCCGCGCAGGCTGGTGGGATCCCTCCGAGCGCTCCGACCGCTGCGGACGCTCCGAGCGCTGCTCCGAACCGCTTCCGCAGCCGGCGAGGAGGAGCGCGATCAGGACAACCACGCACGCGGCAAGGCTGCTACCGGCCCGGTAGACGACGCGGCGCAGGCCCGGTCTCGGACACTCCCGCACGGCACCACGGCTCCCGTTCGATCCTCTAGACAAGACGGTGCTCGGCCGCCCATCGCGTCGCCTCGCTCCGTGAGCCGACCTGGAGCTTGCGATAGATGGTTCGCAGGTGCGAGTGGACAGTGCGCAGGCTGACGACGAGCTTGTCGGCAACCTGCGCGTCGCTCATCCCGTAGGCGACGAGGCGAAGCACTTCGATCTCCCGCGCCGTCAAGCCTGGCCGGGCGATCTCCGGGTGATCCTCGACGTTCCGGTCATCGCCCACCTCCCCGCCGCGTGCCACGAGGCGAACCGCGACGGCGACGCGCGCGGCGAACGTCTCCGCGAGACGCTGGTCATCCCCGGAGAACGTCTCGTCGGTACCGATCTTGTTGATCGCAGCGATCACGCCCATCGCCCCTTCGTCTCCGAGTAGCGGCACCCAGAGCGCCGCTCGTGCGTTCATCTCGCGGGCAAGCGGCTGGTACATCTCGACGTCCTCGATCGCCATGTCCGCCCGCTCGCTTCGGGCACGGTCGAAGACATGACCCGTCTTCGAGCCGTTGCGGGGAACTCGCGACCCGAGGAACTGCAGCGCCTGCTCGCCGGCCGCCGCCCTGACCTCGAGCTGGTCGCCGTCAGCCGTCGGCAGGAAGACGAACACCGCGCTCGCGCTGATCAGCTCGCGCAGCCGCTCGGTGACTCCGACGAGCAGCCCGGACAGATCGAGCTCACCGGCAAGAGCGTTCCCGATCTCGCCGAGCGCTTCGAGCTGCGCCAGGCGGCGGGTGGCCGACTCGTAGCGCCGCGCGTTCTCGATCGCCACGGCGGCCTGCTCTGCGAGGAGCGCGAGGACCTCTCCATCCTCGCTCGTGAACGTTCCGCCATTCCGCTTCTCGGCCACGACAAGCCGCGCGTGCGCCACGCCACGGACGACGATCGGCGCGACCACCGTCGCTCCGTCGGCGGAGTCGGTCGGGCGCCGAAGCAGCTCGGCGCGCCCGGCGGAATGCTCGAAGTCCGCTCCCGCCCGATCCAGAACGCCCACCCCGGCCTGCTGGGCACCGGTCAGCGTCGTCGCGCGGTCGACGAGCGTCCGCAGGACGGCGTCGAGCGAGAGCTCCGAGTGCAGCGCAAGCCCCGCGCCCGTGAGCGTTCGCCAGACAGACTCTTGCACTGCGGGCCCTCCTGGTCGGTGGGCGATCCTCGGAAGAGATCGTCCTACCTAGGCAGTGTAGGGCCCAAGCTGCACGAAAGTTAGGTAGCGCGACCGGCAGCCGTGCCGATGTGGGTCATCTCTGAACTCCATAGCTTGAACGAACCAGGCCGCAACGGGCGGCCGAGAGCAAGGAGCCGGACATGGCACAGGTCAACGGCAACGACATGGATACCGGGCACTCGCTGCGCTACGAGACTCCCACATTCGATCCTCGCGGCGCGTTCGCCTGGACGCTGCGCGGAGGGGAGATCGCACGCCTCGAGTGCGGGCAGCGGCGGCACACGCAGCCGGATCCGAAGAAGCTCGAGAGCAACGAGCCTGGAATCGCCCATCAGGTCAACGGTAACCACACGAGCACTTCGCCCGCACGGCGCTACCAGACTCCCACATTCGATCCTCGCAGCGCGTTCGCTCGGACGCTGCGGGCAGGCGAGGTCGCACTGGAGACCTTCTATCCCCAGGCGGCCTGAGCGCAGGCGTCCAGCCTCGTGAAGTCGCTGCGCCACGTCGTATACATCGCGCCGACGACGTTCACGCCACCGAGCGGAGGTTCGGGCGATAACCGGGGTGCCCGGCCACCGTTTACCGGATATCTAGCTGCCGCAGAGAGACACCGCGACCGCCGCAGCCACAGGGCACATGCCGAGGCCGATCGCAAGCAAGCGCCTCATGGTTTCAGTTGGGCTTCGACGAGCTTGCCGCTTGTGCTGGCGCACTGGATCAGCCGCTTTCCCTTCTGGGCGAACCCGGTGCAGCGCAACCCCATGTAGTCGCCCACGTGGGCGACGCCGGAGCGCGGAACCTTCGGCGCGAACTTCCGGACAAGCGTCTTCGCGTTCGCACACGAGAAAGCGGCCGCTACGACTTGCCATTTCTTCCCGGAGATCGAGACCGTGCCGCAGCTCGTGAGCACGGTAGGCGTTGAGCCCGCCGCGGTCGCGAAACCCGTGGTGAGGGAAGCCGTGACTGCCAGCACCAGGATCATCCGCTTCGGTTGCGTCATCGTGGATCCCTTCCGTCGGCCTCCATTCCGGCTGTGATCGTAGCCCCTAACTGCCAGCCACCCTCCTCCGAGCGGAACGACGGGAGCGCCTTGTCCTCGGCCCGCGCGTGCTCGTCGCTCACGCGGCGGACGAGGATGCTCAGCGGCGTTTGCTGGCTGGTTCATTGTTGGGTGAGTGTTCCGATTCTGATCGCCTCGAGCACAGGCAGGTATGCCGTCGTGGGGCCGGCAAAGTTGTGGCACGTGAAGAGGACTGTCGCGGAGACGCCAAGGGTGAGCGGGTTGGCGATTTCGAGCGTCGATTCCTGCTGAACGAGGAGAGAGACGACGCCGTCGGCGCTGGAGATGTCACTCGACGAGAACTTGCAGCGCACAACGGCCAATGCGCCTGAATAGTTTTGGATTTGGACGCGGCCGATGAGCAGGTAGGTCCCAGCGGACAGCTGCAATGACGCAACTGTGGTGTCGGCGGCTTGCGGGAGTGGAAACCCCTGATCGGAGCTCGAGGTTGTAAAGAAGACCTGGCTGGGGCCAGTGTCTCCCTTGTCTCCCTTGTCTCCCTTGGCGCCCTGTTGTCCCTTGGCGCCCTGTTGTCCCTGCGGTCCTGTTGCGCCGGGCGGCCCGGTGGGGATCTGGTTCTTCCTGAAGTCGACCAGCCGCAGGGAGTTGTCCTGGACGGCCGATCCGGTGACGGCATTTGCTGCGAGCTTCAAGTTCGTGACGGCGTGGTCTTTCAGCTGCGACGTTCCCACGCTGTTCACGGGCAAAGCGAACGCCGCGTAGCCGGTGCCGGACAAGGCGACGGCAAGCGCGAAACAGGAGATGACGAGAGCTGGGGACAGATGCCTGCGCATGGACACTCCCTCGTTGAGTCGACGGCCGACGCCAGTCTCTCCTTAATGCCGCTAGTCAGCAAATCGCCCTTGCTAGTCGCGTGACGCCTGCTTGGCGAAGTACCGAAGCGCGGCGAGGCCTGTCCCGCGGTCGCCAGAGACCAGCGCCTGTAACGAAGCGAGCTGCGCCAGGTTGCGGCTCGGCGAGGTGCTCGCACTGGAGCGGCGTGAACGAAGAAAGCCGCCTCTTGCAGCGGCTTTCCTAGGTGGGCGGTACTGGGCTCGAACCAGTGACCCCCAGCTTGTCGAGCTGGTGCTCTCCCAACTGAGCTAACCGCCCCTTATCCCTGCAAGCAGACAGTTTCTCGAGCCATGATGCTCTCCCAACCGCGGCCTGCAGTCCGAACATCTTAGCGTCGCTCATGCGCGTCGATGCTCTGCTGGACCGAGCCCGTCGCGGACTCGCGCGGCTACTCCGCCCCATTCGGCGATCGGATGATGCACCGGAAGCCGATGTGCCCGGTGGACGTCTCGACGGTCTCGCCCTGTCGCGCCGCCGGCCGGTACCTGAGGCAGTAGTTGGGGGCACAGAGATGGGAGCCCCCCTTGATCACCCGCCGCGGGAACTGTTCTCCCGGCTGCCCGATGCCATGGCTCTGAGCCGGCGACGATACCCGCGGGTTGTGCGGAGTGCAGCACGCCCGTTTCACCTCATCCGCGTGCCGTGGCGTGAAGAAGTCGGAGGTCCACTCCCAGACGTTGCCCGCCATGTCGAAGAGCCCGTACCTGTTCGGAGGGAAGGAGGCGACCGGAGATGTCTGCTCGTACCGGTCGATCAGGAGGTTCTGCCACGGAAATTCCCCCTGCCAGGTGTTCGCCATCATCCTGCCCTTGGGCGCGAACTCGTCCCCCCAGACGAAGATCTTTCCCTCCAAGCCTCCTCGCGCCGCGCACTCCCACTCGGCCTCGGAAGGCAACTCCTTCCCCGCCCACGACGCGTATGCCTCGGCGTCGGCGGGGGTCACATGCGTGACGGGGTGTCGCTCACGGCCGTGCACCGTGCTCCCCGGGCCCTCGGGATGACGCCAGGAGGCACCCGGTACCCAGTTCCACCAGTTCCGGTAGTCGTCCAGATTCACCGGACCCCGGGTCTTTCCGAAGACAAGGGAACCAGGGACGAGGAGCTCAGGGTCGGCGTCCGGGTAGTCGGCGGCGTCCGGAGCCTGCTCGGCGAGCGTCAAGTGGTCCGTTTCCTTCACGAACCGCCGGAATTCCGCGACGGTCACTGGATGTTCGTCCATCCAGAACCCGTCGACCGACGCTCGATGAGCCGGGGCTTCCTCCGGGTAGAAGTCGTCCGATCCCATGAGGAACGCGCCACCCGGCACCCACACCATGTTCCTGGCAGGCGGCGGCACGGCATACCCCTACTTCGTCCGGTAGCTGCGAGGAAGGTGCACGAAGGTTGTCAACCGCAACCCGAAAACCCTACGCATTCCCGGCCCGCCACGTGATCCGGTCGACGTCCGAGCTTCCGAGTCCCCACTCACGCGTCGTCGGCTGACCGTGGTCGGTCCTGACCGTGTTGCGGTGTTTTACTCGCTGCGAGCTCGTCAGATGCTGCCTGCGGGTCCTGCCTGACGAACAGTCCGAGGACGAAGCGCCTTAGCTGCACGAGCGGCGGCGTGGGGTCCTCGACCGGCGGTCGTGACCAGGAGGCGGCGATCTCGGCGCCGAGGAGCAGGGCCGACGAGTAGAGGTAGATCGAGTAGAGGAAGACGAGTCCCGCCGTGAGCGAGCCGTAGACGACGCTGAGCCGGGTCGTCGCGCTCGAAGATCACACCCGAGGCGAACGTGATCGCTTGCAGCAGTCCAGCCGTGACGACCGCGCCCACGATGCCGTCCCGGAGGGACAGGCCGCGGGCCGGAACAAACCTGTAGAGAAGCATCACGACCCCGACGGACAGCGCAAACGACCCGGTGAAGGAGAACGCTTGCTACCGTGCCCGGCACCCAGACCGGTTGCACTGGCAAGAGGCTCCGACGCTCCTCTCCACGAGATCGTCCCAGGAGAGTGAGCCCAGCGGTCAGGAGCACGAGGGCCGCCGCTGCCGAAGATCAGCAACAGGTCAACCACCTTTCCGCGTGCCAGCGGCCGGGACTCGTCGACACCCATCGCCGACTCGAGCCCCTGCCGGATCGCCGCCATCATCCCGGTCGCCGCCCACGCGAACACGAGCAGGCTCAACAACCCGACAGCACTCGCCGGCGTTGCGATCGCGGTGATCGCGTCCTCGACGTCCTTCGTGCCGGACGGCGAGACGGGAAGCGCGTCGACGATCGTGTGCACAACGTCGTCACGAACGCTGTCGTCCTGAAGCACGAGCCCGAAGATCGAGACCAGCACGATCGCCAGCGGCGCGATCGAGAACAGCACGCGATACGCGATTGCTGCCGCGTGCTGTGAGCAGTTGTCGGCGAAGAACTGCCGGAGCGCCCCCAGGCCAACTCGAGCGAGCTTTCCTAGGAACGCAGCGGGGAGCCGCAAGGCCCGAGAGACCGAGGAAGGCGCCCCCTCGGTGGGACGCTTCACACGCCTACCTCGCTCGGCTTCTCGAGCGCGGCCAGGGATCGGAGCATCGAGCGCGGGACGATACAGCAATCGATAACCGGGTGCTGATCAGCTTCCGCCGAATGCTCGAGTACGCGGGCGGGCCGTCGTGGCCCGCGCTGGGACGGCTCCGGCTTGACGCCGCCGCCGGCTGTCCATACGGTCGCGCAATGAGTTTCGACGTCGTGTGTGTCTCCCGGGCGTTCGGCGCGCGTGGCGAGGAGGTCGGGCGGATCGTCTCCTACCAGCTCGGATTCCGCTACGTCGACGAGGAGATCGTCACCCAGGCGGCACAGAGGGGTGGCGTCGATCCCGCGACCGTCGCCGACGCCGAGATGCGGAAATCGCTCCTCAGTCGCCTCGTCCAGGAGCTTGGAGAAAGCGGCGGAGGAGAGGGGTACGGCTACGCCTACCTCGCCCCGTCGGTCGCGCTGGAGTCGGGAACGGCCGGCGACGTGCGGTCACTGATCCGCGAGGCCGTGCGCGAGACGGCGGCCGAAGGTCGCGTCGTCATCGTCGCCCACGCCGCCTCGCATGCTCTCGCCGGAGTGCCGGGCGTCCTGCGTGTGCTCGTCACGGCGTCACCCGAGGTGCGGGCGAAGCGGCTCACCGAGGATGGCAAGCTCGGCGAGAAGGAGGCGCAGAAGGCGATCCGGGACGCTGACCGTGACCGAGCCGACTATCTGAAGCGGTTCTACGACGTCGCCACCGAGCTTCCGACGCACTATGACCTCGTCGTCTCGACCGACGCGCTCGATCCTCCGCGAGTCGCCGACGTGATCGTGCACGCGGCCTCGTAGTTCTCAGAGCTCATTGCAGAATGAGTTTCGGTAGTCGGCGGAAGCAGATGATGCAGCAGCCGATCGCGAGCATCGCTTCGTGCATCTCGGCGCGGCGCTCGTAGCGGACGAGTAGCCGCTTGAACTGGTGGAGGTGGGCGAAGGTGCGCTCGACGACCCAGCGCAGGACGCCGAGACCGGAGCCGTGTTTGGTCTGGCGGCGAGCGATCACAGTTTTGATCCCGCGCGCACGAACGAGCCGACGATGCTTGTCGTAGTCATAGCCTCGGTCGCCGATCAGCTGGTCAGGGCGGCGACGAGGCCGGCCGACAACTCCGGCGACCGCGGGCACACGGTCGAGCAGCGGGATCAGCTGGGTGACGTCGTGGCGGTTGCCGCCGGTGAGCGTGAACGCGAGCGGGATCCCGGTCGCGTCGACGAGGAGATGGTGCTTCGATCCGGCTCTGCCCCTGTCGACCGGGCTCGGGCCCGTCTCGGAGCCCCCTTTTTCGCCTGCACGTGGCTGGCGTCGACGATCGCTCGCGACCACTCGATCTCCCCAGCTGCGCGTAACCGACTCAGCAACAGCGCGTGCAGCCGCTCCCAGACCCCGGCTCGCTGCCACTCATCCAGCCTGCGCCAACATGTGTATCCAGATCCGTACCCGAGCTCCTGCGGCAGCTGCATCCACGGGATCCCCGTGTGCAGCACAAACAAGATCCCTGACAGCGCCTGACGATCCGGCAACCGTTTGCGTCCCGGATACCTCGACCGCCGCGGCGTCTGCGGCAGCAGCGGCTCGACGAGCCCCCACAACTCGTCCGACACAGCCCAAGGCGGACTCCCAGCCATCGGCACCCCTCCCAGCTTGACAACGGATGCCGACGTGCTTCGTCGTCAGGAAACAGGTCCCTTCATTCTGCAATGAGCTCTTAGAAGATCTCGGGGCACCAGGGCGCGCGGTCGACGCGGAACATGTCGTCGACCCTCGCAAGACCGCCGCGAGCCCCTTCCTCCAGCCTCTCTCCCCTGGCGAGCTGGGCGAACGAGAACCCGCCGAGGAAGACCGAGCCGAGTGCCTGCACGTCGAGGCGGACGTCGGGCCGCCGGCGCGTCCGCCGCGCGGCGCCGCCCTCGATCGTCCACCTGCCGACGTTGTCCGGGAAGACCGGATCGGAGACCACCTCGAGCGTGACCCGGCCGTCCGTCGCGTACGAGCGCGCCGAGAGTGCCGCTCCGACGTCCACGAGACGCATCCACAGCCCGTCACCGACCGACAGGTCGAGCTTGTTCATCCGCGCGACGATGAGCTGTAGCGGATGGTCGACCGACAGGAGTCGCGCATCGATCTCATCCATCCAGTCGATCGCGAGCAGGAACCGCCAAAGGTCGCGAGCGGCGGGCGGGTCGCTGCCCGTCACCTCGATGACGCGCAGTGTCCGCTTCCACTCCGTCGGGTGCTGCACGATGCGATAGAGCGCGAACCCCGCCGGGCGGCCGTCGCGCTCGAGCAGGACGCGGTTGAGCGGGCCACCGCCACGACGCCGCTCGGGCCTGTCGTCGAGATTTCGAAGCTCCCACCACGCCGGCGATCGCGAGACGAAACCGGGGCTCACCCGGCGGATGCGATCGTAGATGCGGGGGAACGACCCGAGCGCCTCGGTCTGGTCGACGAACCGCACCTCCCCCGTGCGAGCTGGCAGGTCGGAACGAAGCTCCGCCCACACGCTCGGGAGCTTGATCGAGGCGTTGAGCGATGCGAGGCCGTAGCCGTACCGACCGTAGATCGTCTCCTCCGAGGCCCACAGCGCGGCGATCGGCTCGCCCCGCTCGCGAATGTCGGCGAGCTGAGTCGTCATCATCCGGCGGAGAAGACCGCGGCGCCTGTGCGTCGGGAGGACGCCGACCACGGAGATGCCCGCGCAGCGGACGGGCCCGCCCGGAATCGTCATCTCGAAGGGGTATGCGCCTGCCCCGCCGACGATGGACGTCCCGTCGAACGCAGCATGCAGCCGGTTGTGGGGAAGGATCTGCGAGAAGCGCTCGGCCTCCTCGGGCGTCGGCTGCATCCCGAAGTAGTGGGTGATCGGGCCGACCGCCGCGGCGTGCTCGACCGCGTCCTTCACCGTGCGAATCCGGTAAGCCATTTGGTGCAGCCTAGAGGTGCCGACGGCCCGGTTGCCGGCTCGGAAAGCAACTCCTATCATCCCGCGCATGCGAGCACGGCGACACGCGCATTGCCTTCCTGATGATGTCGGCGGCGCTGCTCGCTGCATCCTTTGTCACTTCGGCAACCGATGCGAGCTTGGTCAAGCCGAAGGCCTTTCGAGTCACCGTCCAGTTCAAGAAGCGCACAGGATCCCGCGTAAGCGGAACGCTCTCGGTCTGCTCGGACCGCACAGGTGTCAGGACCTCGGGCAAGCTTGCCGGGCTCGCGCCGAACGCGCCGTACCGCATCGTCGTCGCCACGACACGGAAATCGGCGAAGGCCGGGCGCGGTCGGGCACTCCGGAGCTTCAAGCCGAACGCGACCGGGAGCGCTCAACTGGGTCTCGTGAACGCCGGACTACACCCGCTGAAGCCCGCACAGAACTGGTACGGGCTCGTCAGCGACTCGGACGCTGTCGACGTCCAGGAGGAAAGCGTCGAAACGGGACCCGAGGAAGCCCTCTCCGGCTCCGACTGCGGCGACCCGGGGTCGCCTCCGCCCCAACCTCCGCCTTCGCCTCCAGCGCCGCCTCCGCCACCACCGCCACCGCCCAAGTAGCGGGGCCGGCTAGATCTTCTCGAGCGGCGCGTACTCGAGCATCAGCTTTCGCTCGACGCCGTCTCCGGCGAAGCGGATCGTGGCGATGCCCCCGGCCTCGATTCCGACGACGACGCCCTCACCGAGCGTGCCGTGGAGAACGGAGTCGCCCGTCGAGAGGTTGGGCATGTTCGCCCGCGGCTGGATGGCGGATGCAGCGGGGACGCCATAGTCCGACCACGACGCCGGCTTGAGCCGCTCGCGGACGACGTCGCCCGACGGAAGCTCGTCGAGGAAGCGCGACGGCAGGTTGTGGGCACGGCTTCCCCACAGGGAGCGCGTCTGGGCGTGCACGAGGGTGAGCCGCTCCTTGGCGCGCGTCATCCCGACATAGGCGAGCCGCCGCTCCTCCTCGACCCCCTGCTCCTCGATCGAGCGCGAGTGCGGAAAGATCCCCTCCTCCATCCCGATCAGGAAGACGGCGCCGAACTCGAGCCCCTTGGCGTTGTGCAGCGTCATCAGCGTGACCAGGCTCTCCTCCTCGCTGAGCGTGTCCTGGTCAGACGTGAGCGACACCTCCTGCAGGAACCCGGACAGGCTCGGCTCCTCGGCGCGCTCGACGTACTCCTGGGCGACGCCGACGAGCTCCTGCAGGTTCTCGATCCGTCCGCGGGCCTCGATCGTCCGCTCGGCCTCGAGCGCGTCGAGATAGCCGGACTGGTCCAGCACCTGCTGGACGATCTCGGGAACGGACAGCTCCTGAGACTGTGCCTGGAGCGACTGCAGGAGCGTCTGCAGCGAGTCGACCGCGCGTAGCGACGCGCCCGCCACGCCGGCGAGCTCGCCGTTGCCGAGTGCGGCGAACACGCTGGTCGCGTTCGCGTCCGCCCAGATCTGAAGCCGTGTCAGCGTCGTGTCGCCGATACCCCTGCGGGGGCGGTTCGCGATCCGGAGCAGCGAGACGGCGTCGACCGGATTGTCGATCACCTGCAGGTACGCCATCGCATCCTTGATCTCGGCGCGCTCGTAGAAGCGCGGCCCGCCGATCACCTGGTAGGGGACGCCTTGGCGGACGAGCACGTCCTCGAGCACCCGAGACTGGGCGTTCGTCCGGTAGAAGACGGCGATCTCGCTGCCCGAGAAGCCCTCCTCGATCAGCCCGGCCACCTCGGAGGCGACGAAGCGCGCCTCGGCATGCTCGTCCTCGACCTCGAGCACCCGGGCAGGATCGCCGTCACCGAGCTCGGACCAGAGGTTCTTCTCCTTGCGCTCGCGGTTGTTCGAGATGACGCCGTTCGCAGCCCGGAGGATCGAGTTCGTCGAGCGGTAGTTCTGCTCGAGGGCGATCGTCCTCGCCCCCGGGAAGTCGCGCTCGAACTCGAGGACGTTGCGGATGTCGGCTCCGCGGAAAGCGTAGATCGACTGGTCAGGGTCCCCGACTGCGCACACGTTCCGGTGCTCGGCCGCGAGCAGCTGCAGCAGACGGTACTGGGCGTGGTTCGTGTCCTGGTACTCGTCGACGAGCACGTAGCGGAAGGCCTTGCGCCAGCGGGTCGCCGCCTCGGGAAACCGCTCGAGCACCTCGACGGTGAGCATGATCAGATCGTCGAAGTCGAGCGCGTTCGAGGCGTGCAGCCGGCGCTGGTAGAGCTGGTAGACCTCGGCGACCGTCTGGTCGTAGAACGACGAGACGCGCGACGTGTACTCGTCCGGCGAGACGAGCGCGTTCTTCGCGTTCGAGATCTGCGAGTGGATGCCGCGCGGGACGAACCGCTTCGGGTCGCGCTCGAGCTCCTCGAGGCACGCCTTGACCAGGCGCACCTGGTCGGCCTGGTCGTAGATGGTGAAGTTCGACCGGTAGCCGAGCCGCTGCACCTCGCGGCGGAGGATCCGGCCGCACGCGGCGTGGAAGGTGAGAATCCAGATCGATCGCGCGGTGGCGCCGAGGAGGCCCTCGAGACGCGAGCGCATCTCCCCCGCCGCCTTGTTCGTGAACGTGATCGCGAGGATCTCCTGCGGCTTGGCCCCGCAGGCGGCGATCAGGTGCGCGACGCGATGCGTGAGCACGCGCGTCTTCCCGGAGCCCGCTCCCGCGACGACGAGCAGCGGCCCCTCGGTGGCGAGAACGGCCTCGCGCTGCGCAGGATTCAGGCCCTCGAGGTACTGCTCGGGAGTGGCGATCGCCATCCTCCCGATGCTACAGACGGCCTCCCCGGACTACGCGTGCGCCGGCTGGACGCGAAGGAGTGCGGCGCGGGAGATCTCGACGAAGCGCCGGCCGTAAAGGCTGAGCCCGACGGCCGCGGCGATCGCGGTTCCGGCCGTCGCGTAGATCGGCGCGACCAAGCTGACGGCTGCGGCCTGCGAGCCCGAGACGCCGGCCATCGCCAGCGCGCCGATCGCGGCTCCCTGGTAGACGCCGGCGTTCCCCGGCAAGACCGGTGCCGTGTTCGCGAGCCCGGTGACGATCATGTAGACGAGCGTCGTCCCGAGCCCGGCGGCGATGCCGAGCGAGTGCAGCATGAGCAGGATCGCGAACAGGCGGACGACCCACGTGAAGAGGAGGATCCCGCCGGCCTTCGCCAGAACCCTCGGTGGAGCCCACGCCCCGGCGAAGAAGCGATCGACGGCGCGAGGCAGACGGTGTCCGATCTTCTTGTGGAAGGGTGCCTGCGACGAGGATCGCGCTCAGCGAGAGGCCGCAGCCGGCCGCGAGGCCGATGCGTGCCCAGTTCGGAAGCGGCAGGAACGGCGCGGCGACGGCGCCCACGATGGTGAACGCGCAGGCCTCCAGCATATGCGAGCAAAGGAGGCTCCCGGCCGCCCGGGGAAACCCAGGCCACCTGCTTCCGGCGGTTACCCGAAGCGCGGCGGCCTTCGAGGCTTCCCCGAGACGGCCGGGAAGCACAGTGTCGAGCAGCGAGCCGACCGAGCTCGACGCGTAGAGGGCCCGGAAGCCGACCGGAGCCCGGAGCGTCGTCGACCACGCGAGAGCGCGGAACGGCTGTACCGACGCTGCGATGAGGAGAGAAAGCGCGGCGAGACCCCAGTCGGGGCTGACGGCGGCTGCGATCGCCTTGTGCCCGCTGTGAAGTCCGACCGCCACGAAGACGCCGATCGTCGCCAGTACGGTGACGAGGGAGAGGAGAGTTCGGCGCCCCACTGACCGTTCATCGGCTCCCGCCACATGGCGCTTGAACCCCCGAACGAGGCGGGCTCCGACCGTCTCTCAGGCAGTCGCTTCCTCCAGCGCCGCCTCGGCCCACACGCAGGCTGCCGCGAGCGCGGCCGGATCGCTCGACTTGAGGACGATCTCGACCCGGCTCCCTTCCGGGGTGAAGCTGGGGTAGGAGCCGACAGCGACGCCGGATGGGCGCGCTCGAGCTCCCGGAGGACGTCGACGATGCGGCTCTCCGTCGTCGCGTAGGTCCGCCGCCACGACTCGATCGGCGGGCCGCTCGCAAGCTCGGACTCGATCGACTCGTACATCGCCTCCATCTCGGACGGAAGCCCTGGCATCACGTACACGTTCCCGACCGCGAAGCCCGGCGCTCCACCGAGCGGGTTCTCGATCGGACGGCTGCCCTCGGGCAGGCACGCCCATGGCGTCACGTAGTCGGGATTGCCGGAGAAGCGCTTCCGCAGCCGCTCCGCCACCTCCGGGTAGTCGACCTGCGGGACGCCGAAGGCGGCGGCGATCGCCTCCCGGGTGACGTCGTCGGGCGTACCGCCGAGGCCGCCCGTGACGAGGACCAGGTCGACCGAGCCCGCGTGTGTCCGGACGAACGACGCGACCGCCTCGATGTCGTCGGAGAGCACGGCCATCAGAGCGACGGCGACGCCGACACGCTCGAGCCGCCTGGCGAGCCACGTGCCGTTCGTGTTCGCAACGTCTCCGGAAAGGAGCTCGTTACCGATCGTCAGGATGGCTGCGGTCGCCACCGAAGCCGAGTATAAGGAGCGCGATGCCGACTCTCAGCGAGTTGCAGGAGCGGCGAGCCTTCGAGTGCCGTCTGACACCGGACCGAGCGCTCGACACGATCGAGGACGCGGCCGCCTTCCTCCGCGAGCGCGGCCTGCTGACACGGACGACCGACTGTGCGCTGCCGAGCCTGCACGAGGCCTGCCACGAGGAGCCGTACAGGCCAGGCTCTGGCGGCTTCGGCGAGTGGCCGCGCACGAAATGGCCCTGGGGATTCGAGCTCGCGCGTCGCGAGGACGTCTACCAGCTCAAGATCCACCGCGGCAAGACGCTCTTCCTGAGCGCAGAGACCGCGGCAATTGTCGATCCGATCTGCCGCGCCGAGATCGCGCGCATGGAGGAAGCCGACGAAGGATGGGCAGCGCTCCTCGGGCACCTGAGGGTCGTCGGACCGTCGCTCGTCGAGGACGTCCAGCTCGAGCTGCAGCTGAAGCCGAAGGAGCTCAAAGCGCTCCGCTCGCCGCTCGAGCGCAGCGGAGCGCTAACAGCACGCCCTGTGGTGCTCGAAACCGGCCACGGAGGTCACGTCCACACGAGCGAGCTTGCCCGCTGGGATCAGGTGTATCCAGTGGCCGCGCAAGGAGCAGCTGGACTCGACGACCTGGTCGTGGCGAGCGTCCGCGCGACGGTCGTCTGCCCTGATCGGGAGCCGAAGCGGTGGTTCTCGTGGACACGACGCTGGGAGAACGATCTCGTCGACCGCCTCGTCGACGATGGACGGTTGATCCGGCCCGAGCCCGGCTGGCTCGCGGCCGCCTAGGCGCGGCCCCGGGCCGGTACAACGACGACGCCGAGCTCAGGATGCTCGAGCACGCGCACGTCAGCGTCGTAGTGACGCGCGATCAGCTCGTCGGTCAGAACGTCCCTTACGCCCCCCGCGGCGACCACCTTCCCCGCATCGAGGAGGATGAGCCGGTCGGCGTACTGCCCCGCGAGCGTGAGGTCGTGCATCGCCGCGAGCACCGTCAGGCCGATCTCGCGCCGGAGTGCGTCGACCAGCTCGAGCGCCTGCTGGCCGCGCCCCACGTCGAGGGAGCTCGTCGGCTCGTCGAGGAGCAGGAGCGGAGCCTCCTGCGCGAGCGCCCGCGCGAGGACGACGCGCTGGCGCTCGCCACCGCTGAGCGTGCCCAGCCGGCGCGAGAAGAGCTCGACCAGATCGAGCCTGAGAAGCGCAGCGTCGGCCGCCTCGAGATCACGTCTGCTCTCGCGGGCCAGGTAGCCGAGATGCGGCGTCCGGCCGAGCAGGACGTAGTCGGCGACGCGCATGTCCGGCGGAAGCCACGGGCTCTGCGGCACGAGCGCGATCCGCCGGGCGAGCTGTCTCCTTCCAAGCGTCGCACCGTCGTCGGCACCGATCTCGATCGTCCCGCGACGGGGCACGAGCCCTGCGACTGCCCGCAACAGCGTGCTCTTCCCGGCGCCGTTCGGGCCGATCACCGTCAACCACTCGCCCTCGTCGACCGAGGCGCTGACGTCGTCGAGGATGCGTGGAGCCGTCGAGCACGACCGACACGCCATGGAGCGCCGCCGCCGTCACGGCGCGATGCTCCGGCTCGTGCGCAGGACGATGGCGAAGAAGGGCGCGCCGAAGAACGCCGTGACGATGCCGATCGGCAGCTCGGCCGGCGAGATCACCGTCCTCGCGAGCACGTCGGCAAAGGCGAGGAAGCCTGCGCCGACGAGGAGCGAGAGCGGGAGCACGATCCGGTAGCTCCCCCCGGCGACGAGCCTCACGAAGTGCGGGACGATGATGCCGAGGAAGCCGATCAGCCCGCTGACCGCCACGGCCCCGGCGGTGCCGAGCGTCGCCGCCGCGACGAGGAGGAGCCGGAGCTGCCCGACGTTGAGGCCGAGGCTCGAGGCCTCCTCGTCCCCGAGCGCCATCACGTCGAGCACCCGACGGTGCATGAGGAGGATGATCGCGCTGATCGCCGCGTATGGCAGGAGCAGGACGACGTCGTGCCAGCCGGCCGTGTCGAGGCTGCCGAGAATCCAGGAGTAGACGGCCTGCAGCGTGTCCGTGTGCTGCTGCTGGACGAAGGTCTGGATCGCCGTCAGGAAAGCCGCCACCGTCACGCCTGCCAGCGCAAGCGTGGCCGACCCGCGCCCCGGGCTCGCCGAACGGCCGATCGCGTAGGTGATCACGACGGCGCAGGCGCCGCCTGCGAACGCCACCAGCGGCAACATGTCTCCACCGAACGCCTGTCCCGGCGCGTACGCGATCATCAGCGTCGCCCCGAGCCCTGCCCCGGCCGCCACGCCGAGGAGGTACGGATCGACCAGCGGGTTTCGGAACACTCCCTGGTAGGTCGCCCCGGCGGTCGCGAGCATCGCGCCGACGAGCAGGCCGAGCACGACCCGCGGCAGCCGCAACTGCCAGACGATCGCCGAGTCGGCGGGAGAGAGATGGGAGTCGATACCGAGGAACGGGATGTGAGAGGCAGCCGACTCGACGATCGCACCGATCCCGATCGGCGCGGGGCCGACGACGATGCCGGTCAGGAGAGCGGCGATCACGAACGCCACCCCGCCTCCCAGCCACCACCACGAGTTGCCGCGGACGCGAAGCCGGAGCGCCCTCGCCGGCGCGGCCTCGGTCAGCGGCAGGTTCGCGGTGTGGGCCATCAGCGGGCCACTACCGCGCGGAGATCGTCCTCAGGGCGCTCGAGACGGCGTTGACGAAGTTGACGAGCCTCGGCCCCCAGCGGGACGCGATCGAGTCGTCGATCACCACGATCGCTCCCTTTCGGATTCCCGAGATCGTCGACCAGCCGGGCCGCTGCGACGACCTTGCTCCTGCTCTGGCCGCAGCAGCGCGTGTCGGCGAGCACGATCAGGTCGGGGTTCGCGGCGACGATCGACTCGGCCGAGAGCTGCACCGCGCCGGCACCGCTCGTGTTCGCCCGATCGGCGATGTTGCGCAGACCGAAGAGCTGGAGGACAGCTCCGATGATCGACGCTCGAGGTCGCGGAGTAGTAGTCGGGAGTCAGCTCGTTGTAGACCGAGAGCGATGCCCGCGGAGCCGCCTTGAGAAGCGACGCGATCCGCGCCTTCATGCCCTTGACGAGCACGTTCGCCCCTTTCACATGACCGGTCAGGCGTCCGAGCTCGAGCATCTGGGCGTACGCGGCGGTGAGCGTCGAGGCCGGTCCCTGGAGCAGAACCCGAATGCGCGCCTTGGCGAGCGATTCCGCGAATCCCTTCGGCGAGTACGAGATGACGACGAGGTCAGGCCGGTACGCGGCGATCGCCTCGACGTTCGGCGTGAAGCCCGAGAGCGACGTTCGCGGGGCGGTCTTCGGGTAGTCGGACTGGTCGTCGACGGCGATCACCTGGCTGCCGGCGCCGATGGCGAACAGGGTCTCGGTCGCCGTCGGAGAGAGCGAGACGATCCGGTGAGGGACTGCCGTTGAACGCTCGCCGCCTGCCTGCCCGGCGGCGACCGCGTGGGCCGTCAGCCCGGTGACAAGTGCCGTGAGAAGAACAACAAGAGCACGTTTCACGACGAATCCTCCTTCCGCGAGGGGTTCGGTGTGTGTCGGCGGGCGGCAGGTCTTCTGACTCGGGGCTCCCCCTCCGCCGCCTTCCCAGCCCGAGGGCCAGTGGCGTCGTGGCAGAGGGCGTCTCCCCTCACAGCGGCGGGACCGTCCCGGATTCTCACCGGGTTCCCGAACCGCTCACCGGTATGTGGCGGCGAGCCTATCATCGGCCTGCGTCGGACACGAAGCGGCGGGATAGACTCGAGCCGTGGCCGCGCAGAAAGAAGTCGGCGACCGGCAGCTCGACGCGCTGCTCGAGCGGCTGGACGGCCTGACGGAGGAGCTCCGTTCGCTGAACAGGCGGCTCGACTCGGGCGAGAACCTCGCTCCTCTGGTGCATGAGCTGCGCACCCTCAACGAGTCGCTGCAGGCGCTCGCCTACGCCGCCCTCGGACAGCAGGGACCACAGGTCCACCGTCGCCGCCAGGCGGGTTGAGCAACCGGGCAATCGCCGTGCTGGCGACCGTCGCCGTTCTGGCGGGCGGCACGGTCGCAGGGATCGGGCTCGCCACCCGCAGTGGATCGAAGCACACGTCACGCGCCCCCCTCGTCGACGAGAGCAGCGGGCGGATCGGACGGGTTGTGCTCGGCGAGACGGGGGCAGGCGTCGTCGCCGCGCTCGGGAGTCCCCTCGAAAATGGCCGACACGATCCGGAGGTCATTCGCTACAAGCACATCGAGGTCACCGTGGTTCGCGGCCGCGTGACGTCGATCACCGTCGACGATGAAGACGCGCGAACGCTGAAAGCGGTCGGAGTCGGCGACCCGCTTGGTGCGGTTCGCGCCGCTTACCGAAAGTCCGCGACCTGCGTGAAGCTCCCCGAGAAGGAGTCGGAGGACGGTACGGGGTCGAGCTCGGGCTACTGCGACGTGACGGTTCCTGCGGGCCGGCTCCACTTCGACCACAACCCGATCGAGACGATCACTCTGAGCCGTACCGGCTAGCGGGTCCGCCAGATGTCGAGCACGCCGGACTGGTCGTGGTCGTTCGCGTCGCCTTCGGGCATCGCGATCCGGCCATCGGTGACGATCGGGCTCGACCAATGGCCGCTTCCTGCATCCAGGCTGGCGAGCCGCCTCCCGGTGCCTGGTGCGTAGACGTTGAGGCCACCGTCCGGGTCGTAGACGTAAAGCAGCCCCCCAGCGACCACCGGGCTCGTCCCTGGAGTATCAGAGCGCCAGACCAGGCGCAGACGCCGCTTATCGAGGACATAGGCACCCGTCGCCGAGAAGTCGGCGACAAAGAGCCACGTCCGGCTGCCGCTCCGCCAGACGGCCGGTGCGGTGAAGAGTCCGCCGCCGCCCGGCGTCGGCAGCGTCTGCAGCTCGCCGCCTTTCACCGGGCCCGCTCCACCCTTGCCGTTCAGGCGTCCGAGATCGAGGAGACGCATCTTTCCGTCCTTGCCGCTCTGTACGGCCAGTCCGCCGCCGAGAAGCGCAGGCGCCGTCGAGCCAAGGTCGACGTCACCCTGGTTGAGCTCGCTCTCGTTCTCCGGGGTCCAATTCTGGAGCAGCCGGCCAGCATCCGGCGAGAGCATCAGGACGCTGTCCCCCCAGTGCGTTTTTCCGTTCCACTTTGCGTTGCCGGTCGCCACGAGCAGGTTGCCCGTTGCAGGATCGACGACGACCCCCGAACGCGCCCAGATGGCCGAGTCGCTCTCAGGGCACGACTGTGGGTCGATCAGGCCGCGACGGTCGCTGCAAAGCGAGTTCCAGACGTTGACGACCTTGCCGGAGCTCGCCTCGATCGCGACAACGTGGCCCTGATAGGGCGGCTCGTCGCCGATGTAGCCTCCGGTCGCGGCGAGCACCAATCCGCGGGAGAAGTTGAGCGCCGGGGCGATCTTCTCCCGTGCCGGCAGGCGCGTGATCGTCACCGGCCATCCGGCGAGCTCCTTGCCGTCAGCGAGCGACAGCTTGTGGATCTTCCCGTCGGGCGAGACCGAGTAGACGGCCTTCCGCGAGGGGTCGGCGATCGGCGTCGCGTTGGTGATCTGGTAGGTGCCGGCCCAGCTCGAGTACCCGGAGGGCGTGAACTCCCAGACGACCCGCCCGGTGGACGCGTCGAGCGCGATCGTCTTGCCGTACGTCGTCGTGACGACGAAGACGTCGCGCGCCTTGCCCTTTACCCGCGCGCTGCGCAGGTAGATCGGCGACGAATCGACCGTCCCGTCGAGCTTCACCTGCTGCCGCCTCAGCCGGCCAACGTTCGCCGCGGTGATGCCGGTCGACGTTGGCCCGCTGTTCGACCGGGCAGCCGTGTAGCCGAACCGTGTCCAGTCCCCGCCGACACGAGCCGTTGTCGCCGCATGACCGAGTGTGCTCGCCGCGGCGACGGTGCCAAACGCGATAAGCAAGACAGCGCCTCGAACGAGCACGGGCCCTACCTTGGGCAGGAGAACGCGCCGGAGCTCGTCTGTCTTGCCCGGCTCGAGGATGGCGAGCACCTGATCGCCCGCCTCGAGCGTCGTCTGACCGTCCGCGATCTTCGCCTGTCCGTTCCGGACGACGGAGATGAGCTGCGACCCGGCGGGGAGGATGAGCCGGTCGACCGTCTTGCCGACGCACGGTGAGTTCTCCGCGATCTGCACCTCGACGATCTCGAGGTTCTCCTTCCGCAACTCGAGCAGGTGGACGAGCTCGTGCTGTGGCACCTCGTGCTCGACGAGAGCGAGCAGGCTCAGCGTCGCGCAGACGGTGGGCGAGATGCCGAGCAGGTCGAAGTGGGGTTGGTTGCGCGGATCGTTGACGCGCGCGATCACCTTCGGCACGCCGTACTTCTCGCGGGCGAGCTGGCAGATGATGATGTTGTCCTCGTCGTCCCCCGTCGTTGCGACGAGCATGTCCGGCGGGCGCGCAATGCCCGCCTTCTCGAGCACGAAGATCTCGGTCGCGTCGCCGAGCTGCACCTGGTGCTCGAACTCCTCCTCGAGCACCTCGAAGCGGTCGGCGCGCTGCTCGATCATCGTCACCTCGTGGCCGTGGTCCATGAGGCTGCGCGCGAGGTTCGCCCCCACCTTGCCCCCGCCGGCAACGATCAGGTACACGTCACCCTTCCTCCACCGCAACGTTGGCCCGCGACCGCACCGATTCGGTCAGCGCCTCGATCGCCGTCGAGGTCGGGCACACGGTCTGCAGGCCGCGCGCGGCGTAGAATTCGGCCCGGGCAGGGTCGAGCACACGCACGACGACGTTGTCGATGCCGTATCGCTTCTGCGCCACCTGGGCTGCGACGAGGTTGGTGTTGTCGCCGTCGGTCGCGACGACAACGGCGTCGGCTTCCTCGATCCCCGCCTCGCGCAGCACGCCCTCGTCCATCCCGTGACCGACGACGAAGCCTCCTCCCCATTCGGTTCCGAGCCGGGCGAGAGCCTCTTCCTTCTCGTCGATCGCGATCACGTCCCAGCCGTCGCGATCGAGCTTCCGGGCGACGGCGGAGCCGACCCGCCCGCATCCGATCACGATCACCTTCACGAATCCAGCGTACCGCAGCGATCAGGCCTCGTATCCGTCCTCGTCGAGAGCGTCCTGCGGAAAGGCGACGACGAGCACCTCGCACGGGGCGCGGCGGAGCACGTACTCCACCGTCGGGGAGAAGAAGCGAGACTGGCGGCGCCAGCGCGGAGCCGAGCCGAGCACGATCAGGTCGACGTCGCGCTTCCGTGCCTCGTCGACGATTGCCTCCCCGATCGAGCGTGCCCTGATCGTCTCTCCCACCACCTCGACGCCGTGCTCCATCCCGAGCGCACGGGCCTCCTCGATCGACTCGGCCGCCTGTTGCTCGGCCGGATCGAGCTCTGCATCGAGGGGGACGTCAAGCGGAACCTTGATCACGTAGAGAGCCTGGACGGCCGAGCCGCGCTCCTGGGCGAGCTTGACCGCCGTCGCCAGCATCTCCTCGCCGATCAGTCCGAGCTTCATCGGCACGAGGATGCGCCCGATCACGGGCTCAGAGAGCTCCTGCTCGTCAGGGGAGACCACGTGTTCGAGCAGACCCTCGCCGCGGGAGCGGCGCACGAGACCGTAGACGGCGAGCCCGGAGACGAGCCAGATCGGGCCTGCATACCTGGCGCCCGGGTGTGTGACCATCGAGATCACGAACACACCGACTGTCGCCACGAGGCCGACGATCGAGGGCAGCGGAAGCGCGACTCCTCGCAGCCGGACATCGAGAGGGACGCGGTAAGGGCGGGCGAGGTCCGGCGCTGTGACCCGGAGCCTGATGACAGCCATCTGCGCTGCGATGAACGCGAGCAGGACGCCGAAGCTGAACAGGCTCGCCAAGAAGATGACCGGGGTATCCTCGACCGAGTTGACGCCCACGAGCAACGCCACCGAGATGGTGACGACTGCCGCGATCGAGTACGGCGAGATGTGGGTGCGTCGGCCGAGCCGGCCGAAGACACGAGGGAGCATCCCGTGCTCGCCGAGCGAATAGGAAAGCCGGCCGAAGCCCGAGATCGCGGTCGCCACACTGGCCAGCAGGATCAGGGCACCTGAGACGCCGACGAAGCCTCGAATAGCCGCAACTACTCCGCTCGGAAGGTGTCCGTGCAGCGCTTCCGCAATGCCGATCATCGGGGCACGGAGCCATCTCGTCCCCAGCTCGGTGGTGCCGTTCTCGACGGGGAACGCCGAGAGGCCGATGTAGGCGATGGCCACGTAGACCACGACCACGAACGCCACGGCCGAGAAGACGCTCCGCGGCATGTCGATACCGGGCCTGCGGGCCTCCTCGGCGAGGTTGGCGACCGTCTCCAGGCCGGTGTAGGCCAGCATGGCGAGCGGAATCGCAAACAGGAGCGAGTCCCAGGTCGGGCTCGTGCCGAGGTCAAGGCCATTCGTGAGGGCGCCAGGCTTCGCCAGGAGAGCGAAACCAAGGATGACGAGCAGGAGCTGTGTGATCACATCGAGCGTCGCAACCGCAATGCCGATCGTGTAGAAGCCCGGTCGGCGAACGAGGCGGATGAGGCCGACGCCGACGATGACGATGACGCCGACGATGACGTCCCAGGGGCTCTGACGGAGGGCGTCGATCTGGAAGGCCCCTGCGAGGTAGTGAGGCAGGAACAACGCCGAGAGTGCGATCACGATCACGTAGTCGAGGAAGAGCACCCACCCGGTCATGAAGCCCGCCAGGTCGTTGAACGCCTTGCGGGCAAACGTTGCCGCGCCTCCGGTCTCGGGAATGGCCGCCGTCCCCTCCGCATACGAGAGTGAAATGAAGAGGAAGAGCACCCCGACTCCGAGCAGCACCACCGGAGTCAGACCGAGCGCCTTCGCGGCGACGATGCCGAGGGCGACGTAGATCGAGGAGGCGATCTCCCCGTAGGCGACCGAGAAGAGCGCCGGTGCGCCGAGGACCCGTTCCAGGCTGGGCAGCTTCCGTGCCACGCGCGGGAGGTTAGACCTCGGTAGCTACCGGCGGCGGAGGTACGCCCGGCCGATGCCGAGCGCGACGAAGAGGACGCCGATCAGGTAGCCGATGCCGCCGCCTTCACCGGCGGTGCGAACGAGGATCGCCACCCCGAGCGCGACGAACAGTGCGGCGAACACGAGGACGAGGTGGTCATAGGCTTTCACGATCAGGCCACGGCCCGACGGCCGGCGCCGACCATCACCCGGCACGGCGCGTGCTTGAGGACGTAGTCGACGGTCTTGCCGAAGATCGCGCTCGTCCGGGTCCGGTGCGGCAGCCTGGGCGCGCCCACGATGATGATCTCGGAGTTCCGCCTGGTCGCCTCCTCGACAATCGCCCGCCCCGCGTTGCGGTCGCGCACGACACGCTCCACGACCCGGACGCCGTAGAGCTCGCCGATGTCGTGCGCCTCGTCGAGCAGGCGGTCGGCGAGTTGCTCCTGCTCGGGCAGATGCGCGTCGAGCGGGCGGTCGAGCGGGACGACGATCACCCGCATCGCGACGATGATCGATCGGCGCTCGGCGGCCAGCCGACAGGCGATGTGCACCGCCTCGCGTGATTGGTCGCTGTCGACCACCGGCACCAGGATGCCGCGGTACTCGAGCGCGACGGCCGGCCCGAACATCGGCGGCGCCTTGAACGTCTCCCTGAGCGGCACGTGGACGAAGCGTCGACGATAGATGGTGTACGCGACGAACCCGATCGCCGAGCCAGGCGAGGCCGACCCACCTCGTCGTCGGATTCTGGACGAGGATGACGAGGAACGAGATGCCGGTAGCGATCCCGCCGGCGATCGCGAACAGCGGCCAGTCCACTCCCCGGAAGCGCAGATTCGGCCGGGCGCGGTAGAGAATCTCATCGCTCTGCGACTTCGCGCGGAGCGCCACGATCGAGACATGGGCGACGGTGAACGAGAGGGTGGCGCCGAACGAGTAGAGAGTGCCGACGAAGTTGACATCGCCGGGGAGGATCACGCAGATCGGTGCGATGCCCGCGAAGACGAGGATCGAGAGCCAGGGCGTCTTGAAGCGCGGGTGCAGGCGACGGAAGATCTCCGGCATCTGACGGTAGGTCGCCATCGAGTACGTGATGCGCGAGGCGCCGATCACGCCTGCGTTCGTGGCGACGAAGAGGATCGTCGCCGCCAGCATGCCGACGTAGATCTGGAGCGCACGTAACGCCGCTCCCGTGACGCCGAGGTTGTCGACGATCCCGAGCACCGGGTCGTTCGCGAACCCGCCTTCGCTCGGTGGGAGCGCGAGCAACGTCGTCAGCTTGCCGTCGATCAACTCGACCGGCATCGCCGAGAGCGCGACGAGTGGCAACGTGAAGTAGATCGCGAAGACGGCGAGAGCGACGAGCTTGTAGGCGAGCGGCACGCTCCGCGTAGGGTCCCGCGCCTCCTCGGCGAGGTTCGAAACCGTCTCCACCCCCGTGTAGGCGAGCATCGCCACCGGGATCGCGATGGCAAGGTTCGACCATGTCGGTGCGACTCCCCAGTACACGTTGTCCGCCAGCACGTCCGGATCGAGGACGAGCACGAAGCCGAGGAGGACGAGGAAGATCTGTGTGGCGAAATCGACGACCGCGAGCGTCACACTCAACTTCGCCGCCTCCTGCACGCCGACGATGTTGAGGACGACCAGCACGACGATCACGATCGCGCCCCCGACGATGTCCCAGGGGTTCTCCTTCAGCGGCCCCCAGAAGATCGACAGGTAGTGCGGGACGAAGAACGCCGACGTCGCGACGGTGACGACGTAGACGAGCATCTGTGCCCAGGCTGCCCCGAAGCTGACCACCTCGTTGAACGCGTGGCGCGCAAAGGAGGAAGAGCCGCCCGCCTCGGGGTAGCGAACGGTGCCCTCGGCGTAGGTCGCGGCTGTGGCCGCAAAGATCACGCCGGCGACGACGAAGACAACCGGCGTCAGGCCGAGCGCGTAGACCGCCGTCAGACCGAGCGCGTAGTAGATCGACGAGCCGACGTTGCCGTAGGCGGTCGCGAAGAGCGCCGGTGTACCGAGTACGCGCTCGAGTGACTGCTCGCGCCGCCGCCGCCGTGGCATCGCTCGACTCTAGATGTTCAGGCGGCGGCAATTCGAGGGACAGGCTTCAGCCTGTCCCTCATTCGCGAGAAGCGGCTGGAACACGCCGCGGGGAACTCCTAGCCGTGGATGGAAACGACGATCGGGATGATCAGAATGGCGACGATGTTGGCGATCTTGATCATCGGGTTGATCGCCGGCCCGGCCGTGTCCTTGTACGGGTCGCCGACCGTGTCGCCCGTCACCGATGCCGCGTGAGCTTCGGAGCCCTTGCCGCCGTAGAGCCCGTCCTCGATCAGCTTCTTCGCGTTGTCCCAGGCACCGCCGCCCGAGGTCATCGCGATCGCGAGGAAGATTCCCGTCACGATCGTCCCGATCAGAAGACCGCCGAGCATCTTCTCGTTGATGACCCCGACGACGATCGGCACCAATACCGGGATGGCGGCCGGCGCCATCATGCCCTTGATCGCCGAGGCCGTGACGAGGCCGACGGCCTGCGAGTAGTCGGGCCGCTCGGTGCCCTCCATGATCCCGGGATGCTCGCGAAACTGGCGGCGTACCTCGAGCACGACCTCGCCGCCGACGCGGCCGACAGCCGTCATCGCAAGTGACGCGAACAGAAACGGCATCAGGCCGCCGATGAAGAGACCCGAGATCACCCACGGGTCGGACAGGGAGAAGAACGTGGGCAAGCCCTTCTCGTCCAGCCGAGTCGTGTACTCGTTGAACAGGATCAGAGCTGCCAGACCGGCCGAGCCGATCGCGTACCCCTTCGTCACAGCCTTGGTCGTGTTGCCGACCGCATCGAGCGGATCGGTGACCGCACGGACCGACTCGGGCAGATCGGCCATCTCGGCGATGCCGCCCGCGTTGTCCGTGACCGGACCGTACGCGTCGAGCGCGACGATCAGGCCGGTCATCGAGAGCTGAGCCATCACGGCGATGCCGATGCCGTAGATCGACTGCCCCGCCGCGTAGTAGGAGCCCATGATCCCGACCACGATCAGGACGACCGGCGCGGCGGTCGCCTGCATGCCGTAGGCGAGGCCGGCGATGATGTTGGTCGCGTGTCCCGTCTGTGAGGCTTCAGCGATCCTCTTCACCGGCGGCCAGCGCGAGCCGGTGTAGAACTCGGTGATCGCCACGAGACCGAATGTCACGCCGAGGCCGATCAGTGCCGACAGGTAGAGGTTCCAGAAGCTGAACGTCGAGCCGTCGAAGGCCATCGTGATCGGGATGAAGCCCAGCGCGGAGAGGCCTGTGGCGACGATGACCGCCTTGTAGAGCGCATTGATGACCGCGTTCGGGCCACTGCCGAGCCGCGCGAAGAAGGTGCCGATCACCGAGGCGAGGATCGAGACACCGCCAAGCGCCAGCGGATAGACCCACAGCTTCTGCTCGGGGCCGTAGTGGAGCCCGAGCAGCATCACTGCGACGGCCGTCACGGCGTAGGTCTCGAACAGGTCGGCCGCCATACCGGCGCAATCGCCGACGTTGTCACCGACGTTGTCCGCGATCACCGCAGGGTTACGCGGATCATCCTCGGGAATGCCTGCCTCGATCTTGCCGACGAGGTCCGCGCCGACGTCGGCCGCCTTGGTGAAGATGCCGCCGCCGAGTC
The DNA here is from genome assembly GCA_963736045.1 of uncultured Actinomycetes bacterium. Taxonomy (GTDB): domain Bacteria; phylum Actinomycetota; class Thermoleophilia; order Gaiellales; family Gaiellaceae; genus PALSA-612. Next base: position 313,356 of record CAVTNK010000003.1, on the reverse strand, counting down.
GCGCGAAGACCGAGATCAGCGAGCCGCCGAACGCCAGGCCGATCAGGTCGCGGACCGCCGACTCGGGGCTGTGATCGAACCAGCCCGTCAGCACCCAGTAGTAGCCGGCGACGCCGAAGAGGCCGAGCCCGACGACGAGGAGGCCCGTGACCGATCCGGCGCGGAAGGCGACGTTGAGCGCCGGACCGAGACCGTCGCGCGCCGCCTCCGCGGTGCGCGCGTTCGAGCGGACGGCGACGTTCATCCCGATGAAGCCGGCCGCCGCGGAGAGCAGAGCACCGATCAGGAAGCCGACTGCCGTCCCCCACCCGAGCTGGTCGTAGACGCCGATGATGATGAACGGCACGATCGCAACGACGGCAATCGTCCTGTACTGCTTCTTCAGGTAGGCGGCCGCGCCTTCCTGCACCGCGCGCGAGATCTCCTGCATGCGCTCGTTGCCCGGCGGCAGGCCGAGCAGCCACTTCGTCAGATAGAGCCCGTACCCGATGGCCACGCCCGAGCACACAAGCGCGATCAGAACAGGATGGTCCTTGATCCAACTCATTCTCTCTCCGCACCCCTCACAAAGTCAGCGCCGAGTCCTCTCGGCGACCGGGAATTTCTATCACGAGCGGTCGGCTACTCCTCGTCCGAGGCGTAGTCGAACCGGGTCACGAACGCGCAGTTGCCAGCGAGCTCCCACTCGAAAGGCTCGTCCCTGACAGTCTGCTGGTCGGCGATCAGCTCGGTTCCGGGCTGGTGATGCCCCGGGACGATGCACGAGACGCGATCGCCGGTTGCGAACGGCTCCGACGCGAGCATCCCGACCGCTTCGCCGATCCGGAGCTCGTTGCTCTTCGCGCCGATCTCGATCTCGATCCGGCTCGTCCGCACATGGAGCAGCTCGCTCGGCTTCCTGACCCAGGGCAGTGCGAGGATCAGCTTCCCGCCGAGCTTGCCGACGAGGATGTTTGCGAGAGCCTCGCGCTGCTCCTCGTCACCACGTTCGTCGACGTGGAGATTGAACTGCCAGGGCGAGCCTTCCTCGTCGTCCGAGTAGCGATAGACGAGGGCCGCGTTGAGGCCCGCCAGGTCGACGTCGCCCGCGTGCCCTTCCTCGATCCGCCAGGAGAGGGCACCGAAGCAGACGCCGTAGGTCGACCGTCCGCCGGGAACGCCCGCGATCGTGCGGCACGGACAGATCGCCTCGCAGTTGCACGACTCGAAGTAGCCGCCCGCGATCCACCAGGGGGCGTTCATCCGTGCGCGCCTCGAAGCGCGGTTGCGCATACGTCGTCGGGCTGCGGGCCGATCTTCGGGATCACGGCCAGGAGGAGCTCGCGCAGCTTCACATTGTTTTGCCTGAAGACCTCCAGCACGCCCTCGTGCGAGACCGGCTCCGATCCGTCGACGCCGACGTCGTGGTCGGTGACCATCGAGACGTTCGCGTAGCAGAGCTCGAGCTCGCGGGCGAGATACGCCTCGGGGTACCCGGTCATGTTGATGATGTCCCAGCCAGCCTGCTGGAACCACTTCGACTCGGCGCGCGTCGAGAACCGAGGTCCCTGGATCACGACAGCAGTGCCGCCGTCGCGGACCGGAATCCCGAGCTCGCGCGCGGTTTCGACGAGTAGGCGCCGGAGGTCGGGGCAGTACGGGTCGGCCGCTGACACGTGCGTCACCTCGGGGCCTTCGTAGAACGTGTCCGCTCTCCCCCACGTCCGGTCGACGAACTGGTCGCAGACGACGAACTCGCCCAGCGCGAGCTCCGCCTTGAGCGCGCCCGCCGCGGAAGGGCCGATGATCCTGCGCACGCCGAGCTCCTTCATCGCCCACAGGTTCGCGCGGTAGCTGATCCGGTGAGGCGGAAGCTCGTGACCCGTCCCGTGGCGAGGCAGGAACGCGACGCGCTTCCCGTCGATCGCACCAATCGCGACCGGCGCCGACGGCTTGCCGTAGGGCGTCTCGATCTCGACCTCGCGCACGTCGTCGAGGAACGAATAGAAGCCGGAGCCGCCGAAGATGCCGACCTCGGCTCCGACCATCGGGATCAGGAGCAGTTCGAGGTCGGTGCGATCGACGACGCCGTGACAGCCCATGCGCACGAACTGCCGACCGCGGCCAGACCAATGACGAGGGCGAGTCGGCGCACGCCTGATTCGTAGCAAACGCGGTCCCGGGCCGCTCAGGCCGCCGGAACGAGGAGCACGCGACCCCTGACTCCGCCGCGCTCGAGGAGGCGGTGGGCATCGGCGGCATCGGCCAACGAAAACGACTGGCTGGCAGGCGGCTCGAGCCGCCCTTCTCGCATCAGCGAGAACACGTCGGCGGTGGCGAGCCTGAGCGCGTTACCGTCCAGCGCCTCGGACGAGTAGCCCGTGATCGAGATACCTCGCATCAGCTCCCAGACCGAGAAGTTCACGCGATCGCCCCCGACGCCGCCGACGACGCTCAGACATGCCTCCGGCTTGAGGGCTCCCACCAGCGGCTCGAACAGGGCGCCTGCGACGGTGTCGAGGACGCCGTCCACCGACCGCCTGGCGAGCGTCCCTGCGTCCGATACCGCCTCGGCGGCTCCGAGCGACCGCACGTACTCGAAGCCGTCGGAGTCGCGAACGATCCCGACCACCTCGGCTCCCTGTGCAGCGGCGATCGCGACGGCGACGGAGCCGACTCCACCGGCCGCTCCGGTGACGACGACCCGCCGTCCTGCGAGCGCACCGAGCTTCGCAAGCCCCTGATGGGCGGTCATCGCCGCCAGGCCGAGCGCCGCGACGGCGAGCGGATCGAGGTCGTCCGGAACCTTCGCCACCGCGTCCGCGTCGACCGTCACGTACTCCTGGTACCCGCCAGGACGGTGGGCGCGCACGCCGCCGAGTCCCTGCATCATCGTCGTCACGCGCTCACCCACCTGGACACTCTCCACCGCACTCCCGGTCTCCACGACCTCGCCGGTCGCCTCCAGCCCCGGCACATACGGAAACGGCTCGTCGCGCAGGATCGGCCAGTTCCCTGCCCGGATCTCGAGATCCGAGTGGTTGATCGCAGCGGCGGTCGTCCGGATCCGCACCTCCGTCGGCTCGAGCGGCGGGAGGGGCAGCGACTCGAGCTTCAGCACTTCCGGCGGCCCGTACTCCCGCATCAAGACCGCCTGGCCGGACTCGATCGGCATCAGTCGCCCGGCGCCTCCGCCGCTGGCTTCGCAACCGCGTCGGCGTAGGCGAGCTGGAGGTTCGCGGTAGCCTGCCGGAGGTCGCGCAGAGCATCGGCGGGCGCCGCTCCCTCGAGGATGGGATGGACAGCACGCAACGCCTCGATGGCGAGTCGCGCCTGCTCGGTGTCACCCTCGCCGAGCTTCGCGTAGCCGATCTGGACGAGCGAGACGAGCGTCCCCATCAGGAGATCCGCGACCCTGAGCTGGCGAAGGAGCTCCTCGGGCGACCCGGCCTCTGTCTGTTCGTCAGCCATGAACCCGCTCGCCGGCCCCGATCTCGCCCTCGTAGATCCGCTCCATCGTCCACCCGGCCTCGTGGCGGGCGATCTGCCGCTCGGCGGCATTTGCACCCGGAACCGCGAGATATGACGCGGCGCCGAGCTCTTCCGCTACCGGCAGCACCCACTCGATCAGCTCCTCGATCGCCGCGCGGGCCGGGCGGACGCGCATCGTCGCCAGGTCGATCAGCTCGCCCGAGAGCCCGTAGCGGAGCGCGCGCCAGAGGTTCTCCTCGATCATCCGGTGTGGCGCCTCGCGCAGTGCCTCGCCTTCGTCGACGGCACGCGCGATGCGGGCGGCAAGCGAATACGCAAGCGCGGCGAGCGACTGTGCATCTCCGACGTCGGGTTGCGCGTCGCAGATCCTGATCTCCACCGTCGGATAGGCGAGATGCGGGCGGACGCTCCACCAGAGCTGTGTGTGCTCGTCGATCGAGCCCGTCTCGTACAGCACGCGGACGTACCCCTCGTAGCCGTCCCAGCCCTCGTACGCGTCGGGAACACCGCAGCGCGGGAACATGCGCGTGAAGATCTGCGTCCGGGCGGAGTGGAGATACGTGAACACGCCCTCGACGAACGGAGAGCTCGCCGAGAGGGCAAGCAGCTCGGGTAGGAAGCCGCGGAGCCCGTTGCACACTGCGATCGCGCGATCCGGGTCGCGAATGCCGATGTGGACGTGCAGTCCGAAGGTGTTGTTGCGCCAGACGACGTAACGGAGGAGCTCGTCGTTTCGGCGGTAGTGCGGCGTGTCGATCAGCCGCTGCTCGCGCCAGGGGCTCCACGGGTGAGTCCCGATCGAGCCGAGCCCCACACCCACGCGGTCGGCCAGCTCGCTGAGCTGTGCGCGCCGATCGACGATCTTCGACGCGGCCTCGGCGAAGCTCTCACAGCGGCCCGTCCGCACCTCGACCTCCGACGCGATCAGCTCCCCGACGAGGTGCGGCTCGAGGTCGGTGCCCCGGGCCGCGGCCTGGAGCTCCTCGAAGCGATTGACGAGACCAAGGGTCTCCGGGTCGAGCACGGCGAACTCCTCCTCGACCGCGACCGTGAAGTCCTGCGCCGCCTCGTACTGCTCGCGGGCCAGCCGGAGCATCTCCTGCCACGGGAGCTTCTGCGCTTCACCCATTGAAGGAAGGCTATTCGATGAAGGGTGAAATCAACCTCTGGGAGACGCTCTCCCAGCTCCACTGCTCGACCGCGACGCGCCTGGCCGCGGCTCCCAGCTCGGCCCGCTCGTCAGGCGGCAGCGCCAGCAGGTCGTGGAGCCGCTCGCCGAGCTCGATCGAGTTTCCGTTGTCGAAGGCCGTGAGAGCACGGTGGCGCTCGGGGTAGACGGCCTCGAGCCCGGCGGCCACCTCGGCGAGGCCCGAGTGCCGCGCGACGAGCGGGGGGACACCGGCAGCCGCGGCTTCGGCGGCCACCATCCCGAAGGCCTCCGGAAAGATCGACGGGACGACCACGACGTCGGCGAGCGGGATCAGGTTGACGAGGTGCCGGTGCTCGAGGGGTCCCGTGAAGAGCGTTCGCGGCGTGGCGAGCTGCTGGAGCCGAGCCCGGTAGTCGCCGAAGCCGACGATCAGGGTGCGCGCGTCGAGGCCGCGAACGGCCTCTAGCAGCAGATGCACTCCCTTGTTGTAGAGAAGCTTCCCGAAGTAGAGGACGGTGGGCCGCTCGCCATCGAAGAACCGCTCGAGGCGGCCGGCGTTCCCCTCGTCGGGTAGACGCTCGTCGCGATTCCCGGGATTCGGTGGATCGCGACGGCACTCGTCGAGAAGCGCCTCGAGCGCCTCGGCGCGCTTCATGGGCTCGAACACGTCGACGTCGACACCGGGCGGAACCTCGTGCACCCGATCGACGTGACCGACCACCTCCTCCAGCACCTCCCGGATGTGCGCCGACCCGACGAACACGGCGCTCGCTCCGCCAAGCGCTGCTCGCGCCTCGGCGGCGAGCTCGTCGTTCGAGCGGATGGAGTACTCGAGCTCGGAGCCGTGCGCCTTGACGGCGAAGCGCTCACCGGTCGCGGCCGCGACTGCGCCGCCTGGAAGGACATGATTCGCGAAGACGAGGTCTGCCGGCAGATGCGGCTTCATCGCCCTCACGTTGGCGTCGACGTACTGCGCCCGCTGGATCGTCGTCAGATCCTGGAGCTTCCGGGCCTCCAGCCCTTCGTAGCGGTCGAGTACGAACACGGGCAGGAGGCCGTCGGGCAGCTCGGGCCGGATGATCTCTGCGCCGCCGAGATCGAAACGGTCGGGATGCTGCTCCTGGCAGAAGACGACGACGTCGTGGCCCGCGCGGCGCCACTCGCGTGCGATCGACCGTGTGTAGACGTTCGAGCCCGTCCCGCCCAGGAGGTAGCCGTGCCAGAGGAGGATGCGCACGCTTCGAGCGTACGACACGTCCCGGCGGGCCGTGTCCGAGGGACAGTCCCTCGGACGTATCCGGTCAGGCCAGGTGGAAGTAGAGGGCGTGTAGGAGCTCGACGGCCGGGTTCGACGTATGTACCTGGACGTCCTGGGGCACGGCGAGCAGCGCCTCTGAGTAGTTGAAGATGATGCGCACGCCGGCGTCGACGAGTCCGTCCGCCGCCTGCTGCGCGCTCTTGGCGGGAACCGCGAGCACGCCGACGATGATGTTCTTGTCATGGACGACGTCCTTCAGCGTCCGTGCGTCCAGCACGCTGCCCGAGTTACGGCCGATCGGGCGCCCGATCATGTCCGGATCGCGGTCGAAGACAGCGGCGATGGTGATGCCGTGCTCGGCGAAGATCGGTGAGCTGGCGATCGCCTGGCCGAGACGACCCGCGCCCACCAGCGCGATGTTGTGCTGGCCCTGCGTGCGGAGGATCTTGCGGATCTCCGCCAGGAGGCTGTCGACGGTGTAGCCCACGCCGCGCTTGCCGAACTTGCCGAAACCGGAGAGATCGCGCCGGATCTGGGTCGCGTTGATGTTCGTGTAGTCCGAGATCTCCTGCGAGGAGATCCGTTCCTTCCCCATCTTCTTCGCCTGCGTCAGGACCTGCAGATACCGACTCAGGCGGGACGCGACGCCAACCGTCAGACGATCGGGCACACCGGCTCCTTGTGTCGAGGTTTGTAACAGTCGAGCCGTATTCTGCCAGCCGGTCGAAAGGCACCGCGGAGGGTACGCACTCCGTCGCTCGTGCCGGACTTTGTGGCGGCTCCTCAGCGGCTGCTCGAAATCCTCGCCAGCTTTCTCCGGAACCCGTCCTCGTCGACGTGGTAAACAAAGGCTCGCTCGCCGTCGATCTCCACCACGGGCAACCACTCGCGGTAACGGCTCTCGAGCTCGGGATCTCCCGAGATGTCTACTTCGGCGAGTCCGAAACCGAGCTCGTCCCGGAGCGGGAGGAGCATCTCCCGCGCCCGCTCGCAAAGGTGGCAGCCGGGCGCGTGGAAGAGGGTGACGGCGGCCATCGGCCCATCAAGGTAGCGCGAGCACCCACCTACGGATAAAGGCCGCGCGTCGTCAGCGCGTCGGCGACCCGCATCACCGCGAGGCCATAAGACGCCATCCGCATGCTCGTCTGCCGCTGCTCGCGGAGCGCCCACGTCTCCTCGAATGCTTTGCGGACGATCTCGCCGAGCTTGGCGTTGACCTCGTCCTCCTTCCAGAAGTACTCCTGGAGGCCCTGCACCCACTCGAAATACGAGACGACCACGCCGCCGGCGTTGGCGAGCACGTCCGGGAGGATGAGCACGCCCATGTCCTCGAGGATGTCGTCCGCCGCCGGGGTCGTCGGTCCGTTGGCACCCTCGCAGATCACCTTCGCCTTGACCTTGGCCGCGTTGCCGGCCGTGATCACCTGCTCGAGCGCGCACGGAGCGAGGATGTCGCAGTCGAGGACGATCAGTTCCTCGTTCGTGATCGTGTCACCACCGCGGAACCCGCGCAGCGCTCCCGTCTCCTGCTTGTGCGCGAGCGCCGACGGAACGTCGATCCCGTTCGGGTTGTAGACACCCCCACCAGAATCAGAGACGGCGACGACCTTCGCGCCCTCCTCGTGCAGGAACCTGGCGAGGAAGCTGCCGACGTTGCCGAAGCCCTGGACGGCGACGCGCAGCCCGACCGGGCTCCTGTCCTGCTTCTTCAGCGCCTCCAGCAGGCAGTAGAGGCCGCCGCGGGACGTTGCCTCGAGCCGACCGAGCGAGCCTCCGACGGTCAAGGGCTTGCCCGTGACCACGCCGAGCACCGAGTACCCCTTGTTCATCGAGTACGTGTCGAAGATCCAGGCCATCTCGCGTGGGCCGGTGCCGACGTCGGGAGCCGGGATGTCCTTCTCCGGCCCGATGAAGCCGATGATCTCGGACGTGTAACGGCGCGTCATCCGCTCGAGCTCGCGAACGGACATCTGCTTCGGGTCGCAGACGACGCCACCCTTGGCGCCGCCGAAGGGAATCCCCATCAGCGCGCACTTCCAGGTCATCCACATCGAGAGCGCCTTCACTTCGTCCATGCTCACGCCGGGGTGGTAGCGAATCCCGCCCTTGGACGGCCCGCGGGCCACGTTGTGCTGCACGCGGAAGCCGCGAAACGAGCGGGTCGAGCCGTCGTCCATCATGATCGGGATCGCAACCTCGACCGCCGTCTTGCACTCCTGCAGGACGTTGATCAGGTTGGGGTCGATGCTGAACGTCTCGCCGACGAGTCGAAGCTGCTGCCGGGCGATCTCGAACGGGTTCTCGCGGAGGTGTGTGGTAGCGGAGTCGATCGTCGTCACCGTGTCCTCCTAGGCTGTCGGTTCGGAACCTGGGAAATCGGTGCTACCTGCCGAGTATAGGTCGCTGCATCGGAGATATTCACCGTGGAAAACCGCTACTTCAAGGCGAAAAGCACGGATCGAACGACAGGTTTTCCACCCGCTGACGGGAAGGCGACGAGCCGTAGGGCGTAGCGGCCGCTATGGAGCGCCTTTCCGTTCGGGCCGCGCCCCGTCACACCGAAGGCATACCGACCCGGAAGTACGTCGCGAAGGCGAGTGAGTAGGCCGAGGTTCCGTCCGCGTCTCGTTCTGAGCTGGATGTCGAGGTGCAAGAGGGGCTCGAACGAGGGTCCGCCGGAAAGCTGTTCGACCTCCCCCAGTTGCGCGACGAGAACAGCCGGCGTGACGTCGGACGGCTTGAACCGGGTGGACGACAGCTGCACGGTCCCGATGAGACCGGTCGGAACCGGGCCGAGCACGACAGTCCAGGGAATCGCGAGACGCGTTCCCTCGAGCGGTGCGACGGTCACCGCGCCGCCGAGTACGCTCCTCGAGATCGGCCCGACGAGCCGGGCATGTACACCGACCTCGATCGTCTCCCCGGGCGCGAGCGAGGCACGCGCCGGCTCCAGCTCGATCGCGAGACCCGGATGGCTCGCTCCGTCGTCGCCCAGATAGAGCCTGAGGGGTCGTGTCGAGACGTTGCGAAGCACGAAGGTCCGGAGCCCGGCCCACGGTGTCTGGGTGACTCGCCCGAACGCGAGCGTGGACGGGGCCGCGACGACCTCGACGCTCGCGGCTCGACCGAGATCGACGAGCCCGCTGCCCTGGGCTGCCACCGGCTGGCCCGTGAGCGGGTTGGCCGTGCCGACCAGAGCGCTCTTCAGGCCCCAGGCGTCCAGAGAGGGACGGGCCTCGACGAGGGCCGCAGCCTGCCCGGCGACGACGGCCGCAGCGGCGCTCGACCCGTTGACGGCAACGAATCGCGAGGAGCCGTCCTCGGCTGCACCCGGGTCGACGGTGACGACGGCGACACCGGGACCAGCGACCTCGGGCTTCGGATGGCCGCCGTACGAGAGACCCCATGACGAGAAGCCCGCCACCTTCATCGCCTGGTCGTTGGTCGTCGCCCGAGCGGTGGTCACGGACAGTTCCAAAGATCCCTTCCCGGCGGACCATGCGGCACCGAGAAGGGAGGCGGGCACGCCGAGGACGGGGATCCCGAATGCCTCTTCGAGGCCGAAGCCGCCGGCCGGAAGCCCGTCGTCGGCCACGAGCACGACCGCGGCTCCAGCCCGCGCCGCCTCGGCAGCCGGTGTACTCGGAGACGAGCCGGCCTCGACCAGCACCGCTCGTCCGGCGACTGTACTCATCCCGCCCCGGTCGAAGAGACGGCGCGTGGTCGGCGAGCCGGAAGCCGACACGAGCGGCATCGACATGGCCCGGGTGGGCGCGACCGAGCCGAGAAGCGGAACCTTCCGGTCGAGGAGGACCCGCAACCCTTTCCGCACGAGAACGCGCGCCTCGACGACCCGCGAGCGCAGATCGGCCGCAGCAACCGTGAGCGCCGCCGGGGCGCCGCCCGGACCGGAGAGGCTGCCGAACGCCGGGCCGGCCCGGCCATCGTTTCCGGCCGGAGCGACGACGAGGGTGTCGAGATCGGCGGCGCCCCTGGCCGCGCGTGAGAGGGGGTCGTCCCCGAAGGCTGCGAATGGCTCTGTAAGGGAGATCAGGGCGACGCGGGCGGCATCGTGCGCGTCGCCGTCCCCGTCGGGATCGACCGCTCGCTCGAGCCCCGCGAGGATCTGGTCGCTCCGTGAGTAGAGCGCCCAGCGCCCAGACGCGTCCCGCTGCCAGCCACCGACCCGGATCGGAAGGACCGTGGCCTCTGGAGCGACGCCCGAAAGCCCGTCCCTCCCCACCCCGACGAGGATGCCCGCCATCTGCGTCCCGTGGCTCTCACGGGCACCGGTCGGGCTCGATTGCGGCCGCGCGTCGTTCCGGCCGCCCGCCACGTCGATGCCGGCGAGTACATGGCCGTGCAGGTAGGGCGCCTGGAAGTCGACTCCCGTGTCGAGAAGCGCGATCTCGACGCCCTGGCCGTCGAGGCCGAGCGGGACTCCTCCGATCCGGTCGATCCCGGCCGACCGGGCCGCGGTGCGAAGCGCCGAGGTCGACTCGGAGGCCGGGAAGGCCGACCGGACGCGGTACACGCCGACCACCTGCGGGTTCCGCTCGAGAAACGACACGGCACTCGGGTCGAGAACCGCCGAGAAACCGTTGATCACGTGCGTGTATCGGATCTGCGGGGTGATGAAGACGCCCTTCGTCACCAGCCCGAGGAGCATCCGCTGCTGGGCGGCCAGAGCCTCGCGCGACCAGAGTCGCTCCTGCGCGTCGCTCGCACGGCCGCCGGCCGAGCGGAGGCGGTCGGCGAGGGAGGGGGCCCGGAGCACCACGATCATGCGTTCGCCCAGAGCCACCTGCGGCCGGTCGCCGCCGACAAGTCCCCGCCAGCTGACCGAGTCGGTCGAGTGAGACGGCTTCGACGCATGACCGCCCGCCGCCCCCAGCACGGCAGCGACGGCAACAGCAGCCGCGAGAAGCGCCGCGACGATCGTGCGGTCAGGCCGCGTTCGCATGCGCGTCGAGGTCGAGGTAACCGGGCGGCTCGAGAGCGGGTACGTAACGCGCCGCGGACGCAATCATGGCGGCGTTGTCCGTGCAGAGCCCGAGCGGCGCCACGACCGCATCCGAGAGCGACTCGCGCAGGTTGGAATTGGCCGCCACGCCCCCGACGACCGCGATGTGCCTGCTCCCGAGCTCGCTCGCCGCCACGCGCGTTCGCTCGACGAGAGCCGTCACGATTGCCTTTTGGTAGCTGGCTGCGAGATCGGCTCGCCGCGCGTCGACCTCGTCAGGACCCAGCGCCCTGACGGCGTAGAGCAGTGCGGTCTTGACACCGGAGAAGGAGAAGTCGAGCCCGTCCACGCGAGCGACGGGGAAGTCGAACGACCCGGCGTCGCCTTCGGCCGCGAGCCGGTCGAGCGCCGCACCGCCGGGGTACCCGAGGCCGAGCAGCCGTGCTCCCTTGTCGAACGCCTCGCCTGCGGCATCGTCGATCGTGGTGCCCACGACCCGGTACCCGGCCCGATCGTGAACGTCGAGGAGCAGCGTGTGGCCACCGGTGGCGAGCAGGCACAGAAACGGCGGCTCGAGAGGCTCCGGCTCCAGGTAGAGCGACGCCACGTGGCCGTGCAGATGGTCGACGGGCGCGAGCGGGAGCCCTCTTCCCCATGCCAGTGCCTTGGCTGCCGACATTCCGACGAGCAGAGCTCCGATCAGCCCGGGACCCTGCGTGACCGCGACCAGATCGATGCCGTCGAGCGACGCCCCGGCGTCGTCGAGAGCCGTACGGACGACCGGCCCGACGAGCTCGAGGTGCCGGCGCGCGGCTATCTCCGGGACGACCCCGCCGAAGCGCGAGTGCAGGACGGCCTGCGACGCCACGACGTTCGATCGAACAAGCCCTTGGTGCGTGACGACGGCCGCCGCCGTCTCGTCGCAGGAGGTCTCGATCCCGAGGATCACGGCGGCGGAATCGCAGTCAGCCGCTCGGCGAGCTCCGGCACCGCGTCGCGCCACATGATCAGCGCGTCCTCACGGTTGTCGGTGTAGTAGCCGCGGCGGACCCCCTGGGAGCGGAAGCCGAGGCTCTCGTAGAGCTTGATCGCCGAGGTGTTCGAGACTCGGACCTCGAGCGTGAAGCCTCGCCGCTGGTCGTCGACCGTGCGCTCGAAGAGCATGGCCAGAAGACGCGTGGCGATCCGGCGACGGCGCTGCTCTGGCGCGACCACGAGGTTCATCACGTGCCAGGCGTCGACGTAGCGCGAGACGATCAGGTATCCGACGAGAACGCCATCGAGGAACGCGCCAAGGCAAACCGACGTCGGCTTGGCGATCTCCCCGAGGAACATCATCCGGGACCACGGCGCGGGCGTCGAGCGCTGCTCGATCGAATCGACGGCGCCGACGTCGTCGAGCGTGAGCGGCTGGATCTCGAGCAAGCCGTTCGTGATCACGCGATCGCCTTCTCCGCGTCGGGCACCCGGACGTAGACGGGCTCGACAAGCTCCGCATCGCCCGGATCACCTGCGATCTCGACGTGGAATCGCGCGCGCGGGATATGGACGAGGTCGTCGTCTGGAGGGATCCGGGCACCGACCGCCTCGAGCTCCACGCGATAGCGCACCGCACCGTCGCCCACGCACATCGTCCCGGGCTCCAGCTCGAGGTCATCGGGTCGAAGCGCTCGCGGCTCGCCGCCCGAGAGCGTGAAGATCTCGCGGCGGCGTGCGTCGATCACGGGCAGCCCTCCCGGAGCGCCGGCCACGAGCGCGTCCAGGGTCGAGACTCCGGTGGCGGGAATCCGGAGCGCCAGAGCGAGCCCTCGCGCAGCCGCCAGCCCGATGCGGATCCCCGTGAAGCTCCCCGGGCCAGTCCCGACGACCAACCCGTCGAGATCGGATGCTGCGAACCCGGCCTCACGCAGGAGCTGGTCGGCGTCCCTCAGGACTGTTGCGGCTCGAGACGTCCGCTCGCCGAGCACCCGTCGCTCCGGTAGGACGACGAGCGCGCTCGTAGCAACGGTCGTCGCCGTATCGAAGGCGAGGACGAGCCGGTGGGCCATCGTGCGCTCAGATTAGCCCGGCGAGCAAGGCAGCCTGCTCGCTCTCGAGCTCGAGGGTGCGGTGTTCGAGGTCGACATGATCGAGACGGATCGATGCGCATGGCGCTGGAAGCTGGCCGGCGGCCCGCTCCGGCCATTCGACGAAGACGATCGCATCCTCGAAGTACGGCTCGAGCGCCGACCAGTCGTCAGGCGTGACCTGCTCGAATCGGTAGAGATCGAGGTGCGATACACCGTCGTGCCGGTGGCCGATCGTGTAGGTCGGACTCGTGATCGGTCCTGTCACCCCGAGCGCCCGGCACGCGCCCCTTACGAACGTCGTCTTTCCCGAGCCGAGCTCACCCGACACGTAGACGACGTCGCCGGGTCGCAGACGCTCGGCGAGACGTGCCGCGATCGATTCGGTCTCCGCCGGCGAGGAGGAAGTGAGCTGGAGCTGCGCCAGGATCAGAAGAGGCCGAGCTGGACAGCCGGCTCCTGAGCGGCCCCAACCAGCACCGCCTCGGCGGCAGCGACTGGCGGGGGCTCCGAGTACAGGCGGCCGATCAGCTCGGGGATTCGCGCGAAGTCCTGCTGCAGCACCTCGAGCATCCTCGGCGTGTACAGCGCGGCAGCCGGGTGGTAGAGCGGGTAGAGCACGACACCCCGGCCGCCGAGCGTCACCTGCTGCTCCTGCCCGTGCACCCTCGTGATGCCGATGTCCTTGCCCGTGAGCTGCTTGGTCGCGTGATTCCCCAGTGTCGCGATCACCTTCGGCTCGATCTGCGCGATCTGCCGGAACAGGTAGGGCTCGCACGCTTCCTTCTCGTCGGGCATCGGATCGCGGTTTCCTGGCGGGCGGCACTTGATCACGTTCGCGATGTACACGTCGGAGCGCTCGAGTCCGATTCCCGCGAGCAGCGTGTCGAGCAGCTTGCCCGCCTGGCCGACGAACGGATACCCCTGCTTGTCCTCGTGGAACCCCGGAGCCTCGCCGACGAACATGAGGTCGGCATTCGGGCTACCGACCCCGAAGACGACCTGGGTGCGGGTCTGGGCGAGCCTGCAGCGGGTGCAGCCCGACGCCTCACGCTTCAGCTCCTCGAGCCGGGTGAGGCGGTCGGCGGCGTTGCTCACGAGTGTGCAGTCTAGGGCGGGCGACGGATGGATGCCGCCGCTCCGAGATCGCCCGATCGGTGCGCAGGTGCCGGGGTGCTGACCGAGAACGCCCCGAGCAACGGAGGCGAGCGGTACCTGTCGCCAACCCTGCCGGTCGGGCCCGCGGGCCGTGAAGGAAATCGTCACGAAGTCGGCGCAAGGACGCACCCATGCGTGCGATCTTCCCCGCTAAGCTCGCAGTGGGTGGTGGGCCGGGGTGCCCCGAAGGGTCGAGCGTCGATTTTCGTAGCTAGTGGCAGCCGCAGCCGCCGCCGCAACACCCGCCGCCGCCGACCCGTGGCGGAGCGAAACGTCGGTGCGGCGCCTCGACCTTCGCAGCGAAGACCGAGATCTGGCGCCTGACGTTGGCCGCACCGCAGTCAGGACATGCAGGGTCACGATCGCCGCGGACGAGCTCCTCGAAATGCGACTCACACTTCATGCAGACGTACTCGTAGATCGGCATCGCCGGGAGTCTAGCCGCACCGACGTGAACCAGGCAGATGGCCGCCGGACACCCTTGCACTGCGGGCGCCGCGTCCACCTCATGGCCGACTGATCGTGCCCTGGACAAAAGCGTCCACGTCCGCGATACCGCAACCGTCGAGCCCGCCCGCGCGGAGCGACTCAACGGCTCCATGAAAGATTCGCATGCTCGCCTTCGGCGTGTCGTCCGCGTAGAAGATCCCGGACTGCCAGCGGTCGCAGATTCGACTCGTCGCTGACGTGGAAGATGAGAAGGCCGTCACGGTCGGCTGGCAGGCGGCGAGCGCGAGTGCCTGGCGCGTAGTAGTGCCCTGCTGCACCTCGTCCGACCGGGCTTGGTCGGACGCGGCTTCGTTGCCGGTGTACATCCGTCCCTTGCGCTGCCGGGATCTGCGACTCGACTCCGAACTCGTCGTAGACGATCGGGCAGCCGTCGAGCCGAGCTGCGCCGTCCCGTCGAACGCCATCCCGAGCAACTGACTAGCTTTCCGTAGTCGCCGATCGAGATCGTCGTCGAGCGCGGGTGCTTGAAGCTCGGCGGCAGGCTCGAGTTGTCCTGTAGGGGTGAAAGGCAAACGCGTCCATGATCGGTCGCGTGCGGCCGCTGGCACGGTAGGCGAGGCCGAGGTCGGCGATGAACACCGTCGGCGAATGTGTCTGCCGCGAGCCCGTCGGAGCGTCCTGACCGCGGGGAGCGACCGACGCCACCGATGACGACGATGTCCGACGGGACGCAGCCTTGAGAGCGTCGTAGGTCTGCGCGAGCAGAGCCTCGTAGGCCTCGGCTGCGACGTCGCGTCCGTTCGCGTCGAACTGCGGCATCCAGAACCGGTTCAGGTTCGGCTCGTTGCCGACGATGAAGCGCTGCACGGTCGGCAGCGCGGTCGCGAGCGAGGCTGCGAAGCGTGCGAACTGATCCGCGCGAGCCTCCGGGGTCAGCGGCGTCGTCGGGCTTCCCGGACGGGATAGACGGAGAGGAAGACCTCGATGCCGTCGAGCGAGGCCGCGTCACCGCGTTGCGGAGGCTTCGAGCGCTCCGCCCGCGAGCGCCGTCATACCCGGCGACCACTGTGCGGTGAGCCGGACCGCGTTGAGACCTGCGAACCGGGCCAGGTCCATCTGCGGTCTTCGCCTCGACGAGCGATCGGCGCCTTCGCCGAGTCCTCCGCCGCCCCGACGAGCATCCGCGTCGACCCCGATGCAGCGGGGGCGACGAGGAGCGAGACGGTCGCTGCCAGAACGACGAGGAGACGACGCATGCCGCGCCAGGGATCGGCCAGCCCGCCGCGAGGGCTTGATCAACCCTCCGAGGGTAAAGCCGCTGCCGCTATGCTGGGCCGAGCCCGGTATCCGCTACGGAACTGGAGCCCGAGATGTTCGACAGCGTCAGCGTCATCGGTTCACCGGCCGCTCCGGCACGGCGATCTGCGCGCGGCTCGCGGCAGCGCGGCGTGCCCCTGCTCGAGCACGATGCCGAGCTGATCCTTCTCTGCGTCCCTGATCGCGTCGTGGCCGAGGTCGCAGGTCGAGTCGAGCCCGGGCCGTGGATCTGCTCACGTGAGCGGAGCGACGCCCGCTGGCCGCGCTCGACCCCCACACGAAGCGCTTCTCGGTCCATCCGCTGCAGACGCTCGTCAGTGGCGCGGCCCGGAGCAGCTCGACGGCGCGTACGGCGCGGTCACCGCGGAAACGGACGGGGCCCGCGAGCGCGGCTTCTGGCTTGCGCAGACCCTCGGGCTGCAGCCCTTCGAGCTGGCGGACGAGAGCCGGCCGCTGTACCACGCGGCCGCGATGTTCGCGAGCGGCTACCTCGTCACGCTGCATCGAGCCGCGGTCGTCGCTGGCCGAGCTCGCCGGAGCGCCTCCCGAAGGGCTGCTCCCTCTGATGCGGCGGACGATCGAGAACGGGTTCGAGCTGACCGGGCCGATCTCGCGCGGCGACTGGAGCACTCTCGACGTACACCTCGACGCGATCCGGGCGAGGAAGCCCGAGCTCGAGCCCCTGTATCGCGCACTCGCCGAGGCGACGGTCACGTGAGGATCGTCCGAACGATCCGCAGAGGTGCGCACAGCGCTCGAGCCACTCCGCGTCAGGTCGATCGGACTCGTGCCGACCATGGGTGCGTTCCACGCGGGGCATCTTTCGCTGTTCCGGGCGGCGCGTACCGAGAACGACACGGTCGTCGCGAGCCTGTTCGTCAACCCGACGCAGTTCGAGCGACGGCTCGGACCTCGATCGCTACCCGCGCACCGAGGAGCACGACGCGCTGGTCGCCGAGCGGTCAGGCGTCGATCTCCTGTTCGTACCGGACGCTACCGAGATGTATCCGGAAGGCTTCCAGACCTCGATCGACGTCGGGCAGCTCGGCTCGATCCTCGAAGGTGCATTCCGGCCAGGCCACTTCCGGGGGGTCGCAACCGTCTGCTGCAAGCTGTTCAACATCGTCCGGCCCGACGTCGCCTACTTCGGCCAGAAAGACGCGCAGCAGATCGAGGTGGTGCGCAGGATGGTCCGCGATCTCGATCTGGAGCTCGAGGTGCGCGTGCTCCCGACCAGGCGCGACGCGGACGGTCTCGCCCTCTCCTCTCGAAACGCGCGGCTGACGCCCGATGATCGGAAACGGGCCCTCGCCTTGCCGCGGGCACTCGCAACCCGCGACCCCGTTGCGGCGCGGCAGCTGCTGAACGGAGTCGACGTCGACTACCTCGAGATCGCAAGCTTCGACCCTCCGGTGCTCGCCGCGGCGATCCGGATCGGCGACATCCGCCTGATCGACAACGTCCCTCTGGAAGGAGCACTGTCATGAGCACGCGTCCACGCAGACCCGCGCCTGCCACCCCTGCGCCGGGCAAGCTGCCACTCCCCGAGCTCGCCGAGATGAAGCGGCGCGGCGAGAAGATCGTGGCGGTCACGGCGTACGACGCACCGAGCGGGAGGCTCGCCGACGAGGCGGGCGTGGACCTGATCCTCGTCGGCGACTCCGCCGGCATGGTCATGCACGGGCAGCCCGTCCACCGTCCCGGTGTCGATGGACGAGATGCTGTTCATGACCAGGTGGGTGACGAGAGGCGCCCTCCGGCCGATCGTGATCGCGGACCTACCCTTCGGCTCGTACCAGGTCTCCGACGAGGAGGCCGTGCGCAACGCGATCAGATTCGTCAAAGAGGGCGGCGCCGACGTCGTCAAGCTCGAGGGTGGTGCGGAGCCGATGCTCTCCCGGGTGCAGGCGATCATCGGAGCGGGCATCCCGGTCATGGGCCACATCGGGCTCACGCCGCAGACGGCGACCGCGCTCGGCGGCTTCAAGGCGCAAGGGCGAACCGCCGACAGGGCCAGGCAGCTGCAGGAGCAGGCGCTCGCGCTCGAAGCCGCAGGCTGCTTCTCGGTCGTGCTCGAGGCAGTTCCCGCTCCCGTGGCGGAGCGAGTGACGGCGGCCCTACGGATTCCGACGATCGGCATCGGCGCCGGCGCGGCGTGCGACGGCCAGGTTCTGGTCTGGCACGACCTGCTCGGGTTCACCGACTCGACGCCCCGCTTCGTCAAGCGCTATGCGGAGATCGGCGACGAGATCCGGCAAGCTCTCGAGGCCTACGTCGACGACGTCCACGCCGAGCGCTTCCCGGAGCAACAGCACACGTATGCGATGCCTGCAGAGGAACTGACCGCCTTCGAGCGGTCCGGCTAGCGTTACCGGCTGGCCGCGTAGGCGAGCGTCCCGAACAGCATCGCGAAGAGCGATGCTACGCCGAACGCGGCGGCCGAGCGACCCCAAGGCCAACGCTGCGTCGTTCTGACGGCGATCAGGACGAGCGCCAGCGTCCAGACGAGGAACAACGCGTCGATGCCGCGGAAAGACGTCACCTCCGGCACCCTCGTCTGCCCCGCCCGCCCGGAAGATGTCTCCGCCGTAGAGGGCGAGCCGCACCGGCCACACGAGAACGAGCTCGAGGACGAACGGCAGAGTCGCAAGGCCTGCGATGTGCCGGGCCAGACGGTAGCCCGACTCGGCTCCGAGCCCGCGGGTCCCCAGGAAGACGAGCGCGCCGCCGAACCAGAAATTCGAGATGCCAACCAGCGCACCGCCGAGGATGCACTGCAGGACGAGCGTGACTCCGCTGAACGCCGTGTAGCGGTCATACGGCGGCTCGAGTGCAATCAGCGAGAGGAACATCCCGATTCCCGAGACAAAGAGGACGGCCAGGAGCGGCTCCTGGCGGGCGTCGGCCGCCTCACTCGAGTCGTCGGCGAGGCCGGCGAATGCCTGCGTAGGCGACGTGAGCACGAGCCGCAGCCTGGCCCACGACTCGCGTTCGAGTGATTCCGGCTGCTCGGTGCGCACGTTCACGCCTGATGAGCCTAGCCGGTGCCAGCCGCGCCCTGGAGCTCGGTTTGACATGGCCCGGTTCCCGTCGTAGCCTCGAGTGCGTGGGACGGTCGCGTGTCCTCGTCTCGGCACTCGCGGTTGTGGCGGGAGCAGTGTTCGCCGTCGCGGCCTTTGCGGGAGTCGGCAAGAAGGTGCTCGCCGGGCGGGGCTTCGCCACGAGCGTCACCGTCTCGTTCACGTCGCCGTCCGGATACTCGATCAACGGCGGCGGCTACGAGAACTGGAAGGGGCCTCTGTTCTCGAGCCTCGCCACGGGAAGCAATGACCTCGAATCCGGCCTCCACTTTGACGTCCACCCCGACTCCACCACGCGATCTGCAGAGAAGGCCGCGCGCTCAAAGATCGGCACCGACATCGGCGGGATCCCGACGAGAGAGCTGACCTCGGGCCCGATCAACATTCCACACATCGTTCGCGGCACGAGAGTCGGTGTCATCAAAGGCTTCTTCCTCATCCGGCAGGCGACGAAAGAGGGGTACGAGGGCTTCATCGACGGCGGGCTCGGGTTCTGGCTCGGCAGTGGGTACCCCGCCCTCGCTGCGGACGTCAACACGACGGCGCCCGGAGACGACGCGGACAAGCGGATCGAGGGAACGCTGCCCTCGGTCTGGAACCGGCGCGTCGTCGAGGAGGGCATCCGCGGCATCGCCGTCGAGGGAAACTTCGCACCTCGAACCATCTCGTCCCGCGCGCAAGGACAGCGGCTGTCGGGGCGCGTAACCGATTCCCTGGGGCACGCAGTGATCGGCGCCGCCGTGACGTTGCGCAAAGCCGGGGTCAAGCCCTGCTGCCACGCGGTGACGAGCACGACCGGCGCGTTCGCGCTGAACGTGCCGCGAAGTGCCGGCACCGGGACATTCCAGCTCTCCGCCGCCGCCGGCGGAGCAACCCTCACGAAGAACGTCCGGCTCGGCTAGCGAGTCCGTCAGGCCGCGGCCACCTCGAGCGCCGGCAGCACGCCGCGCAGGAAGAGGCCAGTGTACGACTCCGCGACCAGCGCGACGTCCTCGGGCGTTCCCACCGCCACGAGCTCCCCGCCTGCGTCGCCGCCCTCCGGTCCGAGATCGATCACCCAGTCGGCCTGCTTGATCACGTCCAGGTTGTGCTCGATCACGAGCACGGTGTTGCCGGCATCGACGAGCCGCTGCAGCACATCGAGCAGCTTCTCGATATCGGCGAAATGCAGGCCCGTCGTCGGCTCGTCGAGGATGTAGAGCGTCCGGCCCGTGGCCACCTTCGACAGCTCCTTGGCGAGCTTGATGCGCTGCGCCTCGCCGCCCGAGAGCGTCGTCGCCGGCTGGCCGAGCTTGATGTAGTCGAGCCCGACGTCGTGCAGCGTCTGCAAGCGGCGGCGGAGCTTCGGGATCTTGGCGAAGAATTGGAGCGCCTCCTCGACGGACATCTCCAGCACGTCCGCGATCGACTTGCCCTTGAAGCGCACCTCCAGCGTCTCGCGGTTGTAGCGACGCCCGTGGCAGGTCTCGCAGGGAACGTACACGTCCGGGAGGAAGTGCATCTCGATCTTGATCTGGCCGTCGCCCTTGCAGGTCTCGCAGCGGCCGCCACGGACGTTGAACGAGAAGCGGCCCGGCTTGTAGCCGCGCACCTTCGCCTCGGGCGTGAGCGAGTAGAGCTCGCGGATCGGCGTGAACAGGTCGGTGTAGGTAGCGGGATTCGACCGCGGAGTGCGCCCGATCGGCGACTGGTCGATGTCGATCACCTTGTCGAAGCAGTCGATGCCCTCGACACCGTCGTGGTCGCCCGGCTTCGTCCGCATGCGATGGAGCCGGTTGGCGAGCGCCTTGTAGACGATCTCGTTGACGAGCGTCGACTTGCCCGAGCCGGACACGCCGGTCACGCAGACGAATTTGCCGACCGGAAAGTCGACGTCGATCCCTTTCAGGTTGTGCATCCGCGCACCGAGGACACGGAATGCGCCGCGATCGTCGTCGCGCCGCGCCGGCACCGCGATCGTGCGAGCGCCGCACAGGAACTGACCCGTCACCGACTTGCCATTCCGCGCGACCTTCTCGGCGGATCCCTCGGCAACGACGTAGCCGCCGTGCTCGCCCGCTCCCGGCCCCATGTCGACGAGCCAGTCAGCTGACCGCATCATCTGCTCGTCGTGCTCGACGACGAGCACGGTATTCCCGAGGTCGCGAAGCCTCGCGAGCGTCTGGATCAGGCGATCGTTGTCTCGCTGGTGCAGGCCGATCGACGGCTCGTCGAGGATGTAGAGAACGCCGACGAGCTGCGAGCCGATCTGGGTGGCGAGCCGCAGGCGCTGCGCCTCGCCTCCCGAGAGAGTGAGCGCAGCGCGGTCGAGCGTCAGGTAGCCGACGCCCACGTTGTCGAGAAACGTGAGGCGCTCGCGGATCTCCTTGAGGATGCGCGCCCCGATCATCTGCTCGACCTCGGTCAGCTCGAGCGAGTCGACGAACTCGAGCGCCCCGGTCACCGACATCTGCGTGAACTGGTGCACGTTCCTTTCCCCGACGGTGACCGCCAGCACCTCGGGCTTGAGCCGCGCGCCCTCGCACGACGGGCAGGCGCGAAAAGCTCATGTACTCCTCGATCCGCTCGCGCTGCTGCGACGAATCGGTCTCGCGGTAGCGGCGCTGGAGGCTCTTGACGATGCCCTCGAAGGCGAGCATGTACGAGCGCTTCCGGCCCATCCGGTTCCGGTACTGGACGTACACGCGATCGCCATCGGTGCCGAAGAGGAACAGGTTCTGCTGCTCCTCGGACAGGTCCTGCCAGGGCGCGTCGAGATCGATCTCGTACCGATCTGCGATCGCCTGGATCACGGACTCGTAGAAGCTCGTGCTGCCGACCGACCAGGGGACGAGGGCGCCATCTCCGATCGAGAGGGTCGGGTCGGGCACCAGCATGTCCGGGTCGATCTCGAGCTGCGCCCCGAGGCCGGTGCAGCGCGGGCAGGCGCCGTGCGGCGAATTGAACGAGAAGATCCGCGGCTCGAGCTCGGGCAGCGAGACACCGTGCTCGGGGCAGGCGAAGTTCTCCGAGAACAGCATCGTCTCGCCCGTGTCGACCACGTCGATCGCGACGAGCCCCTCCGCGAGACCGGTCGCCGTCTCGATCGACTGCGCCAGCCTCGGGCGCAGATCGGCCTTCATCACGAGGCGGTCGACGACGACCTCGATCGAGTGCTTGAACTTCTTGTCGAGCGGGATCTCCTCCTCGAGCAGCCGCTGCTCCCCGTCGACCTTGACGCGCGTGAAGCCGTCGGCACGGAGCTCCTCGAGGACGTCCTTGAACTCGCCCTTGCGATCGCGCACGACCGGCGCGTTGACAGTGAACTTCGTCCCCTCCTCGAGGCGCAGAACCTGGTCGACGATCGCGTCGAGCGACTGCCCGGCGATCGGGCGGCCGCAGACCGGACAGTGCGGACGGCCGACTCGCGCGTACAGGAGTCGCAGGTAGTCGTAGATCTCGGTCACCGTCCCGACTGTCGAGCGAGGGTTACGCGACGTCGTCTTCTGGTCGATCGAGATGGCCGGTGAGAGCCCGTCGATCGAGTCGACGTCCGGCTTCTCCATCATCTGCAGGAACTGGCGCGCGTAGGCGGAGAGTGACTCGACGTAGCGGCGTTGCCCTTCCGCATAGATCGTGTCGAACGCGAGCGACGACTTGCCCGAGCCCGACAGACCGGTGATGCAGACGAGGCTCGAGCGCGGCAGCCGGACCGTGACGTCTTTGAGGTTGTGCTCCCTCGCGCCGTGAACGACGAGCTCGTCCTGACTCATAACGAGTCCAGTTTATCGGCCGAGATCGGACGGGAACGTGTGTTCGTTCAGGCGCGAGCGGCGAGCAGATCGGCGAGGGCCTCGGGCTGCGAGTAGAACGGCGAGTGGCTCGTGTGGAGCTCGACCGCCTCGTCCGCTCTTGGGGCGAAGAAGCTCCGCTGCGCGTCGGGTGAGAGCGCGAGATCCTGCGTGCAGACGACGTACGTGCTCGGGATCGACCGCCAGGCCGCCTCGTGCACGGGATCGCCGTGCGGCGCGGTCGACATCGGCAGCAACCGGGAGACGGCCTCCTGTTGCGTCTCCGGATCGCAGTCGGCGAAGAAGGCCTCGGCTGCCGCGCTCGGGTCGGGCCACATTCGATCACCCTCGGCGACCAGCCAGGAAGCTTCGATACCGGCCGCCTCGAAGAGCGCGGCGCCCGACTCACCGGAGTCGGGCATCGCGGCGCACAGGTAGACGAGCCGCGACACGTCGCCGCGGCCGGCCGCGGCGCACGTGATCGGGATTCCGCCATAGGAGTGCCCAACGAGCAGGATGGGCCCTTCGGCGGCCTCGAGCGCGGCAGTGACTGCGGCGACGTCATCGTCCAGACCGGGGAGCTCGCCGGGGACGGGACCGGTGGTCGGCAGATCGACGGTGCGCACCTCGAGTCCATGCTCCTCGAGCAGCGGGACGATGCGCTCCCAGCACCAGCTCCCGTGGAATGCTCCATGGACGAGTACCACGGTCGCGCGCTCCGAGCTCATCAGGTGCTGCTCAGGCCGCCCGCGACGCGATCAGATCGGCGAGCGCGGCAGGTTGAGAGAGGAACGGAGAGTGGCTTGCCGCAAGCTCGACGACCTCGTTCGCGCGTGGAGCGAAGACGCCGCGCTGCTCGTCCGGCGGAAGCGCACCGTCCTGCGCACACACGATGTAGGTGCTCGGGATCGCGTGCCACGAAGCTTCCGTGACCGGCTCGACGAACGGCGCGGCAGGCATCGGGCGAATGCGGTCGACGGCCCAAGCCTGTGTCTCGGCGTCGCAGTCCCCGTAGAACAGATCAGCGGCCCGGGCGGGGTCGGCGAGAGTCCGGCCGTCCTCCAGCATCAGGATCCACGGCGCGGGCTTCCCTCCCGTCAGCGAGACGAGCGACTCCCCGGCATCGGGGATGAAGGCACACAGGTAGACGAGCCTGCCGACGTCGCTGCGCCCGGCCGCAGCGGCCGTGATCACCATGCCACCGTACGAGTGGCCGAGAAGGACGGACGCGCCGCCAGTCTCGTCGAGGACGGCGGCGACCGCGGCGGCGTCGCCTGTCAAACCGGACTCGTCGCCGGGAGACGCGTCGATGCTCGGCAGAGTCAGTGTCCGCACCGCGAGGTCGCGCTCTTCGAGCAACGGGACGACGCGCCCCCAGCACCAATCGCCGTGCCAGGCTCCGTGGCAGAGGACGACGGTGCCCCGACGACTCATCGAGCCGACTCTACGAAGCCACGCGCACGGCGTCAATCGGAGCATGGTTACGATCCGGCGATGACAGACGCATTTGCTCCCGTCCGGCCCGAGCTCGAGTTCCTCGGGCGCTGTGACGCGGAGCTCGATCCGGCGCTCGAGGTCGGAACGACCCCGTGCGGACGGCGCCGCGTCATCCCCATCGCCTCCGGACGCTTCGAGGGGCCGCGAATCTCGGGCGATCTCCTCCCGGGCGGAGCCGACTGGCAGATCGTCCACGAGGGTGGCTGGGCCAGCGTCGAGGCCCGCTATCCACTCCGCACCGACGACGGGACGCTGATCGTGATCTCCAGCCGCGGGGTCCGGGCCGGGCCACCCGAGGTGCTCGCCCGGATCGCAGCGGGCGAGATCGTCGACCCGAGCACGTATTACTTCCGCACGGCGCTGGACTTCGAGGCGCCCGACGGGCCATACGGATGGCTCAACCACGTGATCGCTCTCGCCTCGGGGATTCGCACGGCGAGCGCAGTCGCCTACGACGCCTACCTCGTGACCTGATCTGCCCGGCTAGGCGGCGAGACGCTCGACGAGGTCGCGCACCTGGCGAGCCCTGGGCACGTACTCGACCTCGAGCGGCCCGGCCTGGAGCGTGCCGTACCCGAGCACACGGCCCGGGATCGTCTGCTCGAGCGAGACGACCCGAAGCGAGCGCAGAAGTACGGCCGACGCCCTGCGGCGGAGCACACCGTGAACGAGGAAAACTTTCTCGCTCGTGACGACGATGCGGGTCCGGTCCCAGCGGACCACGGCCGCTAGCGACAGAACAGCGCCGGCAGCGGTAAGCAAGGCGCCGACCACCGGCACCGGCCAGGGAAGCGAGAGACAGAAGGAACCCGCGACTGCGAGTAGCACCGCGCGGGAGAGCGGCCCGGCGAGCACGACGCCGTGGCGGCGCATGTCGAGGCAGACGTGCTCCTGACCTTCTGCAACCATCTGCTCGGCCCGTTCGACGCCGGCTGGCGTCTCTCCTCCCGACGCCTTCCCGTCCGTCGCCCGGTCTACCCTCGTCGCTACGGTTACGAACCTCGTCCTCGCCGCGATCGCGGCAGCGGCTGCGTGGCTCGCCGCGCTGGTCGTCATGCATCTCGTGCGCCGGCCCGCAAAGCCATCCGTGGGGCCGCCCACACTCGATCTAGGTCCGGAGTCGCCGGCGGTCGTCAACTTTCTGACGCACGGCTTCAGAGTGACTCCGGATGCGGTGCCGGCAACGCTGCTCGACCTGGCGGCGCGCAGCGTCGTTCAGCTCGAGCATCGAGGACCGGACGCATTCGTCTGTCGGCTCGGCCATGAGACCGAGGGGTTGACGGAGTACGAGCGGAGGGTCGTCTCGCTGTTGCGAGATCGGCTGAGCGACGGGATCGTGCCGCCTGAGGCCCTGACGACCGGACCTGAGGGCGAAGCAGGTCGATGGCGAAAGAAGTTCTCTGCCGAGGTCGTCGCCGACGCCCAGCAGCACGGACTCTCCAGGGAGATCGCCGACGGGACATTCATCTTCTGGCGCTCGTCGGCTCGCTCGTACCGGCCGTGCTGTTCTGGCTCGCCTTCGGCTCGCAGGCCGGAATCGTCTGCGTCGTCGCCGTCTTCGCGCTCGTCGGCTTCGATGTCTCGCTCCATTCGCAGCGCGAGACACCGGCCGGCCTGGCGGCAGCCTCCCGGTGGCTCGGCGTCCGGGAGAAGCTGAACGAGGACGAGGTGTTTGCCACGCTTCCTCCGATCGCGGTCGGGTTCTGGAGGCGGCACCTCGCGTACGGAGCAGCGCTCGGCGTCGCGCCCGGTGCCGTGCGGCCGATCCCGATGGGTGCCGAGTCCGACTCCCGCGCGTGGAGCTCGTACGGTGGCCGCTGGCGCGCGGTCGAGATCGTCTACCCGCAGCGTCTCCCGCTCGGCTGGGGAATGCATCCTCTGCTCGCCGCCGCCCGCGGAACGGTGATCGGAGCGATCTCGGTTTTCGTCCTCTTTCTCGTCGCCGGCCCGCTCACGAGCAGGCTGTCGGACATCGTCTTCATCACGCCGTTTCTCGTCCCATCGGCGATCGCGGCCCTCGGCGAAGGTCAGGTCGTGACCGGCCTCGTCACGCGTCATCTCCGCTACGTCCGGTCGATCACGCCCACGGTAAGCCACGACCTCTGACACGCCATACGGCGAGTACGGCTAGACAGCGTGCCGCTTGCCTCGGCGGCTGAAGACGATCCCGCCCAGCGTGAACCCGAGGCCGAACGTGCCGAGGGCGAAGGCTCCGATCGCGATTATCTTCCGCCACTGCGAGAGCCGCTGCCAGCGGCCGAGCGTCGCCTCTTCCTCCGTCGTCAGCGGTTCGCCGCGGCGCTTCTTTCGGATCGCATCACCCGCACGGAGGCCCAGGTAGAGATCGTCGAAGAGCTCAGTGGGCTCGTCCACGCCGTTGAGTGTATAGCCTGCTCCGGCCGGTGCGGACCTGCCTGATCCACGTCTCAGACCTGCACGTGGGAGGTCACGACGAGCGGTCTTTCGAAGAGCCTCTGCGCCAACTTGTCGCAAGGAACCGACCGGCTCTGATCATCGTCACCGGCGACCTCACGCACCGCGGTCGCTCCGATCAGCACGAGCGCGCGGCGGCGCTGCTGAAGAGCCTCGGAGCCCCGGTGCTGGCGGTCCCCGGCAACCACGACATTCCGCATGCCGTCCCGGCACGTTTCGTTCGGCCGTGGAGCGAGTTCGAGCGCCACTGGAACACGACCGAGCCCGTGTTCGCCTCGGACGAACTGGTCGTCGTTGGTCTCAATTCGGCTCGACCTTGGCGCCACCAGTCGGGAGGCCTGTCGGAAGCCTCGCTCGAGCGAGCGGCGGCGCACCTCGAAGCAGCACCTGCGGAGGCGCTCCGGGTTGCCTGTCTCCACCACCATCTGATCGGAGCTCCCTGGCGCTCGCGCAAGCGCCCGGTCGCCCGGCGGGCGCGGGTACTCGGCACCCTCGCCGACGCGGGCGCCGACCTGATCCTCGCCGGCCACATCCACCAGTCCGCCGTCAGCGAGCGTCGCGAGTTCGAAGTGGCGATCGCGGCCGTGCAGACCGTTGCGATCGCGACCGCGCCGGGCCTCGGTCAGCCCCGCCCCCGACGACGCGGAGAGGCGCGGGGCCTGCACGTCGTCGAGGCGGACGAGCGGGAGGTCAGGATCGAGACGTTCGTCTACTCGGACGGTGCGTTCGCGTTGATCGCCGCTCGTCGTTTTCCCCGCGGTTCCTAGGATCCGGGCGGCGGATCCGCTGGCGGATGGTCGATCCGCAAGATCCTGGCGCGCTTCTCCTGATACTCCTCCGGGGTCAGGAGCCCGTGGGTCCGAAGGTCCTCGAGGCCCTTCAGGAGCTGGGCCTTCTGGATCGCGTCACGCATCGACGGACGCCGTGGACGACCGAGACCGAACCCGCGGGTAGGCGGCTTGAGAGCCTCGGGACCGAGGATCGGGCGTTTCTGAACGAGAGTGCGGTACGCGATCACGAGCAGGATCGAGACGAGGATCGAAGCGAGCTCGATCGTGAAGTAGTCGGCGCGCGAGACGTTCTCGTTGGCGTGCAGCACTGCAGCCGTGATGCCTCCTCCGATCGCCGAACCGCCGATTCCCACGAAGATCGTCAGCCAGACGGGCATCGGATCCGGGCCCGGTACAGCCCAGCGGGCCAGGGCTCCGAAGACGAAGCCCGAGACGAGCAAGAGGAGGATCGCGCCGAGCACTCTGGGCCCCCGAACTATGTCCGGGCGGTGACGGCCGGCGCGAACCGCTTCGCAGCACGCGCGCGGGCACGGGCCGCCTCGACCTCCCGATCCCTCGGCGGCGCGGACGTCACGAGCTCGGCGAGCAGACGACCCGAAGCGGCTGCCACCTCGTCCACGGCCCTGGCGAAGGCAATCTCGTTCGTTTGTGACGGCTTCGCGTAGCCGCTGATCTTGCGCACGTACTGGAGCGCGGCCGACCGTACTTCCTCGTCCGTGGCCGGCGGCTCGAAGTTGTGGAGAGTTCGGATGTTTCTGCACATGGCAGGAAAGCTACCGGCCGCGGTTGTTAGCCTCCAGCCATGACCGAGGAGAACGGTCACACGATCTCGAGCGTCGCCGACCTGCGCGCGCTCGTCGGCGAGCCGATCCCACGGGTGATCGCCAAGGAGATGCCGGCACTCGACGAGCGTGCGTGCGCGTTCATCGACTCCGCGCCGTTCCTCGTGATGGCGACGTCCGCCGCCGACGGCTCGTGTGACGCCTCGCCGAAGGGCGGGCCGGCCGGATTCGTCCAAGTGCTCGGTGAGCGCC
Organism: uncultured Actinomycetes bacterium; assembly: GCA_963736045.1. Taxonomy (GTDB): domain Bacteria; phylum Actinomycetota; class Thermoleophilia; order Gaiellales; family Gaiellaceae; genus PALSA-612. Next base: position 284,918 of record CAVTNK010000003.1, on the reverse strand, counting down.
GCCTCGCCGTTCCGGAATTCCCAGGCAACCGGCGTTTCGATGGCGTCGAAAACCTCGTCGAGCGGCCAGGTATCGGCCTCCTCTTCATCGTCCCTGGAATCACCGAGACGCTGCGCGTCAACGGGCAGGCGACTCTGACCCGCGATCCCGGGCTCCTCGAGACGTGTGCGGTCGACGGGCGTGAGCCGTGGTTCGTCGTCGACGTCGAGGTGCGGCAGGTCTTCAGCCACTGCAGCAAGGCGTTCCTTCGCGGCGGGCTCTGGAAGCCGGATTCCTGGCCCGACCCGGCCGGCGTGCGGAGCCCCAGCCGGTCGATCGCCGAGCGGGCGATCGAAGAGGGACGCCCCGAGCTCGATGTCCGGAAGGACGTCGACGGCGGGTACCAGCCCGAGCTCTACTGAGCTCCTACGCACCGGGCCACGTCGCGCGTCACAATTCGCGCGGGAAGCGTGGCCTCGGCACCGCTCATCGGGCGTGACCAGGAGCTCGGCTCGGTCGAGGCGTTTCTGGCCGGGATCGAACAGGGGCCGAGGGCGCTCGTTCTCTCCGGCGAGGCCGGGATCGGCAAGACGAGTCTCTGGGAAGCGGGCGTCGAGGAGGCCGAGCGGCGCTACGGTCGCGTCCTCTCTCACCGCAGCGTCGAGGCCGAGGCGTTGCTCTCGTTCGCCGGACTGTCCGATCTGATCGATCCGGTGCTCGAAGAGGTGTCGATAACGCTTGCGCCGCTGCGGCGACGGGCGCTCGAGGTCGCGCTCCTGCTCGCCGAACCAGGGGAAGAGCCGCCGGATCCGCGCGCGATCGGACTCGCAATCCTTGACGTACTGCGCGTGCTCGCCGAAAAAGGTCCCATCGTCGTCGCGCTCGACGACGTCCAGTGGCTCGACCCATCCTCGGCTGCGGTGCTCCAGATCGCGCTTCGCCGGCTCCGCGACGAGCGGGTCGGCCTGCTCGCGACCCTGCGGAAGATGCCCGAGGTCGCCGCGCCGTTCGAACTCGAGCTCTCCTTCTCGGAGGAGCGGCTCGAGCGGCTGTGGCTCGGTCCACTCAATCTGGACGCACTTCACCATCTGCTCAAGGAGCGGCTCGGACTGGAGCTGACTCGGCCGGAGCTCGGGCGTATCCTCGAGTCGTCTGCAGGCAACCCATTCTTCGCGCTCGAGATCGGACGCGAGCTCCAGCGAACGAACGAACGGCCGACGGCAGGGCAGGCGTTGCGTGTGCCTGAGAGCCTGCGGGCGCTGCTCGGCGGCCGCCTGGGCCGACTGCCGTCAGAAACGCTCGACATTCTGCTCCATGCGTCGGCGCTCGCCCGACCGACCGTCGAGCTGGTCGCGGCAGCACACGGGGACGCCGAGCACGTCGCGGACGCGCTCGCGGAAGCTGTGCGCGAAGGCGTCGTCGCGCTGGAGGAGTCGCGCATCCAGTTCGCTCATCCGCTCGTCGCCTCGATCTGCTACGAGCGAGCCCCGCCGGAGAGGCGCCGCGCCGCCCACCTGGCGCTGGCCGCCGCGCTTACCGACATGGAGGAGCGGGCCCGTCATCTCGCGCTCGCCGCCGAGGGGCCTGATGCCGCCGTCGCTTCCGAGCTCCAGTCCGCCGCGGAGCAGGCCGCCGGCCGCGGAGCGACCGCTGCTGCAGCCGAGCTTTACGAGTTGGCCGCCGAGCTAACGCCGGCCGATCCCGCCCTGGCCCGGCAACGGCGTCTGCGTGCGGCTCGATTCCACCGACTCGCCGGTGAGGGGGACCGGGCGGCCGCGCTGCTCGACCAGCTCCTGACCGAGGTTCCCTCCGGCGTGGAACGAGCCGATGTGCTCTTCGCGCTCGCCTCGACGTTCCGGGCTGACTCGGCGACGATGATGGATCTCTTCGACGAGGCTCTTGCCCAGGCCGTGGATGACGATCCCCGCTCTGTGCGAATTCTGGCCCTCCGGAGCCTCTTTCGCCTGCTCGCCGCCGACGTGCCCGCGGCGCTCGTGGATGCTCGAGCGGCGCTCGAAAGGGCGGAGCGGGTCGGCGACCCCACTCTGATCGCAGCCGCGATCGCCAGGGTGGGGCACGCGGAGACCTGGGCGGGAGTGATCACTCCGGGGCTTCTCGAGCGGGGCGCGGAAGTCGAGGAGCGTCTCGGCCTCGAGCTCGAGTTCGTCGAAAGCCCGCGCGTCTGGCTAGGCAGGCAGCTGATGCGTCTCGGTGAGATCGATCGGCCTCGCGCGATCTTCGAGGAGCTGGAGGCGAAGGCGGCGGCGCGAGGGGACGAAGGTACACGCACGTTGCTCCTCTGGTACCTGTCGTTGGTGGAGTGGTACGCGGGACGCTGGCAGCGGGCGCTCGAGCTCGCGGCGGCAGGAGACGAGCTGGGCGACCAGACCCAGTTCGCGCACAATTACGCGTGGGTCGGACGCGTCAGAGGGCTGGTCGAAGCCGACCTCGGCCTCGTCGAAGAGGCTCGTGCCTCGGCCGAGGAGGCTCTCGGCTACTCGCAGGCGAATTCGGACGAGTTCTTCACCATCGCCAGCCTCGGCGTACTCGGCCGTGTCGAGCTCGCGCTGGGCAACCTGGAGGCCGCCGGGAACTACCTGCGCGAACTGCCCGGACTGCTCATCGCCGGAGGAGTGAATGACCCCGCCAGCCCCATCTGGGCGGACGCGATCGAGACCCTGATCACCCTGGACGAGCTCGAGCAGGCACGGGCCTATCTCGAGCAGTACGAGTTGCACGCGCGGCAACTCGGTAGTCCCTGGGCCTTGGCCGCCGCAGCCCGCTGCCGCGGCCTGCTCACGGCAGCGCGCGGCGACCTGCCGGCCGCGTTCGAAGCGTTTGGACGCGCTCTCGCCGAACCGGAAGCTCCCTACCCATTCGAGCATGGCCGCACGCTGCTCTGCCTCGGCATGGTGCGGCGGCAGACGCAGCAGAAGACGGCCGCTCGGGAGGCGCTCGAGCAGGCACTCGCCATCTTCGACGAGCTCGGCGCCCGCCTCTGGGCCGACAAGGCCAGATCGGAGCTCAGGCGGATCAGCGGCCGCCAGCCCGCGTCCGACGGGCTGACCGAGACCGAGCAGCAGGTCGCCGCCCTCGCCGCACAAGGCCGTTCCAACAAGGAGATAGCCGCCGAGCTCTTCATGGGCGTGAGTACCGTCGAAGCGCACCTCTCCCGCGTCTACCGCAAGCTCGGCATCCGCTCCCGCACCGCCCTCGCGACACGGCTCACCGCCAGGGTCGACACGTGACCTCGATCCGCAGCGGCTTCCCCAGCCCATTCGAGGTGCCGATCCCGGCGGGCTGCGACGGGTGGGAGGAGATGTACGCCTACCACACGCTGTTCAGCGAGGATCGCCGCACTTTCGACGAGGGCCGCTTCTGGTTCCAACTCGCGTCGCACTACGCGGAGCCCTACTACCCGTTCGACGCCGTGTTCTTCGACTACGCCGATGTCGCTCTCAACCAGGCGACCAGCCGCCTGTTCGTCATACCTCCATCGCTCGGCATCGAAGCGCGCGTCCTCAACGGCTACGTTTACATCAGCGCCAACTCTGTCACGGACGAGGCAACGCTCGCACTGCGCGCAGAGCTGTTCGCGCGGCGAGGCGGGTACTACTACGAGCACTGGGACGAGCTCTACGCACGGTGGATCGAGAAGGTGGAAGCGACGATCCGCGAGCTCCAGGCGCTCGAGGTGCCGGAGCTACCCGAGTTCGAAGACGAGGCGACCGTAACCGAGGGTCGAGGCGTCGGCTCGAGCCACGCTCTCCTCCTCGCCTACGACAGCCTGCTCGGAAGCTTCGACCGTATCTGTCAGTACCACTTCGAGTTCCAGAACCTGGCCCACGCGGCATACCTGGTCTTCTACGAGCTCTGCCGGCATGCCTTCCCCGGGATCCCGGACCAGTCGGTGGCCAAGATGGTCTCCGGAATTGACACGGTGGTCCTTCGCCCGGACGAGGAGCTCCGCCGCCTCGCCCGGCTCGCGCTCGAATTGGGCGTCACGGAGGCCGTGAAGGGAGTGAGCACAGAGGATGAGCTTCGGCGCGCGCTGGTCGGAAGCGAGCCGGGCAAGCAGTGGCTAGCCGACTTCGAGGAGACCAAGCACCCCTGGTTTCACTTCTCGTACGGAAACGGTCTCTATCACCACCACCGCTCGTGGATCGACGACGCGACGCTGCCGATCGAAACGATTGGTTCCTACGTCGAACGGCTCGAGGCCGGCGAGGACATCTCCCGCCCGCAGGAAGCGATCGTCGCCGAGCGCGAGCGGGTCACCTCCGAATATCGTGCGCTGCTGCCCGAGGAGGCACGCCCGGCCTTCGACGAGCGGCTCGCGCTTGCGCACACCGTCTTCCCGCACGTCGAGAGCCATGGCTTCTACATCGACCACTGGGCCCACACGATCTTCTGGAACAAAGTGCGCGAGTTCGGCGCCCGCCTTAACGGCCACGCGTTCCTCCTCGATCAGGAGGACGTTTTCTTCCTGCGGCACGGCGAGGTGCGTTCGGCGCTCGAGGAGCTCCGGCTCGACTGGAGCTCGGGCGGCGCCGGCGCCGCCCGTGGGCCCCACTACTGGCCGCCGATCGTCGAGCGGCGCAAGGCAATCTACGAGGCCATGCGCGAGTGGACCCCGCCGCCGGCTCTCGGCCAGGTGCCCGAGACGATCACCGACCCGATCACGATCATGCTCTTCGGGATCACCACCGAGCGCGTCCAGGAATGGCTCTCCCCGGACAGCGCTGGCGAAGGGGTGCTGACCGGGTTTGCGGCTTCACCCGGTGTGGCCGAGGGTCGCGCGCGCGTCATTCTCCGCCCGGAGCAGCTCGGCGAGCTCGAGGACGGGGAGATCCTCGTGGCGCCATCCACGTCGCCGAGTTGGGCGCCAGTGTTCGGCAAGATCGGGGCCGCAGTGCTCGATGCGGGCGGGATCATGTCACACGCGGCGATCGTCGCACGCGAGTACGGACTGCCCGCTGTCGTCGGCACCGGCAGCGCGACGAAGCAGATCAAGACCGGCGACCGGCTCCACGTGGACGCCTCGGCCGGGATCGTCACGATTCTCGGCTGACGGTTCGCGCTCGGGCAGCTCGCGCGTCACAATCCGCGCGGGAACCGTGGCCTCTACACCGGTCATCGGGCGCGACGAGGAGCTCGAATCGGTCGAGGCATTCCTGGCCGGGGCCGCGCAAGGGCCGAAAGCGCTCGTGCTCGCCGGCGAGGCAGGGATTGGCAAGACAACCCTGTGGGAGACCGGCGTGCAGGAGGCGCAGCAGCGCTTCGGGCGCGTGCTCGTGCACCGCAGCGTCGAGGCCGAGGCCTCGCTCTCGTTCGCCGGGCTCTCCGATTTGCTCGACCCCGTCCTCGACGAGGTGGCGCCGTCGCTGACGCCCTTGCGGCTGCGAGCGCTCGAGGTCGCACTCCTGCTCGCCGAGCCCGGCGAGGACCCGCCGGACCCGCGCGCGATCGGAGTCGCACTACTCGATGTACTGCGGGCGCTCGCCGAAGACAGCCCCGTCGTCGTCGCGCTCGACGACGTCCAGTGGCTCGACCCGTCCTCGGCGGCGGTACTCCAGATTGCGTTTCGCCGGCTCCGCGACGACCGGGTCGGCCTGCTGGCGACCCTTCGGAACGCGAGGACGCCCGTAGTGGTGGCAATCCCGCCGACCGGGTTCATGGAGGCGGTCGCCTCCCTTCGGAACAGCAAGTGAAGCTCGACCGCCAAGAGCGCGAAAGAGTCAGGCCCGGCACTCAGCCCGGGCCTGACCCCGTTCGTCGCCGGTGCGACAGTCCTGGAGATAATGGCGATCCCAAAGGGAGGGTGATGGCGGCAACGGCAGATAAGGGGTTTCCGAGCCCGTTCGAGGTCGAGATCCCAGCCGCGTGTGAGGGCTGGGAGGAGATGTACGCCTACTTCAACCTCTTCACGGAGGAGCGGCGCGAGTTCGACGAGAGCCGCTGCTGGTTCCAGCTCACGTCGCACTATCCGGAGCCGTACTACCCGCTCGATACGACCTACCTCGACTACGCCGACACGGCGCTCAACCAGGCGAGCAGCCGCTTCCACGTCATCCCCCCGTCACTCGGGTTCGAGCAGCGGATCCTCAACGGCTACGTCTATCTCAGCCCAAACTCGGTGACCGACGAGGCGACGCTGGCCCGACGGGCGGAGCTGTTCGCGCGGCGAGGCGGCTTCTATTACGAACACTGGGACGAGTTGCTCGCCGGCTGGCAGGGGAGGGTCGAGGACGCGATCCGGGAGTTGGAGGCGCTCGAGGTGCCGGCACTCCCTGAGGTGGAGGACGAGGCGATCGTGACCGAGGGCCGCGGTCTCGGCTCGAGCCACGCCCTTCTCCTCGCCTATGACCGCCTGCTCGAAGGGTTCGACCGAATCTGCCACTACCACATGGAATTCATCCTCCTGGCCCACGGCGCCTACCTCGTCTTCTACGAGCTCTGCCGGCAGGCCTTCCCCGGGATCCCCGATCAATCGGTGGCCAAGATGGTCTCCGGGATCGATACCGCCGTCCTACGCCCTGACGACGAGCTCCGCCGCCTCGCCCGACTCGCACTCGAGCTCGGAGTCGCCGAGGCCGTGAAGAAGGCGGGCGACGAGAACGACCTCCGCCGCGCACTGGCAGGAAGCGAGACAGGCGAGCAGTGGCTGGCCGACCTCGACGAGACCAAGAACCCGTGGTTTCACTTCTCGTACGGGAACGGGCTCTACCACCACCACCGCTCCTGGATCGACGACACGACGCTCCCGATCACGACGATCGGCTCCTACATCGAGCGCCTCGAGGCCGGCGAGGACATCTCCCGCCCGCAGGACGCGATCGTGGCCGAGCGCGAGCGGATCACGAGCGAGTACCGCGAGCTGCTCCCGGACGAGCTCCGGGAGACCTTCGATGAGCGGCTCGCTCTCTGCCGCCAGGTCTTCCCGCACGTCGAGAGCCACGGCTTCTACATCGACCACTGGTACCACACGCTCTTCTGGAACAAGGTGCGCGAGTTCGGAGCGCTGTTGGCCGGACATCAGTTCCTCGCCGCCTCGGAGGACATCTTCTTCCTGCAGCGGGGCGAGATCCGCTCGGCGCTCGAGGAGCTGCGGCTCGACTGGAGCAGCGGCGCCGGACAGGCGCGCGGGCCGCGCTACTGGCCGCCGATCGTCGAGCGGCGCAAGGCGATCTACGAGGCGATGCGCGAATGGACCCCGCCGCCGGCCCTCGGCCCGGTGCCCGCAGAGATCACGGAGCCGGTCACGATCATGCTCATGGGGATCACGACGGAACGCGTGCAGGAGTGGCTCGGGACAGCTACCGCTCACGAGGGCGTGCTGACGGGGTTCGCCGGCTCACCCGGCATCGCCGAGGGCCCGGCTCGCGTCGTCCTCCGCCCCGAGCAGCTCGGCGAGCTGGCAAACGGGGAGATCCTCGTTGCGCCGTTCACGTCTCCGAGCTGGGCGCCCGTCTTCGGCAAGATCGCAGCCGCCGTGCTCGACGCGGGCGGGATCATGTCGCACGCGGCGATCGTCGCCCGCGAATACGGACTACCCGCTGTCGTCGGTACCGGCACCGCAACGAAGACGATCAAGACCGGCGACCGGGTTCGAGTCGACGGCTCGACCGGCATCGTCACGATTCTCAGCTGACGGTTCGCGCTCGGGCAGCTCGCGCGTCACAATCCGCGCGAGAGACATGGCTGAGACCGCGGTCATCGGGCGCGACGACGAACTCGGCTCGATCGAGGCGTTCCTGGCCGGGATCGAACAGGGGCCGAGGGCGCTCGTTCTTGCGGGCGAGGCAGGCGTCGGAAAGACGATCCTCTGGGAAGCAGGCGTCGAGGAGGCTGAGCAGCGTTTCGGTTGCGTCCTCGCCCATCAAAGCGCCGAGGCGGAGGCGTTGCTCTCGTTTACCGGGCTCTCCGATCTCCTCTCACCGGTCTTCGACGAGGTCGCGCCCTTGCTCGCCACGCCGCGGCGTCGGGCTCTCGAAGTCGCGCTCCTCCTCACCGAGCCGGGCGAAGAAGCTCCTGACCCCCGCGCGATCGGACTCGCCTTCCTGGACGTGCTCCGCACGCTCGCCCAGCGAGGTCCGCTCCTGCTCGCGCTCGACGACGTCCACTGGCTCGACCCATCCTCCGGGGGCGTCCTGCAGATCGCGCTGCGGCGCCTTCGCGACGAGCCTCTCGGTCTACTGATGACGCTCCGGGAGACCCCGAAAACCCATGTTCTGTTCGAGGCCGAGCGCGTGTTCCCAGAATCGCGGCTCGACCGGCTCTCACTCCGCCCGCTCAGCCTCGGCGCGCTCCACCACCTGCTCCGAGATCGTTTGGGGCTGGAGCTGACCAGACCGGAGCTCACGCGTGTGGAAGAGATGTCGAGCGGCAACCCGTTCTTCGCGCTCGAGCTCGGCCGCGAGCTCGTCCGGACAAATGCACGATTGGCTTCGCGCCGGGTGCTGCGCGTACCGGAGAGCCTGCACGACCTCCTCGGAGGCCGACTTGCCCGCTTACCTCCAGAGACCGTCGAGCTTCTCCGGCTCGCCTCCGCGCTCGCCCGGCCGACGGTGGAGCTTCTGGCAGCGACCACAGGCGACCAGAAGGACGTGCTCGAGAGGCTTGATGTGGCCGTCAAGGAGGGGGTAGTCAAGCTCGACGAATTCCGGATCCGCTTCGTCCACCCCATGCTCGGTTCGATCTGCTACGAGCAGGCCTCGATCTGGGAGCGCCGGGAAGTCCACCGAGCACTAGCCGCAGCGGTGACCGACACCGAGGAGCGAGCCCGCCACCTGGCGCTCGCCGCCGAAGGCCCCGATGCCGCCGCCGCCTCCTACCTCGAGACCGCCGCAGACCAGGCGGCGGCGCGCGGGGCAACGGCGGCGGCGGCCGAGCTCGCGGAGCTCGCCGCCGGGCTGACGCCGGGCGGTCCCGAGCTGGTGCGGCGACGGCGATTTCGGGCAGCGAGCTTCCATCGCCTGGCCGGCGACCCTGAGCGAGCGGCCGGGATACTCGAGCAGCTTCTCGTGGACTGCCCTCCAGGGCTCGAACGAGCTGACGTCCTCTTCGAGCTTGCTTCGACACTCAGAGCCGACACTCACACGCTGATCGAGCTCTTTGATCAGGCCCTGCGCGCGGCGGCGGGAGACGACGTCCGCGCCATGCGGATCCTGGGCTTGCGGTCCGGGATCCACATGTGGGAGCCCGATATGGACGCGGCGCTCGCCGACGGCCGAGCGGCGCTCGAGAAGGCCGAGCGGGTCGGCGACCCCGCGATGCTTGCCGTTGCGATCGCGCGGCTGGGTCAGGTGGAGACGTACGCAGCGGAAATCACGCCCGGCCTGCTCGAGCGGGGTGCGGAGATCGAGGAGCGCCTCGGGCTCGTGCTCGAGTACAGCTCCAGCCCGCGCTACGCTCTCGCGCGTCTCCTGATGCGTCGGGGCGAGATCGACGGGCCTCGGGCCGTTCTGGAGGAACTAGAGTCGAAAGCATCGGCTCGAGGCGACGAGGGCACCCGGCTGATGGTCCTTTGGACACTGAGCCTGCTCGAGTGGCTCGCCGGTCGCTGGTCGCTTGCCCTCGGTCACGCCACCGTGGCGCAGGAGCTCGTCGAGCAGACCCAGCATCCGCACGCTCGCGTGTGGGTCGGACGCGTCAAGGCGACACTCGAGGCAGACCTCGGCCTCGTCGAGCAGGCCCGCGCCTCGGCCGAGGAAGGTCTCGCCTTCTCACAGGGGACATCGAACGAGACATTCACGATCTACGCCCTCGGCTCGCTCGGCCGCCTCGAGCTTGCTCTCGGCAATCTGGAGGCGGCTGCCGGTCACCTCCGCGAGCTTCCCGGACGGCTCCTCGCGGGTGGCGTGGTCGACCCGACACAGCCCGTCTGGGCGGATGCAATCGAGGCGATGATCGCCGTTGGCGAGCCAAAGCAGGCCCGCACCTACCTCGAGCAACACGAGCTGCACGCCGAGCGCCTCGGGAGCCCGCTGGCGGTGGCCACAGGAGCGCGCTGCCGTGGCCTACTCGCCGCCGCGGAGGGTGACCTCCCCGCGGCCTTTACCGCCTTTGTGCGCTCGCTCGCCGAGCTGGAGGAGGTTCCGTACCCCCTCGAGCGAGGCAGGACCCTGCTCTGCCTCGGCGTCGTGCGCAGAAAGGCACAGCAGAAGACGGCCGCCCGGGAGACCCTCGAAGAGGCACTCGCCATCTTCGAGGAGCTCGGCGCCCGCCTCTGGGCCGACAAGGCCCGCTCCGAGCTCAAACGGATCAGCGGCCGCCAACCCTCTTCCGACGGACTGACCGAGACCGAGACCCAGGTCGCAACCCTCGCCGCGCAAGGCCGCTCGAACAAACAGATCGCCGCTGCCCTGTTCATGGGCGTCAGCACAGTCGAGGCACACCTCTCCCACGTCTACCGCAAGCTCGGCATCCGCAGCCGCACAGAGCTAGGGCCGCGGCTCGCCATGGCGAGGGACGAAGCCGACCAAAGCTAGGGCTTTCCGGGTTTCGAGGGTGCGACCCTGAGCCCTAGCGTGGGCGGCATGGTCTACGTCGTCGAACGCTACCTCCCCGGGCTCTCCCACTCCAACCTCCTGCACGGGCTATCCAGGCTCGAGCGATCGATCGAGGTCGAGCCGGGCGAGACCCAGGCGGTGCGCTACCTCGGCTCGACCATCGTGGTCGAAGACGAAGCCTGCTACTGCCAGTTCGAAGGGCCCACCGAGGCGGCTATCGCCGAGGCGAACCGGAAAGCAGATCTGTCGTTCGACCGGATCGTGCCCGCAGTAACCGTTACTCCGACGAAGGGAGAAGTCCGATGAACGTCATCACCACCACCGTCCCGGCCACCATCCAGATCAGGCGCAGCCACCTGTTCGCCCTGATCGCCGCGGTCGCATCCGTCGCCGTCGTCAGCACCTGGGCGATCGCGTCCAACAGCACTCCCGGCGCCGAGAAGGCCCGCGTCGCCGTCAAGAGCGGAGCCGCGGCACTCAGCACCAGGCAGCCGCAGGCAGCGCCGGTCGCGTCGTTCACCCCGACCCAACTCCGCTCGATCCGCTGGTACTACACACCCAACGCCGCGATGCTGCAGCAGAACGCGCAATCCAGCTTCGAGTCGCTCACCCCGACCCAACTCCGCTCGATCCGCTGGTACTACACCCCCGGCGCAGCGACGCTGACCGCGAAGCAGCAGAACGCGCAGTCCACCGTCGCGTCGTTCACCCCGACCCAACTCCGCTCGATCCGCTGGTACTTCACACCCAGCGCAGCGATGCTGCAGCAGAACGCGCAATCCAGCTTCGAGTCGCTCACCCCGACCCAACTCCGCTCGATCCGCTGGTACTACACCCCCAGCAGCTCGCATTGACAGCTCAGGGGCCTGGCCCGAAATCTGGCCCGGGCCGGCCCTCTGGGATCCACGCAACAGTCTCCGGCGGCCCGCCTCGGCGGGCCGCCGGAGGTCGTCAGGCGTCCGCCAGGAAGTCGAGGACGAGCGGCGCCACGGTCTCGAGCCGCTCCCACTGCGGGACGTGGCCGGCGCCCGCGACGATCTCGACGCGGGAGTCGGCGATGCGGTCGGCGAACTCCTCCGCGTAGACGGCGGGACGAGGCGGTCGTCGCTCGCCCCAGACGATGAGCGTCGGGGCCGTGACCCGGTGCAGGCGCCTGTCGAGGCCCTTGTCGGGGATCGGCCAGACGAACTTGCCGGTCGCGCCGAGCGCCCAGACCGAGTCGGCCAGCGCGACCGCGAGCTCGTCGGGGTCGTCGGCAGCGCGAGAGACGTCCTGGACGGCTCGGCATCGAGTCGAGTGAACAGCGTCGCGAGCAGCTCGTCCGGCGGCATCATCATGTAGTGCGCGACCGGCGCGTCGTCGCGCCACAGGCCGATCGGGTCGAGCAGGACGAGCTTGCCGACCTTCTCGCGACGGTGCGCTGCGACCTCGCAGGCCACCATCCCGCCGAACGAGCTGCCGACGAGCGGCCGAGTCGAGGCCGAGCGCGTCGAGCAGCTCGTCGTAGATCAGCACGAGGTCCCACAGGCTCTCGACGCGCATAGATCGAGTCCCGGGCGGTCTCGCCGGTTCCCGGATGGTCCGGGGCGTAGACCGTGTGTCGGTCGGCGAGCGCGTCGAGGAACCGGTCCCAGCGCGGCCCGCCGGCACCGTGGAAGTACACGATCGGCGGGCCGCTCCCGGCCGACCTTCACCTTCGCCTCGAAGTCGCAGTGGCGGATCGGGACGGTCTCGACGCCGGGCGTGGTCATGCCTCGCGCTCGTCGAGCGACCTGGCGCACCGCTTCGGCCACCACTGGTTCTCCCAGCCCTCGTCCTCCCAGAGCGTCTGCAGGTGCGGGAGCACCTCACGACCGAACAGCTCGATGTTCTCCATCGCCAGCTCGTGCGGCATCGAGCCGAACTGCAGGATCGCCATCAGATGGCCGACGTTCAGACGTCCGCGCCGTCGCCTCGAGCCGCTCGCGCACCGTCGCCGGGCTGCCGACCACGACGAACTCGCGCTCGATCATGTCCCGGGCCGTCAGCGGCTTCAGGTCGACGGTGTAGTCGGCGAACTCGAAGACGTCGCGCGTGAAGACGTTGAGCAGGCTCTTGTAGTCGCAGTAGCCGGGCGGCGCGAAGTAGTGCGGCGGGACGTGCAGGAGCTTCTTGTAGAAGAACTCGACGTGCCGGCCGTAGAGCTCCTCGGCCTGCTCGTCGGTGTCGGCGACGCCGACGAGCTGGAGGAACGAGAGCACGGTACGGGTTCGCGTCCCTGCCCTTCGCCTCGGCGCGCTCCCAGAACCGGTCCAGCATCGCCTCGGCCGACCGGCCGCCGAAGTAGCTCAGGTACGCGTACGGCAGGTCGCGCTCGTGGCACGTAGTCCCACGTCGACGAGCTCGCCGCGCCGGGCACGAGCAGCGGCGGATGCGGGTCCTGCACCGGCCGCGGCCAGAGGTTCACCTTCGGCAGCTGGTAGTGCTTGCCGTTCCAGGCGAAGATCTCCGTCGCCGTCCAGGCCTTGAGCATGAGCTCGATCCGCCTCCCGCCAGCGCTCGCGCTGCTCGATCGGCGTGACCCCGTAGCTGACGTTCGCGTCGGCGCCGATCCCGACCGGCACCCCGGCGATCAGCCGGCCGCCGCTGATGCAGTCGAGGACCGCGTACTCCTCGGCGATCCGGATCGGCGGCGTCGTCGCCGCCATCGTCGCGCCGAGCTGGACGAGCGCGACGTCGAGGCCGTCGTCGCGCGTCAGCCGCGCGAGGATCGCGCCGAACAGGTTCGGGTTGCACATGAACCCGTACGGGTTCTGGTGGTGCTCGTTCGTGCCGAGCCCGTCGAAGCCGAGCCTCGCCGCGAGCATGAGCTCGTCGATCGACTGGTTGTAGAAGTCGCCGGCCTGCGCGGCGTCCCCGAGCTCCTACCACGGAGCGTCGACCCACACCGACGGGTAGCGCTGGTCGACGTCGTCGGGCAGGTCCCGGTACGGCATGAAGTGGAACGACGTGACCTTCATCGGCGCCTCCCATCCGGTCCGCAGCCGTAGGGACGAACTCGAGCACGGCCTCGATGTGCTCGATCAGGCCGTTCCGTACCTTGAACAGCTCGGCGATCAGCACGCTGTTCGGAACCTGGTGGTACGTCGGCAGCTCGACCTCGCCGAGCCCCTTCACCTGCACCGTCCGCTTGCCGCGCCGAGTGGTCGAAGACGACCACGAGCATGACGAGGCCGCGCGCCTCGTCGACCGCGACGACACGCCGGTCGCGGATCGTCGTCCATGTAGCCGAAGTAGCCCGAGTCGACCTGGTCGCGGACGCCGAGCGGGAAGATCAGCGCGCTCGCGCTCCCGGCAAGATGGCTGACGTCCTCGACGTGCACCGTCTGCGTGCCGTTCTCGATGCGGGTGCACTCGTCGGTGACAGGGATCATGTCGCCGTCGACCTGCACGAGGCCGTCGAAGTAGAGGTTGGCGATGCGGACGAGCTCGTCACGCGCCGCTGCGCTCGGCGGGCGCGAGCTCCTCGAACACGATCGCCCGCGGCTCGAGCATGTTCGCCGGGTTGTAGAGCCGCTCGTGCTCGCGGCGGACGATCGTCTCGATCTCGGCGATCAGCCCGTCCTCGACCCGGAGGCGGACGAAGACGACGGCGGGCTTCCCACCCTCGCCGATCACGCCGATCCAGCCGAGCTGGCCGAGGTCTTCGTCCTCGACGTGGACGTAGTCGTGGTCCGGCACGCTCGTCGCCGTCGCCCACAGCCCCTTGCCGAGCGCGAGCTCCTGCCCGTTCTCGGTGAACCGGACGCCGTCCGCTACCGGGAGCCCCGACGGATCGTTGGCCGCGAGCGCCGCCAGGTAGCGGTCCACGTATCCGATCAGCCCGTCGCGCATCTCAGACCGCCCTGAATCGCCGCTCGACCTCCTTCGGGTCCGAGCGCCAGACCTCGCCGATGTCCCTTCCCATGCGATCCGGGAAGATGTCTTCCTCGCCGGCCTCGACCCTGTCGAGAACCGCGTCGGCGACGTCGAGCGGAGCGGCCTTTGGGCCGTCGAGCGCGGGGAGGTCGCGCGTCATCGGCGTATCGACCGGTCCCGGGTAGACACCGTGGACAGAGACGCCGCTCGCCGCGAGCTGCGCACGGAGCCCCTGCGTCATCGAGTGGGCGGCGGCCTTCGCGCTCGAGTAGGCACCGATCGAAGGCATGCTCGACAGTGCCGCGACGGACAGCATGTTGACGATCGCGCCGCCGCGCTCGACGAGGAGCGGCAGGAAGGCTCGGGTCATCCGCAGCGGCCCGAGGTAGTGGACCTGCAGCTCGCGCTCGATCTCCTCCAGGTCACCCTCCAGCGGGCCGGTCATCGTCAGGATCCCTGCGCAATTGATCAGAAGATCGAGGCGCTCGACCTGCTCCGCGACGGCCACGATCTGGTCGCCGTTCCTGACGTCGAGCTCGACCGGCGACACCCGGCCGTCGTCGCGGGTCCGGAGGCGGTCGAGCACGATGTCGGCGGCGTAGACCCGGTCGGCGCCACGATCGAGCAATCTCGACACGTACGCGAAGCCGATGCCGCCGTTCGCGCCAGTGACGAAAGCCGTCGCCCCGGAGACCTTCATCGCGCGAACGCTAGACCATTCATCCCGTAGGCTGAGCGGCAATGTCGTTCGACGAGATGAAAGCCCGGCAAGCTGACGTCTGGAGCTCGGCGCCGTGGGAGAACGTGGCCCCGATGCTCGCCCCGGTGCACGAGCAGCTCGCGGAGCTTCTCCCGGCCGGTCCCGGCGTGCAGTGGCTCGACCTCGCAACGGGGACGGGGGCGCTGGCGCAGCTCGCAGCCCGTGCCGGCGCCGAGGTCACCGGTGTCGATCTCGCGCCGGGTCTGATCGAGACGGCCCGTCAGCTCGCCGAGGAGGAGGGTCTCGACATTCGCTTCGACGTCGGTGATGCCGAGGCGCTTCCCTACGCAGACGCGAGCTTCGACGTCGTCTCCTCGGCGATGGGCTTCGTCTTCGCACCCGACCACGCACGAGCCTCGAACGAGCTTGCGCGGGTCTGCCGGCCGCGAGGCCGCGTCGGCTTCTCCGCGTGGCACGAAGGCGCCGGCTTCTTTCCGGTGCTCCGGCGCTACTCGCCTCCACTGATCCCCGGCCAGGGCGAGTCGCTCGACTGGAGCCGCCGGGAGTACGTCGAGTCGCTGCTCGACGCCGCGTTCGAGCTCGAGTTCGCCGAGGGGGACGCGCCCGCGACCGGCCGTTCCGGACAGGAAATCTGGGAGCTCGTGTCCACGTCGGTCGGGCCGCTCAAGGCGCGGGTCGAGACGCTCGAGCCGCACGAGCTCGAAGGCTTGCACGACGAGTTCGTCGAACTCTTCGAAGCGGCTCGCGAAGGCGACTCCGTCCGGCTTCCTGCGCCGTATCTCGTCGTCCTCGGCACCCGACGCTGATCCGGAACGGGCCTAGCGGTTCGGGACGATCACGCCGCTCAGATCGCGCTTCTCGGCCGACGCATGAAGAGCGTCGTTGACCTCGTCGAGTGAGTAGCGTCGGGTGATGATCGCTTCCGGGTCGACCCAGCCGTCCTCCATCATCCGGATGAAGCGAGGCAGGTCGTGGCGCATGCGGACGTTGCCGTTCTGGGCGCTGAGGATCGCCCGGCTGTGCACCGCGATCGGAACCTGCTGGAAGGTCACCGTCGCGTCACCGCGCTCGATGCTCGTCAGAACGACCGTCCCGCCGCGCCGCGACAGCAGCACCGCCTGCGGTTGGGCCGACGCGACGGTGGCGGCCTCGAGAACGTAGTCGGCGCCGCGGCCACCGGTGAGCGCCTGCACCTGCGCGACCGGGTCGTCGGCCGACGGGTCGACGAGATGGGTCGCGCCGAGCTTGCCGGCGACGTCGCGCCGCCAGGCGATCGGGTCGAGGCCGATGATCGTTCGCGCGTTCGCGATCTTCGCTCCCTGGATCATCCACTGGCCGAGATGGCCGAGCCCGACGACGGCGACGCTCGAACCTGCCTGGACGCGAGCGACGTTGAGCACCGACCCGAGTCCGGTCGTGATCCCGCAGCCGAGCATGCTCAGCCACTCGTCCGGGAGATCCGTCTCGACGGGGAAGACCTGGTTCGCGGTGACGTTCATCACCTCCGCGTAGCCGCCGACGTTGCCGGCTGCGCTCACCGGCTCGCCGGTTCGCCGGTTGGCCACGTGCGGCCAGATCCCGCCGCGGTCGAACGTCTCCGAGCATTGCCACGGTTCGCCTGCCGAGCAGTAGAAGCAGACGCCGCACTCGGAGGTGCCGGGCACGATCGCGCGCTGACCCGGCTTGATGTGCGCGACTCCCGCCCCGACCTCGAGCACCTCACCCATCGAGGCGTGGCCGAGGATCGTCGGCGGAATCTTGCTCAGCTCACCGCGCCAGTTGACGACGTCCGTCGAGCAGAACGGCGACGCGCCGGTGCGGACGAGCACCCTTCCGGGCTCGGGGTCGAGGTAGTCGATGTCCTCGACCACGAACGGCTCCTTGATCGCGGCCAGCAGTGCTGCCCTCATCTCGACCTCCTCCTCGCCCTGACGTGGGGTTTGATTGTATGACGAGATGTTCTCCGGTCTCGCCGGGAAGGTGGCTGTCGTAACGGGCGGTGGGAGCGGCATCGGTGCCGCGTCCGCTGCGCGGCTGTCCGCCGAGGGGGCGCCGGTGGTCGTCGTCGACGTGGAGGCGGCGCGAGCAGAAGAGGTCGTCGCTTCGCTCGAGGGCGAGGCGCTCGCCGTCGGCGCCGACGTGTCGAAGGAGGAGGACGTCGACGCCTACATGGACGCCGCCGTCGAACGCTTCGGGCGCGTCGACCTCTACCACCTCAACGCGGGCATCGCGGGCACGCTGGCACCGATCCCCGACATCTCGGCGAGCGACTTCGACCAGGTGCTCGCCGTCAACGTGCGTGGGACGTTCCTCGGCCTGCGCGCAGCCTTTCGCCGGTTCGCTGAGCAGGGTACGGGCGGAGCGATCGTGACGACGGCGTCCCTTGCCGGGCTCCGCGGCGGGGCCGACCTCGTCCCCTACCACGCCTCGAAGCACGCGGTGGTCGGCTTGACCCAGTGCGCGGCCGTGCACGGCGGACCATTCGGCGTCAGGGTCAACGCGGTCTCGCCCGGGATCATCCCGACGGGCCTCCTCAGCCGACCGGGCGGAGCGCCCTCGGGGACGGCCGACGCGCGCGCACGCACGAGCACGCCGCTGGCCCGCGTCGGCAGCCCTGCCGAGGTGGCGGCGCTCGTCGCGTTCCTGCTCTCGGACGACGCCTCCTACGTGACCGGCGGCGTCCATCCGGTCGACGGCGGGGCGGGTGCCTGGAACCCGTTCAGGCCGCTGCCACAGCGTTCAGCTCCCGCCTGAGCTCCTTGATCTCGTCCCGGAGCTTGGCCGCATACTCGAAGCGGAGCTCTTCTGCGGCCGCGTACATCTCCTCCTCCAGTGTCACGACCAGCTTCTCGAGCTCCTCGCTCGTCATGCCCTCGACCTCGCGCTTGCCTCGGCGGCGACGCGTCGGAACGTGGGGCTGCTCGAGCGCCAGCAGCTCGGCGATGTCGGACACGCCCTTGACGATCGACTCCGGCGTGATCCCGTTCTCCTCGTTGTAGGCGAGCTGCTTGGCGCGCCGCCGGTCGGTCTCGTCGATCGCGCCGGCGATTGCCTCCGTCACCTTGTCGCCGTAGAGGAGGACCCGTCCGCCGACGTTGCGCGCCGCGCGGCCGATCGTCTGGATCAGCGCAGTCTTCCCGCGGAGGAACCCCTCCTTGTCGGCGTCGAGGATCGCGACCAGCGTCACCTCGGGCAGATCGAGCCCCTCTCGCAAGAGATTGACGCCGACGAGCACGTCGAAGTCGCCGAGCCGGAGCTCGCGGATGATCTGGATCCGCTGGAGGGTGTCGATCTCCGAGTGCAGATATCGCGCCTTCACTCCCGCCTCGAGCAGGTAGTCGGTCAGGTCCTCCGCCATCTTCTTCGTCAGCGTCGTCACGAGCACGCGCTCGCCTGCCTCCTCGCGGCGACGGATCTCGTTCAGCAGATCGTCGATCTGGTTCTTCGTCGGGCGCACCTCGACCTCGGGATCGACGATCCCGGTCGGGCGGATCAGCTGCTCCGCGACCACGGTCGAATGCCGTAGCTCGAACGCCCCGGGCGTGGCCGAGACGAACACGATCTGCGGCACCTTGCCGAGGTACTCGTCGAAGCGAAGCGGCCGGTTGTCGAGCGCCGACGGGAGCCTGAATCCGTAGTCGACGAGCGTCTGCTTTCGCGAGCGATCGCCCTCGTACATGCCGCCGAGCTGCGGCACGGTCTGGTGCGACTCGTCGATGAAGCAGACGAAGTCGTCCGGGAAGTAGTCGATCAGCGTGAACGGATGCGAGCCCGGCGGCCGGCCCTCCAGGTGGCGCGAGTAGTTCTCGATGCCGGAGCAGAAGCCGAGCTCCTTCATCATCTCGAGGTCGTACTCGGTGCGCTGCTTGATGCGGTGCGCCTCCAGCATCTTCCCCTCGGCCTCGAACCGCCGCACCTGCTCCGTCAGCTCCGCCCTGATGTCGCTGACCGCACGCTCGATGGTCGGGCGCGACGTGACGTACTCGGTCGCCGGCCAGATGACGAGGTTGTCGAGCTTCGCGTAGATCTCGCCGGTCAGCGGGTCGAAGTGGGTGATGGCCTCGACCTCGTCGCCGAAGAAGGAGACGCGATAGGCCGTCTCGACGTTCGCCGGCTGCACCTCGACGACATCTCCCTTGACCCGAAATCGCCCACGGCCGAGGACGGAGTCGTTACGAACGTACTGGCTCTCGATCAGCTTGCGAAGGGCGGCGTCGCGATCCTGCTCCTCCCCCACCTCCAGGATCAGCACGCGCTCGCGCCACTCCTCGGGTGAGCCCAGCCCGTAGATGCACGAGACCGAGGCGACGATGACGACGTCGCGCCGGGTCAAGAGAGCCGAAGTCGCAGCCAGTCGCAGTCGGGCGATGTCCTCGTTCTGAGACGAGTCCTTCTCGATGTACAGGTCGGCCTGTGGCACGTACGCCTCGGGCTGGTAGTAGTCGTAGTAGGAGACGAAGTACTCGACCGCGTTCGTGGGCAGGAACTCGCGGAACTCGTTGCAGAGCTGCGCCGCCAGCGTCTTGTTGTGGGCGATGACGAGCGCCGGCCTGCCGACCTTCTCGATCGTCCAGGCCATCGTCGCGGTCTTGCCCGTCCCGGTCGCACCGAGCAGCGTCTGGTAGCGGCTGCCCTCGAGGATGCTCGCGACCGAGCGTCTCGATCGCCTCCGGTTGGTCCCCCGTCGGCGCATAGGCCGGCGCTGCCTTGAACTCGGCCATCGAGACG
The DNA here is from genome assembly GCA_963736045.1 of uncultured Actinomycetes bacterium. GTDB lineage: Bacteria > Actinomycetota > Thermoleophilia > Gaiellales > Gaiellaceae > PALSA-612. Next base: position 265,082 of record CAVTNK010000003.1, on the reverse strand, counting down.
AAGGGTAGCCTGGCACTACCGGGGCTCGAGGATGACGACCGGGATCGTGCGCGCCGTCCGCTCTGCGTAGCGAGCATAGGCCGGGTACATCTCGACGAGCCGTGCCCAGAGGCGCTCGCGCTCCTCGCCGCTCGCGATCCGTGCACGCCACCGGCTTCGCTCGCGCCCGACCTCGACCTCGACCTCGGGGTTCGCCTCGAGGTTCACGAACCACGTGGGATGCGTCGGGTTCCCGCCGTACGAGGCGACGACGACGAGATCGTCGCCGTCGGTGAGGTAGAGGAGCGGCGAGGTCCGGGACTTTCCGCTCTTGCGGCCGACCGTGGTCAGGAGAAGGATCGGAGCCTGTCCGATCCGGCCGCCGAGCCTGCCGCCGGTGAGGCGGTAGATGCCCCGGTTCATCGTCGACATGGCTTTGATCGCGACCGACATCGGGAAGCGGATTATGGCGAACCGCGCGGCCACAGCCGCCGGGAGAGGAACGCCAGCCGGGGTGGTTGTCACGATGCGCTCGTGAGTCGAGCCTCTGTCGTCGCTACGCTCGTCGTCCTTGGAACGGCCGTGCTCGCATCGACGGCAGCGGGCTGGCGCGGCCCGACGTCCGGCGAGCGCACGGCCATCGTCGCCGGCCTCCCATCCCTCTACCATCAGGCGTGCGTCCGCTCTTCGATCCGCGTCTCGACCGTCGACCGGCGCTTTGCTGCCGTCTTCTTTCGCTTCGTCGCCCCGAGCCGGAAAGGCTGCAGTCCCTTCGACGGTCAGGTGTTGATGAAGCGGATCACCGCCACCAGGTGGAAGAAGGTCGGCGAGGGAAGCGAGTGGCCGTGCGGCGAGCCGGGAGTCTCGATTCGCGTGATCAAGGATCTCTTCCCGGGCTGCATTCCCTAGACCGCCCGGGCCGCATCCCTAGATCGGCTCCCGGCGAGCCGCCTCAGCTCTCGCTGCATACCGCCCGCCGCTGGCCCGGGCGCACCGCTGCCGATCGGCTTGCCGTCGAGCGCGACGGCCGGCATCACCTCGCGCACCGACGACGTCGTGAACGCCTCGTCCGCGCCCGCGAGCTCGTCGAGGCTGAAGGCACCCTCGACGACCTGGTAGTCGAGCTCGGGAAGCACCTCGAGGCAGACCGCGCGCGTCACACCCGCCAGCACTCCGAGATCGAGCGACGGCGTGTACAGGGTCGAGCCTCGGCGCCACCAGATATTCGCCGTCGGGCACTCGAGCACAATCGATCCGTGTGCGAGGAAGACGGCGTCGTCTCCGCCGCGGCGCTTCGCCTCGTCGCCCGCCATCATGTTCACCGCATAGCTCGTCGACTTGATGCCCCCGAGCGGCCACGAGCCGACCACGTCGAGACCGATCGGGCACGAGACGAGCCGGATCCCATCGGCCCGGGTCTCCTCCAGATCGGGCGGAAGAGCCTGTACGAGCACGAGCAACAGCGGCTCGCCTCTTCCTTCGCGGCCGGGCGTGAAGTAGTGCCGAACGGAGCAGTCCGGCACGCCTGCCGACGCGAGCGCTTCGCTCGTCAACTCGTGGAAAAGGTCCCGGTCGACCGCCGGCAGGCTCAGCCGCGCAGCGGACTGGGCGAGCCGCTCGAGATGGGCGTCGAGCCGGAACGGCCGCCCCCCGTACACGCGGGTCGTCTCGAACGCCGCCCGCCCGCGGAGGAACCCCTCGTCGTCCACGTGCAGGACCGGCTGCTCGGAATCGACGACACCGCGTCCGGATACGGCAACGGCCAGCATCAACCGCGCCACGCTACCAGGGAGACGGCATAGGATCGGCCCGTGACCAGGCTCGCGTTGATCGCCATGATCGGGTTGACGCTCGGCTCGACCAGCGCGGCTTCGATGGCCTCCGGAGGCGCGGCGAAGAGTCTCTGGTACCGCCTTTCGATCGTGGGCAACTCGCAGATGACTCAAGCGTATTCCGACCGGAAGATCACGTGGACAGCCAAGCCGGCCGCCGCCGTCCTGCTCAAACGGCTCCCGGGGGACGACTTCTCCCTGACGACGCCGATTTCGGCCTCGGTCACGTCGATGACCGGCTCCGGGTACTCGATCACGAGCGATATCTCCCGCGGGAACGGCTCCTGCCTGTACAAGTGGACCGAGAAGCTCGACGGAAAGCCTGTGCTCCGCGGGTCGGCGTCAGCCACCTCAGCCCGCCTGAGCGGGGTGACGCTGACGTTCCCGAGCGTGGCCGACCGGGTCGTAAGCACCTCGAAGCAGGTCCAGTGCGGCTCGTACTGTGCCGGCGACACGTGCAAGAACCCGCGGCCGCCGAGCTACACGAAGGACGTCGTCGTCCGCCAGCCCCTGATGCTCTACCTCCCCGGCGCCTACGTCCTCCGGGTGCGGTCGGACTACAAGTACGGCGGGCAAACGTACGTGATCCAGGGCAGCTTCACGAGCACGCTCTACGGCAAGAGCCTCGCAGCCGCCACGCTGACGTTCAAGCGCTGCGTCGACCAGAGCGCTGGCCGCCGCTGCACGTAGCTAGACGAGAAGGCTCGCGCGGCCAGGAACGCTCGAGCCGATCGCGGCGAGGAGCGGCGCGGCCTTCGTCCACGACTCCTCGATCTCGTCTTCCGGCTCCGAATCCCACACGATCCCGCCGCCCACCCACAGGTGGATGCGGTCGTCGGCGATGGCGAAGGTGCGGATCGTGAGCGCGAGGTCGAAATCGCCGTTTGGATGGACGATTCCGAGGGCGCCCATCGACGCGCCTCGGCCAACCGGCTCGAGGGCGGCGATGTGGTCGACGGCGGAAACCTTGGGAGCCCCCGTCACCGAGCCGCCGGGGAAGGTCGCCGACAGGAGGTCGGTGAGCGTCGCTTCGGGCCGCGCGGTTCCCTCGACCCGGGAGACGAGGTGCTCGACGCCTGCCATCCCGCGGACAGTCATCAGCTCCGGCCACCCCACGGAGCCGGGCTCGCAGACGCGTGACAGGTCGTTGCGCTCGAGATCGACGATCATCACGTGCTCCGCGGCGTCCTTCTCCGACTCTGCGAGCCCTTCGACTCCTCGCGGCCTGGTTCCCTTGATCGGCATCGTCCAGACGCGGTCGCCGCGCCGCGCGAGGAACAGCTCGGGAGAGGCGGAGACGATCGTCCAGCCCTCGCCGACGAGCGGCCGCGGCTCGAGTGGTCGGAGCGGGGCAAGCGCACGGGCCAGCCCCATGGGGTCGCCATGGAACGGCGCCGACAGGTGCTGGACGAGATTGACCTGGTAGACGTCGCCGCGGGCAATCGCCTCGCGAACCGATTCGACCGCGTGGGCATAGTCGGCGTCGCTCCAGGAACGCTCCCACTCGCCGATCGAAAACGACCTTGTGACAGGTTGTTGCAAGGAGTCTTTCGTGCCGTTTGCAGGTCGAACGTGCACGGCCGCCCGCGGCAGCGGACACGGTTCCGGAGGTGCCGGCGACCGGCTCCGGCGGAGATCGTCCGACAACCCGTAGCCGAGGAAGACGTCCGCGACGAGGCCGTCGGCTCCCCCTTCGAAGAAGCCTTCCGCACGAAGGGCGGACTCCACCCCTGCCAGTGAAGAAAGCTCCTTCACGGCCCTACGCTAACGTCTTTCGCCTCGATGCCGGTCGCGGCCGTCCTACTGGCACTGGTCTTCTCGCACGCCGCCGAGCGGCCGTCGCTCGACGTCTATCCGCAGCAATTCTCGCCCAAGGTCACCCGCCTGACCCTGTCCGCAAGCCTGCCGGGACCGACGGTTGCCGGGATCAGACTCGTCACTGCATCGGGACAGCTCGTCGGCTGGATCGTCGAGCCGAAAAGGCGCCGGAGCATCTCGCGCTTCTGGAAGGGTCGCCTGAACGGAGGGCCGGTGCGCGACGGCTACTACCGTGCACAGCTCCTCGCCGGAGATCGGGTCGTCGCCGAGAAACCGCTCCGTCTAGACACGGCGGCCCCATCGCTCTCGAACTTCGAGACGGAGAATGGCGGCGAGCCGTTCGCGGGAGACGGTCCGCTCCTGACGACGATCACGCCGAACGGCGACGGCGTCCGCGACGAGGCGAGCATCTCGTTCGACCTCGACGAGCCAGGGACCGTCGCTCTCCAGATCGAGGCCACCAAGCGGATCCGGACGGTCGTCTACGCTGACACCGAGCGCTTCGGCACCGGCCGGCAATCTCTCGCCTGGACACCGCCCGCCACCATCGCTCCGCGCACCTATCTCTTCGAGTTGACCGTCACCGACAAGGCCGGGAACGCGCGCAGCTACGGAGCCCAAACGCCTTACACGAGCCGGTTCCGACCCGGTCCGGTGGTGCGCGTCCTCGGCATCGACGCGACGTTCACCAGGCAGAGCTATGCGCCGGGGGATGCCGGGGTACTCCGCGTGGCGACGGACGCGACCTCCTTCACCATGCAGTTCTTCCGCGTCGGCGGAGAGGCGAAACCCACGTATCTCGCGGACGAGATGAGCGGGCTTCCGGTCGGAGAGCCGATTCCGATCTCCTGGATCAGCCACCGAGACGAGCCAGCAACGATCCGGGTCCTGATCGGCGACTGGCCGACGGGGGTCTACTACGCGGAGCTTCGCTCCGCCGACGACCGGATCGGGTACGCGCCCTTCGTCCTCCGACCGCCCACTCTCGGAGCCACGGCGCGGGTCGCGGTGATCATGGCCACCAACACCTGGGAGGCGTACAACTTCTACGACACCGACGGGGACGGCTGGGGCGATACCTGGTACGCAGGACGTGACGACCTCACGGTCTCGCTGCATCGCCCGTACCTGAACCACGGCGTGCCGCCCAAGTTCCATCGTTACGAGACACCGTTCCTGAACTGGATGGCTCGCGAGCACCTCGCCGCCGACTTTTTCGCAGAGTCCGATCTGGCCGACGTCGCGACCGGCAAGGAGCTCGCCGACCGCTACGACCTCGTCGTCTACCCGACGCACTCGGAATACGTGACCGACCACGAGTACGACGTGATCGAGCAGTACCGGGACGCCGGAGGCAACCTGATCTTCCTCTCGGCGAACAGCTTCTTCCGGCGGGTCGTGAACACGAACGACGTGCTGACGCGAACCTCGCAGTGGCGGGATATCGGACGTCCGGAGGCGGCGCTTCTCGGCGCCCAGTACCGCGGAAACGACGAAGGTGGGCACCAGGGGCTCTTCATCGTGCGCAACACGCACGACGTGCCCTGGCTTTGGGTGGGCACGGATCTGACCGAGGGCTCGACCTTTGGCCAGACCGTCGGAGGCTACGGAGTCGAGATCGACGGGAAGACGCCGGACTCGCCGAAGGGGACGAAGGTGCTCGCCGAGATCCCCGACCTGCTCGGTCCCGGGTTGACTGCCCAGATGACCTACTACGAGACCGGCAAGGGCGCGAAGGTCTTCGACGCCGGCACGCTCGACTTCGCCGGCTCAGCGCTCACGTTCCCGGTCGACCGCATCCTCATCAATCTCTGGACGCACCTCTCCGTTCCGTAGGTACCGGACGCTCGGCGGCAGCCGAAGCCGGGCGACGAAGAACGCGCTCACGAGTTCCCGCGGCTCGGACCGAACCCGACCCACGACAGCCCGTTCGCGATCGCGGCCAGGCGTTCGAAGAAGGCAGGCGTGGCCTCTCCGGCAGCCGCCGCCACGATCCCCCGGTCCGCCTCCAGCGATCCGAAGAGGGCCGAGAACGAGCCGTATGCGCCGCCGAGGTGGCTGAACCACACGTCGGTGAGGAACAGGCCGAGCCCGAACCGCGTCGGCGGCTCCATGCCGAGCTCGCGCAGGACCGTCCACTCGCCGTCCTGCGGAAGCTCGACGTGAGCCTCGAGCATCGGCGGCGTGCCGTCCACACGACGCTGGAGGGCAAGCACGAAGCGCGCCAGGTCGGCCGCCGTCGTCCAGAGTCCCGCGGCGGCCTCCTCCGGATAGACGTGCCCGGGACCCGACCGCGGCGAGAACGTGGTCGAAGCCATCCCAAGCGGCCCGAGGACGTGCTCCGCGGCCAGCTCGGCGAAGGGCGTTCCAGTCACCTCCTCCAGCAGGAGCTGCAGAAGGACGTATCCGCCGCCCGAATACCGGAAGCCCGAGCCCGGGGTTGCCTCGAGCCGGACCGGCGCCGTGTTCGCGGGCGGCTCGCCATCGAGGATCTGCTCGAGCGACGGGAGCGCCGTCCCGCTCTCGTACCCGGGGAAGAAGCTGACGCCGAGCCCCGCCGTGTGGCCGAGCAGCCGCCGCAACGTGACACCGTCGCCCTGCGGAAGCTCCCACGAGGCAAGCCGCTCGTTCACGTCCTCGTCCAGGTCGAGCACGCCCGCGCCCACGAGGCGGAGCGCGAGGAGAGCCGCGACGGGCTTCGAAATCGACCCGGCCTGGAACGGCTCCTCCGGCTCGCCTTCGACCCGGACGATCTCGAACCCGTCGAAGGCGACGAGATTCACTCGGCGAGCTCGGGCAGCTCGCGGAGCTGCATGATTGGGGACGGCAGCAGCCAGAGGAATCCCGCGATCGCTCCCACCGTGGCGATCCACAGCGTCGGGCGGAGTCCGATCGTGCTTCCGAGCGCCCCTCCGACGAGCGCGCCGATCGGACGTACGCCGTAGTTGACGAGCATGAAGGCGCCGCTGACTCGGGCGCGCAGCCGGTCGGGGACGAGGGCGGCTTGGATCGAGCCGCCCGCGATGTCGAGGATCATCACACCGAAGCCCGAGAAGAACTCGGCGAGGAAGAGGCAGCCGAGCACGACCCAATGCGGGCCGCCGGCGAGCGGTACGAGCACGAGCGGCGTCGGGAACAGCACGCAGCCGAGGACAAAGGCCGGTCCGATCCCGATCCTGCGCCCGATGCGCCCCGTGACGATCGAGCCGATCACCGCCCCGACCGATGCCGCTCCGAGGATGGCGCCAAGCGCGCCGGGGCTGACCTGGAGTGACGTCGTCGTATAGAGGATGAAAAGGGCCCAGAAGACGAAGTTGAAGAAGTTGATCGTCGCCACTGCGAGCAGTGAGGTGCGCACGATCGGCGAGGCACGGATGTACCGGAGACCGGCCATGAGGTGTCCTCGCTCGGCGGTCTCGACCGGCGGCTCGGTCGGCGAGATGCGGCTGAGCGAGAACGCCGAGGCGACGAACGAGAGGGCGTCGACGACAAGTGCTGCCGGAGCCGAAAAAGCCTGCACGAGCAACCCGCCCAGGCTCGGTCCGGCGAGGCCCGAGAGGGCGCGACTGCCGTTCAGGAGCGAGCTTGCCTCGACGTAGCTCTCCCGTGGCACCAGTGAGATGAAGAGCGTGCTCTGGGAGACGAAGAAGAAGATGCTCAGGTCCCGAACAGGAACCCGACGGCGTAGAGCTGCCAGAAGGTGAGCGCGTCGAACGCGTAGGCGATCGGGATCGTCACGAGGAGCGCCGCCCGGCCGAGATCGGCCGCCAGCATCACCTGTCGCCTCCGACCGTGGCGGTCGACCCACGCCCCTGCGTGCAGAGAGAAGAGCAGATTCGGCAAGAGGCCGGCCATCGTCAGATAGCCCATCTGTGCGGCGTCCGCGTGCAGCGCGAGCACCCCGGCGAGCGGCAGGGCGATGAACGAGATCTGGTCGCCGACGAGCGAGATCGCCTGCCCGGCAAAGAAGAGGCGAAACGGACGGTTCTCGCGCAGCAGCGGCGGTAGCCGGCGCATGATCCGGCCATCGCTCTGGACGGTGGTCGAGCTCACGCCCGCCTGATCGTGATGTCGCCGCTCATCGTCCTCCCCTTGATCTCGACGAGCGGTCCGCCGGACTCGGACGGCTCGTCGCCAAGCTCCAACTCAGAGGTCGTATTGCCGCTGAGCGACGACAGATCCATGTAGACGCGGGAGCCGCGGCGGATCCCGATCTCGACGTCGCCCGAGGCCGACTGGAGTTCGAGCTTCCCGCTCACCGCAGAGCGGATCTTCTGGTCGCCGGACGCTGTTCGGACGCGAACGGCGCTCTCGGCCTCGCCCAGGTTGACGTCGCCGGAAGCCGAGTTGATCTTCGTCTCCCCCGTGACGTGAGCGATCTCGACGTCGCCGGAGGCCGAGTTGACATCGAGGCGCCCGTCGACGCGTTCGAACGTGATGTCGCCCGAGGCGCTGTTCAGTGCGACCCGGCCGAAGCGGCCCCGGCCCTCGACGTCGGCGGAAGCGACGTTGGCGTCGACCTCGGCGCCATGAGGCGCCATTACACGGATGCTGTGGTCGCCGCCGACGCCGAAGATCTGCTTCTTGCCGACCTCGATCACGATCTCGTCGCGCCGCTGAAGGATCTTCGCCTCCGCCTCCTGCGGACCGTCGATCTCGACGGTCGTCTCGTCGCCGTCCACCGTCTCGAGCCTGACGTCTCCCGACGGAAGGCCGATCCGCAAGCGTGGCGGCTCGGCGGTGGAGAACGTCTCGACTCCTCATCGGAGGCCCTGCTTCCGCAAGAGCATCGCCTTCGCACGGGCCGACGGCTGGGGGCGGCGGCGATCGACTCGCCAGTCGTAGAACGCGGGTGACGGAAAGAACATGGTCAGCTCCTTTCAGCTCTCTGCATAGCCTGTCAGCCGGCGGCCGACACGGCGGGTTGGCGCGCTCGCGGAGCGGCCAAGCGCGCGGACGACCCACGTATTGACCGAGACGCCCTCGCGCGCAGCGGCCGTCTCGATGCTTGCCTTCAGCGTCTCGGGAAGACGCAGCGTGATGCGAGCGGACATGCCGTCGTCGCCTGTGAAAGGCGACGACGGAGCCGCCGGCTCGCTCTCCACATAGACGAGGGAGGGCTCCTGGCCCGAGAGCCGCACCTCGACCTGACCTGAAGGAAGCTGGCTCGAAATCTCGAGCGCTGCCTCTCCGAGGAGATCGAGCAGGCGCATCCCAGCCGAGGCCCGGAGCGTCTGACTCAGGCGCTCGCGCGGCGTCCGCAACGGCCTCGTCACCGAGAGCGGCCATTGTGGCCACATCGGCGAGCAAGGCATCGACGTATGTTGTGGTTTGCATGATGTCATTATGACATCACTTCGCTGTCTGTCAAGCATCACCCTGATGGTAAATCGCTGCCATATGCGCGCCGGTAGGTCTGCTTCGTCCGTTCCACCTTGTCGACGTAGGCCCGACGTCCGCGTAACGGATGCCGCTTCGTGATGGGCCACCCAGCGATCGACAGTCGGTCTCGCCCGCGTTGTAGGCAGCGAGCGCGAGCGTTCGTCTCCGTACTTGTCGAGCAAGTGGCGCAGATACCAGGCGCCGTAGCGAACGTTGACGTCAGGATCGTAGAGATCGTCGACCTGGAATGCGCTGCCGCCCGTCCGGCGGGCGATCGTCTCGGCCGGTCATCGGCTGGAGCTGCATGAGCCCGATCGCTCCCGCCCTCGACCGTGCCCGGGGCCGGAAACGGCTCTCCTCGTAGATCACAGCGGCGACGAGCGCCGCGTCGAGGTCGTTGCGGGCGGCATGCTCGCGCACGAGTGTCGCCGTAGTCGAGCGGGTACTGGAGGCGGTCGATGAAAGCCGGCCGTTCGACGGAGTCGACGCCGAGCGCGACGCCAGGCCGGCTGCGACGACCACGACAGCGGCGACGAGCACGAACTTCCCTCGCCTCACCGCCGCAGCTCGGCGACGACCTCTGCGACGAACGTCCTCGAGCTCGTCGAGCGAACCGTCGTTCACGTACGCGAAGTCGGCACGGCGCACCTTCTCATCGTCCGGGATCAGCCGGCCGGAGCGCTCGGTCGACCATCGCACCGCCGCGCCGTCGCGCACCTCGTCCGATGCGGTGACCACGACGACGACGTCGAAGGCGCCATCCGCTCCGGTCTCGTAGAGAAGCGGAATCTCGACCACGGCGACGTCTGACGGCGCTGTCGAGCCGCTCGCAGCCAGGCCGGTATTCCCGCCGGACGCGCGGGTGCAGCAGCGCCTTCGAGCCAGGCGAGCTCCTCGGGCTCGGCGAAGACGATCCCGGCGATGCGCGGCGCGGTCGGTCGTGCCGAAGCGCTGCTCGAGTGCCGCCCGCACCTCCGCGTCCTCCGCGATCAGGCGGTGGACGACGTCGTCGCTCGACAGCACGGCCGCGCCGCGCGCGCTCGAAGGCCCGCAGCGCCTCGCTCTTGCCGGCGGCGATACCGCCGGTGAGGGCGACGGTGCGCGCGCTCTCGACGGAGTCGTCGGCCGCGGTCGCAGCCTCCGGCTCGGCGCTCGGCCTCGGCCTGCGGCTCCTCAGCCGCGTCGGCACTCGCCTCCTGCTCCGGCTCGAGCTCCGCCTCCGGCTGCGGGCTCGGGCTCGGCGCTGACCTCTCGACCTCGGCCTCGACCACGGGCTCGGCCTCGGCCTCGGCTACGAGATCGGGCTCGGACTCGAGCTCCATTGCCTCTTCGTCTCGTCCTCGGCGCGGCGCCGCGCTCCTCGGCGAAGACCTCTTCGGAGAGACCGAGCGGCGGAGCGCCCTCGGGTCGCGGTCGCGGAGCTCGTCTTCCTCGACGCGCTTGAGCGACAGCGAGAGCCGGCGACGGTCGGCGTCCATCTCGATCACCTTCACGTTGACGACCTGGCCCTGAGAGACGATCTCGCGCGGGTTCTCGACGTGGTAGCGCGGCGAGCTCGGAGATGTGCACGAGCCCCTCGACGCCCGGGCAGGATCTCGACGAAGGCGCCGAACGTGACCACCTTCGTCACCCGGCCCTCGACGACGTCGTTCACCGAGTAGCTGTCGAGCACCTGCTGCCACGGATCCGACTGCGTCTGCTTGAGGCCGAGCGAGATGCGCTGGCGGTCGCGGTCGATGTCGAGCACCTTGACCTTGACCTCCTGGCCGATCTCGAGCACCTCGGACGGATGGTTGACGTGGCTCCACGACAGCTCGGAGATGTGGATGAGCCCGTCCATCCCGTCGAGGTCGACGAAGGCGCCGAAGTCGACGATGTTCGAGATCGTGCCGTCGACGACGTCGCCCGGGTTGAGCCGGTCGAGGATCGCCTGGCGCATCTCCTTGCGCTCGTCCTCGAGCACCGCGCGCCGCGAGAGGACGACGTTGTTCCGCGAGCGGTTGAGCTCGATCACCTTGCAGCGCAGCTCCTGGCCGAGGAACTCGTCGAGATCCTGGACGCGCCGGATGTCGACGAGCGACGCGGGCAGGAAGCCGCGAACGCCGAGGTCGAGGATCAGGCCGCCCTTGACGACCTCGATCACCCGCCCGTTGACCGGCTCACCCGACTCGGCGGCGCCCTCGATCGACTTCCACGCGAGCTCGAAGCGAGCCCGCTTCTTGGACAGGATCAGGCGGCCCTCGGCGTCCTCCTTCGTCAGCACGAGCGCGTCGATCTCGTCGCCGACCTTCACTTCGTCGGCCGGGTTGACCGAGCGGCGAATCGACAGCTCGGAGACCGGGATGACGCCCTCCGACTTGTAGCCGATGTCGACGAGGACCTCGTCCTTGTCGACGCGCACGACCTTGCCGTGGACGACCTCGCCCTCGTTGATGGTCGGGAAGGTCGACTCGTAGTCGGGAACCAGCTCGCCGTCCGGACCGGTCGTCCAGACGCCGGGCTCGGCGACCATCTTCGCTTCCGCGTCCTGTTCGATCGTCTCGTTCGTCATCAAAAGGCCGGTCAGTATAGCCGGCCGGCATTTGAACTGGTCTGATAGTTGAGACGCCGGGCGGGCACTTCGGTTAGTCGACGGCGGTGCACTCGCGTCAACCCTGGTGAGGAGCTCGACTGCCTCGTCCGGCGGGAAGGCTCAGCGCTTCGCCTCGGTCCAGTCGTCGCCGGCGCCGACGTCGACCGGAAGCGGCGGATCGAGCGGGTAGGCGCCGCACATCTCCTCGCGAACGAGCTCCCGCGTCGCGGTCAGCTCGGCGTCCGGCGCCTCGAGCAGGAGCTCGTCGTGCACCTGGAGCACGAGCCGGGACGCCTGCCCTCCGCGCGCAGCCGCTCGTGGACCGCGACCATCGCCACCTTGATCACGTCGGCGGCCGTCCCCTGCATGACCGAGTTGACGGCGAGCCGCTCGCCGAGCGAGCGGGTCTGCCGGTTCGGACGCGCGGATCTCGGGCACGGGGCGGCGCCGGCCGAGCAGCGTCGTCACGTAGCCGTCCCGTGCCGCCTGCTCGATCGTGCGCGCGATGAAGTCCTGGACGTGCGGGAAGCGGGCCAGGTAGGCGTCGATGTACGCCTGCGCCTGCTCGCGCGGGATCTCGAGGTTCTCGGAGAGCCCGAAGGCCGAGATGCCGTAGATGATCCCGAAGTTGACCATCTTGGCCACGTTCCGCTCGTCCTTCGTCAGCTCGGCCTGAGGCTTGCCGAGCACCTCGGCGGCCGTCGCCGCGTGGATGTCCTCGCCGCGCGCGAACGCCTCGCGCAGCTTCGGCTCGCCCGAGACGTGGGCGAGGATGCGCAGCTCGACCTGCGAGTAGTCGGCCGAAAGCAGCTTCGCAGCCGGGCTCGGCGACGAACGCCGACCGGATCTCGCGGCCGAGCTCGGTGCGGATCGGGATCGCCTGCAGATTCGGGTTCGAGGTCGAGAGCCGGCCGGTGGCCGCGACCGTCTGGTTGAAGGTCGTGTGCAGCCGGCCGTCCTCGCCGATCAGCTCGACGGGAGCGGCCCGAGGTAGGTGTTGATCAGCTTCGTCAGCTCGCGCCACTCCTCGAGCACGGGCACGATCTCGTGCTCGCCGCGGATAGCCCGCGAGGACCCGGCTGTCCGTCGAGTAGCCCGTCTTGCCCTTGCGACCAGGCCGGCAGCCCGAGCTTCTCGAACAGGATCCGGGCGACCTGCTGGGTCGAGCCGAGCAGGAACTCCTCGCCCGCGAGCTCGTAGGCCTTCGCCTCGAGCTCCTCGACGCGCTCCGAGAGGCGCGCCGTGATCTCGCCCATCCGGTACGTGTCGATCCGGACGCCCGCGTCCTCCATCGCGGCCAGCACCCCGGTCAGCGGCAGCTCGACCCGCTCGTAGAGCTCGACGCTGCCGCGCTCGGCGAGCCGCTCCCGCATGCGCGGCGCGAGCCGCAGCGGCACCGCCGCGCGCCGGACGAGCGTCGCCGTCTCCTCGTCGGCCGTCGGGGACGGGCACGACCTCGACCCCGTACTCGGCCGCGAGGTCGTCGAGCTCGTACGACGCGCGGCCCGGCTCGATCAGGTAGGCGGCGATGAGCGTGTCGTCGGCGGCGGCGACGCGAAGCGCCTTCGCGTCGTGCACGACCAGCTCCACACCTTGCAACAGACTGTTACTTGGCCTCGGTCCGAGGAAGACTTCCGCTCCGGCCGTCGATGGCCATACGGGTCTCGTCGGCCGCGAAGCCGACCCGTCCTCGCAACAGACTGTTACTTGGGTCGGTTTCGCGCCACGCGACCTCCTTGCCGGCGGGCCTGGCGGGCTCCGCCGCAGGAACGGCTTCGTCGAGCTGGTCGATTCGCTGGAGGAGCCCGCGGAACTCGAAGCGTCGGAAGATCTCGCGTAGCTCAGAGCGGTCGGGAGCGCCGAGGACGAGCTCGGCCGGGTCGCAATCGATGTCGAGGTCGCGCCGCATCGTGGCGAGCAGCTTCGAATCGCGGGCTTGGTCGGCGTGCGCGAGCACGTTCTTCGCGCGAGCTGGCGTGAGCTCGGAGGCGTGCTCGACGACAGCCTCCAGGGACCCGTACCTCGACAGCAGCTCGGCAGCGGTCTTGTCGCCGATACCCGGGATGCCCGGGATGTTGTCGGACGTGTCTCCCTTGAGCCCGATCAGATCGGGCACCTTCTCGGGCGGAATGCCGAGCCGGGCCTCGACGCGGTCCGGCGTGTAGACGTTCACCTCCGCGACGCCGCGCGGGGTCATCATCAGGCAGACGTTGTCGGACACGAGCTGGAAGGCATCGCGGTCGGTCGAGACGACGCACGTCCTGATCCCGGCCAGGTCGGCCCGCGTCGCGAGCGTCGCGATCACGTCGTCTGCCTCCCACCCCTCGAACTCGAGGTTCCGGTACCCGAACGCCTCGACGATCGGCCGGAAGTGCGGAAACTGCTCGCGCAGGAGATCCGGCATCGGTCGCCGCTCAGCCTTGTAGTCCTCGGAGATTGCCGCTCTGTGCACCGGCCTCGTGTCCCAGGCTATGGCGACGCCCTTCGGCCGGTAGTCCGCGAGGAGCTTGAAGAGCATGTTGGTGAAGCCGAGCAGGGCATTCGTGGGAAAGCCCTCGCTCGTGGCCAGCTCTTCGGGGAGTGCGAAATAGCCCCGATAGGCGAGGTTGTTGCCGTCGACGAGGAAGAGCTCGCACTCGCGCGCCGGTGCGTCGTCGACGACGAGCTCCGCTCCCGTCAGCGTCTTCGGCGACATCTCTGCGAGTCTACGTCCGATGCCTCAGAACGACATCGTGCCCTTCTCCGACGAGCACCTCTCCGGTGCTGCCGCCGTGCTCGCGGAGCGACATGCCCGTCATCGTGCGGCCGAGCCGCTGCTACCCGACGTCGTCGACTTCCGCGAGCAGATCGAGCGCGAGTGGACGGCTGAGGGCGCGAGCGGCGCTACCGCCCTGGCGAACGGTGAGGTGGTCGGCTACCTGATCGGCCGCGGCGAGGACGGCCCGTTCGGCCGCTACCTCTGGGTCCGTCTCGCCGGCCACGCGGTCCGGCAGCCCGGTGAGCTCGTGCGCGACCTCTACGCAGCCGCCGCCGGACGGTGGGTCGCCGAGGGACTGACCAAACAGTTCGTCTTCGTACCGCCCTTGCCCGACCTCGTCGACCCGTGGTTCCGGCTCTCTTTCGGCGCGTCGGCCGCCCTCGCCGCGCGCGAAACCGCCCCGGAGCACGTGCCCGAGCTTGGCCTGTCGATCCGTCCGAGCACTCCCGACGACCTCCGGGACGCCGCCAGGCTCGGCCGCATGCTCAGCCTGCATCTCAACGAGTCGCCGAGCTTCTCCGGCCTCGAGGTAAGAAGCGAAGAGTCGTTCCTGGACGAGTGGGGCGACACCTGGGACGAGGAGCAGTACATGCATTTCGTCGCCGACCAGAGCGGCGAGATCGTCGGCCACGTGCTCCTCTATCGCCGTCCGGAGGGCGACCTTCGCGTGCCGCCAGGGAGCATCGACCTGGCGAACGCGCTCACCGAGCCGGGTGTTCGCGGATCGGGGGTCGGGCTTGCGCTGACCAACCACGTGCTCGGCTGGGCATACGAGCACGGCTACCCGACGATGATCACCGACTGGCGGATGACGAACCTCGAGGCATCGCGCTTCTGGCCGAGGCGCGGCTTTCGCCAGACGTTCCTGCGGCTATACCGCTCGATTCCGTAGGGGATCGGCGTGCCTCGCATCCCGCTTCTCTCCGGCAGCCGTCTGCTCATCGTCAACGCCCCGGACGACGCGGTCATCCTCGCGCCGCCAAGTCCGCCCGCGCAGTCGATCGCCGATGTGTCGGCCGCCGTACGGGAGGCTCTCCGCTTTCCACTCGACGGGCCGCCCTTGCGGGACGTCGTCCCGCGCGGCGGACGGGCGACGATCGTGGCCGAGCTTCCCTCGCTACCCCTACCCGGTGCGCCGGTCGACCCGCGCCGGCAGGCGCTTGCGGCGACGGTCGAAGAGCTCCGCACTCTCGGCATCCGCGACGACCGGCTCACGATCCTCGTCGCCGGCGGCCTCGCGAGGCGCCCGGGGCGCAGAGATCTCGAGGCGCTCGTGCCGGTGCGATTCGCCCGGGGTTTTCACGGGCGAGTCGTCGTCCACGACGTGGAAGGAGAGCTCGTCGAGCTTGGCGCGTCCGGCGACGTGCCGCTCCGCGTCTCTCGCGAGCTGGTCGAGACGGACGCCGTCGTGATCGTGTCCGCGGCCGAAACCGTGCTCCACGGTGGGGCCGCAGCACTACTCGGAGCGGGTGGCCCCGAGGCTCTCCGCTCAGCCGGAGCGGAATCGCTGCTCCAGTCACGCGGCTCGACTGGATGGGATCTCGCGCTCGACCTCGAGCAAGAGCTCCGGCGGCAAGTGCCCCTCGTCGGGCTCTCGCTCACCGTCGACCACGTCGACGTCGCGGAGGCCGCCTACGGATACCCCTACGAGCCTTCGTCGCTCGAGCGGATCGCCCGCTCGCCCTTCGCCCGCATCTTCCGCGCCCTGCCCGGGCCGCTCCGGATGCGGGTCATCCGCTCGCTGCCGACCGGCCTCGGTGCCTCGGCCGCCCTCGCGGGCCGCCCGTCCGTTGCACATGCGGAAGCGCTGCTGAGAGCGGTCGAGCTGAGGTCCGCGGTGCTCGAGGAGCCGCTCGACGCCCTCTGCATCGGAATCCCGCGCTCGACGCCCCATCTCCCGCGCGAGCGACCGAACCCGCTCCTGGCCGCGTACCTCGGCCTCGGCCTCGCGCTTCGCCTCTGGCGGAACGAGCCGCCGATCCTCGCCGGTGGGACCGCAATTCTCGTCCACCGCTTCCATCGCCACTTCACCCATCCCACGCAGCAGCCCTACCGCGCGTTCTTCCAGGCAACTCGCTCTGGCCCCGACCCCGACGCGATCGCCGAGGCGGAGCGGGCAGTGCAGCGCGATGAGAAGGCCCTTGAGGCCTACAGGTCGGGCCGCTCCTGCCATCCGCTCCTGCCCTTTGCCGATTGGGCCGGGTGCCAGCCGCAGATCGACCACCTGGGCTCGGTGCTGATTGCGGCCTGTCGCGATGGAGTGGCAGCGAGACAGCTCGGCTTCGTTCCGACGCACGGCGTCGGCGCGGCACTCGAGATGGCGACCGGGCGCGCGGGCGGCGCCCCGCGAATCGGCTTCCTCCTCTCCCCGCCCTACTTCCCGCTCCGAGTACGCGGGTGAACCCATGGTTCCCCGCGAGCCCCCTCCTTCCTCGGTTGGCGCGTTGACGCGGGTGCCTCCGGCCGGCCAAGCCGGCCTCCGTCGATCGAAAGCCAGGGCTACGATCCGTCCGCAGGCCGAAGTGGCGGAACTGGTAGACGCGCCGGACTCAAAATCCGGTGGGGGAAACTCCGTGAGGGTTCGAGTCCCTCCTTCGGCACTTTGAGACACGCCGCCGCCGCCCCGTCGCTCACGTGATCGCAGCGACGATCGCGACGACGAAGATGGCCGCGACCCACCGGCACGTGCTGACACTCGGAGGGCACCACCGTTCCCACGACACACCTCTCGGCACGTACTCCTGAGCAGCCATGATCGCCCTACGCACGGGGGCGTGCTAGGCCGGTGGCCAGGGCGAACTCGGGCTGCAGCCCCCTGAACGAAGCCTTTGTCTTCGTCGGTTGCCCTGGCTGACCGCGACGTCGCTAGGGCCGGGCAGCCGGAAGGACAGGAAGCAGCAGGTGGGAGTCGAAGCTCCCGCCGGTGTGAATGACGTGATCTCCTCTGTTGCGCGTGTCCTCGTGCAGGCTCGCGATCAGCGGACGCGGATACTTGTTGACGTCACTGCCCTGCACGACCAGCCGGAGTGTGTCG
Organism: uncultured Actinomycetes bacterium; assembly: GCA_963736045.1. Classification (GTDB taxonomy): domain Bacteria; phylum Actinomycetota; class Thermoleophilia; order Gaiellales; family Gaiellaceae; genus PALSA-612. The sequence continues at coordinate 247,707 of CAVTNK010000003.1, read as the reverse complement.
CCAGCGTCGAAGCGCGTGCCTGACGGCCACACCTCGATGTCTACCGCCACGGGAACGCCGGGCTCGAGCAGCTGCTCCCGGCGGTGGGTGTGCCATGGTTGCCACGGTGTCGAGCGCTCCTTGTCGAGCTCGCGGTGCGACACCCGCAGCCAGCCGAGGGCGACGTTGCCGTCGTCCATCGCGGCGTAGAACGGGAACGGCACGAACTCGCCGTTCGCGTCGAAGCGCTGGATCGCGACGAACAGGTCCATGTCGTCGGAGCCTTCCGCCTGCACCCACAGTCGAAGCTTCATGTAGCCGACGACGTCGGTCGGCTCGGCGACGACGAAATCGAACCTTGCGTGACCGGAGTCGGCGTCGTAGCGAGCCTCCGTCTCGCGGGCCGGCCCATCCTCGTTCAGCGTGCCAGCGTCAGCGTCGAGGTAGAGCGGCCGATACTCGGTCTGGGCAGGCGGCCACTCTCGCTCCTCCCGGTATGTGCCAACGTAGGCACGTTCGCGCACCTCGAGCGAGACCTTCGGCCAGCTCGGTACGTCATTGTCGACGCCTTTGAGGAAGTGGTCGAAGAACCGGATCTGCTTGGCGACGCTCTCGGGCCGGTGGTAGTGCTCCCATTTTTTGCGGCCGTGGACCTCGAGCCACTTCTCCTCGGAGGCAATACGCTTGAACCCCTCCAACGTGCCTCGCGTGTGCAGGGAGTGATCGGACCAACTCGCGACCACGTAGGCGGGTGTGACGATCTGCTCCAGTCTGGCCGCCTTCGTCTCCCAGTAGACGTCGAAGAGCGGGTGCTCCCTGACCATGGCGATGCAGTCCTCGACGCGGCCGAGAGAGAAGCTCGTTCCTTCCGCCCAGTGGGCGGGGAACCGTGTGTCGGGGATGCCGCCGTGAAAGAAGAACTCGCGGTACATGTCGCTGACCCCTTCCCAGCAATTGATCGCCGCAAGGTGCGGGGGTCGTAGCGCCGCGACCTGCCATTGGATCTGGGTCAGGTAGGAGACGCCGGTCATGCCGACCTTCCCGTTGCTCCATTCGAGCCCGGCTGCCCACTCGATGACGTCGTAGCAGTCGAACGCCTCCTGCTGATCGTCGATGAAGGTGGCCTCGCCCTCCGAGCACCATAGGCCCCGCGGATCGACGTTGACGATGCCGTACCCGAGCGGGCACCAGTGGGTCGGGTCAGGCCCCTCGAAGATCGTGAACTCCGGGTCGACCCACTCCGTCTTTACCCCGCAACCGGGGAAGCGAGCGTAGATCTCGAAGGTCGGGAAATGCTTGCCATAGGGGCCCCAGGCGACGAGCACGGGAAGATCCTCCTCGTGCTCCTCCGGACGGAAGACGTCGGCGTAGATCGTCACGCCGTCCCGGAGCCGAACCGCGACGTCACGCTCCACGGTCATGCCCTTCTCACGCGAAACCCGAAAGCCAAAACCCGGGTGACCACCCTCGGACGGCGGTTTGCCCCGGCGCCAGATCCGCTCGAACGGCGGCTGACGCGCCGTGTGCTTCTTCACCATTTCACCTCGCAAATCGTGATTCCGACAGTGCCCGGGGACGTTTCGCAGCTCACGCCTCCAACCACCATAGTCAGCGGGCTAGAGCCGCACGGCGATGATTGCCGACGTCGACGGCGTTGTCAGGATCTCGACCACTGCGACGCGCCTGTCGCCCAACAGGAACTCTCGAACCGGATCACCCTCGACAGGCCGGCCCGGCGTCAGGTCGTCCTTCACGATCAGCCCTCCTCGCTCGACGAGCGAAAGGATCGCGTCCCAGTCATAGGGCGAGCCGCCGTCGGCGAAGACGAACTCGAACGGGCCGTGCGCCGGCAGAAGCTCCCGCCAGTCGCCGACGAGCAGCGTCACGTTCGGGCAGGCGGAGAGGCGGGTCCGCGCCTGCTCGGCACGCTCCGGATCGAGTTCGACCGTGACCACTTCTCGCGCAGTGGCTGCCATCGCGAGCGCACCCTCGCCGTACGCCGTTCCGATCTCGGCGGCTCGGCGGCCTGCGGCGAGCACGGCGAGCAGCCGCTGGACTTCGGGAACGGAGGATCCGCCTGCGGTCATCTCAGAGCCGGTAGACGTCGACCCACGGACCGGCCAGGCCGTTTCCTGCGCCGACGTGGTAGATGCGCGTCGCCTCCCGGCGAAGCTGGTTGTAGAACCGCACCTCGAGCGGATAGCGGTTCCTTGCGGCGAGCACCCGATCGGCCACTGCCCCGGTGACGACGACATAGCGGACGCCTCCGAGCCTGAGCAAGGAGAGGTCGCGATTCGGATCGGACGGTCGGCCGGGACCGGGCAGGGCGAGCGGAAGCACCGAGTAGCCGGCCAGAGGCGGGGTCGACGACTCGGCGGCGACGATCGCGCCGTCGGGAACATTCCGCACGATCCAGCGCTCGGCGACGACGCGCGTGTCCGTCTTCGTCAGGCGGACGTCGTCCCGGATCGAGTAGGTGAGCGGAACGACGAGCAGCAGAATCGTCACGGGCGCCAGCGCTCGGAACCGGCCGGCGAGCGTGCCGAGCGCCGGCAGGAGCGGGAGCAGGTAGCGGTCGAAGTGCGCCCGGATCGTGAGCAGATCGATGAAGTAGACGACGACGAACGAGGCGAGGATCAGATCGGTCTTCTTCCTGGTCACGAGCGCGAAGACGAGACCGACGACGGCGACGAGAAGAACCGGGCCGAGCGTGTGCCACAAGCGGCCACTGAACGAGAAGAGCGCGAAGCTGTCGTGCTCGAAGCCGAGCCAGCCGTCCCGTGCGAGCCGCTGCACGCGGGAGGCGTCGCTCCAGGCCTGCCCGGGGTGTACGAGCACGTACGGGCTCGTCGCCAGGAAAGCGATGGTCCCGAGCGCGATCGAGATTGCCAGACGTCGCCATCGGCCCCATGTGCACACGACGAGCGGGACGACGAGGAAGACGCCGGGATACTTCGCGCTCGCCGCGAGGCCAGCCACGAGACCCGCCCATGCGGGGCGATTCGCGACCATGAGCCCAAGCGACAGTGCAATCGCCGCGGTCAACGGGACGTCCGTCACGGCCATGTGCGAGTAGGCGACGCTCGTGGTCTGCACGCAGACGACGGCACCCGCGACCACTCCTGCGACGAGTCCGTAGGAGCGTCGGCCGAGCCACCACGATGCCGCGACCGCGGCGAGGCCGAACACGACGATCACCACGCGGGCAGTGAGGAACGACGGCGCACCGTTCCAGGCCTGGAAGGGTGCGAGGACATAGAGAACGAGCGTCGGGTAGTCGAACCAGTGTGGGTCGAGTCCCCCTCCGTGCACCATCCGCCACGCCCTCGGGACGATGCTCTGCTCGTCGGGGTTCAGGAGGGTGCCGAAGGGAAGCCCGTACTCGAGCCCGACGAGCCGGAGCGCGAGGGCCAGCCCGAGCAGGGCAGCGAGGGCCGCCTTCGGGCCGCCCCAGTTTCCCTTCGGCAGCCTCTCTCCGGGATCGGCAACCGTCCTGGCTGACCGGCCGCCGTCCGCAGCGCGGCCTCTAGACCTCCGGAGCCGGACCACCGACGAGGTGCGCGACATCGCCCGACCCGACCAGTACGGCGTCGACGCCGGCACGCTCGAGCGCAACGACCTCGTCCCGCGTCGTCACGTGAAGGTCCGCGATCGCGAGCTTGCCCGCCGGCACGTCCGGCAGAAGGTCGAGGATCCGCTCGAGTTGCGACTCGTCGTCTTCTGCCTCGCGCGGCGAGAGGAGGAAGATCTCGGGATCGATCCGCTCGAGCGAGGCCTCGAGCGAGTCCTCGTCGTGAACGTCGACCACGATCTCGAGTCCGAGCGCGAGAGCGCGCCCGTGGACCTCTTCGAGGTCTTCGTCCTCGTCGTGCTCCTCGGCCACGATCAGGCACGCGTCGGCGCCGGCCTCGCGGGCCGCGTCCGGCGACGCCCGGAACAGGATCGGAAGCGTCGTCGCCTCGCGTATCGCACCGGCCGGCGCAAGCAGCGCAAGCCCTTCGGCGCCCTGCTCCTGGGCGGCGCGCGCGGCGGCGGCGTCGCCGACGACGGCGATGATCGAGATACCGTCTCCCTCCGAGATCGCCTGGCTGAGGCGTCGTGCGCCGGTCACGTGGGCGAGATCGTATCGAGCAGAGGGTGTCGACCGTGATGCCGTTAACGACCGATCGGGTGCCAGACTGTCTTCATCTCGAGGAATGCTTCGATCTCCCACAAGCTCTGCCCGTCCGCAGCACCGTGGACGACCCGCTTCGCGTTCTCGGCCGCGAGCCGTGCAGTCGCCGGACCGCCGTTGGCACGAGGTTCGGGTAGACGCAGGCTGCGGCAACCGAAGGAATCGTCGGATCGGAGGGATCAGGCCGCACCGCCTTCGAGGAGAGCGCGGCCACCTTTCCGGGTGTGTCCTGCCCCTCCAACGTCGTCAGGTCGATCATGCGAATGGCCAACTCGAGCGCGAAGAGCTTCGCCTCGCGCTTGATCGAGCGGGATGCAAGCGACGCCGCACGCTGCTCGACACCCACCTCGTCGACCGAGCCGATCCCCGGCAATCGCCGTGAAGGGAGCGGCAGCTGCCCTGCTCGCCGTCCTCGCACTCGTCGCCGCAGGCTGCGGTGGAGACGGCGGGGACGGGAGGCTCTCGAAGACGGAGTACGAGACCAGAATGCAGTCGATTCAGCTTGGCCTCGGGTCCAGCATCGCGAGCCTCGAGCCGACAGACTTCAGCCATGTCGCCGGGTATTTCGCGACCACCGCCGGCAGGCTCGACGGCGTCTCGACGGCGCTCCGGGAGATCAAGCCGCCGAAGGACGTCGAGGCATTCCAGAGCAGGTTCGTCGACGGCGCGAAAAAGGCGGCGAACGCCTTCCGACTCTTGGCTGCCCGGTTACGGGGGAGAAGCGTCGCCGAGGTGCAAGAGCTTCTCAGGCAGCTCGACTCGAGACAGCTGCGCGCCGCACTCGACGAGATCCGTGGAGCCGGCGACGCGATCGCCGCGAAGGGTTACAGGATCAGCCGGAGTGAAGGTACGTGAGCACGGCGAGCACCCGGCGATGGTCGTCGGGGCTCGGCGGCAGACGCAGCTTGCTGAAGATGCTCGTCACGTGCTTCTCGACCGCGCGCTCGGTGACCACGAGGCGCTCTGCGATCGCCTGGTTCGACCGTCCCTCCGCCATCGCCTCGAGCACCTCGCGCTCGCGTGGGGTGAGCTCGGCCACCGGGTCGGCCCGCCGCTGACGACCAACGAGCTGTGAGACGACGGCCGGATCGAGAGCAGAGCCTCCCTCGCCGACACGACGCACCGCTTCGACGAAGCCGTCGAGGTCGGCCACGCGATCCTTGAGCAGATACCCGACTCCCTCGGCGCTCTCGGACAGGAGCTCGAGCGCGTAGCCCGTCTCCAGGTACTGCGAGAGAACGAGCACGCCAGTGCCAGCATGGCGCTCGCGAATCTCGCGCGCCGCGCGGAGCCCCTCGTCAGTGTGAGTCGGTGGCATCCTGATGTCGACGATCGCCACATCCGGCTGGTAGGAGCGCACCTTGAGCATCAGCTCCTCGGCGTTCCCGGCCTGCCCCACCACCTCGAAGCCGGCGTCCTCGAGCAGCCGAGCAATCCCCTCGCGGAGCAGAACGGAATCCTCGGCTAGCACGACACGCATCACGGGTTCGGTGGAAGTCTCCCCGAGGGCGACCCCGGAAGCAACGGGTTACCGATTCGGAGCGGCGGAAACTCCGCCTCGAGGCCCCGCCCGACGAGCTGGTAGACATGCTCGGGCTGGTCGAGGCCGCGCAGGTAGTGGGTGCCGAGGTCGAGAAAGTCGAAGCTGCCCGCATCCGAGCGCGCCTCCAGTGCATCGTGCGAGACGACGATCTGCCCGCCGTGCCCGGTCTCGGTGACCCGAGCGGCCCGATGGACGTCGACGCCGTAATAGCTGCCGCCCGAAAGCGCCGGCTCACCCGTATGCACGCCGGCGCGGATCCTGAATGTCCCGCCCTCGGGCCACGGGTGCCCCGCCACCGCCCGCTGAGCCTCGACGGCAGCGTGGAGGGCCCTGTCGGCTTCCTCGAAGACACTCGAGGTCTCGTCACCGCGGATCTCGAGAACGACGCCACCAGCAGCCTCCACGGCCGTGCGGATCAGCTCCTGGTGGGTGCGAAGCCCGGAAGCGTACTCGCCTCCGAGACGTTGCACGAGGGCCGTCGATCCCTCGACGTCCGTGAAGAGGAACGTAACCCGGCCTGATGGAAGCTCGGTCAACGGCCGCAGGGTATCTCGGCGCGGACGCGGGTCCCGCCGCCCTTCGGGCTCGTGACCTCGAGATGTCCGTCGAGAGCTTCGACCCGGTCGACCAGGCCACGTAGCCCGAGCCGCGGACAGGATCCGCTCCGCCCACCCCGTCGTCGTCCACCTCGACGACCGCCCGCCCGTTGTCGCGGACGACGCTGACACGGGCGACCGACGCCTGCGCGTACTTGCCGATGTTGGCCAGCGATTCCGAGATGACGTAGAAGACTGCCGCCTCGACCGGCGCGGGCAGACGTTCCTCGGAGATGGCAGCGAGCTCGACTGGCAAAGGGGCCCGCTCGGCGAGGCTCTCGACTGCCGCGACGAGTCCACGCTCGCTGAGGAGTGCCGGGTGGATCCCGCGCGCGAGCTCACGGAGCTCGCCCAGCGCCAGCGCGAGCTCGTCGCTTGCTCCGGCGAGAATCTCCTGCACGCTCTGCGGATCGGTCGGGAGCTTCGCCTGAGCGAGCCTCAGCGCGAGCGAGAGCGAGACGAGCCGTTGCTGCGCACCGTCGTGGAGGTTTCGCTCGAGTCGCCGGCGCTCATCAGCCTGCGCCTCCAGCAAGCGTGCACGCGAGGCCCGGACGTCCGCGACGTGGCGTTCGCGGTCGCTGACGTCCGACCCGCAGAGGAGGAACTTCCTTCGCTCGCCGAGCTCGGCGAGCGGTGTGCACGACCAGTCGACGAGCAACCGCTCGTGCGTCTTCTGGTCGAGCCCAGAGCTGAAGCGGACGGCCTCGCCCGTCTCGACCGATCGGTTGAACTCGTCACCGACCGCCTGCCACTGGTCCGGCGAGATGACGAGCTCCCAGAAGTTCCTTCCGCGGGCTTCGCGTTCACCGTGGCCGGTCGCTTGCTCGAACGCGAGATTGACACCTTCCTCGGAGATCCGGCCGTCGGCCTCGACGACGGCGATGAGACTCGGAGTCGCACGGCTGATGGTGCCGAGAAAGTCACGCTGCTGCTGGAGTATGCGGACGTTCTCCTCGCGCTCGGTCACGTCAACGGCCGTGACGAGCCTGCGGTTCCGGCCTTGCCCGTCGACGATCGCGGTGATCGCGTGGAAGACGACCAGCTCGGTCCCGGCCCTGGTCAGCCAGCGGCACTGGATCTCGACCGGCGGGCCGTCCGACGTCATGCCCTCGAATGCCAGCCTGAGCGCATCGGTGTCCTCAGGATGGGCGAACACCTCCCACACGATCTGTCCACGGATCCGGTCGTCGTCGACGTAGCCGGTCAGCTTCTCGGTCGAATCGTTGAAGCGGATGATCCCGCCCTGCTCGTCGCAGAGCATCAGCACGATCGGCGCGGTGTTGACAACCGTTCGCGTGAACTGCTGCTCGCGTTGAACCTCGGCCAGCCGCAGAGCGAGCTCGGCTTCGAGATGGCGCCGTTCGGTGAAATCGCGGACGATCGAGACGATCTCGTCTCTCGAGCTGGGCACCATGCGTGCCTCGAAGTACCGGACCTCGCCGCCGAGCTCGAGCTCGTATTCGATCCCCTGCGCCTCTCCCGTGTCCAGCGCCCGGGCGGCGCAGTCCATCAGCGGCTCGATCAGGTCGTCCGGGAGAAAGTCGCGGACGTTCCGGCCGATCATCTCCTCCGGACTGCGGACGAGCGCCCGTGGATCGCCGCCGATGTCGAGATACGTGCCGTCGCGCCGGAAGCGGATCATCAGGTCGGGAACGGCGTCGATAAGCGCTCGCATCCTGCCTTCGCTCCGTTGTAGCGCTTGCCGGCCGCGGTCCTTCTCGAGCGCGATCCGGCAGGCCGTGATGATCTGTGCAAGAAGCTCGGGCTCGTGTGTGTCGAGCGTCGCGTCGTGCTCGATGAAGCCGAGTGGCATGTTGTCCGCGTCGATGCGGCTGTAGGCGCGGCCGTCGGCGTCCGCGAGCAGCGGGAGCGGGTTGCCGTTCACGTCGACGTAGCCGCCGACCTGCTCGAGCCACAGGCCAAGGCGGGCCGTCGGGTCGCCGAGGCCTTGCCGTACGGCCTCCTGCGCGCCTTCGGAGGCGGGATCGTCGGCGTAGTCGAGCAGCCGGCGGACGCCGAGCATCAGGCTCGTTCGCAGCAGCCCGCCGAGAAATGCAAACGGGAGGGCGATCACGCCGACGAGAGCGAGAATCCAGAGCACGTTGCCCGCAGGACCCGAGGCAAAGCTGAGTGCGAATCCGACCCCGATCGCGGCGACCGATACGCCTCCGGTGAGGTAGACCGGCCTGAGCACCCGCCGCATCGCCGGAGTCGACACGCGCCACCGGCGGACAGCGAGGACGATGACTCCGAGGAAGAAGACGATGCCGACGACGGCGAAGATCCCCTGCAGCGCGTCGTAGACGCCCTTCTCGTCGGCAACGAGGAAGCTGTTTTCCCTACAGCCCGAGCAGAGGGAACTCACGTCCCCTTCGAACATCGTCGGCAGCAGCCCGGCCAGAATCGCCACGGGGAAGAGAACCGTGACGAAGACGCGCTCGAGCCGGGTCGTCGGTCTTCCATGCGGGTAGACCGCGACGAGCAGGAGGAGCAGCGCGATCGGGAGGCTGCCAAAGGCGCTTCCGCTGGTGTAGAGGATCGGGGCGTTCGCGTTCCAGAGGCTGCCGAAGAGGAGCCAGGCCAGACCGCCGAGGACGAGCAGGCGCCCGGTCGAGTTCTCCGGGCGCCGCCGCCAACCGATCAGCCCCGACGTGACGAACGCGACCCCGGCTACACCCGTCAGGAACCCCCAGAGCACCGGTCGATCGCCGTGGCGGCTTACGAACGCCGAGAGCAACTCGAGCCCGAGCAGGAAAAGCGTGAGCGGAACGACCCAGTACCAGGGTGTCGCGAACCGGCTCAGCTGATCAGCTCCGTGATGATCGCGCCGGTCAGGTCCCCCTTGGGAACGAATCCGCGCGCTCCGGATGCCGCGACGAGCCGGCCGAAGTCGGAGCCGTCACGGCTCGAGACCAGGATGACGGTCGGGCTCGGCGTCTCCCCGGCGAGGCGCGTCGCGACCTCGAATCCGTCGATATCGGGAAGCTGCACGTCGAGGAGGACGACGTCGGGATGAAGCTCTCTGGCGGCCTCGATCGCTCCGTGCCCGTCCTGCGCCTCGCCGATGACGTCGAACCCCTCCGACTCGAGCAACGCGCGTGCGCTGGCACGGAAGCTCGGGTGATCGTCGACGATGAGAACGCTTGTCACGATCCCAATGGTCGCACAGTGCCCGGGTTCGCTCTATACGGCTACCACCACTCTTTCGAGCCGGTTAGGAACTCGTTTCAGGATGATCCTGACGAGTACTAGATGCCGAGTCGCTCGAGCATCGCGGCGTCCCGGCGCCATCTCGGACGAGACTTGACACGAAGCTCGAGGAATACCGCGCGGCCGAGCAGCGCCTCGATCTCGGGACGCGCCCGGGTTCCGATCTCCCGCACCATGCCGCCGCGCTTGCCGACGAGGATCTGCTTCTGCGACTCGGTCTCGACATAGATCACCGCGCGTACTGCCGCGTCCGCGATCTCCTCCACCTCGACCGTGATCGCGTGCGGCAGCTCGTCTCGCGTCAGCTCGAGCGCCTTCTCGCGGACAAGCTCGGCCACCTGGACCTCGGGCTCGACGTCGCTCGCGCGATCAACCGGGAAGTAGAGCGGCCCCTCCGGCAAAAGCTGAACGAGCTCATCCCTGAGCTCGCCGATGCCGTCGCCTGTCTTCGCACTCACCGGGTGCAGCGCGCGGAAGTCGCCGAGCCGGGCGCCGGTCTGCATCTGGGACGCGATGTGCCCCGGCTTGAGGCGGTCGACCTTGTTGAGCGCGATCACGACGGGAACACCGAGTGCGAACACGCGCGCTGCCACGAACCGATCGCCGGCTCCGATGCGGTCGCGGCAATCGAGCACGAGGAGCACTCCGTCGACCTCGTCGAACGACCGGTCGACCGTGCGCTGCAGATGCTCGGTGAGGAGGTCGCGCGGGCGCTGGAACCCGGGCAGATCGGCGAGGACGAGCTGATGGCTTTCGCCGTTCGCGATGCCGAAGATCCGTCGCCGCGTCGTCTGCGGCTTGTCGGAGACGATCGCCACCTTGCTCCCACATAGCGCGTTGACGAGCGTCGACTTGCCGACGTTCGGCCGGCCGGCGACCGCGACGAAGCCCGACCTCATCGCCCCTAGGCCCATGGTCCAACCACCGTTGAAGTCTCACGCGTGACGGGGGCCCCGATGCCCCCTCCAGGGGCCGATCGTACCGGCGTCGGGCGCACGCATGGGTCTCGCGGTCGTGCCGGAATCGTCACAGCTCGAACGTGTCCGGGAGGAGCTCTCCGGGGGTCGCCACCACAACCTCCGCGTCGCCTCGAGCGTAGATCACCCGGTCGAGCCCGAACTCGTGCAGCCACTGCCGGCAGCCGCCACACGGCGAGGCCGTAATCCCGATCGCCTCGAGGTCGCCCGGCCGGCAACCGTCGGTCACAGCCCGAGTGAGCGCGCTCTTCTCGGCGCAGACCCCGAGTGGATACGCGGCGTTCTCGACGTTGACGCCGAGAAAGATCCGTCCGTCCCGAGCCCGGACGGCAGCGCCGACGAAGAAGCGCGAATAGGGCGCGTAGGCGCGCGCCGCGACGGCCACGGCCTGTTCGTACAAGTCTCGATCGGCGTCGTCCATCAGAAGAACAGCTGGAACACGGCGAGGGTGACGAGCGTGCCGAGGAGCCCCCCGTAGACGACTTCCAGCGTCGAGTGGACGCCGGCCTCGATACGGGTCTGCGCGACGAGTAGGGCCATCATGAACATGATCGACGAGACGAGGAAGCGATGCTGGTCCGGATCCAGAATGTAGGTAACCGCGATCCAGCCGGCGAACGCGACTGCGGCGTGCCCCGACGGCAGACCTCCACGGAGCGGGGTCCCGCGGCCGACGAACGCCTTTGTCGCGATGACGACCAGCACGGTCAGTACGAGTGCGATCAGGGTGACCTCCGTCGGAAGGTCGCGCAGCTTGTCGTAGAACTTTCCGCCGGACGAGCCGATCGCGTTCGAGAAGACGAGGTAGCCGACGGCGACCGCCGTGATCGCCGCGATCAGTACGGCGCCGGCCGCGATGTCCTTGGCCAGCTTGGCAAGCGGGTCGAACGAAGTCGTCGCGACGTCGATCGCCTGCTCGATCGCCGAGTTGATCATCTCGGCGACGAGAACGAACGCGATCGCGAGAATGAGCGCGATCAACTCGAAGCGGTTGACGCCCTTCCACACCGCAGCCACCATGACCACGATCGCCACCGCGAAGTGGATCCGCATGTTGCGGTGTGTGCGAAGGACGTGGATCAGCCCCTCGATCGCGTAGTTGAAGCTGTCGATCAGCGTCAGGGCACGGCGTCTACTCATCCGCGGTGCACGTCCTCGCGAGCCTCCATCTCCCTTCCATGGTCGTAGCCGAGCAGGTGGAGAAGCCCGTGCACCAGCGGCTCTCGCCACGCCTCGCCCGTCACCTGGGGGCAGATGACGGCATCGCCGAGCTGGCGCGGAACACCGTCGGGAACCTCGTCGCGGCCGTCGATCGGAAAGGACAGGACGTCGGTTGGCTCGTCGATGCCGAGATGATCGCGTTTGAGACGGCGGATCTCGTCCGAGCCGACGAACGCGATGCCGAGCTCGCCTTCCTCGACTCCTTCGCCCGACAGCACGCGCCGTGCGAGCTCGACGGCTGCTCCCTCGTCGACCTCGACGCCGCTCCGATTTGCGACCTCGACCTCGACCACGTTCACCGACGCTGGGAGCCGGTCTCCTCGGCGTGCTGCCGGTAGGCCTCGACGATGCGCTGAACAAGCTTGTGGCGCACGACGTCCTCGTGACCGAACCTGACGAAGGAGATCCCCTCGATCACCCCGAGGATGCTCTCCACCGAGACGAGCCCCGATGCCTGATCGCGAGGGAGGTCGATCTGGGTGATGTCGCCCGTCACGACCACCCGCGAGCCGAACCCGAGACGGGTCAGGAACATCTGCATCTGCTCCGGGCTCGTGTTCTGCGCCTCGTCGAGGATGATGAAGGAGTCGTTCAGCGTCCGGCCGCGCATGAAGGCGAGCGGCGCCACCTCGATCGAACCCTTCTCCATGTAGGAGGTGAGGCGGTCGGCGTCGAGCATGTCGTAGAGCGCGTCGAAGAGGGGCCGCAGATACGGGTCCACCTTGGCGAGGATGTCGCCCGGAAGAAAGCCAAGCCGCTCGCCGGCCTCCACGGCGGGGCGTGTCAGAATGATGCGGCCCACCTCGCGCTCGGCCAGCGCCCGCACAGCGAGTGCCATCGCGAGATACGTCTTCCCCGTCCCGGCAGGGCCGATCGCGAACGTGACCGTGTGCGAGCGGATCGCGTCGACGTAGCGCTTCTGGTTGACGGTCTTGGGAGCGATCTTCTTGCCACGGTGGTGCCAGATCACATCCTCGAAGATCTCGCGGACGGCATGCGCCTGGTCGAGGGCCCCGAGCACGGCGTCGACGGTGGTCGGGTCGATCTCGTGACCGCCCTCGACGAGCTCGACCAGCTCGTCGACCACTGCGCGGGCCGCGGTCACCCGCTCCGATTCGCCCTCGATCGTCAGGCGGTTGCCCCGAAGCAGGATCGTGCAGTGAAGGCCGTCCCGGAGGGCGTCGAGGATACCGTCGCCGACCGCGGCCAGCTCGGCGGCGGCGTCATTCGAGATCGAGAGAACTTCCTGCACCGATCTCAGTGTAGGTGCGCGGGTTGCCGTGCTACGCGAGCTTTTCCCGGACGAGCTGGCTGACATACGAACCGTCCGCCCGGCCTGCGATCTGGGGCATCACGTCCGCCATCACCCGACCGAGGTCACGCAGGCTTGTGGCGCCGTTCTCCGCGATGGCGTCGTCGACGATGCGCTCGAGTTCGTCCTCCGAGAGCGGCTCGGGCATGTAGTCCTCGAGCACGTCGAGCTCGTCCTCCTCGGCCTCTGCCTGCTCCTGGCGTCCCGCGGCGCGGTAGGCCTCGATCGCCTCCAGACGGCGCTTCCGCTCGCGTTGGAGCACCTGCAGCTCCTCGTCCTCGTGCAACGGCCGCTGGATCTCCTTCTCAGCCGCCCGCAGCGCGTTGAGGATCAGCCGGAGCGCGTCGCGGCGCTCCGAGTCGCGCTCCTTCATCGCCTCCTTGAGATCGGACTCGAGTCGCGCGATCAGGCTCATGCAGGCATCCCCCGGAAGACGCCGCCCAGGATGTGCCAGTGGAGGTGGAAGACGGTCTGCCCCGCCCCGGCCCCAACGAAGATCATCAGCCTGTATTCCTCCAGTCCCGCCGCCTTCGCCGTCTCCGCCACGAAGTCGACCATTCGCTTCGACTCCGACCCTTCCATCACTGAGACGTCTCGGAACGTCTCGAGATGGTGCTCGGGGATAACGAGCAGGTGCACGTCGGCCTTCGGGTTGATGTCCTCGATCGCGATGAAGCCGTCCGTGCGGTTGACGATCGTCGCGGGCAGCTCACCCCGAACGATCTTGCAGAAGATGCAGTCGGGGGCCGGGTCAGGCAGCGAGGATCCCCTCCTCCGTCACCGCGGCCGCGCGGACGGAGACGAGCTCGCCCACCGGTGCATCGACGAGCCAGGGCGAGTAGTCGTCTCCGTACCCGAGCCCTGGCCGGTCGACGAGGACGACGTCGTCCGCGCCGATCTTCGAGCGCCAGCGACGCATCGCCTGCTCGTGCGAGAGTGCGCGCAGCCGCTCGCTTCGGGCTTTCTTGATCTGGCGCGGCACCCGATCGTCGTCGGCCGTCCGGGTGCCCGGGCGGGGCGAGTACGGAAAGACGTGGACCTTCGTGATCCCCGCTTCGGCGACCGTGGCCAGCGTCCCCTCGAACGCGTGCTCGTCCTCGGTCGGGAAGCCGACGATGACGTCGGTCGTCAGGTTGAAACCCGAGGCGCGCGCGACGCGGCGGAGATAGGTCGCGGCGTCGTAGCGGCGGCCCATGGCCGCGAGAACTGCATCGTCGCCCGACTGCAGCGGCACGTGGAGATGGCGTGAAACGGTCGGCGTCTCGCGAAGCGCGCGCAGGAGCTCCTCGTCCAGGTGGTTGACCTCGATCGAGGAGAGGCGCAGGCGGGCGAGGCCAGGCGTCGCCCCGACCTCGCGTACGAGCCGTGGCAAGCGGTAGCCGGCGGTGCGATCACGGAAGCAGCCCAGGTTGATTCCGGTGAGCACGATCTCCCTGTGTCCCTGCGCCACGCGCCGCCGCACCTCGCCGAGAACGGCCTCGGCGGTGCGGCTCCGCGACGCCCCACGAACGAGCGGGATCACGCAGAACGAGCACGAGAAGCTGCAGCCGTCCTGGACCTTCACGAACGCCCGCACGCGATCCAAGCGCGCATCGGCCTGGACACAGCCGATCGCGCCCACGTCTCCTGCCACGACATCCGGAGTCTCGTCGCTCCGCCGCGAGACGACGACCACGTTCTCGGGCATGCCTGAGAAGGCGTCGGCCGGAAGGCTCGCAGCGCACCCCGTCACGTAGACACGCCCGTGCGTCCGAGCAAGCCTCGAAGCAGCCTTCCTCGACTTCGACACGGCCTCGTTCGTCACACAGCAGGTATTGACGATCGCCACGTCGGCGTCGCCATCACGCTCGTGGTGGCCGTCCGCCAGCAATCGTTCGCGGACGGCGTGAGCATCGACGTGCGAAACCTTGCAGCCCAGGAACGAAACCGAGAAGGAGGTCATCGTGGGAGCAGACCTTACTGCGTCTCGGGCTTCCAGAGATCCGCCGCCCAGCCTTCCGACTCGACCCGGCGGACGCGTCGGTAACCATGTACTTCGACCCCGTCCGAGACGAGATACCCGGAGCTGACGAAGTTGTCGCAGACGAGACGCGGGACGAGGTCTTCCACCGCACCGAGCGAGATGTTGGCGAGAACGACGTCTGCGACGGCCGGCGACTCGTCCTCGGCCGCCACGGTGGATACGTCGACCGAAACATCGTTCGCGGCCGCGTTCCTGGCTGTGGCCTCGACCGCGAGTGGATCGACGTCGATGGCGGTGACCGGCGCGAAGCCGAGCTTGCTGGCCGCGATCGCGAGTACACCCGAGCCGCAGCCGACGTCGAGGAGACCCCCGCGGGGAAGGTGGACGAGCAGCTCCAGGCAGAGACGCGTGGTGGCGTGCGCTCCTGTGCCGAACGCGCGCCCCGGCTCGATGACAACCGGGACGAGGTCCGGCGGAGCGGCCTCCCAAGGAGGTCCGACCCACAGGGGGCCGATCCGGACCGGACGGTGAAACGCTTTCCACCGCTCCTCCCAGCCGTCCTCGACGTCCGCGCTCCGCACCCCGCCGAAGGCATGCCACAGACGCTCCTCGCCGGAGGCGTCCGTGTATGCGGCAAGCTCGACATCGATGCCGCTCTCCACTTCCTCGAACCCTTCGGGGAACAGCTCGAGCATCCTGGCTCGCGCCTCCTCGGCTCGACGGATCGGCACGGTCACCGACACTCGGCGAAGCGGTTGCGGCAACGACCTAGCGGAACGCGCTCTTCAGGCGCTGGAAGAAGCCGTCGTCCGCCGCGTAGGTCTCGTCGTCGGTGCTCTCGGCAAAGTCCTCGAGCGCCTTGCGCTGCTCGTCGGTCAGCCGGCGGGGCACCGTCACGTTGACGAGGAAGCGATGGTCTCCGCGCCCTCTTCCCTGCAGGATCGGCATCCCTTTGCCCTCGAGGACACGAATCTCGCCAGGTTGGGTACCCGGCCCGAAGACGACCTCGACGTCGCCGCTGAGGGTCGCGATCGGCACCGTCGCACCGAGCGCAGCGTCGGTCATGGTCAGGTCGACCGTCGAGAACAGGTCGTCTCCCTCCCGGACGAAGCGCGGATCCTGGCGAACGCGAACGCGGACGTACACATCTCCGGTCTCGCCGCCAGGCGCTCCCGCGTGGCCCGCGCCCGAGATCCTGATCTGCTGGCCATCGTGGATCCCGGGCGGAATCTCGACATCGAGCGCTCGCTCCTCGAGCGCGCGACCGGCGCCGCGGCACGACTTGCACGGCGTCTCGATCGTTCTCCCCGAGCCGTTGCAGTGCGAGCACGACTGCGTGCGGATGAACTCGCCGAACACGCTGCGCGACACCCGTTGAAGTCGTCCTGTTCCACCGCACGACTGACACGCGACCGGGCTCGTTCCGGGCTCTGCACCGCTCCCCGCGCAGGTCGCGCAGGTCACGGCGACCTCGAACGGCACCGAGCGACGAACGCCGCTCGCCGCCTCGACGAGCTCGATCTCGATCTCGGCGCCGACGTCGGATCCGCGCCTCCCGCTTCGTCCTCCGACACCGAAGAGATCGTCGCCGAAGAAGGCGGAGAACAGATCGCTCAGGTTTCCCAGGTCGAAGCTGGGTGCGTAGCCGCCCTGTCGCAGCCCCTCGTGTCCGAAGCGGTCGTAGACCTCGCGCCGCTCGGAGTTGGAGAGCACCTCGTAGGCCTCGACCACCTCCTTGAAGCGCTCCTCCGCGTCGGGCTCGTCCGAGACATCCGGGTGCAGAGTGCGCGCGAGCTGCCGGAAAGCCTTCTTGACCTCGACCTCGGTCGCTCCTCTGGCCACCCCAAGCACCTCGTAGTAGTCCCGCCTCGTCGCAGCCATCAGTCCTCGCCGAAGAGCTCCTCGGAGAACCGGCTGAGCTCGAACGCCGCGGCGCGAACGGAGCTGATCGCCTTCTCGTAGTCCATTCGCGTCGGCCCGACGAGCGTCACGGTGCCGAGAGGACGGTTCGAGAGGCCGTAGACCGCCCCCACGAGCGCGAGCTCGTGCAGAGCCGGGTGGCCGATCTCCTCCCCGACACGCACGAACGGGCGGCGAGGATCGAGCGCCTCGGCGAGAACGTCGAGCAGTGCCCTGCGCCGCTCGAGCAGCTCGAGGAGACCCCGGTACGCGGCCATCTCGTCCGTGCGGACGTCGTCGAAGAGACCGGCGGCACCTCCCACGTAGAGCCGCTGCTCGTCTTCGACCACGATCTCGGTGAACGCCGGCTCGAGGCGTTCGACGAAGGCGCGCTCCACGGAGGTCAGGCTGGGGTCGTCCAGCCGCTGCCGGAGCAGCCTCGTCCCGAGCTGGACGCCCACGAGCTGCTCGTTCAGATACTGCCTGGCCCAGTTCGCCAGCCCGGCGTCGACCGGCTCGTCGAACGAGGCGAGGCGCTTTGCCACACCGCCAGCGGACGTGATCACCACCACCATCACCACGTCCGGCTGCAGGAGCAGCACCTCGACGTGGCGCACGGTCTCCGCCTGGAGCGAGGGCGCCGAGACGAGCGCTAGCAGCCGCGTCGCCTGAGAGAGCAGCTCGGTCGTCTGCTGCAGCGCCGCCTCGACCTCGCTGCGAGCCTCGGAGAGATCGAGCGGGAACGAGGGCGGACGCGGATCGAGCCGCTCGAGCAGCCGCTGAGCGAAGAACCGGTACCCGCTGTCGGTAGGAACACGGCCGGCCGACGTGTGGGGATGCGTGAGAAGCCCGAGCTGCTCGAGCTCGGCCAGCTCGTTGCGGACGGTCGACGACGACACATGCATCGTGAAGCGCTCGACGAGGCTCCTCGACCCCACTGGCTGCCCGGTGGCGACGTACTCCTCGACGACCCGGTAGACGATCTCCTGCTGGCGCTCGGTCAGCTCGAACTGCATCGACTTCCTCCTCGAGCCAGTTTAGGCCAGGAGCTCGGCCGTCACGGCACCGCCCAGAAACCGCCCGCGGGGCGTCAGCACGAGCCGGTCCTCGCTGTCGTTACTCGCGAGACCGAGATCGGTGAGCCTCGTCAGGGCCACCGGGTCGAGCGCGTCCTCGAGACCTTCGAGCAGAAGCGGTTCGTCCAGCCGCAGCCCGAGCATCACCCGTTCGCGCTTGCGAACGGCCGCGTCGAGCGGCTCGAGCTCCCGACGCGGGGGCGTCCTCGCAGCGAGCGCGTCGACGTACGCAGCAAGCCGAGGGGTGTTCCGCCAGCGAAGCCCGGCCACCGTCGAGACCGCCCCGATTCCCAGCCCGAGATAGTCCTTCCCGAGCCAGTAGGCGAGGTTGTGCCGAGAGCGAAGATCTCGACCTCCTCTATCCCCGGGCAAGCGGCAGAAGTTGGCCGTCTCGTACCAGCGGTATCCGGCTGCCGTCAGCTTCTCGACGACTCGCTCGAAGTAGTCCTCCATCGCCTCGTTCTGGCGGACCAGCTCGTCACCGTAGGTATGTGCGAAGCGTGTTCCGGGCTTGGCCTCGAGCTCGTAGCACGACAGGTGCTCTGGCTCGAGCGCGATCGCCTCCTCCAGGTCACGCTCGAGGTCGGAGGAGCTCTGGCCGGGAATGCCGTAGATGATGTCCAGCGAGATGTTGTCAATACAGGCATCACGGAAAGTGTGCACGGCACGTCGGATGTCATCGGGTCTCGCACGCCGTTCAAGAACGTTGAGAAGCCTGGGATCGAAGCTCTGCGCGCCGATCGACACGCGATCGACACCGTTCCGTGACAGTCGCAGCGCGAGCCCGGGGGTCACCGTCTCCGGGTTTGCCTCGACGGTCACCTCGTCGGCGAGCGGCAGCGCTCCGAGCAGGCGGTCGAGTGAGGCCGGCTCGAGAAGCGTCGGCGTTCCGCCGCCGAGAAACACCGTCTCGAGCCGCTCGGCCAGCACACCTCGTTCGAGCTCGAGCTCCGCGAGCACCGCGTCGACGTAGGGTGCGTGAGATCCACCAACGACCGTGACGAAATCGCAGTAACCGCAGCGATGCGCGCAGAACGGCAGGTGGACGTAGAGGTGGCGAACCGACCCGGTCACTTCCGCTCCAGGTTGAGCACAGCGAGGAAGGCCTCTTGCGGAACGTCGACCCCACCGACCTGCTTCATCCGCTTCTTGCCCTTCTTCTGCTTCTCGAGCAGCTTGCGCTTGCGGCTGATGTCGCCGCCGTAGCACTTCGCGAGCACGTCCTTGCGCCGCGCCTTCACGGTCTCGCGCGCGATCACGCGTGAGCCGATCGCCGCCTGGATCGCGACGTCGAACATCTGCCTTGGAATCTCCTCCTTCAAGCGCTCGACGAGCTGCTTCCCGCGCTCGTAGGCGGCGTCTCGATGCACGATCAGCGACAGGGCATCGACCTGCTCCGTGGCAACGAGGATGTCGACGCGAGTGAGGTTCCCCTCCTGGAAGCCGATCAGGTCGTAGTCGAAGCTGGCGTAGCCCCGGGTTCGCGACTTGAGCTGGTCGTAGAAGTCGAGAACGATCTCGCCGAGAGGTTGCTCGTACGAGAGCAGGACGCGCTGCTCGGACAGGTACTCCATGTGGTCGAACCGGCCGCGGCGTTCATTGCAAAGTCCCATCACCTCGCCAACGAAGTCCTTCGGCACGATCACCTGGGCCTTGACGTATGGCTCCTCGACCCGCTCGGCGTCGCGCGGCATCTCGGCCGGGTTGTGCACCTCGATCTCCTCGCCTCCCGGCATGGTTACGCGATAGGCGACGTTCGGCGCAGTGACCAGAAGATCGAGGTCGAACTCGCGCTCGAGCCGCTCGCGCACGATCTCCATGTGCAGCAGGCCGAGGAATCCACAGCGGAAACCGAATCCGAGCGCCTGTGATGTCTCGGGCTCGTAGAAGAGTGCGGCATCGTTCAGCTTCAGGCGCTCCAGCGCATCGCGGAGGTCAGGGTAGTCGTCCGAGTCGGTCGGGAAGAGGCCCGCGAAGACCATCGGCTTGACGTCTCTGTAACCGGGGAGGGCATTGGCGGCTGGTCTCGCCACCGATGTGACCGTATCTCCGACCCGGAGACGGCTCACGTCCTTGAGCCCCGTGACGACGTAGCCGACCTCGCCGGCGCCGAGCGCGTCGCACGGCGTCATGCCCGGGCTGAAGAAGCCGAGCTCCTCGGCCTCGAACTCCGTTCCCTGAGCCATCGCACGCAGCCGCTCGCGACCGGCGAAGGCACCGTCCACCACACGCACGAAGGCGACGACCCCCCTGTACTGGTCGTAGGACGAGTCGAAGATCAGCGCCCGCGCCGGCGCCGCCAGGTCGCCCGAGGGCTCGGGAATGCGCTCGACCAGGGCGTCGAGAACATCGGCGACGCCCTCGCCCGTCTTGGCGGAGATCCGAACGACCCGCTCCGAAGCCTCGCCGACGAGATCGCCCACCTCTGCAGCGATCTCGTCGGGCCGGGCTTGCGGTAAGTCGATCTTGTTGACGGCGGGAACGATCTCGAGGTTGTTCTCGATCGCCAGATAGGCGTTCGCAAGGGTCTGCGCCTCGATCCCCTGCGAGGCGTCGACGACCAGGAGAGCGCCCTCGCACGCCGCCAGCGAACGCGATACCTCGTACGTGAAGTCGACGTGACCGGGCGTGTCGATCAGGTTCAGCTGGTGGCCCTTCCACGCCACACGCACCGCCTGCGCCTTGATCGTGATCCCGCGCTCCCGCTCGAGCTCCATCGAATCGAGGAGCTGGTCGCGCATGTCCCGGCCGGAGACGGTGTCGGTCAGCTCGAGAATGCGGTCGGCGAGCGTCGACTTGCCGTGGTCGATGTGCGCGATGATCGAGAAGTTACGGATCTTGCTCTGGTCCATGGCCGCTTCGACGTTACCGGTCGCGCAGGGAAGCGGCGCTCAGGGGCCGCAACTCACGCACCCCGAGCAGCAGGCAAACTCCGAGATACACGGCCGCGCCGGCAGCCAGGCCTACGAGAAGGGAAGCGACCTGTCCTGCGGTCGAGCGGCTGAGCGCGGAGTCGAGGGCTCGCCACACCTCGTGCGAGACGACTGCGAGCGCTCCTGAGGCAACGAGAACGAGCGCGGTCGATCGAATCGTCTCGGTCAGCTCGATTCGCCCGATCTTCCGTCGCAGCAGATAGAGCAGAACGAGCGTTCCGGCGATGTTGACAAGCGACGTCGAGAGTGCGATGCCCCAGGGTCCAACCGAGTAGAGCAGAGCGTCGAGAACGACGTTCAGACCGAGGTTGCCGAGCGCGACCGCGGTTGGAATCCACGGCGACTGCAGGCTGAAGAATGAGCGGTTGAGCATGAGCATGGCACCGTTGAACGCGAGCCCGAGCGAGAAGGCCGCCAGGCACTGCGCGACCGCTTGCGTCTGATCCGGGGTGAACGCGCCACGCTGGTAGACGAGCCGCACGATCGGCTCCGCGAGCGCCGCGCACGCTGCGCTTGCCGGAATGAGCAGAAAGCCGATCTGGCGGAGGCCGGTCGCAGACATGCTGCGAAAGCCGTCCATGTCGCCGCGCGCCGCGAGCCGCGCCAGCGTCGGAAACAGCACCGTCGCAACCGCGACCGAGAACATCCCCTGCGGCAGCATGTAGAGCCGGAAGGCGAGTTCGATCGCCCTCGGTGCGAGGTTGCCGTCGATCAACCGCGACGCGAACAACGTGTCGACGACCGCGTTGAAGTTGATCAGCCCGAGTCCGAGCGTGACCGGGAGCATGAGCTTGAACACCCGTCTGACGGCCGGGTCGCGCCAGTCGAGGACGACGCGAAGCCGTCCATCGAGAGCGCGAAGCCACGGAATCGGGAGCAGCACCTGGATCACCGTCGCGGCGAGGATCGAGCCGGCGTACACATAGAGCTTCGCGTCCATCGAATGTGCCTGCGGCACCCCGATGACCAGCCCGGCGATGATCGCGAGGTTCCAAGCGATGGGCGTCAGCGCCGGGATGGTGAACTCGTCGTAGCTGTTCAGGATCCCGACGATCACACCCGAGACCCCGAGCAGGGTGACGATCGGAAACAGCACACGGGCGAGGCCGACCGCGAGCTCCTCGTCGCCCCCGGGATTGCCGAACGGCGCGATCAGCAGCGGTGCGAACAGCATGAGAAGCGCGGTCAACCCACCGAGGCCGAGCAGCATCAGCCAGAAGACGCTTGCTGCCACGCGCCACGCCCGTTTCTTCTCCCCCTTCTCGAGCAGCTCCGTGAAGACGGGAACGAACGCCGAGGAGAGCGCAGCATCGGCAACCAGTGCGCGGATCAGATTCGGGATCTGGAAGGCGACCGTGAAGGCGTTGATCTTCCCGACCGAGCCGAAGTAGTACGCCGCCACCATCTCGCGAACGAGCCCGAGCACCCGGGAGATCCCGGTTGCGGCGCCGAAGATCGCCGTCGACCGGACGAGGTGCCTCCGATGCGCCCCTTTGCCGGCGGCCTCGGAGCCGCGCACGCTTCTCCGGGCGCCCAATTTCACCACGGGTCGATCACTGAGGGAGAGAATAGGCTGAGGCTCGGTTTGCTACGATCGATCGAGCCCGCTGCGTGAGCGGGCGTTTTTACGCGATGCCCAACATTCGCCAGCAGAAGAAGCGTGTCCGGAGTGCCTCGCGCCAGCGGCTCGAGAACCTCCGCTACCGCTCCACGGTCAAGACGCTGACACGCCGTCTCCGCGACGCCGTCGACGATGGCGACAGCGACACGCATCGCAGAGGAGCATCTGCAGCTGGTGCGCCTGATCGACCGGGCCACGTCTCGCGGCGCGCTCCACGGTAACACCGCGGCGCGCAAGAAGGCTCAGGCCGCTCGGCTCGTGTCGAGCTCGGCCTAGCTAGACGACACGCCGGTCGCGACCGGGCGCGGCTGCGTGATCTCGATGAGCGTCCGTTCGAGCAAGAGCTCGTCCGGGAGCCGGGAGCCTCCCTTCGTCGCCCGGTCGAGCCCGGCCAGGCGGACGACCGCGTCCTCGAGTTCGTCCTGCGAGAAGTTTCGCGACTGGGCGAAGGCTTTCTCCGCCGCGAACGGGTGCATCTTGAGCTGCGAAGCCGCATCGCGCGGCCGCACTCCCTGGTCGTCGAGCGCCCGGCAAGCCTGCACTCTCGTCACATGTGAATACAGGCGCCCCACCAGCCCGGGAAGCGACCGATCGCGCGCAACGCCGCGCTCCAGAACGATCTCGCAGGCTTCGAGCACGGCCCGGCGTGTCCCGACGTCCCCAGGCATCGGTGATCACGAACGGCGGCGACTCGGCCCGCCCCGCGACCAGCTGCTCGACGTCCGGTTCGCGGATCTCGTCACCGTCCGCCCAGGTGGCGAGCTTCGCCACCTCGGTCGACAGGTCGACCAGATCGTCTCCGACCAGCTCGACGAGCGCACGGCACGCCTCGGGCTCTGCCCTTGCGCCGACCCGGGCGAACTCCTTCGCTACCCAGCTCGACAGATTCTTCGCTGGCGGCGTCGTAGACGAGCACGTCCCCGGCCTTTGCGCATGCCTTCGCGAGCGGGGAGTCCTTCTTCATCTCGTCTCCGACGAGAGCGAGCACCGTATCCGGCGCCGGTGAGCGCAGGTACTCCGCGATCGTCTTCACGTCTGTGGCCTTCCAGCGATCGACCCCCTCGACGAGCACGAGACGTCCGCCCTCTCCGAAGAGGCCCATCGCGTTGCAGGCGCCAACGGCGGCTTCACCGTCCGCATCCGTGGCGAAGAGCCGCTCGACCGCCTCGCCGTGGAAGTGGCCACGGAGCCGTTCGACGGCCCGCTCGACCTTGGGACGATCGGTGCCGGCGAGAAAGTAGACGGGCTTCAGCTCACTCGGCGCCATCGCCTCCAAGCATAGGTTGCAGACAGGGCGGCGCCGAACCCGAGCGCAGCGGCAGCCCACCCCGACCGAACCTGCGCAAATGGCAGCCCACCGATGACTCGTGCACAGAAGGCGAGGTACGCAGCACACCAGCCTCCGAGCCAGGTCAGGAGCGCAGACACCGCAGGTGCCACTGGGTGGATCGCCGCGGCGGTGAGCGCGAGGCCGAGGAGCGCCGGCATCACCGGTGCGGCCAGGGCATTCGCCGGGACGGCGAGAAGCGGGATCGCGTGGAACTGCAGCCAGAGGATCGGTGCCGTCGCAACCCCGCAGGCCACAGACAACGCCAGAAAGGCAGCCACCGTGCGCGGTAATGGGTAGCCCTCGAGCATCCGAACGATGCGGGGGGCGAGCGTGAAGATCGAGACGACGGCAGCGAACGAGAGCTGGAAGCCCGCGTCGAGGAGTGTGTAAGGGTTCCAGACGAGGAGAGCGACGGCTCCGACGAGCAGGAACCACCAGCGATCGCGCTCCCGAGCGAGCAACCAGGCGATCGAGCCGAGCGCCCCCGCGATGCCGGCACGGACGACGGACGGCTGTGCGCCGACAGCGAGAACGTAGGCGGCGATCGCGGCGAGTGCTCCGACCTCACCGAGGAGCCGTGGGATTCCGGCGAGCCACGCGACGAGAAGCGCTCCGCCGGCAACGAGCGCCACGTTCTGACCCGACACGGCAAGGAGGTGGTAGAGGCCGGAGGCGCGGAAACGATCGCGGAGGCCCTCCGAGAGTCCCTCGTCCTTCCCGAGGACGACCCCCAGCAGGACGGCGCGACGCTCACCGCCGGTGCCGTCGGCCAGTCCACTCGTGACCCAGGCCCGGACCCGGTCGGCAACGCCGCCGAGCCCACCCCGCCGTCCGACCACGCGCCAGCGATCGCCGTGCAGGACCGCGTGGATTCCGTGTCGACGGAGCCAGGTTCGCTCGTCGAAGCCTCGATCGGGACCTCTCGGCGACGACAGGACGCCAAGCACCTCGAGCACGTCGCCCTGCTCGGGCGCTTTCCCGGCAGGAAGCTCGAGCAGGATCGGCTCTTCGATTCGCTGCTCGCCGAACCGCTGCATCTCGGCCGTGACGCGAAGCGCGAAACGCGAGCGGCGCACGGGGCCGGTGACGACCAGGCGCGCGCGCTCAGCCGTTCCGACCAGGGATTCGAGCGGACTCCGGTCGAGCGCGTCGAGTCGCACGCTCCCCCACCACCAGCCTGCCGCTGTGAGCGCGACGGCGAGCAACGCCAGCCGATGGTCCTCGTCCGTCAGGGCCACGAGCGCCGAAGCCACCACAGCGATCGCAGCGAGACCCGCCCAGGGCAGACGCACGACGTTCGCCGATGCGACTCCGGCGCAGACGGCTCCGAGCAGGAGATGCGCGGGGGGAATCTCACGCGCGGCGCTGATCACGGCACGACCATGTCCCGCAGCCCGTCGAGCCGCGCCGGCCCGATGCCGGGAATGGCGTCGAGCTCGTCGACCGACCTGAAGGCTCCGTGGGCGGCCCGGTAGTCGAGGATCTTCTGGGCGGTCACCGGCCCGACGCCCGGAAGCGTGTCGAGCTGTTCGAGCGTCGCCGTGCTGAGGCTCACCTGAGCTGGCGCTGCAGCACCGCCTGGCGCGGAAACCGCTCCGCCAGGCCCGGTGATCTTGGCTGGCACGACCACCTGCTCGCCGTCTGCGAGCGGTGCAGCGAGGTTCACTCCGTCGAGATTGGC
This sequence comes from uncultured Actinomycetes bacterium, assembly GCA_963736045.1. GTDB lineage: Bacteria > Actinomycetota > Thermoleophilia > Gaiellales > Gaiellaceae > PALSA-612. Next base: position 222,192 of record CAVTNK010000003.1, on the reverse strand, counting down.
CTTCGCCGTCGCTCCTCCGGCCCGTGCGACAGCGTCGGCGATGCGCGTCCCATCACCGAGCCTGTAGAGGCCGGGCCGCCGGACCGCGCCGACAACATCGACTACGAGACGGGTCGCGGCCTGAGACGGTGTCGTGCTGACGGGAAGAGGAAGCGCTGGTGCCGCAGTGTGCGAGGTACCGGAGCCGAGCAGGAGCTTTCCCGCCATGAAGAGCACGACGGCGAGGGCCGCCGCGATGAAGAGGGCCTGACGTCGTGAGACCGGAAGCCCAGTCATGTCGTCGATTGTGACAACAGAGGCATCACATCTCTGTGCCGAATTCGTGCTGACTTGCGCGATTCGACGCCATCGACCAGACTCGCGCCGTGCAGCCGGAGACCCGATACGCCCGAAGTGGTGACGTCTCGATCGCCTATCAGGTCGTCGGCGAGGGACCGTTCGACGTCGTCGTCGTTCCCGGCCTGGTCTCGCACGTCGAGCTCGCCTGGGAGACCCCGCCCTGGAGCACGATCTTTCGGCGGCTGGCGTCGTTCTCGCGCCTGATCGTCTTCGACAAGCGCGGAACAGGCATGTCAGACCGCGTCTCCGGCGCGCCGACGCTCGAGACGCGGATGGACGACGTCCGCGCGGTGATGGATGCCGCAGGCTCGCCCCGTGCCGCGCTCGTGGGCATTTCCGAAGGCACGGCGATGAGCCTGCTCTTCGCGGCGACCTACCCGGAGCGCACGGTCGCACTCGTCGCGATTGGCGGATTCGCCCGGTCGATGTGGGCTCCGGACTACCCGCCTGGCTTTTCCGAGGAGCAGTGGCGAGAGGTCTGCGTGGCTATCGCAGGCATCTTCGGCTCCCGCGACGAGGCGCGGGCCGCGGTGCGCTTCCTGGCGAGATACACCGACGAGGAGCTCGAGCTCTCGGCCGCTTACCACCGGCGCAGCGCGAGCCCGGGAGCACTCGACGCCCTCGTCGCAATGGATCACGACATCGACGTCCGCCACGTACTGCCGTCGGTGCGGGCGCCAGCCATGCTCGTGCACGGCACCCACGACATGATGGCCTCGATCGACGGCGCCCGGTACATGGCCGAGCGTATCCCCGGAGCGCGTTTGCTCGAGCTACCCGGGGAGCTGCACGTGCCGATCGGACCCGCGCTCGATCAAACGATGGATGAGATCGAGCAGTTTCTGAAGCGCGCCTCGGAGGCGGGTGGGGATGATTCAGAGCCGGAGCGGGTGCTGGCGACGATCCTGTTCACCGACATCGTCGGTTCCACCGAACGCGCGTCTGCGCTCGGCGACCGGGCCTGGCACGAGTTGCTCGAGCGCCACCACGAGCTCGTCCGCAGTCAGTTGGTGCGCTTCCGCGGCACCGAGGTCAACACGGCAGGTGACGGATTCTTCGCCAGCTTCGACGGGCCGGCGCGGGCGATCCGCTGTGCCTCCGCGATCGTCGATTCGGTGCGGGAGCTGGATCTCGAGGTGCGTACCGGTTTGCACACAGGGGAGTGCGAGCTCGTCAATGGCAAGGTGTCCGGGATCGCCGTCCACACCGGTGCACGAGTCGCGGCAGAAGCCGCTGCGAGCGAGGTGCTCGTCTCGAGCACCGTGAAGGACCTCGTCGCCGGCTCGGGACTCGCCTTCGACGACCGCGGCACCCACCCGCTCAAAGGCATCCCCGGCGACTGGCACCTGTTCGCAGTCGACCGGGCGACCGCCTGAAGACAATCGACGCCCCGCCCCGATCGACCGGGTCGACCAGGGCGGGACCGAAGCTGTGAGCTAGCCGGTGACTTCCTTGCGGACGATCGCAGCCCCCTCGACGAGCGCCTTCAGCTTCATCTTGGCGACCATGCGCGGCAGCGGCTTCATGCCGCAGTCCGTCGACGGGGTGACGCGGTCGGCCGGGACGTGCTCGAGCACCTGGCGGATACGGGCGGCGACCTGCTCGGGCGACTCGACCATCATCGTGCGGATGTCGAGCACGCCGACCTGGAGGCTCTTGTCGGCCGGCAGGTTCTTCATGAACTCGATGCCGGCCATCTCACGGTTCGCGTAGTCGAGGACGAACTCGTCGATTCCCGGCGTCTCCCAGAAGTAGGGGAGCACGGTCTGGTAGCCCTCGGGGAAGTTCGCGCTCAGGATGTCGTTCCCCCATGCGTTTCCGAAGCAGAAGTGCCAGCTGATCTTGGCGTCGACCCCCTCGCAGCACTTGCCGATCACGTCGCGGATCCACTCGTAGTCGGACTCCTCACCGGTGAAGAGCGGGAGCCAGGCACCGAGGTCCTCGAGTTGCAGGTACGTCGCACCCGCCTCGACGAGGCTCTTCATCTCCGCGTTGAAGACAGGAGCGAGCGCGTAGCAGAGCTCCTGCGGGTCCTTGTAGTGCTCGAAGTAGACGTGCCAGGCCAGATTGACCGGGCCGGCGCCGACCGACACCTTGATCGGCCGGTCAGTCAACGGCTTCGCGACCCCGTAGAGGTCGGCGAGTCGGATCGGGCCGCGCGACACTGGACCACTGTTGATCACGCCGCCCCAGTCGTGGAGGAGCTCGGTCGTCTTGTCGCTGCGATCGCCTTCGGCCGGATGCGGCTCGCGCGCCGGCTCGAATCCGGGGATGCGCTCGTACATGTACCAGCAGAACGAGCCGATCGCACCGACGTAGTCGTCGTACGACATCTGGCCGTCCGTGACGATGTCGAGACCTGCCTCCTCCTGGTCGCGCAGCACCGCCGCGGTTGCATCCTGATACGCCTCCTCGTGCGCGACCTCTTTAAAGGCGACGCGGACGTCCCGGCCGAGCAGCTGTTGGTGGAACCAGTGTGGCCGCGGATACGACCCGACCATGGTGGTCGGCAGGATGGTGTCGACGATCTTCTTGGGCATTTCCCCTCCTCGGTCTTGGCCGTTCTCGGCGCGCAGTCGCGGACAGTCACGCCCGCCCGGGCATCCGGGCCCGAGCATATAGCAGCCCTTCGCGAACGGGCTTCGGTCAGCCGACCACGAGGTTGACGAGCTTGCGCGGGACGACGACCGCTTTTCGCACCTGCCTTCCGTCCAGATGGGCCTGGACGCGGGGCGACGAGGTCGCATGCTCGACAAGCTCGTCGTCGGAGAGTGCCGTCGAGACCTCCACACGGTCGCGGACCTTGCCGTTCACCTGAACGACGAGCTCGAACGTCTCGCGCTCCAGCATGGCCGGGTCGTGAGCCGGCCATGGCTCCTCCCACAGCCGCTCGTGCCCCAAGCGCTCCCACAGCTCCTCGGTGACATGCGGAGCGCAGGGCTGCAGAAGGCGGACGACCGTCTCGGCGGCAAAGCGAGCGGCCGGATCGTCCGGCCCCGCCTTCGACAGCTCGTTGACGAGCTCCATCACCGCGGCGATCGCGGTGTTGAACGACTGCCGGCGGCCGACATCGTCCGTGACCTTCGCGATCGTCTGGTGGGCCTTGCGGGTCAGCTCGTTCGGCGGCGGATCGCCGCGCGACGCGCGCTCGGCCATCTCCGAGACGAGGCGGTACACGCGGCGCACGAAGCGCACCATCCCGTCGATCCCCTCGTCGGTCCAGTCCATGTCCTCGTCGGCCGGGCCGATGAAGAGGATGTAAAGGCGGACCGCATCGGCGCCGTAGGCCTCGATCAGGTCGTCGGGGCCGATCACGTTGCCTCTCGACTTCGACATCTTCGTGCCGCCGAGCTGGACCCAGCCGTTGGAGAACAGTCGCTGGAACGGCTCGCGGAAGCCGATCAGGCCGAGATCGTTCAGCGCCTTCATGAAGAAGCGCGCGTAGATGAGGTGCATCGTCGCGTGGTCGACGCCGCCGATGTACTGGTCGACGGGGCACCACGAGTCGACGATCTTCCGATCCCACGGAGCGTCCGCGTTGCGCGGGTCGCAGTAGCGCAGGTAGTACCACGACGAATCGACGAAGGTGTCCATCGTCTCGACCTCGCGCCGCCCCTCGGCCCCGCACCGCGGGCACGGCGTCCGAACCCAGTCGTCCGCCGATGCGAGCGGCGCGATTCCCTTCGGCTTGTAGTCCTCGACCTCCGGCAGGACGACCGGCAGCTCCTCCTCCGGAACTGGCACGACGCCGCAGTCGTCGCAGTAGACGATCGGGATCGGAGCGCCCCAGTAGCGCTGCCGCGAGAATCCCCAGTCGCGGAGACGGAAGCTGACCGCCGGCTTGCCGCGTCCCTGACCCTCGAGCCACTCGACGATCCTCTTCTTGCCCTCGGGTGCACTCAGCCCCGAGAACTCGCCCGAGTTCACGAGCACCTCGCTGTCCGAGTGCGCGACGAACGCCGCTGCCGCCCCGGGCTCGGCATCCTGCGAAGGCGCGACGACCTGCCTCACCTCGAGGTCGAAGCGCTCTGCGAACTCGAAGTCGCGCTCGTCGTGCGCGGGCACCGCCATGATCGCCCCGGTGCCGTAGTCCATTAGCACGTAGTCGGCGACCCAGATCGGAATTCGCGCGTCGTTGACCGGATTGGTGGCGTAAAAGCCGGTGAAGACACCCGTCTTTTCCTCGGCGGCCGCACGCTCCTCGCCCCGCTTCACTGAAGCCTTGCTCACGTAGGCACGAAGCTCCTCTGCGCTCGGCAACCGCTCGGCGAGCTGCTCGACGAGTGGATGCTCCGGCGCGAGCACGAAGAACGTCGCACCGAAGAGCGTGTCGGGGCGCGTCGTGAAGACGGGAACGTCGGCGTCGAGCTCGTCGATCCGGAAGATCACTTCGGCGCCTTCGGAGCGCCCGATCCAGTTCCGCTGCATCGCCTTGATGCGGTCCTGCCAGTCGATCTTCGACAGGTCGTCGATCAACTCGTCGGCGTATGCCGTCGTCCTGAAGAACCATTGCTCGAGGTTCTTCGCGACGACCTCGGCGCCGCAGTACTCGCAATGGCCGTCGTGGACCTGCTCGTTCGCGAGCACCGCCTGGTCGTTCGGGCACCACTTCACCGGAGCGGCCTTCCGGTAGGCGAGACCAGCTTCGTGCAGCTTGAGGAACAGCCACTGCGTCCACCGGTAGTACTCCGGCTCGTGGGCGGAGGTCGTGCGCGTCCAGTCGTACCCCCATCCCATCCGCTTCATCGTCTGCGTGATCTCCGCGATGTTCTGCTCGGTGATCACGCGTGGATGACCGCCTTCGCGGATCGCGGCGTTCTCGGCCGGCAGCCCGAACGAGTCGAAGCCCATCGCGTGCATCACCGTCATCCCGTTTCGACGGCGGAAGCGTGAGAGCACGTCGCCGATCGTGTAGACGAGGACGTGGCCCATGTGCAGCGTCCCTGACGGATACGGCCACATCTCGAGCACGTAGCTCTTCCGGCTCGCCTCCGAGGACGCTGCTTCCCCGTCCGGAACGCGGAAGGCGTGCAGGTCTTCCCAGACCTGCTGCCACCTCGCCTCGATTGCCGCTGCCTCGTACTGCTCTGTCACGCGATCCTCATTTGCCGCACCAACAAAAAAGCCTCTCGCTCGAGAGGCCACGGGAAGGTGTCGCGGCGGCGCCGCGAGAGCTTCCCTGCGCTATGCAAGAAGGCCCTGCACAGTGATGTCAGTCTAGCGAGATATGACGAGAGAACCCGTGGTTCCCTATACCCTGGGAGATCGCTCACAGGAGGAGCGCGATGGCGACAGCACCCACGATCTTGCCGACCAAGAACGGGCCCTACAAGGTCGAGGGGCTCGACAATCTCCGGAACTCGCGCAGTGAGGAGCTCGACGCGAAGTCGACGCTGTGGCTTTGCCGCTGCGGCGGCTCGAAGAACAAGCCGTCCTGCGACGGGACGCACTGGTACATCGAGTTCACGGATCCGAGGAACTGAGCGTCCTCGACCTCTTTCCGGACTCCGCCGCCGTCACCGACGGCGAGCTCGCCGTGGGAGGAATGCGCGCGACGGACCTCGCGGAACAGTTCGGAACCCCGCTCGTCGTCTACTGCGAGGAGACGCTACGAGCACGTGCCCGGGCATACCGCGACGCCGCGCCCGGGGCGGTCTGCCTCTACGGCTCGAAGGCTTTCCCGAACGTCGCCATCCTCGGACTCCTCGCCGACGCTGGCCTCGGTGCCGATGTGTCGACCCTCGGCGAGCTCGAGTTCGCCCTTCGAGCCGGCGTGCCCGCGGAGCGCATCGTCGTGCACGGCAACAACAAGTCCGACGAGGAGCTTCGCCGGGCGGCAGAGGAAGACGTCTGGCTCGTCGTCCTGGACGCACCCGACGAGGTCGACCGAGCAGCCTCGGCCGGTGTCAAACGCGTGCTCGTGCGGATCACGCCTGGCATCGATCCCGATACACACGATGCGATCAAGACCGGGCATCGCGGCTCGAAGTTCGGACTGACTCCCGAGCAGGGACTCGAGGCGATCGCCCGTGCTCGGGATCTGGGCCTCGACGTGCAGGGCCTGCACGTCCATCTCGGCTCGCAGCTGATGGACGCCGGGCCGGCGAGGTTCTCGGTCGAGTGGCTGGCCGCGTTCTCGACCGAGTGCCGCTCGGACCTGGGCTGGACGCCGAGGGTGGTCGACGTCGGGGGAGGCCTCGGCATCAGATACGTGGAAGACGACGCGGCGCCGGCGATCGACGACTTCGTGCACACGATCGTCGAGCGAGTCTCGCGCGCATGGCGCTTGCACGAGCTTCCCGAGCCGCAGATCCTGTTCGAGCCTGGCCGCTCCCTGGTCGGAGAGGCCGGTTTCACCCTTTACCGGGTCGGCACCGTCAAGCGCGCGAGCGAGCAGACAACCTATGTGGCAGTCGACGGGGGCATGTCGGACAATCCGCGCCCGCAGCTCTACGAGGCGCGCTTCACCTGCCTGCTTGCGAATCGCCCCGACGCCGAGCCGGCAGGCGTCTACACGGTCTGCGGCAAGCACTGCGAATCGGGCGACGTCCTCGTCGACCGCGTGGCGCTGCCGGCACCACAGCGAGGCGATCTCCTTGCCGTGCCCGCCACCGGCGCCTACACGCTGGGAATGAGCTCGAATTACAACGCTGTTCCCCGCCCCGCCGCAGTTCTCGTCGCAAGCGGATCCGCACGGCTGATCCGCCGCCGTGAGACACTTGCCGACGTGCTGGCACTCGAGTCGTGAACGCGACGCCGACCCACGACGTCCTCGTCTGGTCCGACTACATCTGACCGTTCTGCCGTGTCGGCCAGGTCATGGCCGGTTGGGTGGAGGAGCAATTCGGTGCGACAGTCGAGTGGCTCCCGTTCGACCTCCATCCGGAGTATCCGCCGGAGGGCATTCCCCGGGCGCAGCTCCACGCTCGTTACGGCGAGCGCTTTCACGATCAGTTGAAGGAACGTTTCACCGAGGAGGGTCTCGCCTACAACCCGCCTCCGGACGTCATTCCGAACACGATGGGGGCTCTCCGGGTCAGCGAGCTCGCGCGGGAGCGCGGCGTGCACGCGGCCGTGCACGATCGGCTGATGGACGCGTACTGGGCCGAGGCTCGGAACATCGGCGACCCCGTGGAGCTGAGGGCGCTCGCGGTCGAGGCGGGCCTGGACGGTGCCGAGGTGGACGAGGTGCTCGCGGGGGACGCCTATCGCGACCGCGTCCTGGCTCTGACTGCGCAGGCCCAGTCGATCGGCGTGACCGGTGTCCCGGGCTTCCTCCTCGATCGGCGCCTGCTCGTTCTCGGCGCGCAGCCACGCCATGTCTTCCAGCAGGCGTTCGCGCAGTTGGACTCAGCTCTATGATCGCGTCGACTAACGATTAGGAGGTTTCCATGGATCACGCGGCCACGATGCGTCGCTTCTACGAGCTGGTCAATGCCAGCGACGTCGACGGATTCGTCGAGCTCCTTGCGGACGACTTCGTCGAGCACGAGACGGTGGAAGGATTTCCTCCGACGAAGGAGGGCGTCAGGCAGTTCTTCGCCGCCTACCTCGCCGCATTCCCCGACCTGCGCATGGACGCAGAGGACGTGGTTGCGAGCGGCGACAAGGTCGTCGTCCGGGTTCGGTGTACCGGGACACACAAGGGCGAGCTGATGGGCATGCCCGCGACGGGCAAGTCCGTCGACGTCCAGGCGATCGACATCGTCCGCTTCGGCGACGACGGCCTCGCCGTCGAGCACTGGGGCGTCACCGACATGATGGCGATGATGCAGCAGCTCGGCGTCGTGCCCGCGGGGCCTCCGGCCTAGGGCCGTAGTCGAGCCGTCAGCTCCGCCGGATCCGTGACCGGCGTCTGGCAGGCGAAGCGCTCGCAGACGTAGACAGTCGGCCTGCCGTCGATCGGCGTCTTCCCCTCGAGGAGCGGTACACCCTCGGCCGGCCCGAACGCGACGACGGCGTTCGGGTCGAAGCCGGCCAGCGCCGCCCTTGCGACGTCGTCGGCCGGCCGGCCGACGATCGCGATCTCCCGTGCCACCGACAGGTGGAGATCGAGGACGCAGAGCGCCCACGCGAAGAAGCTCGGATTGCTGCCGAGCACGGGCCGAAGGAGACGGAGGACGGACACCGCGCGCCGTTCGAGGTCGTCGTCGCCGTAGATCCGGGCGAGGCGGGTCAGGACATGTGCGAGCATCGAGTTCCCGGACGGCATGGGGCTGTCGCCCGTGTCCTTGGTGCGCGCTACGAGTGTCTCCCCGTCCACCGGCGTCAGGTAGAAGCCGCCTCGATCCTCGTCGGCGAACAGCTCGACCGCGAGGAGAGCGAGGCGCCGCGACTCCTCGAGATAGCGAAGATCACCGGTCGCCACATGCAGCTCGTAGAGGCCGTGAGCGACGTTGGCGTAGTCGTCGAGGTAGCCGGTCCCCGTCGCACGTCCGGCGCGGAAGCTCCGGCGAAGACGTTCACCGTCGGAGAGCGGCCCGAGCACGAACTCCGCGAGACCACAGGCGGTCTCGATCCACCCGGGTCGATCGAGCCGGCGACCCGCCTCGGCGAGCGCCGCGAGGGCGAGTCCGTTCCACGATGCGATCGCCTTGTCGTCTCGACCCGGCTGCGGGCGGTTGCCGCGAGTCGCGAGCAGCTGCGCCTTCGTGGCGGCGTCGAGTGACCCGCGGAGGATCGAGCGGCCATGCTCGAACGGCTCGAGGAGCGGCGCCAGCTCCGAGCCGAGCTCGTCGGCCGTCCAGGTGTACGTGAGGCCCTCGACGCCGTCGGTGTCGGCGTCCTGCGACGAGGCGAAGACGCCCTCCGGAAGAAGGAGGTCGCGCAGCATGTACTCGACCGTCTCCTCCGCGATCTCGCGATAGCGCTCGTTGCCGGTCAGCAGCCAGCCGTGGAGGTACGCGGGAACGAGCAGCGCGTTGTCGTAGAGCATCTTCTCGAAGTGCGGTACGAGCCACCGCTGGTCGACCGAATAGCGGTGGAAGCCGCCACCGACGAGGTCGTACATTCCTCCTGCTGCCATCCCGTCGAGCGTCGACGAGACCATCTCGAGCTCGCCCCGCCGCATCAGGAGCTCGAGCGCCGACGAGGGCGGGAACTTCGGCGCTCCTCCGAAACCGCCCGACCCGGGGTCGAACACACGCCGGAGGCCGTGTACCGCCTCCGAGAGCACCGAGTCGGTCAGTGGATCGATCGACGGCCGTACCTCCGCGCTTCGGCGCACCGCCTCGACGAGCTGCGCGCCCGTCCGTGCCACCTCCCCCCTGCGCTCACGGTACGCCTCGGCGACTGCGTCGAGGATCTGACGGAAGCTCGGAAGCCCGTGCCTCGGCTCCGGCGGGAAATACGTGCCTCCGTAGAACGGCTCGCCGTCGGGGGTGAGAAACACGGTCATCGGCCAACCACCCTGCCCGGTGAGCGCTACGACGGCGTCCATGTAGAGGGCGTCGAGATCGGGTCGCTCCTCTCGGTCGACCTTGACGTTCACGAAGTGCTCGTTCATCAGTGCGGCGGTTTCGCCGTCCTCGAAGGACTCGTGTGCCATCACGTGACACCAGTGGCAGGCGGCATAGCCGATCGAGAGCAGGATCGGCCGGTCCTCGCTGCGGGCGCGCTCCAATGCCCCGTCACCCCACGGGTACCAGTCGACGGGGTTCTCCGCGTGCTGCAGCAGGTAGGGGCTCATCTCACCCGCGAGGCGGTTCGGCACGGCTACTCGGCCTCCGGCTCCGGCGAGGAGGCACCGTTCTCGCCCCGGCGGCGGCGCATGATCCACCGCACGAGCTCGACGCCGCCCGTCACGGCCAGCGCGACCGCAAAGGCGAGCAGCAGCCCCTTCCAGGGCTGATCCTTGAACGCCTTGCCGCCGAAGTAGCCGAGGAGCGCCGCGTAGCAGGCCCAGATCAGTGACGCGGCCGCGTCGTACATCGCGAACACGCGCCAACGCATGTCGAGCCAGCCGCACGAGACGGTGACGACGGTTCGCCCGCCCGGGATGAACCGGGCCACGATGATCAGCTCGCCGCCGCGTTCCTCGATCTGGCGCTCTGCCCAGGCGAGCCGCTCGCGAGCCTTCTCGCCCCGAAACAGCTTTTTCTGGATCCATTCGTCGTAGTGATTGCCGATGAAGTAGGCGGTGTTGTCGCCGAGGAAGGCGCCGACTGCGGCGAAGAGGATGACCAGGCCGATCCGCATGTCCCCCGCGGAGGCGAGCACTCCCGCGGTGATCACGACCGTCTCGCTCGGCAGCAGCGGCAGGATCGCGTCGCCGTAGGCGATCGCGAGGATGATCAGGTATGACCACCAGGCCCCGGAGACGAGATCCGCAAGCTGATCGAACACGCTTGCGAAAGACTACGCAGCGATGAGCTTCCTCCCGCTCAACGGCGTCAGGGTCGTCGACGTCACGACGTCGCTCGCCGGCCCGTTCTGCACCGAGGTGCTCGCCGCGCTCGGGGCCGACGTGGTCAAGATCGAGCCGCTTGGGTCGGGCGACGAGGCGCGGACGTGGGGACCGCCCTTCTGGGAGGGCGAGAGCACGCTCTTCCTGGCCATGAACGCGGGCAAGCGCTCGGTCTGCATCGACCTGCGGCGTGGTCTCGACGTGCTGCTGCGACTGGTCGACGGTGCGGACGTCCTCGTCCAGAGCCTGCGCCCCGGACTCGCCGAGGAGCGCGGGCTCGGCGGGGCGGAGCTCCGTGCCCGCAATCCGCGGCTCGTCTACTGCTCGATCCGGTCGTTCGGCCGCAACGGGCCCTGGCGGCTGCGACCTGGCTACGACCCGCTGGCCCAGGCTGCCGGAGGCATCGTCAGCGTCACCGGCGAGCCCGATCGGCCGGGAGTGCGGGCCGGCGTCTCGCTCGTCGACCAGGGCACGGGCATGTGGGCCGCCCTCGGCATCGTCTCGGCGCTCCACGAACGCGGGCAGACCGGTGAGGGGCGCGAGGTCGACGTCTCCCTCTACGAGACGGCGCTCGGGTTCATGGCCTATCACCTGACCGGCTATTTCGGCGACGGCTCGGTGCCGGGCGGACGCGGCACCGCGTTTCCGTCGATCGTCCCGTACCAGGCCTTCGCCGCCCGCGACGGCCGGCTGATGGTGGCGGCCGGGAACGACCGGCTCTTCGCGGCGCTGGCCGGAGTGGTCGGCTTGCCGGAGCTAGCCTCGGATCCGCGCTTTGCGACGAATCCGAGCCGGGTCTCCAACCGCGACGCCCTGACCGCGATCCTCGAGGAACGGTTCGCAACCGCCGACCGGGCCGAGTGGCTCGACCGGCTGGCCGCGGCAGGAGTGCCCGGAGCCCCGGTCCAGAACGTGGCGGAGGTGGCCGCCGCCGAGCAGACCGAGGCGCTGGGCATCCTGCAGGAGCTGCCGTATCCAGGGATCGACGATCTCAGGATCGCCGCCCTGCCTCTCTCGATCGACGCCGAGCGCGTCCTGCACCGCTCACCGCCGCCGAGGCTCGGCGCGCACACCGCCGAGGTGCTCGCCGAAGCAGGGTACTCGGAGCAGGAGATCGCAGAGCTCGCCGAGGCCGGCGCAGTCGGCCTCGGAAGCTAGGAAGGCAGTTCGGAAAGCCAGGCTCGAACGTGTCTGGCCGAGACCACGTTGCCCTTGCGCTCGTAGAGAGCGAGCGCCTGCCCGGCCGCGGCTGCGGCCTCCCCAGACTTCCCGGCCGCCTTCAGCACCACTGCCAGATCGAGGAGCGTGTCTCCGTGCATCCCGATGTAGTCGGTCCCCCCGACGAGCGTCAGCGCTGCTCGGGCCAGCGCCTCGGCCTCCTCGAGCTCGCCACGGCGGGCGAGCACCTTGGCCCGGATCGAACGCCAACCGACCTGCGAGGCAAAGTCGTCCACCGCAGCGGTGCGCTCGCTGAGAGCGGTGGCCTCGAACGCCTCGGCATCCCGGCCCTGGCGGTACAAGGCCTCCGCCAGGACAGCCGCCGTCGTCGACAGATAGCCGGTCTCCCCGACGCGGTCGGCGAACTCGCACCCACGGCGGAGCAGTTCCGCCGCTGCAGCGGCATCGCCCGCCAGGAGATCGATCGCCGCCTCCATCTGGTACGTGCCTGCGCGCTCTGTCGAAAGGCCCAGCTCGTCCAGCACGGCGGAAGCTTCGGCCCGCAGGCGCCTCGCCTCGTCGAACCGGCCGCGCATCGCGGCGAAGCACGCCTGGAGACACGTGACGAAGGCCCCGCCGTACGCGTGTCCCGAGAGCCGCGGGAGGAGCTCCTCGCAGAGACGGATGCCATCTTCCGCTGACGTCGAGCCCCAGTAGGCTGTCGCCGCCCGCCACCAGAGTGCATCGGCCTCGGCGGCACGGTCCCCGGCACGCCGCGCGTGACCGTACGCGCGCTCGTACGCGTGTAGCGCCTCGTCTGCGTGGCCGAGCCAGAACGTCAGGAGGCCGAAGAACGTCCAGGCACGCGCCAGACCGCGATTCTCGTCCGCCTGCTCGAGGACCGGGATGATGCGCTCGACCTGCTCGAGGATATCCGTCATATTCACCCCGGGGTCGACGTGCGACGCGAGGTAGGCGGCCTCGATGCTCAGCATCCCTTCCAGCGGCGGATCGCCGAGCTCGGCCGCAGCGGAGAGACCGTCTCGGACCACGACGTTCGCCTCCTCGTACGCGGCCGCGTCGACCAGGCTGGCGACCAGGTCGGGGAGGAGCTCGAGACGCTCGCGATCGTCGGGCTCGAGCACGTCGCGCGCCCGACGCAGGAGGCTCGCCGAGGCGGGCGCATCGCCTCTGGCCCGGGCACGGCGGCCGCTCACGGCGAGATGCCTGCTGGCCCGGCGTCCAAGCCCGATCACATCCTGGTCGAGCGTCCCGAGCTCCACCCGGTAGCGATGCGCCTGCTCGAGATGCCAGCCGACGATCTCCTCGTATTCCCAGCCGTGGTCGCCCGCCATCCGCTCGAGCCAGCCCGCGAAGGCCTCGTGCAGCTCGCCACGCGTCTCCTTCGACAGGCCGTCGTACGCCGCGTCTCGGATCAGGAGGTGCCGAAAGCGGAACGCGTCTTCTTCGGGGAAGTCCGGTGTCTCGGGGCGGATCAGCTCCTTGCGGACGAGCCCCTGCAGGTGAGCCGGGACGTCGGGGCGGAGGTCGGCGGGCGTCAACTCCGCCACCGCCCCCCGGTGGAAGACACGCCCCTCCACGGCGGCCCTGCCGACCACCTCCCTCTCCGCGTCTGCCAGGTGGTCGAGCCGTGCTGCGAGGAGCGCCTGGATCGTCGGCGGCACCTCGAGCTCGCCGTGGGCATCACCGCCCTCCGCGAGCATCGCCAGCATCTCCTCGACGTAGAGAGGGTTGCCTTCGGCGGCCTCGACGATCCTTCCGCGCAGGCCCTCGTCGACCGCGCTGCTCAGATTCTCGATCAACGCTGCCGTCTCGTCGCCCGAGAGCGGCTCGAGCAACACCGAGGTCGCATTCAGCTTCCCGCCAGCCCAGGCGGGCCGTGCGTCGAGCAGCTCGGGCCGCGCCATGCAGAGGACCAGGATCGGGGCGTCCCGGCTCCAGTCGGCGATGTGATCGACCAGGTCGAGAAAGGTCGGTTCGGCCCAGTGGAGGTCGTCCAGCACGAGGACGACGGGTCGCTCGGCAGCGATCCGCTCGAGCCACTTACGCACCGCTCGGAACGTCTCCTCCGCGTGCGCCGCCGACAGAGCGACCCCGAGCTCGTCCTCGGCGCCGGCGGCGCGGAACACCTCGACGAGCGGCCAGTAGGTGATTCCTTCGCCGTAGGGAAGGCAGCGGCCGGACAGGACGAGAGCACGATCGCCGACGGACTCGGTCAGCTCGAGCGCGAGGCGCGACTTGCCGACGCCGGCCGGCCCGAGCACCGTGAAGAGGTGGCAGGCTCGCTCGGACGCGGTGCGCTCGAACGCCTGCCGGAGGGCCTCGAGCTCCCGGTGCCGGCCGACGAGCGGTGACTCGAGGTGCCGCTCGAAGGCGGGCGCTCCCTCCGTCACCGAGACCAGCCTGTACGCCTCGATCGGGGCCGCCTTCCCCTTGGCGACGACCGGCGGGCTCGGCTCGACCTCGACGGCGCCTCGAGCGAGGAGTCGCGTCTGCTCCCCGATCAGGATCTCGCCCGGCCCGGCAGCCTGCTCCAGACGGGCGGCCGTGTTGACAGCGTCGCCGGTGACGAGGGCGTCGCCGGAGCCGGCCACCACCTCGCCCGTGTTGACGCCGATGCGGGGCTCGAGGCCGAGAACGACGACCGCCTCCCGAAGCTCGACCGCGGCCCTGAGCGCTCGCAGAGCATCGTCCTCGTGCACCTGCGGAATCCCGAATACCGCCATCACCGCGTCGCCGATGAACTTCTCCACCGTCCCGCCGTGACGCTCGAGCGCGGCGCGCGCTTCCTCGAAATATCGAGACTGGATGCGCCGCAGGGCCTCCGGATCCAACCGCTCGCCCGCGCTCGTGTAGCCGGCGAGGTCGCAGAAGAGCACCGTCACCGTCTTGCGCACCTCGGGCGCGTGCGTGACCGGCGCGGCGAGCTCGGCTCCGCACGCTCCGCAGAAGCGGAAACCGTCGGGATTCTCCTGTTCACAGCGCGTGCAGAGCAGCACGCGCGAAGCCTAGGTGATCGCCACCATGCGCTCGATCGCGCCGCGCGCGCGCTCGGCGATCTCGGGCTCCACGGTGACGATGTACCTCCAGTCGCGGAGTGAGTCGCGGAGCTTCTCGAGCGTGATCATCTTCATGTACTTGCAGATGGCTCTCTCGGAGACAGCCTCGAAGCGCTTGCCGGGAGCCTCCTTGTTCAGGCGATGCAGGATCCCCGTCTCGGTCGCGACGAGGAATCGCTCCTTCGGCGAAGCCTTCGCGAACTTGACCATGCCCTCGGTCGAGAGGATGTGCGTCTTGTCGTTGGCGAAAGCCATGCACTGGCTGGCGCAGCCGCACTCGGGATGGACGAGGAGCTCGGCGTCGGGCGCCTCGGCCTGCCAGCGCTCGATGTCCGCCGGGCGAATGCCGGCATGCACGTGGCACTCCCCGAGCCAGACGTTCAGCTTGCGGCCCGTGACCCGCTCGAGCCAGATGCCGAGGAACATGTCCGGGCAGAACAGGATCTCCTTGTCGGCGGGGATCGCCTCGATCACTGCCTTCGCGTTTCCGGACGTGCAGCAGTAATCCGTCTCGGCCTTTACCTCCGCCGTCGTGTTGACATAGGAGACGACCACCGCTCCCGGGTGCTCGGCCTTCCACGCGCGAAGCTGGTCGGCGGTGATCGACGCGGCCAGCGAGCACCCCGCATCCAGGTCGGGAATGAGCACGGTCTTCTCCGGCGACAGGATCACCGCCGTCTCGGCCATGAAGTGCACGCCGCAGAAGACGATCGCGGATGCCTCGGTGGCAGCAGCCTCGCGCGCGAGGCCGAGCGAGTCACCGACGTAGTCGGCCACGTCCTGCACCTCGGGCACCTGGTAGTTGTGAGCGAGGATGACGGCGTCTCGCTCGCGAGCGAGCGAGCGCACTTCGTCGGAGAGCCGGTCGATCCGGTCGGGTGAAAGCGTGGTCGTCACTGGACCTCCAGGGAAACGTCGAGGGCGCGAGCAGAGTGTGTGAGCGCCCCCACAGAAATGAAGTCGACACCCGTCTCGGCGATCTCGCGCACCGTCTCGATCGAGACACCACCCGAGGCCTCGAGCTCGGCGCGACCGTCCACGAGCTCGACCGCCCGCCCGAGCTCGCCGACGCTCATGTTGTCGAGCAGGATGCGATCGGTTCCGGCGTCGAGCGCCTCCTGAACCTGGTCGAGCGTCTCGCACTCGACCTCGATCGGAAGATTGGCGCTCCTGGCCCGCTCGACTGCCCGGGCGATCGAGCCGGCGAGACGAAGATGGTTGTCCTTGATCAGCACGGCGTCGAAGAGCCCGAATCGGTGGTTCGTCCCACCGCCGCAGCGCACGGCGTGCTTCTCGAGCACCCGCAGTCCGGGTGTCGTCTTCCGCGTGTCGAGGACCCGCACCCCGGTCCCCTCGATCGCATCGGTGAAGCGGCGCGTCAGTGTCGCGATTCCGGAGAGCCGACCGATCAGATTGAGCGCGAGCCGCTCGCCGGCGAGGACCGCCCGGGCAGGGCCGTCAACGCGTGCGATTGGACCCGGCTCGACACTCTCGCCCTCGACGACGAGCGGCTCGAGCCTCGCGCCCACGGCGTCGAAGACCGCGGCGGCGGCCTCGAGCCCGCAAACGACCCCGGGTTCCTTGACGAGGATCTGCGCCTCGCACACGTCGTCTTCGCCGAACAGGGCGAGCGAGGTGACGTCGCCGTCACCGACGTCCTCGGCAAGCCACTGGCGGACGTCGAAAGTCGTCAGCTCCATCGCTCGAACGTCACCTCCTCGGCAATCACCGACCTGATCACGGTGTGCTCGGCGAAGGCGTCGTCCTCGAACGGGAAGTCCGCACGGAAGTGGCTTCCCCGGCTCTCGCGCCGTGCAAGAGCGCTACGAGCGATCAACCGCGCCAGCGTATGACGCACGTGGAGGATTCGCTCGAGGCCGGCCGCATCACGGACGAGCCCGGCATCGCGCCACATCCGGGTACGGAGCTCGGGCGACACGGGCTCCTCGAGCCATGTCCCGGGGACAGTCCCTGTAACGGAAGCGTCACGGAGTGAGGCGAGAGCCGCGCGGCGCCCGAAGACGAGGCACTCGAGCAACGAGTTCGAGGCGAGCCGGTTGGCACCGTGGACGCCGGTGCAGGCGCACTCGCCGGCTGCGTACAAACCCGGGACCCCCGTCCGACCCTCGAGGTCGGTGATGATGCCGCCCATCGTGTAGTGCGCCGCCGGCGCCACCGGAATCGGCTGATTCGCCGGGTCGAAACCGTGCTCTGCAAGCGCGCTCATCAGCGTGGGAAAGCGATCGCGGTCGATCCGACGAAGATCGAGAAGCGCCGTGCCGCGGGCGTCGATCGCCCGCGCGACGACGTCCCGCGGAGCGAGCTCGTCGGTGAACCGCTCTCCCTGCTCGTCGATCAGGGTCGCCCCTTCTCCGCGAAGTGCCTCCGAAAGCAACAGTCCGTTCCCGGCCACCACCGTCGGATGGAACTGGACGAACTCGAGGTCGGCCAGCGAAGCTCCGGCCCGGGCCGCAAGCGTGATGCCGTCGCCGACAGAGCCCGGCGGATTCGTTGTCCTGCTCCACAGCGCCGAGTACCCGCCCGTCGCGAGCAGGGTTCCGCGGGCTTCAATCGTCTCGCTGTGCGTCTGCACTCCACCCGACCACACGTCGACGACTCGTTCTCCCTCGTGGACGTGGACCCGCGGGTGCTCGAGGACGCGCTCGGCGAGAACGCGGGCAATGACCGCGCCCGTCGCGGCGCCCTGCGCATGCACCACGCGGCGCCTCGCGTGGCCGCCTTCCAGACCGAGGTCGTCGTCGAACGGAACGCCGAGATCGACGAGATCGGCCACCCGTGCGGGAGCCTCCGCGGTGAGCGCAGCGACTGCGCTCGGCCGGCAGAGTCCGCGGCCGGCACGAAGCGTGTCCTCGGCGTGTAGCTCGGGCGAGTCATCCTCACCCATCGCTGCCGCGACTCCGCCTTGCGCGAGATAGCTCGCCGAAGTGAGGATCGGCCCCTTCGTGAGGAGGACGACGTCGGCCTCGGCCGCGGCGCAGAGGGCGCCGTACATTCCGGCCACTCCACCGCCGACGACGATCAGATCCGTAGAGAGCTTCGACATCGTGCTAGTTTTCGACTGTGAGTCTAAAACCTCGAGCACAGTCTACCACGGTGCCCTCAGCGCCGGAAGTGTCCGGCCCTGCGCATGTCGCGCTGGCCGTCGTGCTGCAGATCCGCACGGACGAGCTCCAGGTCCTTCTCTGGCGGCGGGCGAAACCGCCGTTCGCCGGCGCGTGGTCGCTTCCCGGCGGCTATCTCGCACCCGACGAGACGCTCGAGCGGTCGATCCGCCGGCATCTGGCTGCCAAGGTCGACGTGCGCGAGCTCACACACCTCGAGCAGCTCGAGACGCTGAGTGAACCGAGCCGGCACCCGAACCACCGCGAGCTCGCCACCGCCTATCTCGGACTCGTCCCCAGCGACCTCGACCCCGTGGTGCCGTCCGACACCTCATGGCACCCACTCGAGGAGCTGCCGGAGATGGCGTTCGACCACGAGCGGATCGCGCTCGCCGGTCGTGAACGGCTCCAAGCGAAGCTCTCGTACACGAACCTCGGCTTTGCGCTCGCTCCCCGCGCATTCACGATCGCCGAGCTGCGCGATCTCTACGCGGCTGCGCTCGGTCACGACGTATCGGCGACCAACCTCAAGCGCGTGCTCCTCCGGCGCGAGATGCTCGAGCCGACAGGCGAGCGCCGACACCCGGGGCCGACGGGCGGCCGGCCGGCCGAGGTCTATCGGTTCCGGACACGCACGATCGCCATCACCGACCAGTTCGCCGTCCTCCGGCCGCCGGCGTGAAGCCGGCCGCGCGCCGGTGTGGCGTCTTCCTGGCCCTCCAGGCAGCCATACTCGCGCCCGCCGCGTCAGCACCTGCAAGTCAAGCCGTCGCAGCTGCGATCGGCCCGCGGCCGCTGCCCGCCACGTTCGTCTCGATCGAGACCCGATCGTTCCCTCGCCCGGCCGAGGCCACGTGTGGCGGCGACCGTCGCATCGTCCACGTCCACCCGCCGAGCGGCCTCGCAGCGGCGCTCGCACACGCCCGCCCCCGGACGACGATCCTCGCAGCCGCGGGGACGTACTCGGAGAGCCCCGGGGAGTCGACTGCGCTCGAGTGGCACGTTCCCAGCGTTTGCCTCCTCGCGAGTGGCGGGCAGGTCGTGCTGCAGGCCGGGGCAGGGCAGAAGTATGGAATCTCGATCGCGGCCGGCGATGCCGTGCTCGAAGGCATCACGGTCCGCGGCTTCCAGGGATCGATCGCGCTCGACGCCGGACGCGGACGCACGCTCCGGCGCGTGACGATCGAGCGAGTCCGAATCGAGCGACCCACAGGAGATTTCCGTGACGGCATCGTCGCGTACGGCGACAACCGCCGACTCCCCGGCCGGCCCGCAACGGTCGACGGGTTGCTCGTGCTCGACGCGTCGGTCTCGGGCACCGACCTCGGCATCTCGTGCAACGCAGGCCCGTGCGCCCACTGGTGGGTCGAGCACACTCGGGTCGACGGCCGTTCGGGCGGAAGCGGGTCCAGCGGAGCCGACGCATTCGCGGTCGAAGACGGGCGCCAGATCGTGGTCGTCGACTCCTCGTTCGCCCGAGCCTCCGCCGACGGGATAGACACCAAGGCCCGAGATGTCGTCGTCCTGCGAACCCGTGTGCTCGACGTGGACAGGAACGGCGTCAAGCTCTGGCACGGCGGCGACGTGCTCGACACGGTGCTCGACGGAACGGGCGCGGACGCTGCGCTGGTCGGGGACGGCCCCGGGCGGTACCGCTATGCCCACGTGCTCGTCCGCCGGCACGACCCGGGTGGGAGCGGCTACGTCGGGACGTGGGGATACGACCGCCGCCTGCCGGTTCGCCTCGAGATCGTCAACTCGATCTTCGCCGGCAACGCGACCGGCGGCTTCTTCGCTCCGGTGGGCTCGACAGTGTCGATCCGGGGCAGCGTGTTCGGGGATCCGAAGGCAAAGCTCCTCGAGGTCTCCAGCGGGAGGAGATTCGCGGTGTCGCAACTCCGTTCGCTGGAGCGCGCGGGCTTCGGACGCGGCAACATCGGCGCCGATCCACGACTCGTGCTCTCGGGTCCCCTCCGCTGGTCCACACGTTTGGGAAGCCCGGCCCGGGACCGGGGAGAGCGAATTCCCGACCTGCGGCATGACCTCTACGGTCGCGCCCGATCGCTCGGGGCCAGCCCTGATTCAGGGCCAGTCGAGAGCGGTTGACACGTCGCGGCCGGCACTTGACATACATCGATTGACTTCGATATATTGACGTCGATCAATTCGATGACGAGCACACTCCGACTCATAACGTGCTGCGGCCGACTCGCGGCTCCCACCCTGTCGGACGACGAGGCCGAGTCGACTGCCACCCTTTTCAAGGCTCTCGGCGACCCGGCGCGGATCAAGATCGTCAATCTCCTCGCCCGGAGCGACGGCCCTGTTTGTGCGTGCGAGTTCGAGCCCACGCTCGGGCTCTCCCAGCCGACCGTCAGCCATCACCTCAAGAAGCTCACCGAGGCGGGCCTGCTGGAACGCGACCAGCGGGGCAAGTGGGCCTACTTCACCATCAATCCCGAGGCGATGGCGAACGTCGCCCGCCTCGTCGACCTCGAGGAGGTTTCCTCATGACGATCGAGACCGTCAACGATCTACGCGAAGCTGTCCGCGAACGCTATGCGGCTGCAGCGCGCGCGGTCACCGAGGCGTCGGGAGGCGGCTGCGGAAGCGGCTCCTGCTGCAACGGAGAGACCGGGAGCGCCGACTTCGGCGAGAGCCTGTACACGAAAGGGCAGCGGGGCGAGCTTCCCGAGACGGCTGCACTCGCGTCGCTCGGTTGCGGCAACCCGACGGCGGTCGCCGACTTGCGAGAGGGCGACGTCGTGCTCGACCTTGGCTCCGGCGGGGGAATCGACGTGATCCTGTCGGCAAAGCGAGTCGGCCCGACCGGCCTCGCCTATGGCCTCGACATGACCGACGAGATGCTCGCTCTCGCTCAGCGGAACGCAGCAGAAGCTGGGGTGCGGAACGCGATCTTCCTCAAGGGCGAGATCGAGAACATCCCGCTTCCGTCGGAGAGCGTCGACGTCGTGATCTCGAACTGCGTGATCAACCTCTCGACCGACAAGGCGGCTGTCCTTGCCGAGGTAGGCCGTGTGCTCAAACCCACCGGGCGGCTCGGGATCAGTGACGTCGTGGCCGAGGATTGCCTGTCGCCCGACGAGCGCGCCGAGCGCGGGAGCTACGTCGGGTGCATTGCCGGGGCTCTTTCGAAGGGCGAGTACGAGGCCGGTCTCGAAGCGGCCGGTTTCAACGACGTTTCCGTCGAGTTCACGCACGAGGTCGCCGACGGCATGCACGGCGCGATCGTCAGGGCTGCGAAGCCCGACCGCGAAGCGGCTCTGGCGCCGAGCGCGCGCAGCTCCGGCTGCTGCTAGGTGAGAAGCTCGCGCAGCGCCGCGAGAGGCTCCGGGACTACGCGGTAGTAGGCCCAGCTACCGCGCTGATCGCGCTCGACGAGCCCAGCGCGGAGGAGCACCTTGAGGTGGTGGCTCACGGTCGGCTGGGTGAGCCCGACGGGCTCGGTCAGGTGGCAGACGCAGGCTTCGCCGCCGGGCTGCGCCTGGATGAGGCTAAGGAGCCGCAGTCGTGCCGGGTCGGCGAGCGCCTTGAGCACGCCCACGAGCTGTTCCGCCTCGTCGGTTTCGAGCGGCCCCTGGAGGAGCGGGGGACACGACGCGGCAACGGTCGCGATCGTCTGCACGGATTCATATTGACAGAGATCGATTACCCGGCCATCATGCAGGGCATCGATCGTCATCGATGCGAAGGAGGGCCATGTGAGCGGAATGGACATCCTCGACCCCGTGACACGCCAGCACGTCGAGCGAGCGGCCGAGGCTCTTCAGCGCGAGTTCGCCGGGATCTTCTCGCAGGAGACGATCGCCCGGTACATCGCGGAGTCGACCGACCTGCTCGGCGACGCGAGGATCAACGTCTTCGTGCCGGTGCTAGCACACCGCTTTGCGCGTGAACGGCTGAAGGCGCTTGCCCAGGCCGAAGGCACGATCACGAAGGAGCAGCCCGAGGTGCTGTTCGTCTGCGTCCACAACGCCGGTCGCAGCCAGATGGCAGCCGGCCTCGTCAAGCTTCGCTCCGAAGGTCGGGTTCACGTCCGCTCGGCCGGCAGCGACCCCGGCGAGCAGATCAACCCGGCCGTCCTCGAGGCCATGACCGAGGTTGGCGTCGATATGAGCGAGGAGTTCCCGAAGCCGCTCACCGACGAGGTCGTCCGCGCAGCGGACGTCGTGATCACGATGGGCTGCGGTGACGCCTGCCCGATCTACCCGGGCAAGCGATACGAGGACTGGGAGCTCGACGATCCTGCCGACCAGGACATCGAGGCGGTCCGGCGGATCCGCGACGACATCGACGGACGCGTTCAGAAGCTGATCGGCGAGCTACTGGCTTCCGGCAATTGAGGTCGCACCCCCTGGCGCGAGCCCTGCTCGCAGAAGCACTCGGAACCTTCGCGCTCGTCTTCTTCGCTGCCGGCACCGCTTCCCTGGCAGCGACAACGCACGAGTTGGGCCTGACCGGGGCTGCGCTTGCCTCAGGGCTCGCTGTCGCTGCCGTCATCTATGCGATCGGCCACATCTCCGGTGCGCATATCAACCCGGCCGTCACGCTCGCGTTCGCGTTGACACGCCATTTCCCCACAGGCCGGGTCGTCGGCTACTGGGCCGCCCAATTCGTCGGCGCGATCGCCGCGGCAGCTGTGCTCCGGGCTGGTCTTGGGACCAGCGGTTACGTCGGAGGGAACCTGCCAACCGGGTCCGAGGGGCGAGCTTTCGCGTGGGAGATCGTGCTGACCGCGATCCTGATGTTCGTGGTGATGGCCGTCGCCACCGACACCCGTGCCGTCGGAGAGGCAGCCGCAATCGCGATCGGCGCGACGGTGACAGTCGACATCCTCGTCGGCGGTCCGATCTCGGGTGGGTCGATGAACCCCGCGCGCTCGCTGGGGCCGGCGATTCTCTCCGGCAGGCCGACAGCCCTCTGGGTGTACCTGATCGGACCCCCGATCGGGGCAGCAATCGGTGCTGTTCTCTACCAGCTCGTGCGCGGCGAGACGATCAGCGAGCCCGGGTCGTAAGTCCCGGGTCCCGGCTAGCTCATCGGGATCTCGCGGAGAACGTTCGGCTCGATGCGGTCGAGGATCTCGCTCGAGGCTCGGGCCGGTCACCGTGATGCCGTGGTTGCGCAGGCCGACGATCGCGTGGTCGGGGTCGGGTGCCTGTCGGACGAGCTCCGCGACCGAGCGCGCCAGCTCCTCGGTGCCGCACGGGTAGTTGACGTCGGTCGCCTGGATCCCGTCGACCCACGCATGGACGTGGACGATCGCGCCGACGTTCGGGTGCTCCCGGTAGATCATCCAGTGCTCGATCGCGTCGACCGACACGCGGCGCGGCTCGACGTCCGGCGGCACGCTCAGCATCATGCGCCCGTTCTCCGAGTCGTAGCCGGAGACGAGCAGGATGTCGCGACCGGGCACCTCGAGCATCGTCTTGTCGACGCCGCTCGCGCTCATCCAGAACCTATCGCTCGTCCTTACGCGCCGAGAGATTGCCGTACGACAGGCCGCCGATCCCGTACAGGCGCTTCACGTGCCGGAGCTCGCGCTCGGTGAGCAGGTCCTCGATCGGGAACGGGTTCGGAAGCAGGTTCGAGCTTGCCGAGACGGACACCGGCCTCGCGGATCGACTCGGTGATCTCGTCGCCCGACCAGAGCTCCTGCTCGAGATCGGTTCGGAAATCGTTGTCGATCACGAGCCGCGAGCTGGCAAGCGGCAGAAGCCGCTCGACGACCTTCTCGGCGAGGCGGGCGTCGTCGTCGGCCGCGATGCCGTAGTGGCCGCGCTCCATCGTCGTGAACCAGGCTCCCTGGCCGGGCACGTAGTCGAGGACGAGATTGGCAAGGCCGCGCAGGAGCTGCGGGTAATCGGCCCTGAGCGACTCCTCGATCGGCTCGGGATGTGCGTCGCGCTCGAAGAACGCCGACGACGTACGTGCCCTTCGACCCGCGGCGGAACGGCTTCGGATCGTTCAGGTCGAGCAGGCTGATGACGAGGTTCGCATCGCGTGTGTCGCCGTTCGTCTTCGAGAAGCCCACTCCCTCGAGCGCCACCGCCGACCAGCTTCGCGAAGCGATCGAGCGACTCCGAGGTCGGCGCTTCCGAAGAACGCGTACTGCACCGCGATCTATCCTAGATGGGCGAGCACCGTCCCGAGGACCGGGACGGTGAGCGTCAGGGCGAAGTTCATCCAGCCGACGACGACGAGCGGCTGCGCGGAGCGTCTGCGGACGTCCCTCGCGGATCTGGCGCGCGAGACCCGGGCCGAGTACGAAGTCGTGGACGAAGGCACCTGCGACGAGCAGACGCGACGAGGAAGATCTTGACGCAGAGCACCACGTAGAAGCTCGTCGACGCCCGACCGGAGAACGCGCCGTCCTCGCCCGCGAGAACGAGCTCCGGTCCCGACGAGGATCGCGAGCACGCTCCAGCCCGAGCGGCGCCAACCGTTCCCGAGAGCGCGAAGCGCGCGGGCCCGTCCTCGGCACCCTCGAACGATGCGCGCCATCGGCACTGCGATGAAGACGAGCACGACCGTGCCGCCGACCCAGATCGCGGCTGCGAGGAGGTGGACGGCGGCGACGGCGGTGCTCACTCTCCCTATCTACACGACGTGCTGCTGTCTCGCTCCGGCCCACTAACCCCCGTCGCGCGAGAATGGGCCTGCGTTCACCCGCGATTCCAATAGGAGGGGTCGAAGTGAGAAAGATCCTCACCGAGTTCAGGGCGTTCCTGATGCAGGGCAGCCTCATCACGCTGGCCGTCGCCTTCGTCATCGCTACGGCGTTCGTGGCCCTGATCGGCGCGTTCGTGGCCGACTGGATTACGCCGATCATTGGCGCGATCTTCGGCGGCAGCGGGCCGTTCGGTGATCTCTCGTTCACGCTTCACAACAGCGTCTTCAGGTACGGGCACTTCATCGACGCGCTGATCACCTTCATCGCAATCGCCGCGGCGGTCTTCTTCTTCGTCGTCAAGCCTTACCAGCACTTCACCGCCCGGCGCGCGAGCGGCGAGGAGGAGCCGGCGCCCCTCACCCCTGACCAGCAGCTCCTGACCGAGATCCGCGATCTGCTGAAAGCGCGCTAGCGGCTACTTCGTCTGAGCGTCGAACTTGTAGCCGACGCCGTAGCGTGTCTGGATGAACGTGTGGACGGAGGCGCGCCGGTCGATCTTGTCCCGGAGCCTTCGGACGAAGACGTCGACAGTGCGATCGCGGTGGGTCTGCCGACGTCCCCAGATTCGCTGCAGCAGCTCGTCGCGCGTGACGACGCGCCCGCTCTCGAGCGCCAGGGCGTAGAGCAGCCTGAACTCAGTCGGTGTCAGCTCGGCGCTGGACCCGTCGACGAAGGCCTGTACCTCGCGTGGGTCGATGCGGAGCTCCTCGATCTCGATCGCATCGCCACGGGGCGGATCCTGCGCCCGAATGCCCCTGCGCACCGCAGCCTTCACGCGGGCCACGAGCTCCTTCATCGAGAACGGCTTGACGAGGTAGTCGTCAGCGCCGATCTCGAGCGCGTGCACCCGGTCGTGCTCGGTGCCGCGGGCGCTGACGACGACGATCGGCGTCCCGATACCCTCGTTCCGCGCGGTCTCGATCAGCCGCCAGCCGTCGAGCCCGGAAGCATCAGGTCGAGAACGCAGACGTCGGGGTTCTCGAAGCGGAGCCGGGCGAGCCCGACCTCGCCGGCGCCGACCGCGATCGGGTCGAAGCCGGCTGCTCGTAGGTGTTCGGCCATGCCACGGGCGATGACGTCGTCGTCCTCGACGATCAGCACCTTAGCCACGAAGCCTACGATAGACGGCGACGCGGCTCCGATCTGGTGAACGAAAGGTGAACATCCCGTGACGAGGCTCTTCGGCAGGCGGAACGACAAGGAACACACCGAACAATCGACCGATATGCGCCTGGCTGCCGAACGCTCGCACATCCTGATCGAGGAGAGCCGTGAGATCGTCGTCGTGCTCGACGAGGACAGGCACGTGGTCGCCGCGAGTCGGCGGGCTCGGGAGGCGCTCGAGGGATTGCACGAGGGCGCCCCGCTGCCCGAGGGTGTGCTGCAGGACCGGGACGGCCGCGCGCCGCTCGAGATCGACTACGAGGTCGACGGGCGCCGGGAGACGCTCCTCTACCTGAGCGGTCCCGGCGACCTGGCCGCCTACGAGGAGCTGCGAGCCGGCTTCACCGCCGCCGTCTCCCACGAGCTACGGACGCCGCTCACCCGCCTGATGGTGCTGCTCGAGAGCGTGCTCGCTTCCCGGCGCCAGGCCGGACGAGCTCGTCGAGCAGGCGCGCGGCGAGGTGCAGCAGATCGGCGAGCTGATCGACGACGTGCTCTTCCTGAGCGAGCTGGACAGCGGCCGCGACCGTCGTCTCGCTCGGCTCGACGCCGGCCCTGCGTCGTGCTCGAGCGCGTCCTCGGCCGGCTTCGCGCGAGCGCGCCGAGCACGGGCCGACGTGACGACTCGTCCTCGACTGCCCGGCGACGGTCGAGCTTCCGCTGCGCCAGCGCATGCTCGAGATCGTCGCGACGAACCTCGCCGAGAACGCGATCCGCTACGCGGGCGCGCGGCACGACGTTCACGCTCTCGGTTCGGGACGAGGACGGCGTCGGTCGTGCTCATCGGTGCCGACGACGGCGTCGGCGTCTCCGAGGACGACCTGCCGCGGCTCTTCGAGCGCTTCTACCGCTCCGACCGGGCCCGGGCGTCGCGCGGCACCGGGCTCGGCCTCGCCATCGTCAAGCACGTGGTCGCAGCGGCGGGCGGCTCGGTCGAGGCGCGGAACCAGGACGGAGGCGGGCTCGAGGTGCGCTGCTCGTTGCCGCGAACCGGGCCGCGGGCGTAGAGGGCGTGAAGCCGCCGGCGGGCGGTCGAGGCCCGCCGGCGGCTGCGTCCGGAGGAGACCTACGTGTGGATCTTGGCCAGCGTCTTCTCGGCCGCGACGAGCACGGGCGTCGGGATCTTCCCGTACAGGAGCTTCGTGGCGAACTGTCTGGCCCTGGGTCGGGTTCAGCGCGTAGAAGACGAAGCGCTTGAGCAGTGCCGCCTTCGGTGTCGTCTGGTGCACGATCACGTAGCTGAACGTGCAGATCGGGTACGCCTGCGTGTTCGTGGCTTGGGCGGATCGACGATGTGCATCTCGTTGTTCGGCGGGATGTCGTCCTTCGTGATCGTCGACGCCGCCGCCGCGATCCCGCGCAGGCCCGGGCCGTGCGAACTTGCCGGCCTTGTTCTTGACGTAGAAGAACTTGATCTTGTTCGCGAGCGCGTAGGCGACGTCGGCGTAGCCGATCGCACCGTCGGTCTTGGTGACGACGCCCGACGACGCCGGACGAGCCTCTGGCGCCGACACCCGATCGGGAACGCCGGCTGGGTCGAGACGCCGACCTTCGACTTGCACGCCGGGCTGACCTTCGAGAGGTAGTCGGTGAAGTTGTACGACGTGCCCGAGCCGTCGGAGCGGTAGACGGGCGTGATGTCGGTGTCCGGCAGGCTGACCCCGGGGTTCAGCGCCTGTGATGCGCCGGGTCGTTCCACTTCTTGATCGTCGCCGAGGTAGATGTCGGCGATCACCGGGCCCGTGATCTTGCAGGTTGTTCGGCGACGCCGCTCAGGTTGTACATGATCGAGTTCGCCCCCAGCACCCACGGGATCTGGACGCAGTCGCTGCAGGCGGCGAACTGGTCGGGCGTGAGCGGCGCGTCGCTCGCGCCGAAGTCGACCGTCTTGTTCGTGATCGCCTGCGATGCCGCCGCCCGAGCCGATCGGCTGGTAGACGACGCTGACGCCGGTCTTCGGCGGGTAGTCCTTCTGCCACTTCGAGATGAGCGGAAACGGGGAACGTGGCGCCGGCGCCGACGATCTGGTCGGCCGCTGGCCGCCGACCGGCTTGCCGTCGCCGTGGTCGCCGACAGCCGCGGCGATGGCCGCGAGACCGAGCAGCACCGCGAGACTCCCTGCAAGCAGCTTCCTTCTCATTGCGTCTCTCTCCCTTGTCGAGGTAGCGTCGGTCCGAGCTTGCACCGCCTGGACAGAGCGCGAGTGGGCTGAGCTCCGGTGACGCTCTGGTGACGGGTGGTGAACGGCCGTCAGCGCCTTGAGCTTGCGCTGGCTCCGGGTCAGGAAGTCCGCGCGCCGTCAGGCTCGAGACCAGCACGAAGATCATCAGGATGAACGCGGTCGCCCAGGCCTGGTCGTTCAGGTGCTTGGTCGGGCGCCTCCGAGTAGATGAAGATCGTCAACGGCATCGACGCCATGGCCTGACTCGGATCGGTGACGACCGCGTTGGGGAGGAAGATCGACGTCGTGAACAGGAGCGGCGCGGTCTCGCCGGCGGCGCGGGCGACGGCGAGCGTCGTCCCGGTCAGGATGCCGCCGAGCACCGTCGGGACGATGACGAACAGCACCGTCCGCCATTTGCTGACGCCGAGCGCGAAGCTGGCCTCGCGCAAGCGAGTTGGGCACGAGGTCGAGCACCTCCATGGTCGCGCGGGAGACGAGCGGCAGCATCACGATCGCGAGCGCGAACGAGCCCTTCCACGCCGCCTGCCCGGCACCCGACGACGAGCAGCGCGTAGACGAAGATGCCGATCACGATCGACGGCACGCCGTTCAGGACGTCGAGCGCGAGCCTGATCACCCGTCCGACCTGCGTGGGCGCGAACTCGGCCACGTAGAGCGCGACCAGGATTCCGACGGGCAAGCGCGATCGCGGTCGCGATGCCGACGAGGATCAGCGTGCCGACGATGGCGTTGGCGATGCCGCCGCCCGTCTCGCCGAACGTGACCTGGGTCTTCGTGAAGAGGTCGAGGTTGAGCGCCGGGATGCCCGCGGAGGAGCACGGACGATGACGACCGCCGAGCACCGCCGACCGCCGCGAGAGCGGCGAGCGTCGCGATCAGCTCGGCGCCGCGGTTGACGCGCAGCCGCCGTCGCGCTCGACCTCTCGGCCTTCGAGCGAGATCGCCGTGCCGAACGCGGCTTCCACGCTCCTATCCTCCGCTCGATCGCGAAGCGCCGCACGATCATCTGCGCGGCGAAGTTCGTGACCAGCGAGATCACGAGCAGGATCACGCCGAGGTAGAAGAGCGAAGCGACCTGGAGGTTCGACGCGGCCGCCCTGGTACTGGGCGGCGATCCGGCTCGCGAGCGTGTCGCCGGTCTGGAACAGGTCGAGCGGTGAGGTGCGCGTCGTGCCGATCACCTGCGTGACGGCGATCGCCTCGCCGACGGCGCGCCCGCCTCCGAGCAGGACGGCCGCGACCAGGCCGCCGCGCGTGTAGGGGAGCATCACACCCCTGACCATCTCCCAGCGGGTGAGGCCGAGGCCGAGCGCTCCCTCCTTGATGTCCGGCGGGACCTGGCGCGAACAGGTCGCGGCTGATCGAGGCGCGTGATCGGCACGATCATGATCGTCAGCACGAGGACGGCCGTGAACATCGTGCTCCCCGAGACCGGCGGCGTCGCGAAGAACGGCGTCCAGCCGAATGCGTCGTTCAACCACGGCCCGAGCTGCTCGTGGACGATCGGGCCCGAGCACGAGGATGCCCCAGAGCCCGAGGACGACGCTCGGGATCGCCGCGAGCATCTCGACCAGCGACCCGACGACACCGCGCACCCCGCGTGGGCGCGAGCTCGCTCAGGTAGAGCCCGATCGCGATCGCGATCGGCGCCGGCGAAGAGGACGGCGAACGCGGTCGATGTAGATCGTCCCGAAGATGAAGTCGAGCGCGCCGAACTCGTTCGTGACCGCATTCCACGTCTCGTTCCAGACGAACGAGATCCCGAACTCGCTGATCGCGGGCCAGGCGCCGTCGACGACCTTGTAGATGAGCAAGCCCGATCAGCGCGACCGCGCCGAGCGCGACAGACGCCGTGACCGATTCGGAGCGCATGATCGCGCGAAGCGGTCGAACGAGCCTGCGGCGCGACTCGAGGGCACTCGTGCGGCGGAAGTGCGGACGAGGCCTCCACGGCGGGCAGCATCACGACCCGACCTGCCACGCGCCAGGGCGTTTTACCAGCTCGTCACCAGATCTTCACACGATCTCGACCCTCTCGACGATCAGCCCGAAGGCGAAACTCGGAACGATGAAGACGGCGATGCACTCGGTCGAGGTCGCGCGTTCCGGCGAGGACGAGCAGCCAGCGTCGACGAGGGAGGTCGTCTTCGACATCGACGACCTCTCGGTGCGGTACGGGCCGACGTCGGCCTTCAGCGATGTCTCACTCGACATCCACAAGAACCTGATCACGGCGGTCATCGGCCCGTCGGGCTGCGGCAAGAGCACGTTCATCCGCTGCCTGAACCGGATGAACGACCTCGTCCCGGGCGTCGCCGTCGGCGGGAAGATCCTGCTACCACGGCGCCGACATCTACGGCGTCAGACGTCGATCCGATCGAGGTACGGCGCCGGATCGGCATGGTCTTCCAGCGCCCGAACCCCTTCCCGAAGTCGATCTACGACAACGTCGCGTTCGCGCCCCGCGCGCTCGGCATGAAGTCGGGTATCAGACGAGCGGGTCGAGAAGGCCCTCCGCGGGGCGGCCCTTTGGGACGAGGTCAAGGACCGGCTCAAGTCGAGCGCGCTCGCGCTCTCGGGCGGTCAGCAGCAGCGACTCTGCATCGCACGAGCCCTCGCCGTCGAGCCAGACGTGATCCTGCTCGACGAGCCGGCCTCGGCGCTCGACCCGATCTCGACCCCGCGATCGAGGACCTGATGCACGAGCTCAAGCGCGACTACACGCTCGTCATCGTCACGCACAACATGCAGCAGGCGGCGCGCGTTGCCGACATGACGGCGTTCTTCAGCCTCGACGTCTCGGACGGTCGCCGCACAGGCGTCCTCGTCGAGTACGCGGACACCTCCTACGATCTTCACGCACCCGTCCGACAAGCGGACGGAGGACTACGTGACCGGGACGGTTCGGGATGAGAGTCACTTTCCACGAGGAACTGACGCAGCTCGAGGATTCGATCCAACACGGAGGGGCGCTCGTGCTTCGCTCGCTGCGGGGCGTGCTGAACGCCCTCGAGTACGAACGACCTCGAGCTCGCGGACGAGGTGATCACCTTCGACGACGAGCTCGACAACTGCTACCTGGAGATCGACCGAGGCGTCGAGTCGCTGCTCGCCCGCCAGACCCCGGTAGCGGTCGATCTCCGCCTCGTGCTCGCGATCCTGCACATCAACCTCCACCTCGAGCGCATGGGCGACCAGTGCGTCACGATCGCGAAGCTGATCAGCCTCTCCCACGACCTGGCCGGAGAACGGCAGCTGAGTGACAGCCTCCTCGAGATGGGTGACCGCTGCGAGGAGATGACCCGCATCGCGCTCGACTCGT
The DNA here is from genome assembly GCA_963736045.1 of uncultured Actinomycetes bacterium. Taxonomy (GTDB): domain Bacteria; phylum Actinomycetota; class Thermoleophilia; order Gaiellales; family Gaiellaceae; genus PALSA-612. Next base: position 190,723 of record CAVTNK010000003.1, on the reverse strand, counting down.
TCGCGAAGCGAGACGTCTCGGCGGCCACGGCGCTGGTCGAGCTCGACGAGCTGATCGACCGCATCAACCGGCGCTGGGTGAACCATGCCCTCGAGCTGGCCGGGGACCCGTCGGCGCTGGAGTGGAGCCTGCGCATGCTCCTCGCCTCGCGTTGTCTCGAGCGGATCGGCGACAACGCCGTCGACATCGGCGAGCAGACCGCCTACCTCGTCACGGGCGAGTTCCGCGAGTTCTCGGACGCCTCCCGCCCCGGAGAGCGTGCTCGGCAACGGCACTCCGCCGGGCCGTCCGGGGGACAGTCCCCGAACGATTGAGGGCCCGGCCGAGCCGAGCCCTCAAATGGCGCGTCGAGCCGGTCGGTGGCCACGCCGAGCGCGTCGGCTCGCCCTACTTCTTGATCGATCTCCCAGGTCGCGTTGTCGCCGTGCTGCTGCGTGTAGAAGACGCGCCAGTCGCTCTTCGAACGCGTTGGGATTCTTGGCGCCGAGGATCCCGTTCTTGTCCGGATCGCCGTCGGAGACGTGGATGCCCGTGATCTCGTTGTCGCCGTCGTTCTGGAAGCCGTGCGGTCGCCGGAGAGTCCCGCGTCGGTCGTCGCCGACGCGTCGCGGCCCTCGGCGAGCATCCGGCAGCGGCTGGTTGGCCGGGTTGGAGTAGTCCGCGGTCGCGTCGAGCACCCAGGCCGAGTCGAGCGCGTTCCGCTGCGTGTGCAGCGTGTCGCCGCGCGTCCTCGACGAAGACGATCTGGTCCTTCGTCAAGAAGGCGATGTTGTCGAACCCGCGTGTGCCCGACGTCGCCCTGGAAGAAGAGCGTCAGGGTGCCGTTGTCCGACGACGGGTCGGCTGGGTCAGCTTCTGAACACGCCGCCGAAGCCGCCGTACAGCAGCGCCGGCCTCGGTGAGTGCGTTCGTGTCGCCGGTCTCGTCGAAGAAGAACGTCTTGAACTTCGAGCCGGGCCGGAACAGGCCGTTCTCGGGCCGCTTGAAGGGCGTCGCCGTTCGCCGCCTTCGCGAGCGCGTTCGCGTCGAAGGGCGTCGATGCCGTCGACGGCCGTGTCGTGGATCGTCACCCACTTCGTGTGGAAGCACGTGCCCGTACGTGTGCAGGTCCTTCGTGTCGTCCGAGAGGATGTCGGCGTCGGCCTGACCTGCGTGGAACGACGATCGGCTGGCCGGGGGTCTGGAGCGACATCACCTGCAGCACCTGCAGCTTGCCGCCGGCGAGGAGATTCGCGGGGTTCTTCGGCACGAACCGGTAGACGAAGCTGTTCGGGCTGGCGTGCGTGCGAGTTGACCGCATCCGGTCGAGCCGCCGCTGTCCTCGACGATCCAGAGGTTGCCCTCGGAGTCGTTCTGGATGCCCTCGTAGCCGGCCGCGGCCGAGCACGCCGGAGATGTCGTGCACCGTGCGACGGGAAGCCGAGCGTGGCCTGCCAGTACGTCGCCTGAGTTCCGTTCTCGGTCGTGAACAGGAGCCGCTTGCGACCGGGATCCCAGGTCGAGCCGTCGATGATCGGCGAGCGTCGCTCGCCGTCGGTCGTCGTTCGTCGCCAGCAGCGTGACGCGGTGCGCGCGTCGGCGTCGAGGTTGATGCGCGTGATGTACCCCTTCTGCCGTCGTGCCGGCGAGCGAACGCGCCCCTCGTGGCCCTGGAAGAGGAAGTGGGTGCCGTAGTCGTAGTTCGGATCGCGCCGGAGCTCGTTCTTCAACACCAGGTAGGTGTTCTTGTCCGGCTCGGTCTTCGTGCGCCTCGAGGTTCGAGCCGACCGCGGCGGCACCATCGGCCCGTCGTTGTCGTAGCCGTAGTAGGAGACGTTGCAGAGCCGGCTCGGCGTTCTCGAGCTTCATCGAGCCCTGCGCGGCGATCAGTTCGCTCCAGCTCGGGCGAGAGCGACGTTCGGGTAGTTGAAGCCGGCGACCTTCGGATTCGCCGTCGGGACATTGGTGAGTCCGGGCGGTGCAGCGGTCGCGACAACGGCGTACACCGTCGCACCGACCACCGCCACGAGGCTCGCGGCGATCAGTCGGGAGTTGCGTGATCTCATTCCCTCTCCTTCGCGACGCCGGCGGGTTTGCCGACTCCTCCGAAGGTAGGGAGAGCGGCACGGAGCGTGGGGATCGGTCCGGTTGCGTTCCTGTGCCCGTGCTGCTCCGTGGTTGTGAACAGCTCGTGACAGAGGCGGGGCGGCCGCGGCAGCGACTACGATCGGCTCGTGGTACGCCTTCTGGCCGTTACTGCTCTGGGCCTGGCGGCCGTATCGCTCGTGCTCGTGAACGGCGTGTCGGCCTCCTCCCGAGCGGTGACGATCACGTGGGTCGGCGACATCGCCATGGCCGCCTCAGGCGACGACGGCGCCGGCTTTTTCTCACCTGCGATACGCCGCCGGCTCGACGGTGACGTCGTCATCGGCAACCTGGAGGGAACGCTGGGGACCGGCCGCTCGTCCAAGTGCGGCTCCTCGAGCACGAACTGCTTCGCGTTCCAGGCCCCGCCCTCCTACGGCGGCTTGCTGCGGCAGGCTGGCTTCACGCTCATGAACCTGGCCAACAACCACGCCTACGACTACGGCGCCGAAGGAGAGGCCGAGACCCTCGCGGCGCTGCGCGCGGCTCACCTGCGCTCCACCGGACAGCCAGGCGAGATCACCGTCGTCCGCGTAGGTGGGACGAGGATCGCCGTGCTCGGCTTCGCTCCCTACCCGTGGGCTCAGAGCCTGACCGACATCGCCCGACGCGAGGCAGCTCGTTCGCCGGGCGGCGGCCAGAGCCGACCTCGTCGTCGTGGCTCATCCACGCCGGTGCCGAAGGCTCTGATCACCAGCACGTCCGCCCGGGCACCGAGGAGTATCTCGGCGAGAACCGCGGCGATTCAGTCGCCTTCGCCCACGCCGTCATCGACGCCGGAGCGGACCTCCTCGTCGGCTCTGGGCCCCATGTCCTGCGCGGGATGGAGTGGTACCACGGTCGGCTGATCGCCTACAGCCTCGGGAACTTTCTCGGAAACGGGACACTGTCGATTCGGCGGCGTGCTCGGCCAGAGCGGCATCCTCCACGCCACGCTGCGCCCGAACGGTGCCTGGGTTCGGGGCGACCTATTCCCCGTCCAACTCGTCTCTCCGGGCGTTCCCGTGCCCGATCCTGCCGAAGCAGCGCACGGGCTGGTACGCGATCTGTCGCGCGAGGACTTCGGGAGAAACGCAATGCAGGTCACGCACACCGGCAAGTTGCTCCCGCCCGCCTGGCGCTCGGGCTAGCAAGCCCTTAGCTACTTCAGGGCGAGCGAGAAGCCGCGCTCGAAGACCGACAGCGTGCCGGCGCCATAGAGGACGGCGACCACGCGATGCCGCCGGTCGAGGAAGTACGTGGCCGGTGTTCCAGGCGCCTTCAAACGGTGCACGAGGACGTCCTTCGGATCGAAGATGCTCGGGTACGGGATGCCATAGCGGCGGTAGAACGCCCTGGCCCCCTGCTTCGAGTCCTCGACGTCGATTCCCAGCACCGAGCCCGGATGCCTGGCCGCGAAGCGGGCGAGCTCGCGGGCCTCGCTCTGGCACGGATGGCACCACGAGCCCCACAGGTTGACGAGAAGCGGCTTTCCCTTCCAGCTCGCGAGCGTCACCGTTTTGCCGGTGACGGGGTCCAGACCGGAGAGCGCAGGCGCTGCGCGATGGTTGCCGGGCAGGAACAGACCGGCCTTTCCGGCGAGCGCAAGCCCGGGCATGGCAACAGCGAGCGCGACCAGCGCGAGGAGCGCACGACGCATCGGGGGAACGCTAGCTCTCGAGAGCTTCGAGACGGTTCTTCAGCGTCGCCTCGATCGCCTCGCCGATCTCGGGCATCTCAGCCGTCAACTGACGGAACTGCGTCCCGAAGAGGGCGAAGAGCGTCATCGGTGTCGCGGCGGTGACCGATGCGTTCCGGCGACCGCCGCCCAGGATCGCTCCTTCCCCGAAGAATTCGCCGGGCCCGAGCGTGGCGACGACAGCACCATCGTGGACGACGGACGCGGTCCCCTCCTCGATCACGAAGAACGAGTAACCGGAGGCACCCTCCGATGCCAGAGTGACGCCTTCGGACACCTGACGCACCTCGGCCCAGGAAGCGACGCGCTCGAGCTGGCTCTCCGATAGAGAGGAAAAGATCGGAACAGCCGCGAGGCGCGAGGTGCTCGGGCGTGTTTCGGGTTGGTCGCTCGACATCGGCCGACCTAGCCTGCGAGAGCCTCGTCGAGTGCGCGGCGCGTCGAGCACGCGCGCGAGGTGGCGGCGGTAGTCGGACGATGCCGGCGACGTCGCTCGGCGGATCCGTCCCCTCGTCGGCCTTCTCCGCGGCCGCTGCTCGCATCCGCGCCCGAGGCGAGAGCCTGCCTCGACCGCCGCTCGCCCGCAGCGGCGTCGCTCCCATGCTGACCAGAGCGACCTTCGCGCCGCCGTTCGACGCGACCGCCGCGACGCGACGGTGGCCCAGTCCTGGGCTCGGCGGTTGAACTTGAGGTACGACCAGCCGGCCTTGCCGAGCTTCGGGACGCGGATCTCGGTGAGCACGTCCTGCGGGCCGAGCGCCGTCTCGAACACGCCGGTGAAGAAGTCCGCCTGCGGCGATCCGCCGCTCGCCGTCGGGGCCGGTGACGACGAGCTCGGCGTCGAGAGCGAGCAGCACGCCGGGCATGTCGGAGGCGGGATCGCCGTGGCTGACCGAGCCGCCGATCGTGCCGCGATGGCGGACCTGGGGATCGCCGACCAGCCCCGCCGTGTGCGCGACGATCCCGCAGTGCTGCTGCAGGACGGTCGCTCGTGGCGACGTCGTGGTGGCGTGTGAGCGCGCCGATCGCGATCGCGTCGCCGTCCTCGCGGACGTACGCTCAGACCCGTCGATGCCGCCGATGTCGACGAGCGTGCCCGGTCGGGCGATGCGGAGCTTCATCGCCGGGATCAGCGAGTGCCCGCCGGCGAGGAGCTTCGCGTCCTCTCGCTCGCCGAGCAGCCCGATCGCGTGCTCGACCGAGTCGGCGACCTCGTACTCGAATGAAGCTGGGATCATTTCGCCTCCTGGATGGCCCGCCAGACGCGCTCAGGCGAGGCGGGCATGTCGATGTCGGTGACGCCGAGATGGGAAAGCGCGTCGACGACGGCGTTGACGACGGCCGGGGTCGACGCGATCGCGCCGGTCTCCCCCACGCCCTTGACGCCGAGCGGGTTCGTCGGGCTCGGGGTGACCGTCCGGTCGAGCTCGTAGCGACGGCAGCTCGGCCGCGCTCGGGACGAGGTAGTTGAGCAGCGAGCCCGTGAGCAGATTGCCGTCCTCGTCGTAGACGGCCTCCTCCCAGAGCGCCTGCGCGACGCCCTGGGCGATGCCGCCGTGCACCTGTCCGTCGACGATCATCGGGTTGATCACGTTGCCGACGTCGTCGACCGCGACGTAGCGGGCGAGGTCGACGGCGCCCGTCTCGGTGTCGACCTCGACGACCGCGATGTGGCAGCCGGCAGGGCCAGGAGAAGTTCGGCGGGTCGTAGACGTACGGTCGCCTCGAGACCGGGCTCCATGCCGTCCGGCAGGTTGTGCGCGGCCCAGGCGGCGAAGGCCGTCTCCTTGACGTCATCCCGCGGTCGGGGCTGCCCTTGACCGAGAAGCGGCCCGGCCTCGTACTCGAGGTCGTCCTCGGCCACCTCGAGCTGGTGCGCGGCGATCAGGCGCGCCTTCTCGACGATCCTCTCGCTCGCGTGGTAGAGCGCGACGCCGCCGACCGGGAGGCTGCGGCTGCCGTAGGTGTCCATGCCGGTCGGCACGACCGCCGTGTCGCCGGAGAGGAACTCCACGTCGTCGACCTCGACGCCGAGCCGGTCGGCGACGATCTGGCTGAACGTCGTCGCGTGACCCTGCCCGTGCGGCGTCGTGCCGGACATGACCTGCACGGTGCCCGGTCGGGAGGCAGCGGACGTGACAGCGACTCCCAGCCGCCGGCGCCGTAGCGGAGCGCGCCGAGGATGCGCGAGGCGGCGCGAGGCCGCACATCTCGACGTAGGTCGAGAAGCCGATGCCGAGCTGCTTCGCGTCCTTCGCTTGCGCGCCGGCTCTGCCTGCTCGGCGCGGAACGGCCTCGTAGTCGACGCAGCTCGAGCGCCCTGTCGAGCGAGGCGTGGTAGTCGCCGGAGTCGATCGGTGAGGCCGGAGGCGATCGTCGCCGGGAACTCGGTCGATGAAGTTGAGCCGGCGGATCTCGACCGGGTCCTTGCCGACCTCTGCGCGCGAGCGCGTCGATCGCCCGCTCGATCGCGTAGGTCGCCTCCGGGCGGCCGGCGCCGCGGTAGGCGTCGGTCGGGCGTCGTGTTCGTGAACACGCCCGTGCAGTGGAAGTCGTACGCGTCGACGTCGTAGCAGCCCGCGTAGAGCCAGGCGCCGAGCAGCGGCACGCCCGGCGTCACGGCCTGGAGGTAGGCGCCCATCGCGGCGTGAGCCGCGTGCGGACGCCCGTGATCTTGCCCTCGGCCGTCGCGGCGAGCTCGATCTCCTGGATCATGTCGCGCCCGTGGATCGTGGCGAGGCCGCCTCGGAGCGCTCCTCGATCCACTTCACCGGGCGGCCGAGCTTGCGGGCGAGCGCGATCACGATCATGTCCTCGGCGTACACGTCCAGCTTCGAGCCGAAGCCGCCGCCGACGTCGGGCGCGATCACGCGGATCTTCGGCTTCGGGGATGCCGAGCACGAGCGTGTACGCCGTCCGCATGATGTGCGGCACCTGCGTCGAGGTGATCGACGGTGATGTCGCCGGTCGGCGTTGACCTCGCAGAGCGACGCCGCGCGGCTCCATCGGCGCCGGGATCAGCCGCTGCTGGCGATAGCGCCCTTGACGGTGACCGCGGCCTCGGCGAAGACCTTGTCCGACTCGCCGTGCACGAGCGACCAGGTGTAGGCGCTGGTTCCCGGGCGCATCGTCGTGCACGAGCGGTGCGCCGTCGGCGATCGCGGCCTCGAGTCGCGTCACGGCGGGCAGCGGCTCGTAGTCGACCTCGACCAGCTCGGCCGCATCCTTCGCCGCCGCACGGCTCTCGGCGACGACGACCGCGACGCCGTCGCCGGCGAAGCGCGCCTTGTCGATCGCGAGCGGAAGGTGCTTCGACGATCTTGATGTCGTCGGAGACCGGCCAGAAGCAGGGAAGCCCGCCGGGCCACGATCCTCGAGATCGGCGCCGGTGAACGCAGCGACGACGCCCGGCGCCTCGCGCGCCTTCGAGACGTCGACGCGCTTCGAGATCGCGCGTGCGCGTACGGGCTACGGACGATGACGCGTGAACCATCCCGTCGCCGGAGCTGGTTGTCGACGTAGCGTGCCCTGGCCGCGGAGGAGCCGCGCGTCCTCCTTGCGGAGGACCGCCTCGCCGATCGCGGGCATATCTCTGGCTCCCGGCGGCGGCGAGCACCGCCTTGACGATGTTGTGGTACCCGGTGCAGCGGCAGAGGTTGCCCTCGAGCGCGAGGCGGACCTCCTGCCTCGGTCGGCTTCGGGTTCTCCTTCAGGTAGGAGACGACGGCCATGACCATGCCGGGCGTGCAGAAGCCGCACTGCAGCGCGTGCTGCTCGTGGAAGGCCTGCTGCACGGGATGGAAGCGTGTCGCCGTCGGCGAGGCCTTCGATCGTCGTCACCTCGCGCCCGTCTGCCTGAACGGCGAGCAGCGTGCACGACTTGACCGACTCGCCGTCGAGCAGCACCGTGCACGCGCCGCACGACGACGTGTCGCAGCCGACGTTCGTTCCCGTCAGCGCGCAGCTGCTCGCGCAGGAAGTAGACGAGGAGCTGCCTTGGCTCGACCTCGGCCTCGTGGCGCTGGCCGTTGACCGTTACCGCAATCCGCTTCAACTGTCCCTCCCTTGGTCCGAGGGCGGAGAATACCGCCTACCGTCGTGCGGTTGCGAGCAGGTCGTCGGCGCTGACCCCACGGATCGAGGCGTCGACGAGCTCGATCGGATGGACCGCTGGAATCGGTTGCCCCACCCGGCGGAGCGCGGCCGACACCTGCACGAGGCACCCGGGATTCCCGCTCGCGTAGACGTGCGGCCCGGTGGCGACGATGCTCTGAGCCTTCCGTGTGCCGAGCTCCCTCGCCGCCTCGGGCTGGACGAGGTTGTAGATGCCGGCGCTCCCGCAGCAGATCGCCTGCTCGGCCGGCTCCAAGAGCTCGAGCTCCGGGTACGCGCGCGTAGCGCGTCGCGAGGCTGATCTCGGATCCCCTGGGCGTGCAGGAGGTGGCACGAATCCTGAAAGGCGACGCGGAGGTCGAGTGGTTTTCGCTCGGCGCGCGCACCGAGCTCGGCGAGCAGCTCGGAGACGTCCTTCACCGGGACACCGAGCGCCGCCTCTTTGAGATGTGAGCCGCATCCGGCCGCGTTGACGGCGATCGCGTCGACACCGAGCTCCTCGAACCGGCGCCCGATCGCTCTGACCCGCTCCTGCCCTTCCGCGCGTCGGCCGGCATGAGGTGGAGGGAACCGCAGCAGCCCTGGTCGCGAGGGACGACGACCTCGCAACCCTCGGCGGCGAGCACGCGCGCCGTCGCTGCGTTCACGTCGCCGAAGACGACGCTCTGGACGCATCCCGTCAGCAGGCCAACGCGGGCGCGGCGCTCGCCCACGGCTGGGATCAGCTCCGGGAGCGGCATCGACGCGGCCCAGCGGCGGCGCGAGCTGCGACGAGCGGCCGGAGGAAGCCGGGCAGCGGCAGCCGCCGGCCGAGCGGCGCGAGCGCGAGCGCAGCGCGCAGCCGCCTCGGGTGCGGGAAGACCCCGAACACGAGTGTGCGGACGAGCCAGTCTTCGGGCGGGCGCTCGAGCCGCTCCTCGACCAGCTCGCGCGTCTCCTCGATCAGCAGGTCATAGCGAACCCCGGACGGGCACGCGGTCATGCAGGCCATGCACCCGAGACAACGGTCGAAGTGATCGACGACCGTGTCGGTCAGATCGATCGTCCCCTCGACGAGACCCTTCATCAGCCAGATCCGCCCGCGCGGCGAGTCCATCTCCTCCTGCCAGAGCGGCCCGTAGGTCGGGCATGTCGGCAGGCAGAAGCCGCAGTGGACGCAGTCGTCGATGAGCGCCGGGTCGATCGCCATCACACGAGGACTGCCCTGAGGATCGAACTGGGCGCGGATCCGCTCGACGAGCGCGAGTCTCCACGGGATCGCGGTCGTCCGGACCACGGGCGCAGGGACGTAAGCCACCCCGGCCGCTACCCGGACGACCGCCGGAGTCGTACCCGGCGAGCACCTCGACGAGTGCGCCTGGTGCGAAGAGCGGCGCCCGCTTGCACGGAGCTGGCGCTCCCCGGCTTCGGCCCAGACCGCCGCCCCGGACTCCCGCGCGCCAATCAGTGCCCGAGCCGCATCGACCTGAGAGGCGACAGCCCGCTCGCTCGCCTTCGAACAGCATCGCCAGCCGATCCGGCCAGTGGACGTCGAGCGCGCTCGGGACGAGCGTCGAGCGCAGAACGGCCTGCGCTTTCTCGGCCGCCTCTCCCGGAGCCTCCACCAACGCGGTCGTCCTCGAGCGGCCGGTCTCGGATGCAGCCGCAGAGCGACCCGCGCGATCAGGCCGAGCCTGCCCTCCGAGCCGCAGAAGCAGCTTGCCGAGGTCGTAGCCGGCCACGTTCTTGACGACCTTCCCGCCCGAGCTCGCGACCGTGCCGTCGCCGAGCACGACCGTGACGCCGATGACGAGGTCGCGCGCCGTTCCGTACCGGTGCCGGCGCGGCCCGGAGAGGTTCGCCGCGATACAGGCGCCGATCGTCGGGTCGCCCGGCGGGTCGAGCGCGAGCATCTGCCCGTGCGGCGCGAGCGCTTGCGTCGAGGGCGGACAGGCGGATGCCGGCCTCGACGGTGCAGGTCAGGTCGCCGGCCTCGTGCTCGAGCACCCGGTCGAGGCGGCTCGTGGACAGAACGACGTCGCCGCCGTCCCGCTCGATCGAGACCGATCGGCCGGCCGAGCTCGCCTCGCGCAGGACGTCGGCCGCCTCGCGGACGCTCGCGACCTCAGAGACGCTCGGCAAGGCCTGCCTTCTCGAGCGGATGCTGCCGATACGGGCCGGGCACCTCGCCGCAGAGCCGTGGCGTCGGAAACACCTTGCCCGGGTTGGCGAGCCCGGCCGGGTCGAACGCCCTCCGCAGCCTGAGCATCGCCTCGAGGTCGTCGGGGCCGAAGAGCAGCGGCATCGCGCAGGCCTTGTCGGTGCCGACGCCGTGCTCGCCGGTGATCGACCCGCCCGCGTCGACGCAGGCGACGAGGATCGCCTCGGCCAGCTCCCTCGCGCGCTCGGCCTCACCCGGCACGTGCTCGTCGTACAGAACGAGCGGATGCAGGTTGCCGTCTCCGGCGTGGAAGACGTTGCCGACGCGCAGCCGAGTGCTCGTCGCTCAACTCGGCGATCCGCCGCAGCACTTCCGGGCAGCTTCGTCCTCGGGACGACGCCGTCCTGCACGTAGTAGCTCGGGCTGATCCGGCCCATCGCGGCGAAGGCGGACTTGCGCCCCTTCCACATCAGCGCGCGCTCGGACGCGTCGGCCGCGGTGCGGATCTCCCGCGCGCCGTTCTCCCGGCAGATGCGGTCGAGTGTCTCGAGATCCTCCTCGACCTGCGCGGCGACGCCGTCGAGCTCGACGATCAGGATCGCGCCGGCGCCCTCCGGATAGCCGGCGTGGACGGCCGCCTCGGCGGCCTCGATCGTCAGGCTGTCCATCATCTCGATCGCCGCGGGCAGGACGCGCGCCGCGACAATGTCGGACACCGCGGCGCCAGCCTCGTCGGTCGAGTCGAAGGAGGCGAGTTGCGTGACGACGGTCTCGGGCCGGCGCAGCAGGCGGAGCGTGATCTCGGTCGCGATGCCGAGCGTGCCCTCGGAGCCGATGAACGCGCCGAGCACATCCGGGCCGGGCGACTCGAGCGCGAAACCGCCGAGCCGGCAGACCTCGCCGTCCGGGAGCACGACGGCGAGGCCGGTCACGTGGTTGACGGTGAAGCCGTACTTCAGGCAGTGAGCGCCGCCCGAGTTCTCGGCCACGTTGCCGCCGATCGTGCAGACCTGCTGGCTCGACGGGTCGGGCGCGTAGTAGTGGCCGTCGCCGGCCACGGCCTCGGTGACCTGGAGGTTCGTCACCCCCGGCTGGACGACGATCCGCTGCGAGTCGAGATCGACGGCGAGCACGCGGTTCATACGCGCCAGCGAGATCACGACGCCCGTCCCCGACCGGCAGCGCGCCACCAGAGAGGCCGGTGCCCGCGCCGCGGGCGACGAACGGCACGCCGAACGCGTTGCAGGCGGCGACCACGGCCCGGACGTGCTCGGTCGTCTCGGCGAGGCAGACGAGGGCCGGAACGACGCGCCGGCCGGTCAGCCCGTCGCACTCGTACGTGCGCAGATCCTCCGGCTCGGAGAGCATCGCGTCCGCGGGCAACGCAGCCTCGATCGCGCTCAGGAAGCCGGCAGAGAGAGGCATCCGCTGACTGTAACTGCCGTACCGCGCGAGTTGACACCAGCTTTGTGCCAAGTGACGCTACCCGGCAAGGTGGCTCACGTCTGAGCGTCTGAGCGGCACCGTCACCTTCCTGTTCACGGACATCGAGGGGTCGACGCGGCTGCTCCGCGAACTGGGTGACCGGTACGGGGAGGTGCGCGGCGAGCACGACCGGCTCCTGCGGGAGGCGGCGGCCGCGCACGGCGGCGAGGTCCTCGACACGCAGGGCGACTCCTTCTTCTTCAGCTTCCGGCGGGCGAAGGACGCCGTCTCGGCGGCGGCCGACGCGCAGCGCGCCCTGTTCGCCCACCCCTGGCCGGATGGCTCGCCGCTCCGCGTCCGCATGGGGCTGCACATGGGCGAACCGGCAACGGACGACAGCGGCCGCTACGTCGGCCTCGCCATCCACCGCGCCGCCCGCATCGGCGCCGCCGCCCGGGGCGGCCAGGTGCTGCTCTCTGCACCGACAGCCGACCTCGTCTCCGACAACCTCCCCGAAGGCGTCACCTTGCGCGAACTCGGCCAGCGGACGCTCAAGGACTTCGACCGGCCCGAGCGGGTCTCGCAACTCGTCATCGACGGACTCCCGACGCAGTTCCCGCGGATACGCGCACAGGACAACCGGCTCAGGCGGAAATGGGCGCTCCTGGCCGCGGCCGCCCTGGCCGCCGCCGGCGGAATTGCCGCCGGCGCCGTGCTCGTCACAAGCGGCTCGAGCAAGCCGAGGCCGGTCGCGGTCGCCGCCAACTCGGTCGCCGTCATCGACCCGAAGACGAACAGGGTCGTCGGCGACCTCCTGTCGGCACGGTACCGAGGTCGTCGTCGGCGCCGGCGGGGTGTGGACGGCAAACCGAGATGACGGAAACGTGTCCCACATCGACCCGAAAACCCACGGGGTCCGCACGCTGCCTTCGCAGCTCGGTCGCGGCGATTACGCCGGGGCTTCGGCAGGGTCTGGGCGGCGAACCCGATCGCCGGCACCGTCGCGCCGATCGACCCCGCTTACGGGCGCGCCGGACGGCCGATCCTGCGTCTCCACCCCAGCGCGGAAACGTCTTTCGAAAGACATCGGCTGTCCCGCGGGAAACGGCAACGGCGAACCTGATCGGTCGCAATCGGATTCGGATCGGTATGGATCGGCTCGAACCCCGGTCAACGAACTCGTCCGCATCGATCCAACGAGCGGCGCGTCGTCGCAAGGATCAAGGACGTGTACCTGAATGCCGTCTACAACTGTCCCGTCCGGCGACTTCCTGAGCAACATCGCGATCGGTACGGCGTGTCTGGGTCGCGTCCCGGCGACGGAACGGTGCTTCGCCGTCAATCCCGGACCCGATGCCGTCGTGCACCGCATCCCCTTCCTCTGCCCTCTAACTGGACGCCTACCGCGCTGGACAGCATCGCTTGGGAGCGGGTCGCTCTGGGGACCGTCCGCTCGGCAACGCGGTCTGCGAATCAACGCCAGCTGCGGACGCTGCGAGCACGTCCCTGTTCGTGGTCTACAGCCGCGGCATCGCCGCCGACCAATGGGTCGTCTGGGTCGCAACGCTCGACGGCACCGTCTCTCGGATCGACCCGGAGACGAACAGAATCGTCGCGACGATCCATATCGGTCACAGCCCCGGATCGGTCGCCGTCGGCTACGGCCGCGTCTGGGTGGCGGTGCGAGAGTGATGCCTGAGACCTGCTCGCAGCAGCTAGAATCGTGACTAAGCTAGACTAAGTCCAGTAAGTCATGGCTGCGCAAGTCAACATCCACGAGGCGAAGACGCATTTCTCGAAGCTCGTCGCGCGGGCGTCCGCCGGCGAGGAGATCGTGATCAGCAAGGCGGGAACGCCTGTGGCGAAGCTCGTCGCGTACGAGAAGCCGAAGCAACCCCGCAGACCGGGCGCCTGGAAGGGCCGGGTCGAGATCCTGCCCGGATTCGACGAGGTGAACGAGGAGATCACTCGCCTGTTCGAGGGCGAGTGAAGCTCCTGCTCGATACGCATGCCCTGCTCTGGTGGCTGCAGGACGATCCGACGCTCGATTCCCGAACGCGTGCCACGATCAACGATCCCGACTCGTGGGTCGCGGTCAGCGCGGCGACCGCCTGGGAGATCGCGATCAAGGAAGCAGTCGGGAAGCTCAGAGCGCCTGAGGATCTCGCCGCCGCCCTCGCGCAGAACAACCTGGCCGAACTTCCGATCACGGTGTCGCATGCTGTTCGGGCCGGCGCGCTGCCGCGCCACCACGCTGACCCGTTCGATCGGATGCTGATCGCACAGGCCGAGCTGGAGGGCTTGACGATCGTGACCCGCGACCCGTACTTCGGCCTCTACGGCGTTCCACTGCTGGCCGCATAGCACCGGCGGGCGCTACGGACCCTGCGTACGAGCGAGGCCAGCTCGCCTTGACGATTGGGATATACCGGATATCCTGACCGCGTGGCAAAGGTTCTCGTCTCGCTCAACGACACATTGCTGCGCCAGATCGACCGGATCGCCCGGTCGCGCGGTCTCTCACGCAGCGCGTACCTGGCTGAGCTCGCGGAACGCGACGCGGCCCGTTCCGGGCCCGGCACATCGCCCGCATCTCGGCGAGCGCTCGCCCAACTCGACGAGCTCTTCGCCGGCAGCCCCGCCGGCGACTCGACCGCAGCGATCCGGGCCGAGCGCGACGCTCGGTGAACGAGGCCGTCCTCGACGCATCGGTCGTCCTGAAGTGGTTCCGAGCTGAAAGCGAGCGTAATCTCGCCGCCGCCCGCTCGCTTCGCTCCGCCTTCGAGGCCGGAGAGCTTGTCGTCCTCGCGCCGCCGCTCCTGCGGCTGGAGGTGGTGAACGTCGCCGGTCGCCGCTGGCGCTGGGGCGAGGAAGCGCTCGTCGCCCTCGCAGCCGCGCTCGACGACGTCGGCTTCACGCTGAGGGAGCCTGACCTCGCCCGCGTGGCGCAGTGGACAGCCCGCGGTCTGACAGCCTACGACGCAGCCTACGTCGCCCTCGCCGAGGCAGAGGAGATCCCGCTCGTCAGCGACGACGACCTCATCGTTGCTCTGGCGCCCCAGATCGCAACCGCTCTTGCCGACATCTCGGAGGCCGACGGCTGAGGCGGCGCTCGCCCATCGAGCTTCGCGCCTGAGGTTCGGCGCTACTTCGTGTCGACGGCGGGCCGGGATTTCGGCGACGAAGGCCTGGTCTTCATCGCTGTAGAAGACGTTGATGAGCAATGCTTCACTCGTCGCGCTCCGCGCGGAGCCGGGCCTCGCTGTCTCGACCTGACAGCGCCTGATCGCTCCCGATGCCGATCAGCGAAGCTCGGGTCGCGGACGCGCACCGAGGCAGGCGGACGCGGCTGGATCCGGCAGGGCCCGCCGCAGGAACCGCAGGAGGTTGCCGTGCAGGAGCGCGGAGGCGACAGCTACGTCGAAGCCTCGCCTCGCCAGTCCGACCGCGACCGCCGGATAGTCCTGCGGCCCCTCGAAGCCGGTGACGGGCGTGCCCGCCTCGAGGCCGGGCGGAAGCGTGGCGAGATCGCGCGGCGTCGGGACAACGGCGCCCGACCTGACGAGCTGGCTCATGAAGTCAGCCCCGAACGAGACGTGCTCCGGCCCAGCGATCGACACCGCATGCTCCACGTGGTCGAGGAACCGGTCGAGGTCGGGCCGGTCCGGGTCGATCACGGAGGAAGCGCCATGAGACCGATCAGGCCGTCCCGCTCGGCGACTGCTCTCAGCTGGTCGTCGGAGATGTTCCGGGGCGTCTCGCGCACCGCTCGACAGCAGGCGTGACTGACGAGCACGGGCGTCAGGGGATCGACGCGTTCGAGCACGTCGAAGAACGTCGGCTCGGAGGCATGTGCGAGGTCGACGATCGTGCCCAGACCGACGAGGCGATCGACCAGCTCCACGCCGAGCCGCGAGAGGCCGCCGGGATTCGGCTCGCCGGAGCCGTCCCCGAAGGCGTTCCGCCGCGCCCACGTGAGCCCGAACATGCGCACGCCGAGCTCCCAGAACGTCCCCACGAGCTCGGGGCTCGAGCCGAGCGCCTCGCATCCCTCGAGCGAGAGCACAAGGCCGATCCGCGCACTGCGCTCGGCCACGTCCAGATCGTCCGATGATCTCACCCAGACGACGCGGTCGCTGTTCTCCCGCACGGCCTCGCGGAAGGCGTCGGCCAGCTCGAGGGCGCGCCGTAGAGCCCCGTCGGGCACGACTTCGGCCTCGACGTAGATCGGGCAGACCTGGAGCTCGACTCCACCGGCTTCGAGCTTCGGCAGCCAATGCGCGGCGAAGGGATTGTCCTCGCCACGCCCGCGCCGCCAGGCGACCTCGAGCAGCAGGTCGACATGAGCATCGGCGATCCGAGGGCCAGAAGCCACGCACTAGGATGCTCGCACAATGGCCGCCGTCCAGATTGTCGGCCCTGCCCTGGCGGACTCGGAGCCGGTTCTCACGGACGATGCACTCTCCGAGTTCCTCACCCTGCTCGCCTACGACCTGCTCCCTTGAACCGGCGGGAGTTCCTCGCCGCGGCGACGGCCGCCGCCGTGTCGTTGCGGGCGGCCCCGGCTCGGGCCGCGAGCCCGCCCCGCGGCTCGGTCGTCGTCGTGGGCGCAGGCCTCGCGGGACTCACCTGCGCGTACGAGCTCCAGCGAGCGGGTTGGAAGGTGACCGTGCTCGAGGCCCGGAACCGCCCGGGGGGCCGGGTCTACACCGTGCGCAAGCCGTTCGGAGCACACCAGCACGCCGAGGGTGGCGGCGAGTTCATCGCCACCTCACACCGATGGATGCGCTCGTATGCCGAGCAACTCGGCCTGTCGCTGGCCGACACCCGGAGGGGGCCTGGAGCCCGTCTTGGCGGCCTCGTCTACGTGAACGAGACACGCCGCCGCGACGCGGTCGTGCTCGATCCGTTCGTCCGGAAACAGATCGGGCGTTACCAGCAGCGGGTCGCGGAGCTCGCGAAGCCGGTCGACGCGTACGACCCGGTCGAGCACGGCGCCCGGCTCGACTTCCGTTCAGCAGCCTGGCTTCTCGACCAGCTCGGCCTCGATCCGCTTCCACGCTTCCTGATCGAGCACGACCTGAGAGAGCGCTTCACGGTCGAGCCGCACAACATCTCGCTCCTCTTCCTCTGCCAGCATGCGAAGCGAGACGCCGGACTCACCCTCACGGATCTCCACGCCTACCGGATCGAGGGTGGCAGCGATCGGATGCCGCAGGCGTTCTCGGCGCGAATGCACGATCTGCGACTCGAGTCGGTGGTACGCAAGATCGAGCAGCACGAGCGGAAGGTGAGCGTGTCCACCGAAGGCTCGACCTTCGAGGCCGACTTCTGCATCGTCACTGCTCCGCTCCCGGCCGTCCGGAACCTGATCGAGTTCGTGCCGGACCTCCCGCACGTCGTCCTCAATGCAGTCGAGACCCTTCGCTACGGGAACGGAACGAGAACGATGCTCCAGTACGAAGACCGTTTCTGGCTGCCGGAGCACCTCGACGGGTCGGTGGTGACGGACCTCACCTTCCAGTCGGCACGTGACGCGACGGACGGGCAGAAGGGGAAGCCGGGCATCCTCACGACCACGGCCGCAGGCACCGGGGCGATCCTCGTCGGCCGGCGATCGGACGGCGTTCGCATCCTTCTGGCGGCCGACGAGCTCGACGACGTGTATCCGGGCACGCGCGCCCTCGTCGACCGCGGATCGAGCGTCGCCTGGCAGAACGAGCTTCCGAGCGGGGGCACGTACGCCGCTTTCGGACTCGGTCAGGTGACACGGTTCTGGCGAGCGCTCAGACGTCCGATCGGTCGGGTGTACCTGGCTGGTGAGCACACCGATGCCTACTGCGGGACGATGGAGGGCGCGGTCAGGTCGGGGCGACGGGTCGCTGCCGCGATCGCCACGCGTCGATAGATCCCCGGCTTGCGGAGGGCTAGACTCGGCGACCCGAGATCAGGGACGCACCGGGTCGAGGCGTCTGAACAGGCTTCGTGGAGAGGTCAAGCCGTACCAGCTTCGCGTGACGAAGTTGCTGAGGAGAAGGATGTTGAGACCGCCCCAGTAGACGCTGCCGATGAGCAGGATCGGGTCCGGGAGCATTCCGAATCGCAACCCGTAGATCGCGACCACGACGACTACGAGCACGATCGTCGTCTGCGGAAGCGTCTGACGCCAGTGCCAGCGCCGGTCGTCATGTTTTCGCGTCACTTGATAGACCGGCTTTCGGTTCGGCCCGCTGACGATGGCCTGGATGCTTGCCTTGGCGAAGACGGGCGCCAGTCCCGCCCACATCGTTCGCGTTTGCCAGAGCGCTCGATACCGGTTGCGTTGTCTACGACGTCGGTCGTTGTAGGGGCGGTTCAGGACGAGCAGCCAGATCTCGGTCGCGAGAACAAGCGGGAGCAGGTGGATGAGAAAGCCGGACGGGCTGCTCTCGAAAGGAACCCAGCCGAGCAACGAGCACGCGATCGCAGGGACATAGACGAACACCGTGAAGCTGCTGAGGTAGAAGAGAAGCAGCTCGATGAACTGGGCCCGCTGGCGCAGGTTCAAACCCCGCAAGTTGCCCCAGACAATCAATCGCACCGTGTCGACGGCCCAGGTCCCGCGCTGCTTGTAGAAGCTCGGTACGTCTTCGGGCGAGTGCTGGGGAACCGCGCCGACGATCGGCAGGTAGAGCCCGCGCCAGCCCCGACGCAGCGCCTCGACCCCCGATTGCAGGTCTTCGACGAGATTCCAGGTCGGGAACTCGCCGATCTCGCGCAGCGCGCTCCGTCGCCAGACGACGCCGGAACCGCACGGGAAGACGGCGTTTGCGGCATTTCGCGCCAGCATCTGGCCGCGATAGAAGATCGACTCGCGGTTGTTGAACGGATCGCCCGGACTGACCTGCGCCTCCTTGATCGTCTGCACGAACGCGAGGCGGTCGTCGGCCTCGAGCTGACCGATCACCTGTCGCAGAAAGCCGGTCGACCCCGACTCGTCGTCGGCATCACGGGTCTCGACATAGCGGATCTCCGGATACTCCCGGTCGATCATCGCGAGCGCCGAATTGAGGTTGCCGGCCTTGGCAGCGCCGTCGCGACCAGGTGCGAATCGCGGCGGCGGCGAGTGATAGAGAACCGGCAGTCTGCTCGAGTGCGGCCTCGAGTCGAGGGTCGTGGCCATCGTCGCTGACGACGACAACGAGACGATCCGCAGGCCAATCCTGCTCGAAGACGGAGACGATCGTCCGCAGCACCATCGGCACCGGCTCACCGCACGTCGGCACGATAACCGCGACGGTTGGCTCCACACCCTTCGGTAGAGGACGCCGCTCGGGCACCCGTCGGGACCAGCCGTTGAACACGGTCAGCAGACCGGTCACCATCGTAAACAGGTTCGCCAACGCGAACGGCCACGAAAGCCAGGGCAATCCCGTATTGAGTGACGTCATCAACCAGGGGACGTAGAGAAGCGTCGCGGCGACCAGGAGAAGCCCGGCCACGCGGATCCCCCACTGACTGTCGAGCGGCGGATAGTCGTCGCCGAAGGCACGCGCAGCCTGGGCGATCGGCTGCGACGGGGCCGGGTCAAAGCTCCGTGAAACCTCGGGAGCAAAGGGTGCGAGCTCCAAGCTCATACACGGAAGATCGACACCTGCTCACCGGGGCTTGAGAACTTGCGACGAGCCCTTACCACCCGCCGTTGGCTCAGCCGTGCCAGTTGGTGATGATCATCCACCAGAAACAAACGGCGATCACAGCGATGGTCGTGAGCAGCGCGAGGATCATGGTTTGACCATCGGTCGTTATGGCTGGCGGCGTAAGCTCGCTCGGAGAGGGAGCCAACCGTTGACGCCATCCCGCAGAAGGGTAAAGCGAGTCTTCCTCTTCTCGTGGCTGCCGCTCACGGCTTTGGAAGCTCCGCTACGTGTAGGGCAGTCCTAGACGGCCGTGGCTGGTGCGCTGAGCAGTGCTTCTCGCAGTGGGCACAGCTCGGCGGGCAAACGGCCGGAGCGCAAGCGGATCCGCTCGATGACCACGAGCAGCGTTCGAGCCTGCTCGTCCGTGAAGTAGACGTTTGAGCCATCTCTGAGCGCCCGGTCGATCCGCGTTCCAGTCTCTCCAGCGCATTGATACGACGTCCTCGGCAGTCGATTGACCTCTTTGAGGATGAGCTGCGCGGTGGCGGCCGACAACCGGCATCGGGCGGCGGCGATCTCGAACGGAACCGGCCTTACCTGGAAAGCGAGGGCTCGACCCGCGGTTGCCGCCGGCAGCGTTTGATTCTCGTTCGGTGTCGTGCAGCCTTCAGACATCCTGCGGCCCGCCCACGGGAGTGGCAACCGCAGGCATGGCTGCCATGCCAAGCCTCAGGCGGGAATAGTCGCGATGGCGGCGCTCGATCTCCGCTCGCAACCCGGTGCCGAATCCGGTCTCCTCCTCAAGGCAGACGCCGCGCTGCTCGGCCAGCACCCGCGTCAGCAACGGCCTGGAGACAAAGCCCCATCCAAGCAAGATCTCGCCCAGCCTTCCTCCCAAGCGCTCCTGATGAGCGAGAGCCTCCTCGACCTCCTCCTGCTTGACCATGCCCTGCTCGCGGAGGAGTGAACCCAGACGCCGCCAGTCGCCGCTGATCTCTCCTGCTGACACCAATCCTCCCTTGTCCAACGCTCCAACGATGCTCGACTCCCAGTCCCACCGTGCGGGTCAAGGGCCGTTCCGGAAATCCCTCGACCGGGGGATTCAGACCAGTCGACAACCAGTCACCCGAACGAGTCACATCACCTGTCTTTCCCCCATCACGCCACAACAATTCGGACAACTCACGTTGACCTGGCGAGGCGCACCGAGCTCCCGTGGCGTTCGTTCCTGACGGCAGCGACTGCGTACCATCCGCCCCATGGACACGTTCCTCGCCATCGTAAGCAAGGGCCGCTTCGAGATCAAGATGACCTGTCTTGGATTTCCCGCACGGAGCCACACAAGCGAAGGTGAGTTTCTTGAGGTTGAGCTTGAGCCCGTTGTGCTGCTCCGGCACCGTGCCGACGAACACCTTCGGGGGCTGGAACTGGAGCAGCCCGAAACAGCCACCCTTGCCCTTGGTGCACGTCACGTACCAGGTGATCCCGACGCCGAAGTCGTGCTTGTCCGGCCGCAGCTTCTTGTTGAGGAGCGTCGGGTCGAGCTTGATGGTCAGGGACAGGCACTTGCCCGGCTTCGGCGGAGGTGGGGGCGGCGGAGGTGGGGGCGGCGGTGAGGGCGGCGTCACCGGAGGCGGTGGGGGCGGCGGCGGAGGTGGTGTCACCGGGGGCGGCGTCGGCGGCGGAATAGTGGTTGAGAGATCCTCGACGCAGTCCGACGAGTAGTACAGCGTGCCGCCCTGGTCGAAGGGAGCGCTCGTGGTAAACACAACCGAGAGCTTCTGCCCAGGAGCGATGCCAGGTTTGTCCTGCCTGAAACCGAAGGAGAGCCTGCCGCCACCCAGGTTCGTCCATCCTGCCGGATCGGTCACATTGGTGATCGTCACGGTCGTGAAGGCGAGGTACCGGAAGCAATGGATGCTCTTACCGTCCGCGCTGACGTTCTCGATCGTCAGCGTCCAACCCGATCGCCTGGACGCCGGTGGTCGCAGAGCCTAGATCGACAGCACGAGCTTGCCGTAGTGGTCGCCGGTCAGCTGCTCGTACGCCGCCTCTGCCTCTGCGAGCGGACGGACGCTGTCCACGACCGGTGCCCACGAGCCTCGTTGCACGACCTCCAGGAACTCGCCGAACTGACGCGGCGACGCGCCGGTGGTGCCCAGGATCGAAAGAAGGTTGAGGTACAGGTAGCGCACATCGAGCTCGACCATCGGGCCGCCGGTGCCGCCGAAGACGACGAGCCGCCCACCCTTCCGCAGCGTCCGGAGAGAATCCGGCCACGTCGTGCCGACCGAGTCGACGACGAGGTCGACGCCATCCGGGGCGAGCTCCCGTACCGCGGCCGACCAGTCGCCCTCGCTGTAGAGCACACCATCCTCGGCTCCGAGCTCGCGCGAGCGCTCGATCTTGTCCTTGCTCGACGACGTGACGAGGACGCGCGCACCGGCCTGGGCGGCCAGCGCCACCGCGAACGTCGAGACGCCGCTACCCGCCCCGAGCACCAGCACGGTCTCCCCGGCGGTGAGGCCACCAACCGGATGGAGCGCGCGGTAGGCGGTCATTCCGGCCACCGGGAGAGCCGCCGCCTCTGCCCATGACAGCCGCGGAGGCTTGGGAAAGACGTTCTCCGCCGGGACCTTGATCAGCTCGGCGAACGTGCCGTCGTGCGGTCCTCCGATGAAGCTTGCAGATGCAGGGACGTCGTCGCGATCGCCCCAACCGATCGTCGGATAGATGACGACCTCCTCGCCTGTCCCCTGATGAACACCGGCCCCGTCGTGACCCGCGACGAACGGCTTCCGAAAATCGTAGGCAGGCCCGGGAGGACTGCGAACGAGCATGTCCCGACGATTGAGCGCCGCGGCACGAAGCTCGACGACGACCTCTCCGGGACCGGCGACAGGGTCCGGGGCCTCCTCGTAGCGGAGCTCTCCGCCTGTGTGTACGCGAACTGCCTTCATCGTCAGCTTCGAAGCGACGCCCAGGGCTCCTCGTCCGCGAGCTCCTCGACCTCGTACCCCACCTCGCCGACGCACGGAGAAAGGATCGCGATGATCCTGGCGGGCCGGTCGCTCACGTTGAAGGACGCGTGGACCGCCGCCGCCGGGATGATCACGGCGTCACCGGGTCCGAGCATGCGGTGCTCGCGGTCGAGCCATTGCTCGAGCTCGCCCTCGACGACGTAGATCACCTCCTCCTGGTTCGGGTGCCGATGAAAGCTGTGGCACTTGCCGGGCAGGAACGTCGCCTCGACCGCCGCGATCCGCTCGGCCCCGTCCGCCGGCGAGCTGACCGCGGCGAAGACACCCCAGTCGAAGCTCTGCCGGTCGATCTCGCCGGCGGGCTTGAAGACTCCGTTGCTCACGCTTTCTCGGTCAGGACGACGGTGGGCATCGACTCCGATCCTATCCGGGGTTCGGTCGCGGGTTCCAGGCCGCGCTCGAGTCGGTGGTGCGCCCGTGGGTCACCAGGATCTCCGGGTTGGTCAGCACCTTCTCCTGCCCTCCGCTGACGAGGACGATCGAGCTGCCGCGAGTGAACGCGATCGCCTCCCCGTTGGGAGACCAGGCCGGCTCGGTGTCGTCCTCGCCGATCGGGACGGTCAGGAGCTGCAAGCCCTTGCCGTCGGCGCCGATCAAGAAGATCCCCGGTCTCGTACCACCTACGTCGCCGTCGAACGCGAGCCGGTTGCTGCCCGACGACCACGTGGGTGATCCGCTTCGAGTCTTGAGAGACGTGAGTTGGTGTCGCCCCGAGCCGTCCGGATGTACAAGCCAGAGCTCCTGGATCGACGTGCCGGGCGTCTTGCGCGCGTACGCGATCCAGCGGCCGTCGGGCGACCAGGAAGGGTCGGCCTCTGCGCCCGCCCCTGCCGTGATCCGATGAGCACCGGTTCCGTCGGCGTTCATGATCTCCACTACTCCCGGCGCACCGCGCGCAAAGGCAATCCGCGTGCCGTCCGGTGACCACGTCGGATGGCTGTCGCTCTCGTCGCCCGACGTGAGCCGTCTGGTCTTCATCCCCTCGGCGTCGACGACGAAGATGTGGGAGGGACCGTCCCGCAGGCTCGAGAACGCAACCTGGCGGCCGCTCGGAGACCAGGCCGGGTCGATCTGGTAGTAGAGCTGCGAGCGTGGCGCGGGCGCACCCTTGTCGGGCGTCAACCTGTGTTGGTGGCCTCCGTCCGCGTCCATCACGTAGAGCTGGAACGCGCCGTCGCGGTTGCTGACAAAGGCGAGATCGTTGCGTCCCTTGGAGGAGCCGCCACACCCGGCGATGAGGAAGAACGCGCCGACAGCGAGCGCAGCGCCGAGAAGTGAGCGAGCGGACACTGTCGTCGCATTCTCTCGCATCGCGTTAATCTCGCGAGCGTGAGACGGCTGGAGCGCTCCGAGATCCTCGCGCGGCTGGCAGCGGTGCGCGATCGAGGGGAGCCGATCGTCATGGGCGGGGCCGGGATCGGCCTCGTCGCGAAGGCCGCCGACCGCGCGGGCATCGACATCCTCATGGCCTACAACACCGGTCCCGTTCCGGATGGACGGGCACGGCTCGCTCGCCGGCTACCTCGCCTACGGCGACGCCAACGCGATCACGCTCGAGCTCGGCACGTAAGATCCTGCCCGTCGTCGAGCGACACGCCCGTCGATCGGTGGGATCGGAGCGGCCGATCCCTACCGCGACGTCGAGCAGCTGATCGAGCGAGTACCTGAGCATCGGCTTCTCCGGGATCACCAACGTCCCGACGGCCGGTCTCTACGACGGCGCCTTCCGACGACACATCGACGCGACCGGCCTCGGCTACCCCCGCGAGGTCGACCTGATCGCCGCGTGCCGCGCCCGCGACGTCTTCACCGTCGCCTACGCGTTCTCGCCCGACGAGGCGGCAGCGATGGCCGAGGCCGGCGCCGACATCGTCGGCGCGCACGTCGGCCTCACGAGCGGCGGCCTGATCGGCGCCGAGGAGACGCTCGCGCTGGAAGAGGCCTGTGCCGCGATTCAGCGCATGATCGATGCGGCCGTCGGTCGCACGACCGGATGTGCTCGTCGTCGCCCACGGCGGTCCGTTCGAGGACCCGGACAGCGTGCGCGTCGTCTTCGAACGGACGAACGTCCACGGCTACCTCGGCGCCTCGTCGATCGAGCGGCTGCCGGTCGAGCGGGCAGTCGACGAGGTCGTGCGCGCGTTCAAGTCCTTGCCGCTCTCGGGTGGAGATCGGGCCGGGTAGCCATGGCCACGGTCGTCGTCGTCGGCACGCTCGACACGAAGAGCCGTGAGGTCGAGTTCGTAGCCGACCGCGATCCGCGCCGCTGGTGCCGACGCCGTTCGTCGTCGACATCGGCGTTCTCGAGCCCGCAGGCGAAGCCGCCGACTCGAGCCCGACGTCTCGGCCAGCGAGGTCGCCGAGCTCGGCGGTACGCACCTCGAGGACCTTCGTACCGGCGGCGAGGCGGAGGGAGCGCGGGCCGCGGCGCTCGACGTCATGCGCCGCGGCCTGGAGCGGTCGTCCAGCAGCCTGCATGCCGAGGGCGGCTCGACGCGATCATTGGGCTTGGCGGCTCGTCCGGGCACGAACGTGGTCACCGCCGCCATGCGAATGCTCCCCGTTGGCGTGCCCAAGGTGATGGTGTCGACGGTGGCCTCTGGCGACGTCCGCCCCTACATCGGCACACGCGACATCTGCCTGATGTACTCGGTGACGGACATCGCCGGCCTCAACCGCATCTCGCGGCTCGTGCTCGGTAACGCGGCCGCGGCCGCGGCGGGCATGGCGACGAGCGCGAGCAAGACCGGGACCCGGAGCCTGCGCAGGTGCCGCTCGTCGCGATCACGATGTTCGGCGTGACCACTCCGTGCGTGCTCCGCGTCCAGGCCGGGCTCGAGCGAGCGCGGCTTCGAGACGGCCGTCTTCCACGCCACCGGAGCCGGCGGCCGCTCGATGGAGGAGCTGATCGACGACGGTCACATCGATGCCGTCGTCGACCTGACGACGAGCGAGCTGACCGACGAGCTTGCTGGGCGGCAACATGTCAGCAGGGCCGGACCGCCTCGAAGCGGCCGGGCGGCTCGGCATTCCCGCAGGTCGTCGTCCCCGGTGCGCTCGAGCTCGTCAACTGGGGCCCGGTCGAGACGATTCCCGAGCGATTCCGGACGGAACGGAAGATCCACGTTCACAACGCGACCGTCTCGAACACACGCACGACTGTCGAGGAGAGCCGTCAGCTGGGAGAGATACTCGCGGCCAAGGTGAACCGGACGATCGGCCCTGCGATCGTCCTCCTCCCGCTTCGGGGCCTGTCTGCGATCGACGCGCCCGGCGGGCCTTACGAGGACGAAGAGGCCGACTCGGCGCTCTTCGACGCTATCCGCGTGAATCTGAGAAGCGACATCCCGCTGCGAGAGATCGATGCGAATATCAACGATCCGCCGTTCGCTGACGCTGTTCTGGCCGCATTCGACGAGGTGTGGGGAGGCAAACGATGACCACGTACCCGAATCTCTTTTCCGAGTGGCAGATCCGGACGACCCCGATCAAGAACAGGGTCGTCTTTCCGCCCACGTGCCCGAGCTGGGTCTCCGACCCGTGGAACGGCCTCTTCACCGACCAGGCAACCGCCTATTACGCCGAGCGAGCGAAAGGCGGCGTCGGCCTGATCATCATCGGCGCGACCCACGTCCATGAAAGCTCGCTGATGGCGCCGCTCATGATGCC
The DNA here is from genome assembly GCA_963736045.1 of uncultured Actinomycetes bacterium. Lineage (GTDB taxonomy): Bacteria > Actinomycetota > Thermoleophilia > Gaiellales > Gaiellaceae > PALSA-612. Next base: position 164,914 of record CAVTNK010000003.1, on the reverse strand, counting down.
CCAGCTCTGGGACGACCGGAACATCGAGCCGCTCTCACGGATCGCAGACGCCGTCCACGCACACGGCTGCAAACTCGCGATCCAGCTCTGGCATGCCGGCGTCCGCGGCTTCCCGACCTTCAAGCAGGAGTCGACCTTTGACCTGGACGCCACCTGGCACACCCTCTCGCCGAGCCAGGTCCCGCTCGGCGAGTTCCCCGGCGCCTCGACGCCGAAGGAGATGACCGAAGCCGAGATCGAGGAGATCCTCGCTGCCTACGGGACAGCGGCCGGGCGGGCGATCGAGGCAGGGCTGGACGGTGTCGAGTTCCACCTCAGCCACGGATACCTGCCGTGGCAGTTTCTCTCGCCGCTCTACAACAAGCGCACCGACCAGTGGGGCGGATCGTACGAGAACCGGCTCCGCTTTCCGGTCGAGGCGATGGCCCGGATGCGCGCCGCGATCGGCGACGGCCCCTTCCTCGGCTACCGGATCAACTCGACGTCGTTCTGGCCGGGCGACCTCGAGCTCGAGGACGTGAAGCAGATCGTTCCCGACCTCGAGAAGCGTTGCGACGTCGACTACGTCAACGTCTCGGCCGGCGTCCACCACGCCTTCATCCACACGCCGATGGAGTTCGAGCCGGGATGGGAGAAGGGCTACGCGCGTGCGATCCGCGACGTATCGTCGAAGCCCGTGCTGCTCGTCGGCCGGATCACGACACCCGACGTCGCCGAGTCGCTGCTGGCCGCCGGCGACGGCGACGCGATCTGCCTCGCCCGTCAACTCTTCACCGATCCGGAGTGGGCGGTGAAGGCCGAGGAGGGCCGTGAGGAGGACATCCGGCGCTGCGTGGCGGCCAACTTCTGCTGGAAGAGCGTCAGCCGCGGCGGACGTGTCCAGTGCGTCTACAACCCGGTGCTCGGACGCGAGGGAGTCTGGGCCGCCACGCCCGAGCGCGCGTCGCAGACGAAGAAGGTGCTCGTCCTCGGCGGCGGTCCGTCAGGTCTCGAGTACGCGAGAATCGCCGCCGCGCGCGGGCACGAGGTCGTGCTGTTCGAGAAGGAAGCGGAGCCCGGCGGACACGTCCGGCTCCAGTCCCTGCTCCCGAGTCGCTCGGAGTACGGGCTGATCGCGACCTGGCTGGCCGACCAGGCACGGAAGAACGGTGCCGACGTGCGTCTGTCTTCCCCCGTCGACGAGCGGTCGATCGACGACGTTCTCGCCGCCGAGGGGCCGGATCACGTCGTGGTCGCAACGGGCGCAAAGGTGCGCCGCGACGGTTTCCAGGGCTGGACGGCAGAGCCGCTCCCGGGATACGAGACCGGCAACTGTGTCGGGTGGGACGAGGTGGCGACCGGGACAGCTCGACCCGCCGGCGACGTGCTCGTCCTCGACGACCTCTGTGATGTCGTCGCTCCACTCACGGCGGTGGCGATTGCGGACAGCGGGGCGTCGGTCAAGCTCGTCACCCGCTGGCCGATGATCGGCATGGACACGATCCTCGACGTCTATCTCGACTGGATCCTGCCCAAGCTCTACAGGTCGGGCGTCGAGATCGTCGCCGACCACTTCGTGCGCCGGATCGACGGCGAGAGCGTGACGCTCTACAACGTGCACAACGACGAGGCGGAGCGGGTGGTCCACGCCGACTGGATCGTGATGGCGACCGCCCGCCAGTCGGAGAACGCGCTCCATGCCGTCGTCTCGGAACGCGGCCTGTCGGTCGAGACGATCGGCGACGCGATCGCCCCGCGCGGGACATACGAGGCGGTGTACGAGGGCCACCGAGCCGCGCGGAAGCTGTGAGGCGACGCGTCGCGCTCCTAAATCAAGGTCGGTGTCCGCGTGGAGTGACGACGATGTCGCTCAGCGGCGAGACCGTAACCGGGCTGGTCCAGAAGCCCTCGAGCCACGGGCGATGAACGAGAGACACGAAGTCGTAGAACGTCGGCGCCAGCCATACTTGCTCTGCGACGAGCCGCCGGTCGGCCTGGCGGTAGAGCCCGAGGCGCTCGTCACTGGAGCGGAGTGAGCGGGCCCGTGTGATGAGACGCTCGGTCTCGGCGTCGCGGCTGATCGGGAGTGTCTCCAGCAGCGTGCCCAGAACGCCGTCCGGGTCGGGATAGTCCGCGTTCCACCCCCATTCGAAGAGATCGGCTTCGGCGAAGCGGCTGAAATCGCTCGAGCCCGCCCACTCGTGCCAGTCCTGACGAAGCCGGACACCGAGTTGGCGCCACTGCGGCTGCCACCTCGCCTCACGTTCGCGGCGGAAGCCCTCGCCGAAGCCCGTGTCGGCGTGCAACAGCAGCAGCTCGGGGAGCCCGCGACCGTCCGGATAGCCGGCGTCGGCGAGCAGCGCCCGGGCGCGGTCGACGTCGAACGGGAGCGCCAGGTCGTGCGAGTGGCCGGGCAGGGCCGGAGGGATCATGCCCCCCAGCGCGGGCCGGTAGGGAGTGTCCTGTGTGAGGCGGGCGCGATCGAGCCCGTGCGCGAGCGCTCGACGCACCCGCTCGTCGTCGAACGGCTTGCGCCCGGCGAACGCGAGGTACGAAGTGCCGAGCACCGGTACCAGGAGCTCGACCGTCTGCGGTGCGTCCCCGCGTATGGACATACCGTCGAGCAGAAAGTCGTAGCGGCCGGCACGCCAGTCCTCACCTGCCTCGCGGGGCGCGCGGAAGCCAACCTCCACCTCGGCGACGTTGCCCCGCGATCCGTCCCACTCGGGGCTGGCGGCCAGCAGAACGCGGTCGTCCGCGACCTCGGCGAGAAGAAAGGGGCCGTTCCCGACGAGCGCGCCCGGCTCGCGCCAGCCGTCGCCGAGAGCTTCGACGCGGTGGCGCGGCCAGGGAAAGAAGGGCATCTGTGCAAGCAGGTAGGGCGTGTACGCACGCGGCTCCTCCAGCCGAAGCTCGAGCGTGTGCCCGTCCACGACCTCGGCCTCGACGCCGGTCAGCAGGTTCACCGTGCCCACGGCCTGCTCCTGCATCGCCCGGTAGGTGAAGGCGAAATCGTCGGCGGTGACCGGCCGGCCGTCGCTCCAGCGCGCCCCCTCTCTCAGGTGGAAGCGGTAGACGCGGCCGTCCGGGGAGACCGATGCGTGCTCGGCGAGGTCGGGAACGACGTCGCCCCCTGGCTCGAAGCGGAACAGGCCGCGAAAGAGGTTGGGGCCGAAGGACCAGTTGCTGACGTGGTACCCGTGGCCGGGCGCGGCGAGCGCCAGCCGGACCACGGTCGTCTCGATGCGTTCGGTCGGCTCGAGGCGTCGAGGTGGCGGCTCGGGCCGCGTGAAGGCGTCGGCCCAGACCTCGTTCGCCGCCTCGAAGTCGAAGGCCAGGTGGTGGGAGAGCGCGATCTTGAACAGCGTCTGCCGCGCCCTGCCGGCGTCACCGAGCCGGTCGAGGAACGTGAGGGCGCGACGGTACTGGGCGATCGCCTCCTCGTCGGCGTAGACCGCCCGGGCTGCGTCGCCCGCCTCGAGCAGGTAGCGAGCCGCTTTCTCGGGCGCGTCCGCTTCGGCGAAGTGACGGGCGAGCAGTCCGAAGGCCTCCGACAGCTCCTCGTCGTGGAGTTCCTCGAGCGCCTCTCCCACCAGCCGGTGGAGATCACGGCGGCGCTCGTCGAGCAGCGTCGCGTAGGCTGCCTCCTGGACGAGCCCGTGCCGGAAGCGATACTCGCGCGTCGGTCGGCGGCGCTCCTCGACGACCAGGTCGAGCCGCTGCAGCTCCGACAGCGCCGGTTGCAGTCGATCCGGCGTCACGAGACTTTCGAGCAGCGGCATCGCAAAGCTGCGCCCGACCACCGATGCGATTGCTGCAACCTCGCGCGAGCCCGGTGCGAGCCGTTCGAGCCGCGCCTGCAGGATCTCCTGGATCGCGGCGGGAACGACGGCGCCGTTGCCTTGCTCCACCGCCTCGCGCGCTGCCTCCTCGAGGAAGAGCGGGTTCCCGCCCGTCCGTTCGGCCAGCTCGGCAGCCAACCCAGCCGGGAGATCCTCGCCTGCGACCGAGGCCGCGAGCAACGCCCCCTGCTCGAGGTCGAGCGGCTCGAGCACGAGCTCCCGGAAACGGTGCCGGTAGCGCCGACGGGCGGCCTCGCCGACGTCCCACGAGCGCAGGTCGGGGTCGGGCCGGTAGAGCAGCAGCACGGCCACGGACTCCTGCTCGGCGAGCGAGAGCAGCTCCTCGCAAAGCTCGAGCGTCGGCTCGTCGGCGAAGTGCAGATCTTCGAGCACCAGGCAGAGCGGACGCTGACGCGAGAGCGCTTCGAGAAGCACCGTCACCGCCTCGTGCGTCTGCCGCTGCACCGAGTCGCGGGCGAGCGTCTGCATCCGCTCCCGGGCCGCGTCCTCCAGAACGAGGCCGAGCAGGGAGGCGAGGAACGGGTAGTGATCGTCGGCCCGCTCACCGAGCACGGGGGCGAGCCGGGTCTTCAGCTCGAGCCGCACGCGGGCCTCGGGATCGCCGACACCGAGCTCGAGAAACCCGCGCAGGAGGTCGCGGAGCGGGTAGTAGGGCACGTCCTGGGCGTAGGAAACGCCCTGCGCCGACAGAAACTGAACCCTGTCCTCGAAACCTGCGCGGGCCTCGGCGACCAACCGGCTCTTGCCGATCCCGGCCTCCCCCGTGATCGCGACGATCGCACCGCGGCCCTCGACCAGGTCGCCGAGCACCTCACCGAGCTCGGCGAGCTCCTCCTGGCGACCGACGAGCGGCGAGGGTGGACGCTCAGCCGCTTCGCGTTCGCCCGCGACCCGGAACGCCTCGACCGTTTCCGCCTTCCCCTTCAGCTCCAACCCGCCCAGCGGCTCGAGCGCAAACACCTCCTCGACCTGACGCGCGGTCACCGCGCCGACGGCGACACCGGCAGTCCCGGCGTGCTGCTGAAGACGGGCGGCGACGTTGACGGTGTCGCCGAGAGCGTTGTAACGCTCCTCGGCCGGCGCCTCGTCGGCAAGCAGGACGACAGGGCCTGTGTTGACTCCGATCCGCGCGGCAATCTCGATCCCGTACGCCTCCCTGACATCGCGCCCGTATCCGGCGAGCGCCTCGTGCATGCCAAGCGCGGCCCGCACAGCCCGCTCGGCGTCGTCCTCGTGAGCGTTCGGGACACCGAACAGGGCATAGAGCCCGTCACCCGTCAGCTGGGCGACGGTGCCGCCGAAGCGCTCGACCTCGCCGGCGATGAGGCGCACGACCTCGTCGAAGAGGAACTTCGACCGCTCGGCGCCGAGCTGCTCGGCGATCGTGGTCGAGCTGGCGATGTCGGCCAGTAGAACCGAGACGACGCGCCGCTCACCGGCAGGTGTGGCCATATCCCCGATTATCAGGGCGCAGGCCGACCCGAGTTTCGGGGATGAGGATCAGGTGCGCATCCCTGTCGGCGGCACCGGGGGCTCAGTCACGACGCGGGGCGGTGCGAGCGGCTGAGCTGAAAGGACGTTCTCTTCAACGAAGAGACAGAGCACAAGGCCTTCAGCCCGTGCTGCGCTCGGTGCGAGCAGTCCGTGCCACCCCTCCTTCCAGAGTGTCTCGCCGACCTCCTGATACGAGGGCCATCCTCTGCGACCCGGTGTTGGCACCGCGAGCCCGACACGCGCGAGTCGGTGAGGATCGCGGAGATCTGCCACGTCCAACGCGCGCACTCGGTGGCGCCAGACGTCCCGAGGAAGCTGCTGCGTCGGCGGTATCCCGTGCTCCGCGAGATGCCGATACCACTCGGCCCAGAGGGTGCTCTCATCGTCTGCGAGGTAGAGGGCGTCGATGACGTCGCCGTGTTGCCAGCGGTTGTCGCCGGGCGGCTGCGGCCGAAAGCGCGGATTCGCGCCGTGCGGGATCTGACGCAGCCACACGCCGGCGGGGTCAACCGCAACGACATCGAGCGCCAGCGGGCTCGGCCTCAGACAGCGCCGGGCGACTCGAGCTCAGAGACGACCCGCGCGACCTGGCGCACCCTGCCCCGAGCAATCAGCTCGAGCGGCTTCTGGTCGTCGAGTGCTTCGATCGGCCTAGAGAGCCAGACAGGGATGTAGTCCGGTTCCATCACGCGAGCCAGGCGGTCGACGATCTCAGCCAGCTCGGCGACACGCTCGGCTCGCTTGCCGCTCGGGGAGCTCCGACGTGCAAACCAATCACGCACCGTGCTCGGCGCCGCCCCGACCGCCCGACCGATCTGGGCATCGGACAGATGAGCGACCTCGTGGATCCGCACCGCCTCTTCTGCGAATGCCGTAGCCATGTTTTCAGCCTAGCTCTCCGTCGCTACTCCGTCAATTTTCCGCGAGCTATTTCTAGACGATCGGGTTTTCGAGCGCGCCGATGCCGTCGATCTCGACCCTGACGACATCTCCTGGCTGCAGATAGCCGGCCCGCTTCACGTCGTCTCGCTCGTACGGCTTGCCGCCGATCTCGGGGTCCGTCCCCAGGCCGTGCCTCCCGGCGTGCCCGTCTCGATGACGACGCCGGGTTGCAGCGTGTAGAAGACCGAGAAGAACGCGACGAGCGCGGCGACGTTCCAGATCATGTTCTCGGTCGTGTTGTTCTGGCGTAGCTCGCCGTTGACGAAGGTGCGGAGGCCGAGCCGCTGCGGATCGGGGACTTCGTCGGCCGTCACGATCCAGGGACCGAGCGGCGCCGCCGTATCGAAGTTCTTGCCCGGGCCGAGGTGGTACTGCCAGCCTCCCGACGGATGGGACGACACCTGCCGGTCGCGTGCCGTCACGTCGTTCGCGACCGTGTAGCCGAACACGTGCTCGAGCGCACGCTCGGCCGGGATGTGGCGCGCGGGCTTCCCGATCACGACCGCCAGCTCGACCTCGTAGTCGAGCTTCCGCGTCACCGCCGTGTCCAGCACGATCGACTCGCCCGGCCCGATCACCGCGAGCGGGGACTTGAGGAAGAACTCGGGCTCCTTCTGATCGACGGGCGGCTTCTCGTCGCGGTGGTCCCAGTAGTTCTGACCGGTGTTGAGGATCGTCACCGGCTTCAACGGCGCGAGCAGCCGCACCTCTGCCAGCGGGTGGACGACGCTGGCGCTGGAGATCGCTTGCCGGGCTGCCTCGAGCGACTCCTCCCCGCCCTCGATCAGCGCGACCATGTCGGGAACGCCGAGCTCGACGACGACGATCGCCGTCGACCGCGCCGACAGCGCGGGCTCCCGCCCGTTCGAACGTCACGAGCCTCACGCCACGACCCCCGTCACTGGCATGCTGTCAAGCCTCCGTCCATCGTCAGCACCTGCCCGGTGACGAACGACGAGGCGTCCGAGCAGAAAAAGAGCACCGCCCCGACGAGATCGTCGGGATCGGCGATCCGGCCGAGCGGGATACGCGCGAGAAGGCCCTCCCTGAACGTGTCGTCGGCGAGCAGGCTCTCGACCTGCGGTGTGCGCGACGAAGGTCGGCGCGATCGCGTTCACCGTGATCCCGTACTTCGCCCACTCGGTCGCGTGCTGGCGGGTGAGGCCGTTCATCGCAGCCTTGGCGGCCACGTACGGCGAGAAGCCGAGCTTGACGCCGAGCTGTCCGCGCACCGACGAGATGTTCAGGATCCGCCCGCCGTGGCCGCCATCGATCATCGCCTTTGCGGCCGCCTTGGAGACGAGGAACTGCGTACGGAGGTTCAGGTCCATGACCCAATCCCAGTCCTTGACCGGGAAGTCCTCGGCCGGGCTCAGGACCTTGACGATCCCGCCGCCGATGGCGTTGACGAGGATGTCGAGACGCCCCAGCTCCTCGACGGTCTCCGCGACGACACGCGCCGCCTCGGCCTCGTCCGTCATGTCTCCGACCAGGACGAGCGCTCGCGTTCCCGCCTGCTCCACTGCCTCCCGTGCTGCCTCGAGGCCCTGCTCGGAGCGGCCGACGATGGCGACGCTCGCCCCGACGCCGGCGAAGGCCGCGCAGAGTCGCACCCCGATCCCTCCTGATCCGCCTGCGACCATCGCCACGCGACCGTCCAGACGGTACCGACCTCAGCTCGTCCACTCGTTCCTCCCTCCCCTCGCTCACGCTTCTGCTGCCGCGCTGGCACAGCGTCGAAGATCTTCAGTACGAGCCGCAACGGCAGAGATTGCCCGACATGGCGAGCGCGATCTCTTCCCGCGTCGGGCGGGGATTCTCCTCGAGCAGCCGCTTGGCGGTCAGCATCATGCCGGTGTGCACCAGCCGCACTGGTACGCGTGCGCGTCGGCGAACGCGCGTCGCACGACGTCATCGGCTGCAGTCCCTCCTGCGTCGTGATCTTCGCTGCCTTCGGCGAGCGGCGCGAGCACGATGCAGCTCGAGAACGGCTCGCCGTCGACGAGCACCGTGCACGTGCCGCAGACGCCGATGCCGCACGTCTCGCGGACGGTGCCGAGACCGAGCTCGCGGCGCAGTACCTGGAGCAGCGACTCGTCCGACCGAGCCTCGACCTCGTGGGCCTCGCCGTTCACCGGCAGCGACAGCGTCATACGCTGCGCTCCGGCGAGGCGGTCGACCGCGTCGAGCACGCTCTCCGCGGCTCATCGGCAGATCGGTGAGCTGGATGCCGAGCGACGCGATCGCGTTGCCGACCGCAGCCGGTACCGGCGGCAGCGCCGTCTCGCCGAGACCGTGGACGTCGGCGCCCTCCTGCTCGATCAGGTCGTGGGTGAGGCTCGCGGGCAAGTCGGCGAACCCGGCACCGCGTAGTCGGACATGTTCGCGTTGACGACGTGGCCCTCGGCTGAAGACGATGCCCTCGAAGAGCGCGCTGCCGAGGCCCATGATCATCGAGCCCTCGTTCTGGAGCTCCGCCCCGGCCCGGTTGACGACGCGCCCGGCGTAGATCGACGCGTGCAGGCGCTCGACCTCGACCTTCCCCGTCTCCTCGTCGACCGCGCACCTCCGCCGCCGCCGCGCCCTGGTGCCAGTGCACCGACGCGATCCCCTGGCCGGTGTCGGGATCGAGCCCGCCCTCGTCGGAGACCTCGGCGAAGCCGCGCTTGCCGTCGCCCGCCCGGAGGTCGCGAACCGCCTCCGCGATCGCCCGCCCCATCATGTAGGTCGAGCGGCTCGAGGTCGTCCGCGTGTCGTAGGGCACGACCGACGTGTCGGGATCGGGGAACCTGATCCGGCCCGCGTCGACGTCCGAGCTCCTCCGCCGCCAGCAGCGAGAGCGCCCGCCGCGCCCCCTGTCCCATCTCCGTCGTCGCGCAGCGGAGGACCAACGTGTCGCCGTCTCGGCCTCGATCGCCACCGACGCGCGGCTCGGCGTCTGCATGCCCTTCAGGATCAGCGAGAGGCCCTTGCCGCGCCGGTCGCTCGACCAGTCGATCGCGTCGGCCGCGGCCTGGAGGCACTCGGCGAAGTGGACGTCGTGCATCGTCTCGCCGGTGCAGTAGACGTCGCCCTCCCGGAGCACGTTGCGCAGCCGTAGCTCGAGCGGATCGAGGCCGAGACGCTCGGCGAGCATGTCCATCGCCCGCTCGGACGCCCAGGCCGACTGCATCTGGCCGTAGCCGCGAAACGCCCCGTTCGGCGGCAGGTTCGTGTACACGCAGAGCGCGTCGACCGCGACGTTCGGGATCCTGTACGGGCCCGGTGCGGCGTAGCCCATCTTCTGCGCGACGCCCGGACCGGAGTCCGCGTAGGCGCCCGTATCCGCATGGCAGGTCACGCGCTTGGCGACGAGCGTGCCGTCGCTTCGCGCGCCGAGCGCGACCGTGATCGTCGCGGGATGTCGGTTGAGCGTGAGCCACGCCTCGTCGCGCGGCAGGACGAGCTTCACCGGGCGCGCCGCCTTGCGCGCCAGAGCCGCCGCCACCGCCTCGAGCCGGACGAAGGTCTTGGCGCCGAACGAGCCGCCCATCGGCGGGCAGACCACGCGAATCCGCTCGGGCTCGCAGCTCGAAGACGCGCGCGAGATCCTCCCTGACGTTGAACGGCGTCTGAGTCCCCGTCCAGACCGTGAGGGAATCCGCCCTCCCAGACGGCGAGGCACGCGTGCGGCTCCATGTGACAGTGCTGGGCCCCGGCGTGCGGAAGGTCTCCTCGACGATCACGTCGGCCTCGGCGAAGCCCGCGTCGACGTCCCCGTGGCGAAGCCGGAAGCGATGGCAGACGTTGGTGCCCTCGATCGGGCGGATCCCGAAATAGGCAGCCCGGCTCTCCGAGACCGCGTGCGTCTCGTGCACGAGCGGCGCGCCGGGCAGCCGCCTCGACGGGATCGAAGACCGCCTCGAGCTCCTCGTAGTCGACGGCGACGAGCGCGGCCGCCTCCTCGGCTTCCCTCGGCGTCGGCGCCGCCACCGCGGCCACGGGATCGCCGACGTGGCGCACGCGGTCGACGGCGACGACGGTCTGGTCGCGGATCTGGCACCCGTACGAGCCAGCTCGCGCGCGTCGTCGGGCGTGAGCACGACGCAGCTCCGCCGGCACGCAGATGCGTCCGACGCGGACGATCCGCGCGTGCGCGTACAGGGAGCGGACGAGCCGAGCGTGGAGCATCTCCGGAAGCTCGAAGTCGACTGCGTAGCCGGCGCCCCTCCCTGCTCACCCAAGCTCCTCGAGCGCCCGGCGCACCTCGACGGCGACCACGCGACGACGGTACGCAGACGATCCGGACACATCGGAGATCGGGTCATCGATCGCGTCCGCATACGCCCGCGCGAGCTCGGCCGGATCCGCGACGCTTCGCAGAGCTCCGGGAAGAACTGGGGCCGGTCGGCAACGGCTCCGACGACCACCCGCAGACTGCCTGGCCTCCGGCAGACGGCGACGCCGACGCACGGTCGATCCTCGTGCGAGCGGGAGCGGAACTTGCGGTAGACCGCACGATGCTCGCCTCCGGGCACGCGAACCTCCGTGATCAGCTCGTCCGCGCGCGAGCGACGTCTGGTAGTGGCCGACGATCAGCTCGTCGATCGGGATCTCCCGCTCACCCCTGGACGCTCCGGCGACCACGCGCGCGCCCATGGCGACGAGCATCGCCGGCGGATCGGAGGCGTAGTCGGCGTCGGCCAGGACTCCGCCGACCGTGGCCTGGTTCCGGACGCGTGGACTGGCCACGACGGCGAACGTGGCCGCGAGCGCCGGCCAGCCTTGCTGCACCGCCGCCGAGCGCTCGACCGTCCGGTGGCGAGTCATCGCGCCCAGTCGCAGCAATTCGCCGTTCGCGTCGACGAAGTCCAGCCGGTGAGACGCTGGAGACTGAGAAACGACGATGGCTCGAGCAGCGCTGACCGACGAGGATGCCGACGAACGTGCCACCCGCGACGACCGTCGCCTCCTCCCCGCGCTCGGCTCGAAGCGCAGCGCCTCCTCGAGGGAGGTCGGCGTGAGCCACTCAGGCCCGGTCGACAACGGCCAGCGCCTCCTCGTAGAGCGGCTTGGCGAGCTCGCGCGCCCGCTCAATCCTGATGCGCTCGTACATGTAGCGCGCCTGCGCCTTCGCCCGTGCCTTGCCTGCGCGCCCGCTCGTGAACCACTCGGCGAGCACCTTCCCGTTCACCTCCAGGAAGGAGAGCGAGTCCGCCGCCTGGACGAGGTCTTCGTCCGCGGTGCCGCCGTTCTCGTGCGCGACGATCAGCCGCTCCACCTCGCCGACGAGCTCGTCGTGGGCGCCCTCGTGGCGCAGCCAGTCGCCGACGATCTGCGCGGATCGCTCCGCAGTGGAGCCGCCGGTACTCGGTCTCGTCCTCCGGCCAGACGGCGAGATCCTGGATCGGCCCGCCCGGGAAGTGCCGCTCGATGTCGTGCGTCAGTGCAGCCAGGCGCAGCGCCTCGGGCGCATCCGGCTCGAGCTCGAGCAGCCAATCGCGCGTGCGGACGAGGTGCTCGGCGTTCCAGTACGGCTCGATCCAGTCGAGCGCCTTGCTCTCCAGGCTCACAGCGTTGTCACTGGCCGGGACTGCAGCAGGAACAACTCCCCGTCCGCGATCGCCCACTCGATGTCCTGCGGCGCGCCGAAGTGGTCCTCGAGAGCGGCGCCGAGCTCCGCCAGCTGCGCCAGCTCCGCCACCTCGAGCACGCCGCCGTTGACGAGTTGCTCGCGCTTGACCCTGCCCGCGCGGTCGACGATGTAGTGGTCCGGCGTCACCTGGCCGGAGACGACCTGCTCGCCCAGGCCGAACACCGCCTCGACGAGCATCCGGTCGCGGCGGCGCTGCACGGGGTCGACGGTGAAGAGGACGCCCGACTTCGCCGGCTCGACCATCCGCTGCACGACGACGGCCATGGCCAGGTCGTCCAGCGAGCCCTTCTTCGCGCGGTAGAAGAGCGCGCGCTCGGAGAAGAACGAGGCCCAGCAGGAGACGACGTGCCGCGAGACCTCCGCCAGCGCCGAACACGTTCAGGAACGTCTCCTGCTGGCCGGCGAAGCTCGCCGCCTCCGAGTCCTCGGCGCAGGCGGACGAGCGGACGGCGACGAGACCGCCCCCGAGCTCGTCGTACGCCGACTCGATCTCGCTGTCGGGGCGCTTCGACCGCCAGGACGAGTGCCTGGGCCGCGTCGTGGTCGCCCGCGCTGGGCGAGGGCGCGCAGCGCGGTCGGCGTCGACCGAGCCGGCGAGTACGTCTGCGCGCACGACGAAGCCGGGTGGAACGTTCAGGCCCACCGCGGTCATCGCCGCGAGGCTCGCTCCTTTTCCGCCGGCCTGCGCGACGTCGGCGCACTCGGCGTCGGCGAACCGGAGGATCGGGGCTACTCATCGATGATCGCGACCGCCCGAACCGGTGCGGCCGTGGTTCCCATCCACTTGATCGGGAACACCGAGAGCTTGAAGCCGTGAGAGGGCAGCTGGTCGAGGTTCATCAGGTTCTCGAGATGCCAGTAGTCGTCCTCGTTCATGACGAGGTGCGCCTCCCAGAAGTGCTTCTGCTCGAACATCGCCCAGACCGGGGGGTCGAAGGTGATCGCGTCGCAGCCCATCATCCGCACGCCCTTCGAGATCAGGTGGCGCGTCGCCTCCGCGGTCATTCCGGGGAAGTCGGTCTTGTACCGCTCGTCGGTGTTGTACGCGCCGGCGCCGGTGTGGATGAGGACGATGTCGCGCTCCTTCAGCTCGTAGCCGATCTTGGCGAGCGCCTCGTCGATCTCGTCCGGGAAGATCCGCGTGCCCTTCTCCTTGTGCCGGAAGTCGAGGCGGACGCCGTCCGAGAAGCAGTACTCGAGCGGGATCCCCTCGACGCCAGGTGCCTCCGGCCCGCGGATGTGCTTGACGGCGTCCATGTGCGTCCCGACGTGGTCGTTCTGCGTGATCAGGTAGCTCGCCGTCAGCGACGTCGCCCCGTACTCGGCCGCGCCGATCCGCTCGGCGAACTCCGTCCAGCTCTCGTAGAGGAGCAGCGTCGGCGGCGGCACACGCGGGAACGTGAGCATGTCCCGATGGACAGGCATGGACAGGTCGACGAGCCGTGTCACGCGCGTCCCTCGCCGGCGTCGGCTTTCGCCTGGCAAAGCCAGGCTCCGCCGCCGCCTGCCGCTGCCGGCAGCACGAGGCTCTCCGGCCCCGTATTGCTCATACTGTGGCCTCCGGCATCGCACTGCCGGCAGCGCCCGAGGAACGCGCGGGCGCCGGGCTTGACCAAGAGCGTCTTCATGTGAGCACCTCCACGAGTCCGGTGTTTCCATTGACGCGAACGCGATCTCCCGTCTTGATCACGGCCGTCGCGTTCGACGTGCCGACGACAGCCGGGAGACCGAACTCGCGGGCGACCACCGCGGGGTGCGATGCGACCCCGCCCGCGTCGGTGACGAGCCCGGCGATCTTCGTGAACAGGACGACCCAGGCGGGATTCGTCATCCGGCAGACGAGGATCTCGCCTGCCTTGACGCTGGTCCGCCTCCTCGAGCGAGTCGATCGTCCGGGCGATGCCCTCGACCACGCCGGGCGAGCCCGCGAGACCCTGGACCTCGCCGGCTTTCGTCGGCGGCGGCCGGTGGAACTTCTCGGGAAAGCCCCACAACGTCAGGTACGGGAACGCGAGCGCCTCGGTCGTCGCCGTGCCGACCCAGTCGGGCGGGCGAACCGTCGACGCGTGCTCCCGCTCGTCGCGCCGATCCGAGACCAGATCCTTCGCGTCGAGCGCCGACGGATCGGCCATCAGCACCCGGAGCTCGTTGTAGCGGAGGAAGACCACGTCCTCGGGGTCGTCGAGGATGCCCGCCTCGGCGAGCCGGCGCCCGATCGCGACGAGCACGAGCCGAAGGTACGCGTTCGTCGCCTGGTCGATGTAGAAGTGATGGTCGGGTGTGAGCGGGTTCATCTGCAGGGACAGGTCGAGCGCGACCTGAAGCCGGCGCCTTCGCCTCGCCCTCGGGCACGCCGTCCATCAGCTCGGACACGGCCGCCTCGAGGTCGGCCTTCACGCCCGCGAGCGTCGCCGGGTAGTCGTAGTCGGTCTCGAGTAGCCGCGGATCGCCTCGATGATCGGTGCGGGCTGCTCGCGCCAGGTAGGGAAGACGAACTCGTGCGACCAGATCGCCTTGTTGCCGAACTCCTTCCGGTACGGGTCGAGCCGCTCGGCGACGAAGCGCCGGCCGCGCTCGGAGCCCTCGAGTGCCCGCATGACGTCGGCCGCCGTGTCGCCGGTCGAAGGCGGCGCGCAGCTCTTCGTCGGCCGAGACCTCCTCCTTCATCTGCCAGAGCGCCTCGATCGAGTCCCAGTTGCGGTCCTCGACCGAGCTCTGCAGCCGGCCGCCGAGGTTCGGGTCGACGTCGCCGGCGACCTCGGCGATCGTGGCGTTCAGGCCGACCGTGGCCGAGAACTGGGCGAAGTTGAGCATCCAGTGGATCTTCCAGTGGCGGTCGTGGATGTCGATCGCGTCCTCGAGCAGGACGGCGAGCTCGAGCAGGCTCGGGTCGGCCTCGAGCCGCGCGTCGAGGTACGCGAAGTTGCGCTCGATCTCCGGCCGGAGGCGATCCCGCCACCAGTCGAGGAAGTTGGCCGCGTACTGCGGCAGCACCCACCCGAGGTAGGCGCCCGTGCGACTCGCGTACTCGTCTGCCCGCGGGACCCGTGGGACATACCGCGCCTCGTACTCCGTGGCCTCGGTGCGGACGCCGGGATCGGCCGGCACGGCGGCGGTGTAGAGGTAGCCGTTGATCGACTTGGCGATCCAATCCGAGGCGAACGGCGTGCCGAAGCGCCGGAACATGTGGTCGCAGGTGAGCCACCAGCCGCCGATGTCGAAGAACATCGGCGACAGCGGGTTCGGACAATGCAGGTCGTCGAAGACCCAGAAGAGCTCCCGTTCGCCCTCTGCCCACTCGATCGGGAACGTCTCGTCACCGAGGAACGTCGCGAGCGGCTCGGCTTCGTCTCGTCATCGTTCCCCCGCTCGACAGAGAGCGGCGATCCTACTCCAAGCCGCCGTGCTCCTCGACGAACACCGCCAGCTCGTCGGCTGTCGGCATGAAGTTCGCGCAGCCGTGCTTCGTGACCACGATCGCGCCGCAGGCGTTGCCGAGCCGCGCTGACTCGTACCAGCCACGCCCGGCCGCCCAGCCGGAGAGGAAGCCAGCGGCGAAGGCATCTCCGGCACCGAGAACGTTGGCCACTTCGACGGGAAAGCCCTGAGCGTCGATCGGATCGCCCTCCGGAAGGTGGACAGAGGCTCCCAGATGGCCGCGCTTGACGACGACCGCCTCCGGCCCCGGCGCGAGAAGGCTCGAGATCGCGCGCTCCTCGTCACCTTGCACCCTCGCGTCGGAAACCTGGCCGTGCAACACGCGTACCTGACCGATATCGTCGAGCATCGAGGCCTTGATCTCGTCCTCCGTGCCGAGCACCAGATCGACGAGCGGGAGCACCGAGCGGACGGCCACACCGAAGGCGCGGGCGTCGTGCCACTGGTCAGGACGGAAGTCCAGGTCGAACACGACTCGGGCACCTGACGCTCGCGCTCGCTCGGCGGCGAAGATGGTCGAGCTCCGGCTGGGGTCCTTGCTCAGGTTCGTCCCCGCGAACTGGAAGATCCGACAATCGGCGATCGGAGCGGCGAGCACGTCGTCGATCGTCAGCTCGATGTCTGCGCAATTGTCGCGGTAGAAGACGAGCGGGAACCGGTCGGGCGGCTCGATCCCGAGCACGACGGCGCTCGTGCGCCGCCCCGGCTTGCGCGGGGTCGAGCTCACGTCGACGCCGTTCTCACCAAGGAAGCGCAGGACGAAGTCGCCGACGGGGTCGTCGCCGACAGCGGTCAGGAGCGCCGTCTTCAGGCCGAGCCTGCTCAGGCCGACAGCGATGTTCGTCGGAGAGCCGCCGACGTAGGCGGCGAAGCTCTCGATCTCGTCGAACGGAGCGCCGACGTCGTTGGAATAGAGGTCGATCGAGGACCGACCCATGTGCAGCGTGTCGTACGTCGGTGAGCCACTCACCTCGGGAGACGGCGATCGACTTGAACCGCTTCATGTTCTCCGTCATCGCCACCTCGGTCGGCAGCCGCTCCATCGACGAGGCGCCGAAGAAGCCGACCACGCCGCTCGTCCGCTCGAGCACGTAGGCGGCGTCCTCGGGCTCTGCGATCGGACCGCCGTGGCAGAGCACGAGCACGTCCGGGTCGATCTCCCTGGCCGCGTCGTGCATCGCCTGGATCAGCTCGACCGACTCGTCGAGCGTCCTGGCTGTCGAGGCGCCGATCGTCCCCTTCGTCGTCAGCCCCATGTGCGGCACGAGCACGTCCGCACCGGCCTCGGCCATGGCCCGGGCCTCGTCGACCGATGAAGACGTACGGACAGGTGAGGAGATCGAGGGCGCGCGCCTCCCGGATCATCTCCACCTCGAGCCCGAAGCCCATTCCGGTCTCCTCGAGGTTGGCGCGGAAGGTGCCGTCGAACAGTCCGACGGTCGGGAAGTTCTGGACTCCGGAGAAGCCGATCCGCTTGAGCTCCTCGAGGAAGACCGGCATCAGCCGGAACGGATCGGTGCCGCAGACCCCCGCCAGCACCGGCGTCTCGCGCACGATCGGCAGCACCTCCCGGGCCATGTCGACGACGATCGCGTTCGCGTCGCCGTAGGGGAGCAGTCCGGCGAGCGAGCCGCGGCCCGCCATCCGGTAGCGGCCCGAGTTGTAGATGATGATCAGGTCGCCTCCACCCGCCTCGGCGCACTTGGCCGAGAGGCCGGTACCCGCGCCGGCGCCGATGATCGGGCGGCCCTCCGCCACCTGGGCCCGCAGCCGCGCCAGCGCCTCGCCGCGCGTCATCTTGCTCTCCTCCACGATCAGCTCGTGGAGCCGGTTCGCCATCGCCAGCGCGAACTCGGGATCGTTGACGTCGAGGTCCAGCTCGTGCACCTCGACGTTCGGCCCGAGCGTCTCGTGCAAACCTTCGCGGAGCGCCTCGTCCGCCTCGGGGTCGTAGAACGGCTGACCCTCGGTCGCGATCATCGAGACGCCGCGGAGCGGCACGAAGAGCGCGGTCGGCCCCTTCGCCTTCGAGAGCTTGCGGCCGATTCGCCGTCCGAGCTCGCGGCACTCATCCGGTGTCGTCCGCATCAGCGTGATTGTCGGGTTGTGAACGTAGAGGTTCCGCCCGGCGAAGCGCTCGGGCACGGTCTCCTTCGGCCCGAAGTTGACCATGTCGAGCGCACCCAGGGAGACCACCTGCGGCAGCCCGAGCTCCCCTGCGACCTCGAGCCGCTTCGGGTGGGCGGGCAGCACGCCGCCGACGAGCTCGTCTGCAAGCTCGGTCGCCGTCACGTCCAGCGATGCGGTGATGAAGCCGCCCTTCATCAGCTCCTCCATCGACTCGCCCGCCGGTGCCGGTCTGGTGGAAGACGAGCACCTCGTAGCCGAGATCCTCCAGCCGTTCTCGCGCCGTCGTCACACACGGCGTCGTCACTCCGAACATCGACGCGGTGATCAGCGGCTTCTCGCCTTCGAGCGGCGGCTGCTTCGCCTTGACCATGCCCGCGATCGCCCCCGCCGCGTTCGTCAGGATCCGTGAGGAGATCTGATTGATGCCGGCGATGTCGACGACCGAGTAGGTCATGGTGACGTCCGAGGCGCCCATGTAGAGGCGCGTGTCACCGGAGGCGACGGTCGAGACGATCAGCTTCGGGACGCCGACGGGGAGCTTCCGCATCGCGATGCCCGCGATCGAGGAGTTGCCCGAGCCCCCGATCGGACGCGATCCCGTCGAGGCGCCCCTCCGCATGGAGACGGCCGACCACCTCCGCCGCGCCGCGCGCCATCGCTTCCACAGCGACGCCACGGTCGCCGGCCTCGGCGAGCGCATGGACGTCGGCCCCGGCGGCGGCGGCCACCTCCTCGCGGGAGATGTCTGGCTCGACCTGCGGCTCGAAGACGCCCACGTCGACGAGCAGCACGTCGATCCCCTGCTCGCGCACGCGATCCGCCAGGTAGTCGTATTCGTGGCCCTTCGTATCGAGCGTCCCGAGCAGAACCACGGTCGGCATGGCGCGATCCTACTGCCGCTCGGCCTTCGCCGTTCGGACCTCCAGGCGGGATTCGAGTCGTTGTGCTTCTCGGTGAGCGGCTGCGCATGCCCGTGGAGGTCGGTCGTGAAGATCGAGCCGTTGCGCGCGAACGCAAGCGCCTTCCCGTCTGGCGACCACGACGGCTCGAAGTCGTCGTCGGACGACTGCGTCAGATGAAGCAGACCGAGTCCGTTGACCCCGATGCTGTACAGGTCGAAGCTCGAGCCGTCGTAGTCGGTCGTGAACGCCAGGCGCCTGCTGTCCGGAGACCATGCGGGCCAGTAGCTGACGGCTCCGAGCGAGGTCAGCTGATGCCGCTGCGACCCGTCGGGCCGCACGAGCCACAGCTCACGCACTGGCGAGCCGGGCTCGCGTCG
Organism: uncultured Actinomycetes bacterium; assembly: GCA_963736045.1. Lineage (GTDB taxonomy): Bacteria > Actinomycetota > Thermoleophilia > Gaiellales > Gaiellaceae > PALSA-612. The sequence goes on along the minus strand of CAVTNK010000003.1, from coordinate 146,154 downwards.
CGCGTACGCGATCCAGCGGCCGTCGGGCGACCAGGCCGGATCGGTCAGCTCGGCCTGCCCGCCCGTGAGCGAGTGTGCGCCCGTGCCGTCGGCGTTCATGATCGTGACGAAGCCCGGAAAGTTCCGGATGAACGCGATCTCCTTTCCGTCCGGCGACCAGGTCGGGTGCCGCTCGTCCTCCTTCGTCGAGGTCAGCCGCCTCTCGTCCGTGCCGTCCGGGCGAACGGTGTAGATCTCCGAGTTGCCGTCCCGCGTGCTCGTGAACGCGAGCAGTCCTCCGTCCGGCGACCACGCGGGCTCGACCTCGAAGAAGATCCCCGCCGGCGCGGTGGAGGTGCTCTTTCCGGTCGTGAGCGGGTGCCGGTGGCCGCCCTCTGCGTCGATGCCGTAGAGCCGGTAGGGACCGTCCTGGCTACTGACGAAGGCGAGGTCGACTCTCGACTTCCCGGAGCCCCCGCAGCCGCCGGCGAGGAGCGTCAAGCCGACTGCGAGACCGATGCAGGCAGAGGCAAACGGTGTTCTCGACAAGGCTCGCCCTCCGACGAGTTCCTAGTGAGCGAGCGCCTCGACGCCGAGGTAGCGGCGCTGCATCTCGGGATCGCCCGTGAGCACGTCGGCGGTCGTCTCGGTCGCGATCTCACCGCCGACCATGATCAGCTGTCGGCGGCGCGAGCGATGTCGCAACGCCGAGGTTCTGCTCGATCAGCAGGATGCGGAGCCCCTCCGCCTCGAGGCGCTGGAAGCGTCGAGATCAGCACCTCGATGATCGCCGGGGCGAGCCCCTCCGACGGCTCGTCCATGATCAGGAGCTTCGGGCTCGTCAGCAGCGCGCGGCCGATCGCCAGCATCTGCTGCTCGCCGCCCGAGAGCTGCGCGCCGCCGTTTCGCTTCCTCTCGGCGAGCCGCGGGAAGAGTTCGTAGATTCGCTCGATCGTCCAGGAACCGTTCGCCCGGCGGCCGAGCATGCGCAGGTGCTCGTCGACCGAGAGCGATGGGAACAGGCGCCGCCCCTGGGGCACGTAGCCGATGCCGAGGTTCGCGATCCTGTACGACTGCTTCCCGACGAGCTCCTTGCCGAGAAAGCGGATCGAGCCCCTTGGCAGACCCCTTGAACGACGGCATCAGACCCATGATCGCAGCGCAGAGCGTCGTCTTCCCCATCCCGTTTCGGCCCACGATCGCAACCGACTCGTCACCGACGCTGAACCCGACGCCGTGCAGGATATGCGCCGAGCCGTAGAAGGCGTCCAGACCTTCGATCTCCAGAACAGGCCCGCGCTCAGGCATGCTCGCCCACCTCCGTGTGGTGGCTCGACCCGAGGTAGAGGTCGTGCACGAGCTGGTTGGCGCGGATCTCGGCCGGCGTTCCCTCCACGATCACGTGCCCGTCGTGCATCATCGTCACGCGTTCGGCAACGCGCAGCGCGACGTCCATGTCGTGCTCGATCAGGAGCAGTGTGATCGAGCGGTCGAGTGAGAGTAGGAGCTCCGCGAGGAGCTGCCGCTCTCCGCGGGAGAGACCGGACGCAGGCTCGTCAAGCATCAGCACGCGGGGCTCGACCGCGAGCGCCATCGCGAGTGCGACCTGGCGGTGCTCCCCGTGCGAGAGCGAGGACACCACCTCGCCGAGCTTGTGGTCGATGGCGACCCGGCGGGCGGAAGCCCTGGCCCGTTCCCGGATGTCACCGTCGCGCCGCGGTAACACGACCGGCCTCAGATGGCCCGACCGGGAGCCGACGATGGCGAGGTAGATGTTGTCCTCGACCGTCAGCCCCGAGAGCAGCCTCGACTGCTGGTATGTCCGGGAGAGCCCGAGCTTCGCGCGATGTCGTGCCGGGCTGAACGTGACGTCCCGCCCGAAGATCTCTATCTGACCAGAGGTCGCCGGAAAGTCGCCGGCGATGACGTTGAACAGCGTCGTCTTGCCGGCCCCGTTCGGGCCGAGGATCGCCCGGCGCTCGCCCTCCGCGACATCGAGGTCGACGTCGCGGACAGCGACCAGAGCCCCCGAAGCGCCGGCCGACCCCCCGCAAGCGGAGGATCGGCTCGGCGCTCTGGGTGGCCTCTTGTGTTGCAGCCACGTGGTGCCTTGTCGAGCCGTCTACTTCTTCGGCGGCCCGGACTGGTAGTGACCCACCCACGAGGGCGGCTTCTTCTTGACGCACGGCGGGTACGTCCGCGACGGCGTCGGCGTCGAGGTCGTGAAGAACCCGTCGAACGACTCGGTCACGTTCGGGATCGTGCGGATCGTCCGATACGAGCCCACCGGCCAGCGACTTGAGCTGGATCAGGTAGTTGTTGCCGATCGCGTTACGGTTCTGGTCGAGCTTGACGAAGCCCTCCGGCGTGTTCAGGCCGGTCGTGCCGATCGAGTTCAACGCAGCACGGAGCTTCGACTGGCCGCCGGAGAGATCGCCGCCGACCTGCTTCAGTGCCAGCAGCACCGGGTAGGTGTTGTTCCAGTAGTCCGCCGAGAAGAGGCTGCCGGCGGCCCCGGCACCGAGCTTCGGGTAGTACTGGAGCGTCTCACGGAAGTACTTCTTCCTCAGCGGGTTGCCCGAGTCCGCGGACATGTCTGTCCCGGTCACACCACCGATGACCCGCGGGCCGAGCTCCGCAACGACGATCGGGTCGAGTGCAACCGAGCCGAAGATGATCTTCTTCGACAGGTTGCCGGTCGTCGACTGCAGGTACTCCTTGACGAAGGCGACCGTTCCCGTTCCGCCGACGGTCAGGTAGAAGCCGTCGATGCCCGTCTTCGGGATCTGGGCGATGTAGGACGAGTAGTCCTTCGTGCCCAGCGGCGGCCAGATCCGCTTCGGGATCTTCCCGCCGATTGCGCAGAACTCGGCCACGAAGCCCGCGGTCTGCGTGTACGGGAAGTCGTAGTCGTCACCGATCGTGACCACGGTGTGCAGCTTGAGCGTGTTGTACGCGTAGTCGCCGATGCCGGCCATCCACTGCGCCCCGTCCGTGTGGAAGCGGAAGAAGTTCGGCGACCGCACCTTGAGCGTCGTGTCCTGCGCGCCCGAGGTGCCGTTCAGGAACGTCTTCGTTGGCTTCGTCTTCGAGTAGCGCGCGATCGCGATGCCCTCGGAGCCCGAGAGCGGTGCGATCAGGATGTCGACTCCGACCTGCTCGACGAGGCGTCGGGCCTCGGCGAGTGCGACGTCCGGCGTGGCATCCGAACAGCCGAAGTACTGCTTGACCGGATGGCCGCCGATGTTCAGGCCCTTGACGCCCTGGCTCGGATTCGACCCGGCCGGCTTTCCGCCCGCGTCGACGAGTGCGATCGCCGCGCCGAGCAGCGTCGCCTCGTAGAACGGCGCGAACGGCCCCTTGCAGGTCGAGATCCAGCCGATCTTGATCGGCGTCGCCTTCGTCGCGCCGATGCTGGACGTGGCCGCCACGAGGGCAACGACCGCGCAAACAGCCGTCACCACCGACAACGGCAGCCAGACCTTGCGGCTGCGTGTTCTGGGGTAACTCATGTACTGCCCTCCCTTTTGTCAGTACAGAACTTCCGGATAGTGCCTGCTCCGGGTCCTCCTCGCTAGCAGACCTCCTTTCCGCCGGGACTCATGACCCGTCCACCGCAGGCGTCCCGGCCGGTGCACCCCGGGAGAGCCACCGCTGGAGCCTCTGCGTGAGAGACGTCCAGATGCCCATCAGCCCTCCCGGCGAGATCAGGATGATGACAAGAAAGATGATTCCGAACCAGGTCTCGAACCGCTCGATGCCTCTGAAGGAGCCTCCGAAGACGTTGAAGTCCGGCAGCCAGCGCTTGACGGAATAGTCGATGAGCGTGAAGGCAAAGGCGCCGACCCAGGCGCCCTCGAGCGAAAAGATCCCGCCAACCACCGCGATCGCGAGCACGTCAATCGTCCTGGTCAAGTCGACCGACCCGGGGGAGATCTGGGTGTTGTACCAGACGCTGAACACACCTCCGATGCCCGCGATGAAGGCGCCGAAGCCGAACGCGAGCGCGCGGTGCAGGACGACGTTGTAGCCGAGCGAGCGCATCCGGATCGGGTCGTCCCTGATCCCCTGCAGGGCGAGCCCGAACGGAGTGCGGACGACATAGCGCACGAGCAGGTAGACGAACACCGATGCGATCAGCGCGGCGTAGTAGAGACGATTGACCTCGGTGTCAGGGTTCCCGACGAGGCTCGGCGGATGGACGCCGTTGATGCCGCCGAACCCCGACAGTGGCTCGACCTGAGCAAAGAAGTAGAAGGCGAGCACTCCGAGGGCCAGCGTCAACATCAGAAAGTAGATGCCGTAGCTGCGGGCCGCGACGATCCCGAAGAAAAGGCCGACCAGGGTAGCTACGCCGATGCCGCCGATCGCTCCCCACCAGGCACCCCAGTTGTCGCCGAGTGAGAGACCAAAGAGATGGTTGTGCAACGCCCCGCCGTCCGCAGCGACGAGGCTCCCCATCGCGAACCCGGCGATCCCGTAGAGCGCCGTCTGCGCGAGCGAGACCATGCCGCCGTAGCCGGCGAGAAAGATGAGGCTGAACGCGGCGATCCCGAGCCAGAGCGACTTCACGCCGATCGCCTTGACGAAGTACTCGGAGCTGATGGCCGGCAGAACGGCCAGGATCACGATCGCGATTCCCGCCGGCACCCACTTGACGAGGCGGGCGGTTGTCATCCGGGTCTCCCGAACAGGCCCTGCGGCCGCAGCGCAAGCACGAAGATCAGCAGCGCGAAGGTGAGCACGATCGAGAGGTACGTGTAGTCGCTCGATCCGAAGACGAGGTACGTCTGGGAGTACGACTCGACCAGCCCGAGGGCTAACGCGCCCACCGCCGCACCGAGGAGACTCCCCATGCCGCCGATGATCACGACGATCAGCGCCTTGAGCAGGAAGCCCTGGTCCTCGCCGGGCCCGAGCGCGACCATCGTGCCCCCGAACACCCCGCCCAGGCCGGCGAGGGCGGAACCGATGAAGAAGGTGACCGCGAAGAGGACCTGGATGTTGATCCCCATCGCCGAGACCATCGACCCGTCGTCGACGCCGGCACGGACGATCATCCCGAACCGCGTCAGCCGGAAGACGAGGAACATCGTCAGCGCGAGCCCGAACGCAACCAGGAGCGCGATCAGCCGGAAGAGCGGATAGGACATGCCGTAGACGCTGATGTCCAAGCCATGGTCGATCGACGTCGGCAGCTTGATGTCCTCGGCGATACCGCCGAAGTGCGCGAGCATCTGGTCGGCGGCGATGATCGAGAGCGCGATCGTGATCAGCGCCTGCCGGAGCTCCTGGCCCTGGTTCCAGCGGAGGAAGACCTGGTGGATGAACAACCCGACGAGACCCGTACAGAGGCACGCGAGGACGAGCGGCAGGATCCAGTCCCCCACCGTCACGGTGCCGCCGCCGAAGCCCGAGGTCGACACCCCGGCAGCTCCCGAGAAGTCCTCCTGCAGCGAGAAGGCGATGTAACCGCCGAGCAGGTAGAGCGACCCGTAGGCCATGTTGACGATGCGCATCAGGCCGAAGATGAGCGTGAAGCCGCTGGCGACGATGAAGTAGAGCCCCGCGATCGTGAGGCCGTTCAGCGTCACCTGGATGAACAGGGTGGGGCCCGTGGGAGGAGCGCCGTCGACGTATCCGAAACCGTTGCCGAACGCCTTGTAGGCGATCCAGCCGACGATGAGTCCGAGCACCGCGACGCCAATGACGGTCGCCGTGTGCCTCGCGGCGTGAGCCTGGTACGTCCGCAACCGTGCAGAGGACGGCGACGGCTCGCCCAGCGTGCTCAAGGACTCCTCTCGCTGCCCGCCAGCAAGTAGAGCGAGGCCGTTGCCGCCTCGCCGGTCTGCTCGACCTCATCCCCGAGGTCGCGAATGTCCGTGACGATCGACGGGTCGAGCGTGGTCACGTCGGGCCAGTCGACCTCGATCAGGTTCCCGGCCGGATCGCGCAGGTACATCTGCACCCAGCCGGCAGGGTGAGCCCACACGGAGGCGTAATACCCGTCCGTGTCGAAGTGCCCGCCCTCCTTCGCCCGCACATAGACGGACTCGAAGTCCTCGACGTCAACTCCGAAATGATGCGCGCGGGGAGCCTCGCCGTCATGCGTGAAGAGATGGAACTGCTGCTCGCCGAGCCGCAGCCAGAGGACGGTCGTGTGCGGGAAGCGCGGGGTCGCGATTCGCTCCATCGAGAACACGTCCTCGTAGAAGCGCGCCGACTCCTCGAGATCGTTCGCGTGAACGGACACGTGGTTGATCCGCGTTGCTCCCACCCGTGCGTGATCTTAGGACCGTGGACGCGATAGTGCAACTGTCCTCGGTGAGGCACAATGGCCCGGTATCCCAAATCGTGACGCAAGGGGAGGAGCGTGGTGAAAGCGGTCATCCCGTACGAGTCGCTCGACCCGCTGACGATTGGCGCGGCGGACGACGAGAGCAAGGTGTCGCGCGAGACGCTCTCACTCGACATCCCGGACGCGAACCTGCTCGCGGCCATCTATCCGGAGGAGCCCGAGCCGGTTCCGAACGCGACCGAAGCGGCCAGGTACGCGCTCGAGCACCCCGTGGCGGGGCACACGTTCTCGCGCCTGCTCGAGGGCGCGACGAAGGTAGCGCTCGTGATCGACAACCAGTTCCGGCCGACCCCGCAGTCGAAGCTCCTGCCCGCAGTCCTCGACGCCGTCGAGGCGGCCGGGAAGCCCGCGGTCGTCGTCTGCGCCAACGGAAAGGTCTTCCCGATGTCCGAGTCGGACATCGAGCAGAAGATCGGCCGGGACAACCTCGCCCGCATGGAGCGCCTAGGCATCGAGTTCTTCCAGAACGATCCCCGCAACGAGGACATGTACACGTACATCGGCGTCTCGTCACGCGGCACGCCGGTATGGCTGCACAAGGAGGTCGCGGCGTGCGACCTGAAGATCACGATCGGCCAGGCACAGTCGAACCACTGGGGAGCCGGCGGCGGAGGAAAGCTGATCCTGCCGGGTGTCGTCTCCGACGAGACGATCGAGTCGAACCACTGCGCGTTCGTCCCGTCGCCGCAGACGCACTACGGCGCCTACGCGGGGCCGATGCGCTCCGACATCGACGAGGTGGCGACGATGTGCGGCCTGCAGTGCACGATGAACGTGATCCTGGACACGCGCGGCCGGGTGATCGACGTCTACTTCGGTTCGCACCCGGACGCCCATCGGCTGGCGATCGAGCGCTTCAACGAGATCTACGCCTACGAGCACCCGGGCGACCGCGCCGACATCGCGATCTGCGGAGTGTTCGCCCCGACCGACCACCTGTTCTTCCACACGGGTTGGGGCTGCATGTCCGCCGACTTCGTCGTCAAGGACGGAGGCACGATCGTCTACTGCTCGCCCTCGCCGGGCGTGTCGACGGCGGTCGGGGACTTTCCGGGTCTCGCGCTGATGGACCTGATGAAGCCGTACATGCCCCCGACCCCCGAGAACTACGAGCGCGTCCTCAAGGACATCCATGCGCGTGCAATCCAGATGTGGGCGGGCTGCATCTGGGTGCCGATCTACGAGGTGATGACGCGCAAGCACCTGACGATGGTCACCCTCGACGAGAACCTCGAGATGGCGGCCGACATCGGGATCGACGCGACGACCTCCCTCGACGAGGCGTTCGCCGCCGCGCTGGAGCGACATGGCTCGGACGCGAAGGTGATCGTCCTCCCGTACGCGCGCTACCAGCTGCCAGCGAACATGGTGCGGATGGACGCCGAGCCGCTGCGCTTCCCGCAGGAAGCTCTCTCAGGCTGAATCGACCCAGAACCGGCACGAAGCCGTACGGATTGCAGCGGTAGCGTGGACGGCAGGGGAACGGGGTTCTCCCCCTCCCAGGGTGGGGGTGACCGTGGTGATGGGCTCGGCTACGCCGAAGCTGCCTAGACTGACTGCGTGGCGCAGCAGGTCGTTCGCGGGCTGTCAGCACGGGGCACCTCGCCCGACACCCCGACGTCGCGCGAGATCAAGGGCTCGACGACGATCGTCGAGCTTCTGCGCATGTTCCCGGGCGGCGAGGCAGGCCGGCTCATGGCTCGTCTCTCGCTCCCGTGCGCCCATTGCGGAGGCGCCTTCCACGAGCCGCTGACGATGGCGGCGAAGCGACACAGGCGCGACCCACGTTCAGTGATCGAGGTCTTTCGGTCGCTCGATGAAGGCGGCCCGAGCGATGAACAGGTCGAGGCCGCTTCCCACCGTGTGACCTGAGCCCCGAAAGGCTGTCACACCCCGTGGGTCGCGAGCCGTCTTGCAAACGTCATCGTCAGCGATCCAGAGCGAAACGGGCGATCGTCGATCTCCGCCCTCGCGTATCCGGCAGCTCGAACCGCGTGGAGGACGTCGTCCGGGCTCGAGAGGGCGCGCGGAAGCTCATCGGCTGCCAGCTCCACTCGACCGAGATCGCCGTGGTGGCGCACGCGCAAGATGCGATAGCCGAGTCGCTTGAGCGCGAGCTCGGCTCGGTCGACCTGGGCGAGAGTCGCGGGATCGACCGGCGTGCCATGAGGAACCCGCGAGGCAAGGCAGGGTGACGCAGGCTTCTGGGCGCTCGGGACGCCGAGTGAGTGCGCGAGCCGGCGCACCTCGTTCTTGCCCACGCCAGCCTCCAGCAACGGATGCCGCACCGCGTGCTCCGCGGCCGCCCGCAGCCCGGGCCGCCAATCGCCCAGATCGTCAGCGTTGGCGCCGGATAGCACCGCCGCATAACCGCGCCGGCTCGCCAGTGCCGCCAGGCGGTCGTAGAGCTCGCTCTTGCAGTGGTAGCAGCGATCGGCGCCGTTCGTGCGATAGCCCTCGCGCTCGAGCTCGTGGGTCGAGATCGTCTCGTGGCGGATGCCGATGGCTCGCGCCACGCCCTGCGCGCCGTCGAGCTCACCGGTCGCGAGCGCCGGCGACACCGCGGTCACCGCCAGTGCCCTCGCGCCGAGCGCCCGCTGCGTCAGGGCGGCGACGAGCGAGGAGTCGACCCCGCCGGAGAACGCGACGATCGCGCTCCCCAGCTCGCCGATCCCGTTCTCGAGCTCTTCGATTCTCGTCATGTTGCTACGGCCGCCGCCAGCGCGGCCGTCCAGACCGACTTTACCGACCGCCCGGTTGCCCTCGCGATCGCAGCGCAGTCGTCGTGCTCCGGCGCAACGTTCACGACCCGCCCGTCGAGCTCCGCCACCTTCACGCGAACACGGCCTCCGTCCACGTCGACGACGCGCTCGCTTCGCTCGAGCTCGTAGCGTGAGAGACGCGACACGCGCACCCCGAGGGCGCTCGTCTCCTCAAGGATCGCGCGCGCGACCTCGTGCTGGTCGACCGGGCGAACCAGCGCCGAAAGCACGAATCCTGGCCTCCCCTTCTTCATGTGCGCCGGCACCGTCCACACGTCGAGCGCGCCCGCCGAGAAGCAGCGCTCGGCCGCGTCGGGCACCAGCTCCGGGTTGAGATCGTCGAGATTCGTCTCGAGCAGGACGACCTCGCCGGTCGCCCGTGACACGGCCGTGCCGACGAAGACGCGCAGGACGTTCGGCCGATCGGCAGTGTCGCGCGTCCCGGCGCCGCATCCGATCCGATCGAAGGTGAACGGTGGCAGGGCGCCGAAGCTCGTCGCGAGCGTCGAGACGAGCGCGGCTCCGGTGGGGGTGACGAGCTCGCCATCGGTCTCCAGGCCGTACACGGGAACGCCCCGCAGGAGCACGGCGGTCGCGGGGGAGGGAAGCGGGAGGACGCCGTGAGCGGCGCGGGTCAGCCCGCGAGCGAGCGGGAGCGGCGAGCACGCGAGCTCCTCGATGCCGAGATCCTCGAGCAACGTGACGACGCCACAGATGTCCATCAGCGTGTCGGTCGCACCGAGCTCGTGAAAATGGACGTCCTCGGGTGCAACACCGTGCACCTCGGCCTCGGCTTCGGCGAGGCGGGTAAAGACGGCTAGCGAGCGCTCCCGGATCCGGTCGGAGAACTCGGCACGGTCGAGGAGAGCGCGGATCGTGCGCCAGTCGCGGTGCGTGTCGGCACCGTGGTCGGGGAACGAGACGTGCAGAGCGCCGGTTCCTTGACGCTCGACCCGCTCGATCCGGATCTCGATGTTGTCGAGGCCGAGCTGGCCGGGGAGTACCTCGAGGAGTGCTCGATCGGCACCAGCGTCGAGAAGCGCCGCGACGAGCATGTCGCCTGCGGCCCCGCCGACGCAGTCGAGATAGGCGAGGCGCGTCACCGCGTTCCCGGCTCGAATGTTCCAAGATCGGCGCATTCGCGTTGCAGATACGTGCGCGCTCGCCCGGTAGCGTTGACCGCGGGTGGCGGGTGGACATCTCCCCACCCAGGGTGGAGATGTGGGGGAAGGGAACGCGCGGTACTGCTCATTCGAGCCGCCCACGGGCGATCCGGGCCGCGATCGTTCCCGCCCCGAAGCCGTCATCGATCCCGACCACGGCGACGCCGGCGGCACAGGAGCAGAGCATCGCGTTCAGCGCTGTTCGTCCGCCGTCGGCCGAGCCGTAGCCGACGCTCGTCGGCACGCCGATTACCGGCGCAGGCGTGAGCCCCCCGACGACGCTGGCGAGAGCGGCGTCCATGCCCGCGACGACGACGACGCAATCCGCGCGCTCGAGATCGGGGAGCACCGGCGCGAGGCGATGCAGCCCCGCAACGCCGACGTCTTCGTGCACGACCACCGTCGTCCCGAGCAGCTCCGCGCGGATGCGGGCCTCGTGGAGCACGGACCCGTCCGAGGTCCCTGCCGACACCATCACGGCCAAGCCGCGGGGGTCGGGCACGGAACGGGCAACCCACACGGCGCGGGCTCGATCGTCTTCCTCGGCGCCGGTCGCCACCGACATGACGGCCGCGCGCATCTCCGCGTCGGCCCGCGTCACGAGCACGCTGCCCGCGCCGGCAGCGAGCAGGGCCTCGACGATCGCAGAGACCTGCGAGGTCGTCTTCCCCTCGGCGAGCACTGCCTCCGGGGCGCCCTGCCGAAGCTCGCGGTGCGCGTCGACCTGGGCGAAGACGAGATCCTTCGCCGGAAGCGAGGCGAAACAGTCGAGGGCTTCGAGCGGCGTCACACGTCCCGCTCGAACAGCTTCGAGCAGCTCCACCAGCTTCGTGCGCAGCCCGGCCACGCCTCGATTATCACAGCCTGCCCGAGTACGATCCCGTCCAGATGAACCGCCCGGCTTGCTGCGCGGCTTACTCCCACCGCAACACGCCGGCGCAAGTGGCAGCGCTTCGCACAGCGGCTTCCTCGTAGGCTCCCGGGATGGCAGTCGAGGTCGAGTACGACACGTGGGTGGGACGGTCTGTGCCCCGTCTCGAAGACGAGGCGCTGCTCCGTGGCCAGGGACGTTTCATGGACGACATCGAGCCGGTCCCGAACGCCGGCCACGCGGCGGTGCTGAGATCGCAGCTCGCACACGCGCGGGTGACGAGGATCGACACGACTGCCGCGCTCGACCTCCCCGGCGTGATCGGCGTGATCACCGGAGCAGACGTCGAGGCGATGTCCCGGCCGTTCCCGGCCGGTGTCGAGAGCCCGATCCCGTACTACGCGGCTGCGAACGGAACGACGCGCTACGCAGGCGAGCCGCTCGCCGTCGTCGTCGCACGGGATCGCTATCTCGCCGAAGACGCCCTCGAGCTGATCGAGGTCGACTACGAGCAGCTCCCACCCGTGATGGACCCCGAGCACGGGCTCGTCGTCTCCGACCGCTCGTTCGCCTACGGCGACCCGGACGCCGCGTTCGCACGGGCCGACGTCGTTGTCTCGGAACGCTTCGTCTTTCCCCGTTGGACGTGCTGCCCGGTCGAGACCTTCGGCGTCGTCTGCGACTGGGACGCAGCCGCCGGCTCGTTGACGGCATGGTCGAACTTCCAGGGCCCGTTTACGCTGCATTCGGTTGCCGCGGCCGCGCTCGGGCTTCGCGGATCGAAGCTCCGGCTGATCACGCCGCCCGACTCGGGCGGCAGCTTCGGCATCAAGGCCGCCGTATACGTCTACGTCGTCCTGATGGGGCTTGCGTCGCGAAAGCTGGGCGTGCCCGTCCGGTGGACGGAGGATCGTCTCGAGCACTTCTCCGGCAGCTCGGCCGCAACGGCACGCATCACCGGCATCGAGGCCGCCTTCGCCTCCGATGGGGAGCTGCTCGGGCTCCGCTACGACGCAATCGAGGACGTAGGGGCGTATGTCCGGGCGCCCGAGCCGGCGACGCTCTACCGGATGCACGGCTCGCTCTCGGGTGCGTATCGCGTGCAGAACGTGGCGGCACGCAACCGCGTCGTGCTCACCAACCGTTGCCCCACCGGCCTCAACCGCGGTTTCGGCGGCCCCCAGGTCTACCTCGCGCTGGAGCGGACGATCGACATCGCAGCGCGGCGGCTCGGCCTCGACCCGGCCGAGCTGCGGAGCCGGAACGTCGTGCGCGCAGACCAGTTCCCGTACCGGACACCGTCGGGTGCCCTCTACGACTCGGGAGACTACGACGCATGCCTCGAGCGGGCGCTCGAGCTCTCACGCTACGCCGAGCGCCGGGCCGAGCAGAAGGCGGCGAGACGCCGCGGGGCGCCTGATCGGGATCGGCGTCGCCTGCGTGGTCGAGCCGTCGATCTCCAACATGGGCTACATCACGCTCGCGCAGACGGCCGAGGAGCGCTCGCAAGGGCTCCCGAAGTCGGGCAACGCCGAGGCCGCAACGGTCAGCGTCTCCCCGATCGGCGGCATCACCGTCCAGGTCGCGACGACCCCGCAGGGGCAGGGGCACGCGACCGTCTGCGCACAGATCGTCGCCGATGCCCTCGGTGTCGAACCGGCGGAGGTCGACGTGGTGACCGAGATCGACACCTCGACGAGCGCCTGGACGGTTGCCTCGGGCAACTACTCGTCTCGCTTCTCGGGGGTCGGAGCCGGTGCTGTCTATCTCGCCGGGCAGAAGCTGGCGGCGAAGATCCAGGCGATCCGCGACCACGCCGGCGACGACTCGCTCTCGCTCCGACGCGTGGCCGGAATCGCGCACTGGAACCCGGACGCGCTCCCCGACGGGATGGAACCCGGTCTGCACGAGACAGCGTTCTGCGCAGCACCCAACCTGGCGCCACCCGACGACGACGATCGCGTCGCCTCCTCGGCGGCGCACGGCTTCATCGCCGACGTCGCAGTCGTCGAGGTCGAGCGCGAGACGGGGGCCGTCACCGTGGTCGACTACGTCTCGGTGCACGACGCGGGCCACCTGCTGAATCCGCTTCTCGTCGAGGGCCAGATCCGCGGCGGCTTCGCGCACGGCATCGGGGCTGCGCTCTTCGAGCGCGTCGTCTACGACGAGGACGGCAACCTGCTCACCGGGACATTCATGGACTACCTGTGCCCGACAGGGCCCGACCTCCCGGGGCTTCGAATCGCCCACGTCGACACCCCTTCTCCCTTCACGCCGCTCGGTGCCAAGGGCGTCGGCGAGGGCAACACGATGAGCGTGCCCGCTGCGATCGCCAACGCGGTGGCGGACGCACTGGGTCGCGACGACCTCACGCTCCCGCTCACCCCGCCGCGTGTCTGGGAGCTCTTGCAGTGAAGCCCGTTGCCTTCAGGTACGAGCGGCCGGAGACGGTCGAGGAGGCGGCCGCTCTCCTTGACGAGCACGGCGACGAGGCGAAGGTGCTCGCCGGCGGCCAGAGCCTCGTTCCGGCGATGAACATGCGGCTCTCGCGGCCGTCCGTGCTCGTCGACGTCAACCGGCTGCCGCTCTCAGACGTGGTCGGGGTGAACGGCAGCCGGAGAATCGGGTCGCTCGTCCGGCAGTCGGACTCCCGACTGCTCTCGCATCCTCTCCTCGCGGATGCGATTCCCCACGTCGGCCACTTCGTGACGCGGAACCGCGGCACGGTCGCAGGTTCGATCGTCCACGCCGACCCCGCGGCCGAGCTGCCTCTGTGCCTGGCGCTGGTGGGCGGATCGGTCGTGACGAGCGCGGGTCGCGTGATCGCCGCCGGCGAGCTCTTCGTCAGCCACTTCACGACGGCGCTCGGGCCGACCGACCTCGTCATCGAGACGATCTGGCCGAAACACTCGGCCGGTGTCGGGTATGCGTTCGAAGAGCTGGCGCTGCGGCGCGGCGACTTCGCGCTGTGCATGGCCGCTGCGGCGGTGGATGCCGAGGGCGTCCGGGTGGCGATCGGCTCGGTGGTCGAGCGGCCGACGATCGTCGAGATCGACCCTGAGCGTCCGGGCGAGTCCGCGGCTGCGCAGGTCGAGCCGTATGGAAGCCTGCACGCCTCGTCTGGCTATCTCAAGAATCTCGTCCGGGTGCTCGTCGACCGGGCAGTCGCTCGCGCGCGGGAGCGCGCTGCACCGTGATCGACGTGTCCGTCATCGTCAACGAACGTCAGTACCGCGAGGCCGTCGAGCCGCGGCTCCTGCTCTCCGACTTCGTCCGCCACACGCTCGGCCTGACGGGGACGCACGTTGGCTGCGAGCACGGGGTGTGCGGCGCGTGCACCGTGCTCCTCGACGGCGTCGCCGTCCGTTCGTGCCTGCTGCTCGCCGTCCAGGTCGACGGGGCCCAGCTCGTCACGGTGGAAGGGCTCGCCCGAGGCGGAGCGCTCACTCCACTGCAGACCGCCTTCCACGAGTGTCACGCCCTGCAATGTGGCTTCTGCACGCCCGGCATCCTCGTCGCCGCGACCGACCTGCTCTCCCGGGGCGCGCCTGCTCGGGACGAGATCGAGGACATGCTCTCCGGACATCTCTGCCGCTGTACCGGCTATGAGCCCATCGTCCAGGCCATCGCGAAGGCGGCCGGGGCATGAACCTCGCACTCTCCCTCCTGACTGCGGCCGAGCGACAGCCTGACGCCGAGGCAGTCGTGGACGGAACGGTCCGACTGACGTACGCCGATCTCGCGGAGCGCAGCGCTCGACTCGCGGGAGGCCTCTCCTCGATCGGCGTCGAGCAAGGCGACCGGGTGGCCGCCGTCGTCAAGTGCCGCCGGGAGTCGGCCGAGCTCTACTGGGCCTGCCAGTGGCTAGGGGCGACGTTCGTTCCCATCTCACATCGTGCGTCGGAGACGGAAGTCCAGTACTGCCGCCGCGATGCGGGCGCGAACAGGTTCTTCGACGTCGACGTCGATCTGGAGCCGCTCTACGGCGCCGAGCACGAGGGGGCCCTCGACCGGGACGAACGCGCCGAGAGCCTGATGCTCTACACGTCGGGAACGACCGGGCGCCCGAAGGGAGTCCCCCGCTCACACCGCGCCGACCGGGCCGGCGGCCTCTCGCAGATCGTCCAACACGGCTACAGCTACGGCGACCGCACGCTGGGCACGATGCCCCTCTACCACACGATGGGGTTGCACTCGCTAATCGCGATGTCGCTGATCGGCGGCTGCTATGTCTGCCTACCCGACTGGGACGCCGAGGAGGCACTCGCGCTGATCGAGCACGAGCGGATCAGCTCGCTCTACCTCGCGCCCACGCTCTTTCACGACCTCGTCCAGCATCCCCGCCGCGAGAGCTACGACCTCTCGTCGGTCGAGACGCTCGCCTACGCGGGCGCCGCGATAACCGTAGCTCTCGTCGAGCGCTGCGTGGAGGTCTTCAGGCCCCGCCTGTTCGTCAACCACTACGGGTCGACCGAGATCTACACGTTCTCGGTGCACCGAGATCAGGCGGCGAAGCCGGGCTGTGCCGGCAGACCGTCGATGAACGCCCGCCTCAGGCTCGGCGAAGGGGACGAGGTCCTCTGCCACATGAGCTCCGACGAGGCCTTTTCGGGCTACTGGAACCGGCCCGACGCCGACGAACAGGCGATCCGGGACGGCTGGTACCACACGGGCGACGTGGGCCGGCTCGACGACGACGGCGACCTGTGGATCGTCGGCCGGGTCGACGACATGATCGTCTCCGGCGGCGAGAACATCCACCCACTGGAGGTCGAGGACGTGCTCACACGGCATCCCGCGGTGCGCGAGGTCGCGGTCGTGGCGTCCTCCGACGACCGTCTCGGCCAGCGCGTCGTCGCGGTCGTCGTCTGCGAGGGGGAGGTGAGTGCCGATGAGCTCGACCGCTGGTGCCTCGACTCCGAGACGCTCGCCCGCTTCAAGCGCCCGCGAGAGTACCGCTTCGTCGATGCACTGCCGAAGAGCTCGTCGGGGAAAGTCCTCCGGCGCATGCTGCGGGATGAGACACAGCCTGCGTGAGCTCGCAAGGGCTGAGTTCGAAGGCCACGAGAGTGCGCTCACCTTGCCTGTGGACGAAGAGTCTCAATAACGTTCCAGGGACTGTCCCTGGGGCATGGCCAGAATGGTCAGGTCCCGTGATGCCAGGCGAGGCCTGCTGCGAGCACGGTCTCGTCGCGTGGCGCGATCAGCTGCATGTTCCCGATCGCGAGACCGGCCCAGCCGATCAGGTTCACCCAGCGCAGGAACGACGAGAACCGTAGGCGAACGTCCAGCTCGTCTGCGTTCTCGTCGGGAAGCTCGCCCACGTAGCACGGGCTGACGAAAAGATCGACCTCGGGCTCGTAACGACGCCACTCCTCGATCGCTCGGTACGCCTCGGCCACCTCCTCGTCCGTCGTGCTCAACGCGATTTCGAGCTTCGTCCGGCAGACATGCGAATACTCGTCCGCGCGGCTCGGGAACGTCACCCGATGAGACTCGAGCGCCTCGTGGTTGAACAGCGGCCACGTGTTCGCCGTCGGATCCGGGACGCTCGCTTCGATGACTTGTGCGCCGAGACGCCCCAGATCGGCGCTCCACCCGTCGACCGCATCGCTCGTCTCGGTCTCGCGGCCGTCACCGACCCCCGGGGGCCGGCGCAACAGCCCGACCGTGAGCCCGTCGAGGCGCGGCTCCGGGACGGGCTTTCCGCTCAGGACCGACCAGACGAGGGCGACCTCCTCGACGCTCCGCGCCATGGGCCCGACCGTGTCGAGCGTCGGGCAGAGCGGGAAGATCCCGTCCATCGGAATCGAGCCCCACTGCGGCTTGAGGCCAACGGTTCCGCAGCACGCCGAGGGAAGGCGGATCGAGCAACCTGTGTCCGTCCCCAGGCCGAGGTCGCACATGCCGGCTGCGAGCGCGGCCGCGTTGCCGGCGCTCGAACCTCCGGTCGTCTTGCCGGGGGCGGCCGGATTGTGCACGGTCCCGTACCACGGGTTCTGCCCCATCACGGCCCAGGCGAACTCGGGCAGACTTGCCTTGCCGACGACGACCGCTCCCGCATCGACGAGGCGCTCGACCGCCGATGCGGTGCGCTCAGGGACATGGTCGCCGTAGATCTTCGACCCGTAGGTTGTCCGGATACCTGCCGTGTCGATCAGGTCCTTGACGAGGAGCGTCTTGCCGGCAAGCGGTCCATCCTTCGCAGCGGCCGGTTCCTCGACCCATGTAATCACGGCGTTCAACGGATCGGTGGTCATCGGGACAGGACAGCGACCGCCTCGACTTCGATCTTCGCGCCCGGCACGGCGAGGCGGCTGATCTCGACCAGCGTCGAAGCAGGACGCGCGGCGCCGAAGAACTCCTGGCGGACGGGGTTGATCGCCGCGCGGTCGTCGACGTCCGTCAGGAAGACGGTGACCTTGACGACGTCCTGCGGGCCGGCGAGCGCCGCAGCGAGCACGGATCGCATGTTCTCGAATACCTGACGGGCTTGCGCGACGACGTCGTCTCCGCCCACGATCCGGCCTTCGCCGTCCACGGGAACGATGCCGGAGACGAAGAGGATGTCGCCGGCACGCACCGCGTCCGTGTAGTGGGAGATCGGCTCTCCCTGGCCGGCAACCCGGAACTCCTCTCGGTCGGCCACTACCTGGCGAAGTGCGCCTTCAGCGCGTCGAAGCCGCCCTGGAACACCTCGCCTGCGAAGAACCCCTCCCAGTGGGCGATCTGGTCGCGGTCGCAGTCGAAGGTCGTCCACCACTCGACGAAGCTCTTGTCGCCGTCGGTCACGGGCGTGACCCTGATCGTCGCGCAGTAGTTGTCGACGTCGAAGGGCGTCTTCTGGAAGTCGTAGGTGTACGAGCGCTCGCGGTCGGAATGCCCGAGCAGCTTCTCGCGCAGGTGCGTCCCGTCCCCGAGCGTGAAGCTGCGGACGCCGCTGATCTGGTCGCCGGCCTTCCCGTCCTCGATCTCGCTCGACGTGACGAACCCCTCGAGCCAGACCGGGAGGCCGTTGAAATCGCGGATCCGGGCCCAGACTGCGTTGGCCGGTGCGTCGATCACGGTGCTGGCATAGGACTTGGCCATTGGTTCTCCTCTCCTTTCGTGGGGCGTAAGCCTATTTGGAGGCGCGAAGCTCGGCGATCGTGAAGCGCGGGTGGATCGCATCGGGATCGACGCGCAGGTCGAGAACGGCCGGCGCGCCCGAGGCGACCGCGCGCTCGAAGGCGTCTTCGAACTCGTCGGTCCGCTCGACCGTCTCGCCGTGGCAGCCGAACGACCTGGCGAAGTCGGCGAACTCCGGGTTGACGAGCCTGGTGCCGACCACACGGCCCGGGTAGTTCCGCTCCTGATGCATGCGGATCGTTCCGTACATGCCGTTGTTCACGACGAGGACGATCACCGGCAGGTCGTACTGAACGGCCGTGGCCAGCTCGGACGCGCTCATCATGAAGTCGCCGTCGCCCGCGAGGCAGACGACGATGCGTTCGGGATGGACGGCCTTCGCAGCCAGCGCGGCCGGGAGTCCGTACCCCATGGCGCCTGCACGGGGTGCGAGCTGCGTGCCGTAGCGCGAATACTCGTAGAAGCGGTGCGCCCAGGCGGCGAAGTTCCCGGCGCCGCACGTGAACATCGCGTCGTCCGGCAGACGCGTGCGAAGGAACGCCACCACCTGCGCGAGATCGAGCTGGCCGGGCAGCTCGCGATGCTGGAGATTGGCGAGATAGTCGGAGCGCGCGGCCTTCGTCCACTCGCGCCAGCGGGAAGCATCGACCGGCTCGAGCCCGGCGAGCGCCGACGAGAGCTCGGTCAGATCGGAGACGATCGGCAGGTCGGCCTCGTAGACACGGCCGAGCTCGTTCGGATCGGGGTGGGCGTGCACGAGGGTCTGCTTCGGCCGCGGCACCTCGAGCACCGTGTAGCCCTGAGTCGTGATGTCGCCGAGGCGCCCACCGATCGCGAGCACCAGGTCGGCTTCCTTCATCCGGCGCACGAGATTCGGGTCGGGCCCGAGCGTCAGGTGGCCGGCATAGGTGGGGGAGCGGTTGTCGACGTAGTCCTGACAGCGGAAGGAGGCTACGACCGGCAGCTCGTTTGCCTCGCAGAAGACGAGCACGCCGTCCGAGGCAGCCGCCGTCCAGCCTCCCTCGCCGACGATCACGATCGGGCGCTCGGCCCCCGCCAGAAGCTCTCGCAGGCGCCGCAGGTCGTCGGCGCTCGGCTGTGGGTGCGGCACATGGGTTGGCGCAGCGTCGGAGGCGTCGGTCTCCTCGACGAGCACGTCCTCGGGAAGCGCGAGCACAACCGGCCCTGGCCGGCCCGACGAGGCGACGGCGAATGCTCTCGCGAGGAGCTCGGGAAGGCGAGCAGCGTCGTCGGCCTGCGCCACCCATTTCGCAAGGTCCCCGAAGGTGCGCTCGTAGTCGACCTCCTGGAACGAATCTCGCCCGATCAGCGACCGCGGTACCTGTCCGACGAGGACGATCACCGGCGACGAGTCCTGCTTCGCGATGTGCACGCCGATCGAGGCGTGGGTCGCACCCGGGCCGCGTGTGACCAGACAGATCCCGGGGCGGCCGGTCATCTTCCCGTACGCCTCCGCCATGTTCGCAGCGGCAGCCTCGTGACGGCACGAGATGAGTCGGATGCTCGCGTCGTGGAGCGCGTCGAGGACGGCGAGGTAGCTCTCTCCCGGCACGCAGAAAGCGATCTCGACGCCGTGCAGCTCGAGCTGGTCGACGAGAACCTGTCCACCCGTGCGAGTCATGTCGTCCTCCCCGGACACGGCCGAGGGACTGTCCCTGGGGCATGGCTGGAAGGGACAGTCACCGCTCGATTGGCTGCTCGAGGTAGATGCGCGCCTTCTGCAGCTTCGGCGTTCCTCGTCGGCAGGGTCGACGTAGCGGATCGTGCGCTTGCCTTCGAGCTCGCCGGGCACGAGCATCACGCGCACGAAGGCCGTCTCCTCGTCGGGGGAAGCCGCCGCGAAGACGGGCTCCGGCCCGCTCTCGTACCACCACTCGAACGGCCGGTATTCGTGCGACTCGCCTCCTGAGTCGATCCGGATCCTGCCGATCAGGAGCACCCGGATCCCGGGGCCCGGGTGAGTGTGGAGATACGCGACGCCCCCCGGCGGGAAGTCGACGCGGTCGCAACGGATCAACCAGTCGCCCTCGGGACGCTCGTCGATCTCCCAGACGATCGCGCGACCATCCACGCGGGCCGCACCGAAGTGGGCCTTGTCTCCCTCGACGTCGTAGACGACGAATGGGCCGGCCTCCGTCTCGACTCCTTGCGGCCGGATCGAGACCCTCAATGGAACGTCTGCCCGCCGTCGATGACCATTGTCTGTCCCGTGATGAAGTCCGCGCCCGGACTGCAGAGGAACACGACGGCGCCGACGACGTCCTCGGGCATCTGGTCACGCTGCAGCGTCCGGGACGCGATCGACACGTCGCGAAGCTTCTCGATCACGTCGGGATTGGCCTCGACCCCTTCCGTCATCGTGAACCCCGGCGCGACGCAGTTGACGTGGATCCCGTCCTTACCGACCTCCTTGGCGAGCGCACGCGTGAAAGCCGCGATCGCGCCCTTGCTCGTCACGTAGTGGAGAACGAACGGAACACCACGGAACGCTGCTCCGGACGAGATGTTGACGATCTTGCCGCCGCCCTGCTCGCGCATGAGAGGCACGACGGCACGGCAGGTCAGGAACATGCTCGCCACGTTGACGTCCATCACGGAACGCCACTCCTCGAGCGGAATCTCCGTGAACGGCCGCATGGCGAGCGACGCGTAGAGACCCGCGTTGTTGACGAGGATGTCGACGCGCCCGTGCCGCTCGACCGTCTCGCGGACCATCTCCTCGACGTCGTGCTCGCTCGAGACGTCGGCACGGATGCCGCCCTCGGGCGGGTTCAGGTCTGCGACGACGACCTGCGCGCCCGCTCCTCCGAGCCCGTCGGCGATCGCACGACCAATCCCCTGCGACCCACCGGTGACGATCGCCACCTTGCCGTCGAGCGAGACGCTCAAGGGATCGGCGAGAACGAGGTGGGCACCATGATCCGGTTCCACTGGGACTCGAGCAGCGGCTGCAGCTTCGGGAGGAAGGCCTGCCAGCGCGCATCGGCCTGCATCGCGGCACGCCGCCGCTCGCGCTCGCCGTGGCTCTCGTAGCCCCAGAGGCTGACGACCGACGAGAGCTCCCCGACGTCGACCGTGAACCAGCCGAGCAGGTTGCCGAGGATCTCCTGCTGGATCGCGATCCCTTCCGTCTCGTAGAGCTTCACCACCTCGGCGAGCTTGCCGATCCGGACGGCGTAGGTGCGCTCCTCGACGATCACGAGCGCGATCGTCTCACACGGCCGCCATGGTGAAGTACTTCGGCTCGAGCCACTCGTCGATCCCGTACTTCGAGCCTTCGCGCCCGATGCCCGACTCCTTGACGCCGCCGAAGGGGGCCACCTCGGTCGAGACGAAACCCGTGTTGACGGCGACCACGCCTGCTTCGAGCGCCTCGCCGACACGCCAGGCGCTTGCGAGGTCCCGGGTGAAGAAGTAGGCGGCCAGCCCGTAGGGCGTGTCGTTCGCGACGCGCACAGCCTCGTCCTCGCTGTCGAACGGAATCAGTCCCGCGACCGGCCCGAACGTCTCCTCGCAAGACATGTCCGCGTCGATGGTGACGCCGGTCATCACGGTCGGCGAGTAGAAAGTGCCGCCGAGCGGATGCGGCTCGCCGCCGACGAGCACCTCGGCGCCGCGCTCGACCGCGTCGGCGACGTGGCGCTCCACCTTCTCGAAGCCCTGACGGTCGATCAGCGGCCCGACCTGCACGCCCTCCTCGAGGCCGGACGCGACCTTCAACCCCGAGGCGAGATCGGTCAGCCGCGAGACGACCTCGTCGAAGACGCCCTTCTGGACGAGGATGCGGTTGGCCGAGATGCAGGTCTGGCCCGAGTTCCGGAACTTGCAGGCCATGAAGGCCTGCATGACGACGTCGAGGTCGGCATCGTCGAAGACGACGAACGGCGCGTTGCCGCCGAGCTCGAGCGAGACCTTCTTGACCGTCCTCGCGCACTGCTCCATCAGGAGCTTCCCGACCGTTGTGGAGCCCGTGAACCCGAGCTTGCGGACGATCGTGCTCGACGTCATCTCGCCGCCGATCACGGGCGCATCGTCGGCGTCGCCCGTGACGATCGAGAGCACGCCCTTCGGCAGGCCCGCCCGCTCGGCCAGCTCGGCAAGTGCGAGCGCCGAGAGCGGCGTCTGCTCGGCGGGCTTCATCACCATCGTGCAGCCCGCTGCGAGCGCCGGTGCGGCCTTCCGCGTGATCATCGCGCTCGGGAAGTTCCAGGGCGTGATGCCGGCTGCGACGCCGATCGGCTGCTTGAGAACGAGGATGCGGCGGTCCGGCAGCGGCTGAGGGATCGTGTCGCCGTACACCCGCTTGGCTTCCTCGGCGAACCACTCGAGAAACGAGGCGCCGTATCCGATCTCGGCTCGCGACTCGGCGAGAGGCTTGCCCTGCTCGAGCGTCATCAGACGTGACAGATCCTCGACGTGCTCCATCATCAGGTCGGCGAACGTGCGGAGGATCCGCGCCCGCTCCTTCGCCAGCAGAGCGCGCCACGCGGGAAGCGCAGCCTCGGCAGCCTCGATCGCGCGCCGGGTCTCGGCGGCGCCCATCCTCGGCACCTCGGCGATGGTCTCGCCGGTTGCCGGGTTGACGACCGGGAACGTCTCGCCCGAGTCGGCGTCGACCCAAGCGCCGTCCACGTAGGCCCGGGTGCGAAGGAGCTCGGGGGCGAGAGGTGTCTCGACGGCCACGCCGAGACGATAATCGAAGGCGTGCTCGAGGCCACACGCATCCAGGCCTACCTTCGCGAGACGGCTCGCGGCTTCTACGAGACCGTGCCGGTCCCGCCCTTCACGGCTTTCTTCAACCCCCGCGATCCGCTCAGGCACTTCAACTACGCGATCCCCGACGAGCCGGTCGAAGGGAACCTGGCCGAGGCGCTGGCGGCCCTGCGTGGGGCGTTCCGGTCGCGAGAGCGCCTTCCGCGGCTCGAGTACGTGGGCGAGTTCGCTCCTGCGCTTGCGGACGCGCTCGAGGCGGTGGGATTCGAGCTCGAGCTTCACGCGCCGCTGATGACGTGCCGAACCGCGGACATCGTCGACCCCGATCCGATCGACGGCTTCGAGGTGGTTTCCGGGATCGAGGACCCCCACGCGTATCTCGCCGTCGGGCGCGCCGCCTTCGGCGAGTCGCCTCCGACCGACGATGCCGTCGCCAGCTGGCTCGAACGCCGCAACCCGCGAGCGGCAACGTTGGTCGGGCTCCTCGACGGCGAGCCCGTCGCCGTCGCCTCCGCAACGCCACCGCTCGACGGCCTGTCCGAGGTCGCCGGCGTTGGGGTGCTCGAGGCGGCGCGCAGGCGCGGGGTCGGCGGCGCGATGACAGCAGCCGCATCGAGAGCCGCTGCGGAGCACGGCGCCGAGATTGTCCTCCTCTCCCCCGGCTCGGACGGCGCGCAGTCGGTCTACCGGCGCGTCGGCTTCCGGCCCGCTCTGACGACCCTCTACTACGCGGATCCCGGCTGACGCGCAATCGATTGTCGATTTCGCTAGGCCCGTTCGTCTTCAAGACGTAATCGACTCGAAGGAGGCACCGATGCAGTACCTGCTGCTGATCTACAACGAGGAGAACGGCCGCGCCGACGTGCCCGCGGACGCACTCCAGGCGATGTACGCCGAGTACGGGGCGTTGACCGAGAGCATGCGCTCGAACGGTCAGTTCGTCAACGGCGACGAGCTTCAGCCGACCTCCGCGGCGACGACCGTGCGGGTCCGCGACGGTCAGTCGCTCGTCACCGACGGACCCTTCGCGGAGACGAAGGAGCAGCTCGGCGGCTTTTACCTCGTCAACTGCGAGAGCCTCGACGAGGCGCTCGAGATCGCAGGCCGGATCCCCTCTGCCCGCCACGGCTCGGTCGAGGTGCGGCCGGTGGTTGCAGCGCTGACCGAGGAGGTCTTCCGCGAGGAATGGGGCCGCGCCGTCGCCGCGCTCGTGCGGGCGCTCGGAGACGTCGATCTCGCCGAGGATGCCGTCCAGGACGCGTTCGCGATCGCAGTCGAGCGCTGGCCTCGCGACGGCATCCCGGCGAGCCCGCTGGCCTGGATCGTGACGACGGCCCGGAATCGGGCGATCGACCGGCTCCGCCGCGAGCGCACGCTGACCGGCAAGCACCCCGAGCTCGTGCGGCTGGCGGAGGCCGCGGAAACCGAGGACGAGGAGGAGGACGTGGTCGGCACGATTCCCGACGAGCGCCTGGAGCTGATCTTCACCTGCTGCCACCCGGCGCTCTCGCGCGAGGCTCAGGTCGCGCTCACGCTCCGCCTCCTCGGCGGTCTGGAGACGGGCGAGATCGCGCGCGCATTCCTGACGACCGAGCAGACGATGGCGCAGCGGCTCGTGCGAGCCAAGCGCAAGATCCGTGCCGCCGGCATTCCCTTTCGTGTGCCGCCCGATCACCTGTTGCCGGAGCGGCTCGCCGCGGTTCTCGCCGTCGTCTACCTCGTCTTCAACGAGGGCTACTCGCGGGTTCGAGGCGATCTCTGCGACGAGGCGATCCGGCTGGCGCGAATGCTCGCGTCGCTCATGCCGGACGAGCCCGAGGTGCTTGGACTGCTGGCGCTGATGCGGCTGCACGACTCGCGCAGGGAAGCGCGGGTCGACGAGCACGGCTCGCTTGTCCTGCTGGACGACCAGGATCGGGCGAGGTGGAACGCAGACGCCATCGCGGAAGGGCGCACGCTCGTCGAGCGCGCGCTCCGGATGCGCATGCCCGGGCCGTACCAGCTGCAGGCGGCGATCGCGGCGCTCCACTCCGGCGAGGAGGCCGACTGGCCACAGATCGCGGCTCTCTACGGCGAGCTTGCGCGGCTTTCGCCCTCTCCCGTCGTCGAGCTCAACCGCGCAGCGGCCCTGGCGATGGTCGAAGGGCCCGGGCGCGGCCTCGAGCTGATCGACGAGATCGACGGGCTGGAGGAGTACATGCCCCTCCACGCGGCCCGGGCAGATCTGCTCCGCCGGCTCGACCGCACCTGCCGACGCCGCCCGAGCCTACGAGCGGGCCCTCGCGCTTGCAGCCGACGGCCCCGAGCGGACCTACCTCGAGCGCCGGCTCGCCGAAGCCCGCCGCGGCCTTTCGAGCCATGCCCAGGGGACAGTCCCTGGAACGCAGGTGTGACGAGAGGCGCGCGGAACTCGCCCGACGCCGCCCGCGGCGTTCACCGATAATCGGCCGGTGGCCGAGCCGCAGTTCGTTCGCTTCGACGACGTGAAGGCCTTCGAGCTCATCGCAGGAGTGCGCGGCCGGCCGCTCTTCGGCACCGGCGCGATGATCAACCTGATCGAGTTCGACGCGGGCTCGGTCGTGCCGCTCCACAGCCACCCGCACGAGCAGCTCGGCATCGTCCTTCGCGGCATGCAGGCCCTCGTCGTCGACGGCAAGCCACACGAGCTCGGCCCGATGGAAGGCTACGTGCTCCCGGGCGGCGTCGAACACTCCGCCTACTGCGGGCCCGAGGGCGCCCTCGTACTCGACATCTTCCAGCCGGTGCGCGAGGACTACCTCGAGCGCTGGCAGCAGGCTTGAGTCTTCTCTCCGTTCCCGGGCGCTTCAACTTCGCACGCGACGTGGCCGAGCAGCGGAGCGGGCTCGCGATCAGGTTCGTAGGCCGCGACGGCTCCGTCCGCGACATCGGCTTCGACGAGGTGAACGGGCGCGCTGCTCGCTGGGCAAACCGGCTCCGGACGAGCGGGGATCGAGCCAGGCGACCGCGTCCTGGTTCTCGTCGGCAAGACTCCGGAGTGGCATCCGATCATGCTGGCGCTCCTCAAGCTCGGAGCCGTCTCGATCCCCTGCTCCGAGATGCTCCGCCACAAGGACCTCGCCTTCCGGTGCGAGCACTCGAGCGCCCGCCTCGTCGTCTGCGACCGAGCGGCGGAGCCCGAAGTAGAGGGCCTCAACATCGACGCGATCTACACCGATGCCGCCGGCCCTCGACCAAGAGCCCGACACCGCGCCGACGCATGACACGGCCTCCTCGGACCTCGCGTTCATTCTCTACACGTCCGGGACGACGAAGGATCCGAAGGGCGTCGTACACACGCATGCCTACTGCTTTGCCAAGCGGCTCCAGGCGGAGCACTGGCTGGCTGCTCGACCCGGCGACCTCGTCTGGTGCACCGCCTCGACGGGTTGGGCGAAGTCGATCTGGAACGTCCTGCTCGGGCCCTGGAGCGCAGGTGCCTCGGTCGTCCTGCACGAGGGAGCCTTCGAGCCAGGGGAGCGTTTCGAGTTCATCGCCGACCTCGGCGTCGACGTGCTCTGCCAGGCGCCGACCGAGTACCGGTTGATGGCGAAGGCAGCCGGCCTCGAGCGGTACGACCTCTCCTCCGTGCGGCACATGGTCTCGGCGGGAGAGCCGCTGAACCCGGAGGTGATCAAGACGTTCCGCGACGCGTTCGGCCTCACCATCCACGACGGATACGGGCAGACGGAGAACACGCTTCTCGTCGGCAACTTCCCCGGGATGGAGATACGCCCAGGCTCGATGGGCCTTCCGTCGCCCGGGCAAACGATCACCGTCGTCGACGAGGAAGGCCGCGAGGTGGAGCCCGGCGTCGAGGGTGACGTGGCTCTGGGTGGGAGGCCGCCGAGCCTCTTCCAGGAGTACTACGGGGCACCCGAGGAGACAGCCGCCGTGTTCCGCGGGAACTGGTACGTGACCGGCGATCGTGCGATCCGGGACGAGGACGGCTACCTGTGGTTCACGGGCCGTGCCGACGACGTGATCCTCTCTGCCGCCTACCGGATCGGGCCGTTCGAGGTCGAGAGCGCCCTCCTCGAGCACGCCGCAGTCGCAGAAAGCGCGGTCGTCGGCAAGCCCGACCCGGATCGCGGCCAGATCGTGAAGGCGTTCGTCGTCCTGCGCCCGGGATTCGAGGGCTCCGAGGCGCTCGGCCGTGAGCTTCAGGAGCACTGCAAGCGTGTGACAGCTCCGTACAAGTACCCGCGTGAAGTCGAATTCATGGCGGAGCTTCCGAAGACCCGGTCGGGAAAGATCAGGCGCGTCGAGCTTCGCCAGAGGGATGAAGAAGGGACCGCACACGGACCCGTGCCGACTTCGTAACAACTCTCGCCAGGCCGTTGCGGCCTTCGCGGACCGCTCCGTACCGTCGATCTCGTGCAACCCGCCAGGTCGACCAACGTTCCTGCCCTCGTCGTCGTCGTGCTCGCGGCGGCCGTCGCGGTCGTCCTGCTCGTGCGCGTCCTGCACCATGGCGCGGAGGCGCCGGGTCAGTACGCGGCGAGGCCGGCACTCACCCCCGGCGCCCTCAACCCCGACGTGACTCCCGAGACGATTCGCTCGACGATCTGCACGACCGGCTGGACGAGGACGATCCGGCCCCCGTCGAGCTACACGTCCGAGCTCAAGCTCGAGCAGATGCGGCAGTACGGCTTCACCGGTGGCCCCGTCGACTATCAGGAGGATCACTTCATCTCACTCGAGCTCGGTGGTGCGCCGAACGACCCCGAGAACCTGTGGCCCGAGCGACGACCGCGGGCAGACCGTGTCGACACGATCGAAAACGAGCTGAATGCGAAGGTCTGTTCGGGCGAGCTGACCCTTGCCGAGGCCCAGAGAAAGGAGGCCGAGCTGAAGTGGACGAAGGGCTAAGGTGAGCTCGAGAGGAGCGCACGCTCCTGCTCGGTCAGCGGCGCCGGTTTCCCTCCGCCGTCCACGTGGACGACCACCAGCCGCCCGCGGACGCAAACGTCGCCGTCCCGGGCGACCTCGAACGCCCACGTGATCGACGTCTGACCGAGCCGCTCGACCGAGATGCGCACCTCGATCTCGTCCTCGAAGACGAGCACCTCGAGGAACTCAGCCTCGACGCTCCTGCGCGGATAGCTTCCCCAGTCCTCCATGAGCCCGAGCTTGCGGCGAAGGCCGGTCTCCGCCAGCTCGACCCATCGAAAGGCAGCGGTGAAATGGATGCGGCCTCCTGCGTCGGTGTCGACCCAGGCGACGCGCGTCTTCTCGACGTGCTCGACCTTCACGGGGTGACGACAACGCGGCCGGCCGAGCCGGCGAGACTCGCCTCGATCGCCTCGTTGATGCCGTCGAGCGGGAAGCTCGGGCCGAGCTGGGAAGCAAGGTCGAGGCGGCCACCGCGCACGTGCTCGAGCAGGATCGGCAACGCGACGGCCGGATCCTCCGAGCCATAGATCGTCCCGGTCAGCCGCCGCTCACGCCGTACGAAGTCGACGGGGTCGAGATCGAGCCGCTTTCCGGCCGCGGGAAGTCCCACGATCACGCACAGGCCACCGTTCCGTGTGTGCCGGAAGGCGACCTCCGTCGTCGTCGGGTCTCCAACAGCGTCGAAGGCATAGTCGACGCCGTCGGGAAACTCGCGTTTCATCACACCCTTGAGCTCGGCTGGATCGAAGACGTGGGTCGCGCCGAGGCGGGTCGCGAGATCGCGCCGGGAGTCGAGCGGATCGACGCAGACGATCGTGTCGGCACCGGCGATCCTCGCGCCCTGGACGACGAACTGGCCAACGCCGCCGGCCCCGACCACGAGCACCGAGGATCCCGGCTCGACCTGGGCAGCGAAAAGCGCCGCACCGACACCGGTGAGGGCGGCGCAACCGAGGAGCGCGGCCTGCTCGAGCGGCAGCGCCTTCGCCGATCGGAAGTGCGACCGTCTCGGAGACGACGACCTTCTCGGCAAGCGCGCCGGTCGCGGTTCCGCGGTAAACGGTCTCTCCGTCGAGCGAGAGGCCGGTCTTCCCGTCGAGAGCGGTCCCCGACCGGATCGCCCATTGCAGCGACAGGCACGCGCGCCGGACGTCCCCGGCGACAGTCCGCGCACTCGCCGCACGAGGGCGCCCAGGAGAGGACGACCGCGTCGCCCGGCGAGACAGCCTCGACACCGTCCCCGACCTCCTCGACGATCCCCGCGCCTTCGTGCCCCAGCACCATGGGAGTCGGTCGATCCCATTCACCCTTGACCGAGTGGAGATCGGTGCCGCAGATCCCGACGGCCGCCATCTTCACGAGCACCTCGCCGGGGCCGGGCCCCTCGATGTCCAACTCGCGAACCTCGAACGGCCTGTCCGCCCCGTAGAAGACCGCCGCCCGGGCTTTCAAGCTCCCAGCGCCTCGATGACCTCGTCGACCTTGGTCACGGTCGACACGTTCTGCAGGGCGTAGTTGATCGACGCGTTGTGCCAATCGGCGTTCATCGTCGAGCAGGCATCCTCGGGCACGACCATCGTGTAGCCCATGTCCGCGCCGGTTCTCGCGGTGTGCTCGATCGACATGTTCGTCCATGCGCCCGTGATGACGATCGAGTCGACGCCGAGTGAGCGGAACAGGTTGTCGAGCCTCGTCCCCTGCCAGCCGCTCATTCGGGTCTTCTCGATCGACGTAGTCACCTTCCTTGGGCTCGAGCCCGTCAGCCGGCGCCGCTCCCCACGTCCCGCGGACGAGCCCGTTCGTCTCCTTGACCGCGCTGAAGAGCGGCGCGTTCAGCTGCAGGCCCGGGGCGCCTGGCTCGACGACGTAGTGGACGTGGACGACAGGGACTCCCTTGGCCCGGCACGCGTCTGCCAACCGCTGCGAGTTGGCGACGACGTTCTGCTCCTTCGCGTGCTGCGGCGATCCGGACTCGGCGAAGGCGCCCCCCTCGATGATCACGTCGTTCTGCATGTCCTGGACGATCAGCGCCGTGCGCTTCCGGTCGAGCTTGAAGTCGGCCATGTCTTCCTCCTCTAGCCGCTCATGTAGGGCTCGCGGCGGCCGGCAACCTTCGTCTTGACACGGTAGAGCGAGGTCGACGCCGGCACGAACAGCCAGGTCCAGTCGGGCCCGCCGAAGGTCAGGTTGCCGACGGGCTCGGGAATGCCGACCGTGCCGAGGTGCTCGCCGCCCGGGCTGAAGACCCAGACGCCGTCCGGACCCGTGACCCAGATGTTGCCGTGCTCGTCGCACTTCATCCCGTCGACGAGGCCTGTCTCGAAATCGCCGGTGCCGATGTTCTCCGCGAACATGCGGCCGTTCGAGATCGAGCCGTCAGCGGTGACGTCGAAGACACGGATGTGCGCGTTCGGCGTGTCGTTGATGTAGAGCAGCGACTCGTCCGGCGAGAAACAGAGCCCGTTCGGCTGGCCAAAGTCGCCGACCAGCAACTGCGTCTCCCCGCCTCCGGCCGCGATCCGGTAGACGCCCTGGAAGTCGAGATCCTGCTCACGCTCGATGCCGAAGCCTGGCCAGCGGCCGTAGGTCGGGTCGGTGAAGTAGATCGCGCCGCTCGAGTGGAGGCAAATGTCGTTCGGGCTGTTCAGCTCCTTGCCCTGGTAATGCGTGGCCAGCGTCTCGCGTGTGCCATCGGCCCGCTCGCGTACGACCGAGCTGGTCGAGTGCTCGCAGACGAGCAGGTTGAGATCGGCGTCGTACGTCAGGCCGTTGCACTTGTTGCTCGGATTCATGACCTCCTCGACGCCGCCGTCGGGGGTCCACTTGCGACGGACGTCGCCGGGCATGTCGCTGAAGAGCAGGTGCTGATCACGAGGGTGCCAGATCGGGCCCTCGGTAAACGTGAAGCCGGTTCCGAGCTGCTCGACCTCGACGTTGGGGTCGACGAGCTCGACCAGCTTGTCGGATCTGACATCGACGGACACGATTCCGCTCCTTTCACCGAGGTCGAAGAGGGCCCGAACCTAACAGACGGAACGCGCCGTGGGCCTCCGAGGCATCAACACTTCGGCTGCGCAGGAGGGAGAGTGTCCTCGCAAGCCAGGTCCGAGGGACAGTCCCTGTAACGGATCGTCCACAGCCGCCGCCCGTGGACGCGGCTCGGCCCGACTGGCTACTCGTCCTGGGACGGCTCGAAGTCGAGTGCGAGCGAGTTGATGCAGTAGCGAAGACCGGTCGGGTTCGGGCCGTCAGGGAAGAGGTGCCCGAGATGGGAATCGCACGTGGCGCAGCGGACCTCTGTGCGCCGCATCCCGTGCGACGAGTCCTCCTCGAGCTCGACTGCGTCCTCGGCGGCGGCCGCGAAGAAGCTCGGCCAGCCGGAGCCCGAATCGAACTTCGTGTCGGAGCGGAAGAGCTCGGCGCCGCAGGCTCCGCAACGGTAGACGCCGTCCTCGTGGTTGACGTTCAACTCGCCCGACCAAGGCGGCTCGGTCGCGCCGCGGCGCAGGACCGCGTACCGGTCGGAATCCAGCGCCTGCTGCCATTCGGACTCTGTCTTGTGGATCTTCTCCGTCATTCCGCGACCTCCGCATGGATGCGTTGCTTCGAGCGCTGCAGCTTGCCGCCCTCGCGGTTGTTCCTCACGGCGACGATCTCGGCCAGGATCGAGAGCGCGGTCTCGGGCTGGGACTCGGCGCCGAGATCGAGGCCGCACGGCCCCGAGATCCTCTCGAGCTCGGACTCGTCGACCCCGGCCTCGAGCAGCCGCTCGCGGCGGCGCTCCTGGTTTCGGCGAGAGCCGAGCGCGCCGACGTAGAACGCCTCCGTCTCGAGCGCTGCCTTGAGAGCCGGCAGGTCGAACTTGTCGTCGTGAGTGAGGACGACGATCGCGGTCGCGTGATCGGGTGCGACCTGAGCGAGCGCCTCCTCGGGCCAGGCGACGATGATCTCGCTCGCACTCGGGATCCGCTCGCTCGTCGCGAACTTCGCCCTCGCGTCCGCCACGATCGCCCGCCAGCCGAGCTGCCGCGCGAGCCGCGACAACGACTCGGCCGTGTCGACCGCCCCGTAGACCAGGAGCCGAGGAGGCGGCGCGTAGACCTCCGCGAAGACCTTCGCCTCCCCGACCTCGAGGATCTGGTTGCGATGACCGCGGATCAACTCGCCCGCCTGCGCCGCGAGCCCACCAGGAAGGTCAGCGCCGAGCCGTTCGCCGCCCTCGAGCACGAGCTCGTGCGCTCCGAGCGCCCTCGCCCTCGATCACCGTGAAGAGGACGGCGCGCTCGTCGCGCTCGATCGCCTGCGAAAGCCGATCGAGGACGGCGCTCAATCCTCCAGCCTTTCCACGAAGACGTCGATCTCGCCGCCGCAGGGAAGCCCGACCGACCACGCCTCCTCGTCGGCGATGCCGTACGAGAGCAGCTTCGGCTCGACCCGATCGCGAGCACCTGGCGTGCGTTCTCGTAGACGTCCGACTCGACGCAGCCGCCGGACACGGACCCGGCGATCTCGCCGCGTCGAGGACACCGCCAGCTTCGAGCCGACCGGGCGCGGAGCCGACGCCGCGTCGCCACCACCGTCGCGATCGCGACCTTCTTCCCCTCCGCGCGCCAGCGCTCGACGTCGTCCAGAATCTCTTTCACGCCGCATGCCTCCTTTCGATGCCGCTCAGGATCTCGGCGAGCTCTTCGAGGCTCGCCAGGTTGTGTCCAGGGAGAAAACGATCGATCGACGGCAAAGCTGCCCGCATGCCGGCTGCGAGCGGCTGGTAGTCCGGGTGGCCCTTGAGCGGGTTGACCCAGACGACGGCGTACGCCTGACGGGCGAGCCTCGCCATCTCGGTCGCCGACGAGCGATGCGTCCTCGCGCTCCCAGCCGTCCGAGACGATGAGCACGACGGCGCCGCGCGTCAGCGCCCGCCGGCCCCATTCGTCGTTGAACGACTTCAGCGAGGCGCCGATCCGTGTCCCGCCCGACCAGTCGACGACGCGCTCCGCCGCCTCGGCGAGCGCCCGCTCGGGGTCGCGCCCGCGCAGATCCGGTGTGAGGCGCGTGAGGCGCGTCCCGAACGCGAAGGCCTCGACCCCGCGGCCCGAGCCGACGAGGGCGTGGAGGAAGAGGACGAGCGCCCGGGAGTACGCCTCCATCGAGCCCGAGACGTCGCAGATGACGATCAGCTTGCGGTGGACGTGAACCCGATCCCGGAAGGCACGTTCGATCGCATCGCCTCCGGTCGCGAGCGAAGCTCGGACGAGTCGGCGCATGTCGAGCTGCCGACCTCGGCGGTCGCGGCGAAGCCGTCGCGAGCGGCGCTTGCGGACGCGAAGAGGCGAGCTCCTGCATCAGCTTCGAGACGAGTGCGAACTCGTCGGACGTCAGCGTGGCGAAGTCCTTCTCGCGCAGAAGCTCCTCCGGGCTGTAGCCGAGGGCGCTTCGGATCGCTCTCGCCTGACCCCTGGTCGTCGTCGCGGCCTCGCGCCTGCCGCGCGCCGAACGAGACGCACGGTCTCGCCGCCATCCTGGTCGCGTTGCTGCGGCGCCGTCGGCGCGCGCAGGAACCAGGCCCGGAAGGCCCGGTCGAACGACTCGAGGTCGTCGTGGCGGGAGACGAGCGTCTGCCGAAGCGTCCAGTAGACGTCGTCCCGGCGGGTCAGGTCGACGCGATCGAGCCCGGTCAGTGCGTCGGCGAGCCGCCCCGGACCCACCTCGAGTCCGGCCTCGCGCAGCACGCGTCCGAACGTGACGACGTGGCTGACCACTGCGTCGGCCATCGTTAACGCGCCGCCCGCGCCTCCTCGACGAGCTCCTGGAGCGCAGTGTCCCGAACGGTGATCAGATCCTCGTGGTACTTGAGCACCGAGCCGAGCGTCTGCTCGACGACCTCGGCGTCGAGCTCCAGCCGGCCGAGCGCGGCAAGCGCGCGCGCCCAGTCGATCGTCTCGGCAACACCCGGCGGCTTGGCGAGGTCGAGCCGCCGGAGCCCGCGAACGAAGGCGGCCGCCTGCGCCGCAAGCCGCTCCGGCACGCCCGGGACGCGCACCTTGACGATCGTCGATCTCGCGCTCGAGCGACGGGATGCCCGATCCAGTGGTAGAGGCAACGCCGCTTCAGCGCGTCGTGCAGCTCGCGAGTCCGGTTCGACGTCAGGACGACGGCTGGCTTGTGCGCCGCCGCGCTGATCGTCCCGATCTCCGGGATCGTGATCTGGAAGTCCGACAGCACCTCGAGCAGGAAGGCCTCGAACTCCTCGTCGGCCCGGTCGATCTCGTCGATCAGGAGGACGACCCTCTCGGGGCTCTCGACCGCCTCGAGCAGCGGACGGCGGATCAGGAACTCGGGGCCGAACAGCTCCTGCTCCGACACCGTTCCCTCCTGTGCGGCGCGGATGTGCAGGAGCTGGCGCGAGTAGTTCCACTCGTAGACCGCGTGGGCGACGTCCAGACCCTCGTAGCACTGGAGGCGGATCAACCGCGAGCCGAGGATGCGCGCGAGTGCCTTGGCCGCCTCCGTCTTCCCCACGCCAGCCTCGCCTTCGAGGAGCAGTGGCTTCTCGAGCGTCAGGGAGAGGAAGAGCGCCGTCGCGAGGCCGCGGTCGGGCAGGTAGTCGGCGTCCTGGAGGGCTACCTCGAGCTCGTCGATCGATGAGAGGGCCACAAAGTGGAGTGTAGGCGCTCTGCGTTCCGCCGCCCCGGGTGCCGACGTGGAGCTCGGGCGGCCCACGGGAGATCCGGATCCCCTGGACGGGTGACGACAAAGGCCTGAAATCGCGGTCCGTCACCCCGTCGAGGGATGGCGAAGCGCCCTACCCACATGGATGCTGAAGGTGGCGACCGGGGTGAGGTGAGACTGCGTTCACCACGGCGCCGTCAACGACGACGGAAAGACGAGCCTGATGACGACGATGACCTCGCGAGCGGTGCTCCGGCAGGCTGCCGGGACGTCGAGTGCCCGTACTACCGGCACCTGGCTGCTGGCAATCGCCGCGGCAACGCTCGCCGGAACGCTCTTCGCGGGTCTGGCCGGAAGCGAGCCCGCGCCCGGTGAAGGACTGCACATTCCGTGGTGGGCGCTGATCGTCGCCTTCTGCCTCGCCGAGGTGCTCGTCGTTCACATTCACTTCCGGCGGGAGGCGCACACGCTGTCTGCGCGCACGCTCCCGCTCGTCCTCGGCCTGCTCGCGCTCTCACCGCTCGGCCTTGTCAGCGCCCAGCTCGTCGGCACGGGCGCCGCCCTCGTCGGGTTGCGCCGGCAGCGCCCGGCGAAGATCGCATTCGGCATCTCGCAGGCAGGGCTCGAGGCGACCCTGGCCGTGATCGTCTTCCGCTCGATCATCGACGGCGGGGATCCCTTTTCGCCCGGTGGGTGGGCGGCGGGATTCACCGCGGCTGCGGTTGCCTCGCTGGCGGGCCTGCTGGTGGCAACCGCCTCGGTCGCACTCGCCGACGGCCGCTTCGTGCTCAGGCGCCAGCTGAGCGCGGCGGGCGTCTCGTTCTTCGGCGCACTAACGGCCGCCAGCTTCGCGCTCGTCGCGGTCACGCTTGCCAGGAGCCGCCCCGAAGCTCTCGTCCTGTTGCTCCTTCCCGTCACGGCCTGCGGGCTCGCGATGCACGCCTACGCGTCCGAGCGACGACGCCACGAGCACGTCGAGTCGCTCCACGACTCGATCGGGGGGGCAGACCTCTCCTCGGAGCCGACATCCGGTGTGCAGCAACTCCTTCAGTCGGCGCGCCGGCTTCTGCGGGCCGAGTACGCCGAGCTGGTCCTGCTCCCTGGAACGACTCGCGAAGGGGCTCTTCGCAGCTCGATCGGACTCGGCGGCGAGCACCTGCTGGAGGAGAGCGAGCTGACGTCCGACGAGCGGCTCGCGCTCGAGGCGGTCAGGCTGCGCGGCGGGCTCGCGACGCGCGCCAAGGACAGACATGTCCCTCCGCTCGAGCCGTATCTCGCCGAGAGAGGCCTCCGTGACATGATCGTCGCCTCGCTCGAGGGCGAGGGAGGCGTGCTCGGGATCCTCGTCGTGGGCGACCGGGCGAGCGACCTCTCGACGTTCGACGACGAGGACGAGAGGCTCGTGCGTACCTTCGCCGGGCATGCTGCCCTGCTGCTCGAGAACGAGCAGCTCGGGCGCTCTCTCGCGAAGCTCACCGAGCTCGAGGCAACGTTGCGACACCAAGCGATGCACGACGCGCTGACGGGATTGCCGAACAGGCGCTACTTCCGGACGCGGGTCGAGGATGCTCTCCGCCGGACGCGGCCAGGATCCGAGCGCCCGGCCGCGCTCTTCCTCGACCTGGACGGCTTCAAGGCGATCAACGACAGGCTCGGCCATGCCGCGGGAGACGAGCTGCTCGTCGCAGTCGGCGAGCGCATTCGGGCCAACGTCAGGCCCGACGAGGTGCCATCCAGGCTCGGCGGCGACGAGTTCGCCGTGCTGATCGAGGCCGGGGAGCGAGCAGCGGAGGATGTGGCCGACAGGCTGATCGAGGCGATCCGGAGGCCATTCTCGATCGACGGCCGGCGGCTCTCGGTTGGCGTGAGCGTGGGGATCGCTCCGGCCGGTGCGACGACCGACGTGGACGAGCTCCTGACGAGCGCCGACGTCGCCATGTACGCGGCGAAGGGCGAGAGCTCGTCGAGCTACGCCGTCTACTCCGAGCGGATGCGAGGCGCCGCCACCGCTCGGCGCAGGCTGGGCGAAGCGGTCGAGCGGGCACTCGAGCGCGACCAGATCGCTGTCCACTACCAGCCGGTCGTCAACCTCCGGAGCGGGGCAACAGTCGCCTTCGAGGCGCTTGCCCGCTGGGAGAAAAGCGAGTCCGAGACCGTCGCGGCAGCCGACTTCCTCCCTGCCGCCGAGGAGCACGACCTGATCGGGCGGATCGACCGCGTCGTCCTTCGCGCCGCCTGCGTCGAAACGCACGCGTGGCAGACCGAGCTCGAGGGGTCAGGGGGGCTCGACGTCTGCGTCAACCTCTCCGAGGCGGCTCTCGCCGACCCGAAGCTGAGCGTCGAGGTAGCCACAGCGCTCCTCGAGTCCGGGCTCGAGGGGCGACACCTCGTGCTCGAGATTCCCGAGCCGGTCGCCATGCGCGACGTCGAGTCGACGCGGGCGACGATGACGGAGCTTCGCCGGCTCGGTGTGCGCTTCGCCCTCGACGCCTTCGGCTCGAGCCGCTCGTCGGTCGAGCAGCTCTCCGAGCTCCCGTTCGACAGGATCAAGATCGCGCGCCAGCTCGTCGGACGCTTCGGAACGGGCAAGCGGGATGAGCGCGTGATCCGGGCGATCGTCAGCCTGGCGAACACGCTCGGCCTCGAGATCGTCGCCGAGGGCATCGAGCGGCACGAGCAGGCGGTGCGTTTCCGGGAGCTCGGCTGTCACTTCGGGCAGGGCTTCTATTTCGACGAGCCGCTCGGCGTCTCCGATGTCCGCAGCCGTCTCGGCGAGACACCTCCGAGCCACCTCAGGCTCGTCGTCTCCTAGCGTGGGGGGAAACCATGTTTCCCCCACGAACCTCCTTCTTGCTTGGCATGGCGCGTATCGCGGGTGGCTCCGCATCGACTGGCCTTCCGCCCGCAGGGGAAACATCGGGCAGCCTCCATGCGTTTCAATTGCTGTTCTACGACAAGGAGGAGAGATGGCAGAGCTCACGGACAGCGCCCGCGAGGCCCTGGAGGGCGCACACTTCTGGTCACTGGCGACGGTCAACCCGGACGGCTCGCCGCAGTCGACCGTCGTCTGGACGCACACGCGCGACGGCAAGATCATCGTCAACTCGGCGCTCGGACGGAAGAAGCCGCGGAATCTCGAGCGCGAGCCGCGCGTCGCGCTCTCCTGGCACGACAGCTCTCCGGGTACTTACCGGAGCTTTGCCATCCAGGGCCGCGTCGTCGATACGGTCGTCGGCGACCAGGCCGAGCAAGACATCGATGCCCTCGCAAAGAAATACCTGGGCCAGGACACGTACCCCTGGCGCAAGCCCGAGGAGCAGCGCGTCACCTTCGTCATCGAGCCGACGCGGATTCTCGAGATGGGACGTTGACGAAGCTCGGTTAGACTCGCCGATGGGTTCGACCCGTCCACCGAAAGGGATGTATGTCCGCAGTCACTGACGTCCTGCTTCCGACCTCGCCGGACGAAGCTATCGAGGCCTTCGGCGACGGTTCAGGCGTGACAGTGATCGCCGGCGGAACGATCGTCATGCCGGAGATCTCAGCGGGGCGAATGAGACCGACGAAGGCGGTGTTGCTGGCCCGCGCAGGGCTCGCCGGGGTGTCGCGCGACGGGTCGACGGTGACGATCGGCGCGATGGCATCTGTGCAGGATCTCGTCGACCTCGCCGAGCCCGTTGGCGCCTGTGCGCGGAACGTGGCCGACATCGAGATCCGGTCGCAGGCGACCGTCGGCGGCAATCTCTGCTCGGGCGAGGGCCCCGAGGTGCCGCGCGGCGACCTCCAGGGCGCCCTGCTCGCCGTCGACGCGAAAGTCCGGTCGGCAGGCGCCGACGGAGTGAGAACCGAGCCGATCGAGGACTTCCTCGCCCACCGGCAGGGCCGGCTCGTGCTCGACGTGAGCTACGAGGAGCCGTCAGTTGGCGCGTTCGTTCCGCTCGAGCGTCCACACACCCACGGGTACACCGCACTCGCCGTCTCCGCGGCCCGGCTCGGCGACGGGCAGATCCGGCTTGCCGCCACCGGAGCCGGGTGGTGGGGTCTGCGTCTTTACACCGCCGAGGCGGCGGCCAGCAACGCGACGGCGGCCGGCCAGGCAGCGCTGAAGGACGTCCAGCTCGCCGACGATGCGGTCGCGTCGGCCTGGTATCGCGAGAAAGCTCTGCCCGTGCTGGTGGAGCGGGCCCTTGCTCGACTCGAGGAGACGACATGAATCTGAGCGTCAACGGCCGGACGCACGAGATCGCCAGCGCGCCGCTTTCGACGCTGCTCAACGTGCTCCGTGAAGAGCTCGGCGTCAACAGCCCGAAGGTGGGATGCGAGCAGGGCGGCTGCGGCGCCTGCACCGTGCTCGTCGACGGTCAGCCGAGGCGCTCGTGCCTGCTGCCCGTGGCCGCACTCGACGGCGCCGAGGTGACGACGGTCGAAGGGCTCGGCGATGCCGCACACCTCGATCCCGTGCAGACCGCTTTCGTCCACCATTACGCGGCTCAGTGCGGGTTCTGCACCTCGGGCCTGCTGATGGCCGCAACGGCCTACATCGCAGGCGGCGGCGGAGACGACCACGAGGCGATCGTGGAGGCGCTCGGCGGTCACGTCTGCCGCTGCACGGGGTACGTGAAGATCATCGACGCGGTCGCGGCGGCGGCTCGCGGCGACGAGATGGATC
The DNA here is from genome assembly GCA_963736045.1 of uncultured Actinomycetes bacterium. GTDB lineage: Bacteria > Actinomycetota > Thermoleophilia > Gaiellales > Gaiellaceae > PALSA-612. The sequence goes on along the minus strand of CAVTNK010000003.1, from coordinate 106,907 downwards.
TGACGGTGACCGCTGGAGCCGAGACCGCCGAGAATCAGTACACGACGATGAGGGTAGGAGGTGAGGAATGAAAGCCGTCGGGGCCCGCCTGCCACGCTACGACGGGGTCGCGCACGTCACGGGACGCAGCGTCTTCGTCGACGACGTCGAGATCCCCGGCGTCCTCTCCGCCAAAGCGCTCCGCTCGCCGCACCATCACGCCGGGATCACGAAGATCGACACGCGGCCTGCCAGAGAGATGCGAGGCGTTCACGCCGTGGTCACGGCAGCCGACGTCCCGCTCAACGTCTTCGGACATCTCTCCGCACTCGGCATTCCGGCCGATGAGCCCCTGCTTGCCGAGGACGACGTCCGCTACCAGGGCCAGCCGATCGCAGTCGTCGCAGCCGAGGACGACGAGACGGCGCAGGCTGCCGTCGAAGCGATCGAGATCGTCCTACGAGGAGCGTCCGACGCTCCTCGACGTTCGCAAAGCCTTCGATCCCGATGCTCCGAAGATCCATCAATGGGGCAACTGGTACCCCCACTTTGAGGGAGGCCTCGACCGGCGCCAGATCCGCAAGGGCGACGTCGACGCCGCGTTCGCGCAGGCCGACGTGATCGTCCAGGGCGTGTACCGGCCCGCGGCGATCGAGCACGTCCCGCTCGAGACACAGGTCTGCCAGGTCGTGCCGGAGCCGAGCGGCCGGCTGACGGTCTACTCATGCACCCAGGCGCTCTACTTCTCGATGGGCGTCGTCGCAGCGCATCTACAGCTGCCACTGAACCGACTGAAGTTCGTCGGCGGCACTGTCGGCGGCGGGTTCGGCGGGAAGGTCGACACCGCCTCGGAGACGATCTGCTCGCTGCTCGCCCTCGCATCGAGCCGGCCGGTCAAATGGCGCTGGACGCGCGAGGAGGAGTTCCTCTGCTCCTCGACCAGGGCCCCGTGGCACATGGAGATTGCCGACGCGGTTACGAGCGACGGCTGGATCCTCGGCCGGAAGATGCTGACACTGCACGACGCGGGCGCCTACGGCCGGTTCTCACCCTACGGGTTGACGAAGCACAGCTTCCACCACACGGGCGCCTACACGATCCCGAATCTCTCCTTCGACGGCTACGTCGTCTTCACGAATCGCGTGCCGACAACGGCGATGCGCGGCTTCGGCGTCACCTCGGTCTCGTTCGCGACCGAGACCCACCTGAGCCGCATCGCTGCCGTGCTCGGCCTCGATCCGTTCGAGATCCGGCTCAAGAATGCGAACCGGATCGGCGACACCTCTCCGAACGGCGTGGTCTACACCGACCCGTCGACCGTACCGACGATCCAGGCGGTCGCAGACCACCTCGGCCACGAGCTCCCGGGCGATTACCGCACGATGACGCCTGCGGCGCGGGACGGCGGCCTGCTTCCCGAGCACCTCGTGGCGCAACTCGGAAACCCGGAGGCTCACTGATGGCAGTCCACACCGGCCGCGGCATCGCGGCGATCGAGTACCCGACGGGCATGAACCAGAACGGCGACCCGTCGCAGGCCTGGATCAAGGTCAAGCCGGACGGCCGGGTCGACGTGTTCGCCGGGACGTCCGACATCGGCAACGGCTCGAAGACGATCCACTCCCAGATCGTCGCCGACACGATCGGCGTCCCCTACGACTGGGTCACCTACGACAACTCGAACACGGACTCGTCTCCCGTCTGCACGGGTACCTTCGCGTCCCGGGGAACATTCATCGGAGGCATGGCCGTGAAGAGAGCTGCAGAGAAGGTGCGGGAGCGCATCCTCGACATCGCCGGCAAGGAGCTCGAGATCGATCCGTCGGATCTCGAGATCGTGGACGGCGAGGTGATCGCCAAGGGAGCGCCGCAGAAGAAGATCTCCGTTCCCGACGTCGCGGCCGCCGCCACCTGGGGACACGGCGAGCTGATCACCGGGACAGGGGCACAGCTCAAGCCGTACTCACCGATCGTCGAACCCGAGACCGGTAAGGTCGACATCCCGCCTCACTCGGCCATCTCGTACGGCGCCTGTGCCGCCGAGGTCGAGGTCGACGACGAGACCGGGGTCGTCACCGTGACCCGGCTCGTCCAGTGCTTCGACGTCGGTCGAGCCATCAACCCCACGCTGGTCGAGGGGCAGATCGAAGGCGGCGCGATGCAGGGGCTCGGCCTCGGGCGTTCTCGAGAACTGCTACCCGTACTACCCGAGCGTCGACCACCGGGGCAAACAGTTCGGGAGTTACCTCGCACCCGGGATGGAGGATCTGCCGAAGCTCGACACCGTGCTGATCGAGAACCCGTCGGTAGACGGCCCGTACGGCGCCAAGGGGATCGGCGAGATGGCGAGCAACCCGCAGCCGCCGGCGATCGCGTCAGCCGTCTACGACGCCGTCGGGGTTTGGGTGACGGAGCTGCCGATCACGCCCGAGCGAATTCTTCGCGCGCTCGAGGCGAAGGCCGAGGGTAAAGCCGGACCGACCCGGAAGGGCAAGGTCGTCGTCTTCGACGAGGACCTCTCGCTGTCGGCGGTCGCGGCTCCGGACGCCCCCGTCAAGCTCGTTGTGGAGGCGTGATGTCGACGCCCTTTCGCACGTGGAACGGCGTCGAGCCGTTCGAGTTCCGCAAGGGCGTGAACATCCACGCGATCGGAGGCGAGCAGGTGCTCGTCTGCCGAGTCGTCTACGAGCCCGGCTTCGGGGTGTCCACCCATTCGCACGAGCACACCGAGCAGGTGATGATCGTGACGGACGGTGAGCTGATACTGACGGTCGAGGGCGAGACGAGGACGCTCGCGGCGGGTGACACGGCAGTGATCAACCGCGGCGTCGAGCATTCGGTGACGACCGAGGGAGGCTGCACGTTCATCGAGGCGCTCGCGCCCGTGCCGCTCGACCACGTCCCGGACCGCGACCGCGACCTCGTCCTCGGCCCGGACGGCGGCTCCCAGCACGTCGAAAAGTGACATGTCCTGGGGCCTGACCCCGTGACATGACTGAAAGAGTCGCGCTCGTTACTGGCGCAAGTCGCGGCATCGGCGCCGCCGTCTCGGCGCGGCTCCGCTCCGACGGGTGGCGCGTGGAGACTGCTGAGCGCTCGACCGGCGTCGATCTCTCGGACCCGGAAGCCGCGCGGTCGGTCATCGATCGGCTCGAGCGGGTCGACGCCCTCGTTGCGAATGCCGGGATGATCCTCCGCAAGAGTGCGCTCGATCACACGCTCGACGACTGGCAGCGAGTCCTCGACCTCAACCTGACCTCCGTCTTCACGGTCGCCCAGGCCGCGGCACGCCGGATGGTCGAGGCTGACGGCGGAGCGATCGTCTTCGTCGCGTCGCTGCTCTCCTTCTTCGGAGGCGTCAACGCCGCCTCGTATGCCGCTTCGAAGGGCGGTGTCGCGCAGCTCGCGAAGGCGCTCTCGAACGAGCTGGCGGGCCGCGGTGTCCGGGTCAACGCCGTCGCGCCAGGGTTCATCGAGACCGAGCTGACCGCGGATCTCGAGGATTGGAAGAAGCGGGAGCTCGACGCACGCATCCCGATCGGCCGGTGGGGCACTCCCGAAGATGTGGCCGGCGTGGTCGCCTGGCTTCTCTCCGACGACGCTCGCTACGTGACCGGCGCGATCGTCCCCGTCGACGGCGGCTACCTTGCTCGTTGACTGACCTTCGGCCGTGATCGTGGCGATGCATGTCGCGACGGGCGCCGCCGCCGGCGCCGCCGTCGGGTCGCGTGGACGCGCGGCGCTCGTCGGGCTCGCTTTGCACGCCCTCGGCGACGCGATCCCGCACCACGACGTTCCGTCGGTCCGGTTCGAGGTCGGCTCAGGCTTCGCCCTACTCGCGCTGCTGGCGCTCCGAAGGGGACCGCTCGACGCCGCCGTGATCGGGGGCGCTCTCTGCGCGGCCCCCGACCTGGAGCACGTGCTTCCACGTCCCGGCCACACCCGACCGAAGCTCTTCCCGTCGCACTTCATCGAAGGCTGGCACCGGGAGGGCGGGATCACGGCCCCCGTGCAACTCGCCGCGGCGATCGTTATCGTCGGGCTTCTGGTCCTGCGGAAGAGGGAGAACTGAGATGCCCCTGATCGAGGTCAAGCTCTACGACACACGCGTGACCGATGAGGCCGTGCCGAAGATCATCGAGAAGCTGACCGATGCACTCGCCGAGTCGAGCGGCGCCGCGAAGGAGCACATCTGGGTGATCGTCGAGGGCGTGCCAGCCAAGCACTGGGGTGCCGCTGGTAAGCCCGGCGCCTAGCTTTTCGACTCATCCGTCGGGCACCTCGCGCCACCACCCGCTGCGCGCCTCGACAGAGGAGAGTTGGCTGTGGACGAACGTCCCAGGGACTGTCCCTCGGACGCGGCCGGGTGGGGCAGGGCTTGGTCGGCCAGCTCGAGCTCGATCGCCGGAGCGTCCGGCACGATCGCCTCGGTCTCCCGGGCATGCAGCAGCGTCGTCTTGACGATCAGCTTCGCGCGCGCGTAGTTGTCCATCATCGTCGGCACCGGCCCGACCGGTCGTCCCGAGCGCGTAGCCAGCCGCGTTTCTTCCCATGGCGCGGTACGAGTCCGAGATCGTAGAGCGGTGACATGCCGAAGAGCTCGAGGTTGTCGAGCGGCTGCAGGTCGGCGCGATGGATCGACCGCCGTCCCCTTCGACTGGAGACCGAGAGCGATGCCCGAGCCGGAGAGCAGCGCGCCGTCGTGACCGATGAACGCGACGTCCGAGGACCGGCGGACGCGGACGATCCTGCGGCTCGGCGCCTTCCTCCCGGATCGCCTTCGACGAGCGCCGTCAGCACGTCCGCGTGGGCGAGGCCGTTGATCGTCGCTCGAAGCGCGTCGCCGAAGGCCGGCCCGACGGCGACGATCACCTCGTCGGCCCGCTCGCCGGGCGAGCGCGCCGCCCGTTTCGACGAGCACCGGCGGGCCAGCTCGCGTCCCCGTCCACGACCGCTCGCGCGGATCGACGACGTACGGCAGCGACTGCGAGCGCTCCCAGCGTTCTCCCTCGAGGCGATATCCCGTCCCCGGGCCGGTGTAGCGCATTCGGGTCGTTGACCGCCGAGTGCACGGTTCCGGTCGCGTCGATCACGGCCGAGGTCTGCAGGTAGTCGGCGGAGATCGCGCTGGCGCTGCATGCCGACGATCGCCTCGGCGACGTCCGCGAAGCCGCGCGCGTCGAGCGCGCGCAGCGACGTCGAGCGCCGCTCGTTCCGCTCGGCGAGCAGCCGGTCGGCCGCCTCCGCGTCGGCGCCCCGGTCGCGGTCGGGGAGATCGCGGCTCGTGTAGCCGTAGGTCGCGGCCTCGACCTCCTGCGTCGGTGATCGGCGGCAGGCCGAGCTCGTCGAAGACCGCCTGGACGGCGCGCGCAGCCGCGCTCGCGGACGGCGACGAGCTCGTCCTCGGCCGCTGGCTCGATGCCCGCGTCGACCTGCCAGTCACGCTGGACGGTCATCCACTCGTCGAGGTCGTCGGCGTCGTAATTGCCGCCGCCGAACATGTTGTCGTAGCGGGGCATGACCGAATAGCCCGAGGTGACGAAGTCCGTCCCCGGCAGCAGCTGGCCCATCAGCTTCGCCGTCTTGCGGATCTCCGAATGCGATGCGATCGCGTCGTTGCCGGAGGCGACCTCGAGGTCGAGCCAGGCGGCGATGAGATTCTCGGCCAGGATCTCGCGCGTGCCGCCCGGCACGGCCAGCACCAGCGCGACGCACGAGATCGATCCGTTCTGGACTCCCTGCGAGCCGGCGGCGCGTACGGCTGCGAGGCAGCGTGCCTCGAGATAGAGCATCGAGTAGCCGAGCGAGCGGCCCATCAGCGCCTCCGAGCCTCCGCCGGACGTGAAGCGGACCTTGACGCCGCGTGACGCGTACGCCGAGCCGAGGAACGCCTTCGACCAGGGCGTGTCGTCGCCGTCGACGAAGACGGGCTCGGTGCCGTAGACGGACAGGGTCTCCGCGTAGGTGACGAGCCCGCGGATGGCGAGGTCGAGGTTGCGACGCTCCTCGACCGCGCACTGCGTCATCACGCCGGGACGGCCGGTCTGCGAGCCGACGAGGACGGCGATCGCGTTCAGCGGCGCGTAGCGCGAGACGCCGACCGTCGTCTCGACCTCGGCGAAGCCGCGGGCGGCGGCCTCGGCTGCATCGGCGGCGAGCAACGCCGGGTTGTCCTTGAGGTTGGTGACGTGCGCCTGGTTCGCCGGCGCACGGCGCGCGCGGAGCTTCTTCAGCGCGAACATCATCTCCACGGGATCGAGGCGCGACGCGATGCGGGCGAGCCGCGCCGGGGTCAGGCCGCTCGGGAGATCCGGACCAGCTCGTCGCGCGGCGTGTCGACGTCGACGAGCCGGCGAGCGATCTCGTCGTCGGTCAGCGATTGCGCCTCGACGGCTGCGTCGGGGTCGATCCCGTACCGGGCGAGGAAATGGTCGATGACATCGAAGTCCGGCTCGCGACGGCCGTCGATCTCCACGACGCGGCCGTCCTCGAAGACCAGGCTGGGCTCGGGGTCGTTCGGGCCGTCCATGGCCACGAGGCCGAGCTCGGGACAGGGCGAGACGAGCAGCTCGCGGCGCAGGTCTCGCCGCTCCCGGGAGACGAACCGCTCAGACCTGCGCGCGTTCCCCGGCAAGGAGCCTCCGCCTCGCGTACACGTCCTTCGCCTCGCGGACGAACGCGGCCGTCAGCGGCGCGTCCCATTCCGATTCGAGCCGCGCGGCCCAGGCCTCGAGCTCGTCCGCGGACGAGCGGTGCGGCCGCAGCGCTGTGTAGACGTCGAGGATCGTGTCGGCCGGCACGCTCGCCAGCTCCGCCGCCCGCGCCAGGTTGTCGGCGAGCTGCGAGCGCGCCCGCGACCAGCGCGATCGCCGACTGGCGGCGGAGCGTCTCCGGCGTCGCGCGGAGGTCGTCCGCACCGATGCGCCCCTCGCGGACGGCGGCGAGCGTGACCTCGCCGAGCCCATGGCCGGCCGGAGTCGAAGACGAGCTCGGGCCGCTGCCGCCCGAGTGGATAGTCGGCGCCCGGGTCGAACCCCATCGCTTCAGAGCTTAAAGTAGTGCGGTGGAAGCGACCTACGAGTTGTCCGGCCGCCGCGCCCTCGTCACAGGCGGCGCGAGCGGCATCGGCAAGGCCGCGGCCGCGCGGCTGCGCGGGTCGGGCGCGCAGGTGGCAGTGTTCGACCGCGACACGGCCGGCGTCGAGGGCGTCGCGGTCGCGGGCGACATCGCCCGCTCGGCCGACGTGAACGAGGCGGTGCGGCGTGTCGAGCAGGAGCTCGGGCCGCTCGACATCCTCGTCAACTCCGCGGGTGTGCCGGGCGACTCGGTGCGGACGACCGACACGACGGACGAGGAGTGGCGGCGCGTCATGGGCATCAACGCCGACGGCACGTTCTACGCGTGCCGCGCCGTCGTCCCGGGGATGGTCGAGCGCGGCTACGGGCGGATCGTGCTCGTGTCGTCGATCGCGGGCAAGGAGGGCAACCCGATGGCGCCCGCCTACTCCGCGTCCAAGGCTGCCGTGATCGCCCTCACGAAGGTGCTGGGGAAGGACCTGGCGCAGACGGGCGTCCTCGTCAACTGCGTCGCCCCGGCGGTGATCGAGACGCCGATCCTCGAGGGCTTGACGCCCGAGCACGTCGACTACATGGTCGAGCGGATCCCGGTCGGCCGCATGGGCGCACCCGAGGAGGTCGCCGCCCTGATCTGCTGGCTGGCGAGCGACGAATGCTCCTTCTCGACCGGCGCCACGTACGACATCTCCGGCGGCCGCGCGGTCTACTAACCTCCGCGCTGACTTGTCCCGCCCGGCCATCTACCGGGGACAGTCCCTGTAACGGACTGTCCACAGACGCGCTGGAAGGCCCGCACCGAAACCGCACGGTTGAGCCGGGCACCTGTCCGCAATCGACACGTCTGGGGGACAGTCCCTGTAACGCGTCGTCCACAGAAGCGGCGGGTGAGACATGACCGGCTCCGCCGTGTAGGCCTCCCGGAGCCGGCCAGCATACGATTGCCGCGTGACGAGACACGTTCGGTTTCGCGGCCCGGACGGCATCGAGGCGACGACGGTCGAGGAGCTCCCGGTCGAACCGCTCGACCCCGACACGCTCGAGCTGCCGGAGCCGTACGAGCTGCTCATGCCCGTCGAGCCCCCGGAGGTCTGGTGCGCCGGCGTGACGTACGAGCGCAGCCGCGACGCCCGGATCGAGGAGAGCACGATCGACGTCTACAGCCTCGTCTACGACGCCGAGCGGCCCGAGCTGTTCCTCAAGGACGCCGCCTGCCGGCGGACGGTCGGCCCCGGCCGGCCGATCGGCGTCCGCGCCGACTCGAGCTGGGACGTTCCGGAGCCGGAGATCGCGCTCGTCCTCGGCGAGGAGGGCGAGATCGCGGGCTACACGATCGGTAACGACGTGTCGTCGCGCGCGATCGAGGGCGAGAACCCGCTCTACCTCCCGCAGGCGAAGCTGTTCGCGGGCGCCTGTTCGCTTGGCCCGGCGGTGCTGGCGGCCGACGACGCCGCGCCCGAGTTCGAGATCAGGATGCGCATCGCCGGCGCGGACGGTGAGGAGCTGTTCGCCGGCGAGACGTCGACGGCCCGCATGCGGCGAGGCTTCGAGGAGCTCGTCTCCTGGCTTCGCCGCGACAATCCCGTGCCGCCGGGTAGCGTCCTGCTCACCGGGCACCGGGCTCGTCCCGCCGGACGACTTCACCCTCGAGGTCGGCCAGCGGGTCGAGATCCACGTGCCCGGGATCGGGACGCTCGTGAGCCCCGTCGGCCGCGCGGCCGACCTGATGACGAAGGAGTGCTGAGAGCGATGACAGACGTCCTGGAAGCCCCGCCCCGGCCGGCGTTCGCGAACTTCGTCGGCGGCGAGTGGCGCGCGAGCCGCTCCGGCCGCACGTACGAGAAGCACGGGCCGTGGCGGCCGTCGGAGACGATCGGCGAGTTCCCGCGCTCGGACGCCGACGACGTCGGCGACGCGGTCGAGGCGGCGGCGGAGGCGTTCCCGAGCCTGGTCGCGGCTGGCGGCGGCCGCGCGCGGCGAGGTTCTGCGCAAGGCGGCCGACGCGGTCGACCGGCGGGTCGAGCAGATCGGCCAGGACATGACGCTGGAGATGGGCAAGCCGATCCGCGAGGCACGGATGGAGGCGGCGCGGATGGCGCAGATCCTCCGCTTCTTCGCCGGCGAAGGGCTGCGCGAGAACGGCGAGCGCTACGAACAGGCCGCCACCGGCAGTGTCGTCTACACGATGCGCCGTCCGCTCGGCGTGGTCGGCCTGATCACGCCGTGGAACTTCCCGGCCGCGATCCCGGCGTGGAAGGCCGCGCCCGCGCTCGTCTACGGCAACACGGTGGTGATGAAGCTGGCGCAGGAGGCGCCGCTCACCGGCCTGCATCTCGCCGCATGCTTCGAGGAGGGCGGCGCCCCGGCAGGCGTCCTCAACATCGTCATCGGCCGCGGCTCGGAGGTCGGGACCCCGCTCGTCGACCACCCCAAGGTACGGGCGATCTCGTTCACGGGGTCGGTCGCGGTCGGCGTGCAGGTGCGCGAGCAGGCGACGGCGCTCGGCAAGCGCGTCCAACTCGAGCTGGGCGGCCACAACCCGCTGATCGTGATGGCGGACGCCGATCTCGACCGCGCGGCCGAGGCGGCGTATGCAGGCGCGTTCTGGTCGGCCGGCCAGAAGTGCACGGCGACGCGCCGGATCCTCGTCGAGGACGCGGTCTACGACGACTTCCGCTCGCTGCTCCTCGCGCGAGTCGAGCGGGGGACGGTCGGCGACCCCAACGACGCCGAGACCGAGGTCGGCCCGATCGTGAACGAGTCGCAGCTCGAGGAGGTGCTGGCCGGGATCGAGAAGGGCCGCGCGGATGGCGGAACAGTGCTCGCGGGCGGCGAGCGCGTGGACGACGAGGCGCTATCTCGTGGCGCCGACGCTGTTCGAGGGACTGTCGGACGACGCCTTCCTGTCCTGCGAGGAGGTGTTCGGTCCGGTCACGTCGCTCTACCGCTTCTCGTCGCTCGACGAGGCGCTGCGGCGGGCGAACGGTGTCGAGTACGGGCTGTCCGCGTCGATCTTCACGTCGAGCCTCGCGTCCGCGCGCAGGTTCGCGCAGGAGATCGAGGCCGGCATCGTCCGCATCAACGGCCAGACGGCGGGCGCCGACGTCCACGTCCCCTTCGGCGGCGTGAAGAGCTCCGGCTTCGGCCCGCACGAGCAGGGCCGCGCTGCGATGGAGTTCTACACCGAAGTCGTCACCGTCTACGAGGACGTCTGACCGGTCCGGCCGCGTCGTTCCGAGCCATGTCCTGGGGACAGTCCCTGTGACGGAAGTGTGACGTCGTGAGCGGCGACCGGTTTCTCGTCACCGGCGCCCTCGGCTGCATCGGAGCCTGGGCGGCGACGCTCCTCGTGCGCGACGGTGCCTCCGTCGTCGGGTACGACCTCGGCGACGACCGCCACCGGCTCGAGCTCGTCGCGACGCGGAGGAGATCGCCGACGTCGAGCTCGTCCACGGCGACGTCACCGACCTCGAGCAGCTCGAGCGGACGCTCGCCGAGCACGAGATCACGCATGTGATCCACCTGGCCGCGCTGCAGGTGCCGTTCGTGAAGGCGAACCCGCCGCTCGGCGCGGCCGTCAACGTGATCGGAACCGTCAACGTGTTCGAGGCCGCGCGCCGCCGACCGGCCTGACGACGCCGATCGCCTACGCAGCACGGCGGCCGTCTACGACGACCGCGGCGACCGGGCGCCGCGCACGCTCTACGGCGTGTTCAAGATCGCCAACGAGGGCACGGCGAGCGTGTACTGGGCCGACGAGGGCGTCTCCAGCGTCGGCATCCGCCCGTTCGTCGTCTTCGGCCCCGGCCGCGATCAGGGGCTGACTTCGGGCCCGACGCTGGCCATGGAGGCGGCCTCCGCGGGGCCGGCCGTACCGCATCGCCTTCGGTGGCCGCACCGAGCTCCACTACGCGCCCGACGTCGCGCGCGGGTTCATCGACGCGACGCGCGCAGACGCGCCGGGAGCGCACACGTACGACTTCCCCGGAACGTCCGTCGCGCATCGCCGACGTCGTCGAAGACGATCGAGACGGAGGTGCCCGAGGCGGCCGGGACGATCACCTTCGACGACGTGCCGCTCCCGTTCCCGGAGGAGCTGCCCGGGGAGCGGCTCGACGCGCACGTGACGCCGCTCGACGTCGCAGTGCGAGAGACGATCGAGCACTTCCGCGCCGCTGTCCGCGCGGCCTGACGCCCGCACCTCGACCTCCGCGGCGTCCTCGAGCGCTGGGGCCGGCTCGGCTGCTCGGCGTCGGCGGCCCCCAGGCGCACACGGCGCTCCTGCGCGAGATGATGGTCGAGCGCGAGCGATGGCTGACGGCGCGCGACTTCCAGGACGCGGTCGCCGCGACGAGCCTCCTCCCCGGGCCCGCATCGACCCAGCTCGCGATCTTCTGCGCCCGCGGGTCGCCGGACGGGCCGCGGCGCGATCGTCGGGCGGCCTCGCGTTCATCCTCCCCGGCTTCGTGCTGATCGTCGCTGCTCTCCGAGCTGTTCCTCGGCGCACGGCCGGAACGACGCCGTGCGCGGCGCGTCGGCCGGCGTGGCGGCGGCGGTGGTCGTCGTGATCGTCGCTCGCCGGGATCGGCTTCGCCCGCGGCTACGCGGCCATGCCGCGGCGCGCTCCTCGCTGCGCAGCGTCGTCTACGCGCTCGCGGCGCGGCCGCGACCGTGTCTCTCGGCCCGTGGGTGCTGGCTGTGCTGCTCGGCAGCCGGGGTCGTCGAGGTCGCGCTCGCGGCTGCGCGGCCCGCCGCGATCGTCTCGCGGCTCGACGGCCAAGCTCGGGGCGCTGGTCTGGATCGGCTTTCAAGGTCGGCGCGCCTCAGCTTCGGCGGCGGGCTCGTGATCATCCCGCTGATGCAGCACGACGTCGTCCACTCGCACCACTGGCTGACCGAGCCAGCAGTTCGCCGATGCCGTCGCCCTCGGCCAGCTCACGCCCGGCCCGGTCGTGCTGACGGTCAGCGTCGTCGGCTACGCCGTCGCGGGCGTGGCCGGCGCGGCGCTCGCCGCCGCAGTCGCGTTCGCGCCGTCGTTCGCCGTTCGTCCTCGTCGGAGCGCCGTAGTTCGACGAGCTGCGCGCACCGGCCGGGCCCGCGAGCGTTCCTCGACGGCGCCGGGCCGGCGGCGGTCGGGCGCGATCTTCGGCGCCGCCGCCCTGCTCGCGCCGCAGGCCTGGCAAGGAGTGGTGGCAGCCGCTCGTGATCGTCGCGGCCGTCGTCGCCGCTACTGCTCGGCCGAAGCTCGTTCTTCGTCCTCGCTCTCGGCATCGGCCTCGGCCTGCTCGCCGCCGTCGCGGGGCTCCCGCTTCCGCCCTAGCCGGGCGCCGGGAAGCGGTTCATTCGGCGCGCGACAGCTGATCTTGAAGTTGTACGTCTTGCTCAGGCGGGCAAGAGAGTTTCGGACGCGATGACGGCCGATCCCGTCACGATCAGCCGCTCGAACAGCGTCATCGAGGCGGCACGCCTGATGGAGACGGCCGACGTGGGCTCCGTGCCGGTCGTCGACGGCGGCACGCCCGTCGGGATCGTGACCGACCGCGACATCGCCATCCGCGTCGTCGCCCACGGCATGGACCCGAGCGGGACGCAGGTCAGCGAGATCGCGACCGCGCAGCCCTACTACGTGCACCCGGACCAGTGCAGCAGGCGGAACGTCGTCGCCGTGTCGACCGAGAGGATGTACTCGGCTCCGGCGCTGCCGTCTTGGGGTTCTCGTCCGTGTCGAAGGCGAGGAGCACCCTCATGCCGGCGGGCAGGGTGGCCGCGGCGGGAAACGGGATCGTGAACCTCAGGTAGCCGCCCCCCTCGTTGCTGATGGTCACCGAGGTGATCTCGACGACGGTGCCGCTGTCACCGACCGTCGGGGAGTGGCATATCGCACGGAAGCGTCGGCTAGCTCTGCGTCGACGACGGGCTGCTCGTGGCATGCCGCCAGGCCGACGTCGTCCCGAGGTCAAGGAGAAGAAGCGCGGCGACACTACAAAGGAGATCTCGCGGCCGTAACCCGCCGCGATCGCCGACGGATGCGACTATAGTTGTCGCGCGGTCCGGCACGGGCCGCGTGACGACGTCGAAGGGGGCAATCCGATGGCCGAGATGCGCGGCTGTGACCTCGTCGTCGAGTACCTGATCAAGGAGAAGGTGCCGTACCTGTTCGGCTATGCCGGGCACGGCGCGGTCGGTCTCCTCGACGGCGTCTACAACCATCCGGACGAGATCAAGATCATCTTCCCGCGCATCGAGTCGGCCGCGGGCTACATGGCCGACGCGTACTTCCGCGCCTCGGGGCAGCTGATCCCGGTCTACACGTCGACCGGGCCCGGCCCGATGCTGCTGACGGTCGCGATGGGGAACGCGTTCTACGACTCGTCGCGCGTTCATCGCCATCACGGGCCAGGTGGCGACGAACCAGTACGACTCGGGCGCGCTCCAGGAGGAGTACCGCCACCACCAGGCCGACTTCCCGAGCGATGGCGAAGGTGATCACGAAGCGGAGCTTCCAGGCGCAGTCGGTCGAGGATCTGGGCGAAGTTCCTGCCGAAGGCGTTCAAGCTCGCGCGCACCGGCCGGCCCGGCCCCGTGCACATCGACGTGCCCGTACGACCTCTGGATCCGCACCGCCGACGTCGGAGGTGCCCGAGCCCGAGGAGCGCTCGCTGCAGCTCAACTGGCGGACGCCGGGCTCGCCCGAGGCGGTCGCGAAGGCCTTCGAGATGCTGATGAAGGCGAGGCGGCCGCTGATCCTCGCCGGCGGCGGCGTGATCTGCCTCCGACGCGACGCGCCGAGCTGCGAGGCGTTCGCCGAGCACGTCAACGTTCCCGTCTACTCGACCTTCATGGGCAAGGGCGTCCTGTCCGCGAGGGACCCGCTCTACCTCGGGATCGCCGGCTGCTGGGGCGAGTACCCCGCGCAGGAGGCGGCGCGCAACGCCGACGTCATCCTCGCGATCGGCTGCCGCTTCTCCGACATCCACTGCTCGTCGTGGGTGCCCGGCTACACGTACAACATCCCGCCGACGAAGCTGATCCACGTCGACATCGACCCGACCGAGATCGGCCGCAACTACCCGACCGAGCTCGGCATCGTCGGCGACGCGCGCGAGGTGCTGAAGCAGCTCGCGCGAGCTGGCGCAGGCGTGAGCCGAAGCGCGAGCGGACGCCGTGGCACGACGACATCGAGGCCTGGAAGCTCGAGTGGCAGAACTACATCGGCCCGAGCTGGACTCGGACGCCACCCCGATCGACCCGCGCCGCGTGATCGGCGAGCTGCGCAAGGCGGCGCCTGACGACACGCTGATGATCACCGACACGGGCAACCACCAGACCTGGGTCGAGCAGTACTGGGAGGCCTACGAGCCGCGCAGTCGTCTTCACGCCCGGGCGGCTTCGCGGGGATGGGCTTCGGCACCTGCGGCGTCCTCGGGATGAAGCTGGCGCGGCCCGACCGGCCGGCCGTCTGCGTCACGAGCGACGGCAGCTTCATGATGTTCCCGGGCGCGATCGCGACCGCCGTCGAGCACGACATCCCGGCCGTCTGGGTGATCCTCAACAACTACACGATCGGCGTCATCCGCGACCTCCAGCGCTTCTACATGGACAACCGCGAGATCGGGACGAGCTTCATGAAGCACTCGACCGGCGAGCTCTGGAACCCCGACTTCGCCAAGATGGCCGAGGCGATGGGCGCCGGCGCGATCTCGGTCGACGCAGCCCGGCGACCTCGCCGACGCGTTCGACACGGCGCTTCAAGGCCGGCAAGCCGTACCTCGTCGACGTCAAGGTCAACCGCGACACGGCCGTGCCGCTGATCGGCACCGTGGCAGTTCCCGCCGATCGTGCAGGCCGAGCCGACCTTCGGGAAGCGGCTCGTCATCACCTAGGCGCGTGAGCCTCCGCTTCTTCCCCTTCACCGCGATCGTCGAGCAGGAGCGCCTCAAGCAGGCGCTCCTGCTGAACGCGGTCAACCCGGCCGTCGGCGGCGTGCTGATCGTCGGGCCGAGCGGAACCGGGAAGTCGACGGCGGTGCGCGGGCTCGCCGAGCTCCTGCCGGAGATCGACGTCGTCGCCGACTGCCCCTTCTCGCTGCGACCCCGCCGATCCGTGCGGCGTCGTGCCGTCGCGGATCGCAGCGAGCGAGGAGCTGCCGGTGGCGCGCCGGCGGCGGCGGATCGTCGATCTCCCGCTGAACGCAACCGAGGATCGCGTCGCCGGCACCGTCGACATCGCCAGAGCGCTCAAGGAGGGCGAGCGGGCGCTCGAGCCCGGGCCTGCTCGCCGAGGCGAACCGCGGCATCCTCTACGTCGACGAGATCAACCTCCTCGACGACCACCTGACCGACGTCCTGCTCGACGCGGCCGCGCTCGGCGTCAACGTCGTCGAGCGCGAGGGCATCTCGATCGCGCATCCGGCGCGCTTCCTGCTCGTCGGCACGATGAACGAGGAGGAGGGCGAGCTGCGGCCGCAGATCGCCGACCGGATCGGGCTCCGCGTCGAGGTCGAGGCGGTCGTTCGAGCCGGAGGCGCGGGCCGAGGTGATGCGCCGGCGCGAGGCGTTCACGGCCGATCCGGACGCGATGCTCGCGCGCCTAGTGGGCCGACGCCCAGGCGGGACTCGCCGACGAGCGTGGCGAGCGCTGAGCGGCTCGCTGCCGGCGGTGCGTGCTCCCGGATCAGCTCTACGCCGCGGTCGCGCACGCTCGTCGTCAAGGCCGGCGTCGCCGAGCCACCGCGCAGACGTGACGATCCTCGAGTGCGCGAAGGCAGCTGGCGGCGCTCGCCGGCAGGCAGGAGGTCGGCGCCGACGACGTCGTCGAGGCGGCGTCTGCTCGCGCTCGGGCCACCGCCTCCCGGTCGATCCCTTCGCGCCCGCCGCCGAGCGCTCGAGCCGCACGCTCGTGCGGCGGCTGCTCGACGACGCACTCGAGCTGGAACGCTCAAAAAAAGTCGATGGCCGAACCCGGTGACCTAGGCCTCGAGCTCGAGGCCCAGCCGAAGGGTGCGCCCGGGAATCGACCGCCGTCGACGCTCGATGCTGACGCGGTGCTTCGGCCCGGCGGCAGCGGCGTGACCGGACCGAGCGCTCGCGGCCGGGGCGGCGGGCTCGCTCGCTCGCGAGCCGCCGCAGGGGCAAGTACGCGCGCCACCGGCTCGCGCCGCGCACCGCCGCCGACGTCGCGATCGACGCCACGCTGCGGGCGGCGGCCGTCCGCGGCTCGACGCGCTCCACTCCGGGTCGAGGCCGACGACCTGCGGCGGCAAGATCCGCGAGCACCGCTCGCCGCTCGCGGTCTGCTTCGTCGTCGACAACTCCTGGTCGGTGCACGCGGACCGCATGGTCGAGAAGGTGAAGGGCGTCGTCTTCCGGCTGCTCGAGGACGCGACCGGCCGCGGCGACCAGGTCGCGCTCGTCGCGTTTCGCGGCGGCATTCCCGAGGCGACCGTCGCGCTGCCGTTCACCTCGAGCCTGGCGGCGGCGACGCGCCGCCTCAAGCGGATCCCGCTCAGCGGCCAGACACCACTCGCCGACGCGCTGCGCCGTGCCCGCATCCTGCTGCGCCAGGAGCTCGCGAAGCACCCGAACGCCGTGCCGCTCGTCGTCGTCGTCACCGACGGCGAGGCGACGGTGCCGCTGCGGGCCGGTTCGGACCCGACCCGGACGCCATGGCCGAGGGACTGTCCCTCGGACGTGCCCGGATCGGCTGTGTCGTCGCCGACACGTCCCGAGCGGACGCGGCTGCGCGGCTGCCTCGCGCGGCGAGCGGCGGGGCTACGGATCCCCGTCTCCGACCTCGTGCCCGACGCAATCGTCACAGGCACTCGAAGCCGTACGATGACGTCTCCACGAGCGGCCGATCGAGTGGGCGGCGCTCAGCACCACGCAGGGCGAAGTGCTCGACGCGTTCGCCGCCTACTGCGAAGACACCGACGAGCTCGAACTCCGCGAGCGCTCTCCGACGTCGGTTACCGTCGCGTGGCGCGAGCGAGAGCTGAGCACGTCGAGCTCGCCGACGTACTACCTGAACGCGACGAGCCGACGCTCGTACTGATGGCTCTCACGGAGGAGCTCGTTGCGCGCCTCCTCGACGACGCCGCTCTCCGAGCGCGGATCGCTGTCTACGACCTCACGCGCCTCGAGAAGGTGAATGCCGTCCGCTCGAGCGTGTTCGTCTACTTCGAGTGGTTCCTGCGCGACGTGTACGGCGTCAAGCTCGTCGCCTCGACCCTCTTCACCCGCGGCCTCGTCGACCGCGGGATCATCTCGCTCGGATTCGGATGACCATGGGCCCAGTTGACGCCGTCCGGCGGCCGTGCTTGAGTCAGCCAGTTCCCAAGGAGGGAGAGTCATGAGCGCAGCGGTACCAGAGGCGCCGGCGGCACCGGCGGCACCAAACACCGGCCCACCAGGGCAAGAGCGAGGCATCGGCTTCGCGATCGTGATGACGATCGTCACGCTCGGGATCTATGCCATCTACTGGATCTATCAGAGCTACAGCGAGCTCAAGCGCCATCGCGGCGAGGGGCTAAACGGCATCCTCGGTGTGTTGCTCTGCCTCGTGGTGGTCGGGTACTTCAAGCTGCCGCAGTACGTCGGAAGGATGTATAGCGCCGAGGGGAACGAGCGTCCTCCGGTCAGCGGTCTGAGCGGGTTGTGGCTCTTGGTGCCGTATGTCGGCACGTTCATCTACATCGCCAAGGTTCAGGGAGCGTTGAACGATTACTGGAAGGCGAAGGCTGCGGGCACAGTGGCCTCAGCCCCGACTGGCTCGACGTTCTAAAGGGTCGATCGGGACCGTGGCGCCGGTCCTTTATCGATCGATCATCTAAGAGCTCATGACTACGACAAGCATCGTCGGCTCGTTCGTGCGCGCGGGATCAAAACTGTGATCGCTCGCCGCCAGACCAAGCACGGCTCCGGTCTCGGCGTCCTGCGCTGGGTCGTCGAGCGCACCTTCGCCCACCTCCACCAGTTCAAGCGGCTACTCGTCCGCTACGAGCGCCGCGCCGAGATGCACGAAGCGATGCTCGCGATCGGCTGCTGCATCATCTGCTTCCGCCGACTACCGAAACTCATTCTGCAATGAGCTCTAAGAGGCTCGTCAAGAGCCGGTGGTCCTACGGGGCCGCCGGCTCGCTTCTCAAGGCGTGTGCCTGCAGCCGCGCGTGTGTGAGCCAGAGGCTTGTGACGAAGAGGCACACGTCGATGCCGACGATCAGCCAGAGCGAGGCCGAGAACGAGCCGGTCGAGTCGCGTACGACGCCGAGCCCGAGCGGAGCGATAGCCGTGATCGAGTACCCGGCTCCGAGCATCAGCCCTGCGACGGCTGCCGCCTGAGCGGCGTTGCGCGAGAGGTCGAGCGGGAGCGTCATCACGAGCGGGAAGAGCGTCCCGATACCGGTCCCGATCAACACCGCCCAGAACCACCCGGCGTCCGGCGCGAGCTGCACGCCGACGAGCCCGAGCGTCTGCAGAGCCGCCGCGGAAGCCAGGTAGAACCGCCGCGAGCCCCACCGGTCGGCGAACACCGGGACGATGAAGCCAGCAGGGAGAGTCGATACCTGTACCACCGCGAGTAACGCGCCTGCCTTGCCCTCGCTCCAGCCGTGCTCAACATACGCATCGGGCAGCCAGGCCGTGAGGCCGTAGAAGGAGATGCCGATCATCGTGAAGACGGCCGTCGCAACCCAGGCGGTGGCGCTTCGGATGGGGAGCTTCAGCGGCCGGGTGCGCACCGGCCGACTGTCCGAGCGCTCCAGCGTGAACCAGGCGATGGACGAGAGCGCCGCCGCACCGGAGAACACAGCGAGCGAGAAGCGCCAGCCGCCGTACAGCTGGGCGATCGGGACGGCGACCGCAGCTGACAAAGCAGCCCCCAGCTGGATCCCGCTCGTGTAGATACCGGTACCCAGTGCCGGCTGGTCGGCGAGCCGCCCCTTGACCTCTGTCGGCATCAGCGTGTTCGCGATCGCCAGTCCGACGCCGATCGGAACCGTCATGAAGATCAGGACGGCGACGTCGGGCACGGCGATCCTGAGCAGGCCGCTGACGGCGACGAGCGCCACAGAAGCGCCGATTGCGAGGCGCGCGCCGATCGCCTTCGCCACGTATGCGGCCGCAGGCGCGAAGAGACCCATGCAGAGCACAGGGATCGAGCCGAGCAGACCGGCCACGGCGTGCGAGATGCCGAGGTCGCTCTGTATCGCCGGGATCAGCGGCCCGGCAGCGACGATCTGGGGACGCAGCGCAAGCGCGACGAGGAAGAGCGCGGCGACGAACCGCGCGTCTCGCCTCACCGAGTGGTCGGGTCAGGCATCGAGCGTCTCGTAGAAGATGCGCTCCCGACTCTCGAGGAGTGGAATCGCGCCGTTCAACCCGAACTCCTTGAAGTGCTCTGCTTCGGCGTGCGCGGCGACCGCGGCGTCGTTCGCATAGATCTCGAAGATGAGGAACGAGCGCGGGTTCTCGCGGTCCTGGCACGGCTGGTAGTACTGGCACCCGGGCTCCGCCCTCGATGGCCCGGTGAGTTGCTGCAAGAACCCACGTATGCGCCCCTCCTCGCCTTCCCGCGCAAGCCACTTCGCCACCAGAACCACCGCCATGTTCCCCTCCTTGCGTCTGTGATCTGCCAGAAGGGCGATCCTAGCGGCTCCCCTTTTACCCACTACTTACGTTCGCTCCCCCGTCTGCGTCACCCAGCCTCGACATGGTCTCCCGATAGCAGGATGAGTGTCGAGACGAGACCAAAGGGAACGAAGGGTGAGCATGCTGCAGGTGCTCGTCTGGGCGGCGTGCGCCGCCGCGCTCGTGCCCGCCTTCGCATCGGCCGCCGCCGACCCGCTCACCGCGCTCCAGACAGAGGTCTCGAAGCTCGGCGCCGACGTAGACGCCGCACACGCCGCAGTAGCGGCTGACGTAGCGTCGATCATCTCCGATGTGCAAACGGCGCAAGGCACCGACTCGCAAGGGGCCAGGTCGACCGCCAAGGCCGATCTGCGCAAGCTCCTTGCCGACATCAGGTCGGCCAGATCGATCGTACGCTCTGATCGACACGCACTTCCTCTCGACGCGAAGGTCGCGTACGAGTCGAAGGCGGACGTGACTCTGCTCCGGTCGCTCCTCGCGGATGCACGCACCCAGATGGAGCAGTTCCGCGCCGACGTGACGTCGGCGCTAAGGCAGGTCGCGCAGACTCTCCGGGGTTTGCGACTGGGCCCGCAGAAGTAAATCGGCGGGTCCTGGGACACTGGCGGGGCGGCTTCGGTCGCCCCGTCCGTCTAGCGGCTTGCCTGAACCGGGTTCGTCAGCTCGCCGAGACCCTCGATGGCGATCGTGATCTCGTCCCCCGGTTGCAGGGTGACCTTGGGGTCGCGGAAGATGCCGACTCCGGCCGGCGTACCCGTCAGGATCAGGTCGCCCGGCTCGAGCGTGATCGCCTGGCTGACGAACGAGATGATCTCGGCGACGCCGAAGATCATGTTGGCAGTCGTCGAGTCCTGCATCGTCTGGCCGTTGAGGATCGCGCGGATGGTGAGTGCCTGCGGATCCGGAACATCCGAGGCGGGAACGAGCTCCGGGCCGACCGGGCAGAAAGTGTCGAGCGACTTGCCGCGCACCCATTGCTTGTCGGCGAACTGGACATCCCGCCCGGACACGTCGTTTGCGCAGATGTAGCCGCTCACGGCCTCCAGAGCGGTGTCCTTCGAGGCGCCCTTTACGCGCTGGCCGATGACGACACCCAACTCGGCCTCGTAGTCGACATCGTGGGAGATCGTCGGCAGGACAATCGGCTCGCCAGGGCCGATCAAGGTGTTCGGCCACTTCGCGAACAGGAGTGGGCGCTCCGGGAGCGGCTGTTCCCCCTCCTCCGCGTGGTCTCTGTAGTTGAGGCCGACGCAAATGATCTTCTGTGGCCGCTCGATCGGAAGCATCAGCTAGACCCTAACGGACGCGTCCCAGGGACAGTCCCTGTAACAAGAGTGTGACGCTAGTCGCGATGGCTCTTCATCGCTCGAGCAGGCTCGGCTACCGTCGATCGGGTGCCTCGTCGGCCCCGATCGGACCTCGGCCCTGCAGGCATCTACCACCTGACTTCACGCGGTGTCGGGGGCATGCTGATCTACAGCGACGACGTCGACCGGGAGCGTTTCTTCCGGCTTCTGACGAACGTCACCGAGCGGTTCAGCTGGAGGTGCCTCGCGTGGTGCCTCCTCGGCACGCACTATCACCTTCTCGTCGAGGCGGGCCTCGAACAAGTGTCGGCAGGGATGCACCGCCTGAACGGGATCTACGCACAGGGCTTCAACCGCCGACACGGACGGCGCGGGCACCTGTTCGAAGAGCGCTTTTCGGCCTGGATCGTGAACGACGACCCACATCTCGAGGCAACGCTTCGCTACATCCTCGAAAACCCGATGAAGGCAGGGCTCTGCCGGGATAGCCGGGATTGGTTCTGGGGCGGACCAGCTCGACCGTGCGCCGTGGTCCTCCCTTGAAGCCATGCCCCTCGCGCCATGTCCAAGGGACTGTCCCTTGGACGTGGCCGCGGTGGGCAGGCGAGGCGGCGTCAGCGGACAGCCGGCACGACGACGACGTGCACCTCGCCGGGGCCGTGGACCCCAACCGCGAGCGTCTGCTCGATGTCACCGCTCCGGCTCGGACCCGTGACGATGGCGAGCGCGCTCGGCAGGTCGCCTCCGACCGCCGCGAAGAGCTCGGCGAGACCCGGCAGGATCCTGTCCTCGGCGAGCAGCGAGACGTGCACGGCCGGGAGCAGCGAGTTCGCGCCGCGGCTCCTCGGCGACGCGGCCAGAACGACGCTGCCCGTATCCGCGAGCCCGTAGATAGCCGTCGACACTCCGGCGCCCTCGATCTCAGGCGGCTCGCCGCGGTGCACGTGGAAGCCGGCCGCCTCGGCAGTTGCCACGAACTCGTCGACGAGGCTCACCGTCATCCCGGCCGATCCCGGTAGCGGCGGCCGAGCTGTGGCAGCGCACGCCCGGATGCCCACCCGCGGCCTGGCCCGACCGACCCGCGCAGCGGCTGGCCGAGACGCGCGAGCGCGTCGTCAGCCGGTAGCCGACGCGGAGACGACCAGGCGAGCGACCAGAGCGTGAACGCGAGCCGCTCGAGCCGCGACGTAACCGTTCCCCTCGACGAGATCTCGCGCAGCTCGAGCAGCAGCTCGTGCGAGCGGGATCTTGACGGGGCAGGCGTCGGTGCAGGCACCGCAGAGCGACGAGGCGTGCGGAAGCGACGGCGCCTGGTCGAGACCGACGAGAAGCGGAACGAGCACGGCGCCCATCGGCCCCGAGTAGACGGGCCCGTACGCGGCGCCGCCCGTCTTCCGGTAGACCGGGCAGACGTTCAGGCACGCCCGCAGCGGATGCAGGCGAGCATCTCCCCGTAGTGCGTTCCGAGCAGGTTCGAGCGACCGTTGTCGACGATCACCACGTGCAGCTCCTCGGGGCCGTCCTGCTCGCCTGCCCGCCGAGGTCCCGTGATCAGCGTCGTGTAGCGTCGAGAGCTTCTGCCCAGTGCCGCTCCGCGCGAGCAGGCGAAGCAGGACGGAGAGGTCGTCGAGATCGGCAACGAGCCGCTCCATGCCCATGATCGCGACGTGCACGCGAGGCAGCGCGCTGACCAGCCGCCCGTTCCCCTCGTTCGTGACGAGGACAGACCGTGCCGGTCTCGGACGACGCCGAAGTTCGCACCCGTGATGCCGACGTCGGCGGTCAGGAAGATCTCGCGGAGCTGTCGGCGGGCCGCCTGGAGTCAGCGGCCCGAGCTCGGCCGGAACCGGCGTGCCCTCGACCCGCGAGAGCAGCTCGGCGACGTCTTCCGCGGTCTTCTCGATCGCCGGAGCGATGATGTGCACCGGGTGCTCTCCGGCGAGCTGGAGGAGGTACTCGCCGAGGTCGGTCTCGACCGGCGCGCACGCCGGCCGCCTCGAGCGCGTCGTTGAGTCCGATCTCCTCCGACACCATCGACTTCGACTTCGCCGCGAGCTTCGCGCCGGTCGGCGGCAGACGTCGACGACGTACGCGCTGGCGTCGGCGGCCGTCCGTCGCGAAGAAGACCTGACCGCCGCGGGCCTCGAGCGCCTCCGTGAAGCGCGCGACATGGCGCGTCGAGATCGTCGATCACCCGCATCCGCGCCTCGTGTGCCCGACGGCGCAGAGCCTCGACGTCGGGCAACGCGGCCCAGGCCTCGACGCGGTGATCCTACAGGCGTACGGTCGAGCTGTCGATCGCCCCCTGGATGTGGGCGTCCGCGAGCTTGAGTCGCGCGATCTCGCGGAAGCGACCTGGCGGCTGGGCGATCTCGCTCATGCCGGTATGCCTCTCAGCGAGCGCGGTCGCGAGGTGGACGACCGGCACCGCGCGCCGGTTCGGCCTGCGCGGCCGCGCAGGTGCATCAGGCAGCCGGGGTCGGCGGTCACGAGGGCCTCCGCACCGGCAGCGCCTGCGAGCTTGTCGTCGGCCATCGGCAACGACACCTCCGGCTGGCGGACGGAGAACGTGCCACCGAAGCCGCAGCAGAGATCGGGCCGCGGCAGCGGGACGAGCTCGCGCTCCCGAGCGTTCGAGCAACCGGCGCGGTGGATCGTGGATCTCGCAGCTCGCGGAGCATGTGGCACGAGTCGTGGTAGGCGATGCGGCGTCCCTCGTTCGTCAGCGGGACCTCGACCCCCTGCGCGTCGAGGAACGCCGACAGCTCCCAGACGTCGAACGGCTCGCAGCCGACGAGCTCCGGCAGAAAACGGGCGGCCATCGTCGCGCACGATCCCGAGGGGACGACGATCGGCGCCTCGCGCGAGAAGGCGCGCGCGAACGTGCGGGCGACGCGACGGGCCGCGCCTCGATGACCCGAGTTGAACGCCGGCTGGCCGCAGCAGACCTGTCCGCGCGGGGAACTCGACCTCGAAGCCGCCTCGCCCGAAGCAGCGCCAACGATCCGCGACAGCGTCCGGGAAGATGAGGTCGCCGAGGCACGTGGCGAAGAGCTGGACGGTCGCCATCCCTGCGAGACTCTACGTCGCATGCCGGTTCCCACTCCGCTGGAGCCGCTCCCGCCGCCCTGTTCCCCGGCCGCGACCTCTTCCTCAAGCGCGAGGACGTCCATGAGCTCGGCGCATTCAAGTGGCGAGGCGCCCTGCCCGTGCTCGAGGGCTACCGGCGAGCAGGCGCCGAGGTCGGTCGTCACCGCGTCGACCGGAAACCACGGCGCGGCGACCGCCTGGGCGGCCGCAGCGGCTCGGCCTGCGCGCCGTCGTCTTCGCGCCGGTCGGAGCCAGCCGCACGAAGCTCGCGCACCTCGAGCGGCTCGGAGCCGACGTCCGACTCGTCGGAACGGACGTCGACGAGGCCAAGGACGCGGCACGCGCCTACGCCGTCGCGGCAACACCTCCCGTTCTTCGAGGACGGAGCCGAGCCTGCCCAGTACGAGGCCTACGAGGCGATCGGCGAACGAGATCCTCGATCGCGCTCGACTCGCCTCCGGCGGCGGTCGTCGTCCCGGTCGGAAACGGAGCGCTCGCTCGGCGGCATCGGTCGCGCGCTCGGCCGCCGCTCGCCGGCAACGCTTCGCGTCGGCGTGGTCGCCGAAGGAGGCGCCGGTGATGGCGCTCTCGTGGCGAGGCCGGCCGTGTCGTCGAGTCCGAGCCGCTGCGCGTCGTTCGCCGACGGCCTCGCCGTCCGCGTCGCGATTCCGTACGCCGTCGACGTCCTCTGACGAGACGGTCGACCGCATGCTGCGTCGTCTCGGAGCGAGCGATGGCGCGCGCGGTCGCCGCATTCGATCCGCAGGCGGATCCGCGCCGAGGGAGCGCCGGGGCTGCCCTCGCCGCTGTCGCGCAACCTCGGCGACGTCGAGGGTCCGATCGTGCTCGTCGTCACCGGCCGCAACATCGACGACGACGCTCCTCGCCCGCTGCCGCGACGAGCCGGAGTCGTTTCCCGACTAACCGTCCGCCGTCGCGTCGCTGCGCGATGATCCCGATGTGATGTATCCGAAGATCGAGCTCCACGTGCACATCGAGGGCGCCGTCCAGCCGAAGACGCTCTTCGAGATCGCACAGCGGAACGACATCGCAATGCCGGCCGACTCGCCCGAGGAGCTCGGTGAGCTCTTCACTTCACCGATCTCGAGCACTTCATCGACACCTGGTTCCTCGTCACGGCCGCCCTGCGGACGCCGACGACTTTCGCCGCATCACGTTCGACTACGCCGAGGAAGCCGCGCAACACGGCGCCGTGTACGTCGAGGCCATCTTTGCGCCGACCGTGCCGGCGCGAAACGGCATCCCGCTCGAGACGATGTTCGAGGGCTACTGCGACGGCGTGCAGGACGGCGCGCGAGCAGCTCGGAGTCGAGATGCGGCTGACGCCCGACCTCAACCGCACCTCGACGACCGACGAGGCCGCCGGCGATCGTGCGGCTGGCGATCGTCCTACCGCGACCGCGGCGTCGTCGCGTCGGGCTCGGCGGCGTCGAGGACCAGGCGCCGCCGGAGCAATTCGCCGACGCCTTCCGGCTGGCGCGCGAGGGCGGGCTCGGCTCGGTGCCCCATGCCGGCGAGGTCGTCGGCCCGCCGTCCGTCTGGGGCGCGCTCGAGTCGCTGGACGCCGATCGCATCAGTCACGGCATCCGTTCGATGGAGGATCCCGCGCTCGTCCGGGAGCTCATCGGCGCGAGGCACGGTGATCGACGTCTGCCCGACCGCGAACGTCCGTGTGGGTGCGGTGCGTCGTACGACGAGCACCCGCTGCCGGAGATGGTCGGCGCCGGGCTGCGCTGCTCGCTCTCGACGGACGATCCGGCCATGTTCGGCATCGACCTGACGAGCGAGTACGCGCGAGGCGACGGCGCGCGGGCTCAGCCCGCGGAGTTCTACGACGTCGGCGTCGTGGGCGCGCTCTGCGACGAGTCGACCCGTGCCGCGCTGCGGGCGATCGGCGACGACTTCGACTGGGCCTCGCTCGAGCCCGCGCCCCTTACGGGCTAGTCCGCGTCACACTTCTGCGCGGCTCCGGTCACAGCCGGTTCAGGGACTGTCCCTCGGACATGGCCGGGGCAGAGGCAGGAGGCGCCTTCGGGCGGTCAGACCCGGCGCACTCCTCGTCGAGGATCGCCACGACGCTGCTCGTACAGCTCGTCGGCCTCGGCGGGGCTCGTCGCCGACGGCGGTCAGGCCCGTACGGCCGTGCTCGCCGAGCGCGCTCATCATGTGGAAGACGACGCCGGTCTGCGCGTGACCTGGTCGAAGTGCAGCCCGTGGCGGACGACGATGTCGAAGAGGTCGTCGGGCGTCAGCGCCCGGTAGAGAGGGCTCTCGACGTGGTCGGACGCGACGAAGTACTTCTCCGGCCCGCTCGGAGCGGTGAAGATGCCCGTGCTCCGGGTCGTAGGCCCCGTCGGTGAGGAACTGCAGCGTCAGGAACGGATGCGTCGTCCCGCCCTTGCGAAGGTTGAGCTCGATCGCGTACGAGTCCCAGCCGCTCTGGCGGCGAACGGCGACGAAGTCGACCGCGAAGCGGCCGATCACGCCCTCACGCGCCAGCCGCTCGCCGATCTTCGCCGCCTCCCGCGTGATCGCGGCGGCGTAGGCGGGATCGGCCGGGAAGCGACAGCCGAGGTAGCTCTGCCCGCTCGGGCCGCCGAGCAGCTGGTCGTGCGTCGAGAGCATCTCGAGCGCGCCGAGCGGCGTCACCCGCATCTGGACGCTCGGGCTGCGGAACTCCTCGCCGGCGATTCGCTCCTCGACGACCCCGCCGCGCTCGGCGAGATCAGCGGCGTATGCGGTCGAAGCCGACGGTCGGGCACCTCGAACGCCATCGACCGCACGCGCTCCTCGACCGCTGCCCGCTCCCCGGCCGTCCCCGGAGCCGGGCAAGCCGGCGCAGATCGACGCTCGCGTTTCCCTCCCCGGAGACGCCCTCGTTCAGCTTCACGATCGCGTGCGCATCGTCGGGTCGCTCGGCTCGCAGCGGCGCACGCGCCGTCGACAACGTCAGCGATCCCGTGCAGCTCCTCGAACCCGCGAGCGGATGCTGCACGCCCTGCTCCGCGAACAGCCGACGGCAACCCGTCTTGGTGCCGTAGTGGAAGAACTTCGGATCGGCCCCGTACATGGGGATGTCCGAGCGCGAGCGCCAGATCTCGCTCGAGCTCGGTCGTGTTGAAGGGGACCAGGTGCGCGCGGTCCGGTCGACGATCAGCTCGCGGATGCGCCGGACGAGACGTGGCCGCGCGAGCAGCTTCTCCGACAGCGGTCGCGACGAGCCGTCGAGCGGCGAGACGAGGGAGAGGCGCCTTCGCGCGTGCGACGGGATCACCCCGGGCAAGCAGGTCGAGGTAGTAGTCGACGATGCTCGGGTTGATCGCCTGCGACGTCACGTAGACGAGCCGCGCCCGGGGCTGGCGGAGGAGCAGGAGCAGGAACAGGAAGCGCTCCTCGTAGGCCTGGATCACGGTGCCGGGCATGTCCTGGCCTGGGAACGTGCACGACGGCACGACGACGATCGTCTGCTCGTCCGGCGGTCATCGTCCTGCATCGACTGCCAGAGCGGCACGAGCTTTTGCTGGAGCTCCTCGAAGCGCCTGGACACCACCTCGGCGTCGATCTGGGAGCCGGGGGCCGGCAGGGAAGCTGCGCTCATCGGCCAATTATCCCGGAACGGGCCTTAGCAGGGATTTCACACGCTCTTCACATCACGGCGGCTTTTCCAGCGTCCAATAGAAGAGATGGAAAGACGCATTCGAACGATCAGCCACGCAGTCGAGACCGCGTTGCTGGAGCGAGGATTCGTGGCTCTACTGCTCCCGCTCCTGCTCGCTTTCGCGACGCTCCTCGCCCGCTGACCGCGCGGGTACCTGCCAGGAGAGAATTAGCGCTCCTTCAGCGCGAGCTCGATCTCCTCGAGCGCCTCCGGGTCCTCGATCGTCGACGGCGCGCTGTACTCCTTCCCTGCGGCGATCGACCTCATCGTCGCGCGCAGGATCTTTCCCGAGCGGGTCTTCGGCAGCCGCACGACCACACGAGCCTCGCGAAAACAGGCGAACGCGCCGACCTCCGCGCGCACGCGCTCGACGAGCTCCTGCTCGAGCTCGACGGGCTCACGACCCGACCCCGCCTTCAGGACGACGAAGCCGAGCGGCACCTCGCCCCTCAGCTCGTCGGGAACGCCGATCACCGCGCATTCGGCAACATCGGGATGGGCGGCGACGACCTCCTCGATCGCTCCGGTCGACAGGCGGTGGCCGGCGACGTTGATCACGTCGTCGGTTCGCCCCATCACGAACAGGTAGCCGTCCTCGTCGAAGTAGCCGCCGTCGCCCGAGAGGTAGTAGCCGGGAAACGCCGATAGGTACGAGTCGACAAAGCGGTCGTCGGCCCCCCAGAGCGTCGTCAGCGTTCCCGGCGGAAGCGGAAGCCTGATTGCGACGGCGCCCTCCTCGCCCCGCCCGAGGGCCTGCCCGTTCGCGCCCAGCACCTGGACGTCATAGCCCGGCACGGGCATGGTCGCCGAGCCAGCCTTCAGGGGCAGCGGCTCGATGCCCAGACAGTTCGCGGCGATCGGCCAGCCCGTCTCGGTCTGCCACCAGTGGTCGACGATCGACACGCCGAGGAGATCCGAGGCCCAGTGGTAGGTGTCGGGATCGAGCCGCTCGCCGGCCAGGAAGAGGTAGCGGAACCGGGAGAGGTCGTAGCCCTCGAGGTACGCCCCCGCCGGGTCCTCCTTCTTGATCGCCCGGAACGCAGTCGGGGCGGTGAACAGCGTCTTCACACCGTGCTCCGAAATGACACGCCAGAAGGCACCCGGGTCGGGCGTGCCCACGGGCTTCCCCTCGTACAACACCGTCGTACAGCCGGCGAGGAGGGGCGCGTAGACGATGTACGAGTGGCCGACGACCCAACCGACGTCGGACGCCGCCCAGAACACCTCCCCTGGATGGGTGTCGTAGATCGCGTCCATCGTCCAGCGGAGCGCGACGGCGTGCCCACCGTTGTCTCGGACGATGCCTTTCGGCATCCCGGTCGTACCCGACGTGTAAAGGATGTAGAGCGGATCGGTGGCGGCAACCGGCACGCACGGCACGGGCTCGGAACCGGCGACGAGCTCGTGCCAGTCGAGGTCGCGCCCCGCATGCAGCATCGCCGTCGCCTGCTCGCGCTGGAGGATCACGCACGCATCGGGGTGGTGCGTGGCCTCCTCGAGCGCGCGGTCGAGGAGCGGCTTGTACTCGATCACGCGACCCGCCTCGATGCCGCACGACGCCGAGAGAATCGCCTTCGGCCGTGCGTCGTCGATCCGGATCGCAAGCTCCCTCGCCGCGAACCCTCCGAAGACGACCGAGTGGACGGCGCCGATCCGTGCGCAGGCGAGCATCGCAAAGACGGCCTCGGGCACCATCGGCATGTAGACGACAACCGTGTCTCCCCGGTCGACGCCGAGCGACCGGAGCGCGCCGGCGAGCCGTGCCACCTCGTCCCGAAGCTCCGCGTAGCTGTAGACGCACCCGCTGGCCGAGACAGCGCTGTCGTACACGAGAGCCGGCTGGTCGGCACGGCCGGCGGCGACATGACGATCGACGGCGTTGTGGCACGTGTTCAACTCGCCGCCGACGAACCACCGGTAGAACGGCGCACGGTCCGCGTCGAGGATCCGCTCCGGCAGCCGATGCCAGTCGATCGCGCCCGCTGCCTCGCCCCAGAAGTCATCGGGATGCTCGATGCTCCGTCGGTGCTGGTCGGCGAGACCCATGCGCTCGAAGACCCTATACCTCTTAGTCGATGCTCCTTGCACGACTTCGGCCGTACGTTTACGGTTCCGCCTCTAAGCCAGCAACGAGGCTGGTGGGGAGGGTAAAGCAGCACGAGAGGAGGGAAGTCGGTGAGCGGAAACGCTAGATTCCGGCTGGTCGCCGGCGCGGTTCTCGCGCTCTTGGTGGCCGGCCTCGCCGCGTTCGGTGGAGTGAACAAGGCAGCGGGAGCGCCCGCGGCCAGAAGCAGGTGACGATCGCGCTCTTCGTCGCGATCCAGTCCAACCCGGTCGAGCAGGCGATCATCAACAACTTCCAGGCGGTCGCGAAGAAGGACGGCGCCGTGAAGTTCGTCGTCTTCGACTCGAACAACAGCGTCCAGAAGGAGATCGCGAACTGCAACGACGCGATCGCCGCCGGGAAGTACGACGCGTTCGCGCTGAAGGCGGTCGCAGGGCCGCCGCTGATGGGCTGCGCCCGCAAGGCGCTCAAGGCGCGGCATCCCGGTGGTCGCCTTCGGCAACGCGCTCGGGCCGAACCCGAACACCGAGAAGCGGCAGATCCCGGGCCTCTCGGCCTCGGTGATCGAGCTCGCGCAGGGTCAACGGCGTCGCCGTCGCCAGCCTGGTGAACCTCGCCTGCAAGGCGAAGCAGGCGAACCCGTGCAACGTGATCTACACGTACGGCCCGCTCGCGTTCGACTGGGCGTCGATCTCGCGTAAGTACTTCACGAGACGCACTGAAGAAGTACCCGAACATCAAGGTCGATCGCGACCGGGCTGAACAACTTCGACCCGAACACGGCTCGGACGCTCACGAAGAGCCTGCTGCAGACGCACCCCGACGTCGACGTGATCGCGCAGCGACGGCGACCTGGGCGCGTTCGGCGCGCATCGCCGGCGCTCAAGGACGTCGGCAAGACGCCGGGCAAGGACGTCCTCGTCACCGGCGGCGCCGTCAGCAAGCAGGCGCAAGGCCTCTGGTCCTGTCCGGAGCGATGTTCGGCAGCACCTGCCTGATGCCGGCGACCGAGGCCAGCGTCTCGGCGCTGCTCTCGATCAAGGCGGCTCGCGGCGAGAAGATCGCCAAGCCCGACGTCGAGGTCTGCGCGCGACTACTCGCCGACCGGCAACGCACCGCTCACGAAGGCGAACATCGGCAAGTTCACGCCGGAGTGGTGAGAGCCGGCGAGCGTGAACGCGTCCGACCACGCGGGCTGGGGCGTGGTAACCGATCGAAACGCTTCCGGCGGCGGCCCTTCGAGGGGCCGCCGCCGGCGCCTCCGGGCTCGCGGTCGAGGTCCGCGGGATCAGCAAGCGCTACGGCGGTGCCCGTGCGCTCGACGACGTCAGCGTGTCCGTTGCTCCGGGCGAGATCCACGCGCTCGTCGGGGAGAACGGCGCCGGGCAAGTCGACGCTCGGCAAGATCATCGCCGGCGCCGTCCTCGCGGACGACGGGGCAGATCCTCCTCGACGGAGAGCCCGGTCAGCCTTCCGCTCCCCGCGCGACGCGATCCGCCACGGAATCGCGCTCATCCACCAGGAGCTCGCGCTCGCGCCGGCCATGTCGGTGCTCGACAACGTCTTCCTCGGCGTCGAGCCGGGCCACGCGGGGCTCGTCGACCGGGCTCGAGCAGCGCGAGCGGTTCGTCGAGCTCGCAGCGCGGATCGGCTTCGAGCACAGCCCGTCCGTCCGGGTCGAGACGCTTCGCGTCGCCGACCAGCAGAAGGTCGAGATCCTGCGGGCGCTCGTCCGCAACGCGCGGCTGATCGTCATGGACGAGCCGACCGCCGCGCTGACGCGCGAGTCGAGGCCGACCGGCTGCTCCAGATCACGCGCGACCTGCGAGACGACGGCGTGACGGTGATCTACGTCTCGCACATCCTCGGCGACGTGCTCGACGCTCTGCGACACGGTCACCGTGCTCAAGGACGGCCGCCACGTGCAAGACGATGCCGGCGAGCTCGCGAGACGGTCGACAGCCTCGTGACCGCGATGCTCGGCCGCTCGATGGACCTCGTCTTCCCGGCCCGTGTGGCCCCGCCTCCGGCCGACGCGCCGGTCGTGCTGTCTGTCCGCGGCCTGTCGCGGCCGCCGGCGTTCGAGGACGTCTCGTTCGAGATCCGCGCGGGGGAGATCGTCGGGCTCGCCGGTCTCGTCGGCAGCGGGCGCACCGAGATCGCCCGCGCCATCTTCGGCGCGGACGCCGCACTCGGGGACGGTCGAGGTCGAGGGGCACGAGCTGCGGCGCCGGTCGCCACGCGATCGGGATCAAGCGTGGCCTCGCGCTCCTGCCCGAGAGCCGCAAGGAGCAGGGCCTCGTGATGATGCGGCCGGTGACCGAGAACGTGACGATCGCCCACCTCGACGCCGTGACGCGGTGCGGGCGTGCATCCAGGTCCGCGCGCGAGCGCCAGCTCGTCGCCAGCGTGCTGAAGAGCGTCGATGCGCGAGCGGCGAGCCACTCGATGCCGGTCTCGGCGCTGTCGGGCGGCAACCAGCAGAAGACCGCGATCGCGAAGTGGCTCGTGAAGACGCCGCGGGTGCTGCTCGCCGACGAGCCGACGCGCGGCATCGACGTCGGCGCGAAGCGGGCGATCTACGAGCTGATCGACGAGCTCGCCGCGCAGGGGCTCGGCGTGCTGCTCATCTCGAGCGAGCTCGAGGAGGTGCTCGGGCTCGCCCACCGCGTCCTCGTCGTCCGGGCGGGCCGGATCGTCGCGGAGCTCGCGGCGCGACGCCGACGAGGAGACGGTCATGCGCGCGGCGTTCGGAGACGACTCGTCGCCGACAGCGGCGGGTGAGACGGCGTGACCGATCTCGTCGCATCCCTGCGGTCGCGGACGTCGGTCGACGGGACGCTCGAGGTCGCCCGCGAGTACGCGATCGTCTTCTTCTTCCTCGCGCTCTTCCTCACCCTGACGCTCACTGCGAACCATTTCCTGACGTGGGTCAACCTGCGCAACAACGTCGAGTCGGGCGCGATCTACGGGATCGTCGCGTGCGCGCTGACGCTGCTGCTCATCGTCGGCGAGTTCGACCTCTCGCGTCGGCGCGTCGTTCGTCCTGACCGGGATCGTCGCCGCCAAGCTCGAGTCGTCCCTCGGCACCTGGCCGGCGCTGCTCGTCGGCATCGCTCGTCGCGCTCGTGATCGGCGCTCGTCAACGGCATCGCGGTCGCCTTCTTCCGCGTCAACTCGTTCGTCGCCACGCTCGCGACGAGCCTGATGGTGGTCGGCGTCGGTACGAAGATCACGAACGGTTCGCAGCTCTTCATCGCCGACCCGTCGTTCGGGTCCTCGGCAACAGCAAGATCGCTCGGTATCGACTACTTCGTCTGGATCTTCATCGGCTTCGCGCTCGTCTGCGGCTTCATCCTGTCCCGGACCGAAGCTCGGCCGCTGGCTCTACGCGACCGGCGGCAACCCCGAGGCGGCGCGGCTCTCCGGCATCAACACCCGCGCCGTCCGGATCGGCGCATTCGTCTTCAGCGGCTTCGCCGCCGGCGTCGCGGGAGTCATCTTCGTCTCGCGTACCGAGACGGCGATCGCAGGCAACGGGATCGAGCGACGTCGTCTTTCCCGCCATCGCAGCCGTCGTCGTCGGCGGCACGAGCGTCCAGGGAGGCCGCGGGGCGATCTGGCGGACCGTGCTCGGCGTCCTCTTCCTCGAGTTCATCCGGAACGGGTTCAACCTGCTCGAGGTCAATACGTACTAGCAGCCAGTCATCCAGGGCGGGATCATCCTCACCGCCGTCGGCGATCGACTCCCTGTCGCGCTACAGAGCGTGAGCGGCTCGAAGAGCCGCTCACGCCCGGACCGCCCCGAGGGACCGACTACGCGATCGGAACGCGGTCCTTGTTCACCGCGAGCCACCCGTCGAGCGTCTGCAGATCGGGGTTCAGCGAGCGGGAGAACTCGATGCTCCGAGCCCCGCAGTAATCGGCCTCGCAGTCCCGCTTGAACTGGAACATGTTCCCGACGTCGTCGGCCCCGGGGAAGCCGAAGCTGCGGAACACGTCGGCGGGAACGTCGTTGTAGCGCACTTCCTCGCCGAGCGCCTTGGCGAAGGAGGCCGCGATCTGCGCGCCGGTCGGGTGCCCGCCGGCCACGCCGACGGTCTTGCCGACGAACTCGCCGCCACGCTTGAAGATCCCGTACGCGCACTTGCCGATGTCCTCGACGGCGATGCTCGGGAGCTTCTTGTCGCCCATCGGGTAGGTGACCCCGAGCACGCCGTCCTCGCCCCGGGCCGGGCCCAGGCCGAAGAAGATGAAGTTCTCCCAGTAGAACGAGGTCAAGAGAAACGTCGTCGGCACGCCGGCATCCGTGAAGAAGTGGTCGGCATCCGCCTTGGCGTCGAAGTGCACGACCTTGTATTTGTCCTGCAGCGTCGGCATGCGGTCGTCGTCGAGCGGGATCCACTTGCGGGTGTCCTCGAACGTCGACCAGATCGCGTGCTGGATGCCGGCGCTCTTGGCCGCGCGGGCCAGGTTGCCGCCCTGCGCGGTCTCCTTCTCGCCGGAGAAGTGCTCCCAGAAGTTCGTCAGGCAGTACGCCCCGTAGGCACCAGCGAATGCGCCGGCGACCGATGCCTCGTCGTCGAGGTCGGCCTGGACGACCTCTGCGCCGGCATCGGCCAGCGCCTTCGCTGCGTCCTTGGACGGGTCTCGAGTGAGCGCCCGGACGGCGAACTCGCTCGATGGATCGTTCAGGATCGCTCGCGCCAGACCGCCCCCCTGTGCACCGGTCGCGCCGACGACGGCGATGATCTTCTTGTCAGCCATGGATCCTCCCGATAGTGATCGTGTTGGAAATCGCCTGCCGTTCCCGGATTGCTGCGCCCGCTGGAGCACCGCATGCGGAAGCGCCGAGGCGCCGGAAGCTTACTAGTGCGAAGGCAAAGCGCTCAGAACGTCGGCTTTGCAGCCATGTCCAGCACGATAAGGATCAACAGCGCCGTGTCGAATCGGAAGATGGCGAATAGCCGCCGTACTCGGCGGCCGACCTCGGCCGACTCCGGGCCGAACTCCTGCGCAGCCTTGTCGATCCGCCCGAGCTCCGGGCCGACGAAGCTGATACCGACGGTCGCGGCGATCGACCAGCCGACGATCCCGAACACAACCCAGAAGTCGGTCCACGGGTAACCGTACTTCTCGATCAAGGCGACGCCGAACCCGAACGTCATGAAAAGACCCGGCGTGTAGACGCGGGTGCCGATCCAGCCTCCCATCCTCCCGAGAGCGGCGAGAGTCGGGCCGTCCCGCTTCTGCTCGAAGACGATGCCGAGCGTCGTCAGGGTGATGTCGCCGCCCACCCACATCACGACCGAGAGGATGTGAAGAGCGACGAGGATGTAGAGCGTGTCCGGCGCCCAGGCGAGGAAGACACAGGTGCCGGCGAGCAGTAGCAGTCCGGCGACGACCAGATCGGGGCTCGTCTTGACGAAGTTCGTCTTCGGAGCTGGCGCGGCCGTCGGTTCCACAGCGGGGATTAAAGAGGATCGCTGGGAGCCAATCAACCTCGATGCGAGCGCGCTAAGGTCCCGGGTCGATGCGAGAGGCCGGCGCGCAGGACTCAGACGGCGCTCTCCGGATCCGCGATCTGGAGGAGACGGTGCGGGCAATGCGTGACGCGCTCGAGCTCAGAGACCGCGAGGCCGGCGAGCAGAAGCAGGCTGCCCTCGCCGCGGCGGCGGCCGAGACCGAGCGAGCTGAAGACGACGATCGTCGCGCTCCGCGATCAACTCGAGGCCGACCACGAGGCACACCGGAGCGCAATGCAAGAGGTCGAACGCCTGCATCGCGACGAGCGCAGGGAGCTCGAGGCGACCGTCCAGGCGCTACGCGATCAGCTGGAGAAGGCTCCCCGTTGACGAGCGACCTCGGCGCCCCGGCTTACGCGGAGCAACTGGAGCAGGTTCGCCAGCTCCAGATGATGCTTTCGCTCTCCCGGCAGGTGGCAGCCCTCGACTCGCTGAACGACGCACTCGAGGCCCTCGTCGGCGCCGCGACCCAGCGAGATCGGAGCCGAGCGCGGCTCGCTGTTCCTGAACGACGAGGACACCGGCGAGCTCTACACGCACCGCGCCGGCGGCCGGTCCGGCCAGATCCGGGTGATGAACGACCAGGGAATCGTGGGCGCCGTCTTCCAGAGCGGCCTCGGCGAGATCGTCGCCGACGCCTACGCCGACAAGCGCTTCAACCAGGAGGTCGACCGGGAGAGCGGCTTCGTGACCAGATCGCTCCTGTGCGCGCCGGTCAAGAACGCCAAGGGCGAGACGATCGGCGTCGTCGAGATGCTGAACAAGCAGGACGGCGTGTTCGACGAGGACGACCTCGCCGTGCTCGAGGGCATGACGACCCAGTGCGCGATCACTCTCCAGTCGATGCAGCTCCTCGAGCGGATGGCCAAATCCCGCCAGCGGGAGGTCGACTTCCTGAACGTCGTCTCCGAGCTGACCACGGAGCTCGAGCTCGGCACGCTCCTCGGCAAGGTGATGGCCGAGGCGACCCGGATGCTCGACGCCGACCGCTCGACCCTGTTCCTGAACGACGAGAAGACGGGCGAGCTCTTCAGCTACATCGGCGACAAGCTCGAGACCGAGATCCGCTTCCCGAATCACGTCGGCATCGCCGGCTCCGTCTTCACCTCGAAGCAGGCCGTGCGGATTCCGTATGCCTACGCCGACCTCCGGTTCAATCCGTCGTTCGACCGCCAGACGGGCTACTTCACGCGCTCGATCATCTGCGTCCCGATCTTCAACAAGGAGGGGAAGGCGATCGGCGTCACCCAGGCGCTGAACAGGCGCGGCGGCCCCTTCACCGCCGAGGACGAGAGCCGGCTCCGCGCCTTCACGGCCCAGATCGCGAGCGGGCTCGAGAACGCGAAGCTCTTCGCCGACGTGCAGGCGATGAAGAACTACAACGAGAGCATGCTCGAGAGCATGTCGAACGGCGTGATCACGTTCGACGAGGACGGGACGGCGCAGACGTGCAACGCGGCCGGCGCGCGGATCCTCCGCCGCGACGAAGCCGACGTGCGTCGGCGGGCTCGGCCGCAGACGATCTTTCGGGGAAGAGAACGCCTGGCTCGCGCGAGCGCATGAGACGTGTCGCCGAGACGCTCGAGTCCGACCTCGTGATGGACGCGGAGATCGCGCGTCGACGGCGAGCCGCGATCTCGGCGAACGTCACCGTCCTGCCGCTGCTCGGGGAGGACGGCGCGCACCTCGGGACGCTCGTCATGATCGAGGACATCTCGAGCGAGAAGCGGGTGAAGTCGACCCTCGCCCGCTACATGGACCCCGACCTCGCCGACCGTCTGCTGGCAGAGGGAGCAGAGAGCGAGGCGCTCGGCGGTCAGGAGTCGATCGCCACCGTTCTCTTCTCCGACGTCCGCAGCTTCACGACGATCTCGGAGCGGCTAGGCCCGCACGGAACCGTGGCCATGTTGAACGAGTACTTCGAGCTGATGGTCGAATGCATCTCCGAGCACTCGGGGATGCTCGACAAGTTCATCGGCGACGCGATCATGGCCGTCTTCGGGCTCCCGCTTCCACGTGAGGACGACGAGGACCGCGCCTTGCGCGCGTCGATCGCGATGATCTCGAGCCTTCGCGAGTGGAACCGAGAACGCGAGGCCCGCGGCGAACCGGTGATCGACATGGGGATCGGTCTCAACACCGATTCCGTCGTCGCCGGGAACATCGGAAGCTCCAAGCGCATGGACTACACGATCATCGGCGACGGTGTGAACCTCGCCGCGCGGCTCGAGAGCGCGTGCAAGGCCTACGGCGCGCGAATCCTCATCTCCGAGCTCACACGCGCCGGCCTGAAGGGCGTCTACCGCCTGCGCGAAGTCGATCGGGTCGTCGTAAAGGGCAAGACGAAGCCGGTCTCGATCTTCGAGTGTCTCGATTACCACGACGAGACGTCGTTCCCGAACCTGATGGATGCGGTCGGAGCCTTCAACGAGGGGCTCTCCCGCTACCGCGCAGCCGACTTCGAGCAGGCCGAGCGCTGGTTCGGGAAGGCGCTCGAGGCGAACCCGCTCGACAAGCTCTCGCACACGTACCTCGACCGTTGCCGCATCATGGCCGAGTCCCCTCCCGCGGAGGACTGGGACGGCGTCTGGGTCATGGCCGAGAAGTAAGCATGGAGGGCCGCACACCCCACGACGTGACCGGTCTGCCCGACGCGGTTCTCCTCAGGCGCGTTCGTGAGGTCGTGCGCGGCCGGGCGACGACGGAGGCCGAGCTGAGGAAGCTCCGCGATCGCGCCGGTGCTCTCGCCCGCCTGCTCGAGGTGCAGATCCAGGGGAGCGAGCGGCGGATCCACGAGTCGAACCGCGACCCGAGCGCACCGCTCGCCGTGTTCGCCTCCGAGATCCGCCGGGCTGCCGACCTCCGCCCGCAGCTCGAGCAGCTCCTCTCGCTTATCGCTCAGCTGGACAGCAAGGCTCGTGAGCTCCGCGCCGCCTGGCTCCTCCGCGGCTAGTCCTTGCGGTCGATCGCGTCCTTGATCAGCTTGGCACCGCCGTGTGACGCGAAGCCGCCGTCGATCGAGATCTCCGCGCCGTTGATGTACGCGGCCTGGTCCGAGAGGAGGAAGACGACGAGTGAGGCGACCTCCTCGGGCGACCCGGTCCGCCCGGCGGGCGTCAGGTCGAGGGATGCCTGGAGAAAGGCCGGGTCCGCGCCGTCGAGGATCGGTGTCTCGATGTAGCCCGGATGGACGATGTTGGTGCGGATGCCCCGCGAGCCGTACTCGAGCGCTGCGACGCGCGTGAGGCCCCGGAGCCCCCACTTGCTCGCCGTGTAGGCGACGGACGTGACCCCGGTCAACGCCGCCACCGAGCCGACGTTGACGATCGAGCCTCCCTCGCGCATGAACGGCACGCAGGTCTGGATGCCGAGCATGGCGCCGGTCAGGTTCACGGCGATCGTCCGGTTCCATCCCTCGAGGTCAACGTCGGCAAGGCGAAGCCTGTACGGGATGCCGGCGTTGTTGACGAGGCCGTGCAGCGGGCCCGAGATCAGGCCGGCGAGCGCCTGCCATTCGTCCTTGCTCGAGACGTCGAGCCTCTGGAACGTCACGGACCCGGGCGAGTCGGCCAGGCTCTCGACGTGAGCCCTCCCCTCCTCCTCGAGCACGTCGGCGGCGACGACGTTCGCCCCGAGCCGGGCGAGCACCGAAACCTCTGCGGCTCCCTGCCCGCGCGCACCGCCGGTGACGATGAACGTCCTGCCGGCGATCCCCTCCATCAGGCCCAGCCGAGATACCGCCGCGGGTTCTCGACGAGCATCGTGTCGATCTGGCCCTGCGTGACACCGGCCTCGGCAAGCGCGGGCAGGATCGTGTTCGAGATGTGCAGGTAGTCCGGCACCTCGCCTGCGAACTTCGGATCGCCCGTGAAGAAGTCGACGAACGCCGCGGCGTCGTGGCCGAGATGAATCTGCTCGAGATACCCCTCGCCGATCAGGGCAGCCAGCGTCCGGACGCGATCGGCATCGGGGTTGAAGTGGGCGATCCCGAAGCGATCGCAGCCGAGGATGGCCCCCCGGTCGGCGATCGAGCGGATGTATTCGAAGTCGTTCGAGTCTCCGGCGTGGGCGATCACGACCTTCGACAGATCGACTCCCTCGGCTTCGAGCGCGTCGAGCGCCCACGGCCCGCTGCCGGCGGCCGAGTTCGTGTGCACGACGATCGGCGCGCCGGTCTCCCGGCTCGCGATCGCGATCGCCTGGAGGATGCGCGGGATGTCGCCGACGAGCCCGTACTCCTCGACGGCACATTTGAGGAACGCCGCCTTGACGCCGGTGTCGTCGATCCCGACGCGTATCTCGCGGACGAAGAATTCGGCGATCTCCTCGGCCGTCCGGTACTTGAAGAAGTTCGGCAGCTCGATGAACGCGTAGAGGCCGGTGGCGACGACGATGTTCAGGTCGACGTCGGCGTTGATCCGCTGGATTCGCGCGATGGAGCGCCCGAGACCGGGAGCGGTGCAATCGACGATCGTTTCGATCCCGGCGTCGCGCAGGGCCTGGAGCTTGGCGATCGCGTCGGCGACTCGGACCTCCTCGTCCCAGTAGCTCTGTCCCCAGACGTGGCCGTAGTTCTCGAGCGCCTCGGGCTGGAGGACGAAGACGTGCTCGTGCATGAGCGTCCGGCCAAGGGCGCTCGCGTCCACGGGGCCGCGAACGGTCTCGACGGTCGGCATCCGGTGTCTCCTCTCTCTGTGGTGGTCGACGGCTCAGCTACGCGGCTGCTGGACGTTGGCGCGCTCGAAGTCGCGCGGCAGGCCAAGGCGCCCGCGGGCGACCTCGCGGAACGCCCAGTCGCGGAGCATCGTGTTCCGGTGGCTGTTGCCGCCGATCGACATGTCGCGGTAGATCCTCTCGATCCGCTCCCCCTTGCCTCCGGCGCTCGAGCCGGCTGTCCGGAAGATGTCGGACTGCATCGTCTCCCAGGCCTGAATCATCACCTCACGCGCGATGCAGCCGATCCGCTGGTCGTCGCCGTACGAGTACGGAATCCCCTTGTCGACGAAGCGCTGGCAGAGTTCCATGTGCTGGTCGGCCGCGCTCAGCAGCGCCGCCTCGGCAGTCGCGATCCTCACCGTCGCGCGACCGAAGTAGCGCTGGTAGTCGAGGTCGAACTTCCTCGGCTGCATCGGGGGCAGCGGCGTCAGCTTCGTCGTCAGCATCGTCTCGTACTCATCGAGCGCGTTGTAGGCTGCTCCGACGAGGATCGCCGCGAGCGTCATCGTGAAGCAGGAGATCGAGCGGCCGACGTACATCGGGTTCCCGTGCAGCTCGAGCCCGGGCGTCCCGTTGCTCGAGTCGACGTCGACCATGAAGGTGTCCTCGAGCGCCCAGTGCCGCGGGACCGTGCCGCCCTCGAAGACGATGCTCTGCGACCCGGAGCCCTTCATGCCCAGGAGGTGACCCCAGTCGTCCAGCATCGTCCAGACGCCCTTGGGGGCGACGAACAGCAGCATCCGGGGCAGACCTTGCGCGTCCTCGCCGGGCAGTATCGCCTGCCCCATGTAGTGGGTCGAGTACGGGATGCCCGAGCAGTACGACACCTTGCCTTGGAGCGCCCAGCCGTCCGCCGCCTCGGTCGCCGGGCCGATCGGCATGGCGACCGAGGCGGCGCGGAAGTCG
Source organism: uncultured Actinomycetes bacterium (assembly GCA_963736045.1). GTDB lineage: Bacteria > Actinomycetota > Thermoleophilia > Gaiellales > Gaiellaceae > PALSA-612. The sequence goes on along the minus strand of CAVTNK010000003.1, from coordinate 65,923 downwards.
CCGGTGCCGAAGATCTCGGCCTGCGCCCGCTCCTCCCACCACGAGCCGATCTGCAGCGCGTGGCCCGAGGCGAGGCCCATGCACCAGGCGCTATTCGCACAGCCTCTCGCGACCTCGATGAGGACGCGGACGAACGTGGTCACGTCGAACTCGTAGCCGCCGTAGCGACGGGGCACGTACAGACGGTAGAAGCCGGCCCTGAGGAACTCCTGATGCATCTCCTCCGAGTAGTACGTCCGCTCCTCGCACTCCGCCTGCTGCTCGACGAGCTTCGGGCGGAGTGCGACGGCGCGGGCGATCATCTCCTTCGGAGTCAGCTCGGGCTCGGGCGCCAGAGAGGCGGTGGTCTCGCGCACGACTGACATCCGTCCAATCCTAGAGCTCGACCTTGTAGAGCGCTTGCATGCCCGCTCGGATGTGATCGTTGACGTGGCAGTGCAGGAGCCACGTGCCGACATCGTCAGGACGCATGTCGGCGACCATCATCATCCCGGGCAGGAGCTCGAGCATGTCAGAGCGCATGCCGTTGACGAGCACCGTATTGCCGTGCCAGTGCGGGCTGTGAGCGTCGGCCTCATTGCCCAGGTCGATCACGTACCAGCGGACGTGCTCGCCCTTGTGCATGACGAGCTCTGGCACGTTGCCGAACAGGTAACCGTTGATCGAGTGCTTGAGGTTCGACTCGGCGAAATCGTCGTCGTCTTCGAGCTCTTCTTCCCGGGATCCGCGGAGGTGGAGCTCCGTGTAGCGCTCGACGTTCTCCTTGAGGAGCCAGCTCTCGTTCTCGTCGATGATCGAGAACATGACCACGAGCTCGCGGTCGACGTCCTTCGGCGAGCCGTCCGACCGGGCCATGCCTCTGCGCGTGACGATGATCGCGCCGATCAGGCCGGAGTTCGTGTCCCGGATCTCGTCGGTATGCGAGTGGTACATCCAGAGCACCGAGCTGCCGTCCATCGGCCCGGGGCCCGCTCGCGGAGGCACGGTCCAGCGGTACGTGAAGGTGTGCCCAGGCTTCACGGCGTCGTCCGCCTTGCCGAGCCCGCCGGTGCCGTCCGCGTACGGGGCTCCCTCGGCTGCCTTCCCGTAGAAGACACCGTGCGGATGGATCGAGGCCGGAAAGGGCAGGTTGTTCCTGAAGACGACCCGGATCCGATCGCCCACCTCGGCGTGGATCACAGGACCGTGGATCCCGAGATGCTGCCAGCGGGGACCTCGCGGCTTCCGGTGGGTGAAGGTCGCGTCCGTGTATTCGCGGTAGAGCGCCTTCAGGTAGACGTGGCCGACGCGATCGGGCCCGCGCCTCGTCCAGGTGTCCTCGGGAGGCCCGAGGCTCCTACCGGTGATCAGGTTCTTCCCGCTCGGCACGAAGTTCCAGGGAACCTCGTCCGCGGCGATGTAGTAGGTGCGTGTCTTGCCGGTCGTGCCTGTGGCTGCGGACTGCACGGCACCCGGCGAGCTGAACGCCGACTGTGCGACGACGAAGACGCCTGCGCCGACGAGACAGAACACGCCGGCAACGGTGGCAAGGGGTGACCCTGCCCTCCGCACGTTGGGTCGCATGAAAAGCCTCCTCCTGGGGATCGTCCGCGGGCGATGCGTCGGCAGGCCCGCACGGAATCGCTAGACCGTCGAGGGAGCGGGCGGGCCGCGCGAGAGACGCGTGCCACCCAGGAAGCGGGTTACAGGGGTCTCGGGCCCGACGGGAGTGCTCTTCGTCGGGCGCCGTCGGGCAGCGGGTCGGACAGGCTCGAAGCACCGTTCGACGATCGCCACCACCAGCCGCAAGAGCATTCTCGTCGCGACGGAGGCAGCGAGCGCGAACGGGATCTGAATCAGCAACCCCACGAGAAAGGCCGGCTCGAGCAGGAGCGTCAGCGGAAGACGATGGCGCCCGACGCCGTACTCGACGTGCTCCTGCAGCACGAACGTGAGCGCCGGGAGCGTGGCGAACGCCCAGCCGGGGATCGCGTGCGACCGCACCTTCGTGACGACGCCGGCGGCGAGCGAGGAGGCGACAATGGCTACTGCGACGGCAACGAGCAGCGGCACCGCCGTCGCGCCGAATCCGCTGCCCTCGAAGAGCTCGGCGCCCAGGTAGTCGGAGGGGGCGAAGCGATCGAGAAGAGCATGGCCAGCCTCGCTCCCGACGACCAGGAGCGGGAGCACGACCAGCCAGACCGGAAGCCGCCTGCCCACGGCCTCCCGATGCTAACCAAGATCTACGTCACGGTTGTGCCCGGTTCGCCGGAGCCGGATTGGCTAGGCTCTCCAGCCGCTCAGTCGGTCCTCCGGCCTCCTCGACCTCTTTTCCCAGGGTGAAGCTCATCGCGCGACGGCTCCTCGTGGTCCTCTCCCTCGCGGCGCTCCTCGGGGTCTCGTTCTCGCTGGCCGGAGTGGGCGGCGATCATGCCCACGCTGGGCGTCCGAGCGTGAGGCCCGCCCGCCTCAATGTGGTCGTCATCCTGAGTGACGACCAGCGCTACGACGTCAACCGCCTGATGCCGCACGTCGAGCACCTGCTGGCCGCGAAGGGTGTGACCTTCACACACGCCTTCGTGACCACGTCGGAGTGCTGCCCGTCCCGGGCCGGGATCCTGACGGGCCAGTACTCGCACCACAACGGTGTCGTGCAGAACTTCGGCCGGGCGAACTACCGCCACTTCAACCAGGAGTCGAACCTCGCGGTCTGGCTCCACAACGCCGGGTACGAGACAGCCCTCGTCGGCAAGTTCCTGAACGACTATCCGAACTACGAGGGCTACCGGATCCCTCCCGGATGGTCCGACTGGCAGGCGATCGACTCGGTCCCGGAGGAGCGCTACTACGACTACCTCCTGAACGAGAACGGGCGCCGCGTCTACTACGGCAGCGCCCCGAAGGACTACTCGACGACGGTCCTGACCAGCAAGGCACTCGAGTTCATCAGGGGCGCGAAGAGCCCGTTCTTCCTCTACTTCGCCCCGGTCACGCCCCATCTACCGGCGACCCCGGCACCACGCGACATCGGCTCGGTCCCGGTGCCTCCCGCGCCGGACCGGCCGTCGTTCAACGAGCGCGACCTCTCGGACAAGCCCTGGCACGCCGTCCACCCGGACCGGCTCCATCCACGCGCGATTCGCTTCCTCGAGCACGACATCCGCCAGCGTCAGCTCGAGTCGTTGCGGGCGCTCGACCGCTCGGTGGCCCGGATCGTCGACCTGCTACGCCGCCGCAGCCTGCTCGACCGAACGGTGATCCTCTACATGAGCGACAACGGCTTCCTGTGGGGAGAGCACCGCCTCGGAGGCAAGATCTGGCCGTACGAGGAGTCGATCAGGGTGCCGCTCGTCGTGCGCGTGCCATGGCGGAACGCCTGGGGAGCGCGCGACAGCCGCATGGTGCTGAACATCGACCTCGCCTCGACGATCGCCGCGCTCACGCGCATCCAGCCTGGCCTGCCCCAGGACGGCATCAGCTTCACGCCGCTCCTCCACCGCAAGCAACCTCGCTGGCGACACGAGTTCGTCGTCGAGTACCTCGGCAAGACCCAGCTCCGTTCGGGCGGCCCGCCACCGTTCCGTGCTCTGCGCACGGAGCGCTACGTCTACGTCGAGTACCTGAACGGGTGGCGCGAGCTCTACGATCTCCGCTGGGATCCCTGGGAAGATCAGAACGTCGCCGGCGTGGCGTCCTATTCGGCGGTCGAGAAGCGACTTCGCGCGCGCCTGGCCGACCTGTTCCGGCGGCCGGCCCGGCCGGTCGGCTGAGCACGTACCTCAGCCGAGCCGGCGCGGATCGGTCACATCGGAGCCCTCGCCCGCACCGGTGAAGAGGAGGGAGACACCGGCACGGGCAGAGGGCCCCGGCGAGGTCGACGCTGCTACTCGGCGCATGAGAGCCGCGTCACCTCACCTTCAGGCTCGATCGATCTGGGGCTCGAGTGACTCGTTGCGCCCCCAGGTCAGGAGCCTGAAACGTCGCCGCGGGCGGGTGGGGGCTGGCCCTGGCTCACCCGTCACATCGCGCACCGCGGCCTCGATCTCTCGTTCTGAACTGCCTTCGCGCGACAGGCTCTCGATCAGCACCATCACGTGACGGTGCTCGGAGCTGTCGATCGCCTGTTCAGTGGACGTGCTCACGTGCTTTCACCTACCTTTTTCCATTGTCGTTGACTTCTCTCGAAGTCGGCCATTTCGAGCGAACCGTGAGCTCCCTTCGAGCACGCGGTGACACTCGGCCGACGCGACCAGAGAGCGCGGAACCTCAGGAGCTTCGTTGCCCGGAGAGGCCCGACTCGACTGCTGCGCCACCGACCTCGGCGGCAATCAGCAACTGGCTTCGTCGCCCGACAGCACACCATCAGCGGTAAGTGCCGTCTGCGAACACGGTAGCTGCCGGGGACATGGCTCGTAAAGAAAGAGGCGGCTGCGACGAGGGAGATTCCCCGGTGTCGCCCCGTATTTGCCTTCGCGGAATGGCGCGGCTACGGTAGTGGTGCCGACCGCGTCGAAGCGGTTCCGGCAAAGGCGAGGACGCCTCGGGAGAGTTGGTATCTCCTCGGGCGTTTTTTATTGGTCCAGGGAAGGGAGTAGTGCGGCTCGATGGCAGACAGGGTTGCCGAGAAACGATCGAGGGGCCGCGTCCTCGTCGCCGAGGACGAGACGATCATCAGGCTCGACCTGTGTGCTCTCCTCGAGCGCGCCGACTTCGAGGTCTGCGCAGAGGCGAAGGACGGCGTCGAGGCGCTCGAGCTCGCCCGTGAGCACGAGCCGGACTTCGTGCTGATGGACGTGAAGATGCCGCGACTCGACGGGATCGAGGCCGCGCGACGCATCCTCGACGAGCGTCCGATCCCGATCGTGATGCTGACCGCGTACGGCCACGAGGAGCTCGTCTCGCGCGCCGTCGAGGCCGGCGTGTTCGGATACCTGACGAAGCCCTTCCGCGAGGACGATCTGCTGCCGGCGATCGAGACCGCGAAGGCCCGCCACGAAGAGCTGCTCGCGCTCAGGGAGGAGGTCGAGACGCTCTCGGACGCCCTGGCGGCCCGCAAGGCGATCGAGCGGGCGAAGGGGTTGCTGATGGCGAAGGAGGGGTTGAGCGAGCAGGAGTCGTTCGAGCGGCTCCGCAGAGCAAGTCAGGCATCGGGACGACCCCTGAAGGTGATTGCGGATGCCCTGGTCGCAACGCTCGGGCCAGAAGCGTGACGGGGAGGAAGTGACATGGAGGAGAAGATGAGGATCCTGATCGCGGAGGACGAGACGATCATCCGCATGGACCTGCGTGCGTTGCTCGAGAAGAACGGGTTCGACGTCTGCGCCGAGGCGAGGGACGGCGCGGAGGCGGTCAGCCTGGCCCAGTCGTGCGAACCCGACCTCGCCATCCTCGACGTGAAGATGCCCAATCTCGACGGGATCGAGGCCGCTCGACGTATCCACGCTGCCCGCCAGATCCCGATCGTGATGCTGACGGCGTTCGACGACCGGAAGCTCGTCGGCCGGGCCGTGGGTGCAGGCGTCTTCGCCTACCTCGTCAAGCCGTTCCGCGAGCAGGACCTCCTGCCGGCGATCGAGGCAGCCGCCGCCAGGCACGCCGACCTGCTCGCGGCGCGACGGGAGCTGGGTCGCAAGCCGGCCGAGGAGACGACGCTCGACGTCGTCGTCGGCGGCGGATCGGGGCCACGCTGGCCTCTGCGGATCACACGGACGCTCGACGGCGCGATCGACGTCACGGTCGTCACCGACGAGCGCTGAAGACTCGCCAGGGCTAAAGCGGGGCGCCGACGACGTACTCGCCGAGCTCGGTGTAATGGAACGAGGTCAACCGGTCGGGGTCGTGCGGCGCGTCCTCGCCGAGCGTAACCGTGGCACGGTTCGTCGACCACCAGATGAACTTGAAGGAGAGATCGACGATCTGCGCCGGAGAGAAGTGCGCGAGCACCTCTGCGCGACCTGCATCATCGAAACCGGCTGGATAGCCGAGGAACGCTTCGTGCATGCGTAGCGCAGCCTTCAGCGCCGGGCTCAGCGCGTCGCTCTGGCGAAAGCTGGACCACTTCCTCCATCAGGTCTCCGGCTGGCCACGCAACTGCGCGGCGGACGCTACTTCAGTAGTGACACTGCTGGTGATTCGCATTGTGGAGACGCACTGCCTCGCTCGTCACCTCGTCGGCGAGCGGCTGGCGAACCACGACGGCAGCCAGCTCCCAGTAAACGGGCTCCCAGACCGGTGACTTGACCGGGCGCGGATCGATCTCGACGCGTCCCTCGGGCGGTGGAAGCCGTTCCGGCCGTGGCGGCGCCCCCGGCGGATCGGGCGCGATGTCGAGCAGGCTGAGAGCCCGGATGTACGCGTAGTTCATGTGCATCGCCCATACAAAGTTCACGATCTCGCCGTGCGTGAAATGACGGGCGAGCTCCTCCTTCTGCGCGGAGCTCAGGTTGTTGTGGTCGTAGTAGTACTGCTCCGTGTAGGAGAGAACGGCGCGCTCGCGCTCGGTGAAGAGCGCGCTCGACTCCCATGCCTCGAGCTCGTCCAGGAGCTCCTCGTCGGCGCCGGCCAGCTCCGCACGCGCCTCGGCGAGCTGTGCGAGGCGCAGCCGGCAGAGCTCGATCAGCCGCGCGTCGGCGATCCTCCACACAGCCTCCAACCCACGCCGGAGCGCGTCGTACGACTCGGGCACGAGGCCGAGAACGGCGTCGCGCTCGGCCAGCTCACCCGCATCGACCGGAAGCCAGGTCACCTCGCTCCCGCCCCGGCCCGGCGGTCCGCGCCGACCTGGAGGAACGCGCCCTGTGTGCGCAGCTCGGTCTGGAGCTCGCGCACATCGACGTCGCGCGGCCCCACTCCGGCCGACACTGCGAGCGCCGCGGCAACGCCGGCCGCGTGACCGGTCATCCAGCACTGCGGGATCTCGCGCATGAACGACTGAGTCGACGGGTCGCAGGCGACGTGGCGTCCGGGTGCAAGCAGGTTCTCGAGGTGGGCAGAGAGGATCGCACCATACGGGACCGAGACAGGGGCGAATTTGGGCCCCGGTGACGGAGAGACGCCGATCTCGTCGTCGTGGACGACTGCGGCCTTCCAGTCGGCGTTCGTCATCTTGCGAATGCCAGAGAGGCGTCGCGTGTGCCGGATCCCGATCTGCGAGGCGGTCGTCATCACCCATGCCTTCTCGAAGCCCGGCACGTTTGCACGGAAGAAGCTCAGATGCTCGACCATCCGGTGTCGAGACTCGATCTCGACGGCGGTCAGGTCGTCGACGTCGACGCCGCTATAGCCGGACAGACGGGGCCCGAGGAAGAGGCAGACATCGCTCCGCCACGACACCACGGGGAACTCCGCGAAGCCGAGCTCCTCGGCGCCCTGCTTCATCAATGCACGCGACTCCTCCGGCGACTGCGCCGCGAACGAGAGCCAGCGCTCCATGTCGACTCCCGCCCAGCACCACGCGGTATTGATGCAGTGGTTGACATCGCCTGTATCGATGTCCGATTCGTACGGCACGCCCGCGCGCGCGCAGAGATCGAGATCTCCGCTCGCATCGATCACGACCTTGGCGAGAATGGCCCGGCGCCCGAGCTTGCTCTCGAACGCAACACCGCGCACCCGTTCGCCGTCGACGATCGTCTGCGCCGCCCAGCTGTGCAGCTGAAGTCGAGCGCCGGCCTCCTGAAGCAGGTCGAGCGAGATCAGCTTCAGCCACTCCGGATCGACCGTCGGCGACCACGTGACGACGTCGCGGAACGCGGCGGTGCGCTGCTTCCAGTACGCGACGTGAGCGGGATCGGTCGAGCCCCACAGCTCTTGCGGCGGCCCCTGGACCATCTCCGGTGTCAGCCTCTCGAAGACGTCGCCTGCGTAGCCCGCGATCACCTGGCGACCTTCCCAGTCGGTCATGCGATCGATCCAGAAGACGAGGCCGCCGGTTGCGAGGCCACCGAGATGGCCGTAACGCTCGACGAGCAGCACGTCGGCGCCGAGGCGCGCCGCGGCGGTCGCGGCCGCGCAGCCCGCCGGGCCGCCGCCCACAACGAGGACGTCCGCCTCCGCGTGCACCGGGATCTCCCGCGACGGCTCGACGACGGTGGCGCCCGATCCCGATGACCTCTCGTCGTGCTGGGTCGACTCGCCTCCAACGAACCACCCGCCCGAGGTGTCACGCGAGCTCTCCTCGTCGGTCTCGTACCAGCGCTGGGTGGGTTCCTGCTCGTCCAAGCGTCTACATAGTGCCGCACCGGCGCGCGGATGTCCTGAGCGCCGTCGAGAAGCTCGTCTGAAGCTGGTTCGGCCCGCAGCTCGCGACCCTACGGCGGCCGGCGTGTCGCCGATCGAGCCGTGCCGACCGTGATCAGCCGCTGGTCACCGGCGTGGTCGACCTGGAGCGTCGTGTGCTCGATCGCGAAGCGCTCGTCCAGAACGCCCTCGAGCTCTCGGCGAATCGCATGGCAGTCGTCGCCCGGATGGACGAGGATGTGCGCCGAAAGAGCCGGAAAGCCTGAGCCGATCTCCCACACATGGAGGTCGTGGATCGAGGTGACATGTGGATGGTCGGCCAGTGCGCGCCCGATCTCGTCGACACTCATCCCTTCGGGAGACATCTCAAGCAGCACGCGGCCGGAGTCCCGTAGGAGTCGGTACGCGGCCCTGAGCATGAGAGCGGCGACGGCAAGCGAGGCGATCGCGTCAGCCTGCATGAACCCGGTGACCAGAATGACTCCGCCGGCGATGGCGGTGCCCACGAAGGCGTAGAGGTCGGTCACGACGTGCTGGAAGCTGCCCTCGACGGCCATGTTGTCTCGATTCGCTCTGGCGATCTGCCACGTCGCGAGCAGGTTGACCGCGACACCAGCGAGGGCGACAACGACGACGGTCCACCCTTCGACGCTTGGCGGATTGACGAGACGCCGCACAGCCTCGTAGACGATCAGGCCCGCGAGGACCAGCAGCATGCCGCCGTTTGCCTGGGCGGAGAGTATCTCGGCACGTCTCAGGCCGAAGGTCAGGTTCCCGCCGGCTGGCCTCGCGGCAAGACGGATCGCAATCAGCGAAAGACCGATCGCGCCGACGTCGGCCAGCATGTGGGCGGCGTCCGAGAGGAGCGCGAGCGAGTGGGCCAGAATGCCCGCGACGACCTCGCCGCACATGAAGGCTGCGATCAGGCCGAGCGCGATCGTCAATCGGCGGGTGTCGGTCTCGGCCGTGGCGCCGTGCGTGTGGCGCTCAGAGCCGGCCGCAACCGTCGACTTCTCAGACACGGATCAAGCTTAGTGACGCCTCGCCAGGCAAAAGCGATCGGGGCCGGGCCGAGCGGCTGGACTCAGTAGAGCGCGGAATGCGGCTCGAGGCCGCAGAGATGTCTGCCGTACAGCTCGATGTTCGTCGCCGGGAGCAGGATCGCGTGGTTCGAAAGCGCCTGGATGTCGCGCTGGTACCGCTGGATCGGCACGTGGGTCTGGATCGCCGACGCCCCGCTCGCGTAAAACAGCGTATCGATGGCCTCGCGGGCGAGCCCGACTGCACAGCCGACGTGCGCGCGCGCCTTGACGCGGCCGTCGACCGACAGGGGGCCAGGGGACTCGTCCATCAGGGCAGTTGCGCGCCGAACGTGAGAGTCGGCCGAGTCGATCTTCAGCGCCGCTTCCGCGACCTGCAGGTGCGTGATCGGGGCCTCGGCCTGGTTCGTGTAGTTCGTGTACGTGATCTGCCGTCCCGGCAGCCGCTCGAGGAAGGCCTCGAGCGCGCCCTGCGCGATCCCGAGCGGCGTGCCGCCGCCATTGACGACGAGCACGGGGGCGGTCTGGTAGCCGAAGTACGGATTGTCGGAGTTGCTGCTCGCCGGATACGCGCCCTCGATCATGTCGAAGAGACCGTGGCTGCGGTACACGGGAACGACGACGTCCTCGGCGACGACCGTGTTGCTGCCGGTTCCAGCCATGCCGGTCGCGTCCCAGTCGTCGAGGATCGTCAAGTCCGCCGTACGGATGAAGAGCGCCGTCGGGATCGGATCGCCGTCCGTCTGCAGCAGCGTGTTCAGGTACGTCCATTCCGCTCCGTGGCAACCCGTGTTGAACGGCCAGCGGCCGGTGACGACGAGGTCGCCGTTCTTCCGCACCGAGGTACCCGTGAAGGAAAATGCGCCGCTGATCCTCGGGTCGCGGGATGCGAAGATCTCCTCCTGTGCCTCGTCGGAAAACGTTCCCGCGAGCCAGCCCATGGCGCTGAAGATCGTCGAGACCCACGAGGTCGAAGGGCAGCCGCGCGCGACGTGCGCGAGCACGTCGCACTGCGTCTGGAAGTCGACCTCGTATCCCCGAACCGCTTCGGGGCCGCCATCTTGAAGACACCGGCCTCGCTCAGCGCCTCGAAGTGCTCGGGGAGAACCCGCCGCGCACGCTCGGTCGCCACCGCGTTTTCCCGCAGCATCGGAACGAGAGCTGCGGTGCGCTCGACGAGCGCTTCGGTCGTGGGAGTCGCGTCAACGCTCATCTTGGAACCGTCCTTCGCCGTCGGGAGACAGAGAACGGATGGGAGAGTACGCGAACGTCGTTCAGGGCGTGCGCCTGCCAGCTCGGCCCGGCGAGGGTTCAACCGGTGATCCCTCCATTTGGCAACTGCTAGGCTCGCCCCCGCGGTTGGGTGGCTCCACCCTTTCGTCGTGTCTTCGAGGGAGGTTTTCGTGCCAACTGGAACGGTCAAGTGGTTCAACGACAGCAAGGGTTACGGGTTCATCAGCCCGGACGACGGTACCGAGGACGTGTTCGTCCATTTCTCGAGCATCGCCGGGTCTGGATTCAAGACGCTGGCCGAGGGCGCGAAGGTCGAGTACGAAGTCGAACAGGGCCAGAAGGGTCTGCAGGCGACGAACGTCACCCCGATCTCGGCATAGCCAAGTCCCCCAGCCGCCACCGGATCCGCATCGAGGCGGACTCCTGCTGCTGCGCTCAGCTGGGGACGAACGCGCCGGTCGAGAGCTGCTGGAGCAGATCCTCGGGTGCGACCGCCAGTCGCCTGCGCGCCAGCGCCCGAGTAGGAGCTCCGACAGAGTCGGCGTGTGCCGCTGCGTCGCCTCCCACTCCACTCGCCTCCGCGCGGCAACCACCTCGCTACCAGCCTCGCATCGGCGCAGGGCGGCAAGCGCCTGCCAGGCCACGGCACAGCGGTCGAGGCAGAGAGCAGCCTCTGGACTGCCCACCTCGCTCACGGGCTTGTCCATCTGCTCCAGCCCGCAAAGGGGGCAGAAGGCACGCCGCCGCAACGAATAGCGCGCCACGGCCTTCTCCACCCGAGGTGGCCCGGATGACGGATCGTCCACGGGTCGCGTTACGTTTACGATCGCGCTCACCACTCCTCTGTTGTCGGACGGGCTCAGCGAGGAGGGAGCTGGCGACTTACAGAACGGACGAAGTCCCTGCGTCTACGCCGCGGCTCGATGGGCTGACATCAGTATGACAGGTAGAGCCTCATGATCGATGGGGCCGGCAGCTATCGTAGATCGGTGCGCTCGGCTCAGCTCTCTACCGGGTCTCGGTCTCCGAAGCCGGCGTTCCGGGGAATGCTGCACGAGTGGGCCTTCTACCTGGCCATCCCTGCCGGGGTAGCGATCGGCCTTCTGGCGAACGGATCCAAGGACCATGTCGCTGCCGCGGTGTTCGCCGGAACGGTCGTGACGATGTTCGGTGCCAGCGCGCTCTACCACCGGCCCAACTGGTCCCCCGGCGTGCGGAAGTGGCTGCGCGGCTTCGACTACGTCGGCATCTTCGGTCTGATCGCTGGCACGTACACGGCAATGGGTCTGCTCGCCCTGCACGGTGCCTCGCGCATCGTCGTCCTTTCGATCGTCTGGGTCGGCGTGGCAGTCGCGATCGTTGCGAGATTCGTCTGGCCGTCAGCCCCCAAGTGGCTTTCTGTAGCGGTCGGCATTGCCCTCGGCTGGGTGGGCGCCTCCGTCTTCCCCCAGCTCGTTCACGAGGCAGGGCTCACGCCGTCCCTGCTGCTGGTGGGCGGAGGATGCGCCTACACGCTCGGCGCCGTCATCTACGCGAGGCGCCGGCCCGATCCGTTCCCGGCCGTATTCGGCTACCACGAGATCTTCCACGCGCTGGTGGTCGCAGCCGTCGGCCTGCAGTACGCGGCGGTCGGCTCGCTGGTGCTGCGCTGAGCCGCTACCGCTGCCGGTAGACGATCCGGCCGCGCGTCAGGTCGTACGGAGACAGCTCGATCGTGATCCGATCGCCCGGTGCGATCCTGATCCGGTAGCGCCGCATCTTGCCGGCCGTATAGCCGAGCGTCTCATGTCCGTTGTCGAGCTGGATCTTGTACATCCCGCTCCGAAAGGCCTCGACGACCTCGCCCTCCAGCTCGATCTTCTCTTCTTTCTGTGCGATGACTCGCTCCTCACGTTGGAGCAGAGGGGCGGCCAGGAGCGCTGCCGCTCCCGACCGCCCGAATGCTCACGGGCCTTGCGTCAGGACTGCGCGGGGACGACGTTCGTCGCCTGCGGGCCCTTCGGGCCCTGCTCGGCGTCGAACTGAACCTTCGCGCCTTCGGCGAGCGTCTTGAAGCCGCTGCCGCCGATGCCGGTGTGGTGGACGAAGAGGTCCTCACCGCCCTCGTCGGGCGTGATGAAGCCGTAGCCCTTCGAGTCGTTGAACCACTTGACGGTTCCGGTAGCCATAGAAAACACCTCCCTTGCTGATGAACGAACGCGTAAAGGAGGCGCTTGGGCACGACCACTACTCGTTCTCGCTTCAGGCTCAGCTTAGCACTCAGAAAGACGCCGTTGTGAGAGGGCGTAAGGCGACCCTTACATCGCATGACGGGCGCATGCCGACCAGGGCGCGATACTGCCCGGATCGGCTTCTTCATTCCACATTGGAGGTGACGGAATGACCGGCGAGCGGCGGATGGTGGGGTGAACCCGACGATGTACGCGATCATCGATTCGGCCTCACTCGAAGGCCGGCGAAAGCCGATCGCGCGCGCGCTCGGTGCACGCGCGATCAAGCTCAACCAGTTCGACTCCCGGCCCGACCAGGAAGGTTCGGGGCACGACGAGCCAGAGTCGCGACAAGAGGAGATCTACATCGCCATCGAGGGAAGCGGGATCATCCGGATCGGGACGGAGGAAATCCCGATCGAGCCGGGCCGCTTCGTCCTCGTCACACCCGACGAGACGCGGCAGGTGATCGCGGGAGCCGACGGTCTCTCCTACATCGTCGTGGGAGCCGCGGTCGACAGCTAGGAGGATGGCTGGATCGGAAAGGCGTCCACACGTGGAAAACGAACTCACCCACGACACCCCGGCCGTCCGGGAGCCGCTGGTTCGAATCGAGGGCGTCTCCAAGACCTACCGAACAGGAGCACTGGAAGCACCTGTCCTCCAGACCGTCGATCTGCAGCTCGCGCGAGGGGAGACGACCAGCCTCGTCGGCGTCTCGGGTAGCGGTAAGTCGACGCTGATCTCGCTGATTGCGGGTCTGCTGCTCCCCGATTCAGGCGAGGTGTTCTTCGACGGCCAGGAGCTCCATGGCCTTGACGACACCGGTCGTGCGCGGCTGCGCGCAACGCGGGTCGGCATCGTTCTCCAGCGTGGCAACCTGATTCCCTTCCTCACTGCTTCGGAAAACGTCGAGCTTGCCGTCGACCTCGCCGGCCGCGATCGGGCCTCGTCGAGGGCGAAACGGCTTCTCTCCGAGCTGGGCCTTGCCAACCGCCTCCACCATCTTCCGCGGCGGCTGTCGGGTGGAGAGGCTCAGCGTGTCTCCCTGGCGACGGCCATGGTGAACGAGCCCGATCTCCTGCTCGCGGACGAGGTAGCAGGCGAACTCGACTCTGCCACCGCCGAACATGTCATGGGCGTCATCTTCGACGCCTCGCGCGACCGGGGACTGACCGTCCTGTACGTAACCCATTCGAGTGAGCTCGCAGCGCGTGCCGAGCGCCGGTTGCGACTGGCGGACGGGCGGGTGTGGAGCGCCTGAACGCGCGCGGTGCAATCAGAGCCGACTCGGTCTCGATGCAGTACTCGACGCCGGGCGGGATGGTTCGCGCGCTCGAGGGGATCACGCTCGAGATCGAGTCGGGATCGAGCGTTGCAATCACAGGACCGAGCGGCTGCGGAAAGTCGACCCTGCTCGGGCTGATCGGCGGCCTCGACGTTCCGACCGGTGGTCGCATCTGGGTAGGCGCCGTGGAGATCTCCAGCCTCCCGGAGCCGCAGCGCGCCGCGCAGCGCCGTCACGAGCTCGGTTTCGTCTTCCAGGCTGACAATCTCCTGCCCTTCCTGACGGTGGTCGAGAACGTTGCCTTGCAGCTCGCCCTCGGCGGCGACGAGGACGGCTACGATCGCTGCCTCGAAGTGCTCGCGCGCCTCGGCCTCGAGGCGGAGATCGACAAGCTCCCGGATCAGCTGTCTGGCGGCCAGCGCCAGCGCGCAGCCGTGGCGCGAGCCCTCATCCACCGACCGAGCGTCGTCCTCGCCGACGAGCCCACCGGAGCCCTCGACGCCGACAACTCGACGGCCGTGATCGACCTTCTCCTGGCCGCCCAGGCCGAGATCGGCGCCACTCTCGTCGTCGTCACCCACGATCCGGGAGTCGCCCGGCGTCTCGACCGAACAGTCGGACTTCGCGACGGGCGACTCGCAGAGGAAACCGGCCATGATCGCTAGGTATGTCTGGCGCGAACTCGTGCGCAATCCGCGTCGGACGTTCGCCTCGCTGGCGGGCGTGACGCTCGGTATCGGGCTCTTTTCAGGCGTCCTCTTCTTCATCGACGGCTCGGGGGCGTCGATGACGCAACGGGCGATCGCCCCTCTCGCCATCGACATGCAGCGAGTGCTGACGACACCGCTCGGCGGAGAACTCCTATTGACCGAGCGCCTGTCCGCATCGGGCCCATTGTCGGCGGGGCAGACAACGAGGGTCACGCTCACCGTCCGGAATACGGGAGTCGTGCCCGCGAACGAAGTCGTCGTCTCGGGCGAGCCGCCGGCGCCGCTCACGTATGTCGCAGGCTCCACGACGCTCGACGGACGGCCGCTCGACGACAAGGGCGGGATCCCACTCGCGCAGGGGCAGGCGCGGATCGGCCTCAACATCGGAACCGTCGGCCCCGGAAGATCCGTGCGACTGATGTATGTCGCACGTGCCGCCAGGGCCGTCGCCGCGACCGGAGCGCTCCGGCTGCGAGGCACGATCTCGAGCCGCGAGAACGTCCTGCCGACCCCGGCGAACGTCTCGCCGCCTGTCACCCTCGACGAGCTCGCCGCGAAGGTCGGAAGCCTCCCGGGGGTCGCCGCCGCCGACCGGCTGGCCTTCGTCGACCTCCCCTCCGGTTCATTGAGCGCCGGCGGCGCGACCGTCAAAGAAACCATCCGCGTCTTCGGATTCGACCGCACCTACCAGCAGCACTACCCGTCGATCCGGGTCGTCACCGGGTCGTTCCGTGGAGGCGCCGCTGTCCTGAGCGCTGAGGCCTCCCGCGCTCTCGCCGCCGGGCCGGGTGCCATGATCGAGCTCAGCGTGCCGGGGCGCAGCCGGCCGCTGACTGTGCGCGCGAGCGGAGTCGCCAACCTGGCGCGCGCGAACCCGCTCTTCTACAGCCGCAGGTCCGGCAAGCTCGAGGACTTCCTCTACGTGCCGAACGCGATCGTGCTCGACCCGGCGACGTTCGCGCACGTGATCATCCCGGCCTTCCGGGCCGCGAGCGCCGCGCGCGGAAGCATCGTCAAGAACCTGCCGCTAGAGGAGCTGGACGTGCTCGTCGAGCGATCGCGGCTGCAATCGGATCCCGGCACGGCTCTCGCCCAGACGAGAGCGATCGCCGGCGGCGTTCGGCGGATCGCTCCCCGGCAGGACTACCTGATCGACAACATCTCGAACACCCTGGAGGTGGCGAGGGACGACGCCTCGGTCGCCAAGCGGATGTTCGTCTTCCTCGGCCTGCCCGGCGCCCTGCTGGCCGCGTTTCTCGCAGCCTATGCGGGGAGCATCCTTGCCAGCGCACAGCGACGCGAGCAGGCGAATCTGCGGCTGCGCGGAGCCGATCGCGGCCACCTGCTGCGGATGCTCGTCTACAGGACACTGGCCCTAGCCGGCGTCGGCTCCGTGATCGGCACGTGCCTCGGGTTCCTGTCCGTGCTGGTGATCCTCGGACGGTCGACCTTCTTCGAGGCGGCTGCGACGGAGCTGCTGATCTCGGGCCTGATCGCAGTCGCGGTCGGGGTGGTCCTGACCGCATTGGCTCTGTACATCCCGGGTCATCGGTCGCTTCGACGGGAGATCGGACAGGAGCGAAGCGAGCTGGCGCTCGGCCCTGCGCCCGTGTGGCGGCGACTGCGACTCGACTTCGTCCTGCTGGGCGCGGTCGCAGTCGGGGAGACCGTCGCCTTCCAGGCTGGTGCCTTCGACGCCCCGCCAGGTTCGGTCTACACCGGTCGCGCCGTGTCGCTTCCGTCACATCTGCTGCTCGCGCCCGTCGCCGTCTGGATCGCAGGGACGCTGGTCTCTGTCCGGTTCTTCCAGACCGTCGCCTCGCGCGTTCCCCTCCCCGCGCCACCGCGGTTCGGCCCCCCGATCCGGGGGACTCTCGCCCGCACTCTACGGCGGCGCTCGTGGGCGCTCGGCGGTGGCGTCGCCGCAGTCGGACTCGTCGTCGCCTTCGGGACGAGTCTCGCATTCTTCACCGCCACCTTCGACACCGCCAAGGCTGCCGACTCCCGATTCGTGGTCGGATCGGACCTCCGCGTCACACCCAGCGTCCTGAGCAACCGCACACACCCTCCCGGCTTCGCCTCGAAGCTCCTCGTGCCGGGGGTGACCGCGACGACACCGGTCGTGTTCAAGCTCGAGAACGCGGTGGTGACGAGCGCCTACGACGAGGCGCGTGCGGATCTCGCGGCCATCGACCCGGCGAGCTTCGAACGGGTTGCACCGCTCGCGGACTCCTTCTTCGTCGGTGCCTCCGCCGCTGGCACGATGTCAGCGCTCCGGGCTGAACCTCGCGGCGTGCTCATCGAGGTGACGACGGCAGACAACCTCAGGATCGAGAAAGGCGACCGGGTCCAGGTCCTCCTCGCGCGAGGAACGAAGCGACAAGCGCTGGTGACGCTTCGCGTAGTCGGTCTCTTCGAGCGCTTCCCGGGGTTCGCACAGGGCGCGAGCCTCGTGGCGAACCTCGGTTACTACCGGGCCGCGACCGGCCTCCGGAACGTCGACTTCTTCCTCGTCGCGACCGTCGATCACGGCCACGCCGGGCTGGCGCGGGCGGCCGACGCGCTGCGCGCTGGCCCGGGCAGGCACGACCCGATCACGATCGACTCGACGGAGGACGCACTCGACAAGGACCAGTCGAGCCTGACGGCGCTCAACGTCCATGGATTGCTCGACCTCGATTCCTTCTTCACGCTGCTGATGACCGGCGCCGGCATCGCGATCTTCGTCTTCGGGATGATGCTGCAGCGACGCAGGGAGTACGTGACGCTGCGCGCACAGGGGATGCGGACCCGGGAGATCCGGACGCTCGTCCTCGGCGAAGCCGCGATCGTGGGTCTTTGCGGGCTCGCGGCGGGGATCGTCGTCGGGACAGGCATGGCCTTTCTGCTGGTGGAGGTCCTGCGACCTCTCTTCATCCTTCACCCCAGCGTGACGGTCTACACCGGAGACATCGTGACCCTGGCTGGCCTCGCAATCGCCGCGACGCTCGCGTCTGCATTCGTCGCCACCGACCTGCTGCGACGCCTCGACCCGACCGAGCTCCTGCGGGAGGAGTAGGTCCTTCCGGCCCCGTCCGTTCGCCCGGCACGGCTAACGTAACGCTCGCGCATGAAGGGAGCGGTCACTCTGAAAGCGCTTGCGGCGACAGCGGTGGCCGCCGGGCTGGTCGCGGTCGGCCTCGCAACCACCTCCGCGCACTCGAGCGCCTCGGTCGGCGCGAAGCCCTACCGGCCGCGCTTCGACCCGCACAACTTTCGCGCGCCGGTGACCGGCGCCAACAAGCTGCTGCCGCTCGTCTCCGGTCAGCAAACGGTCAGGAAGGGTCTCGTCAACGTCGGCCACCGGAGGGTCGAGCACATCCGCGTCTACACCGTCACCGACGTCTACAAGAAGATCGACGGCGTGCGCGCCGTGGCCGTGCTCGACCAGGACTTCGACGCGGGGGAGGTCGCTGAGCAGGCCATCGACTACCTCGCTGAGGACAAGCAAGGGAACGTGTGGTACTTCGGCTCCTACACCGAGAGCTACGAGGCCGGGCAGTACGTCAACCAGCTCGACGCGTGGCTGGCGGGCGTGAACGGCGGGATCGAGGGAATTCTGGTGCCGGCGAAGCCGCGTGCTGGCATGAGCTTCTTTCGGAACCGGGTGCCGGGGGACGAGGATGCGATCGGGCGGGTGCTCGAGCTCGGTCAGTCGAAATGCGTTCCCTACAGCTGCTTCAAGAACGTGGTCGTCCTCGAGGAGCCCGGCGGTGACGAGTGGAAGTACTACGCACCCGGAGTGGGCGGCGTCTGGACACGCCCCGTGTCGAAGGGCGACCCGGTGCAGGAGACCGAGCTGCTGATCAACGTGACGAAGCTCACTCCTCGCGGGTTGTCCGAGATCTCGAACGAAGTGCTGAAGCTCGACCGGCACTCGCGCACCACTGCGCCCTCCGTCTTCGGTCGGTCCGTCCCCGCCAAGCGCGTCACGAAGACGACGCGATAACGATCCCCTGGACTCGCGCGGCGGCCCGCGCCCGGCCAGCGCTGCTGCTTATCCTCGATCCTCGGTACGCTCGTCCAGGCGTTCCTCGATGCGCCCGAGCTGCGCCATCACGGCCGAGATCTGGGATCTGATCTCGGCGCGGTCGCGGCTCTGCGCACGGGTGATGAGGGTCGAGACCACGATCGTGGTCACGGTCGGCACGACCGCCATCGCGAAGAGGATCGTCAGTGAGGCGACGACGCGGCCGGCCTGCGTGTGCGGGACGATGTCCCCGTAGCCGACCGTTGCGATCGTGACAATCCCCCACCACAAGGCGCGGCCATAGCTCGTGAACGTCTCCGGCTCGACGATGCGCTCGATTGCCGCGGCGGTCAGGACCAGCACCACGACGACGGCGATGATCAGGCGGATGCCGCGCCAGATGCTTACTTCCGCGAGATCCCCGATCAGCCAGAGGCGGATGCGGGGGCCTAGACGTCGAGGTTGCCGGGCTTTCTCCTCAGCCATCAGCCATCAGCCAGAAGGGTGACGGCATCGAGGGTGCGTGCGTCGCTCGCGATCTTTTGCTCGAGCAGCGTGCCGCATGGGACGGCCGGGATCGAGCGGTCGCTCACGTGCGAATTATCGTCGATCGATACGCCGGGTGGTGGCCGAGGGGCGCCGCGCGTCTCCCTCGCTTATAGTCCCCGACGTGTACCCGTTCGAGCGAGGGTTTGAGAGATGGGGCTGAAGTGAAGAGCGCGAGGACGAGATGAGCAAGAAGCGCGGTGTGCTTGTCTGGGGCCTGCTTGTGCTGGCGACCATCGTGCTTTTTGTTTCGTCGTTGACGGTCTGGTCGAAGCGTCAGCTGCTCGACAACGACGCGTGGGCGAACTCGTCGTCACAGCTGCTGGCGAACGATCAGGTTCGTGGCGCTCTCGCGCAGACGCTCGTCGACCGGCTGTTCGAGCGAGTCGACGTGGAAGCGCAGCTCCGCGCCCGACTGCCCGAGCAGGCGAAGGGGGCCGCTGCCGCGCTGGCGGCGACACTCGAGAACGCCGGCGTCCGCGCCGCGGACAGGATCCTGCAGACGCCGAAGGTGCAGAGCTGTGGAAGAACATCAACAAGCGTGCGCACGCGGCTCTGGTGAAGGTGTTGGAGGGCGAGGACCTCGGCAGGAACGGAAACGTCTCAACCGCGAACGGAGTCGTCACCCTTGACCTGAGACCGCTGATTACGAGGGTGGCCACGCGGCTCGGGGTCGAGGACAAGCTGAAGGCGAACGCCGACCCGAACGCCGGCCAGATCGTGATCATGAAGTCGAACCAGCTCGACGCCGCCCAGACGGCGGTGCAGATGCTCGAAGGCGCTGAGCTCGTTGCTCGTGATCGCCGTCTTCGCCCTCTACGCGCTCGCGATCTTCCTGGCGCGGGGGCGACGGAGGCTGCTGCTTGGCTCGACGGGTGCGAGCCTCATCTTCGTTGGATTGGTGATCGCCTTGCTGAGGCGTGTCCTTGGCCAGGCGATCGTCGACGGGCTGGTCAAGACGGAGGCGAGAAAGGATCCGGTGAGGGCGATCTGGGCGATCTCGACGACCGTGATGATCGACATCGCGATCATCCTCATCGTGTACGGAGCACTGATCCTTCTCGCGACGGTCGTCGGAGGTCAGAGTCGACCTGCGGTCGCCGTCAGGCGTTGGCTCGCACCCTCGTTCAGACATCACCCGATCACCGTCTGGGCGGCCGCACTCGGCGTGTTCCTGATCCTGCTCGCATGGGGACCGACGGCCGGGGACAGGCGTCTGCTCGGCGTCGCGCTCCTCGCCGTCACGACCGCCGTTGCCATCGTGGCGCTGCGCCGGCAAACGCTGCGAGAGTTCCCTGAGGAGAAGCCCGCGGCAGCCGCGAACGCCCCCGGGGCGACCTAGCCCGACGAGCGAGGGTCGAGCCGGACGTCGTTCGAGCAGTCCCGATTCGCCGTCAGGCGACCGCAGGCCCGTCGATA
Source organism: uncultured Actinomycetes bacterium (assembly GCA_963736045.1). Lineage (GTDB taxonomy): Bacteria > Actinomycetota > Thermoleophilia > Gaiellales > Gaiellaceae > PALSA-612. The sequence continues at coordinate 45,251 of CAVTNK010000003.1, read as the reverse complement.
ACCGTCGTCTCGCCGGGCGCGAGCACTCGCACCTCGACATCCGGCGCGGCCGCGGCCGCCTGCCGCGCGAAGTCCTCCGCAGGTTCCCGCGACGGCTGCGGTGCTCCGATGCGCCGGAGTGTGCCCCAGTGGATGGGTATCGCCACGTGCGGAGCGAGCAGTGTGAGCGCCTCCGCCGCACGGCGCGGGTCGAGGTGGCCGGGTCCCATCTTCGGACCCAGCCCGCGACGGGCAGGAGCGCGAGGTCGAGCGGCGCGAGGTCGGCCATGCCGTCGAACAGGTCCGTGTCGCCCGCGAAGTAGAGCCGCCTCGAGCCCGAGACGACGAAGCCGAGCGACGGTGCGCTGACCCCGAGCGGCCCCCTGCGGGCTCGGTGGTCGGCGTCGACCCCGGCCACGCGCAGCGCGCCGATGGGAAGCTCGTCGCCGACCTCGACCTCGACCACGTCGCGGAACCGCCGCCGACGGAGCAGCCGACCGGCGCCGCGTGGGACGATCACGGGCATCTCGCGACCGAGCAGGTCGAGCGACGGCAGGTCGAGGTGATCCCAGTGGACATGCGACACGAGCACCGCGTCGACGTCGCGAATCGCGTGTAGGTCGACAGCGTGCGCCCGTCGCAGGTGCCCGACCCGCGACCTCAGTACGGGATCGGTCAGGAGCCGGACACCGTCCAGGTCGAGGAGAACGGTGGCGTGCCCCACCCAGGTGACGTGGCAGGGTGCCAGCGATCAGACCGCCGCGCCGTCCCGGTAGGCGTCCTGGCCGAGGTCGGCCAGCCACCGACGCATCCAGCGATGCAGCTCGCCTGCCCCGAGCAACGGAGATCCCGGGAGCGCGTACCCAGCCGGAACGAGAACGAAGGGAGACTCCTGCCCGCCGCCCATGCCGCCGTGTGAGCCGACGAGCTCCTCGAACGCGGCCACCTCTTCGGTCTCGTCCCAGTAGGTGGAGTTGACCATGATGTCGGCGCAGTGCGGGAAGCCGTCCGTGCGGCGCACCTTGCCGGCGGCGTTCGGCCCGAACGGAGCCAGTGGGTCGTCCCCTTCGACTCGGCCCCCGTCGAGGTGATGGATGCCGTCGCGCCCGATCGCGAGGGCGCCGTGCTCTTCTGAGCGGACGAGCAGGAACCCGATGCCGGGATGGGCACGCAGCAACGGCACGAGCCGCGGGTACAGCTCGTCGATTCGCTCCACCGTGACCCGTCCGGGCTCCCGCGGGAACGTGATCAGACCGAGACAGCCGGACGCCATGACGACGACCTCCGGGAGCCCGGTCGCCTCTTCCTTCTTGCGCCTGCGCCCGGGTCCGAGCGTGACGGCGTCGTCGACTGTGCGCGTCTTCGTCGCCAGCGCGAGCCCGCGGGAGACGGTGCCCTCACCCTGCGCGGCCTCGGTCATGGACGCGCCGAGCAACATCCAGCCCTCGTCGCCCTGCTCGGTCGCCTCGACATCATCGGTCCGGCAGGCCTCCCTGACAAGTTGCTCGAGTGTCTGACCGTACCGCTGAAGGAACGTCGAGCCCTGCGTCTGTCCGTGGTCGGAGAGGACGACGAGCTCGACGGGTCGCGGCGCGCCGGCGGCAGCCCGTTCGATCCGTGCGAACTGACGGTCGAGCTTGCGCAGGACTCTCAATGTCTCCGGACGCTCGATGCCGGAGTGGTGGGCCACCTCGTCGTAGCCGCTGAACGTCGTGTAGACGACGGGACGCCCCGCATAGATGTCTCCGATCACCGCGGCGACCTGAAGATCGCGCTGGATCACGGTCGTCCAGGCGCGGATCGCAGGATACGACCGGTGGCGGTGGATCCGTGGCTGGATGTCGAGCCGTCGCTGCTGGCCTGCGCCCCAGATTTCCGACACCACGTCGGCGATCGCGAGGACGATCGTCCGCGTCAGGTTGTACGGGTTGGCGAAGTACGCGAAGTAGTCCTGGCCGATGCGGCCCGGACGGTCGCGGCGCAGAACGGTGCTCATCGTCAACAGTGAATGGGGAGCGTCGCCTGAGAACATGTTCGCGCGGCTCGCGCCGTCAGCATGGAGCAGGCCCTTGCCGTCGGAGATGCGCGCCTCGATCGCGGCCACGTCCTTCGGTGCCGACGAGGCGAGCGCACGCCCGGTCTCCTTGTCCCACCATCTGAATGCGGGGATGTCCTCGTTGCTCCCGTGCAGCAGGCCCGTCTGCGAGGCGCCGGTCTGGGACGACCAGTCGGTCTCCCATCGGATCAGGTGGTGCGACCCGTCGCGGAGCCAGCGCGCAATCGTCGGCGCGCTGCCGTCGCGCGCCGCGCGGACGAGCACTTCGTGGGCGAGCCCGTCGATCTCCAGGAACACGATTGCGGGCACGCTCGACTCGACCACGCCCTGGCGCCGCGCCTGCCTCTGGACGACGTTTCGGTAGTAGAAGTCGTCGTCGTCGATCGCAAAGAGCGAGGTCAGCACAGTGTTCACGAGCGTGAGCCCGAATGCGAGCACCGTACCGGCGAGAACCCCGTGGATCGCGAAGCCCGGCTCGATGGCAGCGGCAACGCCGACGACCAGACCGTTGAGGACGAGGACGCCGAGACCGAGCGTGAGTACCGTGACCGGCAGCGCGACACGGATCAGGAGCGGCCAGACCAGTGCGTTCAGGAGGCCGATCAGCGCAGCGGCCACGAACGCGCTGCCCCATCCGTCGACCTCGATCCCGGGCATCACAGCATCGAGCACGACGAGCGCCAGGGCGGTGATCACCCAGGCGGTGCCAATGCGCCACAGCGCGTGGTTGCCGAGGAATCGGCCGCGGGCTTTCTCAGTGTCGGGAGGTCGGATGACGGTCATGACCGGCTCATCGTCGAGCGGAGCCGCAAGTCTCGCGGTTGTGACTTCACCCGGGTGACGGTGATGGTATGGATACTCGAATCCTCCTATGTCCGAAGACACGGGGTGAAGCGTGGTAGTTGCGAGTCTCGGCGACTTTCTCCACTCGAGGCAAGGGCCCTTGCACGCTGACACCCGCCGTCGGGGCGTAGCCACTGTCGCGGCCCCGCTTGGCGCTCACCGCACCGCAGGGTGAGCTGCGAGATCGGCACCGAGACTTCCCGCGTATCTCGGCGCCGCAGCGCCGCGGCTCGTCTCTCGGCAGCGAGCGCTGCCGGGCAAGCGCGGCTCGATTCGACACGTTCGCACGTCCGCGTGCTCGACACGACGATGTCGACGCTCGAGCAGGAGCGGCGTTCGGGAGGAAGCCTGATCGCGGGCGGTCTCGGGTACCGCATGTTCCTCTGGGTTCTCCCGCTCAGTGCCCTTGCGACGGGTCTCGCCGGCTTCATACCCGGAGACTTCCTCCAGGACCGAGCTCCTGAACTCGGACTGAGCGGCGCCTCCATCCGGACGATCGGAGAGCAGGCGAGCCATGGGCGCGTCTATCTGGTCGCCGTCGGTGCCGTCCTCACGCTCTGGTTCAGCGTGGGCGCCGTCCGGGCGCTCCGGGTCTCGAGCGCCATCGCCTGGCGAGTGCCGCTGAGCAGGGCACCGCGCCTCATCGCTTCAGGAGTCGTGTTCACGGTCGGGATCGTCACCTTCGCTCTCCTGGGGCTGCTCGCACGCGCGGCCGGACAGCACATGGAGCCCGCGGGCTTCGTCCCGACGCTCCTGCTCGTGGTCGTCTACGCGGCATCGGGGCTCTGGGTGATGGAGAAGCTGCCGCGCCCGGAGGAGGCGACCTGGCGCGATCTGCTGCCGGGCGCCGCGCTCTTCGCGGTCTCGATGGAGGCGTACCACCTCGTCGTCGTCCTGTACCTCACGCCGCGCCTGAGCAGCTCCACAGAGCTCTACGGCACGCTCGGCACCGCGGCCGTGCTCCTCGTCGGCTTCTACCTCGTCGCGCGGGTGTTCGTGCTCGTGCTGTTTCTGAACGCCAGGCTCTACTGGGACGAGAAGGCACACAAGGACCAGAAGCCGGGCGCGACGTGAGCCCGATGCCGCCGGGCCGGCGACGTGACCCACGGCCGGATACGTCCGGGGGGAGGGCTTGGCGTCGCCGGCCGGGCCGGGTACAAGATTCAGCGCGCGCGGATCAGGCTGTTGACTGCCTCGGGCGGGCGATGATGTAGAACAGCACGCCGAAGATCGGCACGAAGATGATGAAGACCGTCCACATCGCCTTCGCAAAACCCCCGTGATCGTCTCGCCGGAAGTTGTCAATGAAGACGTTGATCACGACTCCGATCCACATGACCCACGCGAAGAAGATGAACATCCACCAAACCACATCCCAGAAGCTGGGATCCGATGCGAGCACCTCTATCCTCCTCTGTTCGTGCCGGAACACGCTCCGGCTTCTGCCATTCGCGGCAACTCTACTCCCTAAGCCAGTCGTCTCCTAGTCATGCTTGCCCGCCCCGCCCTTCCAGGTGCCGCGACGACGCACCCGGCGCATCCTCGTCAGGTTTGGTGCGACCTCGTCACGCTGCTTCATCCGCTGATGCGACCGCCAGGCCGTAGATCACGAGCGTGCCGAGCGCGATCGCCGCGGCCGCAAACCAGGGCGCGTACGCGATGATCAGGAAGCTCTGGACGATCACGACGACCCCCCAGGCATAGCCGGCGACTCGCCCGAACGTGCCATTGGTGAGCAGCGAGTAACCCGCGACGAGCGCGAGGCCCGCGATGATCAGGTCCCAGAGTCCCCAGGCCCACAGGTTGCCGCCGAACAGCCCGAGGGTAAGGTCGTTCACCTTGTGGCTGTCCGCGAAGTAGCTGATCGCCGAGATGAGCCGCAGCGTGCCGACGCCGAACAGGACTATCGCCGAGAACATCAGCCAGCCGGTGGCCCGATCGTCGGCTGATTGTGTGGACATTCCTCCTCCTTGTCGCTTGCCGTTTCGACGGCAGTCTCATCGGTCGCTGCCTGCGCGTCAACACAGTCGGCACCGCGGTGATCAAGCGGCCGAATCGGGGCCGGAGCGGCTAGAGCGGCCAAAAAACGAGCGAATCCCAGCATTGAATGGTGTAGGGTGCTTGGCGGTTGCACCTAGCAGCCGGAAATTGGCACCTGGTGACTGCTGCGACCGTCGTCGTGAATGTCGTGCTCGAGCTGAGCTCAACGATCATGGTGGCGTGTGAGCACGCCGTGTCGCGGTGGTCTCAAGCGAAGGATGGAGGTTGGAGATGAGCGAGAACCCGGTTCAGATCTTCATAGCTGTGTACGACAACGAAACCGGCGCCAAGCAGTCGCTGAAGGACTTTCAGTCGATGGACAGGGAGGGCTCGATCGATCTGATCGACGGGGCCGTCATCGTTCACACGCAAGAGGGAAAGGTGAAGTTCGAGGAGACTGCCGATCCCAGCGGGAAGAAGTGGGCCAAGCGGGGAGCAATTGCCGGCGGTGTGGTCGGCCTGATCTTCCCACCGAGCATCATCGCCTCCGCAGTCGTTGCGGGCGGCGCCGGCGGCATCTGGGGCAAGATCCGCGACAAGGGCTTCAAGGACGAGGATCTGAAGGCCGTCGGAAAGGACCTGGAGCCGGGCACGTCGGCGATCATCGCCGTCGCTGAGGATCGCGTCATCGAGCGACTCGAAAAGGGCCTCGAAGGTTACGAGCGGATCGCGCGGCATACGGTCAGCGCCGAAGCAGCGCTCGCCATCACCGCCGAGAGCATCGAAGAGTAGTCGCCGAACCCTTGGTTGTGGCCGTCACCACGCGGCGGCCACAACCCCAAGACGGCGTGGTCACTACCGTTCGGCGCATGACGCCCGGGAGATTGGCTACGGGAGGGATGGCGTATCTCGTCGTCCTTCTCGCGGTCGACCACTTCGCCAGCTTCCACGAGCAACTGCTGCTCGGGGCCCTGACGTGGACGATCTTGCTTGCCTCGCTGCCGTTCTTCGAGCTCGAGCGTCGTGCGCAGGCGCTGGCTGTTGTTGCCGTTGCCACCTGCGGTGAGGTCACAGGCGCGATCGTCTGGGGTGTCTACTCCTACCGGCTGCACAACCTGCCCCTGTTCATCCCACCAGCCCACGGGCTCGTCTTCCTGACCGGGCTCTCATTGAGCTGCACCTCGCTCGCCCGCCGCCACTCGACCCTGCTGGTTGGTGTCGCAGCTTCGATCGCCATCGCCTGGGCGCTGGCCGGGCTGACCGTCCTGCCACAGAAAGATGTCGCGGGAGCGGCAGGCGTGCTGTTGCTCCTCGCCTTCCTCTGGCGCTCCCGTTCCCGTGCTGTCTACGCCGGCGTCTTCCTCGTCGTCGCCGCCCTCGAGCTGTACGGCACCTCTATCGGCACGTGGAGATGGGCGACAGAGCTACCGGGGCTCGGCATCCCGGACGGCAACCCGCCAAGCGGCGTCGCGTCCGGATACGTGTGGTTCGACGTCGTCGCCCTCCTTCTCGCGCCGCGCTTGCTGGCACTCGCACGCCAACCACAACCTGCGTCGGAAACCGATGGATAGACAGACAGGGAACGCCTTGGCTATCTAGGCCGGCCCCATCTCGTAGCGGTCGATCGCACCGTTGCGAATCGTCAGCTGGACGCGCCGCTTGCGCTCATAGGCGAAATCGCCCGTTTCCTTCAACCGGTACACCTGGCGGACCTCGCATGCGAAGCGGCCGTCACCGAGGTCGACCCAGTCGCCCTCCTCGAACTCGAAGTCGAAGGCATCCGCCGACGAACCCCATGTCCACTGCTCTCTCATCTCGTCGATCCCGTGCAGTGTTCGCATGGGAGTGACCCACTCGACGTCGGGAGCAAGGAGGGCGTAGACAGGCTCACGCTCACCCGTCCGCACGGCAGCCTCGAGAGCCTCCCGGAACCGATCCGCGGTCTCCTTCTCGTTCGTCGCCATCACGCGATCGTAGTGCTGTTCCCCCGGTTCTGTGGGGTCTGGTTACTAGTAGTGACCTGAGTCGTTAGTCGGCAGGGACCCTGGTGTCGAGTCTAGAACATCGTCCTCATGGTAAGCCCCACGATGCCGCCCGGAGGAGCGAGAGGGCAAAGAGCAAACTCACGACCGAGCGCAAGGGGTAGCTCTCTCAGCCCGACCGTCATGCGGTCGGGTCGGAGCCACGGCTGTTTCGTGCGCGAGCTTCGCTTCCTTCTTGGCCTTGTGCGCAGCTGTCCGCTTGGCTTGCTGCTCCTGCCGTGGCCGCGCTACGGATATTCTCGGCGCTGGCGAAGACCATCGTCGTCGCATCGATGCACGAGTTGCCCTCCGAGTAATCGCCAGCAGTCTCGGACAGCCTAGGGAGTGCTCGGGCCGTCTCCTGATTCCGCCATGGCTTCCTGGACTCTTTGGTCGAGGGCGCCGCGGGCTGCCGCGAGCCCGCCGACGTCACCGCCCGCCCCCCGGAGCAGATAGGCGACGGCGACGGCGATCATCGCACCGGCAATCGGTCCGACGATGTACACCCAGTAGTTCGTGAAGTTCACGTTCACCAGATCGGGGCCAAACGAGCGCGCCGGGTTCATCGACGCGCCGCTGATCGGACTCGACCAGAAGCCGGCCAGGATGATGTAGCCGCCGACGGCGACCGCCGACATCGCGCCGACGTTCTGCGCCCGGCTGGCCGTGCCCAGAATCGTGCCAACTAACCCGACCGTGAGGATCAGCTCGATCAGCATTGCCCGCCAATCGCTGGTGCCGGCGCCGGGCTCGGTCGCGCCCAGGCCGCCGAGCTTGCCGAGCACCGCCCACAGAAACAGGCAGGCGAGCGTCGACCCGATCAACTGGATGATGATGTAGCCGGGCACGCGTCGCCAGGGGAAATCCTTACGAGCTGCGAAGGCGAGTGTGACGGCCGGGCACGCGACGTCTACGTGCGCCAACTCAAAGACAGGAGAGGCTCGCCCGCCTTCGAAGCCCGGTTGCCGTCGATATCGAAGGCCTCCTGCGCCACGCGAAGCTTGTCGACAGGCGAACACGGGGGCAGCCTAACGCGGCGCTGAAGACTTGGACATCGCGGGGAGGCGGCCGGCCGGACTAGGATCAGCCGGTGGCGACGACAGCCCTGGCCCAACACGATGCGGCGGTGTTTCGTCGCGCCCACTTGCCGGCGCCGTGCGTGGAGGCCACGCCATGCAGTGGCTGATCCCTGCAGTTGCGCTTTCGCTGTTGGCGTTCGCCGCGGTGTCCGCGCGGATCGAGGGGTCTCCGGTCACGGCTCCGATGGCATTCATGTTCGTCGGACTGCTCCTCGGTGTTGACGGGGTTGGTCTGGTCGGTCCGGCGGTGCGTGGCGAGACCGTCAGGTTGCTCGCCGAGATCACGCTCGCGCTCGTGTTGTTCGCTGACGCGTCGCGGATCGATCTTCGCGCTCTCCGCCTCGAGTTCCGGGTGCCGGTGCGGCTGCTCGGCATCGGCTTGCCACTCACGCTGGTGGCCGGCTTCCTGGTCGCCTTGCTGACCTTTGGTTCGCTGGACTGGCCGGAGGCGTTGGTGCTCGCAGTGATCCTCGCGCCGACCGATGCCGCCCTCGGCCAGGCGGTCGTGACGATGGAGCGGATCCCATCGCGTATCCGGCAGGGATTGAACGTCGAAAGTGGGTTGAACGACGGCATCTGTGTGCCGATCTTCCTGGTCGCCCTCGCCGTGGCCTTCGCGGAGGCGGACACGCCCGGGTACGGCGACGCGTTCACGCTTCTGGTCGAGCAGATCGGCTACGGCGCGCTCGTCGGTGCCGGTGCCGGCGCGACGAGCGCTGCGATCCTCGTCCTCGCAGGTGGGCGAGGGCTGATCGAGCCCGCGTGGCTGCAGGTCGTTCCTCTGGCCGGTGCCGCGCTCGCCTACAGCGCCGCGATCCCGATCGGCGGCTCCGGGTTCATCGCGGCATTCGTCGGCGGCGCCGTCTTCGGCGGACTGCGCCGCGGCGCCGCTCCCGAGGCGAGCCGGCTGATCGAGGAACTCGGCGATCTTTCCGGCGCAGTCACATTCCTCGTCTTCGGTGCAGTCCTGCTCGGACCGGCGCTCGGCCAGATCGGCTGGGCCGTCGCCGGCTATGCGGTGCTCAGCCTCACGGTCGTACGTCTCGTGCCGGTCGCACTGGCGATGATCGGCACCCACGCACGTCCAGTGACGGTCGGCTTCCTCGGCTGGTTCGGGCCACGCGGGCTCGCCTCGATCGTGTTCGCAATCCTGCTCCAGGACGAGGGCACCCTCCCGCATCAGTCGGTCGTCCTCACGACCGTCTTCATCACCGTCGGCCTGTCGGTGCTCGCACACGGCGTGACTGCCGCGCCACTCGCCGGCCGGTACGCCACCTGGTACCACGCACACCCGCCAGCGTCGGCTCCCACCCTCGAGAGCGGCGCCGCGCCCGAAATCCGCACCCGCAAGACGGTGCCACGCCATGAACCCCGACCAGGCGGACCCGAGCATCCGAGCGCGTAGCGCGACGAGAACACGCCGGTGGTCGGGGATTCGGCGCAACGATGCCGGGCGGGCGTTCACTCCCACGCAGGGGGTTAGGGTTGATAAGCTCGCCTGCGGCGAGACGTTGCTCGCCGCTGCGGGTGGATTTGTTCGAGCCGTCCCGAGCTGGAGTGCCGTTCCCAACAAGGAGAAAAAGATGGCAGTCGGACCCGTCGACGTATACATCATCGGCTTTCCGGGCAACAAGTTCACCGGGCGTATCGCCCCGGGGATCCTGGAGCTCGTGGAGAACGGCACGATCCGAGTGCTCGACCTGCTCTTCGTGATGAAGGACGCAGACGGCGTCGTGACGACCATCGCGGCGGAGGACATCGACGAGGAGGGCGCGGCCTTCCTCGACATCGACATCACCGAGCCGGGCGCGCTGGGACACGACGACGCCGAGGAGGTCAGCGACGACCTTCCGTCCAACAGCTCGGCCCTTCTGATCGCATTCGAGAACCTCTGGGCCGCGAAGCTGGTCGACGCCCTCCAGGCTGCGGACGCCGTCGTGATCGACGCGATCCGGATCCCGGTCGACGTCGTCGAAGCCGCGCTCGCAACCTAGACCCCGTCCACTTATCGAGAGGAACGACATGGGACTACTACGTATGGCAACCCGCACCGCGGTCGTCGCGGGAACCGCCACCGCCGTGTCCGGTCGCGTGCAACGCCGTCAGGCTGCCAAGTACGACCAGCAGGACGCGCAGCAGGCCGAGCAGGCGCCGCCCGACGCACCGGAGGACGACCCGAACGCAGAGCTCCAGAACCTGGCGCAGCTTCACACCCAGGGCGTGCTCACCGACGAGGAGTTCACGGCCGCCAAGGCCAAGGTTCTCGGAATCTGACCGAACCGCGCCTGCGAACCTGTGAGACAGGTCGAGGCGTACTCGCAGCTGGCAGGGGTCTACGACGAGATCGTCATCGACCCCTGCCATGACCGCTGGGCCTCGTTCCTCCATGAGCTCTGGGGCGCCGACCCGGATGGCGTGCACTCCGTGCTCGATCTCTGCTGCGGCACCGGCCTCCTCGCAGGCGAGCTGATCGAGCGCGGCTACCGGGTCGTCGGCGTCGACGCATCCGAGGCGATGCTCGCCCTCGCTCGTCAGCGGCGCCTCCCCGAGGTGACGTGGAGCCGGATGTCTCTGCCCGATCTGACGATCGAAGGTGTCTTCGACGCGGCGGTCTGCACATTCGACGGACTCAACTACCTGGCTCCGGACGAGCTGGGACTGACGATGACTGCGGTGGCTCGTCGCCTTCGGCCGTCGGGGTGGCTCGTCTTCGACCTGCACACCGACGCGATGATGGAATTCACGATCGCCAACCCGGTCGTCACGGGGCGGTCGGCCGGGAACGCCTTCGTCATCCGCAGCTCGATAGATCCCCACACTCGCACGTGCGACACCCTGATCGAGCTCACGCGGCCCCGTGACGGTGACCCCTTCAGCGAGCGACACCGGCAGTACTTCCACACCGATGCGGACGTCCGCGCCGCCCTCCAGGAAGCGGGCTTCGCTGTGACCGCGATCGGCGAGGAATACACGCACCGGCCCGCGAGCGCCTCGACCCTGCGCGCGACCTGGACCGCAAGGGCGTCTTCCGGGGTGACCTTTCCTCCCCGCTTGTTGGCGACCGCAGTACAGTGAGGCGGCTCAGTCGGCCAACGAAAGGAACGAATGTCAGATGTATCCCTAGATGAGCTCGGTCCCGTTGACTATCTCGTCGTCGAGTTTCCGGCGGGAGCGAGCAACTTCACGGGCGAGATGGCGTCAGAGCTGCTCGCGTTGGTCGACGCCGGAACTATCCGCGTGATCGACGTGCTGATCCTGACCAAGAACGAGGACGGCACGGTCGAGGCGCATGGAGCTTTCCGATGTTCCCGAGCTCGGGGAACTACAGGCACTCGAGGCCCAGCTGGCGGAGCTGTTGGCCGAGGACGATGTCATGCACCTTGCCGCTGCCATGGAGCCGGGAAGCACTGCCGGCGTGCTGATCTGGGAGAACCTGTGGGCTGCACCATTCGCATCAGCCGCGCGCCGTTCCGGTGGCCAGCTGATCGCCAACGGACGGATTCCCATTCAGGCGATCATCGCCTCGATCGAGGCCGATGAAGTATCTGCGACAGAAGGAGACTGAACATGCCACTCAGACCAGCACGTGTAGGAAGAGTTGGTGTCGTCGGTGCGCCGGTAGCGAAAACCGCGGTCGTGGCCGCGGCCGTCACACCCGGCCCCTCGCCGGTCGCGAAAACCGCGGTCGTGGCCGCGGCCGTCACACCCGGGCGGCCGGGTCGCCGGCGAATCTAACCTCCCGCAGCTCTCCCCGGAGTGGCAGCACGAGCGGCCGAGTCCCGCTTCGCAGCGGTGGGAGTCGGCTCGTCGGGTCGATCGAGCACGACTCATGTTGTGGCGGAGCATGACGTACTGCTCAGGGACCGCGCACGACGGTGACGAGCTCGCCGAGAGCCCACTCCCTGACGAAGTCCTCGCGCCCCTCCACTCGCAAGGTGACGCGCACTGTTTTCTCGGTCCGGTCGATCTTCCGCACGACGGTCGCTTCGACCTCTCCGCCGTGCTCGGGAAGGTCGACCAGGACGACGTCGCCGAGCTGGAGCCTCTGGGACACGAACTCGATTGCCATCGTCCTTCCTCTTCTGGCGACACATGACGTGCTCCGGCTCCCCGCCGGAGTTGACAGACTATGCCGCTTGTTTCGTAGTTCCGGTAGATCCTCCCAGGTTCGGCGCACCTCGTCAGGTGTCCGGTAGTTCAGGCCCGAGTGGGGCCGGTGGCGTCTAGGTGTCCTGTTGCGCAGTGAGGTACTGCCCTCATTCGCGGTGCGGTGTAGCACGGATGGTTGTTTGGGTTCCCGGGGTCTATCGTGCTCGCATGAGTAGGGCCGGGGAAGCGGCGTCTCGCGGTCGGGTCGGGGCGGTACAGGCTTGGCTCAGCGGCCGCGGTGACACGCGTGTTGGCCGGTTGGCGATCTTGTGGTTTCGCGGCTATTTCGAAACGAGTCGCAACTCCGGCTCGGCGGCGACGCTCTACGCCTTCCTCTCGGTGATGCCGTTCGTCCTCGCCGTGATCGGTCTCACGCACGCGGCGGGCGGCGACACCAACAGCTTCGCCGAGCGGCTGATCGACCATCTGAAGCTCACCGACCCGACCGCCGGCCTCGTCAAGGAGACGTTCGGGGCCGCCTCCTCGAACGCCCTCGCTGCCACGCTCGCCGGTGCTGTCGGCTTTCTCATCTGGGGCCTCGGCCTGGGGCAGATCTACCAGGACGTCTACGCCCGCGCCTGGGGAATCACGAGAAGTGGATCGGCGGTCGACCAGGGGCTGTTCGCCATCTTCTTCTTCGTCCTCAGCGGAGCCGTCGCTGTCGCCGTCGTCTCCGTGGCGCAACTCCGTGATACGGGCTGGTACGTGCTCGTGCCGGTCTGGCTCGTCGCCTCGACGGTGTTCTGGCTCTGGACGCCCCGCTTCCTGCTGCACCGTCAGATCGGGCTTCGCGCGCTTCTGCCGGGCGCGCTGCTCGCCTCGGTCGTCATCGGCGGAGCATGCGCGTGCGCGCCGCTGTTCCTCGGCGGCTGGCTGAACACGCGACGGGAAGTACTTCGGCTCCTTCGGCGTCACGGTCGCCCTGCTCGGTTGGGGCTTCGTCCTGATCACGATCTCGGTCGTCTGCGCCGTCTTCTCTCCCGTCTGGGCGGACTGGCGGCAGACCGAGACACAACACCCCGGCAAGGGCTCCAGCCAGCGCCCTGAAGAACCCTCGCCGGCTCCGAACCGCAGCTGATGTCCTCTCCAGGTCGAGATAACGAGCCCGAGCAGATCGAGCTGCCGCCTCCCAGGCCGACGCTGCTCGAGCGCCTGGCGCTCTGGGTTCAGCACGCGCACGCACTCAAAGGCTGGGTCAAGGAGGCCCGCGGTCGCTCGGCGGCGCTCGACGCCACCTTCGAGACGATCGAGCGGGACTCCCACATCGGCGGCGGCATGCTCGCAGGCGCACTCGCCTACCGATTGTTCCTGTTCGCCTTGCCGCTCGCGCTCTTCGTCGTCTCCGGTCTCGGGCTGCTGGCGAGCGCGATCGGGTTCGAGCCGAAGCTGATCACGAACTCGGTCGGCCTGGCCGGGGTCGTCACCAAACAGGTCGCGAGCACCGCCAAGGGCAACTCGAACTGGTGGGTCGCCCTCGGCTCGTTCTTCCTGCTCGTCTACGTAACGAGAGTCCTGCTCCGGGCGATCGCGATCGTCCACTCTCTGGCCTGGGAGCGCGAAGCGGCCTCGGTCAAGGTGCATCGCCGCTCACTAGGGGTCTTCGGCGCAGCGCTCGCCGGCCAACTCTTGCTCGTCGCCGGCGTCGGCGCCGTCAACCACCAGACCGTGATCGGCGGAATCGTCACACTCGCTCTCTTGGTCTTCGCCCTCGCAGGACTCTGGCTGATCGTCTCACTCCAGGTGCCCCACTCCGACGCGCGCTGGACCGACCTGATCCCCGGATCGCTCCTCTACGCGGTCGGCCTCATCGGCGTGCTGCTCTTCAACATCCTCATCCTCGGCCACCTGCTGGAGGAGAAGACCACCACCTACGGCGCGCTCGGGACCGCAGCCACCCTCCTACTCGCCTTCTTCCTATTCGGGCGCGTGATCGTGGGCGCCGCCGTCCTCAACGCCACCCTCTACGAACGCCACTCCCGCTCCACCCAGCGGACACCCCCACCCACCGCGGCAGGCTATGTAGGTGGTGGGCTGGGCTTGGTTTGGGCGCCGGGTTGCACCGTCGGGATGCCGCGGGTGAACAGCAGAGCGGCGAGCGCGAAGAGTGCGAGGATCGACACGGCGACGCGCAGCCCGTCGATCCGGCTCTTCTCGTTCTCGTCCACGATCGCGTTGCTCGCCCGCGGGGGGACGTGCGCGTCCGCGAGCGCGGCCTTGAGGTCGGCGTCGGACATGAACGGGACGCCGCCGGCGAGGTTCGTCTGTGCCTTGGCGGCGACGCGGTCGGGGACGGCCGGGTTGTTCGCGATGCCGGTGAGGAACGAGGCGGTCAGCGCGGAGATGAGCACGGCGCCCGCCAGCGCGGTGCCGATCGACGCGCCGAGCTGTGACCCGGTGTTCTGGATTCCGCCCACCTCGCCGCTCTGCTCGTCGGGCACCGCCGACACGGTCACGCTCCCGAGCTGGGAGGCGATCGAGCCGATCCCGGCACCCGCGAGCAGCAACGGCCAGGTGACGATCTCCGCTCCGGCGCCGTAGTCGAGCAGGGCGACCAGGAGCACGAGCGCGCCGAACATGGCCATGAAGCCGAGGCGGATGACCCGCCGCGGGTTCGCGTTCGGGAACAGCTTCGGGACTCCGGCGGCGAAGAGCAGCAACATCAGCGACAGCGGCAGCAGGCGGACACCGGTCGCGACCGCCGACAGCCGAGCGCGACCGACAGGAACAGCGGAACGACGAAGAAGATCCCGGCCTGCACCAGAAACAGGAACAAGAACGAGATGACGCCGTCGCGCAGCTGGATGTTCCGCAGCATCTTCGGGTCGATCAGCGCAGCCTGGCCGTGTGCGATACGCCGGTTCTCCCACATCGACGAACAGGCCCAGCACCACACCGCCCGCGAGCACGAGCCAGATCACCGGCGAGAGCCCGAGCCACTCGGGAGCACCCGGCTTCGGCTGCACGAACCCCCACGCACCCGAGCGCAGGATGCCGATCACGACCAGCCCGAGGCCGGCCGCCGACAGCCCGGTGCCGACCAGGTCGAGCCTGGCGCCCTTCTCGGGCGGTGTGTCGTTCACCCGCCGCGCCAGGAACGAGGATCACGATCACGATCAGCACCTCGCCGACGAACACCCACCGCCACGAGGCATAGGTCGTGAACAAGCCGCCGATCACCGGCCCGACCGCAGCCGCCATCGCGCCGGCAGCCGCCACCAGCCCGTACGCGCGCGGCCGGTCCGACCGTCCGAAGTTCGAGGCGACGAGCGCCACGATCGCCGGCATGATCAACACCGCGCCGAAACCCTCCAGGAACGACCAGCCGATGATCAACACCGTCAGGCTGTGAGACAGCGCCGTCGTCAGCGACCCGCACGCGTAAACGACGCACCCGATCGTGAACGCACGCTTCCGGCCGATGATCTCCCCGACCCTCCCGCCGGTGATCATCAAAGACGCCATCACCAGCGTGTACAGCGTGATCGCCGTCTGGATCCCGGTCACGTCGGTCCCGACGTCCTTGGCGACCGTCGCGATCGCCGTGTTCATCACCGTCATATCCAGGGCCATCACGAACTGCCCCGCCGCCAACGTGAGCAGCACCACACCCGAAGCCTTGGCAGCAACAGAAGACGCGGTCGGCGCAGTCGTCACAACAAAAGCCCTATGCCCGACCGTCCGGTGGGGCTCGAGCTGACCCTTTAGAGACCTGTTTGGGCTTTGACACGGCCTGAGGCGACGGCGTCCTGGAGTGCCTTGTAGTCGCGCTCGTTCTGGTCGGCGTAGGTTTCGGCGAAAGTCGCGATCGCCTGGTCGAAGACGTCGGATTTGCCGAGGTAGCTGGAGATCGCGATCCGGTCGCCGGAGCGGGCGTGGGCGCGCGCGAGCGTCCAGCCGCACGCTCTCCCGTACGCGGCTGCGCCCGGCGGGATGGCTGCTTCGAAGGCGAACGAGCCCTTCCAGTCTTTGAGTTGGCGCACGTAGAAGTCCCGCGGTTGACCGTCCAGGCCGGCGGCGACGTGTTGCCAGCCGAGGAAGATGTCGCTGGTCGCCTGCATCAGCCGCTGGCCGGCGACGACCCGCTGGCCGCAGTTCGATGTACGCGCTCTTGCCGGCGAACTGCTCCAGCACCGACTGCTGGGCTTCCTTGACCTGCAGGAAGAGCGGGTCCTGATCGTCCTTGCCAAGGAACAGCAGGATCCAGGCGCGGGTGCCGACGCTCCCGACCCCGACCACTTTGCGGGCCATGTCGGCGTACCGGAACTCTTCGATCAGGTGACGACGGTCGGTCTCGAGCGTGCGCCGGTAGCCGCGGATCAGGCCGCGGATCTCGGTCTCGAACGCGTCCCGCTCTGCCTCGGTGGGGATGAGCTCATCGATCGGGACGATCAGCGGCGGGTCGCTGATGATCCGGGGCTCGCCGTCGACGAGGTGGGTCAGCTTCTCGAAGGCGTCCATGCTGTCCTTCGTGCGCACCTTCGCGATGTCGGCTTCCTGCTTCTTCAGCCGCTTCGGGTCGATGCCGGCGGTGAACTCCCGAAGCGCCCGCTCGACCGGCAGAGCCGCGTACCAGACCTCGAGGTTGCGCATGCCCGCGAAGGCGGCCATCGCCTCCCGGTAGGCGCGCACCGTGTCGAGCACGACCGTGCGCCGCTCCTTGCCGGAGAAGCCGTTCTCGCGGCCGCCGATCGCGAAGCTCGCCGCCAGGCGCTTCACGTCCCACTCCCACGGGCCTGGCGCCGTCTCGTCGAAGTCGTTGATGTCGAAGACCAAATCTCGCTCCGGCGAGCCGAACATCCCGAAGTTCGACAGATGCGCGTCCCCGCACAGCTGTACCCGGAGCCCCGAGTTCGGTGTGTTCGCCAGATCCGCAGCCATGATCAGCGCCCCGCCACGGTAGAACGCAAACGGCGACACCAGCATCCGGCCGTAGCGGATCGGCACCAGCTCCGGAACCCGCGACACGGCCTGCTCCTCCAACAACGCGACCGGGTCGCGGCGCTTGGGAAACGCGATGTCACCCTGCGTCGAGCGCGGGATCTCCGCCCTCGCCGCCTTACCCCTCGCGGCCCGCTCGCCCGGCGTGAAGTGCGGCACCACCTTCGGCTTCGACGGCGGCTTACCGTCAGTCGGCGGAGACTCCTCGACAACGCTGGCCGGACTCGACAGCGCCGGCAGCGACCGGCGCCTCCGCCGGTTCCTCGTCGGGACGACCTTCGCTGAGCTGCTCGCGCTCGGCCAGGGAATCGGAAGCGAGTGAACCCGGATCGCGCCACTCGTTGCTCTCGCCGTCGTCCGTCATCTGTACTCCTTCCCGCGCCACTTCGTGGCGGCTTTGCCGGGCTGCGTCGAGGGGCGTCCGGCGCGCAGCAGGTCGATGTCGAACATCGGCTACAGGGTCGTGACCGCGATTTCCTTCGGGCGTGCGATCAGGTAGAAGAGCACGCCGAGCACCGGCAAGAAGATGATCAAGACCGTCCACATCGCCTTCGCCCAGCCGCTGTGATCCTGCCGGCGGAAGTTGTCGATGAACACGTTGATGACGACGAAGATCCAGATCACCCAGGCGAAGAAGATGATCATCCACCAGACCACGTCCCAGAAGCTCGGGTTGTTCGTGTAAGCAAGCACCTGCGCTCCCTTCGCTCGGTACCGGAATGGGCCCGGCCGCCCGTGTCTCCAACGTCACCAACCTACGACCCAGAGCCGGCTCAACGAGGACGCGCGTCGGATTTCACTTGGGTGAACACGATCGGGCGGCATCGACAGCCGTGCCGACGCGGCCGACGCGCTCACTTACCGCCTGGCTGATCAGGGAGTTGCAGGCGCTCGAGCTCGCGAACGCGTTCTTCAGCTCGCCCTTCGCGCCGAGTCCCTGGAGGTCCGTGAACGTCGTCTTGACCTGCGTCCCCATCGTCGCGAGTGTGGTCGTCACCGTTGAGACGGCACCGAGCACGCCGCTCACGCCGGAGACCCCTTTGACCGCGTTCTCGATCGTGGTCACGTCCTGCTGCAAGCTCGTCGAGAGCTGGTCGAGGGAGTCCTTCGCCTGCTGCCCGGCCTGGGTGTCGGGCTTGCCCAGCCCCTTCAGGTCGGAAGCGAGCGTCTCCGTCGCCGACTTCGCATCTCCGGCCGCCGTCTGCAGCCCGCTCTTCGTCGGATCGCTCTTCACCGAGCCGGCGGCCGACTTGATCGCCGCCTGCCAGGTCGTGATCGACGAGCAGACGCCGCTCGCCCAGGTCTCGGTCGCGGAGGCACTCGTGGTCGTCGTCGTCGAGCCGCCCCCGCTCGAGCCGCAGCCTGCCGCGAGGAACACCAACGACGCTGTGACAGCGATGAGGCTCGGTTTGCGAATGGATTTCATCGTCATGCCCTTTCGGCGGATCGGGAGGGCCGGCGTGTGTGCCGGCCCTCCTCCCGCGATCTACGAGCCGATTGCGCCCGACACCTCGTCCTGGGACTTCGCGATCGCCTTCTGCAGCTCCTCGTAGTCGCCCGAGTCGATCGCCTTGTTGATCCGCTTGTCCGAGTTGACGAGAGCGGCCTCGACCTTGTCCGCATACTGGTCGTCGACGACCGCCACCACCGCCGAGGATCCCGGCGGCAGGTACTGCTCGAGATCGACGCCCATCTTCTTCTCCTCATGCCGCTTGCGCAGCGCGCCGACGCCGGCGCCGATCCCGGCACCGATCGCGGTCGCGGCAAGCAGCGGCGGCGCGAACAGCCCGACCACCAGCCCGGCAGTCCCGCCGAGCACCGCACCGCCGGCGACGTGCGCGTCACCGTGCTCCTCCACGTCGACCTTGCCGCTCGCGTCGCGATTCATCACGACCGCCCCGACGACCTTGTACTCGCCGGCGTCCTGCCCGGCCTTCAGCGCCTTGAAGTCCTCGGCAGCCGCACCAGCCTCCGAGTATGTTCCGACCACAAGCGCGAGATTGTCACCATCCATGGCTCCTCCTCTCTAGGGTCTTTCGCCGAGCCTCGCACGCATCGCCGCCCTGTGGGACGTTCGAGCGCCGTTCACCCAGGTGAACCGAGGCGCCTCGCGCGGCCGTCTTCGCCGGCCTACGGGTTGGGTGGCTGGCGCCGCCAGCGGTTCCAGGGCCACATGCCGTCCATCTCGACCTCGAGCGAGAAGCTCAGCAGAATCCGGATGACGACGATCACGCCCAGTACGACAACGCTCTCGTAGGTCGGGTCGACGATGATCGTCCGCACGAGGTCGGCCACGATCAGCACTTCCAGGCCGAGCAGGATCGAGCGACCGAGGTTGCGGCGCAGCTCCTCGTAGGAGCCGGGCCGACGCTCGGGGTGGGACACCCGCACGAGGAAGATCAGAAACGCCCCGAATCCGCCGACGAGCATGATCCCCGCCCCAAGCGCCTCCACGACGCGAACGATGTCGGAGACCGTGCTCTTGTAGTCCATCGCGACGCAACCCTACGCAACAGGTGTTGTCGGCCAGCGACGGCGCTCGTGTTTCACCCGGGTGATCGTGAACCCGTGCCCGAACTGGCCCTGCCGGTGGAGTCATGCGACCATGTGTCGCAGAATGGCACTCGGATCGGGGCAGCGGGGGGCAGGGACAGCGGAGAGGATGGGCGCGGCTGCGCTTCCCCCGCTGATCGAGGCCAAGCTGGCGGCTCCGGGTGTGCGTGGAGGCATGGTCGACCGTCCGCGTCTCTGGACGGGGCCGGCTGCCGGTGTCGATGCGGTGCTGACGCTCGTCGCGGCACCGGCCGGGTACGGGAAGACGACTGCGGTGCGGGCGTGGTGTGCGAGCCAGGACGCGGCGCTGGCCTGGGTCACCCTCGATACCGATGACAACGATCCGACTCGGTTGTGGCGGTACGTCGCGACGGCGGTCGATCGCGTGCGGCCGGGGCTCGGGCGAGGTGCGCTGCAGCGGCTCGGGATACCGGGCGGTGCGATCGAGGACGCGGTCGACGAGCTCATGAACGGCATCGCTGCGTTCGGGGAGCGGCTGCTCCTGGTGCTCGACGATCTCCACGCGGTGACCGGCGAGGGCTGCATCGCGTCGATCGACCGTGCTCTCTCGCATCTCCCACTCAACGCACGCGTGATTCTCGTCACGCGGGTCGATCCTGCGCTGAGCCTCGCGCGATACCGCGCCGCCGGGCTGCTCGCCGAGCTGCGGGCGAGGGAGCTCGCGTTCACCCGCGCCGAGACGCACGAGCTGCTGGTCACCCGCGGGAAGATCGAGCTCGGGGCGGACGAGATCGAACTGCTCGACGAGCAGACCGAGGGCTGGCCTGCGACGCTCGTCCTGGCCGGCCTCTGGCTGCGGACGGTCGACGACCCGGCTGCGGCCGTGCGGGCGTTCGGAGGCGATCACCGCTTCGTGGCCGAGTACCTGAGCAGCGAGGTCCTCGCGGCGCTCGACGAGGACCAGCGGTCGTTTCTCCACGGCGCCGCGGTCCTGCGCGAGTTCACCGCCGAGCTCTGCGACGCCGTGCTCGACCGCACCGGCTCCTCCGCCGTGCTGGCCGAGCTCGAGCGCTCCAACCTCCTTGTCTCGCGGCTCGAACGAGGAGGCTGGTTCCGCATCCACTCGCTGTTCGCCGCGTACGCCCAGACCGCGCTCGCATCATCCGAGCCGGCCGCCGCGACGACGATCCAGCGCCGAGCCGCCGAGTGGCTCAGATCGCACGGACTGCCCATGGAAGCGCTCCGGCATGCGGCGGCTGCCGGCGACCACGAGTTCGTCGCCGAGGTGCTCGTCGACTACCACCTGTCCCTGATCAGGAGCGGCGACGGCGGGACGCTTCTTCGCTGGGTTCGCACGCTGCCGGACGACTGTGTCCTCGAGCACCCGGAGCTGGCGGCGACCGCCGCGGCGGCCGCGGTGCTCGCGGGAGAGGGCGCGATCGAGCAGCGCCGGTTCATGCAGCTCGCCGATCGGGCGCAGAGTCAGCAACACGGACAGTCCGACGCATATGTCGAAATCTGGGTGAGATTGGTTCGTGCGGGGACGGTCGACGGTGGCGTCGGCCGGGCGGTGCTCGACGGCCGCCGCGCCGTCGAGCTCGCGCGGGCAAGCTCCGACGAGATCCTCACGGGCGCTCGCGCTACGTACGCGCGCGCTCTCTTCTTCGCGGGCGACCTGCAGGAGGCGTCGGCTGCCGCCTCGCAGGTGCTGGAGCATCCGGATATCGGGCGTCGCCCGCCGAGCCTGATCCTCGCACACTCGACGCTCGCCCTCGTCGCCGCCGAGCGCGGGCAGCTCGTCGCGGCCCGACGCCATGCCGACGCGGCGAAGGCCGCCGTGGGCCGGATCGGGAGCAGCCGGAGCTGGCTCGGCGCGAACGCGGCCGCCGCTCTGGGAACGGTGCTGGCCGCCGAAGGGAAGCTCGTCGAGGCAGAGCACGAGCTCGTTACCGCCGAGCGCTTCTTCGCGGACGAGGTGGCGACGGTGCAGCACACCTGGCTGCTCGTGCTCCTCGCCCGTACCCGTCTGCGCCGCGGCCGCCTCGACGAGGCGCAGTCGGTGCTGCGCTCGGCCCGGGAGGCCCTCGACGAGCTCACCGGACAGCGGGATCGTGCGGCCGCTCTGCGACGAGGTGGAACGAGAGCTCCGGACGGCAAGAGACCGGGCAGCCGGCGGAGAGCTGCTCGAGGCGCCGACCGCGGCCGAGCTCGCCGTGCTCCAGCTCCTGGCCTCCGACCTGTCGGCACGGGAGATCGGCGAGCAGCTCTTCCTCTCGCCCAACACGATCCGGTCGCACACCCGCACGATCTACCGGAAGCTCGGCGTCCACTCCCGCCCGGACGCAGTCGCACGCGCGATCGTCGCTCGGCCTCCTCGAGCAAGCGCGATCACCCAGGTGAACGGCGCACCTCACCACGTAGACGCCGGAAAGGCGTGTCAGGCTCTGTCACATGGGCAGTCGCGAGTACCGGCTCGTGGTCGAAGGCGAGCTGAGCGACCGCATGCAGCTCGCCTTCGAGGGCATGAACCTCACGCGCGGCGACGGCACCACGACCCTGACCGGAACCATCCGCGACCAGGCCGAGCTCCAGGGCGTCCTCCAGCGCATCACCGATCTCGGACTCACACTGCTCGATCTGACCGCAGTCGACAACGCCGCCTGACGCTGAAACGCGGCGAGCCAGTGCGCGCGCAAACGCGAAGGAGCAGTGCCGGGGAGATGATGATCCGGTGACGACCCCGCGGCGCCAACGGGTCGCCGATGCCGGCCGGAAGGTTCGTGCCGTGCCGCGCCCGAACCTGATCGAGCGGCGCCTGTCGAGGTTCCTGCGTGAGCCGCCGTCGGTTCGCCTCGCCGCGGGCGTGATCGTCGTGGCCACGACGATCGTCGTCGTCGGCGGCGGGATCCTGATCAGGGTGCTCGACCACCACGAGTACTCGAACGTCTGGGTCGGAATGTGGTGGTCGCTGCAGACGGTGACGACGGTCGGCTACGGCGACGTGACGCCGAAAGACGTCGCCGGCCGGCTCGTGGGCGCGTTCGTGATGCTCGAGGGAATCGCCTTCCTGGCGATCGTCACCGCCGCGATCACCTCGACCTTCATCGCCCGCGCCCAGAGCGAGCGTGCCGCTGCTGAGCAAGCAGACGAGGAGACGGAGGAGGCACGGGTCGATGCCCGCTTCGACGATCTCGTCCAGCGCCTCGACCGTCTCGAGTCGATGGTCCGCGAGCTCGGCAAGAGCTGAGCCGAGCTATCCGGACTTGGCGACCGTGTATTACGCAGACGATGTCGTGGGTGGTGGTGTCTGGTCGCCACGGGCTCGCACGAGGGCGACGATCGCGATCAGCAGGTAGCCGAACGCGGCCGCTTTGGGCGCGAAGATCGCGAGCACGATCACACCGATGTAGAAGCCGAGGTTCGGCGTCGCCGCGATCAGGATCGCGTTGATCTCTTTCTCGCTCACCTCTGGCTTGAGCAGGCCGCGGTCGCGTGCGATCGAGCCCCAGAGAGCGCCGAGCAGAAGCTGGATAACGAGCAGCGAGGCTCCGTAGAAGATGGCTGCGGCGCGCTCGGCGCTGTTGTTGTGGATCGCCTCGGCCACGAGCCTGGTCGGGAAGGGCAGGAACGCGACCGCCATCAGCAGCACCAGGTTGATGACCATGACCTGCTGGTTCGCGTATTGCAGGCGCCGGAAGATGGCGTGGTGGGCCATCCAGATCCCGCCGATCGTGATGAAGCTCGTCGCATACGCCAGATAGGAGGGCCACTGATGAGCGATGCCGCGCCACAAGTTGTCGAACGCTGCCTCGGGGACAGCTACTTCGAGAATGAGCAGCGTGATCGCGATTGCGAACACGCCGTCACTGAACGCCTCTGTCCGGCCGGTGCTCCAGCGGTCGCCCACAGCGAACCTTTCACCGCATGCACCACCGCTCCTCCCCGATCGGCCACCCTGAGCATTGGGTACGCCCAGCTGAATGGAACGCGAGGCGCCAACGGCCATCAGCGGTCACGGGTTTGAGCAAGCACATCTCGGTCCCGTACCGACCGGACATCGAAAGATGGCCGTGAGCAGCAAGGTTGATGTAATGAGGACAACGGATGGAAGACAACGGGGCACGTTCGAACCCTCAAGCCAGGGTTGAGCTCTCCCGGTTGGCGGAGCTCCACGTCCGGCTGCTGGCCAAGGCTGCGGTGAATCGGATACTTCCTCGCTCCGCTCCACCCAGGCTGCCCCCGGTGCTCGAGACGGTCACGTGGGTACTCGAGCAGGCCTTCGGCCGCTGCGAGCGTGTGAGATTCACGCGGCAGCCGAGCGCCTCGCGGGCGGGCCGCTTTTGTGGTCGTCGGTGAAGGGGACACTGGCCGGGTACTCCGGCGGTGATGCCCCTCGCTTCCGGCGGCTCAGCCGAGGCGTCTACGAGTTGACCAGCTAACAGAGCCTGGTTGGCGGCGATCAGGCGAGAGCACGCTTGTGCATCACAGGTCGGTTCGGTACCAGAGACTAGGGCCTGGTCAGGGTGGTCCCTTGAACCGTCGGGGGATGAGGGGGCTCCGGATGCATGCGGGGTCACTGGCAGCCGGCGGTGAGTCGACTGCGATCTGCGCTCGCGGTGGAGACGGGGCCTGTTGATCGTGGATATGGCAACGGCGCCCGGGCTAAGGTCACCGCACGTGTCGATCCGCCCCCAGACCGCGCCGACGTTCGTGCACTTGACGCGGTACCTATCGCCGCCGATCGGCGCTCAGCGCCTTCGAGGCCCGGGCGCCGTCCTTCGCGAGCTCGTCGGCAACTCCGTTCCGCTCCCTGGGGATCCGAGTGAACGTGACCCGCCCCGGATACCGGGCCAACTGCGCTTCGACCTCCTCCTTGAGCTGGATCAGGTGCTCGTCCCGCGCACGTAATGCCCCAGAGAGGTGGCCGAAGACCACCGTCGAGTCCATCCGCACGTGAGCCGACGTCGCGCCCGCGCCGGCCGCGGCCCGCAGCGCGTTCCGAACCGCCGTGTACTCGGCAACGTTGTTCGTCGCGTCGCCGAGCGCTTCCGAGCCGAGCAGGTGCACGCCGCCCACGACGACGGACCACGCGGCCATCACTGCCTTCTGTCCCTACGCGAGGGTGGTGGCGTTCTTCGCGATGAGAAAGACGGCGATCGCGAGCAGCAGCGCTGCGAACAGTTGCCGCAGGCGTGTCTCCGGGATTTGTCCGTGCATGCGCGTTCCGATCAGGGCGCCGACGAGGGCGGCCGCGGTGAAGGCCGCGGCGAGTTCGATGTTGATGCCGCCGCTGACGAGGTGGGCTGCGAGTGCGGATGCGCTGGTGAGTGCGATCACGAGTAGTGAGGTGCCGATTGCGAGGGTCATGGGAAGGCCGAGTGCGAGTGCGAGCGCGGGCACGATCACGAATCCGCCCCCGACCCCGAAGAAGCCGGTGAGGAGTCCGGTCGCCGCGCCTGCGGCCACGACGGGTGGCCAGTGGAACGCTTGTGTGTCCTCGGGCGCACGCCCTGTTCGCTTGCGTTGTGTGCGCAGCATCCCGTATGCGGCCGCGAGCAGGAGGACAGCGAACGCGAGCAAGATGGCGTGCGAGTCAACGAGTCGGTTGAGCGCCGTTCCAGCCACGGACGTCACCGCAGCGGGTGCGGCGAACGCGAGGCCGACTCGCCAGCGCACGCGCCCTGCGCGCGCGGCGGCGAGCGCTCCGATCAGCGCGGTAACGCCGACGATGAATAGCGACTCGGTCGTCGCGCGTTTGACCGGCTCGCCGAGCACGTAGACGAGGATCGGTACGGCCAGGATCGAGCCGCCGCCACCAACGAGGCCGAGCAGCAGCCCGATTGCAAGCCCGAACGGCAGCGCGAGCAGTGCGTCGCGCATGCGTTAGCTGACGCGGTCAGACAGGTCGGGCGAGGCCACGGTCGGCGGACGCCGCCTGATTAGCTTGCTATTCAAGCCTCGCTCTGGAAGGCGACGTTCGAGAGCGCTCCCCGCGCAGGTTTGCGCCGCGCTGGGTCTGCGATGGCTTGAGCATCAGGAGTGTCCGAAGCGGACGTTGGGGAGGACGCGGTCGAGCCAGCGGGGCAGCGCCCAGGCGTAGTGACCGAAGACCCGGAGCAGGGTCGGGATCAGGACGAGGCGGACGAGCATCGCGTCGAGCAGGACGGCGATGCCGAGGATGACGCCCATTTCCTTGGGCGGGAGCGGGCCGGAGAGCGCGAAGGTGAAGAAGACGGCGACCATGACGGCGGCGGCGGCGAAGATCACCCGGCCCGAGTGGGCGAGCCCGCCGATCATGGCCTCACGCGGCTCGCCGGTGCGGTCGTAATGCTCCTTCGCGGATGAGAGCAGGAACACCGTGTAGTCCATCGAGATCGCGAAGATCATCGCGAAGAAGAACACGGGGCCCCAGGCGTCCAGGAATCCCTGCGACTCGAAGCCGAGCAGGCCAGAGCCGTGGCCGTTCTGGAAGATCAGCCTGGCGATGCCGAAGGCGGCGCCGACGGCGAGCAGATTCGTGAGCACGCCGAGCGCGGCGATCAGCGGCGCCTGCAGCGCGACGAGCAGGAGCAGGAATCCGAGCGCGAGCACCACCCCGATCACGAGCGGCGTCTTCGCCGAAAGCGCGCTCTCGAGGTCGTGGTTCTCCGCTGCGGCGCCCCCGACGAGCGCCTGGGCGGGCAGTTGCGAGCGCAGACGGTCGATCGTGTGCCCGACGGCGGTGCTGGACGGGTCGGCGTTCGGGACGGCCTGGACGAGCGCGAGGCCGCTGCCCCCGGACCGGACCGGCGAGACGGAGGCGATGCCGGGATCGCGCCGGACGACTCTTACTACCGCGGCGGCGTTCGCCTGCGGGGCCACGATCTGGAGTGCTCCCGGGGCGCCGACGCCGAACGCCTGCTGCACCTGCGTGTAGCCGACCCGGGAGGAGTCGTTCGTGGGGACGACCTTGATGGAGGGCATGCCGGTCTTCAGCCCGAGCACGGGTAGGGCGAGCAGGACGAGCACGATCGTGGCGGCGGGGCCGAACACGAAGGGGTGGCGCCAGAGCAGCGCGCCCCAGCGGGCGAAGCGCGCCGATCGATGCTCACCGGAGTGAACCCAGCGGAGCGACAGTGAGTCGACCTTGGGGCCAAGCTTCGCGAGCACCACGGGGAGCAGCGTCAGCGTGGCCAGGAGCACGAAGATGACACTGATCATGATCCCGAGCGCCATCGAACGGAACGCCGGGCTGGGCACGAGCATCACAGCGGAGAGCGAGATCAGGACCGTGGCGCCCGAGAACAGGACGGCCTTGCCGGCCGTGTCCATCGTCACCGCGACCGCGTCACGCGCAGGGAGGCCGGAGCCGATGAACGCACCGCGGAAGCGGTGGACGATGAAAAGCGCGTAGTCGATGCCGAGCGCGAGCGCGAACATGAGCGCGAAGTTCATCGCCCAGATCGAAATCTCGAAGCCGTTCGTCAGCAGCGCCAGCAGCCCGGCCGAGGCGACGAGCCCGAGGATCGTCAGCATCAGCGGCAGCCCGGCGGCGACGAGCGAGCCGAAGGCCAGCACGAGGATGATCATCGTCACCGGCCACGAGAACAGCTCCGACTTCATCATCGCCGTGCGGTTGGCGGTGTTGAAGTCACTCCACATGCCGGAGGCGCCGGTCAAGGACACGGTGGTGCCGCCGGTGCCGAGCGCGCGCAGCTTGCCCTTCAGCGAGTCGGCGGCGGCCACCATCGCCGTCGGGTCGCCTCCGGCGCCGGCAGTGACGATCGCCGTGTGACGATCGGCCGAGACCGTCGCGCCCGCCCGCGGCGCGGACACGGAGGCGACGTGTCGGTTCGTCCGGAGCGTCCGCTCGACGGCGGCGACCGTCGAGCGGAAGCCCGCGTCGCCGACCGTCTGCGTCGGCGAGCGGACGACAACCATCAGCGCCGAGCTGGACAGGCCGGCGAAGTTCTTCTGGATCAGGGTTCTCGCCTGCACCGATTGGGAGCCGTTTGCCTGCCAGCCGGCGCCCGACAGCGCCGACTCGACCTTGGGCGCGAAGAAGCCGAACCCGATCGCGATCACGATCCACGCGATCGCGACCATACGCCCGTGATCGACTGTCCAGCGCCCGAGCCTTCCGACCGGCCCGACTGCTTCCGGATGATCGCGGACAGGCAGGGCAGCGGGACGGGCGGTCGCGACAGCGCTCACGGACGGCACCGGCGATCGATCCCGAAGAAGCGCTCGAGAACAACTGAGGCAGGACATCCGCCCACGACGACATACAGCCACTGGTTGGCGCCCACGAACCCAGTCAGGAGCAGGAACCAGGGTGTGACGATCGCCGCCAGCAGAATGCTCACGAGCGTGATCGAGCCGGCGAGCGCGAACAGCACCCGCTCAAGCGGCCAGCGCCGGGACATCAGCGCACCTCCCCGACCAGCTCGCTCAGTGACGCGAGCTGCTCCTGGATCGAGCCGCACACGTCTTCGCAGAGCCTGAACACCCCTTCGTCCGCGATCCGGTAGTAGACCCGATTGCCGTCCTTGCGCCGGGCGACGATGCCAGCCTCGGCCAGCAGCGCCAGGTGCTTCGAGACGTTCTGCTGCGAAGCCCCGATCGCCTCGCTCAGCTCGCTGACGGTTGCCTCGCCGTCGCGCAGACGGTCGAGCAGTTTGATCCGCATCGGTTCGCCGATCGCCCGGAAGCGGCGGGCGATCAACTCCACGAGCTCATCCGGAACAGGGTGGGGAAGCGACATCAAAAGGGTCTCCTCATGGAATAAGTTAAATAGTTGTATAGTTGTATAGCATAGACAGTTATACGACCGCAAGGAGATCTGAGATGGACGTGACGACAAACACCTTTGAGCGCGATGTGATCGAGCGCTCGCATGAGCTGGCGGTAGTAGTCGATTTCTGGGCCGGCTGGTGCGGCCCCTGCCGGATGCTCGGCCCCGTGCTCGAGCGCGAAGCAGAATCTCGCGAGGGCAGGTTCGTCCTCGCCAAGGTCGACGTGGAAGCAAACCTGGAGCTCGCGCTCCGCTACCAGATCCAGAGCATCCCGGCCGTCAAAGCATTCCGCGACGGCGAGGTCGTAGCCGAGTTCGTCGGCGCCCTGCCGCCCACCGCCGTCTCCCAGTTCCTCGACGAGCTGACCGGCCCTGTCGCCAAACTCGACCGACAACCGGCTGCGAGCCTCTAATGGCTACCGCAACTGCAACCCCAAACGTGCGGCCGAAGGAGTTCCACTTCCCCGTCTCGGTCAAGTGGATCGGCGAGCGCCGCGTCACCGCCAACGTCGAAGGCAAGCAACCGATCGAGATCACCCCGCCACCAGTCTTCCGCGGCACCGACCCCTCAACCTGGAGCCCCGAGGACTTCTTCGTCGCCGCAGCAGCATCCTGCCTCGCCGTCACCTTCACCGGCCTCGCCGCACGAGCAGGGCTCAACTACGCGTCGCTCTCCGTGAACGGCGACGGAGTCGCGGGCAAGCGCGAGGACGGCCGCTTCGGCTTCACCCGCCTCCTCCTCACGATCGCGGTCGAGACCGACCCGGTCGACGAGCAACTAACTCACGAGCTCGCCCAGAAAGCAGAAGACACCTGCCTCGTCTCCGCGTCGCTCGGCCTCCCGGTCGAGACCCTCATCGAAGTAAACGCGCTGAGTTCAACCGGGGAGTCCGTCTAGACCCGACAGGACTCGAACCTCTGGAGCCACAGCTCGCGCATGTCTGGGTTCGTACGTGTCCGCTGTGGTCGTACACAGCGGCGCACGTTCGAACCCGATGGAACTAAACGGAGCACTCTCGAACCCTCGACTCCAGGTCGAGCTTCCGCGCTTAGCCGCTCTACAAGCGGATCGGCGCCGGCTTACCTCTCGGTAGCCGGTCGCATTGTGGGTGCCGCTGCCTCGAAAGGAGCTGCCATCGCCACGATCACGGCCGTCCTCGAACACGCGGATCGACCGATACGCGCCCAGGAGATTGACGCGCCACCGAAGGAGGCGCTCTGTCGGCTGCTCAAGTGGTTATCGGTGAAGGCAACGCTGGCGGAACACCGTCGCAGCCGGACGGGTGCATTGGCTCCCCATACACCCAGGCGGCCCGCTCGAGGCTCGGCGCGCGCCGCGTCGACGCGGTTGCGTGATCCCATCCCGTAAGGCTCCGAAATCGAGTGCCTGACCCACGAACGCAGCGGGCGCCGGGATCGCGAAGGACGCCGGGTCGCCATCACGCCCTTGAGGCCGATACGGCCTGTTGTCATGCTGCTTGTAATGCAGCGCGTGACAGTGGGCGCCGTCATCGCAGGCTTTCGCATCGAGTCCCTGATCGGCGAAGGAGCGATGGGCGCCGTCTACCTGGCCGAGGATGGCGAGGGGCGGCGGGTTGCGCTCAAGCTGCTCTCGCCGGAGCTCGCGCGGGATGAGCGCTTCCGCCAGCGCTTCCTGCGCGAATCGCAGCTGGCCACCAGCCTCGACCATCCGCACATCGTCTCTACCGTCGCGTACGGCGAGGAGGACGGGACGCTCTACCTGGCGATGGTGTACGTCGACGGCTGTGACCTGCGGGATCTCCTCCGCCGCGAAGGCCGCCTCGAGCCCGAGCGGGCGATCCAGATCGTGGGACAGATCGCCGAGGCGCTCGATGCCGCGCACGCTGCGGGCCTCGTCCATCGTGACGTGAAGCCGGGCAACATCCTGCTCGACCGGGATAGTGCGGCCGAGAGGGGGTACGTCTGCGATTTCGGCCTCGCCCGGCACGTGACCTCCGTCTCCAGCCTCACCGGCGAACGCGGCTTCGTGGGGACGATCGACTACGTGCCGCCCGAGCAGATCGAGGGCGGCCCGATCGACCGCCGCGCCGACATCTACTCGCTCGGCTGCGTGCTCTTCGAATGCCTCGGCGGCCAGCGCCCGTTCGAGCGGGACAGCGAGCTGTCCGTCGTCTTCGCCCACCTGAACGAGCCGCCGCCGCGGCTCACCGAGCTTCAGCCGGAGCTCCCGGCAACGTTCGACCAGGTCTTCCAGACCGCGCTCGCCAAGTCGCCCGACGACCGCTACTCGAGCTGCGGCGAGCTCGCCACCGCCGCCCGGGCGGCCCTGCAGGGCAAGGTGCTCGCACGTCGACGGCCCCGGCGCCTCGCCGTCGTGGCCATCGCAACCGTCGTGGTCGCCGCGGCCGGGACGACCGCGGGACTGCTCCTCACGCGAGGGTCGCCGGACACGCTCCCGCTGACGATATCGCCGACCTCGATCGCGGGCGCAAGGCTCGGCGACTCCAACTTCACCCTCGGGCGAATGTGGAACGGCGGCCAGAAGTTGGCCATGCAGGAGCCGCCGGACTACTCGGTGCTGCGACAGAGCACACGCAACGTGAGCGCCTACTTCATCGGGACGACCGACAAGACCGTTGAGATCGTGACCTGGAACAGCAGGGATCGAACCGCCGAGGGCATCGGCCCGTGCTCGACCGTCGAGGAGCTGAAGAGGGCGTACGGCAACAGGCTGAAGGCAAGTCCGAACAACACGCACAACGGGGTCGTCTCCGGGTGGCTTCTCGGCAGTCGACTGTTCTTCGCCATGGGTCCCACCCCGGAGATCGTCAACGCTGTCGCCCTCTACTCGAACCCGTCCGGCCTTGCCGGTTTCAACGCCTTGAACGAGGGGCCGTGCGGCCCCGCGGCCAACACGACACCGGTGAAGCGGCCGGCAAACATTCCGGTAGCCACGACACCTGCGCTGCCGACCAAGCTTTCCTCTCGGAGCTTCACACCGCGGGTCGCTCTCCAGGTTCCGAGGGGCTGGACGCGGCGCTCCGACACAAACCTGGAGTTTTCGGTCGGCTCGCTCGCGGGACCGTCGGTCGAAGTTTGGCTCGATCCGCTCGCCGCGACCCCGGACGGCCGAACGCTTTCCGACGTCTGGACCTCGCCCAGGGCGTTGACCACGTGGCTCAAGGGACGCAGCGATCTCGTCGTCACGACACCCGACATCGTCAAGCTCGGCAAACCCGCCCTGACGGCCACGTCCGTGGACGTCCGGCTCACGTCGGGCGACCCCGGCACCAGCCGGCTTGTCTTCGCCTTCCGACGGGGAGATGCCAGCGCCCTGAGGAGCAGACGGGACCGGCCGCTTCGCCTCTACCTCGTGCCGATCCGGATCGGCACGACGGTGCACACGCTGGCGATCGTGCTCGAAGCCCCGTCGAAGCAGACGTTCAGGGCAGTGCAGCCAATCGCGACCGCGATCGTCGAGAGCCTGAAGGTCGACGCGGCAGCAGCCGGCAACCTCTCGGCGCTGAGCAGCTTCTGCACGCCGGTCTTCTACGGCACCTGTCTCGGGGAGCTCACAGCGGGCACGCACAAGTCGCGCTCGTTCCAGCCTGGTCTGACCTACACGGTGCCGATCGGCTGGACCAATTTCACCGATCACAACGGCGTCGTCGGGCTGATCCCGCCCGGCGGCGACTTCAGCGTCGCCGACGACGGCAAGAGCGACCGCATCGACGCGTTCACGAGCATCGCGACGGGCATGTGCGGCACCGGGCCCGGCACCGGGCATACCCCGGATGCGTTCCTCCGCTGGATCAGACAGCAACCGGGATTCGCGCCGATCCAGCCACGAGCCGCGACGATCGGCGGGCTCTCGGGCTACGTGGTCGACCTACGGATGCGTGACGCGTCCGCCGGACCCTGCCCCGGCGACCCGGGGCAGCCGGTCCTCACCGGACTACCGCCCTCGCCGGAAGGGCTCAACTTCTGGATCATGCCTCGACCAATGGTGATGCGCCTGTACCTCCTGCACTACAAGGGCGGCACGCTCGGCATCGAGATCACCGAGCTCCAGGGGAGCTCGAAGCTGGCCGCGTACAGCGACATCGTCAAGACCTTCCGGTTCGCGCTCGGCTAGGGCTCGAGCGACCAGGAGAAGCGAGTGCGGCTGTCGGGCGGCGCGAGGCCTCCCGGCCGCGTGCCGCGGCAGACGAGCACGACCGTTGACCCCGCGGCGCCGATCAGCGCCCGCCTCACGCTCCCGAGGCCTTCGGCCCGCCAGCGGGTCGGGAAGCCTGCCACGACGACGGTCGCGGGCGCGACCGCGGCGACGAGCGCTTCCTCTGCCGGGTCGGCGAGCAGCGGCTCAACTGTGACACCGACGACTCGCTGGACCGCCAGCGACGCGTCCGCGAGCAGGCGGCTCGCGTCCCGCCGGCCGCGACCCGGGTCGCCGCGCGTGCCGACGAGCCTCAGCGGCGCCTTCGCCGCGACGGCGAGCCACGCGCCGAGCTCGAGTGCCGCCCAGTCGTGCTCGCCGCCTCCGAAGACGACGAACACGCCCGCCCCATCTCCCGACGAGACCGCCGATCCCGTGAGCACCGCGACGTCGGCAGGCGAGCGCCCGAGGATAGCGGCAAGATCGGGCGGAAACAGCTCGTCGTCGAAGCCCGCCGGGGCGTCGAGCAGGACGAGGTCGACGTCGTACGTCGTCGCCAGGCGAACCACGTCGCGGGCCGGCTCGAGCGTCGTGAAGGCCGCAGTCCGCGCTCTGACCGCGAGTGCAGCGCGCCTTGCGTTCAGGGCGGCTGTCGCAGGCCCCACCTGGCTCTCGTCCTCGACCAGACGGGCAATGACGAGCTCTCGCGAGGGAAGCCCGGCGAGCGGTTCGGCGATCGCCAGGAGCGCGTCGAGCCGATGCTCGTCAGACGGGAGCACGAGCACGGCCCGATCGGGCTCGGCAGCGGGACCCGCACTGGCGGCAGCCGCGGGCTCCACCTCGAGCGACGGATCTTGCGTCAGGATCGCCCGCTCGAGCTCCTGGAGACCAGAGGTAGGCTCGATGCCGAACTCCTCGACGAGAGCCTCTCGCGTTCGCCGGTAGACCTCGAGTGCCTCTGCCTGCCTCCCTGATCGGTAGAGAGCCAGCATCAGCTGTCCGCGGAGCCGCTCGCGGAGCGGGTGATCCCAGACGAGCGCTTCGAGCTCTCCCACGAGCTCGGTGTGGAGGCCGAGCACGAGCTCGGCCTCGATCCGCTGCTCGACGGCGACGAGCCGCAACTCCTCGAGCCGTTCGATCGAGGGCTGGGCAAACGCTTCGTACGCGAGATCGGCCAGCGGCGCCCCGCGCCAGAGTCCGAGCGCTTCGCGGAGGAGGTCGGCGGCGAGCTGCGCGTCGCCTCGTCCGAGCGCGTGAGTCGCCTCCGTCGCCCCGCGTTCGAATCGAGTGAGGTCGAGCTGCTCGTGGGAGAGCTGGATCACGTACCCGGGCGGACGGGTCTCGATCGCGGACGCCGAGCCGAGCGCCTTGCGGAGCTCGGAGATCTGCCGGTGCACCTGCGTGACCGCCGTGACGGGGGCCGCGCCTGAATAGAGATCGTCGGCGAGCCGATCGATCGAGACAACCCGGTTTGCGCTCAGCAGGAGGATCGCGAGAGTCGCGCGCTGCTTCGGACCGCCGAGTCGAACCGGGTCAGTCTTGCCGACGACCTCGAGTGGGCCGAGAATGCGGAACTCGAGCACTCAGGGCCGGACGGTAGCGGCCTGAAAGGGTCTCGGGAGCGGCGGTTCCGCGCGTGGGGGCGTGCTCACGCTCAGTTCACATGTCGCCGCGGCGCCGACCACACCGCCCGCGCAGGACGGTAGTCGTTCGATAGCGCTTTGGTAGCGGCGCTCACGATCATCGCACTCCGTCCAAACGAAGGAGGAGCGATGAAGGTACTGGCGATCCTGATCGTGGCGGTCACAGCCGTAACCACGGGGACCGCGATGTCGTCGGCGGCCCGTTCGCCGGCAATCTCGCAGCATGCCATCGCCGGCATCAAGCTCGGCATGAGCGGAGCGCAGGTGATGGCACGGCTGGGGAAGCCGTCCGAGACACGCGGCGGGACGTTCGACAACCCGGGACAGCCGGATGGCTGGACGGCGCTCGTCTACTCGAAGAAGAAGGTGGCCGTGTACTTCGACGCCGACCCTCAGCACCTCGAGAAGGCGATCATGGTCACGACCTGGAACCCGGCTCACAGGACCGCGACCGGCGCGGGCCCATGCACGCCGATCGCCCGGTTGAAGAAGCTATACCGGAGCACGATCAAGCCGAATCCGCACAACACGGCTCCGGATGGGACCGTGTACGGCTACGAGGTCGGCAAGGACCTCATGTTCGGAGCCGACGGGGCGCCGCCGACTCCGTCAGATCGAGTCACCGCGGTGGGTCTGTACAACGGCGCGGGCGGGGACAGCGCGCTCGGGCTCGCCGGCTTCGTGACCGACAGCGAGTCGAACTGCTGAGCCTGTTCAGCCCAAGCGCGAGATCCTGAGCGCGTACGCGACAACGGCCGGGCCGAGGCGTCTCCTCGCGGCGCCACGGCCCGGCGGTCCAGCCCGACTAAGAGCGCAGCCAGATAAGAGAACTGCTTTGTGGCCCGCGCATATGTAGACAACCATGTGCGGAATGGACCTAAACGGAGCACTCTCGAACCCCTTCGCAACAGATAAAGACCTGCTATTGGGCTAACCCAGCTCTCGAAGAGGCTGCTCGCGAGAGCCTCCGATGATCCGCGAATGCCAAGAGAGCGGCCCCGCCGGCGACCGCCGGTGGTGGAGTTGATCACGCGAGTCCTCGAAGAAGCCGACTGACCGATGCGCGTGTGCGCAGTCCATGCCGCGGCGAGCACGCTCCATGGCAGCCCGCTGCCGCTGCATTCCGTCAACGAGCACTGTCCGCGTACACGATTGGCGGTGACCGACGCTTCCAGCGAGTTGGCTACGGCGTCTACGAACTCAACCGCTAACCGGAGCGGAGCCGTGCGGCACCCAAATTACCTCACAGCGAGCACGGTCTCCCGGCCCCGGCGCTAGGTCAGCCACACAGACGCAAGAAAGCGCAGCGTCCTGCAACGCTGGACACGCCTCCATTTTGAACGGCCGCGCGTTGCTCCATCCTCAGATGAGCGCGCATACGCGCGCGGCTGCCCGATCCCTCTGCTCAGCCGGCGGACACCGCCGGCCCGCTGTTGTCGATGCGACCGGTGTCCCACGACGCGACGCGGACCTCAGCCACCTCGTTCGCGCCCAGCTTCTGGGACGGGAACGTCTCGAACACGCGCATGTCGTGACCCGGGATGACTCGTCCCAGGTCGTCGCCAACGAACTCCGCGATCTCGCCGTAGGTCAGGAGCATCTGGTAGGTGTTGCCGTTGGTGTAGCCGCTCGGCCACATTTCCTCGATATTCGAGTACCACATCGCGGTGTCGCTGGCCACCACCACAGGTCCGTCCGGCGTGTCGATGTCCAACCACTGGACGCCGAAGGTGTGCCCGCCGGGGCTCAGGTGGCCGACCACGCCAGGGTGCAGCGTCTCCTCATCGCCGACCAGGCGTAGGCGTCCTTCGGCCTTCATGGCCTGGAACGCGGCCATGTCGCCGGTGTCGAAGGAGGAGAGGATCCAGCTCTGGTCGCCCATCGGGGTGTAGCGACCCGGGAGCTCCAGCGCGTTGACCCAGCCGTCGTACTCCGCCTGCTGCACGACGACCGTCGCATGCGGGAACCGGTGCAGATTGTTCACGTGGTCGAAGTGCATGTGCGACACGAAGACCGACTCGATTTCGTCGGGCGTGACCCCGACCTTGGCGAGAACCACATCGGGTGGCTCGTAGTCGTAGAAGCCGAACCGGGGGATCCACGGTACATCGAAGCCACAGTCCACCAGGTGGTGGTGAACCGCTCCGTTCTCGTCCTGCTCGCTTAGCAGCGTGTAGACCATCGCCGCCGTCTTCACCCCCTGGCCGCTGTGAATCGGAACCCCGCCGAAGAACTCGACAGGCAGGTCGACGTGCGAGTAGCACAGCGTCCGAATCGAGAAATCACCCATTGTCCCTCACTCCTTTCGTATCTTTGCGATGGTGGCTCGCGCGTCCCTGCAAGCGCCCGAGCGATGCCGGCCGCGCGACCAGCCTGCTCCAGGCTGTCCACGGTCCGAGCCAATCGATCCCGCACCGCTCCGAACCGGCACGCCAGCTCGCGTATCTCGAGCAGTGGGTCAGGCTCACGGGGGTCGACGTACGTGCGAGAGACCGCTCGCCGCTCATCTTGCAAGCGACGGTACGTACGCGGATACGCCCTGTCGCGCACGCTGTCCCGCTTGACCGGACGCTAGTCTGGTCTAGGGGGTAACCGCCAACTGCGTGGCTTCCGGCGGCACTCAACCGCCGACCACGCGACGCCAGTTCAGCGTCAACATGCGCTCGGACGTCTGCCGGGCCGCCTCCACCACCGAGGCCGCTATGCGGGTCGTGCGCGCGTGGTCGACGACCGCCCGCTCGTGGGCAGCAGAGATGCCGCCCACCACCCTCCCGTCACGACCCAGGACTGGTGCGGCGACCGAGACGATGCCGGGCTGGAAGGAGTCCGATACGACGAAGCCCTGCCGGCGGGCGACGCTCAGCTCCGCCTGGAGCGCGTCAAGGTCCGGCGGGCGAGCTTGGTCGGTCGTTGCCGCCACGAACTCGCGTACCTGATCGGGCTTGAGCGTCGACAGCGCCGCCTTCCCGCAGGCGGTCAGGTAGGCGGGGACCCGCAGCCCCAGTCGGTTGTTCATCGAAACGCGGGCGTGCTCCACGCGGATCAGGTAGACGACCCAGCCGGCCGCGAACTGGCCCAGATGGATCTCGCCGCCTACCGTGCGCGAGAGCAAATTCATGGTCCGCGAGGCCGCTTCGGCCAGGCCGGACCGCTCGATCACCTGCGCTCCCATGCCGACCAGGGCGGGACCCAACCGATAGCCGCCACCGGGCGCCTGTTCGAGCAAACCCTCGGCCGTCAAGGTCGCACAGATGGCGTGGCACGTGCTGCGCGGTATGTCCGTTCGCCTGGCGATCTCGCGCACGGTGAGGACCCGTAGCTCCGGCTGGAACGTGGAGAGGATCCTTGCCGCCTTGGCCACCGACTCAACGCGGGCTCCAGATCCGCGTTCTGGGGCTCCAAGCCCGGTGTGCCGTGTGCCTCGCGAGGCGGACTCAATCCGCGCGATCGACGTCGCCCGAGTCGGCTCCATAGCTCAAATTACTAGATGAGAGGCCCGACGGGAGGCGACAGGTGTGTTCGGCGATACGGGACAGAGCGAGGTATGCGGAGCCTGCCTGTCGTGCACGGCGTGCGGCATCGTTGGCTACGAGACGCAGCGCGCCGCCCCGCTCGCGGACGATGGGCGAAGAAGCCCAGAAAAGAGCAACATCGTGAACTCCACGATCATCGGCGCCGACAACATGGCCCGCGGCCGCTCGGCCGGTCTGCTAGCCGAGCGTCGCGGAGCCGGGTTGTCGGCCGACGCACCGGGAGACGTTGCGCCGCATCGACGGGC
This sequence comes from uncultured Actinomycetes bacterium, assembly GCA_963736045.1. Classification (GTDB taxonomy): domain Bacteria; phylum Actinomycetota; class Thermoleophilia; order Gaiellales; family Gaiellaceae; genus PALSA-612. The sequence goes on along the minus strand of CAVTNK010000003.1, from coordinate 7,360 downwards.
GGCGGCCGTCTGGGAGTGGGTGAGCAGAATCGGCGTCACAGGCGAAGGCTTCCTCTGCGACCCAACGCTGCTGATCCCGCTCGCGCTGCGCGAGGGCCGCGAGCTGTGCGTCCGCGATCTAGCCGCTGTCCGGTATCGCTGGACGGGGGCCCTGACAACGCCGTGCCGTCGGCCTAGGTTTGCGGTCTGTGTCGAGCGACTTCCACGTCCCCGTCGGTGATCGCACCTTGCGCCGCGTCGGCGGCCGCGGCGGTGAGCGCCTGCTGCGCCGGTGAGCACGGCGGCTTCCGCCGCTACGGGCTCGCAACGCACGGCCGGCATCGTCGCCGGCTACCTGGCGCCCCACCCGCCGCAGTTGCTGTATGCGGAGAGATGGCACCTTCAGTACCGCCCCTTCGAGGAGGAGCAGCCGTGAACCGAATAACCGTGCCCGCCGCGGTCGCCGAGACCGACGAACAGCGCCAGCAGATCACCACCCCCCGGATATCTGCCGAGATCCAGGCAGTGGTGGCGGAGATCGACGCGAGACGCGACGTCCTGCGCAGCGAGGGTGCGGAGTCTGAGGCGCGCGGCGAGCTGACGAGCGCAGCCTTCGACGTCGTGCGGTCCTCGGGCGCCCTGCGGATCTGCGTTCCGGCGAAGTTCGGCGGCTATGGCGCCAACTCCCTCGAGTCGACCGCCGTGTCACGTGCCTTGGGTCGGGGAGACGGCTCCGTTGCCTGGGTGTTCGCCATCGTCAACTCTGGCACGTGGATCATGGCGTTGATGGCGATGGAGGCGCAGGAGGAAGTGTGGGCGACCGGACCTGACACGGTCGTGTCGGTCGTACTAGCTCCGACATGCACCGTCGAGAAGGTCGATGGCGGTTATCGCGTGAGCGGCCGCTGGGCGTACGGCACGGGTTCCCACCACGCCGACTGGTCGCTGCTCGGCATGCCATTGGTGGACGATGCGGGCAATCAGGTTGACGGCGCGCTGGCCCTCATTCCGGCAGGCGACTTCACGATCGAGCAGACGTGGGACATGGCCGGCATGCAGGGCACGGGAAGCGATACACAGGTCGTCGACAATGCCTTCGTGCCGGAACATCGGATCCTTCCGCTCACCGCGGCGATCGACGGCACGTACCCCGGCTCCGGGCTTCATCCCGAGATCTCCTACCGTCCCGCGTTCGTCCCGGCACTCGCGCTGCAGCTCGTGGGGCCACACCTCGGCATGGGACGCGCCGTCTCCGAGCTGGTCATCGAGCAGGCCCGGACCAAGGCAATCGCGTACACCGGCTACACCCGGCAGGCGGACTTCGGCGCCTCGCAGATGGCTACGGCGCAGGCCGAGCTTCTCCTCGAGACCGCGGAGAACACCGCCCGGATCATCGGCGAGGACCTCTACGCGGCTGCCGCCGCCGGTGCATATCCCGACTTCCGTCAGCGCGTCGCGCTGCGGGCTCGCATCGGGTATGCGGTGCAGTGCGTGACGGACGCCATCAACTTGATGCTGACCGTCCATGGGTCAAGCTCGTTCGCGAGCAGCAGCCTGGTGCAGCGGTTCTGGCGCGATCAGACGGTCGCCGCTTCGCATGCCCATAGCTTGCCCGCCACCGGGCTCGAGGCGTATGGGCGCGTCCTGCTGGGCCTCGAAGAGGAAGCCCGCTTTACGATGCCGGTGCTCTGACCGGCAGAAAGGCAGACCTATGGCAGAAACTGGGATGATCCGGGTCGCGTCACCAGCGATTCCGGGAATTGCGGACAGCGTACGTACATCGCGCGATGAGCTGATCTTCGTCTCCGGAACCGTAGCGCTCCCCGAAGGAGACGCCTTCGCCGACTTCGCCGACGGCGTCGAAGCCGTGCTTGCCGAGCTCGATCGCGCGTTGGAGCGCGCCGGCTCGGACCGCCGGCACCTGGTCAAGATCACGGTGTACATCACCGATCTCGACAAGAGAAAGCTCGCCACATTCAGAACCGTTCGGGACGCATGGCTCGATGGCGCCGAGCCTCCGGCGAGCACGTTGATCGGCATCGCGCGGCTCTTCGACGACCGGATCTCGATCGAGATCGACGCCATCGCGACACCGAGTTCCTAGCGAACGGCTGGAAGCAGATTGCATCGAAGCTCGTCGGCCGCCGGTAGCGTTCGACGCGAGTCAACGACGAACAGCAAAGGAATTCACATGGCAACTGCCCCCGCGTTTGAGGTAATCGGCGACACGGAGGAGCTCTACGGCATCAAGGGGCTACCGTTCGTGCCTGCGATCCGAGTGCCCGCCGGCCGCGACCTCATCTTCGTCTCCGGCGTCCTCGGCGGGCCCGTGCCCGGGGACGACGCCACCGACATCCGCTCGGAGACCCATCGCCTCTTCCGCACCATGGAGAAGGTTCTCGGATGGTCGGGAGCCACGCTCGCCGATGTCATCTCCGTCAACAAATTCCTGGTCGACATGGACCGCGACAATCCGACCGTCGTCGAGGTCATGGGCGAGTACTTTGAGAAGTTCCCGACCTCAACCACGGTCGAGGTCCCCCGGCTGGTGCCTCCCGATTTGAAGTTGGAGGTCAGCGCCATCGCGGCGGTGCTTCCCCGCTGACCCGCGCGAAAGATGCCGGCGACACTATGACGGTGTCGCTGGCATCCTTCGCGGGGCGGCTCAGTCGAAATTGTCTTTCCGCCGCGGAAACATCGCGCGGCGCGGTCGCGACGCATTCGCTGCTGTGAGCGCGACGGCTCGCGCTGCTGAAAGCAAGGTGTTGTAATGGCAATGATTCTCAAAGGGAGGAGCAAGATGAAGGTGCGGAGAACGTGGGGTCTCGGGGGTGCGCTTGTGCTGGCGTTGGCGATCGCAGTCGCCGCTGTGTCGGTGACGGGCGCGGCCGGGGCGAAGAAGGCGGGTCCGATCCTGATCGGCGCCTCCGTCGATCTGACGGCAGGGATGAAGCCGTTTGACTCGCCCGCGCTTGCGGGTGCTCAGATCGAGGCGAAGAAGATCGCCGCGAGCGGTGGTCCCAGATTCAAGTTCAAGATCTGCGATCACCAGCTGAAGAACCAGAAGCAATGCGCGGCACAGCTGATCGAGGCCGGGGCGAAGATCGCTCTCGTCACCTGCGACGTTGAGTATGCGGCGCCGTCGGTGCAGGAGTTCATCAAGAAGGGCATGCTCACGGTCTCGCCGTGTGTGACCACGGATCAGATGGGTCGGCAGCGGTTCGGTGCGAAGGGCAAGCTCGCCTTCACCTTCGGCAGCACGGCCCAGGACGAGGGCTCGGTCGAGGCCGAGTACGCCTACTCGCGCGGCTGGCGGACGGCGATCGTCGTCAAGGACAACCTGCTCGTCTACTTCCGCAACGTCTCGGATTCGTTCGCGAAGCGCTTCGAGGAGCTGGGCGGCAAGATCGTCGACCGGGAGTCGTTCACGTCGTACGACAAGACGATCGGCAACGTGATCAGCAAGGTCGCGCCGATGAAGGCCGATGTGATCTCGTTCGTGACGGCGTTCGGCGAGCTGCCGCAGTTCGTCGGCGGTATCCGGAGCGCGGGCAACAACACGCCGATCGTCAACTCCTGGGGCGGAGACGGCGAGTATTGGAACCCGACCAACCCGAAGGTGACGAACTACTACGTCGACAACTACGCGTCCTCCTTCGGCGACGACCCGAATCCGGCCGTCAACAACCTGCTCAAGGCATTGGTCGCGGCCAAGCAGGTCCCCTACACGGCCAGCTTCGTGCTCGGGGCGGCGACGATGGACGCGATCGCGGCTGCCGTCAGGAAGAACAAGGGCTCGACGAACGGTCTCAAGCTCGCCTCGACGTTCGAGACGTTCCGCGGCTTCCCGACCATCTCGGGGCCGATCACGTTCTCGCAGAAGCTGCACAGCGTCGTCGGGCGGCCGTGGCGGATCATGCAGGTCGAGAACAACAAGGAGTCGTTCATCAAGATGCTGAAGACGAAGTCGGTGGTCAGCCTGCCGTAGGCCGATCGTCTTGACCGAGGAATCTTCCAGCACCGCCAACGGGTGGCCCGGAGACGTACTCCGGGCCACTGCTCTTTCACGCTCCTTCGAGGGCATCCACGCGCTGCGGGAGGTGACGCTCGAGCTCCATCACCACGAGGTCGTGGGGTTGATCGGGCCGAACGGCGCGGGGAAGACGACACTCGTCAACCTGATCACCGGCTTCGACTTTCCCTCGAGCGGCACGGTGGAGCTCGGAGGTCGCGACATCACGTCCTGGAGCCCGCATCGCCGCGGGCGGGCCGGGCTCGCGCGCACCTTCCAGCACAGCCGCTCGTTCAGTCGTCTCTCGGTTCGAGAGAACGTCGAGGTGGCCGCACTCGGCTGCGGGGCGCGGGTCCGCGAAGCCCGAAGCCGCGCCGACGAGCTGCTCGACCTCCTCGGCCTCGCCGGCCAGGCCGATCGCCCCGCGGCCGTGCTTCCGCACGGCGACGAGCGCAAGCTGGGGGTGGCGAGGGCGCTCGCGACGCGGCCCCGCTTCGTGCTGATGGACGAGCCTGCCGCAGGGCTGCCCGAGGCCGAGGTGCCGGACTTCGCCGGGGTTGTGCGATCGGTGCGAGACCGCCACGAGGCGGGTGTCCTTTTGATCGACCACAACATGGCGCTCGTCATGGAGGTCTGCGACCGCATTCACGTGCTCGACCACGGGCGTACGCTCGCCGACGGGACACCGGCGGAGATCCGCGGCAACCTCGACGTGGCCGCCGCCTACCTCGGGGAGAGCGTGCTGGCCGATGGCTGACGCGATGCTCTCACTCGATGGGGTGGACGTCAGGTACGGAGCCGTTCCGGCCGTCCGCGACCTCAGCCTGACGGTCGGCAAGGGTGAGATCGTCGGTCTGATCGGCCCGAACGGGGCGGGCAAGTCGACGACCCTGCACGCGATCATGGGCCTCGCTCCGGTGCGCTCGGGGGACATCCGCCTCGGCGGGCGGTCGATCCGGGGACGAAATCCCGAGACCGTTGCCCGGCTCGGCGTCTCGCTCGTGCCCGAGGGGCGGAGGATCTACGCGGGATTCACCGTCGAGGAGAACCTTCAGCTCGGGCTCGTCGGGCGCCGGGCCCACCACGGCGAGACGAGAACCGAGGATCTCGACTGGGTCTACGAGCTCTTCCCGATCGTCAAGGAGTTCGCGAAACGGCACGCCGGCGCGCTCTCGGGGGGCCAACAGCAGCAACTCGCGATCGCACGGGCCCTCGTCGCGAGCCCGGATGTCCTCCTTCTCGACGAGCCGTCGCTCGGGCTCGCGCCCCAGCTCGTGGACACGGTCTTCGCCGCAATGGCCCAGATCCGTGAGCGTGGCGTGACGATCCTGCTGGTCGAGCAGCGCGCCCTTCGCACCGTGGGTTTCGCCGACCGCACCTACGTCCTGTCGAACGGTGAGATCCGGGTCACGCTGACGCCGAAGGACGCCGGCGACACGGAGCGGATGGTCAGCGCGTACTTCGGCTCATGATCGCCTACTCCGCACACGGGGTCGCGCAGACGCTGATCGACGCGACGGCGCTCGGGTCGGTCTACGCCTTGATCGCTGTCGGCATCGGCCTTGTCTTCGGAGTACTCCGGCTCGTCAACTTCGCCTACGGGCAGCTGATCATGGCGGGTGCCTACGCGCTCGCGCTGACCAACACCTACAACCCGGCCGTCAGCATCCTCATCTGCTTCGCGGTCGTGATCGGGCTGACGATGACGATGGACCTGGTCGCGTTCCGGCCCCTCCGCGATGCGTCGCCCGCGACGATGCTGGTCGCCACCTTCGCGATCAGCTTCCTGCTCCAGAACATCGCCCTGCTCAAGTTCGGCGCACTCGGCAAGCCGGTCGGCACGCTGACCGGGCTGAACAACCCGATCGGACATGGCACGCTGATCGTCCGCTGGGTCTCGATCGTCGCGATCGCCGTCGCCGCGGTCGTGCTCGCCTGCCTTGTTCTCCTGCTCAACCGCACGAGCATCGGGCTGCAGATGCGGGCGGCGTCCACCGATTTCAGGACAGCCCGTCTGCTCGGCGTCCGTGGAAACGCCGTGATCTCGTTCGCGGTGCTGCTGTCCGGGGTCATCGCCGCGATCGTCAGCGTTGTGATGACCGTCGGGCAGTCGTACGTCACCTCCGACTATGCCCTGCGCGACACGATCATCGTGCTCGTCGGGGTCGTCGTGGGAGGGATCGACCGTCTGCTGAGCGCGGCGCTCGGCGGCTTCGCGATCGGGTTCGCCACGGGCGCGCTCGGCGGCTTCCTGCCGAGCCCGGGCACGGGTGACTGGCCTTTCACCAACAGCGTGTACCTCGATTCGGCGGTCTACGCGCTCGTCATCGTCGTCCTCCTGCTGCGGCCGGCCGGGCTCTTCGCCCGCCGAGGCCAGAGAGCGATGGAAAGGGTATGAAGCGGTTCGAGGTGTCGGCCCAACTAGCGGCGCCCGTCGCCCTGCTGGCGCTGGTCGGCTTCGTCGGCAGCTTCATGGACTCGGCGCGGTCGCTCGAGTTCACGAGCGCGCTCGTCTCGGTGGCCATCGTCGTTGCGCTCTACGTCTTCGTCGGGAACTCCGGCGTCGTCTCCTTCGGGCAGATCAGCTTCGTCGTCGTTGGCGCCTACGCGGCCGGCGAGTTGACCGTCCCCTCCGACGTCAAGGCGAGTGTCCTTCCGAACGTGTTCTCCGTGATTCGGGACCACACGCTCGGGAACGCGGAGTCGCTTCTCCTGGCCGCTGGGGTCGGCGCTGTCTTCGCCCTGCTCGTCGGGTTCCCGCTGATGCGCCTGTCAGGGCTCGCCGCGGGAATCGCGACCTTCGCGGTGCTCGGAATCACCCACAACATCGTCCGCAACTGGGAGCAGATCGGCCCGGGCCCGCTCACGCTCACGACCGTGCCCGAGACGACCGATCTCTGGCAGGCGACCGTCGGCGCCGTAGCCGTTGTCTGCGTCGCCTTCGCGTATCAGCGCAGCTCGCTCGGCCGCAAGCTTCGGGCGGCCCGAGAGGACCCCGCCGCCGCTCAGGCAGCAGGGATCGACATTCACCGGCAGCGTCTGTGGGCCTTCACGCTCTCCGGGGCTCTGTCCGGGTTCGCGGGCGGCCTCTTCGTCCACTACGCCGGCACGATCAGCGTCGAGAACGTCTACCTCGAGCTCACGTTCCTGACCCTTGCCATGCTCGTCGTCGGCGGGGTCTCGAGCCTGTGGGGGGCGACGCTCGGCGCGCTCGTCATCAGCGCCCTCGACTCCTTCCTACTCGATTCGGAGAACGATCAGTTCGGGTTCACGCTTCCGGGCGGGACACGGCTCGTTGTCGTCAGCGCATTCATGGCCCTCGTGCTCGTCTTCATGCCACGCGGGCTGACGGGCGGGCGCGAGTTCTCG
>CAVTNK010000002.1:0-253466 GCA_963736045.1 uncultured Actinomycetes bacterium | reverse complement strand
GTCGATGTCGAGCCGGCGGAAGCGCTCGAACCCGCCTCGGCCGACATCTCCCGGGCCTTGGACTCGGGCAGTCCCAACGTGCCCAGGCCGGCGCCACCGGGGTTCGGAGAGCCCGGACGCCATGGACGACATCACCGACAGCCGTACATGAGCGACGCCATGGGGTTCTTGGCGACGTTCTCCGCGTCAGGAGTCCCGGGCCTTGATGTCGACCAGCAGCCAGGTCCCGTCCGGGGCGAGGGCGGCACGGATGGCCCCCATTCACCTCCTGTGGCTGGGTCATGTCGTGGATGCAGTCGAAGGTCGTGACGAGGTCGAGCGAGTGGTCATCGGGCAGCGGGTCGGTCCGGACGTCGTGGAAGCGCGGGTTGGCCAGCCCTTCGTCGGCTCGCCGCTGCTCGGCCAGGATCAGCGTGTGGCGTGAGATGTCGTAGCCGTCGATCCTGCTGGCCGGGAACGACCTGGCCATGAGGCGCACAGCCACGCCGGCCCCGCAGCCGATGTCGGCCACCCGGGCGCCGGCTTCCAGCTTTGGCACCACGCCCTCGAGGGCCGGGAGCCCCGCCACGGGCACGAGGAAGTTGCGATACCAGGGTTCGAACGAGCGCTCGATGCCGGCCGCGCCCTCCGGCCCTGATCCCCGGCATGAGCGAGACGCTCCGCGTCAACGGCCGGGCCTGCCTGACTCGCGACCCCGAGCTACTCGACCGGCACGTCGTCCAGGCAGGACGAACCCCCGACATCGCGGTCGGCATCGAGGTCGAGGAAGCCTTCCTCCACTGCGCGAAGGCATTCATCCGCTCGTCGCTCTGGCAACCGGAGACATGGCCCGCGCTGGACGGCCTGGCTAGACCAGCACAGATCTGGAAAGACCACATGGCACTCCCCGACGTCGGCCTTGACGAAGTCGAGACCCTCGTCGAGGAGAGCTATCGCGAGCTCTACTAGCGGCTCAGGCACGTGACGGGTCAGGTGCTCTGGGAGCTCGCTGCCGTCGAGCTGCGGCGTCTGCTCGACGCGGGCGAGGTGTCGTCGGTCGAAGTCGTCACCTCGCATCTCGAGCGGATCGACTCCGTCAACCCAGCCGTGAACGCGATCGTCACTCTGGTCCCCGATCGAGCGCTCGAGGACGCGGCCAGGGCGGATGCGGAGCGGTCGCGCGGTCGAGCAACTGGTGCGTTGCACGGGCTGCCGATCGCGATCAAGGATGTCGTCGACACCGCGGGAATCCGGACGACGTACGGTTCTCCGATCTACCGCGATCACGTGCCCGCGGCGGATGCCTCGCTCGTACGACGACTTCGGCGCGCCGGTGCGATCGTCGTTGGCAAGACGAACACCCCCGAGTTCGGCGCAGGGTCGCAAACGTTCAACGCGGTCTTCGGCGCCACACGCAACCCGTACGACCTGACGCGAACGCCGGGAGGGTCGAGTGGCGGGGCGGCGGTCGCCGTCGCGACGGGGATGCTGCCCTTCGCCGACGGATCGGATCTCGGGGGCAGTCTGCGCAACCCTGCGAGCTTCTGCAACGTGGTCGGGCTGCGTCCGACCCCGGGACGGGTTCCGGCGCCCGACCATGACGACCTCTGGGATCCGCTCGCCGTATCCGGCCCGATCGCCCGGACGGTTGCGGACGCTGAGCTCCTGCTCCGAGCGCTCGCCGAGCCCGAGCCTGGGACGCCGCTGTCGCTCGGCGCCTGGCCGGACGTCGAGCCCGAGCGGGATGTGAGCGGATTGCGCATTGCCTGGAGCCGCGACCTCGGCGGGCTACCTGTCGACTCCGCGGTCACAGCGGCGCTCGATGGGGCGCGCCCGCGGCTCGAGAGCGTCGGCTGCATCGTCGAGCCGGCCGAGCCGGACCTGTCCGACGCGGACGAAGTGTTTCACGTTCTGCGCGCGCTCGGCTTCGCCCGAAGCCTCGCGGCCGAGGTGCGATCCCACCGCGCGCTCGTGAAGGAGACCGTCGTGTGGAACGTCGAGGAAGGGCTCGCGCTCAGCGCCGCGCGAATCGCCCGCGCGCAGGCCACGCGAACCGAAATCTTCCGGCGCATGGCGGGATTCCTGCAGGACTACGACGCGCTTGCCCTACCGGCCAGCCTCGTTCCGCCGTTTCCGATCGAGGTCGAATGGGTGCGGGAGATCGCAGGCGTGCAGCTCGAGACCTATCTCGACTGGATGCGGGCCTGCACGCGGATCTCCGTCACCGCGCATCCCGCGATCTCCGTCCCGTTCGCCTTCACGGCAGACGGCCTCCCCGTGGGGCTCCAGCTCGTCGGCCGCTACGGCGACGAGCGCGGCCTGCTGCGGCTCGCGGCAGCGGTCGAGGCCGCAGCCGGTGCGTCCGCCAGGCGTCCCTCGCTCTGATGCATGCTTCACGTCAAACCCCGAGACCGGAGAAGAGAGACATGGCGAAGCGCGCGCTGATCGTCATCGACGTCCAGAACGAGTACTTCGACGGTGCGCTGCCGATCAGCGATCCGCCGTCGGATACGAGCCTCGCCAACATCGGCCGGGCGATGGACGCCGCCTCGGCGGCGGGGGTTCCGGTCATCGTCGTTCAGCACACGGCAACCGACAGCGACTCGCCGATCTTCCGTGAAGGCTCCCCCGCCTGGGAGCTCCGCCCCGAGATCGAGCAGCGGGATCGCGATCACCTCGTCGAGAAGGGGCTACCCGGAGCGTTTACCGGCACAGAGCTCGAGAACATCCTCTCCTCCGCCGGCGTGGACACCGTTGCGATCACCGGATACATGACGCACATGTGCGTCGACACGACCGCGCGCCAGGCGGCGCATCTCGGCCTCGCCGTCGAGATCCTCAACGACGCGACGGGCACGCTCCCGCTCGAGAACAGCGGCGGCAAAGCGGCGGGCGAAGAGCTCCATCGCGCGACCCTGGTCGCGCAGGGTCAGTTCTTTGCGAACGTCGTCAGCACCGACGAGTGGCTGGGCAACCTCGCCGGGCAACCATGACCGGCACCACGAACCTGGCGTTCCTTCCCGCCGTCGAGCTGCTCGATCTGCTCGCGCGGAAGGAGATCGCCGCGAGGGAACTTCTCGATCTCTACCTCGAGCGCATCGAAGAGCACAACCCGACCTACAACGCCGTCGTCGCGCTCGACGCTGAGCAAGCTCGCACTGCCGCGGCGGCGGTCGACAACGCACGCGCACGCGGCGACACGCTCGGTCCGCTTGCGGGCTTGCCAATGACCATCAAGGACTCGTTCGAGGTCACCGGCATGACTGCGACTTGCGGCCTGCCCCCGCTCGCGAACCACAGGCCCACACGTGACGCAGACCCGGTCCAGCTCCTACGCGACGCCGGCGCGATCCTCTTCGGCAAGACGAACCTGCCCGCCGGCGCCTCGGATTGGCAGTCCTACAACGAGATCTACGGAATCACCCGAAACCCCTGGAACCCGGAGCGGACCGTCGGCGGCTCCTCGGGCGGCGCCGCGGCCGCAGTCGCGGCGGGGTTCGGAGCGCTCGAGCTCGGCAGCGATATCGCCGGCTCGATCCGCGTCCCGTCCCACTTCTGCGGTGTCTTCGGCCACAAGCCGAGCTACGGGATCGTGCCGCTCCGCGGGCACATCCCGCCGATGCCCGGTGAGCTCCTGACTGTGCCGCTCGGTGTGGCCGGCCCGATCGGGCGCAGCGCCGCCGACCTCGAGCTCGCCCTCGACGTCCTCGCCGGCGCGAGCGAGCTCGACAGCACCGCGTGGAGGCTCGAGCTTCCGCCGAGCCGTCACGACCGCCTCGACGGCTTCCGCGTCGGCGTCTGGCTCGGCGGCGGCGTGTACCCGGTCGACGACGGCTATCGACAGGCAATCGAGACATTCGTCGACGACCTGGCAGGCGCCGGCGCACGCGTCTCGCAGGTCGAGCCGCCGTTCGACCCGGCGGAGGTCTACGACCTGTTCCTCCGAACGCTGTTCGGGATCGTGGGTGGGCCGATACCTGCCGAAGCCGAGGTCATGACGGCACTGGCCGCCGGCGACCAGACGGGGTATGCGGACCGGCTCGGCCGGGCGATGGCGTCCTCGCTCGGCGACTGGTTCAGCCTGGCGGAGCGGCGCGAGCAACTCTTCCGGGCATTTCGCGGCTTCTTCACGGAACACGACGTGCTCCTGTGCCCGGTCGCGATGGTGGTCGCCTTCCCTCACGACACGGTCGAGGGCGACGGCCCACACAGCACCCAGCTCGCGCGCAGGCTGGTCGTCAGCGGGGACGAGCTTCCGTACTTCGACAACTTCACGTGGCCCGGCCTCGCCACCTGCGCGAACCTCCCCTCCACGGTCGTCCCGACCGGCCGCCTCGTCGACGGTCTGCCCGCGGGCGTCCAGGTCATCGGCCCGTATCTGGAAGACCGCACGACGCTCCGCTTCGCGCAGCTGGTCGAAGCCGAGCTCGGCGGCTTCACGCCGCCACCCGCGGTCGCCGGCTAGTCCTTCTCGGCAGCGTCGGCGCGCCCGAACTGCGCCATCGTCGTCTCGAAGACGCGGTGCGCCGATTCGAGTAGCGGCCGGCTGCGGTACTCGATCCCCATGATCTCGACCCCGTAGGGACCGTCGTACCCGGTGCTGGCAATGGCGGAGATGAACTCGGGGACTGCGAGCTCGCCGTCGCCGCAGAACGTCCGGTTCTCGACCGCGTCGTCCCAGAGTGACCCGGTGGCGGCGCCCGGGCCGTCGTTCAGCTCCACGGAGGTGATCAGACGGCCCGGCACCTCGCGAACCTGGTCGAAGCTGATGCCACCCCTCACGACGTGCCAGATGTCGAGGCAGAGTCCGGCGTTGGGAGCGTCGACGGACTCCACGATCTCGAGGCCGTCGTCGATCGTCGCGAGGCTCGAGAACGGCATCAGCTCGATCGCGATTCGAGTCCCCACCCGACCGGCGTCTCTGCACAGGCCCTCGAACTCCCGGATCATGCGATCCGTCGGCCACACCTGTCCTCCGAGGTCCCCTCCGACCTTGATGTGCCGGGCCCCCAACGCCTCGGCGGCGTTCAAGAGGTCGGCACGACAGCGGTTGGATACGGCGCGGCGCTCGCCATCCGCAAACCAGTCACCCAGGAACTCGATCTCCACGTGCTCGATTCCGTGCGACTCGAGGATCGAGCGCATCGTCTCGAGGCCAAGCCGTTCGGACGTCGCGGTCAGGTCGGGGTAATAGAGGCCGAAGCCGCGGAAGCCCGCGTCCGACGCCGCCGCCACGCGCTCCTCGAACGGCCACGGGCTGACCTCAATCGGTCCGCCCGGATAGACGTCGCCCGCGAGCGTGAAATAGGCGGCGAGCAGGTCGATGCGGTCAGTCATCTCTGTCTCGATGGTGCATGCAAGGCGAGCCGGATCATGCCAGGTGCGAGGTGCTCGCAAGGTCTGCTCGCCGCACCGGCTGCTAGCTTTCGTGTCAACTAGAGCGAGTACCGGTTGCAGAAAGACTGCCTCCCCTACGCGTTCACGAGCAGCGAGGGAGGTGTATATGGCAACTGGAACCGTCAAATGGTTCAGCAACGACAAGGGCTACGGCTTCATCACTCCTGATGACGGCGGCAAGGACGTGTTCGTCCACCACCGCAGCATCAGCGGCGAAGGCTTCAAGACGCTCACGGAAGGTTCGAAGGTCAACTTCGAGCCTGCCGAGGGCGTGAAGGGCCCCGAGGCGACGAACGTCGCGCTCGCGGCCTCCTAGTCGAGGACCGAGCACGCCCGGCGCTCCGTCTCGGCCCCTTCGAGGGTCGAGACGGACTGCCGGGAGCCACCCGTAGGCGACAGCATTCCCGGAAATCGACGGCGGGCGTAGAGTGAACGCTGCGCCGTGGCCCGCTACGTGACGACGATCGAGTCGCGACTCTCCCCCGCGGAAGCGTTCGCCTACATGGCCGACTTCACGAATGCCGGCATCTGGGACCCGAGCGTGAGCGAGGCACGTCGGGCAAGCGACGAGCCGATCGGCCCCGGCTCCGTATTCGACCTCGTCGCACGGTTCGGAGGACGCGATGTGGCGCTTCGCTACGCGATCGTCGCGTACGAGCCGCCGACGCGCGTCGTGCTCGAGGCGAAGCACCGCCGGTTTGTTTCGCGGGACACGATCACTGTCGAGCCCGCGGAGCACGGGTCGAACGTCCGCTACGACGCGCTGCTCGCCTTCAGCGGGCTCGGGCGGCTGCTCGATCCGCTGATGCAGCGCATCTTCGGCCGCGTCGGGGCTCGCGCGACCACGGGTATGCAAGCGGCGCTGAATCCGTGACCCCCGGCCCCGGGGCCAGGCTCCTCGACGCGGTGCTCGAGGCGAGCGTCCTCGGCAGCTTCACGCGGATCGGCTACCACGCCCGCCGTCGCCTCTTCCACTGGACGCCGCTCAGCTCGTTGCGGCTCGACGGCAAGATCGCGATCGTCACCGGTGCGACCTCGGGGCTTGGGCGCACGGCTGCAGAATCGATGGCACGCCAGGGTGCCGACGTCTGCATCGTCGGCCGCGACCCGGATCGAACCGAGCGCGCACGAAGCGAGATCGCGGCCGCATCGGGCTCCACCGTCGAGGCCGATCTCTCCGATCTCTCGCTCCTCTCCGAGACCGCAGCGTTCGCCGCTCGCTTCGCCGAGCGGCACGAGAGCCTCGACGTCCTCGTCCTGAACGCGGGCGCGCTCGTCCACGAGTACACGGCGACGGCCGAGGGAAACGAGATCACGCTCGCAACCCACGTCCTGTCGCAGTTCCTGCTCACCGGCGCCCTGCGCCCGCTGCTCGAGGCGGCAGCGCCGTCGCGTGTGATCGTGGTCGCATCCGGCGGCGCGTACACCCAGCGGCTCGACGTCGACGCGCTCGATCCCGCTCCCGACTCGTACGACGGGACACGGGCATACGCCCGCTGCAAGCGCGCTCAGATCACGCTCGTCGGGGAGTGGTCGCGGCGCCTCACTGGCACCGGCGTAGTGGTCAATGCCATGCATCCCGGCTGGGCCGACACTCCCGGCCTGCGCCACGCGCTTCCCGGCTTCGCGAGGATTTTCGGGCCGTTACTCAGAACCGCCGAGGAAGGCGCCGACACGACCGTCTGGCTGGCGTCGGCGCCGGAAGCCGCCGAGCCGAGCGGTGAGTTCTTCCTCGACCGGCAAGCGCGGGTGAAGCACCGCCTGGGGCGCACCCGCCGGCCCGACGAAGCCGAAGAGGCCGAGCGGCTCTGGCAGCTCTGCGCCGCGCGCACAGCCCCGTTCGCCGTCTGATTCGGCTTGCTCAGCCGCGGCCGATGAACGGCATCTTCGTCGCCATCACGGTCATGAACTGCACGTTCGCGTCGAGCGGCAGCGTCGCCATGTAGACGACGGCCCGCGCGACGTGGTCCACGTCGATCGTCGGCTCGCGCGCGATCGTGCCGTCGGCCTGGAGGACGCCGGTCGTGCCATCGCGCTCGGTCATCTCGGTGGCGGCGTTGCCGATGTCGATCTGCCCGCAGGCGATGTCGTACGCGCGGCCGTCGAGCGACGTCGATCGCGTGAGCCCCGTGATCGCGTGCTTCGTCGCCGTGTACGGGCGCGGAGAGCGGCCGCGGCACGGTGCGCCGAGATCGAGCCGTTGTTGATGATCCGCCCGCCGCGCGGCGACTGGCGCTTCATGATCCGGAACGCCTCCTGCGTGCAGAGGAAGGCGCCGGTCAGGTTGGTCTCGACGACGGCCTGCCAGTGCTCGAGCGTCGAGGTCCTCGAGCGGCACGGCGGGCGCGCCGATGCCGGCGTTGTTGAACAGCAGGTCGAGCCGGCCGAACCTCGCGTCGACCTCGGCGAAGAGCGCCGCCACCGACGCCGGGTCGCGGACGTCGCAGGTCAGGGCGACCGCGTCCGTGCCCGCCTCGGCCGCCGCGTCCTCGAGCGGCTCCGCGGCGCCGGCCGGCGAGGACGACGGTGAAGCCCGCTCCTCGCCAGCGCGATCGCCGCGGCGCGGCCGATGCCGCTGCCGGCGCCGGTGACGAGCGCGATCCGGGTCACGGCCGCCGGATCCGGCCGCCGAGCTCGTCCTCGACGTAGACGCGGATGATCTCGTCGAAGTTCGCCTCGGCCCGGAACCCGAGCTCGCAGCGCGCGCCGCGCGTCGAAGCGGCGCGGCCAGCCGGCGACGATCCGCGTCATCGTCTCGTCGGGCTCGCGCCGGATCAGGCGGACGGCCTCGTCGCCGGCGACGCGGCGCAGCGCCTCGATCTGCTCGCCGACGGTCACCGACACGCCGGGCATCGTCAGGCAACGGCGGTCGCCGAGCACGCCGCCGTCGAGCGTCGGCGGCGTGCAGCGAGGAAGTCGACCGCCGCGCGCGGCGACGCGTGCCAGTGGCGCACGTCGTCGGGCACCGGCAGCACCGCCTCCTGCCCGTTCAGCGGCTCGCGGATGATGCTCGAGAAGAAGCCCGACGCCGCCCGGTTCGGCGTGCCGGGCCGCACGCAGATCGTCGGCAGCCGGATGCCGACGCCGTCGACGAAGCCGCGGCGCGTGTAGTCGGAGAGCAGCAGCTCGCCGATCGCCTTCTGCGTCCCGTAGCTCGTCAGCGGCGTCGGGCGGAAGTCGTCGCCGATCGCCTCGGGGAACGGCGCGCCGAACACGGCGATCGACGACGTGAACACGACCCGCGGACGGTAGCCGCCGCCGACCGCGCCGAACGGCGTCGAGCAGCAGCCGCGTGCCGTCGAGGTTGACGCGATAGCCCTTCTCGAAGTCGGCCTCCGCCTCGCCGGAGACGACGGCGGCGAGGTGGAAGACGACATCGGGGCGGCTCGACACGAGATCGCGGCGACGCCGGGCTCCGACAGGTCGGCGACGACGGTGTCGACCGCGAACGCCGCGCCGGCCGGTCGCTCGGGCTCGACGACGTCGACCAGAGACAGGCGCGAGATCGGCTGTCGCCGCCGATCGAGCCGTCGTCCCGCGCGAGCCGCTCGGCGAGCTTGCGCCCGAGCATGCCCGCGCCGCCGGTGACGAGAACCTCGCGGCACCGATCGAGAGGCTTGCAGCGATCTCAGCGACTCGGCCAGCGCGGCCTCGAGGTCCTCGACGATCTCCTGCGCGATCACGTCCGGCGGCGGGAGGTATCTCCGTGTCCTCGAGCGAGTACGTCCCGTAGCCAGGTGATGTCGAGGCTCACCTTGTCGCGCTGCATCAGCTCGTCGTAGGTGAAGGGCCTGAACCGCTCGCTCTCCTCGCGAGCCGCGATGCGCGAACGAAGTCCTCGAGATGCTCGTGGCCGAGCGGATTCTGCTTGAGCGTGAAGTGCATGTTCGTCCGCAGGTCGTACACCCACAGCTCGCGCGTCCAGCGGCGCCTCCGCCGCCGGCTTGCGGTCGAAGAAGGGACGTTCGCCTTCACGCCTTGCGCGTAGAAGCACCGGTCGG
Source organism: uncultured Actinomycetes bacterium (assembly GCA_963736045.1). GTDB lineage: Bacteria > Actinomycetota > Thermoleophilia > Gaiellales > Gaiellaceae > PALSA-612. Next base: position 244,089 of record CAVTNK010000002.1, on the reverse strand, counting down.
CAGCGGAGCAGCGTGTGCACGTCGCATTCCTCGAGGCTTCGCCGCACGGTCTCCCCTGCGCCGCCTTCGAAGAGGACGTTGTCCGGGACCACCACCGCGGCGCGGCCGTTGATCGCCAGCAGCGTCTTCACGTGCTGGACGAAGTTGAGCTGCTTGTTCGAGGTCGACGCCCAGAAGTCGTCTCGGACGACGACGAGGTCCTCGCGCGCGACGTCCCCCTCCTCGCTCACGAACGTCATCGACGACTTGCGCCCGAACGGCGGGTTCGTCAGCACCATCTCGAACCGCTGCGCCCGGATCGGCCTTGAGCGCGTCGTCGACGACGATCGGCTCTCGTGCTCCTCGTCACCGATCCACGTGCAGCAGCAGGTTCATCACGCAGAGCCGCGCCGTGTTGTCGACGATCTCCAGCCGCGGACGCCTCGAAGCGAAGGTTGACGCTTTTCGTCCGGGTCGAGCAGATGGTTGCGTCGGAATCCGTTCGTGCGCCGCGAGAAGGAACCCGCCTGTCCCGCACGCCGGATCGCATACTCGCGTGCCTGGCTCGGGACGCATCACCTCGACGATCGCTCGGATCAGCGGTCGCGGCGTGAAGTACTGGCCCGCACCCGACTTCGCGTCCTCGGCGTTCTTCTCGAGCAGCCCCTCGTATGCGTCGCCCTTCACGTCCGCGTCGAGCGTTCAGCCAGCTCTCGCGGTCGATCAGGTCGACGACGAGCCGGCGCAGCTTCGCCGGGTCCTGGATCCCGTTCTGCGCCTTCCGGAAGCGACGCCGAGCATCCCAGGCTTGCGGCCGAGTTCGTCGGCGCGTGCCGGTAGTGCGCCTCCAGCTCGTCGCCGTCACGCGCGAGGAGCGACGGCCAGTCGAGGCCTTCCGGGACGATCGCCGGACGCGAGAACGGCGCCTTCGTCTGCTCGTCGGCCATCTTGAGGAAGAGCAGGTAGGTGAGCTGCTCCAGGTAGTCGCCGTACGGAGCCGTCGTCGCGGAGGACGTTGCAGTAGCTCCACGCCGCTGGACGAGTCCGTTCTGCGCGCTCACACTCGGCCCCATGTGTCGCTATGTCTAAAAGTATTTGACATCGTGTTCAATAGTTTTAGACTTAAGCGGACATGTTGTTCGCCACGCCCACGATCGACGATCAGGAGCACGAGGTCCTCGTCGAGATCGACGGCTCCGAAGGACATTGAGCGGCGTCTCGCTGCCCCTAGGCGGTGGTGTCGGGTCATTGCGCCGCCTCACCTTCGCCCGCGCCGGTGCAAGGCTCGACACGATCGACGGCTACAACGCAAGTCTCGAAGACGTTGCAGCCAGTGATCTCGGTGAGGACCCGCTCGACGCCGACGAGGAGACACGACTCGCGCTGACGGGTTATCGCGATGCGATGACATACGTCCTCCAGCTCGCCGAACACGCACTTCCACTTCGACGAGTCGCTCATCCGCAGCCTCCACTACATGATGCTCCGACACGATCTTCGAAAAAGCCTGGGCGGTGGCGACCGGGCACGGTTTACGTCCGCAACGAAGCGAGCGGTGAGATCGTCTACGAGGGACCGGACTCAGAAGCCGTACCGGGACTCGTCGCAGAGCTCGTATTCGCGGTGAACCAGCCCGACGAGACCGAAGCGCCGGTGCGCGCCGCAATGGCGCACCTGAACCTCGTGATGATCCATCCGTTCAGCGACGGAAACGGCCGGATGGCCCGCTGCGTCCAGACGCTCGTCCTCGCCCGGGACGCGATCCTCGAACCGACGTTCTCGAGCATCGAGGAGTACCTCGGGGAGAAACACCCAGGGGTACTACGACGTCCTCGCCGAGGTCGGTCAGAGTTCATGGCACCCCAGAACAACGCGCGGCCCTGGCTCCGCTTCTGCCTGACGGCACATCTTCGTCAAGCGCGAACGCTACTGGCACGCATGCGTGAGTCGGAAGAGCTCTGGGAGCGGTGCGCGATCGAGGCCCAAAGCTCGGGGCTTCCATCGCGGGTGATCCCGGTGCTCTTCAACACTGCGCTCGGCTTCCGGGCTCAGCGCTCGGCGTATCGCGCCCTGGTCGAGGATGATGTCTCGGAGGCGATGGCCACGCGCGACCTGCGGGCGATGGCCGATGCAGGCCTGCTCCTTTCTCACGGAGAGCGGCGAGGTCGCTATTACACCGCGAGCGAGATGCTCCGGGCAGTCGCGACCGAGCTCAGGGAACAACGGCCGCGTCAGGACGACTCTGATCCGTTCGCCTGACGCTCTAACAAGCTCCGCTCTCGCGTTCGGCACGGATGCGCTCGAGGAGGGCTGACGCGGACTTGCCGGACGGGTCCTGCGGCACGAACTCGCCGCGGAAAGTCCGCTCGAGGATCGGCGGCTTTGTGTCGTTCTCGTGCGGAAGAAGGATCGCGCCGCTGTCCGTAGTATCATGAGATCAACCCCCCCTGCTGCTTCGGTGGCAGGGATGTGAGGCCGCCGGAAGGCGGCCTCCGCGTTTTCTGTCCAGGGAACGCCGTAGAGTAGGGCGGGATGCGCACCTGTGTCTACGTCGACGGCTTCAACCTCTATTACGGCGCCGTCGCGGGGACGAACTACAAGTGGCTCGACATCGTCCAGCTTTGCCGTCGCGTGCTCCCGCAGAACACGATCACGAAAGTTCGCTACTTCACCGCGCTGGTCAAGGAAACGAAGAGTGATCCGACCAAGAGCGTCAGACAGCAGACGTTCATTCGCGCGCTCGAGACGCTCCCCGAGATCGAAGTGACGTACGGATCGTTCCTCACCAACACGCGCCGCATGCCTCTCGCGCCAGCGCGCCCCGAGGATCGGCGTATCCCCAAACTCGTATCCTACGAGCGACAGGGCACCTGCGCGCTCGAGTTGGCTGCCCGAAGTGCTACTACGCTAGGTACGTGGCTGAACGACCAATCTCTCAGCTTCCAGCCGACGATCTGAGCCGGCCGCGAACCGACGTCGATCACGAGACGATCCGACGCATCGTCGCCATCCCGATCGACACCGAGCTTGAAGCCGAGCTGGACGCAGCCGAGGCGCCTGTCGGCGATCCCTGGCCGCCAAAGACGCTCTGAGCTGAGCTGCTTCGCTACGCGGCGACGGCGGCGAGAGCGCGGCGGACGAGCTCGGCCAGGATGTCCCGCTTCCAGGCGCTCTGCGGGTGGCCAGGAAGGCCGGCCAGCGGGTCGGCGGGGTCGATGGCGCGCGGGATGTTGGCGACGCCGGCCGCGACCAGCCTCGTCATGCCGTTCGCGCGTGCCGCAGCGACCGACACCAGCGGAAAGGAGAAGGCGCGTCGCTCGCCCACCCGGAGGTAGGCGGAGCGCTCGGGCGGCGCCGGGAGCCTCACCTCGACCACGAGCTCACCGGGCTCGAGCACCGTCAGCGCCCTGCGGCCTTCCGATGGACGCTCGTACAGCTCGAGCAGGGGCCGCTCGCGCTCCTCTCCACCCGAGCGGCGAGTGATGACCGCGGCGCCGCATGCGGCGAGCGCCGGCGCGAGGTCCGACGGATGGGCCGAGATGCAGTCTCCGGTCTCGAGGCCGTGCTTTCGGTGGTCGCCGATCTGCGCGTAGCACGTGTCTCCGCCGCCGAGCCAGCACGTCCACTCCACACCCCGAAAGTACCAGCAGCGCGTTCCCTGGACGAGGTTCCCGCCGACCGTCCCGGAGTTGCGAAGGAGCGGCGAGGCGGCCTCGGAGGCCGCTGTCCGAACCGCCTCGTAGGGCGCGAGGAGCTCCGAATCGGCCACCTCCGCGAGCGTCGTCATCGCGCCGATCGCGACACCGTCGCCACGTGGGGCGACTGAGCTCAGTCCGGCTGCCTGCAGGTCGACGAGCAGCTCTGCGGAGACGATCCCGCGGTCGAGCTGACCGGCGAGGTCGGTGCCGCCGGCCAGCGGGCGAGCACCCGGACGCGCGAGCAGCTCGAGCGCCTCGTCGACGCTTCCGGGCCGGGCGTAGTCGCTCAGCGCAGCGTCTCCAGCACACGCGCGCGCGTGAGAGGGAGCGCCTTTGCGCGCCGCCCCGTCGCGTGCGCGAAAGCGTTGGCGATCGCCGCCGCCGTCGGGATGATCGGCGGCTCGCCGAGGCCCTTCGCGCCCGTTCCGGGCAGGCTCCCGTCGGGCAAATCGACGAAGTCGACGACGATCTCGGGCGTGTCGGCGAACGTCGGCACCTTGTAGTCGTCGAAGGTGGCGTTCGTCGGCACGCCGGTCGTCGGGTCGATCACCTGCTCCTCGGAGAGCGCGAAGCCGAGCGCCTGGAGGATGCCGCCCTCGACCTGGCTCGATGCGGTCAGCGGGTTGACGATCCGGCCGACGTCGTGCACGGCCCACACCTTCTCGACACGAACCTCGCCCAGGGCGGCGTCGACTGCGACCTGCGCGATCTGGCAGCCGAACGTCTGGATCATCACGTCGGATGGGTTCGGGCCGCGCGAGCCGGACGCCTCGATCGACGCGTTGCCGAGCTTGCCCGTCACGTCGGTCACGGGCATGTCGACGGTGCGGTCGCTCGAGAGAATGCGACCATCCGCGATCCGCAGGTCGTCGGGCGCAATCTCGAGCACGTCGCCGGCGAGCTGGAGGAGAAGCTTGCGTGCCTTGCCGGAAGCGGAGCGGATCGCCGGGAACATCGAGGGCGACGTCATCGAGCCGCCGGCCATGGGCGCGACGAGTCCGCTGGCCGTGTCGCCGCTGACGATTCGCACGCGGTCGAGCGCGAAGCCGAGCTCCTCGGCCGCTACGAGCTGCGCCCCGGTCGTCGTTCCCGTTCCCGTGTCCTGCATGCCCGTGTAGACCGTCGCGAGCCCGTCCGAGGCAATCCTCACGGTCGACTGCGCCGGCGGCCCGCCGCTTCCCCACCAGATCTGCGTCGCGCAGCCCATGCCGCGCAGCAGTCCGTCCGGCTGCGGCTCGCGCAGCTTGCTCGCGCTCGGCCCAGCCAGCCAGCTCTGCCGCTCGGTCGTAGCAGGCGAGGACGTTCTTCGAGGAGTACGGCTTCCCGCTCTCCTGGTCGAAGTCGACGTGGTTTCGCCGGCGGAGCTCGAGCGGGTCGAGGTCGATAGCGGTCGCCAGCTCATCCATCGCCTGCTCGAAGACCGTCGTCCCCTCCATGATCCCCGGCGCACGGAAGGCGTTCTGCGCACGGAGGTTGACCCGGACGGGGAACGAGAGCGCGTTGACGTTCTCGCAGCGGTAGAGGATCGACGCCGGGGTCAGCACGCGCGCGGCGATGAACGGCATCAGCATCCCGCCCTGCCCGGCCGCGATGACCGCGTCGCAGTCGACGGCGACGAGGGTGCCGTCGCGCTTCGCCCCGAGCCGCACCGTCTGACGCGTGGCCGCGCGGCGGCCGCTGTCGAGAAGCTCCGCGTGACGGTCGTTGACGAGCAGCACCGGCCGACCGGACTGCCGCGAGAGCTCGGCGGCAATGATTGCCTCGGAACCTGGCCCGACCTTCGCGCCGAACGCACCTCCTACGAACTCGGCGATCACACGCACGCGCTCGCGAGGAAGGTCGAACACCGTCGCCAGCTGGTCACGGCAGCTGAAGATCCCCTGCGTCGAGATCCAGACGGTGAGGCCATCCTGGCGCCAGTCGGCGAGCGCGCAGTGAGGCTCGAGCGCATCCTGGAGGTGCGCAGGCGTCTCGATCTCGACCTCGACCCGAACCTCGGCCGCCGCGAGCGCGGCCTCGGCGTCACCGCGGCTGCGCTCGATCGGCTCGTCGGTGAAGCGCTGATCGTTGAGCGCAACGGTTGGGTCGACCGTGAACGGGAGCGACTCCAGCTCGAGCGCCAGGGCCACAACACCGGCCGCGGCTTGCTCGGGCGTGTCCGCGGCGACCGCTGCGATCGGCTGGCCGGCGTACTCGATCTCCTCCTCGAGCAGCGCCTTGCCCTGGAGATAGCCGACCTCCTGCGGCGGACCCAGAAGTGCGGGATCAGGGCCCATCGCCGCACGGACGCCAGAAACTGCCCGCGCGGCCCCGAGATCGAGAGAGGCGACCCGCGCTCGCGCGACCGGCGAGCGGAGAACGGCGGCATGGAGCATCCCAGGGAAGCGAGACGTCGGTTGTGTAGCGGCCTCTGCCGGTCGCCCGGGCGAGACCGTCGTGTCGCGGCGCCGGCTGGCCGACGACCGCGCGCTTCCCGTCCGGCCAGGGCTCCAGATCGTCCGCGGCGTCGACGAGGGTCCAGACCTCGCTGAAGCGGCCCTCGTACTCCACCGTCGACTTGACGAGCCTGAGCGTCATGCCCGCCCCTCGCCGGCGTCGGCTCCCGGCCGGCGGAGCCGGCCTCCGCCGGCGCCTGACGCCGCTGGCGGCAGGATGTGTCGCATCCTTTGCCAGCGGCGCCCGAGGAACGGGCAGTCGCGCGAGGTTGGGACGGGACGTCTCATGAGCCCGCAGCCGCCCGAAGGATCGCGCGCTCGATCTTCGGGTAGGCCCCGCAGCGGCAGATGTTGCCGACCATCGCCGTGCGGATCTCCTCGACGCTCGGCGACGAGGACCGCTCGAGGAGCGCCGTCGCCGACACGATCTGGCCCGGCGTGCAGTACCCGCACTGAAGTGCGTCCTCCTGGACGAACGCCTGCTGGAGCGGTGTGGGACCGCCACTCGACAGCCCTTCGATCGTCACGATCTCGTGTCCCTCCGCCGCCGCTGCCAGCAGCAGACAGGAGTTGACCGCCCGCCCGTCGAGCAGTACCGCGCACGCGCCGCATGCCCCCTCTGCGCAACCGATCTTCGTCCCGTGAAGCTGGAGGTCGTCACGCAGGACAGTGACGAGCCGGCGATCGGGAGCGATCTCCCGCTCGTGGCGCTCGCCGTTGACGTTGAGGGTGACGCGCAAGCCGCCGAGTGTATGCGAGTGGGCGCGCCTGCCTGCAGGGCTAGACTCGCACCATGCCTGAGGAGTACGACGTGGTGGTCGCGGGCGGTGGCATCGCCGGGCTGACCGCCGGTCTCGTCAGCGCCCGGCTCGGGCGGAGAACGGTCGTCCTCACGGGCGGTGTCCCGGGCGGGCTCCTCCTCAGCATCGAGAAGATCGAGGGCATGCCCGGCTTCCCGGACGGCGTCCCCGGCTACGACCTCTGCCCGATCGCACAGGAGCAGGCGGAGGGAGCGGGCGCCGAGTGCAGCATGGCCGAGCTCTCGAGCATCGAGCCGCTCGACAGGCGCTGGAGCGTCGCGACGACCCAGGGCGACCTCGTCGCCGGCGCCGTCGTCCTCGCCACGGGTGCGCACCTGAAGGAGCTCGGCGTCCCAGGCGAGCGAGACCTCCAGGGCCGCGGTGTCAGTCACTGCGCGAGCTGCGACGCGCCGCTGCTCCGCGATCAGGTCGTTGCCGTCGTCGGTGGAGGAGACTCCGCGCTCCAGGAAGAGCTGACGCTCGCCGACTCCGTCGCGAGAGGTGATCCTGCTTCATCGCGGCGAGGCCCTCTCGGCCCAGGCGACCTACCGGCAGCGCGCGCTCGACCATCCACGGATCGAGATCCGCTTCCGGACCGTCGTCGAGGAGGTCCTCGGCACAGACAAAGTCTCGGGCATCAGGACCCGAGATCTCGATAAGGGGGCAGTGTCGGACCTCGAGGTGGCCGCGTTCTTCCCGTACGTCGGCCTTCGGCCCAACTCCTCGGTCGTCGAGGACCGCCTCTCACCGGACGAGGACGGCTCCGTCTCGACCGACGGCGAGCTTCGCACCGAGCTGCCCGGCCTGCTGGCCGCCGGAGCCGTTCGTCGCGGCTTCCCCGGGCAGGCGGTCAGCGCGGCAGGCGACGGTACGACGGCCGCGATCGCCGCCCACCGGTTCCTCGCCGACGGCTCGTGGCCGAGCGAGGCGCTGGCGTCAGGATCCGCTTCCGGCTGACGGGTTCGGTCAGATCAGCTCCGTGATGTTCGGCTCGACGCCGAGGAGCGCCTTGCCGTACACCTCGAGGTTCACCGCCCAGCCCGTGATCGCGTGGCGGCTGGCGACGTGAACGTCGCGCCAGATCCGCTGTAGCGCGTTCGTGTCGGCGAAGCTCGATGCGCCATGCGCCGAGACGAGCAGGTCGACCGCGTCCTGGCAGAGCTGCGCGACCATGGCCGAGTCCATCCGGATCCGGGCCCGGCTGACGAGGTCGAGGAGCTCGCCGCGTCCCGCCGCCCTGTCCACGTCGTCTGCGGCGCGGAACGCATGGAGGTGCGCGCTGTCGATCTTGATCGCCGCCTCGGCGAGCTGCATCTGAAAGCCGGTCGACTCGGACTGCTTCTCGAAATGGGTATGGGTGACCTTACGCTGCGGCGCCTTGTCGATCACGAGCTCGAGGGCGGCGCTTGCAAGGCCGAGCTGCGGCGCGACCAGGATCAGAATCGTCACGGGCACGAACGCCGACCGGTAGAGGGCCTCGTTCTTGTGCTCGCTCCCGTAGTCGCCCTTGAAGGCGCGGAGATAGGAGAGAAACCGGTGCTCGGGCACGAAGACGTCGTCGGCGCCGAGCGTGTTGCTCCCAGTGCCGCGCATGCCAGCCACGAACCACGTGTCCTCGATCGTCATCTCCTCGATCGGCATGAGGACAATTCCCAGGTCCGAGACCTCCCCGGCCCCGTCGACGATCAGCGTGCCGACGACACCCCACTGGGCATGCAGGCAGCCCGACGACCACGGCCAGCGACCGCTCACGACGTAGCCGCTGTCAACCCGCCGAGCCTGCCCGTTCGGTTGGAGCGAGCCGGCGGCCCAGCCGTCGTCAGGGTTCGAGCCCCAGACCTCCTGCTGGGTTCGCTCCGGGTAGAGACCGGTGAGCCACGCGCAGATGTTGATGAGGCTCATGGCCCACGCCGTTGAGCCGCAGCCTTTCCCCAGCTCCTCGATGATCGTGAGCATCGTCCGGAAATCCGTCTCGTAGCCGCCGAAGCGCTTTGGCACCATCAGCCGGGCGAGGCCTGCATCTCTGATCGCCTCGATGTTTCCTTCGGCCACGCGGCGAAGGCTGTCCGTCTCGCCGGCGTTCTCCTCGAGCAGCGGCCGAAGCGCAGCCGCCCGCCCGACCAGCTCGGACGTCGTCGGGATCGTCGCAGCCACGAACGTCCCTTCAGCGACGCTCGGCGAGGGCGCCGAGCGCGACGGCGACGACGATCAGGCTTCCCCGGACGATGTCCTGGTAGAAGTCCGGCACCCCGAGCAGGTTGAACCCGTTCGTGATCAGGCCGAGCATCATCACCCCGAGCACGGTCCGCCACACGGAGCCGACGCCGCCGAAGATGCTCGTGCCGCCGAGCGCGACGCCGGCGATCGCCGTGAGGGCGATGGCCTGGCTCGTCGGGTCGCCCGGCGAGCCCTGCGCCCAGAGCCGAGTAGTCGATGAGCCCCGCGAGCCCGGCCGCGAAGCCGGCGATGACGAACGTCGTGATCACGATCCGGTCGACCTTGAGACCGGACAGCCTGGCGGCATCGCGGTTCCCGCCGACCCCGTAGATGTGCCGGCCGAAGACGGTCCGCGCGAGGACGATCTGGAGCACGATCGCGACGACGACGAAGATGATCACTGCGTACTGCACGCTGCCGAGCTTGTTCTGGCCGAGGAACGTCCAGATGTCCGCGTCGTGCTGCGAGCCGCCCGACCCGGGCCCCGGGTAGATCGCCTGCCCGCCGCTGATCGCCTTGTCGATGCCGAAGAAGACGAGGCCCGAGGCGAGGGTGGCGAGGAAGGCGTTGACACGGAGCTTCGTGACGAGGAGTCCGTTGATGAGCCCCATCGCGGCACCGGCCGCGAGCGCGACCGGGAAGGCAAGCCAGATGTTCCAGTGCACGGCCGCCCAGGCTGCGAGCAGCGCGCTGAGGATGTAGATCCCGCCGAGCGAGAGGTCGAAGTTCCCGCCGATCACGACCAGGGTGACGGCGCACGCGGCGATGCCCACCCCCGAGTTGGAGTAGAGGAGGTTGAGCAGGTTGTCCTTCGTCAGGAAGACCGGCGACTTGAACGACAGGAACACGAACATCGCGATGAAGACGACGATGACTCCGTAGTCGCGGATGTGCTCCGCGCGAATGCGGAAGTCCCGCCAGTTGCGGAGGCGCGCCAGGCCCTCCGCGCCGGACAGCCTGCTCGCCGCGGCTCGGGCCTGCGTGCGGCCTCGCGGTGCTCACGCGGCTGTCCCCGGCAGCCCGAACGCCGCCTCCATCACGTCGCTCAGCGGCGGATCGGCCGGGAACTCGCGGACGATCGCCCCGCGCCGGATGACCAGCACCCGGTGCGCCAGCCCGAGCACCTCCTCGAGCTCGGACGAGATCATCAGGATCGCGGCGCCCTCGCCGGCCAGATCGTTGATCAGCCGGTGGATCGCGGCCCTCGCTCCGACGTCCACCCCGCGGGTCGGCTCGTCGAGGATCAGCACCCGCGGCTTGCCGGAAGAGCCAGCGGGCGAACAGCACCTTCTGCTGGTTTCCGCCCGAGAGGCTGTTGACCCGGGCCGCGGGAGACGGCGGATGGACCGACGAGCGCCTGCAGCAGCGCCCGGGACTTCGACCGCTCTGCGAGCGGCCGCAGGAAGCCGCGCTTCGAGACCGTCTCCATGTGCGTGAAGGTCGTGTTCGCGGCGAGCGAGAGCTCCATGAACAGCCCGTCCTTCTTCCGGCTCTCCGGCAAGAACGCCACGCCGGCGTCGATCGCGTCCCGCGGCGAGCGGACCCGGCACTCCTTGCCGTCGACGACGATCGTGCCCTCGTCGAGAGGGTCCGCGCCCACGATCGCGCGCGCCAGCTCGGTGCGGCCGCTGCCGACGAGCCCGGCAAGGCCGACGATCTCGCCCTCGTGGATCGTGAAGGAGATGTCGTTGACGACGCCTTCGCGGCGCAGCCCGCGCGCCTCGAAGACGACGGGGGTCGTGCCGGTACGCTCCGGCTTCTCGAAATGCTCCGCCTCGACCGCGGCGCCGAACATCCCTGCGACGAGGCTCGACTCCGTCTCCTCGCTGCGCGGGCGCCGTGCGGACGAGGCGCCCGTTGCGCAGCACGGTGACCGTGTCGGACAGCGCGAGCACCTCGTCGAGGAAGTGGCTGACGTAGACGATCGTCGTTCCCTGCCTGACCAGGGTCCGGATCATCTCGTGCAGCGTCTCCGTCTCGACGTGCGTGAGGGACGACGTCGGCTCGTCCATGACGATCACCCTCGCGTTCGCACGCGACCGCCCGCAGGATCTCGACCTTCTGCTGGTCGGCGGTGCGGAGCGCGCCGACGAGCGCGTCGCGGTTGAGCTTGAAGCCCCAGCGCGAGACGAGCTCCGCGTACTGCTGCTTCATCCGCCGCCGCGCGACGAACCCGCGGCGCCGCGGCTCGACGCCGAGGAAGACGTTCTCCATCACCGTCAGATGCGGGACGAGCGCCAGCTCCTGCGCGATCAGCGCGATCCCGTCCTTGCGCGCGTCGCTCGGCGTCGCGTACTTGACGGACCGCCCGTCGATCTCCATCTGGCCGTCGTCGGGCCGGATCGATCCCGCCGACGATCTTGCCGAGCGTCGACTTGCCGGCCCCGTTCGCGCCGACGAGCGCGTGCACCGTGCCGGCGACGATGTCGAGCGAGACGTCGTCGAGCGCCTTCGTCCCGGAGTACCGCTTGCTGATGCCGACGAGCCGGATGGGCGATGTCAGTTCGTTGCTCATCCGGCTCGTCGGTGAGTTCGAGGATGGACTGGGGCCGTTACCCCTTACAGGCTCCAGTCGGCCTTGAAGTTCGGATGCGTCTTGAGGAACGCCTGGTCGATGATCAAGGGCGTCCCCGGCTGGTGCAGGATGTTGATCGTCGTCGGCACCTTCTTGCCGTTGAGGGCATCGACGAGCGTCTTGACGGAGACCTTCGAAATCGCGTCGGGTAGTACGCCCCCGCGGCGAACCAGAGGCCGGACTTGATCCACCCGACGCCCTGCTTCGTATTGCCGAAGCCGACCTCGAGGAAGTCCTTGCCCGGCTTGAGCCCGAGCTGCTTGAAGGCGACGTCGGCGCCGGCGTTCATCTGGTCGCCGAACGTCCCGAACACGTCGACCTTCGGCTTCGTCTGGAAGTAGTCGAGCGTCACCTTCTGCGCCGTCGCCTGGTCGTAGATCCCGGGCGGCGTGAACTGCAGCTTGATCGGCCCCGTCGCGAACATCGTCTTCAGCACGCCGGTCCGGTAGGCGTCGGTCGGGTAGTTGGCCAGGCCGTACATGACCACGACCGAGCACGGCTTGCCCTTGCCGACCTTGACCGCGCAGGCCACCTTCAGGCTGTCGGCCCCAGCCGGTGATCTGCTCGCGCAGCCCCTGGCCGACGGTCGAGATCAGGCCGGGCGTCGGCCTCAGGATCTTCGTCTGGTTCAGGGTGCCCAGCGTGTAGTCGACGACGATGACCTTGATCCCCTTCGCCACCGCCTGCTTGATCGTCGGAGCGAGACCGTGACCGTCGAGCGCCGCGATGATCATCCCCTGGTACTTGCCGGTCGTGATCGCATCCTGCAGCTGCGTCTGCTGCAGGTGCGGGTCGTTGTTGGGGGTGGCCGACGTGATGCTGACGCCGGACGCCTTGGCCTGTTGCTCGGCGCCGTTCTTCTGCGCGATCCCGTACGGGCTCGAGTTGTAGTAGGACAAGTAGACGTTGTACTTCGCCTTCGATGCGCCCGCGGCCATTCCGGCGTACGCCGCGAACGCGACGATGCTCGCCACAAGGCCTACGAGCACCGGCACAGTCATGCGCCGTGACTTCATATTCGTCCTCCTCCTTTTGAGCCGGTCAGACGACTCATCGGTACCGACATGGCAGATATAGGTACGACGGTATGACGTCCGGTTGGTTTGTGTCAAGTCCCGCTGAACATCAACTCCTAACAATGTTCACGCGCTCGTTTGAGTCGCCTGTCACGCTCTTCGCCCCGTGCAGCCGTGCTTAACCCGCACCTTCGATCGATCGCCAACGGGCACCGGGCCGGTGAGCATCTGTTCAAGCCTCCGGCTGCGCCCGAGACCGCTGCGTCCGGGACCCCGCGCGCCGGCGGGAAGACACAGGATCCAATACAATCGCGCTCCTTTCGGGTGCGCATGCTGGCGCCCGTCTCGCCCAGTCGTGTCGGCTTTCCACCCTGCGGAGGTTCTTGGATGAAGGTCAGCCTCTTCCAGCAAGCCCCCTACCGCTTCATGCCTGCCGACTTCGAGAACCGCTACGCGTCGTCCGTCGTGACGACACCGTACGAGGAGCTCGTCGGCAACAGTCGACTGTACGACTCCTACCGTTGGTTCATGGACGAGCTCCTGGTCGGGCTCCGAGCGGGATACGACGGGGTCGCCGTCACCGAGCACGGGCAGACGTCGTACGACATGACCCCGAACCCGAACCTTCCAGCTGCCGTCCTCGCCAACGCGATTCGCGAGGAAGGCCGCGACACAGCCCTCATCGTCCTCGGGCGCTCGCTCGGAAAGACGCGCGAGCCGCTTCGCATCGCCGAGGAGTACTCGATGCTCGACTGCCTGAGCGGCGGTCGTCTCGTGGCAGGGCTCCCTGTCGGGCTGAGCTACGACGCCAACATCAACAACGGGATCGCTCCGATCGAGACGAGGGATCGCTACCGCGAGGGGCACGACCTGCTGATGAAGTCGTGGACGGCGACCGAGCCGTTCACCTGGAACGGCAAGTTTTCCCAGTACTCGGTCGTGAACTCGTGGCCGCGACCCCTCCAGAAGCCCCGCCCTCCGATCTGGGTTCCGGGCTCAGGCACTCCGGGGACGATGGCCTGGACGCTCGAGCGGAGCTACGCCTTCGTCTACCTGAGCTGGTTCGGGCCGACGCTCACGGCCGAGCGCATCTTCAACCGCTTCTGGTCGATGGCGGACGAGCACGGCAAGCCCCGGAACCCCTACCGGGTCGCCTTCGTCCAGAACGTTGTCGTGTCCGAGACCGACGAGCGAGCAGAGCAGGAGTACGGGCGCTACGTCGAGTCCGCGTTCCGCCAGGGGCCGGGCTCGGTCCCATTGCACTACATGGGCCTGCCGGGCTACGTCGACATCCGTGGCGTCGAGGCGATGCTGCGCGATCCGGGTGACTTCGGCATCGCTGCGACGCTGAAGCACGCGACGTTCAAGGAGCTCGCCGACGCGCAGTCGGTCATCGCCGGCAGCCCCGCCACGGTGCGGGATCAGATCACGGCCTTCGTGGAGCGGTTCCGGATCGGCAACCTCCTCGTGATGCTGCAGATGGGCGGCATGCCGCACGAGCTGACGCTCAAGAACATCAACCTCTTCGCCGAGGAGGTGCTGCCCCACCTCCAGGGAATCTGGGGATCCGAGACCTGGGAGAACGACTGGTGGCCGACCGGAGTCGCCGAGCAGACGCCGAGCTCGGAAGCGGTCGGAGTCTGATCGTGGGAGAGGGAGCGGAAACGGCGAAGTTCGAGAATCGGGTCGTGCCCGTCTGGGACGGCCGAGTCGACCTTCGCGTCAACGTGGCCGGGAGCGGACCCGCCGTCGTGTACCTGCATCCGGCTCCAGGGCTGACGTGGGACCCGTTCCTCGACCGGCTCGCCGAGCGGCATACGGTCTATGCGCCCGAGGTGCCCGGAACGGCCGTCGGCGACCCGGGCGCGATCCGCGAGGTCGACGACCTCTGGGACCTCGTCCTCCTGTACGAGGAAGCGGTGCGACGACTGGAGCTTGGAAACGCCGCCGTGATCGGGTCGTCGTTCGGCGGCATGCTCGCGTGCGAGCTCGCGTCAGGCTTCCCCGGGCTCTTCAGCCGGCTGGTCGCGCTGGACCCGATCGGGCTCTGGCTCGACGACGCGCCGGTCGTGAACTGGGTCGCGGCGGCAGCCGAGGAGCTTCCCGGCCTCCTCTTCCACGATCCAGCGGGAGAGGTGGCTCAGGCGGTTCTGGCGCCACCCGACGATCCCGAGGCCGCGATGGCGGCGATCGCGCGCTCGGTGTGGGCGACGGGTTGCACGGCCAAGTTCGTCTGGCCGGTGCCCGACAAGGGTCTCGCCAAGCGTCTACACCGGATCGAGATCCCGTCGCTCGTCATCTGGGGAAAGCAGGATCGACTCGTCCCGGTCGCATACGCCGAGGAGTTCGGTCGACGAATCGCGGGCTGCCGGGTCGAGATCATCGACGAGTGCGGCCACATCCCCCAGGCCGAGCAGCTCGAGACAACGTTCGCGCTCGTGAGCGCGTTCCTCACGTAGGCGCGGCTTAGGCCGAGAGCTGGGACAGAGCGGCAGTGCGCAGCACGTTGATCTCGGCCGCCCACTTGGCGACGTCGGCAGCCTCGAGCGGCGGCGAGAAGTAGTAGCCCTGCGCGGCGTCGCAGTGCAGCGTCGTCAGGACGGAGCCGACCTGCTCGGTCTCGACTCCCTCGGCGACGACCTGGAGCCCCAGGTTGTGGGCCAGGTCGATGGTCGAGCGGACGATCGCCGCGCTGTCGTCGTCGTTTCGCAACATCCCAAGCACGAACGACTTGTCGATCTTCAGCACGTCGAGCGGAAGACGCTTCAGGTAGCCGAGCGAGGAGTAGCCGCTCCCGAAGTCGTCGATCGCGAGCCGCAGACCGAGGCTCTTCAACCGTTCGAGGATCGCTCTCGTCCGCACCGGATCCGTGAGAATCGTGTTCTCGGTGATCTCGAGCTCGAGCCTGCGGGGATCGAGACCGGCGTTGACCAGGATCGACTGGACGTCCTCCGGGAGGTTCAGGTCGAGCAGGTCTCGGCCCGAGAGGTTGACGGCGACGGTCAGGTTGAGCCCCTGCTTCTCCCATTCGACGCACTGGGCAACCGCCTGCCGGAGCACATATCTCGTCAGCGGCTTGATCAACCCCGTGTGCTCGGCGAACGGGATGAAGCGATCGGGAGTGAGCAGCCCCTGCTCGGGATGGCTCCAGCGGACGAGCGCCTCGAAGCCGATCAGCTCGCAGGAGCGCAGACTGACCTTGGGTTGGTAGTGGAGGACGAGCTCGTTCTGCTCGATCGCGCGGCGGAGCTCGCCGAGGAGCTTGAGCCGGTCGGGGGAGTAGACGTCGCGCTCCGGCGAGTAGACCTCGGCGCCGGAATGGGCCTCCTTGCTCAGGTACATGGCCACGTCGGCGTGGCGGAGGAGCGTGTCGGCGTCCGTACCGTGATCGGGGAAGAGCGCGATTCCGATCGAGGCCTCGACCTCGAGGGTGAGGCCGCGGAGCGTGAACGGCCACTCGACGGCGTTGCGGAGCTTGCGGGCGACGACGACCGCCGCGTCCGCGTTGTCGAGACCGGACGCGAGAACGGCGAACTCGTCCCCGCCCAGGCGCGCGACGGTGTCCCCCGCTCGGAGGCTCTTGCCGAGCCGCTGACCGACCTCCCGCAGCAGCGCGTCACCACTCTCGTGCCCGAGCGTGTCGTTGACCTCCTTGAAACGGTCGAGGTCGAGGAGCATGACGGCCACCTCTCCGGGCGTCCGCTTGGCCACGTGCAGCGCCTGGTCGAGACGGTCCCGGAACAGAACACGGTTCGGAAGACCCGTGAGGTGATCGTGTAGCGCTTGGTGCTCCATCTCCTCCACATGCCTGCGGAGGCGCTTCGTGACGCGGCGCAGGATGGGGAAGAGCGACCCGTAGAAGGCAAGCAGCACGACGGCGAGAACGATGGCCACCGGCCACGTCGAAGACGACGCCGCGGCCGCGACCGGTCCGTAGTCCTGGTAGATCTCGAGCACGCCGACCTGGCGCCCGCCGATCGAGACTGGTGTGTATGTCTCGAGCACCTTCGGATTGGGTTTGCCGGCGTCTTCGCCCGCCGGATTCTCTTCCTCGAGGTGCGTGACGTCGGTGGCCACGCCGTGCCGAAGCGCGGCCGCGACCGCACCCTCCCCGGGTCTCGTCCCGATCACGTCGTGGGCGTTCGAGTAGGTGATCAGCCCGCCCGGCGAGTACAGCTTTACTCGCAGGGCTCCGTCGAACAGCACCGAGCGTGTGAAGAACGCGTCGAGAGCCGCCTGCCGTGCCGGCCCCACGGGCTTCGCGAAGTCGGATGCCAGAACACCACCGGGCAGGACCGAGCGTGCCACGAACCGCGTGTGATCGCTGGCGGCAGCCTCGGCTCGCCCGAGAGCCCAGCGGCTCGTGTAGGCGACCATCGCAGCGCAGGAGATGAGCAGCGCGATCGCAGAGGTGACAGCGACACGCAGAACGAGACGAGGAGGCCTCGGCAGATCGGACCGGACGGGGGTCATTTCCTCCCGTTGTCGGCATTCGGGCAGCACCGCTTGACCGTCCGGCCCGGAGGTGGGCGTCGGACCGACACGGAGGCCGCCTCGTCGGCGGCCTCCGGCTTCCACCCCATCGTCCCTGAGAAACTACGCGGTGCTCATCAGGCGCCCCGCCCGCAGTGCTGGAGCCCGTTCAGGCAGAGGTTGACGAGCTCCGTGAGCCGCCGCTGGATCCAGGCATTGAAGAAGTCCGCGTGGGCGGAGTAGACCCCTCCCGAGGCGAGCGCGAACTCGTGGTCGCCCGACACCGGATAGCGATAGATGATCGTGATCGCCGGCACCGCGACCGGATGGTCGTCGGGGCAGACCTGCTTCGCCGGATAGACCACATGGCTCTTGTGATCCGCGCTGTCGGTGCTCGTTCCGTCCCAGCAACTCGGGAAGTTGACGTGGAGACGAAGCTCTTCGCCCCGGTCGCTCGGACAGGCTGGCGGCTCGTCGGACACCGGGGCGCCGCCTTCAGCACCGCAGTTCCAGAAGGTGATTCGCTTCCCCTGCGGGCTCGTCGCCTTCGAGTCGCCCGCGATCAACTTCAGGCCTGCCGGGAAGGCATGAACCTCCGAGACCGTGTTGCGCCGGTAGTAGACGGTCGCCCCGAGCGGATTCACCGGCTGCCCGTCGACGACGAGCGTCGGCAGCCAGTAGCCAGCCTCGTCCGCCGGCCGTTGGCATGTGGATCCGGCACCCTGCAGCGACTCGAGCGTCGAGAACGCGTCGGTCGACAGGTTGCCGACGAAGCTGTGGTCGTGCGACGCCCCAGGCTGGCCGGAGTGCACGATCGGGTCGTCCATGGCCCGGTGGCTGAAACCGCACACGCTGACGAAGTTGACGCCGGCGAACGGGTTGGCGCCTCGTACGCGCACCGTTCCCGGCCCGGCTGCGAGAGCCACCGAAACGGCCAGGGTTGCGACGAGCGCCAGCCCGGCGACGGCGAGTGCAATGCGACCTGCATACCTGCCCATCGTTTCGAACACTCCCTTTCCTCGGTCGTCGGTGAGCATCGGCAGGCGAGGCGAAGCGGCGGCAATGACGAGGTAAGGAGGAGGTCAAGCGCCCACCGATCAAGCGCGGCCGAGGCTTCGCCGATACCGAAGCCGAATGAGGAAGGTCCGAATCGTGAACACCACTTCCGCCGACCGACTGCGCTACGCGTACGCCACGCTCGCGATCACAGGTCTTGTTCTCTTCGCCGTGCACGCCGCGTCGGGCTTCGGTGGCGACGGGATCGACCGCTTCTTCACCACGTGGTTCTACGACGGACTCCTCGTCCTCGCCTTCGCCGGAGCCCTCGCCCGCAGCCTGCTGGTGCCCGGAGAACGCGCCGCCTGGCTCGCGCTCACGATCGGGATCGGCCTGTGGACCGTCGGCGACGTGTGCTGGGACTTCGTCTACGGGAGCAATCCACCGGTCCCGTCGATGACGGACGTCTTCTACCTCGCGTTCTACCCCTGCTGCTACGTCGCATTGATCCTGCTCGTACGCGCGCGCGTCCCGCACGTCGACAAGAGCCTCTGGTTCGACGGCGTGACGGCGGCGCTCGCAGCCTCTGCGGTGGGCGCCGCCGTACTCGTCGAGACCGTCGCCGAGACGACGAACGGAAGCGTCGGCGTCGTTGCCACGAATCTCGCCTACCCGATCGGCGACACGCTGCTGCTCGGCTTCGTTGCGGGCGTCTTCACGATCACGAACTCGGGACGGGGCCGAACGTGGACCGTGCTCGGTGCGGGTCTGCTCCTGGCAGCCACTGCGGATGCCATCTACCTGTTCCAGTCGGGAACGGGCACATACGTCGAAGGCAGGATCTGGGATGCGCTGTGGCCAGCCTCGATGCTGCTGCTCGCGTGGGCCGCCTGGCAGGCGCCGGGACGCAGCGTCGAGAGCGACCTCGAGGGGAAGCCGCTTCTCGGAGCGTCCCTGGCCTGTGGCCTCGTGACGATCGGCATCTTCGCCACCGACCACTTCCACCGCCTGAACCCACTTGCAGGAGTGCTCGGCGGCCTTACCCTGGTCGCCGTCGGGATTCGCGCCGTTCTCACGTTCCGGGAGAACACGAGGAACGTCGAGCGGATGCGGGAGCAGACCGTGACCGACGCCTTGACCGGGCTCGGCAACAGGCGCCGCTTGATCGAAGACCTCGACCGGGCGCTCGAAGATCGGCTCGGCTCGGAACCTCACGTCTTCGTGCTCTTCGACCTCAACGGGTTCAAGCACTACAACGACACCTTCGGGCACGTGGCCGGCGACGCTTTGCTCGTCCGCCTCGGCAGGAGGCTGGCCGACGCAGCCGCATCGCTCGGCAGGTCGTACCGGCTCGGAGGAGACGAGTTCTGCGTCCTCGCCGCGGTTCCGGAACACGCGATCGAGGAGCTGATCGCGGTGACCGCCGCTGCGCTGAGCGAGACCGGCGGTGGCTTCGATGTCGGCACCGCCTACGGCGTCGCCCGGCTGCCCCACGAAGCCGCGACCGCATCGGAGGCGCTGCGCGTCGCCGACCAGCGGCTCTACGCACAGAAGCGGTCGGCTGCTCTCGGGAGAAGCCAGCCCCACGAGCTCCTGCTCCAGGCGCTCTACGAGCGCGAGCCGAGCCTCTACGCCCACGTCCGTGCGGTCGCCGACCTCTCGGTCGCCATCGGCGAGCACCTCGGCCTCTCGGCCGCGGACCTCGAGGAGCTGAAGCTGGCGGCCGAGCTGCAGAACGTCGGCAAGCTCGCGATCCCGGACGCGATCCTGCGCAAGCCGGGGCCGCTCACAGTCGAGGAGTGGACGCTGATCAAGCAGCACACGCTCGTCGGCCAGCGGATCCTCTCCGCCGCGCCGGCGCTCGGGCGGATCGCCGAGATCGTCAGGGCGACGCACGAGCGCTGGGACGGCACGGGCTACACCGACGGGCTCGCCGGCGAGGACATCCCCCTCTTCTCCCGGATCATCACGGTCGCCGACGCGTACACAGCGATGACGACCTTCCGGCCATACCGGCTGCCCGTTGCACCCGAGGCGGCCGTGGAAGAGCTACGCGCGTGCGCGGGTACCCAGTTCGACGCCCGTATCGTCTCGCTCCTGGTCGTCGTGCTCGCGGAGCGCGAGCGCAATGCAGCAACGCCCGGCCGCCGCGCCGCCTAGATCGAGGTATTAGTCGGCTGACACCGGTGCCAGGCACCGAGCCCCGTCGGCGCAGCCGGGCTTGGCCCGGCGGAGCCACCCGCGCAACGCGTCAACTCAGAAAGAAGGGGGCTCGTGGGGGAAACATGGTTTCCCCCACGCTTCTAGATGCAGTCCTTGAGGCCCTGGGCCTCCGGGAGCGACTCGAGCTTCTTCAGCGTGTTGTTCTCGATCTGGCGAATCCGCTCGCGCGTCACTCCGAAAGCACGGCCAACCTCCTCGAGCGTGCAGGGCGGCTCGCCGTTCAACCCGAAGCGAAGCTCGATCACCTTCCGCTCACGGTCGGGAAGAGAGCCAAGCGCTCGCTCGATGTCCTCGCGCCGCAGGGACAGCGTGGCCGAGTCGTACGGGGACTCGGCGAGGTCGTCCTGGACGAAGTCGCCGAGCTCCGACTCCTCCTCCTCGCCAATCGGCTTCTCGAGCGAGACGGGGTGCTGGGCCATGCGCAGGATCTCGCGCACCTCACCCGTCGTCAGGTCGAGCTCGACCGCGATCTCGTCGGGCCGCGGCTCGCGCCCGAGCCGCTGCACGAGCTGGCGCTCGATGTGGACGACCTTGTTCAGCTTCTCGACCATGTGCACCGGGATCCGGATCGTCCGCGCCTTGTCGGCGATCGCGCGTGTCACCGCCTGCCTGATCCACCAGGTCGCGTACGTCGAGAACTTGTAGCCCTTCCGGTAGTCGAACTTCTCCACCGCACGGATCAGGCCGAGCGAGCCCTCCTGGATCAGGTCGAGGAACGAGAGGCCGCGACCCAGGTAGCTCTTTGCGATCGAGACGACGAGTCGCAGGTTCGCCTCGGTCATCTGCCGCTTCGCCTCCATGTCCCCGCGCTCGATCCGCTTGGCCAGATACACCTCCTGGTCGGCGGTCAGAAGCGGCACCTTGCCGATCTCGCGCAGGTAGAGGCGCAGCGAGTCGAGCGACGGCTCGACAGAGAGGTCGAGCTTCGGCGTCGCCTTGTCCTCCTCGACGAGCGGCTGCTGCTCGTGCGGCGGATGCTTGTGCTGCTCGCCCTCGACGAGCTCGATCCCGTGGTCGATCAGGTACGTGTAGAAGTCCTCGACCTGCTCCTTCGTGAGCTCGACCTCCTCGAGGCCCTGGACGATCTCGTCGTACGTGAGAACGCCCTTCTCGAGACCATCCTGGACGAGCTTGTGAAGCTCCTCGACCTCCGGGAGAGAGATGTCTACGGTGAGCACGGTACCTCGGCTTTCTTCGCGCTTGGCGGGACGGGCAACATGCGTTTCGCTGACCTACCTCGACACGTCGAGAGCCGGCCGCAGAACCTCCGGCTCACCTGCTGGGTGGCGGATACTACACAGCGACAGGGCCGACTGCGTTGAGCCGTTTCGGCATCGTCTCGACGGGTCGCCTGTTCCGCCGGGTCATGTCCTCGCGAACGCCGTCGTTCGGCTTGCCCGGGCGGTCCTCGAACGCAAAGCGGCGGGCCGAAGCCCGCCGCTTGCAGACCCCCTGCTCGTCCGGAAACGTTGCCGTTAGTCTCTCGGTCGAAGGAGTTCGCACCTTCCATCGGCAGCGACTCCACGGAGCTTTACGGCCGATCACCCGAACGCGGTGCTCACTCGATGGGGGGCACGAGAAGGCCGGTAGACTGTCGGTCGCCCGGGGGCGTAGTTCAGTTGGTTAGAACGCCGGCCTGTCACGCCGGAGGTCGCGGGTTCGAGTCCCGTCGCTCCCGTCTCGAAAGGGGCTGCAAAACAGCACTTTTCCTTTTCAGGAGGCTGCGCCGCCCCGGTGATCCGGGGCGGCTTGGAGCACTTTTTGGAGCACTCTCACGCACTACGAAGCGAGAGGCAAACCGGCTACTAGGGCAGAAGCCGAGAGCAGGGCTGCTCGTATTCCGCTAGCGCCGTGAGCCTGGCCATACACCCGCCGAGCAGTCGGTCTGGCTCGAGCTTGTTCCCGGCCCGCTCGAGACCCGCTGTACAACGCCAGGCATATGCCCGACCGACTCGTCTATGTGTACACCCTGGGCAACGAAGCCGTGGTATCCGGCGGCGGTCGCTCGACGCTGCTCGGCACCGCGGACCCCTTCATTACGAGACATGCTCAGACCGGGGGAACAGCGGGCACGCGCGGGCACGTTTGTCCTGCGTAGCCGGCTGATCGAGGATCGCTTGGAGTGGACGTTGTGGACGGACGTTCTCTCTCTGGAGTGTCCGTTTTGCGTCCCAGACCCAACGCGAGTCCAGCTTGCGACGAACACGGGTCCACCGAGGAGAATTCGAAGGGGCGACCGCTCGGTCTAGGGAGTGCCGGCCAGCTCCAGCGGGCCGCCCACGTCTGCTCGAGCTGCTGGGCCGGCGGGCCCTCGTCCGTCGGGATCGGGACACCGTAGAGGTACCGCACGACGCGGGCACGAGCGAGCCGGGCGACACCCGGCCTGAGCTCGGATCAGGAGAACTGAAGCTGCGGCGATTCTCCACGCGCACAGCCGGCTCGAACCAGTCCTCCCGCGTTTGACCGCCGTCGAAGGTCGGCGCTACTGCCTGGCGATCGAGAGCGCTCCTATCGGGCAGACGTCGCAGAGTTGCGTGGCGCGCTCTTCTTCGAGCTCGGCGACGAGTAGGCGGGCAGTGCCGTGCTCGTCGAGCTCGACCGCTTCTGGGTCGAGCGCAACGCACTCGGCTGAGCCGATGCAGGCATCCGGATCGACGGTCACGTGTACGAGCATGTTGATGCCCTCCTGGGGTGTGTGTGGTGGTAGGTCATCGAACAGCGGCCGAGGCGACGAGCTGGCGGGCCTCGAGCAGGCGTGTCGGTTCGTTGATCAGAAGCACGCAGGCGGGCTCGCCGCTTGGTTCCCGACCGACGAGGAGTCCGTCGTCTTCCTGCCATTCGGCCGCGGCTTCGACGACACCGACCTGCTGAATCCGGAGAGGACCGATGTCGCTGAAGAAGTAGGGCTCGCGCGCGTAGGGCGTGGTCGACCCGAGGATCGATTCGGCGGCGTGGCGGCCACTCCAGAGCGCATGATCCCAGTGGGGGATGCCGATGCGACCCCAGCGCGGGTGCGGGAAGGAGACGCAGTCGCCGCACGCCCAGAGACGCTCGTGGCCGATCACGCGCAGGCGCTCATCGGCCGGCAGGGTCAGCGCCTTCTCGTCGGTGCCCGCGAGTTCGGATGGGAGGCTAGAACGGAAGCCGGCCGCTGAGACGACGATGTCGCAGCGAAGGTCGCCGTGCGTGGACGTGTGCACGACGGCGTGAGTGACGTCGAAGCTCGCGGACTCGATCTTGCACGAGCCGAGGAAGCGCACGTCGAGCCTGTCGAGCGCAGCGCGGGCGGCGTCGGACACGAGTGGAAGGAACCGTGCGAGCGGCCGGTTGTTCCTATCGAGGATCGTTACGTCGTGCGCCGCCGCGAGCGTCGCCGCGGTCTCGGCGCCAATCAGCCCGGCGCCGACCACGACAACGCGCCTGCGCGGAAGGGCCAGCTTTCGAACGAGCGAGGCAAGCCCTGCCGCGTTCGTGTTCACGTCGGCCTGGTCGAGCCCGGGAACCGGCGGCCTCGGGTAGCGTAGGCCGGTCGCCCAGACGAGTGTCGGCGCCTCGATCTCGAGCGGAGTCCCAGACGACCGGCTCACGGTGAGGCGGCGACGGTCGAGGTCGTACTCGGTCACGACCCCGTCGACGTGCTCGATGCCTCGCTCGGCGAGCTTGTCCGCGTCGGCGAGCAGCGGCACGCGGCCGGTCAGGAGCGCGCGCTTGGAAAGAGGCGGTCGATCGTGCGGCAAGCCCGGACCGATCATCACCACGGGCACTCCCCGCTCGGCGAGCCGAGCAGCGCACGCATACCCGGAAACGCCGTTGCCGACAACAACGACCGAATCGGCCATGTGCCAATGAGAGCGCGTGGCACGGCCCATCGCGTCGGTAAGTGCACCGATCGGTCCCGGAAAATCCGCAGATGCGGGAGGCCTGGTATCCCGGAGCGCTGCTGCCGATGCCATGCCTGCCTCGAGCGTGAGTAGTGCCCCGGATCGTCAGCCAGTGCTCGGGCAGGTTCCTTTCCTGTACTTCGCCCGATCGACTGGCTGGAGGACCCATCGCCAGCTGCCGTTCACCGAGACAGCGTGCATGGTCGCGGTTGTCACACCGTTCTCGGAAGTCACCCGAACGCTGACGGCCTTGGCTGGGATGGTCTTCCCGTTGACATAGACCGGGTCGACGTAGGTTTCGAGGACTTTGATGCTCTTCAGGTCAAAGCCCTCGTTTTGCTGGCATTCGACGAAGCGCGCTCGAGTTACGACGTGCTGGTCGGCCGGGAGGAGCTCGTCCCAGAGACGCCCCGCCTGACCACGGGAGAACTCGGTGGTGATCCGGCGCACGAAGTCGGCGGCCGATTGCTTCCCGCTCGGGATTCCGCTCGTCCCGCTGCCGCCTCCACCGCACCCTGATGCCGCACCCACGATCGCGGCGGCCGTGACGAGTTTGAGAATGCGCCGACCGCACACACGACCAGGTGGCCGGATCGTCGACACGACCGCCTTCATGCGATCACCTCCGCGCGCTGCAGATCGGTTACGAGCGGCAGATCGCCGAGGACAATCGGCTCGCCTTCGCAGGGGACGATGAGCGCGGCCAGCTCGGGCCGTGCGCTGAGGTAGCTGTTCGCGTCGTACGGTGGTGTGACGGCGAGCGCTGTGGCGTACGCCTCGGCCTGGGCGGCGTCCGGTCCGACGACGGTGACGGTTAGCGGCCCTACTGTGGCGGAAGTGCCCGTTGCTGGGTCGATCAGATGATGGAGCCGCCGGCCCGGGCCGAAGCGGCGCCGGTCGCGCCCGGACGTGGCGACGCCCCCGTCCTCGACCGCGATCGTCCCGATGCTGGCTCCGAGCATTCGGGGGTCGGCGACCGCGAGGCGCCAGAGGCGGCCTTCAGGGGTCTGGCCCCAGACGGCGATGTCACCGCCGAGATCGACCAGCCCACCTGGGACCTCCAGCCAGGCCTCGCGCATGGCCCACAGGGCACGTGTGGCGGCGAAGCCCTTGCCGATGCCGCCGAGGTCGACGGCCGCTCCGCTCTCGATCCGTGCGCGCGAGCCGATGCTGTCGATTTCGATCTCCGCCCACGGCCGCCACTCGGTTGCCCGAAAGGGTGGTCGCTCGTCCAGTTGTTCGAACGAGCGGTCGTAACCGGCGGCGGCGAGCGCTGGGAGGATCGTCGGGTCGAATCTCCCGCCGGTCTCCTCACGCGCCCGAAGCGCGATGCCCAGCGCCTCGATCAGCCGTTGGTCGACTTTGACCCAGTCACCGTGGGCGCGGTTCAGGCGTGAGAGATCGCTGCGCTTCTCGAAGCGGGAGAGCACCCGTTCGCAGGACTCGACCTCGCCCCGACCGGCCGCCAGGGCTCGTCGCGCCCGCGTCTCGTCGGCACGGGTCGCCGTGACTGCCACCTCGCAGTCGGTGCCCATCGCGCGGAATCGCTCCCGCACGAGGCGGGCGCCGATCATGCCGCGACCACCTTTCGGGGTGCTTGGTCACGCTGCGGCACCGACCGCACTGGCGCCTCGGTCGGCAGCGCGGCCCTCGCCGATGGAACAGGGCGTGCCGGACGCGGAAGGATGCGAGCGAAGGTGAGCCACAGGATCGGTAGCACGGCGATCGCCGCGAAGACCAGACCGGTGTTTCCCGTCAGGTCGGTGCCTGCGTGGAGCGCGTGGCCGAGGGCGAGGAAGAAGGCGGCGAACGATGCGTAGTGAAGGAGGCGCCAGCGGCGCTGGCCGATCCGACGCCGCACCCGGAAGGAGAGGGCGAGCGCGAGCATCAGATAGCCCGCGACGACACCGGCCGCCACCGTGATCGGCCGCCATGGCGCCGTTCCCGGGATGACCACGGCGGTTAGCCCGAAGCGCATCACCGGGTCGAGGAGGATCGCTACACCATGGAGGACGAGCATCGAAAGACCCATCCAGATCAGCGTCTGGTGCCAGCCGAGAAGATCCTTTTGAACCGCCGGCTTCAGGAGCCTTGTGCTCATCATCAGCCCGAGAGTGACGGACACGGTCAGGAGCGCGAACGCGACCAGTCCCGCCGCGCGGGCGATCAGCCATGCGACCGGCATCCCGGAAGCGACGACGCCGGTCATCCCGCCGGGACTGGCGACGTGCGCGTCGTCGCGTGCGTCGCCGTCGAGCCTGTACCCGAGACGACGACCAGGCGGCTCGTGCCGTTCTTCCCCTTCACGATCACGGCGCCGGGTATCGACTGTGACGAGCCGGAAGGGGCCGGCTGCTGGCGCGTCCAGGCAAGGAATGCGACGGCGGCCGCGAGGGCCCAGACCGAAAGCGCGGTTGCCCAGATCGTGCGCATCAGTCTCCCGGCTCGACTCTCGGCGGTGGTGCCGGCGCCGGACCGACGATCTGGCTGACCGTGGGCAGTGACGGCTGCACCGGGACAGCCGTGCGCGTCAACCCGGCGATCGCGGCGGCCACCGTCACCACCGTGGCTGCGAGCACCGCAGCCAACGCGAACAGCTCGCGACGGCCCGGCAGCGGTCTCTCGCGCGGCCCACTCTTGGCTGCTCCGTTCGCCGACGCCGCGCTCGACGGTGCTCCGGTGACACCGCTGCCCATAGCCTTCCGAACCTAATCAGAGGCGTTCCCGCAAGCATCCGTGACAGCCCTGAACCGCCTTGCGGAACTGCCGCGGGCAGCTCTTCGACCTGCGTAGGGCTCGTCTCTATTCGAGGAGGCGAAATCGGAGTCCGTTGCCACGAACGGTTTCGATCCGGGCGCGATCGCCGAGTTTCCGGCGCAGGGCGACAAGGTGGACGGTGATCGTCTTCTGGCTGCCGATCCAGCGTGTCTGCCACACCTCGGCGAGGATCTGGTTACGTGAAAGGACCGTGCCGGGTTGGCGAGCGAGCAGTACGAGCAGGCTCAAACTCCTTCGGGGTTAGCGCAACCTCGCGCCCCTCGACCACGACGCGACGTGCTCGCGGGTCGATCTCCAAGGACCCTGCCCGAATCAATCGTGGCGGCGCGGGACCAGTTCGTCGCATGACCGCTCGCACCGTGCGAGTAGCTCCCGAAAACCGAACGGCTTGGTGACGTAGTCGTCGGCGCCGAGCTCGAGCCCGGCGACCCGATCAATCTCGCTCGCCCTCCCAGTCAGCATGATGATCGGGGTACAGGAACGCTCGCGTAGCCGCCGGAAGACGTCGTGACCGTCGATGTCGGGGAGACGCAGATCGAGGGGCACGATGTCCGCCTCCTCCGCCTCGAGCGCAGCCTGTCCGGTGTCCACCCACGAGACCTCGTACCCCTCCCGCCGTAACCCCTCGGCGAGAGGAGCGCCGGTCGAGTTGTCGTCCTCGACGAGCAGGACGCGCGCCGGCCCGACGGTCCTATGCGGCATCCTCGAGCGCCGATCGGTCCGCGTATACGAACGGGTGGTAGTAGACCTCAAGCGCATTGTTGCCCTTCGCTTGCAGCCGCAGGGCGTGGCCGCTTCGGTCGGTTACGACGACGGTCAGGCGCCCGTCTGCGCGTCTCCATCGGAGCGATACCTCGATCCCGTCGCTGTCGGCCCGTCGTGCTAGCTCTTTCGGGCGTCCGCCTCGCATCTCAGCTCCTTTCCGAACGGTTCTGACCGAGATTAGAAACGCACCGGCAAACGCCGGGACAGTGCACATCCAAGATTCCGCCAGCCGTCCGTAAAGGCCACCAGGATGTCCCTTCGGACGACTCTACGAGGCGAAATAGAGCCGGCCCTCTCATCTGGCGCGGCGGCCCTTGCCGAACCCTAGCCGTGGCAACCAAGTCTTAGCCCGGCCGCCTTCGGCCGAGACCTACCGTGGATGATCGCGCCGACGACAACGAGGTGGCAACGTGTCCTGCACGCAGTGTTCGTCTCTCTTAACGAAGGTTCGGTCGTCGACCCAAGCCTGTGCGGACTCGCAGCGCTGCAAGTACCGTGTCCGCGTCAGCCGGGGTGGTGCACACTGTCGCGGTGCCCCGCGTCGAGGCTCGCGGTTACGCGACCTACTACGAGATCGATGACTTCACGCCCGCGTGGCGGCCAGGCGAGACCGTCTTGATCCAACACGGGCTCGGTCGAAGCGGGGCATTCTGGCGCCACTGGGTGCCGCTGCTCGCCGCCGACTACCGGCTGATTCGGCGCGACCTGCGCGGTCATGGGCAGTCAGAGGACCCGGTCCGGACTACCGGTGGTCGCTCGAGGACCTGATGCTCGACCTCGAAGACTTCCTCGACACGCTCGAGCTCGAGCAGGTGCACCTGCTCGGCGAGTCGACCGGCGGGATGCTCGCGGTCGCCTTCGCAGTGCGCGCGCCGACGCGTATCAAGTCGTTGACGTTGTGCGCGACGCCGCAGACGATCGCGCCGGCCGCGCAGCAGTTCTTCGCGTTCGGCCATGCCGACTGGCAGACGGCGATCCGAACGCTCGGTTCGGAGGGATGGGCGAGGAAGCTCGCCGAACAGGCGGGCACCGTTCCTCGAGGTGAGGCGACATACCGCGACTGGGCGATTCGCGAGATGGGACGAACGCCCGCGCACGTGCTCGTGGGATACAGCAAGGTCGTTTCGGAACTCGACATCACCCCGCTCCTGCCGCAAGTCTCGGCGCCGACCCTGATCCTCGCACCCACCCACAGCGCCGCCACCTCGCTTTCCGAACAGGTTCAGATACGCGACGCCCTGCCCGGCGCTCGCTTCGCCGCGATCGACGCGCCAAGCCACGAGATCTACGCCGAGGAGCCGGCCGAGTGCACCCGTGCACTGCGGCGCTTCCTGCAAACACTCTGACCCCGCCCAGCCAAGCACGCTCTGCTTCTATTCAGCGGGCCAGGGAAGGAGGTGGCGGTGGCGAAGCAGCGCTATCTCGTGTTCAGCAAGCCCCCGGCCGGGGTGACGGAGGAGGAGTACGACCGCTAGTACCACCATCACAGCCGTGCGAACGTGAAGGTGCCGGACTTCGTCGCCGGCGAGCGGTTCGCCGCGACGTTGGCGATGTCAGGCAGCCGCACCGCACCCGGCCGCTTCACCTCCGACTCTGAGCCGGATGACGGCGGCGACGCTCCCGGCTTCAGCCATGTCGCGATGTACGAGTTCAAGGGCGACATCGCCGACCTGAGACGCACCCTGTTCGAGAGGATCGAATCCGGTCCGACGGTCTTGCGGAGCTGGTTCGACGAAATCGAGTTCATGACCTGGACGTTTGTCTCGGTCGACGAGCGTTTCCGGCCAACACATCTGGGCGAGACGGCCCTAGCCGACTCAGCCACCTAGTCGAAAGCCCGGCCCGGCAAGATCCCGGTCGCCGCCCGGCGTCGAGCCCGGACGTGTCTAGCGGCGCTCGCGCCTCGCCCGCATCCATTTCTCCCGGTTGCCCGGATCGGAGAAGTAGCGGACACGGCGGAGCGTTCGTTCCGACCCGAACCACGCCCCCAGGCAGAAGCCGAGAACGAACGCTGCGACGACCGTCTTCGCAGAACGCCGGCCCACCGCACCGAGTATGAGACCCAGGCTCAGTCGGCCGGCGAGCAAGCTGCTGATTCTTCGCCTTCCGCTAGCCCGGCCTTTACGGCCGACCGCGTAGAACTCCGAGCAGACGCACCGCGAGACCTCTCCCCTCTGCGACGCGTGCACTTCCTCCCCTCGACGGGCCGGACGATCCGGCCCGTCGTCGTTGCGGCAGGCCCGCTCGTCGCCTTTTATCGCCGGCTGCCGCTCACCGCGAGCCGTGCTCGCGCTTCGCCTCCTCCTCCATCCTGTCGAGGCGGGTGTAGTAGTCCGGGAACTCGTTCAGGTGCGCCAGCGCGATCTTCCCCGTCACCAACGGGTCGTCGCCGGTCACGTTCGTCGCGAGGTCGTGTAGCCCATGCTCAAGCTCCACGTCCATCCCCATCCGGAACTGCTCGACGTCGAACGGCGCCGACGACCAGTCGATGCCGATCTCCGAGCCGACCCGACGCGCCTCCTCGACGGTGAAGCTCTTCCGCTCGGCCATACAGGAGCTATAGCAGCCACGACCTCCGCCCGTTCCGGTCAGCCGGTCGAGCCCACACCTGCCCCGTGTCCGCGGGTTGGAAGATTCGCCGAAAGGTGCGCGGCATAAGGCGTCTGGCCTTGGTCCTCATCGGCGCGCTGTTCGTGACATTTTGGGGCTATTCGATTGGGAAGCGCTGGAGGAGCCACCAGGCCAAGACAAACGTGAGGCCCCGGGCCGCAGGGAGGCAGGTTGACTCGCGCCGAGTCTTTCCCTGCTCCTTGCCCGCGCCTAGTGTTCCCCTGCCTAGCCTCGGGATCGTGACTGCCATCCGACTCCCGGAGGAAGCATGAAGACGAACCCGCACATCTGCCCAGCCTGCCGTGAACGCGTAAGCGCCTTCGCCGCCGGGTGCGCGCTCTGCGGGGCGCCACTCGACCCGATGCGCGCCCAGGGCACACCGACCCCCCTGCAGCACATCCGGCTCGCCTGGCGTATCCGCCCGATGCTGCTGCCGCGCGTGCCGGTCCCCTCGACCCGCTCGGCCGAGCGGTGAACACAGGAGCGACGATGATTCGTACGTCTGAGGGTCGCTGGCGTTCCCGGGAGCGGTTGCGTCGCCAGGTCGCCGTCGCAATGGTGGTCGCCCTAGTCGCCACCACAGCGGGGCTGGTGTACAGCTTCCGGGACAACGACGCCGCGACCGCCTATTCGACTGTTATCGCAGTTGTCGCTCTGGGGTCGGTAGCGGTCTTCTCGCGGATGTCCAACCATCCGTAGTACGGCCGCCTCGCGCACGACTCACAGGCATCACCCATCAAGCCGACTGGCCTTTCGAGGTTTGCTCTCAACCAGGCCAGTCCTGCGTCCGACTCGTCGTCGAGGCGTAGGAGATGGCGCGGGAACTAGATCCCGTCTCGCCCTCACGACCCCTTCATTCTCCGGCATTACCGTCGATCCGATGGATTCGTACTGGCTCCGCAATCGGTCGATCTGAGCCGTCAGGCTGGTACCGACAACGAGGGTGGCGAGACGGCTTCCCGACTGATGACGAAGCCGGGGTTGCACAATGACGCCCTGGATGGGCTGCGGCTTGTTGCGGTGGCAACCGTGCTCGCCTTCCATTTCAAGGTGCCTGGGGCGAGCGGCGGCTTCCTCGGGGTCGACGTGTTCTTCGTTCTGAGCGGCTTTCTGATCACGTCTCTCCTGCTGTCGCAGCTCGAACGGGGCAATGTGCGCCTCGCGGAGTTCTGGACGCGGCGGGCGAGACGGCTTGTCCCGGCTCTGATTGCGGTGATCCTCGCCGTGCTCGTTTGGGGCGCGGTCGTCGTCCCGTCGGTATCGCGCGACCGCCTACGCAGCGACATTGTCTCGGCCCTGTTCTACGTAGCGAATTGGCACTTCATTGCCACCAGCAGCTACTTCGCGAGCGATGGTGTTGTCAGCCCACTGGAGCACATGTGGTCGCTTTCCGTTGAAGAGCAGTTCTACCTCGCCTGGCCGCTCGTGCTCGTGGCGGTGGGATTCGTCTTAAGGGGCCGAAGCCGGCTCGTCGCCGTGGGAGTCCTGGCCGGGACCGGCCTCACGGTCTCGGCGTGGAGACTCGGCAGCCTGTGGGCAGGCGGACACGATCGTGCCTATCTCGGCACCGACACTCGCATCTTCGAGCCGCTCGCGGGCGCGCTGCTCGCGGTTCTGCTCACGTCGCCACGCGTGCGCGACGCGCTCGCCCGGACGCACTGGCCCCTGATGCTATCCGGGGCTGCAGGGCTGGTCTGGGGATATGCAAGCCTCGGTGGCCCAGGTGGTGCAACGGCCTCGTACGCCCACGGTGGCGCCCTCATCGTGGCCGCGAGCACGGCGGCGCTGATCGCCGCAGTCTCGCTATCGAGCAGCGCCGGGACTCGAATCCTCGCGGCGGCACCAGTCGCCTACCTCGGCCGGCTCTCCTACGGCATCTACCTCTGGCACTGGCCCCTCTGGGTTTGGACGAGAGGACGCGGCTGGTGGGATCTGACTGGCTTTGGCGGGCTCGTGCACGCCGGCATGCTCACGGTTGCGACCGTTGTACTCGCCGCCTTGTCCTACCGGTTCGTCGAGTTGCCAATCCGATACGGGCGGCTGGCACGGTTCCTCGTCCCGCGCCGGACCGCAGTTGTCCTGGCGACGACGATCCTCGTGCTCTTCGTCGTTAATCGCACGACCGTCGTGCCGCACGCCGGGGCCGCGATCGGGCGCACGACAAAGACGATCGTCCTCGTCGGCGACTCGGTTCCGCAGCGGCTTGCCCCCGCCTTGGCGGCAGCCGCCGCCTCGCGCGGCTACGTCGTCATCTCGGCGACCCGGGGAAGCTGTCCGGCCACCGGCGTCGCGCTTGTCGACACCAGGGGGACGCCGTGGGGACCGGGGACGCAATGCGCGACCGACGTGCCCGCACGCCAGGACGCGGCCATCGCCTCGTACAGGCCGGCCCTTGTGATCTGGTGGAGTCGGTACGAGCTTGCCGACCGCGTCGACGCCCGCGGCCGTCCGGTTGCGTTCAACAGCCCTGCCTACTGGGCGCTGCAACGACTTGCCTTCGACCGGCGCGCTGCTTCACTCACGCGCTTTGGAGCGACGCTTGTCGCCGTCCAGATCGAGCGGACCGGGGTTGGCGTCTCGACCCGGTGCCGGGCGTCCTCGTGCGGCTCCTTCATTTCGCGGCTGGTCCACGACACCTCGGCCCAAGACGCCTGGAACTCGTTCCTCGCCTCGCATCGAGCCGGAAATGTCCGCTCTATCAGCATCGAGACGCTTGTCTGTCACGACACCGCCAGCCCGTGCAACGACCGCCTGCCCGGCGGCGCTCCGGCACGACCTGACGGAACCCACTACGGTCCCGCGTTCGCCCCGATCGTTGCCCGCGCAGCGATCGGCCGGGCGGTCACCGTAGCCGGGCTGGCGAAGTCGCAATGATGGGAGCTCGTCAACTTTGGTCAAGGCGGCTCTTCGGCTCCTGGTCCCCCGCCCGGCAGCAATCCCAGACCGCTCGAGGAGGTTGGCGATCGCGGTGCTGCCGTCGTCGCCGAGCAGCCAGAGTGGCGCCTGCTCGTGGGTGACCAGTGACAACTCCACGTCCTCGACCCCTTGCTCGTGCGCATGGGCTGTGGTGAGTAGGGCGAGTCGTACAACGGCAGCGGCCATCCCGCCTTCGGGGCAACGCGAACCCGCTTGACCAGGCCAGTCTCAATCTCGGTCAGGATCATGCGGAACGCCTCGACATCCGCCGGACCGCGGAATGTCAGTGCCCCTTCCAACGCCACCTGACTGACGCGGATTCGAACCGCGAACACGCGCGAGCGGCGAACAGCGGCGACTAACGGCGAAGCCGTGCGCTCAACTGTCACGCCGGAGGTCGCGGGTTCGAGTCCCGTCGCTCCCGCTCCTTATCCCGGCCCTCGAAGTCGCCAGACCGGCGCGGTACGTCGCGACCGCGTGGTTTTTTACTTTGAACCCAGGGGTACGACGAGCTCGTAGACGCGCACGAGCTGCCCGGTATGCCGGGTCGGCTGCGCGCCGAGGTCACGCACCGAAAGGTCGCCGATGTTCTGGTCCTCGAGCAGCGCGGCTGTCGCTTGCGAGAGGACGATCTGCCCACCCTCCGCGATGTCGCAGAGTTGTGAGCCGAGGGACGCTGCCGGCCCGACCCAACCGATCCCCGCTTCTCCCGAGTGGAGACCGACGCTGATCGCCGGTCTCGACCCTCCCGGCCAGTCGTGCGTCGCGACGGCGCGCTGAGCGGCAATTGCTGCCGCGACGGCCTTTCGAGCTGTTGCGAAGGCTGCTATCGCCGAGTCGAAGGCAACCTCCACCTCACGTCCACCCATTCCTTCGAGCACCTCGCGGAGAAGTCGCTGGTACTCGGCGAGAAGCGAGCCGAACTGTTCTGCCGGCACTTCGTCTGCGAGTCGCATCATTCGGCGGCCTTCGATCACCACGATCGTCACCGTGCCGGTGAGAGGAGCTTGCTGATCGACCCTCAGCGGCGGGAATTCAGCCGGCAGGCCGTCGGCGACGACCTGAAAGACGCGCTCCGGCCGCTCGAAATCCTTCAGCGGGTGCTCACCGAGGTCGCGCAGGGCGACGTCCGGCAATTCCTCGTCGTCGACGATCCCCGCGGTCGCACGCGAGAGCAGCACTTGCCCGCCGTGGGCGATCGAGCAGATCCGGGCGGCGCGGTGAACCGCCACACCGGTGTAGCCGTGTTCTGCCCGGTGCGGCTCGCCGGTATGGAGACCGATGCGGACGACCACCGGGACATCGCCCGGCCACGCATATCCGGAGAGTGCGCGCTGAGCCGCGACTGCAGCTGCAAGCGCGTCCGGGGCACGAGCGAAAGCGACGAAGAAGGAATCGCCCTGCGTGTCGACTTCGCGACCACCGTGCTCGGCAAACGCCTGGCGGAGAAGATCTCGGTGCGTGGCAAGGGCGGCGCCGTAGCCCTCCCCGAGACTCTTCACGAGTGCCGTCGAGCCTGCAACGTCGCTGAACAGGAGGGTCACGGTTCCGGCTGGCAACTCCGGCATCTCGTGCATCTTCGCACCGCCGCCCGTGTGCTCAGAGAAACTGGCGGCCGCCGTCGACGACGATCGTCTGGCCGGTGACGAAGGCGCTCGCCTGCGAGGCGAGGAAGAGGACGGTGCCGACGACGTCCTCTGGATGCGAGCTCCGCTTGATCGCGCCACGCGAGACCCCGTAGCTCTCCGCGTCGTCGATCAGGCCAAGCTCCCGTCTCGAAGGATGCTGAAAACCGGACGTGAGCCGGCAGCTAGTCGTCCGGGGCCAGGCTTTCCTCCGTGCTCTGGATCGGCGTGTCGATGTCCGCCGCCTGTTCTTCCCGGAAGAGCGCGAGGTAAGCGGCATAGCTGAATACCCGGTTGCGGCGGCGACCGGTGATCTCGTCAACGAGTCCCATTCCCTGGAGGTGCTCGACTAGCTTGTTCGCCGTGACAAATGTGATGCCCAGAGTGTCTTTCACGAGGTTGACGTGCACCAGAGGCCGCTCGTACAGAAGGTCGAGCAGTCGCAGCCCGTTCGTTCCGGGCACTCGCTCCTGTACGTCGTGGCGGTGAGCTTCGCGGAGTCGGAGAATCGCCCGGGCGGTCTCGGTGGCCTCCTCTGCAGTCTGAGCAACACCGGTGAGGAAGAAGCGAAGCCATCCCTCCCAATCCCCGTCCTGGCGGATCGCCGTCAGCCGGTCGTAGTACTGGGCCCGATGACGCTTCAGATAGATGCTGAGGTAGAGGAGCGGTCGATGGAGGACGCCTCGATGTACGAGCAGGAAGGTGATGAGAAGGCGCCCAACCCGGCCATTGCCATCGAGGAAGGGATGGATAGTCTCGAACTGTGCGTGGGCCAGTCCCGCATGTACGAGCTCGGGAAATTGTTGGTCGTGGAGGTACCCCTCGAAGTTGTTCAGGGCGGTCTTCATGTCTGAAACGGACGGAGGCACGAAGGTCGCATCAGCGAGCGTTGCATTCTCTGGTCCGATCCAGTTCTGGATGTTCCGGAACTCCCCGGGCATCCGGTGTGAACCCCGTCCGCCGCTGAGAAGCTCACGGTGGATCTCTCGGATGAGCCTGAGTGACAGAGGAAGCTCAACGAGTCGGTCGAGTCCATAGTTCATGGCTCGGACGTAGTTGACGACCTCTTCCACATCTCGGGGGAGCTCCCGCCAGAGCGGTTGTGTCTCCAGTTCGACAGCGAGCAAGTCTTCGAGGGTGCTCTGAGTACCCTCGATCTGGGAACTGAGCACGGCTTCTCGCCGGACATACATGTAGACGAAGAAATCGGGGTTCGGAACCGTCTGGATCACCCCATCGAGCCGACCGATGGCCTGATCGGCCCTCGACAGGAGCGTTTGGAGCCCATTGAGGTTCGGCGGTGGCACCGGGGGAAGGGGAGCAGGGACGAAGGACGCATGACCGCCGGGTTGCTTCACGTACCGTCCAGCGCGTGTGTTGGTGGATGCCATGTGAAGTAGTTAGCGTCTAGACAGATACCGGCCGGGTCAGATGCGAGTTATTCTACGTGACGCGGATAAAATGAAATAACGTTCCTCCAGAGCGCCCCACACTTCTTCTGGCTGAAGTAAGCACTTGGCAGATGTTCAGAGAAACTGGCGGCCGCCGTCGACGACGATCGTCTGGCCGGTGACGAAGCGCGCTCGCCTGCGAGGCGAGGAAGAGGACGGTGCCGACGACGTCCTCCGGATGCGAGCTCCGCTTGATCGCGCCACGCGAGACCCCGTAGCTCTCCGCGTCGTCGATCAGGCCGAGGCTCGCCTCCGTGAGCGTGAAGCCGGGGGCGACGGCGTTGACGGTAATGCCGAGGTCACCCACCTCCCGCGCCATCGCCCGTGTGAGCGCGATCAGCCCGCCCTTCGAGGCGACGTAGTGTGCGAAGAGCGTCGAGCCGCTGAGCACGGTCGCCGAGGCGACATTGACGATCGCGCCGCCGCCCCGCTCGCGCATCGACGGGACGCAGGCTCGCGCGCAGAGCCACGGCCCCTTGAGGTTGACCGCCATCACCCGATCCCAGATCGTCCGCGTCGAGCTCGTAGAACGGCCTGCGCTCGAGACCGCGCGTAGAGCGCCGCGTTGTTGACGAGGACGTCGACGCCGCCGAGCTCCGCCGTCGCGCGGGTCGACCATCGCCTCCACGCTCTCCTCGCTCGAGACGTCCACGCGCTTTGCGATCGCCTCGCCGCCTTCTGGCCGGACGAGACGGGCCGTCTCCTCGGCGCCGGTGGTGTCGAGGTCGGCAGCCACGACTGCGTCGCCCCGGGCAGCGAAGGCGAGTGAGAACGCGCGGCCCAGGCCGCCCGCGGCGCCGGTGACCAGGACGATGCGACGGTCCTCAGCCAACGAGAACGGCTCGCGTTCGGGCGAGCGTTTCGTGGGCGAGCTTCCGGCCGGGCTCGGTCAGCATCCAGTCGTCGATCTTCGCCTCCACGTAGTCCATGAAGTCTCTGTGCGAGCGATCCATCCATCCGGAGCTGATGCGGACCCCGTTCTCGGTGAAGCGCCAGAGCTTGTCGGCGTCCTTGACGATCGCGTCCTCCACACTGATCGGCTCGAGCCGCGAGTCGTGGCCGTCGACGATCTCCAGGATGTGACGGGTCTTCTGCTCGTCGTAGCCCACGCCACGGAGGATCTCTGCCGCGATCCGAGCCCCGGCGATCTCGTGACGCCGCGTGATCTCGGGGTCCCAGCCGACGGGCGCGCCCGCGAGCCCCATGAGGTGGTCGTCCTCGGGAACCTCGAAGTAGCCGACGTCGTGGAGCAGGATCCCGGGCAGGACGACCGCCTCGTCGGCGCCCGGGAACGAGACGAGGAACTCCTTGCAGAGCGCGTAGGCCTCGGGCACGTGGATGTGGTTCGACCGCGTCGCCCAGTACGGCTCGGCGGCCGCGTAGATCCGGTCGTACACGTCCGTCGCGCTCAGCGCGGACGAGAGCACGTCGAGGCGCAGGAGCCGGCGCGTGCGCTCGAGTTCCACGCGCGCCATCTCGAGCGCAGCCGGCGTGAAGAGCTGGGGGACGACGTCGCGCTCGAGCCGCTCGACGTAGAAGTCCGGCGTCAGCCCGAACCAGTCGCTCGAGGTGGAGACGCCCGTGACCGTGAAGCGCCAGAGCTTGTCGGCGTCCTTGACGAGCTCGTCCTCGTGCGAGATCGCGGTCGGGCGCGTGTCGTGGCCGTCGATGATCGCGGCGACGGGCTCGATCGTCTCCGGCGGATAGCCGAGACCGCCGAGCATCTCGCGCGGCGACCCGGGCTCCCTCCTTCTCGTGCTGGATCCGAACGGCCGACTGCATCATCCCCGGCCCGAAACCCTCGCTGAAGATCGCGCTCCTCGTCGACGACGCGCCCAGCCGATGTCGTGCAGGAGGATCGCCGAGCAGGACGATGTCGCGGTCGGCCTCGGCGTCGCGGTCGAGCAGCCGCTCGGCGTAGCCAGTAGGAGATCGGCACGTGCACGTCGTTCTTCCTGCGCGCGAGATACGGCAGCGCCGCGCGCCACACCGGTGCATAGCGGATCAGCCATGGAGCTAGAGCAGCGTGACGACGCCGTTCGTCGCCGTCGACCCGCACGCGCTGGCCGGTCTTGATCTGCGTCGACGCCGAGCCCGTGCCGGTCACGGCCGGCAGCCCGTACTCGCGGCAGACGATCGCGGCGTGGCTCATCATGCCGCCGATGTCGGTGACGACCGCGGCGATCCGGACGAACACCGGCGCCCAGCTCGGCGCCGTCACCTGGGTGACGAGGATCTCGCCCTCCTGAAGCTGCGTCGAGGTCGTCGGCGCCGAGGACGACGCGCGCGATGCCCTCGACCTCGCCGGGCGAGGCCGCCATGCCGGTGAGCTCGTCGCCTGCGTCGAGCCCGACAGCCACTTGCCGACGCGCTCGGTCGTGATCCCCCAGAGCATGATCGTGAACGGCTCGGTGATGACCTCGGGCGGCTCGTTCATCGCCGGCAGCGGGCGCTTCGTCGGCGAGCGCGTCGACGATCGCCGTGCGCCGGTCGATCTCCGCCGGCCAGTGGTACGGGCCCGATCGTGTCGGCGCCGACCGCCCAGCCGTTGCCGTAGTCGAACAGCGCGACCGGGATCTCGTCGCGGCGCAGGTAGAAGATGTCGTCGGCGCTCGGCCCAGAAGCCCTGCGTCGGCGAGCACCTGGCCGAGCTTGCGGATCTTGCGCCAGAAGAGCGACATCGTCCAGTGCTCGATGTAGAAGTTGTGGTTCTCGACGTACGGGAACACGACGCGCGCGAGCCCGAGCTTCCCGTCGAAGGCCGCCCGCGCCTCGTCGTCGGGCAGCAGCGCGCGGTACTCGCCGGTGATCCGCTCGCGCTCGGCGGCGATCGCCTCGATCGGGCCGATCGATGTCGTGGCCCGCCTCGACGCGCGCGACGTAGTCGCGCACGAAGCCGAGCGGGATGTCGAGGTGGTCGAGCCAGACCTTGTCGTCGCAGTACATGCCGTTGCCCGAGGAGAAGTTGAACCACGGGTCCTTGGCGCGCCTCCCAGGCGGCGACCCACTCGGCGCCGTTCGGC
Source organism: uncultured Actinomycetes bacterium (assembly GCA_963736045.1). GTDB lineage: Bacteria > Actinomycetota > Thermoleophilia > Gaiellales > Gaiellaceae > PALSA-612. The sequence continues at coordinate 204,628 of CAVTNK010000002.1, read as the reverse complement.
GCGGCGGCCACGCGGGCGAGCGCCTCGTCGACGGTGCCCGCGCGCAGCGTGTCGGCGACGTCGAGCTCGACCGCGAGCTTCGCCAGCCGCTTCAGCTCGTCGTCGGGCTTGAACAGGTCGACCTCGATCGCCCTGCACCATCTGCGCGATCGCCGAGGTCGGGGATGTCCGGGAAACGACTCCTTGCAGAAGCCGAAGAAGTCGAGGTACGCCGCGTAGCCGAGGTTCAGGAACTCGAAGTGGTACTGGCACGCGCCGTAGCAGAGCTCGATCGCGCGGTTGTAGTTCGCGAGCAGCGTCGTAGGTGCGGGTCGAGGCCGGCGCCGCCTGTGATCCACTCCATCGGGACGACGTCGGGCAGCGGCTCGAACGTCGAGCGCCTCGAGCTCGCCGATGATTCGCCTCGCACCTTGCGCTGCCAGTTCTCCAGCAGCGTCGGCCAGTTCTCGAAGTAGTAGCCGGCGCGCTCGAGGAACAGCGGCACGCGCGCCGGCGATCTCCTCCGGCGGCGACGGCGACCGGGCTCATGTAGCAGTAGCCGTTGTGGATGCGGTAGTCGATCCCGTTGGCCGGGCGGGATCATCCAGTGGCGCGTGTTGTACTGGCCGAGGCACTTGACGGCGAACTCGACGATGATCGTGTCGAACGGCTTGAACACCTGCGGCCAGTGCTGCGAGTCGCAGAACCAGAACTTCGCGCTCCTCGTCGTCGCGGCGGTCGTCGCGGAAGTGCAGGTAGTACGGGTAGAGCTCCTCCCAGCCCTCGGCGCCTCCTCCGGCGCCGGATCGTCGTACGGGCTGACGAACGCTTCGTTCAGCGGCCACGCTGCGTCGCTCGATCGGTCGGCTCCTCTCGCGGCCAGCGGACTGATCAGGGTGCTCACCAGGCTCTGCATGCCGAACGTCGGCCTGATAGCTCGCTCGGCCGCTCTGCGGGCGGCGGCTCCAGACCGTCTCGGGCCGGCTCTGCAGCAGCACGACCGTCGGCCCGTCCGGCGCTGCCGCGCCGTCGACCGCCCACTCGACGTCCTGCGGGCACGCCGAAGTGCTGCTCGGCGCGCTTGGCCAGCGCGGCGACCGCCTTGATCTCGTCGCGAGCGCAGCGACGGCTCGAGCTGGCGCTCGGCGTCGACGGGTCGCTCGACGACGCAGCCTCGCGGCGAGGTCGGCGACCAGCTCGATCGTGCTTGCGGCGAGATCGTGCGCTTGACGACGTCGAGCATGACCTTGTCGACGACGAAGTTGTCCGGCGTGACCATCGCCGCCGACGACGGTCTCGCCGAGCCCGAAGCTCGCGTCGATCACGATCTTCGAGCGGTCGCCGTTGGCCGGGTTCAGCGTCATCGCGACGCCCGCGGCGCGCGCCTGCACCATCTTCTGCACCGCCACGCTCATCAGACACCTGCTCGTGGGCGATGCCGTGGTCGTGCGCGGTAGGCGATCGCCCGCGCCGTGTACAGGCTCGCCCAGCAACGGCGGACGTGCTCGAGCACGGCGTCGGCGCCGACCACCCAGAGGTAGGTGTCCTGCTGGCCGGCGAAGCTGGCACCGGGGAGATCCTCGGCGGTCGCGCTCGAGCGGACGGCGACCGGCACGTCGGGGATGCCCGACCTCGCGCCGAGGCCCGCGTAGGCGTCGCGGATCGCCTGCGTCGATCGGAGCGGGGATCGAAGTCGCCTCGATCCGCCTGCGCACCCGCTCGCTGAGGGCTGTGAGGCCGTCGACGTCGCTCGGTGTCGAGGACGACGAGCTCCGCGATGAATGCTCCGACCCAGGCCGTCGGCCGCGAGTAGCTCGCGAACGCGTCCGGTCGTCACGGCGAAGCCGGGCGGAACCGGCAGATCAGCCTTGAGCAGCGCGCCGAGGCTCGCGCACTTGCCGCCGACGCGTGCGAGATCGCCCTCGCCGCACTCCTCGAACGGGAGCACGTAGGGCGACGTCAGACGTCCCACTCCACCCAGACGCTCGTCGGACCGCGGAAGGTCGTGTTCGGCGGGAACGTCGAAGCTCTGGTCGTCGAGAGCCTCGCGTCGGGCAGACGCGCGGTCAGCTCCTCGCAGGACGACGCGCGCCTCGAGCCGCGCGAGCGCCGCGCCGAGGCAGTAGTGGATCCCGTGTCCGAACGCCAGGTGGTCGCGGGCGTTCGCGCGGCGGACGTCGATGCCGCTCGGGGTCCTCGAACATCGCTCTCGTCGCGGTTCGCCGAGCCGAGCACGAGCAGCACGTTGGCGCCCTCGGGAAGATCGACGCCGCCGACCTGGGCCGGCTGCTTGACCTTTCGCTTCCAGGCGAACACCGGCGGCCCCGCCCGCAGCAGCTCCTCGACCGCCCCGGGGATGAGCGTCTTGTCCTCGCAGATCGCATCCCATTGATCGCGATGGTTGAGTAGCTCGAGGAACCCGTTCGCGAGCAGATTCGTCGTCGTCTCGTGCCCGGCGGTGAGCTGCGCCGTAGATGAGCGAGGCGATCTCGTGCTTCGTGATCGAGCGATCGCCGTCCTTGTAGATGCGGACGAGCTCGCCGGTGAGATCGTCGCTGTCAGCGACGAAGCGCGACTCGACGAGCGCCTCGCAGTAGTCCCAGTACTTGACGAGGTTGGCGGCATGGTGGAACTGCTCTTCTTCGGGCAGGTCGCCGAAGTTCAGATAGACGCGGCTCTGCGCCCAATCCTTGACCTGCGGCACGTCAGACTCGGGTATTCCGAGCAGGATGGAAGATCACGAGCGCGGGCAGGTCGTAGGCGATGTCCGCGACCCAGTCGGCCCGCCCGGCGGGGGCGATGCGCGTCGATCATCGAGACGGTCAGCGACTCGGATCCTGCGGCTCGAGCAGCGCGACGCGCTTCGGCGTGAAGGCCTTGATCACGAACGCCTTGAGACGGGTGTGGTCGGGCGGCTGGCGCGCCGACAGGCCCGAGAAGGCCGGTGAAGCCGCCCTCGTCGAGCACGTGCTGGACCGCCTCCGGTCGCGGCTTGTACGGCGACTGGGTGTTCTCGGACGAGAACGTCCCGGGATCCCGGAAGATCGCACGGACGTCGTCGTAGCGAGTGACGACCCAGTAGTCGAGCTCCGGGCTGTAGAAGACCGGAGCCTCTGCCCGGGCCCGGGCGAGAAACGGGAAGGGCGCGGCGAGCTCGAACGGACGGTACTCGTCGCCGAGCGCCGCGTGCACGCTGTCGAGCGAGGCCGGCGTCGTACGACTCGTCACGATCGAGGCTCCACAGGCCCGATCCTACGCCAGCTCCGCCCGAACGATGCGCACCCCCTCCACGAGGGCCTTCAGCTTCTCGAACGCAAGCCAGCGAGGAACGTAGCGCAGCCCGCAGTCCGGGCTGAACGAGAGCTTCTCGGCAGGAACGTGCTCGAGGCAGATGCGGACGCGCTCCGCGACGTCCTCGGGTGTCTCGAGATAGTGGGGTCCTGGACGTCGACGACGCCGGCGCACAGCTCTCGATCGGGAGCCCAGTTCGACCAGTGCTCGATCTCGAACATCTCGCGGTTTGCATATTCGAACAGGAACTGATCGGCCCTCGCTTCGAGCAAGCCTGGGAAGTACGGCGCGTAGGTGCGCTTGGCATACGTGATCTTGCGGAAGGTGCCGAAGCAGATATGGAGGCCGAACTTGACCCCGGTGACCCCGTCGACGCACGCGTTGAAGAGCCGCGCGATGTCTTTCGCCGAATGCGGGTCGTACCCGTAGCCCGGGGTGGCCGGCTCGTCGAGCTGAACGAACGTCGCCCCGGCCTCCGCCAGCCGACGGATCTCCTCGTTGATCGCCGGCACGAACGCTTCGGCCAGGTGCGGGCGGTCGCGGTAGTGCTCGACCGGCCGCATGAAGGAGGTCATGGCGAACGGCCCCGGGATGCTGATCTTGGTCGGACGGCTCGTTCGGTCCTTGAGATAGGAGAACTCCTCGACCGCTCCGAGCCCTTTCGGCATGTCGACCGGACCCGTCGTCTCCCACACGGTGCGCTGGTCGAGCCCGATCTCGCCCACCTTCCGCGGCGGGTCGACCTCGCGGAGGCCGGTGACGCGCTTGGCGAACGCCCAGACGAAGCTCTCGCGGCGCATCTCTCCGTCGGTGATGACGTCGATGCCGGCGATCTCCTGGTCGGCCATCGCCGTGTCGACTGCGTCGTTGTAGGTCTCCTCGATGTCGGTGACGCCGAAGCGGCCGTTCGCGATCCACTCCTGCGACGCGTAGAGCCAGGCCGGATGGCCATGGGCGCCGATCACCGTGGTCGGCAGCGGCGGAAGCTCTGCGGTCACAGGCGGGACTATAAGGTCGAGCGACGCGACAGCCCGGTCGGCGGCTTCCCCGGAAGCTCGGGTTCTATGATTCCGCTTCCGGAAGTGGTGCAACCGATTCCGACGACATCATCCGAGGCAGGCGAGCCTAGAACGTCAGCGCTGAGCGCTGAAGGATGAAGTTCGGGATCTTCCAGGAGCTCGAGCACCCGCGCCCGTGGGTCGAGGGTGGCGAGCGGCGGCTCTTCGAGGAGGCGCTCGAACAGGTAGAGCTCGCGGACAGGCTCGGGCTCGACGCCGCCTGGGCCGTCGAGCATCACTTCCTCGAGGAGTACTCGCACTCGTCTGCCCCCGAAGTCTTTCTCGCCGCCGCCGCCACACGAACGAAGACGATCCGGCTGGGGCACGGCGTGTGCTTGCTCCCCGTCGGCTACAACCACCCCGCCCGCGTGGCCGAGCGCGTGGCGACGCTCGACGTCATCTCCGGCGGCCGCGTCGAGCTCGGCACCGGCGAGTCGAACTCGCGCATCGAGCTCGAGGGGTTCGGAGTCGATCCAGGCACCAAGCGAGCCCAGTGGACCGAGGTCGTCGAGCAGGTCGCAAACATGCTGGCGATGGATCCCTATCCCGGCTTCGAAGGGGAGTTCTTCTCGATGCCGGCGCGAAATGTCGTTCCGAAGCCGCTGCAGAAGCCACATCCGCCGCTGTGGGTCGCGTGCTCCCAGAAGGAGACGATCCACCTGGCAGCACGGCTCGGTCTCGGCGCCCTCGCCTTCACCTTCCTGAAGCCGGAAGACGCCCGGACCTGGGTGGACGACTACTACGAGACCTTCCGGAACGAGTGTGTCCCGATCGGCCAAGCGGTCAACCCGAACATCGCGCTCGTCACCGGATTCGGCGTGCACCCCGACGAGGACGAGGCCGCGCGCCGCTTCGTCGACGGGATCAGGTTCTTCCAGTTCGCGCTCGACCACTACTACCGCTCGGGCGTCCACAAACCGGGACGCACCGACCTCTGGAGCAAGTATCTCGCCGACCGCGAAGCGCTCGCCGCGACAGAGATGGATCCGAAGGTGGCCGACCTCGTGCTTCGGCGTGTCGTCCCGTGGCAGAGCCTCGGTGCGATCGGAACGGTCGAGCAGGTGCGGGCCCGAATCAGGTCGTTCGCCGAGATCGGCGTCGATCAGCTTCTGTTCATCCAGCAGGGTGGGAAGAACCGGCACGACCACATCTGCGAATCGCTCGAGCTGTTCCAGCGCGAGATCATGGCCGAGTTCCGGGAGGGCGACGAGGAGCGGCAGCAGCGCAAGATGGACGAGCTCGCGCCGCACATCGAGCGCGCTTTCGAGCGCAAGGCCGACAGGCGGCCGCTCCGCATTCCGGACGGGGAGATTCCGGAGTACGAGACGATCCGGTTCCGGCCGGCCCCGAGCGGCGACGCCGTCCTCGGACGGATCGACGGAGGGTCGTAGCACCGTCGTTTCGCAGTGGGCCGCTTCCTCTTCGTCGTCACCGGGCACACCACGTACGTCGGTGCGCATGCGTCGATCGCCACGGAGCTGGTGGAGCGCGGACACGATGTGGCCTGGGCCGGGCCGGAGAGGATCCACGAGCCGCTCCCTCCCGGCGTCGCGTTCTATCCAGTCGACGACGAGGGCGCCGCTCGAGCCCGCGAGGCGTGGGTCCGGGAGGGCTCGACCGGGTCGTTTCACGACTGGCTGTTGGATCTCCGGTGGCTGTACGACGAGTATCTGATCCCCTTTGCGCGCGGAACGCTTGCGGATGTCGAGCGGGCAATCGCCGACTTCAGGGCGACCGTCGTCGTGATCGACGAGCATGCGCTCGCCGGCGCGCTTTCAGCTCGGCTCCGCGACCAGCCGTGGGCGACACTCGTGCGCAGCGCCGTTCTCGCTCATGGGGTGACCGGATCTCAGTGGCCCGAGATCGGAACCTGGCTCGAGTCGAAGCTCGACGAGCTGCAGCGAGACGTCGGTCTCGAGCCGATCCCGAGGCCGAATCTCTCCGATCGCCTCGTGATCAGCTTCTCCACACGCGAACTGCTGGGACCTCAGCTCGATTTTCCGGCTCAGTACCGCTTCGTCGGGCCCGCTCTCGACCACCGCCTGCCGGGTACAGACGACGTCGGGTTTCCCTGGGACGAGCTCCAGGAAGGCAATCGCGTGCTGGTCTCGCTCGGCACGATCCTCTCGCGACGGGCCGTGCACTTCTACGAGATCGTGCGCAAGGCGTTGAGCGACAGCGAGGCGCAGGTGATCCTCGTCGCCCCACCCGAGATGATCGCTGATCCGCCCGCGAACTTCATCGTCCGGGCCTTCGTGCCGCAGCTCGCGCTGCTTCCGCACGTCGACGCGGTCGTGTCTCACGGCGGCTACAACACCGTCCTCGAGGCTCTCGGCCACGGCCTTCCCCTCGTCGTCGCCCCGTTCACTCTCGACCAGCCGCTGGTGGCCGAGCAGGTCGTGAGATGCGGTGCCGGGGTCCGCGTGCGACCGCGCGCGCCTTCGCCCTGCCGAGCTCCGCCGGGCAGTCGCCACCGTCCTCGACGAGCCGAGCTACCGGGAGGCGGCCCGGAGACTCCAGGCCTCCTTCGGCGTGTCAGGAGGCACCGGAGCCGCAACCTCCGCCCTCGAGGAGTTGCTCAGCCACGAGGAAGAGGATGGCGCGCGAGGAACGCTGCCAGGCTCTCCGCGACCGGCCGCGGGTGCGTGATCTGTAGCAGGTGGCCCGCTCCGGGAACGACCGCAACCTCGGCGTCCGGCAGCCACTGCCGCAGGAGTGCGTGCCCCTCGACGAACCACGGGCCGGTCTTCGAGCCGAGCATGAGCAGAGTCGGCTTCGTGATGCCGGCGGTGCCTTCTGCCGTGATGCTCCAACGAGCAACCGAAGGATGCTCGGCGACGAAGAACGAGTCCAGGTCTTCTACGGCCTGCTCGAACGCACCGGGAAGCACCGCTTCCAAGAGCCTTCGGTAGTTCGGACCGCCCGTGACCAGCAGGAGGTCGTCGTACACACCGTCTCGCTCACCTGACTCGTACCGGGCTACTGCCGGGGCGATCAGCTCGTCGAACTGCCGGGCGCCCGGGACTGCCGGCATCGGCGGCTCGAGGAGGGAGAGGGAGTGCACGGCGCTGGGAGCATCGATCGCGAGCTGGAGCGCGATCGCTCCTCCGTAGCTGTGGCCGACCACATGCGCCCGGCCGATGCCGAGCTCACCGAGAAGGGCCGCCGCATCCGCTGCCTGCTGCTCGACGAGGAATCCCTCCGGCACGGGCGAGCTGTTGGCGAAGCCACGGCGGTGGTACCGGATCAGCTGGTAGGCCCCGAGTGCCACCTCGCCCAACATCGGGGCGAAGGGCGTGCAGATGTTGCTGCCGTGGACGAGCAGGACCGGCTCGCCTGCGCCGGAGAGCTCGACCTCGAGCCAGGCTCCGTTGACGCGAACGCGCTCCACGAGCGCATTCTCCTACGCTAGATCAGCTGGCGGTCCAGGTGACGGCGCCGGTCGTGCAGTTGTAGTTCGTGCCGTTGTTGGCGGCCACGGCGTCGATTCTCAACGTGCCCTGGCCGTGGTCGGTGAAAGCACCCGAAAAGGTGACAGTGCCCACGGCGGTGCCGTCAGCGTTCGACGAGTTGAACGGCTGCGAGTCGCCGAACGTATAGCCACCCGTGACCGGGATCATCCAGTTGGGGGCGTCGAGCGCGATGTTTCCCTTGCTGCCCGGCACGCCCTGGCACGTCATCGAGACCTGCGTGTGGATCTGTCGTGACCTTGGAGAGATCGCCAGTGACGTCGAACCTGAGCGCGTAGCTCTGGCTCGTCGTCCCGTTGTACGTCCCGGCGTGGGGCGGGGCTGGCCCGGCGGCGGAGGCGGTGGCGGCGGAGGCGGTGGAGGGGGGGGCGGCGGTGGCGGTGGCTCGGTCGACGTCGTCGATGTCGAGGTGGTGCTGGTCGACGTCGTCGATGTCGAGGTGGTGCTGGTCGACGTCGTGGCCGTGGAGGATCGACGTCGTCGTGGTCGTCTTGGTCGTGGTCGGAGACGTCGTCGCCCTCGTCGAGGTCGTGGAGGTCGGCGGTGGGATCACAGGCTTGCTCACGACGATCGCACCCTTGCGCTTCCCGTCGATGCGGAATCCGAACAGGCCGGCCTTCCGGAACCGAGTGGTCGCGCTCTTGCCGGGCCTCAGGACGAATGCCTTCCACGCGGTCCCGGTGCTCGCAATGGTGTGGGGATGCCGACCCACATTGCGCCACATCACCTTCGAGCCCCTCTTGATCTTGATCGTGGAGGGCGTCACACCGACGTCACTCACGACGACACTCACAACCGGGATCTTCGAGCTCTCGGCGCCAGCCGCCGGCGAGACGAAGAGCGCCACGACGAGACCGAGCGTCGCGGCGACAGACAGGCCGATGAGAGCGCTAGCACGTTGGCGCATCAGTTCCCCCGCCCGGCAGTCTTGCACGCGGCTCCTTCCGGCAGCAACTTCGTACAGCCGGCTTTTCCCGGGCTTTACGTCGAAGAGCGCCCACGGGCGGAACTACGATGCAGCACATGGCGAAGCAAGGTAGGAGACCGGTGGCGCGCGACCCGATCATCGTCGTCGGCACGGGGAGATGCGGCTCGACGGCTCTCTCCCAGGTCGTCCGCACCAACCCCCGCTGGCTGAGTCTGTCGGAGGTCTTCAGCGCGCTCGCGCCGCGCGCGTTTCCTGCCGGACCGGTCCGCGGACGGGACTGGGTCGAGCTCCTTTCGCAACCGAGGTACGACTCCCGCGTTCTGCTCCAGCACGGGCTCGAAGACTCGGAGCTTCTCTATCCGGTCGACGACGAGGACGCGCGCTTCGATCGGCACACGGGCGTCCCGCCTCTGCTCGTCTCCGCGCTTCCGCACCTCGTCGGCATCGGAGACAGGCTCCTCGACGAGATCTGCAACGAGGTGAGCCGCTGGCGCGCCGCTCCGATCGAGCGGCACTACCGACGTCTGTTCGACTGGCTTCGGCGGCGCTTCGGCGCCGAGAGGTGGATCGAGCGATCAGGGGGCTCGCTCGTCTACGTCGACCGGCTGATCGCCGCCTTTCCGGAGGCCCGGTTCGTCCACATCTGGCGCGACGGGCTCGAGTGCGCGCTCTCGATGTCCAAGCACACGGGATTCCGGCTCCTGATGCTGAGAGAGCAGATGCTGCGCGGGTTCGGCGTCGATCCTTTCGAGGACGACGCGAGACCCGAGGCGCTGCTCGCGAGCCCGTATGCCACTCTCCTCCCCGAATGCTTCGATCCGGCAGCATTCGGCCGGTTCGAGGTACCGCTCTCCAAGTACGCCGGGGTGTGGTCCAGGCAGATCCTGTTCGGGCTCCCGCTCCTCCGCGCACTCCCCCGGGAACGGGTCCTCCACCTGGGTTACGACGAGCTCGTCGAGAGGCCCGGCGACACGATCCGCACGCTGCAACGCTTCATCGAGGACGAGGTCGACGAGGAGTGGGTCGGCCGGGCCGCCCACCTGGTCGGCCCGGGCCGCCCGCGCACCGATCCGGAGGAAGTCGACCAGCGCACCCGGCGGATCTGCGAGGCCGGGCTCGAGCTGATCCGCGAGGCAGGCCTCACGAGCTGAGCTTCTCTTCAGCTTCCGACGAGGCGCTCGAGCTCGTCGGCCGCAGCGCCCGCGCCGCCCGCAGCTCGAAGAGAGGCACCGACGCTCGACGCGGCTCGACGGTAGGCCGGTTCGTTGAAGACGGCCTCGACCGCCTTCCGCAGCTCGGCTGGACTCGTCCGCACCGACCTGACGCGGATCCCGACGCCGGCCGCGACGACCTGCTCGGCAACGAGCGGCTGATCGAAGGTGACCGGTGCCACCACGACCGGCACCCCGTGGGCCAGCGCCTCGTGCACGGTTCCGTGGCCGCCGTGGCAGAGCACGGCCTGCACGTGGGGGAGCAGGGCGAGGTTGTTGACGTACGGCGGCACGACGAGGACGTTGTCAGGCCGCACCGGGACGAGCTCGGGCGGCGCGATCAGGATCACCTGGAGCGGAAGGCCGGCGAGCGCCTCGACGACCGTGGCGAAGAAGCGTTCGTGCCGATAGGTGTTCACGCTGCCGAGCGAGGCGAGAAGCCGCGGGCCATCGCGAAGCTCGTCCCAGGGGAAGGTGTCCTCACGATCGCCCAGCCCGGAGCGGTGCTCGAGCGCAGTGCCGACGAAGCGGTAGTGCGCGGGAGTCGAGACCGGGCGGCCGGTCAGGTCGGGTATCGAAAAAGCGACAACGAGCTGCGGCGACCGATCGGGTGTCGCCACGGGCTCGAGCCCGGCGGCGTGCTGGAGCTCGAGGAGGCGCGCCACGAGCCAGTCCCTCACCTTCGGAAGGCCCTCGAGAACCTCGTCGGTGGTCAGGAACGCGGTGGGTGCAAGCGTTGCCCAGGCGATGCCTCGCCGACGTGCAGCCAGGGCGCCGGCGAGCGCGTGCTGGTCGACGACGAGCGCGTCGGGCTCGTACCGGTCGATCGCTCGCTCGACGTCGCCGAGCGTCCCGCGGGCAAGCGGGAAGACGAGCTCTTCCCAGAAGCACTTGAAGTCGTTCGCGATCCCGCGGCCCCTTCCGGCGCGGTGGGCGAAGGAGGCTCGTAGCTCCTCGACGAGAACGTCGTCGAACGAGTGCATGACAGCGTCGTCCGGAAGCAATGGTCGGATCCGGGTCGGAGCGGCCCAGGCCACCCCGTGCCCCCGTTCGGCGAGCTCCACCGCGACCGAGACGGCGGGATTGACGTGACCCACGAACTGAGGGACCACGAACAGGAACCGGCTCACGCGACCTCCGGATCGCGGCTCCCGCCGACCAACTCCTCGAGCAAGTCGGCGGCCGCGAGACCTCCTCCGGCTGCCTTGAGAGACGCCCCGATCCGCTCCGCCTGGACGCGATAGCCGGCATCGGCCAGAATCGCCTCGGTTGCCTCGCGGACCTCGGCCACGCTCGTGCGGACGGCCTTGACGCGCAGCCCCGCACCAGCCTCGACCACCTGCTGCGTGACGAGAGGATGGTCGTAGGAAACCGGTGCCAACACGAGCGGGAGACCGTGGGCCAGCGCCTCGTAGACAGTCCCGTGGCCTCCGTGGCAGAGCACGGCGTCCACGTGCGGATAGAGCGCGAGATTGTTGACGTACGGGCGCACTGCGAGAACGTTGTTCGCCGGCGGAAGGTCCTCGGGGGGCGCGATCACGATCGCCTGCAGCGGCAGGGCGGCGAGTGCCTCGACCACGGCGCCGAGGAAGCGCTTGCGCCGGTAGGTCGTCCAGCTCCCGACTGTCACGAGCACTCTCGGCCGCTCCCGAAGCTCGTCCCAGGGGAAGTCGTTGCCTCCACTGGGGAGCGCGGATCGGTGCTCGAACGCCGGGCCGACGAAGTGATAGTGCGCGGGAACGCGCGCCGCCTCACCTGCCAGAGCGGGAACCGAGAAGGCGATGACCAGATGCGGCGATCGGTCCGGCATCGGGCACGGGCTCGAGCCCGGCCTGACTCTGGAGCTCGACGAGACGCACGTCGAGCCAGTCCCTGACGCCTGGAAGATCCGCCAGAGCCTCGTCGACTTGGAGGAACGCGGTCGGCACCAGGGTGGCCCAGACGAGCCCCCGCCGGCGCGCGGCGAGCCCACCGGCGAGGGCGTACTGGTCGACCACGAGCATGCTCGGGCGATAGTCGTCGATCGCACTCTCCACGGTGGCCAGCGTCCCGCGGGCCAGCGGAAGCACGATGTCGTCCCACAAGCACCTGAAGTCGTTCGGCAGCCCACGGCCTCTTCCGGCGTTCTCTGCGTACGTGGCACGCAACTCCTCGACAAGGACGTCGTCCATCTCGAAGACGACGGCATCCTCGGGGAGAAACGGGCGGCTGCGGCCAGGAGTCACCCACGCCACGTCGTGCCCCCGCTCCGCCAGCTCCATGGCGACGGACACGGCAGGGTTGACGTGGCCCGTGAACTGGGGAACGACGAAGAGAAACCGGCTCACGCGGGATCGCCGGCGCTCGGAACGACCGCCGGCTCGAGTCTCACGACGCCCCCGCGCCGCCGATCCATTCGACGAGAGCGGTCCGCAACCGGTCGGTCCCTTGCCAGAGAACACCGTGCTCGCAACCCGGCACGATGTCGAGCGTACAGTCCGGCAGAACCCGCAGGAGTCGGTCGCCGTCTGCCCTGACGTTCGAATCGCCACCGTAGAAGGCGAGCACCGGGCAGCGGATGCGCTGGAGCTCGGCGTCGCTGAGCGGCGGTGTCGGCAGAAGATCCTCGACGAAGGACGTCTCCGTCAGCATCCGCCAGGCCTTGTCGGCCATGAGGTTGCGCCGACGCTTATGGAGGCGTTCGACGTTCGCGACCGTGACGAGGGCGTCGAGCCCCAGCCTGCCACGAGCGTTCTCCGCGTCGAACCAGGCGAGAAAGATCTCGCGCCGTCCCTGCTGGCGCGGGTCGCCGATCGCGTCGAACGCCTGGCTCATGCGACTGCCGAAGCCGTCTTCCCCGACGGGCGGCTCGAGCACCACGAGGCTGTCGACCCGCTCCGGGAACCGTGCGGCGAACGTGAGCGCGACAAGGGCGCCAAAGCTCTTGCCGACCACCGTCACCGGATGGTCGATCCCGCTCGCTTCGATGACGGCCGCCAGGTCGAGTGCCTGGTCTTCCATCGAGTAGCCGGTCGCAGGCTGCTCGCTCATGCCGTGGCCGCGCAGGTCGTAGAGGAGCAGGGAGCCGTACGGCGCCAGCGTCCGGGCGATCGTCAGATACCAGCAGGCGAGGTTGTCGAGGATCATGCCGTGTACGAACACGAGCTTCCGGTCGCCCTTGCCCATCGACAGCGTGTTGAAGCGCACGCCGCGTGCGGTGACGTCAGGCATCGAGAAAGTCCGAGATAGCCACGCCGAGCGCGTCGGGAGCATCGAGCGGCAGGTAGTGACCTCCCTCGAGAACCGAGAGACGCGCGTCGGCGAGACCGCCCTGCAGCCAGTCGGCCGCCCCGGGACACGCCGTCCGCGTTCCGTAGCAGAGCAGGACAGGGAGGTCGAGACTCGCGAGCTCGGAGTCGGTGAAGACCGGCTCGGCCTCGATATCGCTCGTCAGGGTCGTCTCCTCGGAGATGACCCGAAGGCGCTCCGCATGGCGAACTGCCTGCCGACCGCCGCGGGAGAGCGCCTGCTGCAGCGGGGCCGGAACGAGCTGCTCCCTCTCTGCCACCTCGGGATCGAAGAGCGACTCGAGCCACGCGGGCGCGATGGGCGGTAGAGGCATCTCGACCAGCACGAGTCGCCGAACGCGCTCACGGCGCTCGAGGCAGAAGCGCAGCGCGACGACCCCGCCGAAGCTGAAGCCGACGAGGTCGACGGGCTCGGGGCACAGCTGGTCGAGCATCGCCTCCAGATCGTCCGCGAGCACCGTCGAGGAGTAGCCGCTCGCTGGTGTCTCGCTCAAGCCGTGTCCTCGCAGGTCGTAGAGGAGGACGCGGTGGCGCTCCGCCAGGGCCGGAGCCGCCCCGAAGTACCAGAGCGACAGGTTGCTCACGGCGATGCCGTGCAGGAGCACGACCGGAGGCCCCGACCCGAGCTCTTGCGCGTGAACCGTGAGGCCGTTGACCTCGACTAGCGGCACGAAGCGATGTGGTCGACGAGACGGCCGACCGTCAATCCGATGATCTCGTCGAACTTCATCCCCGAGAGCCAGCCGGCGAGATCGAGCTGCTCGCCGTAGCGTTCCTGCAGCTTCTCCGACAGCGCGACGATCTCGATGCTCTCGAGCTCGAGATCGGAGCCGAAGGCCGTCTCCATCGTGATCGGCTTTTCGAGCACCCATTCCTCGCCGATCACCTCACGGATGAATGCGGCGACCGTCTCGAGGATCTCTTTCTGTTCGGTGTCAACACTCATGACGATGTCCAGGCGATGATGAACCCCTCTCGGAAACAGGTCTCTGTCCAGCAGCCGTCGACGAGCAGACGCTCGCCGTCGATCTCTTCGAGGCGGAGCGAGCGAGGCGCGCCTGCAAGGCCGGTGCCACGCGACTTGCCGACCGCCTCTTTCGCGCACCACAGACGCGTGAGCCATTCGGCGCGGTCTTCGGGCGGGAGCAGGGCGAGCTCGTCCTCGGCAAAGGCAAGCTCCGTGAAGCGATCGCTCCGCAGCTCGACCGGCTCGAGGTCGATCCCAGGGTCGGTCCCGACGGCGGCGAGGGCCACCGCGGTTCTGTTCTTGTGTGCGATCGAGACACGGAGATCCTCCCCGAACATACCGGAGACGACCGGACGGCCGGCGGGGTCAGAGTGCACGGCGACCTGGATCGGGAAGACGGCGTGGCCCCGGTTGAAGAGAAGCCGGCGCACGGCGTCCTTGGCGGCGATCCGGCCGATCAGCCACTCGCTCCGCCGACGGAGCGGCAGCTCGTCGAACTCGGCGCGTTCCTCACCGGAGAGGAACCGGCGCGCGAGCCAGTCTCTCGTCGCTGCCGACCAGTCGCGATCCGCAACGAGCATGAACCCTTCGGGCTGCTCCTCGGCAAAGAGGTGCGACTGCGGGTTCCGCATGGCCAGGAAGCCCGCGTTCGTCTCGAAGCGCCAATCCTCCCAGCCCGTAATGCGGACGACGACGCGCCCCTCGCTCACCAGCTCGATATCGGAGCGCACCTCCTTCGCCGCAACCTCCCGAACGCGCACCGTGCAGTCGAGCATCGTTCCCGGCGCAGGCTCGGGGCCGAAGAAGTCGATGCGCTTGACGCGAACCGGCATCGCCAGGCGATCCACCTCCATCGAGGCGAGGATCCAGTAGCCGAACAGCTGGCCGGCCGCGTCGAGGAGCGCGCCCTTCGCCGGGAGGGCCTTCAGCTGCCCGCGAATGCCATCGTCCGCGATCCCGTCGAGCCGGACGATCCCCTGGTATTGCGGCCCGTGGAACATCCAGCGATCGCTGTACACCTCCTCAGCCGGAATCGCCGACGGCCGGTCGTGCGCAAGGGGGATCGGGTCCGGCTCCGGCGCGTCAGGAAAGCGGTCCGCCAGCTGGACGACGGCCTGCATGTACCCGTCGATCTCGACTCGAACACGATCGCCGTCGAGTGCCCGAGCGGTCATGGTCACCGTCACCGGCGGCTCGACGTCCAGCCAGCGGGCCGCGAGGAAGTCCTCGATCGCGACCGGGACCCGGTCCGGGGCGAACCGCTGCGCAAGGTCGACGAGCAGTGCGATCGACATCGTGAGAGGAACGACGGGACGCCGATCGGCGAGGTGCGGCCAGTCCTCGGGCTGGAGGAAGAAGCAGTGGTCCATCAGCTCCGGGTAGGTCTCCACGGACAGTAGGTGTTGCTCGGCCAGGCCGCTTGCCTCCGCCGGAGGCGGCGCCGCCGCCGGGACAGGCCCCTCGGCGAGCGCCCGCACCACGTCCTGCTGGGCGCCGAGCAGCTCACGGACCGCGGCGTCGAACTCTGCGACGACCGGGCTCGACGTGAGACCGTCCGGGATCGAGGTTCCCGGTGCCGCGAGACTCGCGACGCCGTCGAGCGGCGACTCGAGGCGGACGAACGGCACACCGAGCTGGAGCCGCATCGGAGCCGGCCGCTTTTGCACCGAGATCCCCGCCCGGTCGAGCCTCACGTCGGCGCCCTCGACGTAGAGAGCGGCGGCGACCCGCCTCAGCTGCTCGAGCCCGGTGCGCTGCGGTGCGTTCGCGGCCAGCGCCAGGTGCGGCATCCCTCGAAGGGTGTCGTCGACGAAAGCGTGCAGGCTGCCCGTTCCCATCTGGACGAAGACGCGGACGCCGTGCTCGTAGAGGGCCAGGAGGAGCTCCCGAAAGCGGACCGGCTCGACGAGGTGGCGAGCGAACAACCGCCGGATCTCGTCGTGGTCCGAAGGGTACGGACTGCACGTGGTGGCCGACCAGAGCGGAACGGACGACTCGGCGAGCGGGAAGCGGTCGAAGGCGCGGGCGTGAGGCTCGACGAAGTCTGTGAAAAGAGGGGAGTGGAAGCCCGATCGGAACGGAAGCACCTCCGACAGGACCCGGCGCTTCGCGAGCCGCTCCAGCGCCGTCTGGATCTGCTCCTCCGGCCCGCAGAGGATCGACTGGTGCGGGCAGTTGTCGTGCGAGATCGCCACATCCTCGAGGTCGTCCAGCACCTCCTGCGCCTTCTCGGCACCGCAGCCGACTGCCGCGAACACGACGTCGGGAACCTCCAGCGTCCCGGGAACGAGCGACGCCACGAAGCTCTCGACCTCCTGCTCGCCGAGCACGCCCGAGGCGACCATCGCGGTCCATTCGCCGATCGAGTGCCCGGCCACGACGTCCGGCCTGACGCCGAGCTCCCCGAGCGCCGAGTCGAGCAGGACACCGATGCTGATCGCAGCGCCACCCTGCTGCTCGAGGTTCGCCGTCGACACGTGCGCGGGCGGCAGGCCAAACTCCTCGGCGACGTCCTCGACCCGCGGCTGGAAGACCGCCTCCACGCCCGGGAAGATGAACGCGACGAGCCCGCCCTCCTGGATGAGACCGGAGGGAGTGAAGAAGATTCCATCCCTGCCTCGGCGCTCCTGGCCCGACTCGACCGCGGCACGGGCGGCCTCCAGCCGCTCCGGGGTCGGGTCGACGACCGCCAGCCGCCAGGAGCCTCCGTCCGAGCTCTTGCCGCGCTCGAGGCCCTCGAGGAGCCCGTCGCGCGACTCCGCGGTGAGGACGAGGATCTCCTCCTCCACCTTCTGCCGGGGCTCCGACCCGTGACCCGCGCGGCCGTTCGTGGACGGGAGCCCGTCCAGGACGACGTGAGCGTTGATGCCGCCGAAGCCGAAGGCGTTCACCCCGGCGCGGCGGAGCGGCCCTTCCCAGGGCTCCGCCTCGTGCAGGACGCGGAACCGGGTCTCCTCGACCGCGGGTGGGGCTCGTCACAGTGCAGCTCGGCGGCAGGACGCCGTGGTGCACGGCGAGAGCGGCCTTGATCAGCCCGGCCGCGCCGGCCGCAGGCATGGCGTGGCCGATCATCGACTTCACCGACCCGAGGCCGGCCCGCTGCTCGCCGGGCTCGAGCGGACCGAAGAACTCGCCGATCGATGCGAGCTCGGCCGTGTCGCCCGCGGGCGTCGCCGTGCCGTGCGCCTCGATCAGGCCGACCGTCTGCGGCTCGAGCCCCGCATCGCTCCCACGCCCGCGTGAGCGCGAGGATCTGGCCCTCGACGCGCGGCGTCATCAGGCTCGTGTCGCCTCCCGTCGCTCGAGATGCCGGTGCCGCGGATGACCGCGTAGATGCGGTCGCCGTCCCGCTCGGCGTCGGCCTGCCGCTTGAGCACGACCACGCCGATGCCCTCGCCGATAAGAAGGCCGTCGGCGCGCCGGTCGAACGGGCGGATCTCCTCGCTCCTGGAGAGCGCGCCGAGCTGGCAGAAGACGCTCCAGAAGCCCGGTGAGTCGTGGCGAGATGGACGCCGCCGGCGATCGCGAGGTCGGACTTGCCGGTGGTGAGCTCCCGGCAGGCCAGATCGACGGCGACGAGCGAGCTGGCGCAGGCCGCGTCGAGCGTGTAGGCGGATCCGCCGAGGTCGAGCCGGTTGGCGATACGGGAGGCGGTCAGGTTCGGGACGAGGCCGATCGCCGTGTCCGGGCCGTAGCCGCCGAGCCGCGACTGGAAGTCGCGCTTGACAGCGAGAAGCTGCTCCTCGCTCGCCTGCGGAACGAGCGAGCGCAGACATTCGACGAGCTGCTCGGACGTCCAGACGTGCTGCTGGACCGCGCATCATCCCGGCGCCCAGGTAGTTGCCCCGCCCGAAGATCACGCTCGTCCGCTCGTGCGGGAAGGTGCCGTCGGAGTAGCCGGCATCGTCGAGTGCCTGCGCCGTGGTCTGGAGGGCGAGCAGCTGATCCGGCTCGGCTCCCTCAGCGGCGACGGGCATCACCCCGAAGCCGACGGCGTCGAACGTCGCGAACGCGTCGATGAAGCCGCCGCGCCTCGCGTACACGCGATCGGGCGAGGACGAGTCGGGTTCGTAGTAGATGGGGTCGACCCGACCGGGCGGGGCCTCGGTGATCGCGTCGACCCCCTCGCAGATGTTCCGCCAGAAGGTCTCCAGATCTGGTGCGCCCGGGAAGACGCACGCCATCCCGACGATCGCGACGCCGGGTTCGCTCACAGCAGTCGGTCTGGATCCGCCCTCATCAGGATCACCTGGGCATCCGTCTCGTGCCCGTAGAGGAGCTCGGAGAGGAAGCTCTCGGCACCCTCGGCCGGGTCGATCAGACCGACCCCTTGCAACTCGTACGTGCGTGCCAGCTCGGTCGAGACCATCCCACCGTTGGCCCACGGGCCCCAGCTGATCGCGACGACGCGTCCCTCGAGGCGGGCATTCAGGACCGCGGCGTGCTTGTCGAGGAAGTCGTTCGCAGCGGCGTAGTCGGTCTGACCGCGGTTCCCGAAGACTCCCGCGACGCTCGAGAAGAACGCCACGAAGCGAACGTCGTCGCGCAGCTTCTCGGCAAGCGTCAGAGCAGCGAGGACCTTGGTGTCGTAGACACGCTCGAACGACTCGCTCGTCTTCTCGCGCGCGAGCCGATCCTCGATCACGCCCGCCCCGTGCACGACTCCGTCGAGGCGGCCGTGACGCTCGTAGATGCCGTCGATCACGGAGCCGAAGGCCGTGTCGTCGCGGACGTCGACTGCGTGGTAGACGACCTCCGACCCGGCGACCTCGATGGCAGTGATCGACCGGCGGATCTCGCGGTCGGCGAGGATGCGCGCGGCTGCGGCCTCGATCGCGGCCGGCTCCTTGAGCTCGCCGCGGGAGACCAGTACGCGCCGCAGGGACGGAAGGTCGTCGGCCCCGGCAAGCCACTCGTCTTCCTCGCCCTCCGGGAGCGGCGAGCGCCCGACCAGCTCGAGCCGGCATTGGAAGCGACGTGCGAGCACCTCCGAGACTCTCGCCGTGATTCCGCGCGCACCGCCGGTGACGAGGACGACGGATCGCTCGTCGAGCGAGAACGTGGCCGTGTCCCCGTTCACCTCGTGCTCGGCGCGGATCGGCCGGACGACGCTACGGAGACCGTTCGCGTAGCCGACCTCGCGCAGCGTGTCGCCGGCCAGAAGCTCGGCAAGCAGGTGGCTCGCGAGCTGCTCGGGATCGTCGTCGCCGGCGAGATGGACGGCACGCACGTTCCGCTCGGGCCACTCCTTGGCCAGGCTCTTCAGCAGCCCGCCCACACCACCACCGCCGGTGGCCGATGTTCCGTTCGTCGCCGGCCCGAAATGACCGCTTCCGGGAGCAGCGACGATGACGACTTCGGCTCCAGCGAGCAGCGCGTCGCGCGCACGTGTGAAGAGGTGTTTGACGTTCTCCGCCGCGAGCCACTCCTTGCCGAACGGTGAGAGGTCGACGAGGATGTCCGCCTCCTGGAGCTCGGCCGACGGGTCGACGACGACGACCTCACCGCCAAGCTCCTCGATCGAGCTGGAGAGCGCCGCGGCTATCCCTCGTCCATCGTCGACGAGCACGACGTGCTTCCGCTCGACGATGCGGCCGTTCGGTGCTGCCGGCGACGTGGGCTCGAGCGCGAGAAGGTACCGCTCCACCCCCTCGGGAACACCGTTGCCGTTCTGGGCCGACCCGTTCGCCGCAGCGAGCTCCCGCTGCGCGTGCCGATCGTCGGGGCTCCCTGCGTCGAGACCGAACAGCGCGGCCTCCTCCTGCACCCATTCGAGAATGGCGCGGAGCGTCTTCACTCGCGCAAGCCCCTCGGGGAGCTGTCCTGCCGCCTCGTCGGTGCTCGCACCGAGCCGCTCGGCGAGGGCGCCGAGGATCTCGATCCGCTTGATCGAGTCGATGCTGAGGTCGGCTTCGAGATCGAGGTCGAGGTCGAGCATCTCGATCGGGTAGCCGGTGCGCTCGCTGACGATCGCGAGCAGCGCCTCCTTCGGTGTCACCGCCGGGAGCTCGAGCTTTGGCCGCCTGCTCCACGAGCTCGACAGGTCGCGCCGGCTGCGCGTCGATGACCGGCTCGATCATCGCGCCGGCAGGCTGACCGAGATACCCGAGAACGACGCGCGCTGGGCATCGACGAGCTCTCGCGTCAGGCGGAGGTACTCGAGCACGACCTCTTCCCTCGCTCCGGCTACCTCTGCGCCCGACGGGGTCAGGGCGCCCGCCTGGACGACAGGCCGCGTGACGGGGTGCATCGCGTTGGCCGGAAGCTCTCCCTGGACTGGCCAGGCGCGCTGACCGTTCACCCACCACGCGCTGGCAGAAGGCAGGAGGCTCGGCGGATCGACCAGGTCGAGGATCGCCGCGTCGCGGCCGACGAAGAGCTGCTCGACGTCGACCGGCACCCCCGCGACGGCCAGCTGTCCGAGGGCGAGCAGAAGCTGCGTGACTCCCTCCGGCCCCCCGTCGTCGCACGCGACCGCGAGGTGCGGACGGTCGCCGAGGATGCGGGAGACGAGGCCCGGTGAGCACCCGGCCCGGACCGGCCTCGACGAACACCCGCGCGCCGGCCTCGTACATGGCCTCGATCTGCCCGCGAACCTGACGGGGAGAGCGACCTGCGCCGCGAGCGGGGCCCGGATCGCCGCCGGATCGGCCGGGTACGGCGCGGCGGTCGTGTTCGAGTAGACCGGGAGCTCGGGGGCGGTGAAGTCGACTCGCTCGAGCTCGGCCGCGAACAGTCGCCGAGGCGCCTGCGATGAGCGGGCTGTGGAACGCGCATGCGACCGGGATGCTCGTCGCCCGGAGGCCCGGCGGCCTCGAGCCGCTCGAGCACCGCCTCGACCGACGGCGTCGGTCCCGAGATGACGGTCTGGTCGGGCGCGTTGTGGTTCGCGATCACGACGCCGTCGAGACCTGCGAGGTGCGGCGCAAGCCTGTCGGGGCCGGCCAGGACCGCGGCCATGGTCCCCGGATCGCCTCCGGCGGCGTCCGCGGCAGCGAGGATGCACTGGCCGCGGGCCTCGCTCAGCCGCAAGAGGTCGGCTTCGGAGAGCGCGCCGGCCACGCAGAGCGCGACGAGCTCGCCGTAGCTGTGGCCGGCGACGAGATCGGGCTTGCACGCCGAGGGTGTCGAGCAGGGACGCGGCCGCCAGATCGGCGATGCCGAGCGCGGGTTGGGCCGCGTGTGTCGGTGAGCGCGGCGCGCTGGGCCGCGCGCTCCTCGTCCGACCAGGCCGTCGGCGGGAACATGAGCTCGGTGAACCGCCCGCCGAGCGAGAGGAAGCGCTGCAGGCGCGGGAACGCGACGAACAGGTCGCGGAGCATGCCGACGCGCTGGCTGCCCTGGCCGGGGAAGAGGAAGGCGATCTTGCGCCCCGCCGCGACCGCGACCTGATCGGCGACGAAGACGCCCGAGCGATCCGGCGTGAACGTCCGGGCGACGCGAGCTTGGCGCGCAGGTCGTCGAGGTCGCGGGCGACGATGGCGACCTGCACCGGCGCGTCGCCGACGGACACCGAGCGGGCGAGATCGCGGAGCCGCCACGGCTCGTCGCGGTCGAGGAGCCCCTCGAGCAGCTCGATGCGGGCGGTCGCCGCGTCGCGATCGGCGCCGCGGAAGAGGAACAGCTCGGCAGGCCACTCGGGGCAGCCCCGTCGCGGCCTCGCTCTCGTGCGCGGCGAGGACGGCGTGGAAGTTGGTGCCGCCGAAGCCGAAGGCGCTGACGGCGGCCTTGCGCTCGACGCCCGGCCACGGCCGCGGCGAGGCGATGAGCGGAACGGGCTCGTCGTCGGATCCCAGGCGGGGTTCGGGCTCTCGATGTTGAGCGTCGGCGGCAGCACGCGGTGGTGGAGCGCGAGGGCCGCCTTGATCAGGCCGGCGATGCCGGCCGCGCACTTGGTGTGGCCGATCTGCGACTTGACCGAGCCGAGCGCGCAGCTCGCGGGCAGGGCGCCCGCGCCGGTGAAGACCTCGGTCAGCGTCGCGAGCTCGGTGCGGTCGCCGACGACGGTGCCGGTGCCGTGCGCCTCGACGAGGCCGACCTCCGCCGGCGAGACCCCGGCGGCGTGGTAGGCGCGGTCGAGGGCCCGCACCTGGCCCTCCTGGCGCGGCGCGGTCAGGCCGAGGCTCCTGCCGTCGCGAGCCGCCGCCGACGCCCTTGATCACGGCGTAGATGCGGTCGCCGTCGCGCTCGGCGTCGGCGAGCCGCTTGAGGACCACGCCGCGACGCCCTCGCCGAGGGCGATGCCGTCGGCGGTGGCGTCGAACGTCTGGCACTGACCCGTCGGCGACAGCGCGTGCACGCTCGCGAACAGCAGGTAGTCGTTGATGCCGTTGTGCAGGTCGGCGCCGCCGCACAGCACCATGTCGCTCGTGCCCGACGCGAGCTCCTTGCCGGCGAGGTCGACGGCGGCGAGCGACGACGCGCACGCCGCGTCGACGGTGTAGTTGACGCCGCCGAGGTCGAGCCGGTTGGCGATGCGGCCGGCGATCACGTTGGCGAGCACGCCGGGGAACGAGTCCTCGGTCAGCGAGGGCAGCACGGCGTCGAGCTCCGGCGGCAGCGCCCCGACGTACTGCGGCCAGAGCGCGCGGAAGCCGTACGCGCCGGCGAGATCGGTGCCGGCCTCGGCGCCGAAGATGACCGACGCGCGGTCGCGGTCGAACTCGCGGTCGACGTAGCCGGCGTCGGCGAGCGCGCGCCTGCGCGACCTCGAGGCGAGCAGCTGCACCGGCTCGATCGCCGCGAGCGACAGCGGCGGGATGCCGTAGGTCAGCGGGTCGAACGCGACCGGGTCGAGGAAGCCGCCCCACTTCGAGGGCGTCTTGTGGCCGGCCTGGGAGTCGGGGTCGTAGTAGATCTCCGGGTCCCAGCGCTCCGCGGGGACCTCGCGTGATGCTGTTCACGCCGCGGACGATGTTCGCCCAGAAGGCGTCGAGGTCCGCGGCGCCGGGGAAGATCGCGGCCATGCCGACGATGGCGACGTCGATGCCCGGCCGCTCGCCGGCGTTCGTGCTCCGGAAGCGCGATGGCGGACAGCGCCTCCACCGAGCCCTCGCGACACCGTGCGGTGCAGGTCGGCGATCGTCGACACCCGCTCGCGCAGCGCCGCGACCTGGCCGATCATGAACATGCCCTCGCGCCGCTGGGTCGTCGGCGTCGACCGCGACGAGCTCGCCCTTCTCCCGGCGCACGCCCTTGGACGCGATGCGCAGCCGGCCGAGGTTGAGCTGCTCGAGCTGGCCCACATCTCGTCGGCCGGCAGGCCTTCGCTCGCAGCCGCTCGCGCTCGGCGCGGAACGCGCGCACGTAGTCGGTCTCGGCGCAGCGGGTGGCGTGGCCGGGCGCGGTCTCGAGCAGCACGGTGTCGGCGCACGAGCGAGCGGCGTCCTGGAAGGCCTCGGCTGGATCGCGCCGCCCGCGACCGCCTCCTCGGTGAAGAGGTAGGCGGTGCCCATGAGCACGCCGACTCGCGCGCCGCGCGCCGCGAGCGGTGCCGCCATCGCGGCGACCATCGCCGCCGAGCGCGCGTCGTGGATGCCGCCGGCGAAGAGCACGCTGAGGTCGGCGGGCGAATCGTGGGTCAGCAGGCGCTCGATCTGCTGCTCCCAGAGGACGAAGCTCGTGCGCGGGCCGACGTGGCCGCCGCACTCGCGGCCCTCGAACACGAACCGGCGCGCGCCGTCCCTCAGGAAGAGATCGAGCAGGCCCGGCGACGGCACGTGCAGGTACGTCGCGATGCCGTCCGCCTCGAGCGGCCTTCGCCTGCGACGGGCGGCCGCCGGCGATCAGGGCGTACGGGCGGCCGGAGCTCGCGGACGACCTCGAGCTGCTCCTCGCGGAGCTCCGGCGGCACGAAGCCGAGGATGCCGACGCCCCAGGGGCGATCGCCGAGACGCTCGGCGGTCTCCTCGAGCAGCTCGCGAACCTCGGGGCCGCGCATCAGCGCGAGCGCGAGGAACGGCAGCCCGCCGCCCGCCGACACGGCGTCGGCGAACGCGGCGCGGTCGCTGACCCGGGTCATCGGGCCCTGGGCGATCGGATAGTCGGTTCCGTGCTGGGCCGCGAACGGAGAGCCGGGGGCGAGCGGACGCACGGCACGAGCGATGCGAACCTGCTCGAACATCGAGCGGCGCACGGCACGGACGACGCCGCCAGCCGTCGCGAAGCGCTCGGCGAGCGAGCGCGCGAACGCGGCGTCCTGGCCGGCTCCGAGCACGCCGCTGTCGAAATCCGCCCCGAGTTGGCCCACGATCGAGGCCCCTGTCTCGAGATCGGCGGACGGCAGACCTGGGCGAACATAGATGCGGTAGCCGTCGACGACGGCCGTCTCGCTCCCGTCCATCGCACCGACGGCTCGCTTCACCGCCTCGGAAAGGCTCGACTCGCGGACGAGCGAAAGCTGACTGTCGAGCACCACGCCGGCTGCTCCCCCCGCAATGCAGGCGGCTGCCGTGTGCAGGCCGACGCCTCCCTGCACCCAGATCGGTACGGAAAGCTCCGAGACGAGGCGCTGGAGGAGGACGAACGCCGTCTCTTCGCCGATCCGCCCGCCGCTCTCCGATCCCTTGGCAACGACGCCGTGGGCGCCGGCCTCGACAGCCGCACGCGCCTCCTCGAGCGAGGTGACCTGTACCAGGACGCTGTGGGAAGCCCATCGATCGAGCGAAGCCCCGGCTTCGCAGACGACGAGCGAGACCTGCTCCGGAAGGTCGAGCGTCTCGAGGCCCGCACCGGCCTGGATCCTCACCCCGAACTGGCCCGGAACAGCGTCTGCGGCCTCGGCGAGCGCTTCGGCTGCTGCAGAGGGGTCGCGGCCGAGATCAAGGACGCCGGTGGCCCCCGAAAGGGTGACCGCAGAGACGAGCGCGACATCGGGCCGGTCGAACGGGCTGATGCCAAGAATCGGCCCAGGAAGGGACGCCAGGGCGTCGCCCTCCAGGTTGCCTGCGTTCCCGGTCCGGAGCTTGCTCCGCACCGATGTCGGTTTCTCCTCAGCCATACCCGTCCTGCCTCGTGCAGGATAGACGAGGCGACGAACGCCGTCTTCCCGCATTCCGGGTTTTCGGCGCCTGCGTCGGCGCCCTTGACCTGCCGATCCTGCCGCAGCGAGCCTAGCATCCATGCGGTCTCGCTGCGTGTTCGCGGCACGTCGGGAGGAGCGGTTGTGCCGCCCCTCCCGCGTTCGCGCTATTCGTTACGAGCTAGTTGAGCTTGAAGAGCTGCCAGCCGCCCTGCGAGGCAACCTGCCCGGGGCCCGAGTTCGGGACGCCGAGCGCGTCCGCAAAGCCCTGGTTGCCGCTCCACAGGTTCTGCGGGTTGGCCATGCCAGCCCAGAGCGAGGTGCCGTCCGAGATCAGCGTTCGGACGCCCGACGTCAGCTGGTTGCCGAGGCCGTCCACGCTCTCGGCGGTAGCGCACCCGCCCGCACCCGTCCCGGATGGTGTGGCCGGAGCGGCGTCGAAGCGCCACAGGTCTGCCCCACGCGGATTCTCCGACACGTGGGTGGCTCCCGACGCTGTCCCCGAGGTCGGCTGGCCGCCGTCGATCTGCCCGCGCATGTCCATCGTCCCCACGTAGAGATGGCTGCCGAGGACGGCCATCGTCCAGGTGTAGTTGTTGTAGTAGTTGCCGAAGCCGCCGGGCCCGCACAGGCCCTGGGCACCGCTGAACTTGTTGGGCTGGAGCTTCCAGATGACGCTCGAACCGCCGGCGAGGAGGGTCGGCCCGAACGCCGACACGACGCCGGTCCCGTCGTTCGAGGCCGCGAGGGCCACGGCCACCTTTGCGTGAGCCGCCGTATTGGCGTCGATCGCCGCCTTGACCTGTGCGGCCGTCGTCGTAGACAGACCGCCGCCGTCCGTGGCGAGGGTGACCGAAATGGCGTTCCCGGTGACGTTGACCGCCAGTGATTGGCTCGCGCCGAGGTTCTTGTACTCGATCGTGATCAGATTCCCCGCCGAGCCGTAGGAGGCGGCCGTGAACACGAGATCGTCGTTCGAGTTTCCGAGGCTGGTGGTCAGCGTTGCCTTGGTGCCATTGTCGCCGGCCACCGTGCAGTCCCCCGAGACGCCGCAGTCGGTGGGAAGCGTGGCGTCGCCGTAGAGGAGCTGGATGTTCTGGAAGGTGTTGCCCACGAGCTGGCCGCGCCAGATTGAGAGCGGATGCTGGGCGCCGAAGAGGCGCACGGCCCGGTCCGACGTGGTGCGGTGGCCTCCGCCGCCTCCTCCGCCGCCACCGCCGCCACCGCCGCTACCGCTGCCGCCGGTCGTGGTCGGTTCCTGCATCGTGCCCCAGTACAGGTAGCCGCCGAAGGAGGCCAGGTTGCCGGTGCCGATGCGGTTCTTCGTCTGCTGGTCGGGCTCGTACTGGTCGGTCGACCAGACCTTGGTCATCGTGTTCGAGGTGGGAAGGATGTTGCTCGCCGGAAGGGCGCCGCTCATCCAGAGGGCGCCGGGAGTCGACCCATCGTCCCCGCCCCAGGTCGAGAGGAAGATCCGCCCGCCGTGCGAGGTCAGCTCGGCCGCGTCGGAGTCCACGGTCCCGACCTCCTGGAACCCGCTCCCGGAGCCGGAGAAGGGGTTGCTCGTCGTCCCCGTCCAGCGTAGGAGCTTCCCGTCGGCGACGCCCGCCACGCCGTTCACGACCGGACCGGTCGTCCCGACGGCCGTGTAGAGCTGGTTACCGACGACGAGCCACTTGCGGATGTCGTTGTACTGGGTGTAGAGGTGGCTTCCGATGTAGCGGTTGTTCGTAGCGTTGAACGCCAGGATCCGCACGCCGCCGTTCTGGGAAAGGGCGGGTCCCCCGACGAAGACGACAGCGCCGGTCGGCGAGGTGCCGGCCGAGCGCACGCCGATCAGCCCGTTGAGGGCGACGGCAGCCAGGCCGGTAGACATGTCGGTAAGCGTGTGGCTGCCCGTGGCGTAGCGGTAGACCCGGGGCATGTACCAGTCGCCGGCGACGGCCGGCAGCGGCTGGACCTGCCGGTTTGCGGCCCGGCTGGCGCCGTACTCGCAGACCGCCAGCGTCGGAAAGCCGTAGGGAGGGGAAGCGCCCTGGACCACGGGTGGCGGGGTAGGCACCGAGATGCTCGACGCCCCGTCCAGCGAGAGCCTCGGACCGCCGCCCGAGTTGCCGTTCAGGCACTGGCCCATGTTCGGCGCCCCGCCGACCCAGACGTTGGTACCGGCCTTCGTCAGACCCCACAAGTAGGTCTGATTCGTCTTCGGGACGCTCCCAGCTGGGCAGACGCCGCCCGACTTGGCCGGGTAGGGCTTCCCGATCCCGGCAAAGCACTGGTCCTGCACGGCCCGGGCCACGCTCGCGGGAGTGCCGAGGATCGGCGACGCCGTTTGGAGATTGCTCTCGTTGTACGGCGCCATCTCGGTGTTCCAGAAGCACTCGATGCCGGCCGCGTCCAGGTTGTTGGGGTCAATGGGCGTGCCGCACGGCGGAATCACGCCTGCCGTGCTCCGCGACGACGCGCCGAGCGCCGTCGATGCCGTCGTGATCACCCCAGCGCCCACGATTGCAAGCGCCACGAGCAGAATTCGTCGCGTCTTCAGTACCTCACCGAGTGACATGTGCCGCACAGTCGTCTCCCTTCTCTCCCTTGTTCTTCGCCGTCGCCAAGTGTTACAGGTTCAGATACGGACGTCCACACGAAGCGGATCGCGGCAGGTTAGCTCGCGATCCGGCCATCTGGCGCCGCAAGTCGAATCTGGCAGCCTCAAGGTTCCTGCGGCGGTGCCGATGTAGTTGACGTGCTTGCCGCCCCGAAGTGCCCGCAATGCAAGGCGGAGCTGAAGCTCGTCGCCAACGGCCAACTCGACTTCTGGTCGTGCCCCGCCGGTCACGGGCTCGGCTTCACGCTGAGCGAGGCGTACGGACGGATCCAGGACGACGAGATCTCCCAGATCTGGCACTCGTCCGAATCCGCGGCTCCGGGCGACCACACGTGCCCGATGTGCAGCGCCCCCATGGTCACGGTCACGATCGGCATCGACGCAGACGAGTTCGCCGAGGGTAAAGACGGCGACGGCGCGGATACGAAGGAGGTCACGCTCGACGTCTGCCGTGAGGATCAGCTGATCTGGTTCGACCCGGGCGACCTCGACTCGCTCCCTCAGGATCTCCCGAATCCGAAACCGTCCGCCCAGGAGGAGAGGAACGTCGCCCTGATCGCGAAGGCATACGACCACGATCTCGTCGAGGCCTACGAGGCCGAAGAGGACCGTGGCGTGGCCAACCGCCTGGCCAACCGGATCGCGCGCAACCACCCCGGCTTGGTGCGGTTCCTCGACCACGCTGTGTACAGGGACGCGCTCGACGAGGGCGCAAGCCACGCCGCCTGAGCGCTAACGCCCGAGCTTGAAGAGCTGCCAGCCGCCCTGCGGCGCCGGGTTGCTCGCGCCCGCGTCGAGCAGGTTGGCCATCGTCGCGGTGCCGGCCCAGAGGTGGGTACCGTCGGCGATCAGCGTCCTGATCCCGAAGTTGGTCGGATTGCCGAGGCCGTCGACGCTCTCTGCCCGGGCGCACGTCGGAGCCCCCCGACGGTCGAGATCGAAGCGCCAGAGATCGGCACCGGTCGAGTTCTCGACCAGACCGCGCGTCTCCCACCCGCTCGCCGATGAGGGCTGGCCCAGATCGCTCAACACCCGCCAGTCGCCTGTCCCCACGTAGAGATGACGGCCGAGGACCGCCATCGTCCACGTGTAGGCATTCCAGAAGTTGCCGAAGCCACCGGGACCGCATAGCCCGGCTCGTCCTCCAAATCGGTTGTCCGCGAGCTGCCAGACGGCCGTGCCAGTGTTGGCCGTCGTGTCGACGGGCAGCTTCGCGTCGCCGTAGACGAGCTGGATCTCGGGCTTCCGGGTGCTCAGGTTCCGACCGCGCCAGATCGAGAGCGGATGATGGCCGCCGAGGGTGCGCACGGTCAGGTCGCTCGTCTGCGAGTGGCCGCCTGCCTCCGGAACCTGCATCGTGCCCCAGTAGAGCCAGCCGCCGAACGAGGCCAGCGCTCCCGTTCCCATGTCGTCAGCGGTGATCGCATCGGGCTCGTACCGGTTGACGTCCCACATCTTGCGCCACCCGTTCAGCTGCGCGCGGGTCAAACCGCCTGCCGGAACGGTCGGGCTCATCCACAGGCCTGCGGGCGACGACGTCGTGCTCCAGGTGGAGACGAAGAGCCGCTGATCTGCTCCTTCCCTGTGCGCCCCGATCTCGGCCGGATCGTTGTCGGTCTTCCCCACCTCCTGGAACGAGAACGGGTGGTGCAGGGTTCCGGTCCAGCGGAGGATCCGGCCGCCGTTGACCGATGGGACGCCGTCGACCACGGGTCCAAGCGTCCCGACAGCCGTGTACAGCTGTCCGCCGACGACGACCCATTTGCGGATGTCCTCGTACTGCGGGTAGGCCTTCGAGCCGATGTAGCGGCCGGTCGCCGCATCGAAGGCCACCAGTCTGATGCCGCCGCTCTGCGAGAGCGAGGGGCCGCCGAGAAGGACGACTCCGTTCAGGGTGCCGGCCGTTCGCAAGCCGATGATCTGGCTCAGAGCGGCGGCCGCCCGACCCGTCGTCATGTCGTGCAGGGTCTTGTTCACCACGTCGTAGCGGTAGACGCGCGGCATCCGCCAGTCGCCGATGGTCGCCGGGACCGGAGCAACCTGACGCTTTGCCCCCTGGCTCTGCCCGAGCTCGCAAACCATGCGTGGCCGGCTAGGAGGGTTGGTCGCCGGTAGGGGCCAGGTGCTCTGGAGCGTGAACGAGCCGCGATCCGTGATCACGAACGGCGGGAATCCTGCTTTGCCCGCGGCGAAGCAGATGATGTTCGACGCGGTCCCGATCCAGACGTAGCGCCCGAAAGGCTTGGTCAGGCCCCAGGTGTAGGTCTGGTTCGCCTTCGGGACGCTTCCCGGCGGGCAGGCTCCGTTCTGCATCGTCGGATAGGGATTCCCGATCCCGGCAAAGCACTCATCGGGGCTCGCTTTGGCCGCGACGGTCGGGGAGCCGAGGAGCGGAGAAGGCTCCTGAGACGCCGAGCTCAGCTCGGTCTCCCAGAAGCATTGGAGGTCGGCCGCGCTCAGACCGTCCTGGACGGAGATCGCGCAGGTGGCCACGAGCGACCGCGAGCCGAGCGCTGTCGACGACGAGATGACTACGGCTGCACCCGAGATGACAACCACCACAAGCAGGACGCGTCGCTGTCTCAGCGACTCGCCGAGCGAGAAATGCCGCACAATCCTCTCCGCCCCTCCCCTAGAGGTCTTCGAGGCGGCAGATTGTTACAGGTCCACGTACACCGCGGTCGGGCGGCCTCAATCCCCGTTTCGTACGGCCACCGAGAACGCTGTGACCCGCCCGCCCCGGACTGCTGCGTAGACGGCGGCGTGGCTCGTTCCCCGGTCGGCCTTGGCGAGCAAGAAGCTGCCCGGCCGCGGTGAGGATGCGCGGGGATAGAGCCGGCCGAGCTTCGCCAGACGGTCGCCGACGGCGAGCCCGGTGGATGTCCTCCAGGGTGCTCGGCGGACCGTCACCGTCTGGAGGTAGAGGCGGACCGAATCGATGCAGACGTGGCCTGCCGGAGCGATGAACTGGGCGTCGAGCCCGAGCGACGACCATGACGCAAGACTCTTCCCCCCAGGCAGAGACCTGCAGGCGGTCGGAGATCCGAAGGCAACAGAGGCTGCGGCGAAGGTGCCCCGCTGCGGAGGGTTCCAGGCGTCGTACGAACCGACCGAGATCGAACGACCCGTCGCCCGGATGACGAACGACGTTCGAGCCGACACCGGCGGCGGCACCGATTGGCACGGATCTCCGCACAAGGCGAGGATCGCCGGCCGCAGCAGTTGCGCCAGTCCCAGCGCTCCGCCCGCGTTCATGTGGATCCCGTCCGAGTTGAACCAGTCCCGTCCCTCGCTTACCCGGCTCCAGTCGGCGATCACGACCTGCGGGAAGATCGCGGCAGTCGCCCGGATCGTCTGGTTGATGACGCGGTAGTCGTCTCTCGATTCATGAAGCGTCGTCCAGATGATGTGCTCGACGCCCTTGTCGAGAAGCGCCCGGACGACCTGGGTCATGTCGTCCCCGTAGATGTCGACGTAATCGTTGTAGCCGACGTCGACGACCGCGACGCTACCGAAGTCACCCTTCGCCGCGGCCCGAACCAGATCGAGGACGGTGGGCGGTCGGACTCCCATGTACGGGCAGCTCAGCTGCACGAGCCTCCGGCAGACCGCCAGTTGAAGGTTGAGGTCGAGCCCCTGGCCGAGATACTGGCGGGCCTCGGGCACGTACTCGAGCACGTCGGCCACCGAATCCCCGAACAGGGTCACGCGGAACGGCGCCGCTGCCGGTCGTGCCGATCGGGCTCCGAGCCCGAAAACAGCGACGACTCCTGCGAGGACAAGCGCGCGGACGGCCAGCGAGCGCACGCCGACGATCGTAGCTCCAGCCTCCTCCCGGAGGTCGCAGAGAGCTACTCGCCGCTCGCGACCATGCGCCGCTCCAACCTGCGCACCACGAGCACGATCACAACGATCCCGACCGCGATCGCACCGGCCGCGTAGAGGCCGTACGTCTGGATGGCGTCAGCGGCTGCATTGCCGAGGTAGTACGCGACCAGCCCGACGAGGGTCGCCCAGAGGATGCCTCCGGCGGCGTTGAAGAACAGGAAGCGCCCCCACGGCATGTGCGAGACGCCCGCCATCCAGGCGGCCGTGATGCGAAGGATTGCGATGAAGCGGCCGAAGAACACCGTCTTCCCACCATGCGTGGCGAAGATCCGCTCGGCACGTGGCAGCACCTTCTCGGCATGGCGGTTGACGAGCCGCCACCGCTCGAGCAGCTTGCGCCCGCCACGCCTGCCGATCCAGTAACCCGCGTTGTCACCGAGAATCGCCGCCGCCGCCGCGACCGCGATGACGGCGACGATGTTCAGCTTCCCTTGCGAGGCGAGGACCCCCGAGGCCACGAGGGCGGTCTCACCGGGAAGCGGAATGCCGGCCGACTCGATGCCGATGAGAAGAAACAGCAGAACGAGTGCGTACTGCTGATGGCTCTCGATGAAGTGCGCCACGCGCCCAGTCTAGGGACAGCCGTTTCGGGCTCCGCGAGGATTCCCGTGAGCTCATCCCGCGACGAACGCGCGAAGGGTCGACCGGCCGATCAGCCGTCCGTCGCCCGAGTACTGCGAATAGGTGAGCATCGCGCTCGAGGAATCGAGATCGACGTCGGCGGCCGTCGAGACGCGAACCGGCACATCGCCCGCGACCGGGTAGACCTCGACGTGACCGGGCTGGTCGACGACGATCCAGCGGGCCTTCGGCGCCGGCTCGATCCAGAGGAACGCGGCGACAGGCCGGCCCTTGCCGTCCTCGCAGAGGTCGAGACGGGGATCTCGCAGGCGCCCACCGTGAAGACGACCTGCGCTGATGCCGCACCACCGCTTCCCGACCCCCTCGAGCGCTTGGCGATCGCGATCGCAGGCACGAAGCTCGTTCCCGATTCGCAGTGTGAGGCTCTCGGTCCGGACTCCGATCCGACGGACGACCCTACGTTGCACCGGGAGCCCGAGATCCAGATCGCACGACGCGAGCTCCGGCTCGAGCTTCCGCGCAGCAACGAGCGATGCGCCGGTCATGATCGGATCGCCGTGCAAGCCCTGGAGGGCCCGGGGCAGCTCGGAAGCGCGGGAGCCATCGAGGAGGCGGCTTCGCTCGGCACCCCCACCGCAGCCGGTCAGCCCTGCGAGAAGCGCGGCTGCGATGAGGGCGACGCCGGCGAGACGCGCGAGACGGCGCGTCTCGCCGACGGGCCTGCTACGAGCTCCAGCCAACCCTTCGGACACCTCCGTACGCGGAGTCACCGCGATAGGTACGGACCCAGATGTTCGTGCCGTAGTCCTCCCCCTTGGCCTCGATGATCTGGTCGGTTCCGTCGGCATTGACGGCGTACAGCATTCCGATGTGATGGGGGCTTGCCAAGGCGTCCATTCGGGTCAGGTGGCTCTTCGAGACGGTGTTGTTCGGTGCACCGACCCCTGCCCTGAAGTCGGCCGCCGTGTAGGGGCCGTGCTGCCAGCGGAACATGTTCCACTGGTAACCGCCTGCGTCGTTCGGGTTGGTCGACTCACGCCAGACCTTGAACGTGAAACCCGAGCAGTCAGGCCCCTCGCCACCCGTGTTCGGATCTTCCTTCGGATCGCCCGGCGAGTCGTCGTGGTCGTTGTCGTTCCAGCAGCCGCCTCCCCACTGGTATCCCTCGTACCGCGCCCTCAGCGCAACCTGGATCGAGCCGTCACGAGTGAACGCTGACGTCGGCTGCGGAGCGTTCCAGTTGCAGTTCTGCGCGATGAAGTGGGTGTGGTAGGCCGTGGCGGCCGTGGTCACGACGAGCGGCAGCGCGGCGGCGAACGCCGAGGCGAACAGGACGGCCGGTTTCGGAACAACCCGGAGCCTTCGTACGAACAACATCAGCTCACCCCCAGTGAGTAGCGGTCGACGAACGGGCCGTCGGGCGTCGATCCAAGCCGGTAGAGCGACGAGCCCACCAACCTGAACCGCGTGAGAGGCGCCGTCTCGGCCCAGTCGGCTGCATCGAGCGAGAACTGGTCGACGACACCGCGGCCGTCCAGGACGAGGGCGACGAATCCCTCGTCGGAGTCGGTGTAGGCCCTCACGACGAGAGCAAGGCGGTCCCCGACCTGCTGGGCCAGCTGAACCTCCGCCAGTGGCACGGGACTCACGACGCGCCAGCTCCGTTGGACGAGCCCGCTCGAAACCAGGGCAACGCGCACCTCGTCTCCCGTCCGGAACACGACGACCTCCGAGCCGCCCGGGCTCGTCAGCCCCGGGCTCGCCTTGACGAGAGACGAGCGGCGACTGCTCGCCCCGCCCTGTCCGCGCCCACCCGGCGCAGAGCCACCAGCGGCTGGAACCCACTGGCTCGACGGATACTCGAGCACAACCGGACCGCCCGACACGACGCGAACTCCTGCCGCGAACGGGTCGGCAATCTTGACAGAGCCCTGCATCTCCCCGCCGCTGCCGAACCGGCGCAGAATCGGCGAGGGCTGGCTGGCACCCACTGTCTCGAGCACGTCGATAGTCCCGTTCGGCTCCACCGACATGTCGGCCTCCCGTCCGCTGATGCCGAGGGGGACCGATACGGGAGCCCTCCGAGGTGCGAAGCGGAGCGCACGGCGGTTGACCTGATCGAGGAGCGTCACCGTGCCCACACCGTCGACGTCGAACGCAGATCCTCCGACCGGTGTGTCCTGCTTCCCACCTTCGAGCCCGACCTGGCCAGGCCCGCTGCCCCAGCTCGCACTCACTACTCGGGCATCGGCCCGTCGCGTCGCGTCGAAGGGACGCTTCCCGAGGTCGACGGTGATCGGCCGGGTGAGCGGATGGCTCCACTGCGGTGCAGCCGAGCCCCCTGCCGGCACGGTCGCCGTCTGCCCGGAGGAGTTGTTGCGAAGAACCGTGTAGTACTGGAACCCCGCCGGCGAGTCGGTCAACTCGGCCGGCACACGGGCCACGTACCTCCCTTCGCTCGCCTCTCCGTCGAGCTCGAGCTGGATCGAGCGGAAGCTCCCGGTCGATCCCGACCGGACGAACGCTGTCCCGTCGGCGTCGCACGGGGCATCCGGCTCGACCGAGGCGTCACCCGGATCGCAGTAGACGTCGTAGCGAAGCTCGACCGGCTCGCCCGCGAGAGGCAGAAGCGGTGGCAGGTGAGTGGCGGTCAGTAGACCTGGCCCGTCGGCCTTGACGCTGTCGCGTGACTCGTGGCCGAGCAGGCCGGCCGTCGCGGAGAGTGCGAGCAGGGTGACGCCGACGACGACACCCGTGGCCAGTCCCGCAGCCGACCACATGACACGACGCGTGATCCATCTTCTCGACATGTTCCTCCTTCCTTGATGTTGTCCAAAGAGAGAACACACGTCTGGCTGCTCGGTCAAGAGGCTGGACGAGGTCGGCACGCATTCGGCACATCTGCGGAACTCTCCGGAGACCTGGTGGCGCCCATGTGACGCGATGCGGTCAAGACCGCGCCAGTTGGCAAACGGACACTTCTCGCCCGACCGCGGGCCGGCTACCTCTGTGCGCGTCCCCAACGAGAGGAGTGCTCTCATGCAACGCGTTTCAAGCTTCCCGCGCCGCCTTGTGATCTGGGCGACGCTTGCCATTGCCGCGGCGACGGGAGCCGGCGCATACGCAGCCGTCGGCATCGCTCACGGCAAGCGCGACGCGTCGACGATTCAGGCGTGCCGGAACAGGACCACCGGTCTCCTACGGGTCGTGACCGACCCGTCGAAGTGCACGAGACGGGAAGCCCCGCTCTCGTGGGACGTGCAGGGACCTCGCGGCCCGGCCGGTCCCGCTGGCCCGCAGGGCGCTCCGGGCACGCCGGGTGCTCCAGGACCGCAGGGCCAGCAAGGCGACAAGGGCCCGGCCGGCCCTCAGGGACCTCAAGGACCTCAGGGCGCGGCCGGGCCTTCGAGTGGCACGCAGGGCCCGGCGGGTCCACAGGGCCCCTCGGGGCCGCAGGGTCCTGCAGGGTCGCAAGGCCCAGCAGGTCCGGCGGGTCCGGCGGGTCCGGCCGGCCCCACCGGTCCGAAGGGCGATACGGGAGCCAAGGGCAGTGCCGGCGCGGGCCTTGCGTCGCTCGACGACCTGGCCGACCTGCCGTGCACGATCGACGGCGAGTCGGGTGAGGTCTCGATCTCGTTCGACGACGCCGACCATGCGATCGTCACCTGCGTCGTACAGTCGAGCCAGCCTACGACGCTCGTCCGCATCAACGAGTTCGTGACAGGCGTGACCGGAGCGGCGGCGAACGAGTTCGTCGAGATCGTCAACGCGGGTGCCTCGCCGGTCGACATCTCCGGCTTCAAGCTCGTCTACCGGTCGGCGACCGGGACGAGCGATACCGGGCTTGCGACCGTGCCCAGCGGGACGACTCTCGCGGCAGGTGGAATCTACCTGTTCGGCGGGAGCGGCTACGTCGGCCCGCCGGCCGCCGATCAGACGTTCTCGGTCGGGCTTTCCGGCACGGCTGGCGGGATCGGGATCCGCGACGCATCCGGAGCCCTCGTCGACTCGGTGGGTTACGGCACGACGGCCACCAACGCGTTCGTCGAGACGAGTCCTGCACCGGCGCCTCCGGCCACGGCCTCGCCCGGCTCGAGCGCGGCTCGCCATCCAGACGGCCACGACACCGACGCGAACGCGGCCGACTTCACGATCTCGTCGCCCCCGACGCCGCGGGCGACGAACGGCGCCTCGTAAGGACGCTTAGAGCCTGATCTCCATGCCCTCGTACGCGAGCTCTGGCGGGGTGCCGTTTCCCTGCCAGAGCTCGTGGGCGCGCTGCTCGTGGGCGTCGAGCTCGTCGTCCGAATGCACGGGATCGTGGTGGAAGAGGACGAGCCTGGACACGTCGGTCATCGCACCGAACGACACCGCCTGCGACAGGCTCGAGTGGCCCCAACCGACATGGTCGAGGTACTCCGTGTCCGTGTACTGCGCGTCGTGGATCAGTACCGTCGCCTCCGCAGCCAGCGAGAAGCCCGAAACCCAGTCGCTCGTCAGCCGCCCGAGATCGACGCCAACCGCTGGCTCGTGGTCGGGCAAGTAGGCAAGGGAAGCCTCATCGGCCTCGAGCCGATATCCGAGCGTCGCTCCCGGATGGGACACGTGCGACGCGACGAGGCGCACGCTCCCGATCTCCCAGGGATCGTCGCCGACGTCGTGGAACACGAACGAAGCCGGAAGATCGCCGAGCTCGACCGGGAACAACGGAGCCGACAGGTAGCGCGAGAGGCGCTCGTCGAGTGACCGCACCGACGAAGGCGGCCCCCAGATGTGCACCACGCTGTCCGGGTTGAAGATCGGTGCGAAAAACCCGATTCCCTCGATGTGGTCGAGGTGGAGATGCGTGAGGCAGAGGTGAATCTCGGCAGGTCCGTCCTGGGCGAGCCGGCGCCCGAGCCCACGGATGCCGGTCCCGGCGTCGAGGATGATCCGCGTGCCGTCGCTGCACTCCACCTCGACGCAAGAGGTGTTGCCCCCGTAGCGGAGCGTCTCCTGCCCCGGCGTCGCGAGAGACCCGCGGCAACCCCAGATTCGGACCTGCAAGGAGCTCCTA
Source organism: uncultured Actinomycetes bacterium (assembly GCA_963736045.1). GTDB lineage: Bacteria > Actinomycetota > Thermoleophilia > Gaiellales > Gaiellaceae > PALSA-612. The sequence goes on along the minus strand of CAVTNK010000002.1, from coordinate 167,286 downwards.
GTGGGCCACTAGCTGAGTTCCCAGAAGATGGCCATGATGCCGTGGAACTCGTCGTCGGGACCGAAGAGGGGCAGGGCAGTTGTCTCGACGGTTCGCTCCTCGCCGTCCAGCCCGGTGATGCGCATCGTGCCGTGTGCAGGCCGGCGCTCTGTGAACGCGATTCCACCCGGCATCTCCTCGCGGGTGAGCGGCTTGCCATCGAGGGTCCGCGGCTCGAGGACGCTGACCCAGTCTGCGATCGCAGTCTCGCCGCGCTCGCCGAACCGGCTGCTCGCGATCTGCTCTGCCGGTTCGTTGAAGAAGACGAGGTCGCCGTCGGCATCAGCGATGTAGATCGGCGTGGCAAGGTGCTCGGCGAGCTCCCGGGCGAGGATCAGGACCAGACTCTTCTGCTTGCGAACAGCCATGAGTCTGAAGCCTACGTCTTTCCGGGGGCGCGGCGACAGCTGCGACTGTTTGTTAACATGGTTAACGATATGGTCGCAGCGAGAGAGCAGACGGCGGACACGGTCGCCGTGGCCAATCGCCTTCGGCCGGTGCTCCTCCGCCTCAGCAGAGAGCTCCGGCGTGAGGCGAGCGCCTTCGGGATCACCGGTGGGCAGGCGACGCTGCTCGCGACGATCGAGCAGGCCGGAACGATCGGCATCGGCGATCTCGCCGCTCGCGAGGGTGTGTCGAAAGCGGCCATGTGCCGGCACATCGACCGCCTCGAGGCGAGCCGCCTCGTCGCCCGGGCGCCCTCGGCGAGCGGCGATCGCCGGCGGGTTGCGGTCGGGCTGACGGAGGAGGGAGAGCGAGTGCTCCGCCGTGTTCGCTCCCACCGGACCGCCTGGCTTGCGGCGCGCTTGCGGAATCTCGACGCAAGCGCGCTCACCGCGATCGACGAGGCGATCGATCCGCTCGCGGCGTTGATCGAGGTCGCGGCGTGACAGCCGCCATCCTCGCGCTCAACCGCCGCACCTTCGCCAGCCTCTCCCACCGCAACTACCGGCTCTACTTCGGCGGCCAGGTCGTCTCGATCACCGGCACGTGGATGCAGAACATCGCATCCGGATGGCTGATCCTCGAGTTGACGCATTCGCCACTCGCGGTCGGAGTGCTCGCCCTCTGCACGTTCGCGCCCTTCTCCGTGTTCGGGCTGTTCGCGGGCGTCGTCGTCGACCGTTTCGACGCGCGGAGGCTCGTGATCGGGACGCAGGCGATCTCGATGCTGCTGGCGGTCGCGCTCGCCGTGCCCACGCTGCTCGGGTTGGCGACGCCCTGGTTCGTCTATCTGCTCGCGGGTCTGCGCGGGACCGTCCTCGTCCTGGACGCGCCGGCACGACAGGCACTCACGTACAGGATGGTCGGGCCGCGCGAGCTGCCGAACGCGGTCGCGCTCAACTCGAGCCTCTTCAACGGCGCCCGCGTGCTCGGCCCCGCGCTCGGCGGCGCGGTGGTCGCCCTGGCTGGCGTCGGCGTCTGCTTCGCGTTCAACGCAGTGAGCTTTCTCGCCGTGCTCGCCAGCCTGCTCGCCATGCGAACGCGCGACCTCACCCCTCAGGAGCACACCGGCGAGCCCCCTCGCCTCCTGTCCGGCACGGGTGAGGCGCTTCGCTACGTCTGTCGCACGCCGAAGGTCGCTCTCATCCTGTCGCTCGTCGCCGTCGTGAGCACGTTCGGCTTCAACTTCAACGTCCTCCTCCCCGTGCTGGCCGATGTGACGCTCCAGTCGGGCCCTGCCACGTTCGGTGCCGTGACCGGCTGCTTCGGGGCTGGGGCCCTCGTCGGTGCGCTCCTCTCGGCAGCGCTCGGGCGGGCGAGCGTCCGCACAATGCTCGTCGGGGCAGGCGGCTTCGGCATTGCGGAGCTCCTGCTTGCGCCGCAGCGCTCGGTCGTGGCCGCGAGCGTACTTCTCTTCGTGGTCGGGCTCTTCTTCACCCTCTGGACGTCGAACGCGAACTCGACCCTCCAGCTCGAGGCACCGAGCCATCTGCGCGGTCGAGTCATCGGCCTCTACTACTACGCCTTCAACGGCGCCGGCCCGATCGGCGGCGTGCTGGCAGGCTGGCTTGCGGCCACGGGCGGCACGGAGGTCGCGTTCGCCGTGGGCGGAGCCATCACCGTTGCCGCGGCAAGCTTCGCGCTCGCGCGGCTCGCTGAGCATCCCGCTCTCCGGCTCGCCCAGCTGCTGAATCTGAAGCTCTAGGCGCTCCAGGCGCCGGCCAGGCCTGCGGAACGGCTTTACAGACGCCTGCCGACGTCCTTTCAGAACGAACACCGCCGCTTGACGGTCGTGCACCACAGATGTGGCGTCAGCGACAACGACCCACGGAGGTGGATCGAGATGATCGGCAGGCTTCGAGTATTCGCAGTGACGGGGATTACGACCCTCGCCGTCGCGGGAGGGGCCTACGGGGCGTCACAAGCGGTCTTCGTCGGTACGTCGGGGAACGACACGATCTACGGCACGGCTCACGGCGACGTCATCCACGGCAGGTCGGGCAACGACTCGCTGCACGGTCGCGCCGGCAACGATGTGATCTGGGGCGGTCGCGGTGCAGATGCCGAGTTCGGCGGCCCGGGAAACGACACGCTGTACGCCCTTGCTGACGACAACCGACTCGACGTCGTCAACTGCGGCCCCGGGTTCGACACGGCCTGGCTGAACGTAAACGAGAGAGGCCTGTACCGCGTCGTCAGCTGCGAGATAGTGAACCGGGTCGTTCCGGGTCCGGCGCAGCTGGCCGAAGACGTCACCGGCTGAGCCGTTCGGTAGGAGGGAGGGCGGGCCTGCCTCACGCAGGCCCGCCTGCTACGGCGTCGCGATGGCGCTGTCTGATCGACTGATCGAGAGCTCGATGAGGCACAGCAGGTGGCCACGACTGCACCTGACCGAACGGCGTAGCCCGCCTTCGCCGGGCGAAGCCACCCCGCGAGAATCGCGCGTGCCCTTCAAGAAGGGCACACGGGGGAAACATGGTTTCACCCGTGCTAGGAGATCGTCCAGGTATCCGAGCCGTGGAGCAGCCCGGCGAGGTCGCCCTCGCCTCGCTGCTCGATCGAGCTGGCGATCTGATCCGCCATCAGCTCGTCGTAGACCGGCTGCTCGACATCCCGGAAGACACCGAACGGAGCGACGCCGAGCTCCTGGAGCATGAGGCGGCTGAGCGCGAAGGCGAGGCTCGGCTGCGGATGATGCTCGTCGTGGACGAGCAGCGCGTCCTCTCCCACCTCTGCGACATCCACGACCTCGACCGAACCGTCCGGCCGGGCGCGCACACCGCGCTCTTGCTCGGCGCCGAAGCGAATCGGCTCGCCGTGGCGCAGGTAGATCCGATTGGCTTCGTCGCCCTTCACCTCGTCGAAGGCGCCGTCGTTGTAGATGTTGCAGTTCTGGAGGATCTCGACGAAGGCTGCGCCACGGTGTGCCGCCGCACGCCTCAGCACCTCGGTCACGTGCTTGCGATCGGTGTCGATGGCCCGGGCGACGAAGGTTGCCTCGGCTCCGATGGCGATGCTCAGCGTGTTGAACGGCTCGTCGATCGAGCCCATCGGCGTCGAGCCGGTTCGCTGCCCGCGCGGACTCGTCGGCGAGTACTGACCCTTGGTCAGGCCGTAGATCTGGTTGTTGAAGAGCAGCAGCTTGAGGTTGACGTTGCGGCGAAGCGCATGGATCAGGTGGTTGCCGCCGATCGAGAGCATGTCGCCGTCCCCGCCCACGACCCAGACCGAGAGATCGGGCCGCGAGGTCGCGAGCCCCGTCGCGATCGCTGGAGCGCGGCCGTGGATCGAGTGCATCCCGTAGGTCTGCATGTAGTACGGGAAGCGGGCTGCGCAGCCGATGCCCGAGATGAAGACGATGTTCTCGCGGGGAACCCCCAGCTCGGGCATGAACCCCTGCACCGCGGCAAGGATGGCGTAGTCGCCGCAGCCCGGGCACCAGCGCACTTCCTGGTCGGACTTGAAGTCCTTGGCCGTGAGCGTCAGGCCGCCGCCACCGTTCTGCTTGCCGTTGCCGTCGCTCACAGCATCGTCTCGATCGCAGCCGCGAGCTCGCTCGATCGGAACGGCGCCCCGCGGACCCGGTTGTAGCCGACGGCGTCGACGAGGAACTCGGCGCGTATCAACTTGAGCAGCTGGCCGAGGTTCATCTCGGGGACGAGCACGCGGTCGTAGCGCCGCAGCACCTCTCCGGTGTTGCGCGGGAAGGGGTTCAGATAGTGCAGGTGGGCGTGAGCAACGGGGCGCCCCTCTCGTCGCACCCGGCGCACGGCCGCCGCAATCGAGCCGTATGTGCCGCCCCAGCCGAGCACCAGAAGCTTCGCGTCGCCGTTCGGGTCGTCGACCTCGAGCTCGGGGATGTCCGCAGCGATGCCCGCGACCTTCTGAGCACGCAGGCGCATCATCGAATCGTGGTTGTCGGGGTCGTACGAGACGTTGCCGGTGACGTCGGCCTTCTCGAGACCGCCGATCCGATGCTCGAGCCCCGGCGTCCCCGGGACGGCCCAGGGCCTCGCGAGCGTCTGCGGATCGCGCAGGTAGGGCAGGAACTCGTCTCCCGAGTTCGGCTTCGTGGCGAACTCGACGCCGAGATCGGGGAGCGAGTCGACGTCCGGGATCAGCCAGGGCTCGGCGCCGTTCGCGAGATAGGCGTCCGAGAGCAGGTACACGGGCGTGCGGTACTTGAGCGCGATTCGCACGGCCTCCAGCGCCGAGAAGAAGCATCCGCCAGGAGTCGAGGCGGCGAGGACCGGGACAGGCGACTCGGAGTTGCGGCCGAACAGCACCATCAGGAGGTCGGCCTGCTCGGGTTTCGTCGGCATCCCCGTCGACGGGCCCGCTCGCTGGACGTCGATCACGACGAGCGGCAGCTCGAGCATGACGCCGAGGCCGACGGCCTCCGCCTTCAGCACGACACCGGGCCCTGCGGATGTGCAGACGCCGAGCGCGCCGCCGAACGACGCTCCGAGCGCGGCACCGGCGGCTGCGATCTCGTCCTCGGCCTGGAACGTCCTGATGCCGAAGTGCTTGTAGCGCGCCAGCTCCTCGAGGATCGACGAGGCCGGCGTGATCGGATACGCGCCCAGGTAGAGCGGCAGCTTCGACTGCACGCTCGCCGCGACGAGCCCGAGGGAGAGCGCCCCGTTGCCCGTGATCTGGCGGTACAGGCCCGGCTTGAGCTTGGCTGGCTTGACCTCGTACGAGATGACGAAGTCCTCGCTCGTCTCGCCGTAGTTGTAGCCCGCCTTGAACGCGCGCGTGTTCGCCTCGGCCACCTCGGGTCGCTTGGAGAACTTCTCCTGGATGTAGTCGAGCGTGACCTCGATCGGACGGGCGTACAGCCACGACATCAGGCCGAGCGCGAAGAAGTTCTTGGAGCGCTCCGCCTCTCGTGACGTGACTCCCTCGATGCCCTTGAGCGCCTCGATGGTCATCGTCGTCAGCGGCAGCGCATGCACGTTGTACTCCTCGACTGCCCCGTCTTCGAGCGGGTTTGTGGCATAGCCCGCCTTCTGGAGGTTCTTGTCGTTGAAGGAGTCGCGGTTGACGATCAGCGTGCCACCGGAGCGCAGATCGTGGATGTTCGTCTTCAGCGCGGCCGGGTTCATCGCGACGAGCACGTCGGGCTGGTCGCCGGGCGTGAGGATGTCGTGGTCTGCGAAGTGGATCTGGAAGCCCGACACGCCGGGAAGCGAGCCGGCCGGTGCGCGGATCTCCGCGGGAAAGTCGGGCAGCGTCGAGAGGTCGTTGCCGACAGCGGCGGTCTCGCTCGTGAAGCGGGTCCCGGTCAGCTGCATGCCGTCGCCCGAGTCCCCCGCAAAGCGGATCGTGACCTGCTCGACCTGCTGGACAGTCTTCGCCATGCTGTCTCGTTAGGTATAGCGCATGGGACGAACGCGCCGAGACACGTACGAAACGTCCACCCGGATATCCGCGGTGTAGACGTGGCGCTCGTCCTCGCAATCCTGCTCGCGCTCTTCGTGCTCCACTCGCCGTGGGGTCTCGTCGTCATCATCGTCGCGTGTATCTGGGAGGTGGGCCAGATCCTCGGAAGCATCTGGTGGTCGACCCGGCGCCGCGCCCAGGTGGGAGCCGAGGCGCTCGAGGGTCAGCCGGCGAGGGTAGTCGACCGCTGCGATCCGTACGGCAAGGTGTCGGTGCGCGGCGAGATCTGGAGCGCTCGGTGCGAGAGCGGAGCAGAAATCGACGAGACCGTTCGGATCAGCGGCCTCAACGGGCTGACGCTGATCGTTGAGCGCGAGTGACGTCGGCGATCAGACGGTCGGCCCGGTCCCAGAACGCCCTCCGGGCACCCGCCGAGGTCTTCAGCACCGAGAGGTGCGTGGCGACGAACCCGCCTCCCGTGCGGACGACCTCCGTCGAGACGAGCTCGGCCGGGTAGTTGAACGCCCTCAGGTAGTCGGTCAGGATCTGGGCTCCCTGATCGCCGACCACGGAGTCCTCGTCACCGACGAGGAAGACGAAGCGAGTGCCCGGCTGGATGCCTCGCAGGTCGAGCTTCTGGTCCGACATCGCCGGGAAGACCGACAGCACGGCCCTCGGCGTCGGGCCCACCACCGGCGCGATCGCCGTGTAGTCGACGGCGAGCCCGCCTCCACGCGAAAAGCCGATCACGACAACCGGCACGGCTCTCGGAAGCGAGGTCTTCGCCATTGCGGCCCTGATACCGGCGATGGCGTTTCGGAGCGCGCCCGGTTCGCCCGGGTAGCTCTCGAAGCGCGGGTAGAAGACAACGTTGCCGGTCGCGGCGAGGTGGCGGAGCCACGGGCGATGGTGGTAGGGAGTCGTCTCCAGCTGGTCGCCGGTTCCATGGAAGAAGACGACGAGCGCGCGCGGCTTCCGGCCCTCGGGTCTGAAGACCCATACCTGGCCTGCGCCCTTTCCGTATCCGCGCTCGATCACGGAGGGCGTCGTCGCTTTCTTCGCGCCGCTCCCGCCGCACGCCGCGACCGCGAGAACGCAAGCGGCGAGCACGGGAGCAAGACGGACGAGAGCCATGCCTACTCAGACTCGCCAAAGCCGCTCGAGTTGGCATCCGGTCCAGGGCCTTAGGGTGTCGCGATGGTCGACGCGGTCATCAAGCCACGCGGCCCGTACTCGTTGCAGCTCACGGCGCGCGGTGCGAGCGACGCGACGCGCGTCTTCCGCGACGGCGTGCTCGATGCGTGCTTCGAGGTCGGCGGCCAGGTCGAACGCGGGGCCGCCGTCCAGCAGTCCGACGGCAGTGTTCGCTTGAGAGCCGAGAGCGAGGAGGGTCTGGATCTCCTTCGCTTCTGCCTGGCGATCGACGACGACCACAGCGAGTTCCTGCGGCGCTGTGCCTCCGATCCCATGCTCCGTCGAACTGCCAGCTGGCTTGCGGGCCTGCGCCAGATCCGCGTCCCGACCGTGGCGCACGCGCTGCTGCGAGCCCTGTGCGGCCAGCTGATCGAAGCCAGCCGGGCTCGTGCGATCGAGCGGCAAATCGTCAACGCCGCGGCACCCGGCCAAGCTGGTCTCCGCCCGTCGCCGACCACGGCAGCGCTCGCCTCGTTCTCCTCGGCCGAGCTCCGGCGCCTGGGGCTCCACGCGCGCCGGGGCGCGACGCTCACGCGACTCTGCCGCTCTGTCGATCTCGAACGGCTGCGGGACATACCCACCGCCGCCGTGTCCGAGCGGCTCCTGCGGGAGCGGGGTCTCGGGCCTTGGTCAGTCGGACTCGTATCGCTCGAGGGGCTCGGCCGCTCGGAGCTGGGGCTGGTCGGCGACCTGGGGCTCGTCAAGCTGCTGGCGGCGATCAGAGGCCGACGGGTCGAGGCGTGGGAGACCGAGGAGCTGCTCACGCCCTACGGTGAGTGGGCGGGCCTTGCCGGCGTCTATCTCATGGCGGGGTGGGCGCGAGGGCTCCTGCCCGTCCCGCGCGCCGAACGTCGCGCTGCTTAGACTCAGTCCATGGAGAGACGCGTTGCGATTCTCGGTGGCGGCAAGATCGGCGAGAGCCTTCTCTCGGGTCTCCTGAGCGCGGGTTGGCGAAGGCCGTCGGAAGTCACGGTTACCACACGACGGCAGGATCGACTAGACGAGCTCGCAGCCGCACACGGCGTCACGGTCACGCTTTCGAACGCCGAAGCAGTGGCGGGGGCTGGGCTCGTGGTACTCGCCGTGAAACCACAGGACTTCGAGGCTCTGCTCGGTGAAGTGGGGCCACTCCTCGCCCCGGAGCAAACGGTGCTCTCGGTCGCCGCTGCCGTTCCCACGGCAGCGATCGAGCGCCACGTCGGAGCCGGCGTCCCCGTCGTACGAGCGATGCCGAACGCCCCTTCCATCGTCCACGAGGGCATCGCGGGGGTCTGCGCAGGTGCCCATGCGGGCGACGAGCACCTGGCGTTGGCCGAGGAGTGCCTGTCGCATCTCGGGACCGTCGTTCGTGTCTCGGAGCCCTACATGGACGCCGTCACCGCTGTCTCGGGCTCCGGGCCCGCCTACTTCGCGCTGCTCGCCGAGGCGATGATCGAGGCAGGGATCCTGCTCGGGCTCTCACGTGAGATCTCGACGCAGCTAGTGGTGCAGACGATGCTCGGAACCGCTGTGCTACTTCGAGACAAGTCCATGCATCCGGTCGAGCTCCGCGAGTCGGTGACCTCGCCCGGCGGAACGACGATCCGCGCGATCCGGCAGCTCGAGCAGGCGGGCGTCCGAGCAGCGTTCCTGAACGCCATCGAGGCCGCGATGGAGCGCTCCCGCGAGCTGGCCGCCGGCCAGCTCTAGCAGGCAGGGTAGCCTCCACGCTGATGGCTCGCGACGACTGGCGGATCAGGATCGAGCTCGAGGAAGAGGGAGCGGGAGGGCTTCTGGAGCGCTTCGGCGTTGGCCTCAGCTCTCGTGCCCGCGAGCTCGCGCAGGAGCTCACCGAGGACCGGCTGGCCGTGACCCGCGACGGGGACACGATCTTCGTCTACGCATCGTCCGGGCCTCAGGCCGACCGGGCCCAGAAGGTCGTCGAGGCCGAATTGGAGGAAGCCGGGGTCTCTCCGATCACCGTTCACGTCGAGCACTGGCTCGCCGAGGAGGAGCGCTGGGACGACGAGCCTCGCGCGGCCGGGTGGGAAGAGGAGACGCTCGAGCACGGCTACGCCCCCTGGGAAGTCCGGATCGAGTGCGCCTCGCACGAGGAGGCGACAGCCCTCGCGGATCGCCTCGAGGCCGAGGGTCACGCGGTCGTGAGGCGCTGGCGCTACGCGATCATCGGCACCGCATCGCGTGAAGAGGCAGAGAAGCTCGCACAGACGCTGCACGGCACCGTGGAGCCTGGAGGCGAGCTCGTCTGGGAAGTGCTGCCGAAGAACCCGTTTGCCGTCTTCGGCGGGCTCGGCGGCTAGACCCCGGAGGGCCATTTGCAGAAACCGCCGGGCATTCGGTTATGCTGTGACCGCGCTGCCCGCCTTCGTCGGCGGGCCCTACCTTCCGAAACGATGCAGCACAGGCGCGTGCTGCGCGCATGCCGAAGATCATCGAGCAGCCGACCGATGCCTTTCTCGGGGCGAACGGCCTGGAGGCCGGGGTGCTCCGCGCCGAGGCCTGGGCAGGCGAGCCGTTCCTGCACGAGGACGAGGAACCCGGCGAGGTACTCGCGCGCGGGACAGCACGTCGCATAGCGCTCGACGAGGCGCTCGCCGAGATCGACGCCGGCAGATCTGCGCCGTCCCCCGAGTGGAAGGTTCGCTTTGCGCTGATGCTCGGCCTCGAGCGGGTGCTGAGTGAGAAGCCGCCACATCTCTCGTCCGGCACCGAGCTCCGCCGCCACCAGATCGACGCCCTCGCTGGCATGTTGACCGAGCTGATCGCCGCGAACCAACGCGACGCGGAGAACGGCAACGGGCTCAACGGTCACGAGCCTTCGGACGACGAGATCGATGACGACGACGAGCTCGAAGTCGAAGCCGAAGTCGACCTCGACGTCGATGCCGAGCTCGACGAGTTCGAGGAAGCTGCCGCGGCTCCGGATCCCGGGGCTGCGCGTCGATACCGCTTCCGCCACCCGACAGCGTCGGGCAAGACGATCGCCGCGGCGGGGTTCGTCGAGGCCGCCCGCGCGGTCGGCGTCCTGATCCTCACTCACCGGCGCCTGCTCGTGAGCCAGTTCGAGCGCGAGCTCACTACCGAGGGGTACGGGACCCGCATCGTCCCGGAGATCGTCGGTCGGGAGACGTCTCGGGTTCCGAACCCGATCACGATCCAGACGTACGCATGGTTCACGCGCCACGTACGAGATCTCCAGCACGAGGCCTACCAGCTGGTGATCTGCGACGAGGCGCACACCGCACTCGGCGAGAAGACGAGCGCAGCGATCCGGAGCTTCCCGGAGCCGCTCTACATCGGCATGACCGCAACCGAGCAGCTGATCGCAAAGCAGGTGGCCGACGTCTTCCCCGCCTCGGTCGACGACCTACCGCTGCAGGACGCGGCTCGCCGCGGTCTGATCGCGTCGCTTCGCTGCCTGCGCGTGCCCCCGGTCGCCGCCATCAACTCGGTTCCCATCGTCGGCGGCGACTTCGATCAGGACGCACTGGCCAAGGTGCTCGACCACCAGGCCCTGAACCAGGCGGCGGCGAGCCTTTATCGGAACCGCTTCGACGACACCCCCGGCATCGTCTACGCGGCCGGCGTCGACCACGCGTACAACCTGGCCCAGGAGTTTCGCGCCACGGGTCTCAAAGCCGAGGCGGTCTCCGGTCGGACACCCCCCGTCCGGCTCGCGGAGACCCTCGCTGCGTACGAGCGAGGAGAGATCAACGTGCTGATCAACGCGATGCTCCTCGCTGAGGGATGGAACTCGCCGCGCGCGACCGTGGTCATGCACCTCGCGCCGACGGCGAGTCGACGCGTCTATCAGCAGCGGATCGGGCGGATCATGCGCATCCATCCGCGCAAGGAAGCCGGGATCGTCGTCGACTTCGTGAACAAGGGCTCGACTCACTCGGACCGGGTCGTCACCCTCCATTCGCTGCTCGACGCCGACTTCTACCGCGAGGGAGCGCGGGTGATCCCGACGCCGAGGCGGCGCATGCAACGCCGGGCCCGCCGGAAGCTGACGCCGGCGCCGTGGCTCGTCCCCGTTACGCCCGACGTCAAGCGGAGGCTGGGAGTGATCGCCCGCGAGTGGCAGCGCATCGACCCTCGCTTCCTCGACGAGGACGAGCAGCGCTACTGGGCCACGTTCGGCGGCCGAGCCCTCCGCTTCGAGGAGCGGGACGGGTTCGTGCAGAAGTTCACCGAAGGGAGAGCCGGCAAGGGGGCGCTCGAGCAGTTCCTGTTCACGTGCGCGGCCGAGAACCCGAATCGCCGGCTGCGGATGATGGCGCTCGCCGACCGCGTGTCGATGCGCGTCGACCGGGCGAGCTTCGACGACCTGGTCACCCTCGTCACGCAGGCGCCGACCTGGGAGAAGGATCGCCAGGCCGGCGTCCGCATCCTGCTGCAGGCGATCGGAGACGGGAAGCCCGACGCGCCCGAGCAGATCCTCGCGCGGTGGACGTGGCGACTCGCCCGGACCGCGCGAAAGGCGCTCGATCGGAAGGCGAGCGCCGAGTACCCCGAGGCAAAGCGGCTGCTCGGGGCGCTCGCGAACTCCCGCGGCCACCGGCACGAGGAGAACGCCGCCAAGCTCGTCGTGGCGGTGCGAGAGCTCCCGCTCCTGGTCGCTGCGGCGCTGCTCGCATCGGCCGAGGGCTACACGCCGAGAGCGACCAAGCTCCTCGAATCGGCGCGCGAGGATCTGGGCACGGTCGAGGCGATTGCCGCGGCGCTCGCCGAGGACCTACCGGAGCCCAAGCCACCTCGCCGCTCGCGACGCAGGCGCCGAAAGAAGAAGCGAGTCGAAGCCCCGAGCACCGCCACCCCGGCAACCGAGCCCGTGGCAGACGCGCCGAGCGTGGACGCAAACCCGGGCCGTAATGGATCTGTAACGACCGAGCAGGTCACGCCGACCGAATAATTCGGTCGAATGCTCGCAGTCGCGATCGGGCTCGCCTTCGTCGCCGGGCTGATCACGGCGATCTCGCCCTGCGTCCTGCCCGTCCTGCCGATCGTGCTCGCAGGCGGCGCGAGCGGAGGACGGCGCCGGCCCTACGCAATCGTCGCCGGTCTCGTCACCTGCTTTCTGGTCTCGATCCTCTTCGCCATCTGGATCCTCGATCAGCTGGGGCTCCCGAACGACCTGCTGCGCAACATCTCGATCGGCCTGCTGTTCCTGGTCGCGGCGACGATCGCCTTCCCGCAGGTCGGGGCGCTCGTCGAGCGGCCGTTCGCACGGCTGGCGCGAGGGCCCTCGAGCGACCTTGGCGGCGGCTTCCTGCTCGGCTGCGCGCTCGGGTTCGTCTTCGTGCCCTGCGGCGGACCGGCAATCGGCTTCGTGACGAGCTCCGCGGCCTCGCTCGACTTCGGCTTCAAGACGATTGCGGTCGCGGTCGCCTACACGCTCGGCGCGGCGGTGGTGGTGCTCGGCATCGCGATCGGCGGCCGCAAGGCGTCGAGCAAGATGCGCACGGGGGTCGAGCGCTATCGAGTGATCTTCGGCGCCGTCATCGCCGTCGCGGCGCTCGGGCTCGTCTTCGACCTCGACGTGCAGCTTCAGAAGTGGCTCCCCGGCTGGACGAACGTCCTCCAGGATCAGACGGAGGCGAGCTCGGCCGGGCAGAGGGCGTACGAGCGGCACACCAAACGTGACCGAGCAGCACCCGATCGCGAAGTCAGCCGACGGGCTACCCGACTACGGCCCCGCGCCCGACTTCGCCGGGATCGACCACTGGCTGAACACGGAGGGCGACCGGCCGCTCTCGATCGCCGGCCTCCGCGGCAAGGTCGTCCTCGTCGACTTCTGGACGTACTCGTGCATCAATTGCCTCAGGACCCTCCCGTACCTCAAGGCGTGGTACCGCACCTACGCGAAGGACGGCTTCGTCATCGTCGGGGTGCACACGCCCGAGTTCGCCTTCGAGCACGATCTCGCGAACGTGCGCGCAGGCAACCGGTGATCTCGGCGTCCACTATCCGGTAGCGCTCGACAACGCGTACGGGACCTGGAACGCGTACGGCAACCGGTACTGGCCGGCCGAGTACCTGATCGACGCCCGGGGACGAGTGCGCGAGGCACATTTCGGCGAAGGCAAGTACTCGGACACCGAGAAGCACATCCGCGCACTGCTCGCCGAGCGCACCGCCACGCTTCCCAAGGCGCTCGACCTCGCGGACCACACGCCCACGTACGCCCTGACACCCGAGTCGTACCTCGGCTCGCTACGGCTCGATCGCTATGCCGGCTCACCGCTCCGGCCCGGTCGCATGTCGCAATACGAGCTGCCGTTCGTGCTCCCTCAGAGCCAGCTCGCCTACGGCGGCTACTGGAACGTCGATCCGGAACGGATCGTGGCCGGCCGTAACGCACGCCTCGCCTTCCACTTCTACGCGAGGAAGGTCCACCTCGTCCTCGGCGGGCGGGGCACCGTCGACGTCTACCTCGGCGGCAAGAAGCTCAAGCGCGTCACTGTCACCGAGGATCGCCTCTACACGCTCGTCGACCAGGGTCGCGACGCGGACGGCCGCCTCGACCTCCGCTTCACGCCCGGGATCTCGGCCTACGCCTTCACATTCGGGTAGCACGGTTGAACGCTCGTTTCCCCGTGAACCCCTCTCCAAAGCGGACCTCCAGCCGGCTTCAGAGCTCTTTGGCGTCTTCCGCGTGGATGCGGAGGATCTCGGGCAGCAACTCGGGCTCGACGCGACCGTAGCCGCAGACGCTGCCGATCCCGAAGCTATCGAGGTGCTTGCGGGCCAGGTCTCGCCGGTGGCGGAAGTCCTCGATCCCGTCCGTGTGATGAACGATCCCGAGGAACACCTTCGTGTCCCCCACTTCGAGGTCGTCGAGCGGCGCGAAGAACGCCTCGTCCGGCTGCCGGACGACCGGCATGTGCACATAGTCGAGGCGGCGGCCGGTGCGCCGCTTCGCCTCGTTCGACATACGAGCGCATAGCTCGAGGTCGGTCATCGCCGTCATCGGCCAGCCACCCCACGTCCCGTAGCACCAGTGGAAACCGAGCAGTGTCTCGTCCGGGATGCCCTGCCACAGCCCGTCCAGCTGCTCCGCGTGACGCTGGAACTTCTCCTCGGCCGTCAGCTTCGGCCAGAACTTGAAGAAGTTCTTCTCGCCCATGGCCATGTCCACGAACTCCCAGGCGACGTCCCACTGGACGACGAGCTCGTCGGCGGGAACGACGTCGAGGATCTTCGCGATCTCGCGACGGATGCCGTCGAGGTACGCAGCGTAGAGCTCGGGCCACTGGCTCGAGTCCTCGAGGAAGCCGTCGATCGCGCTGTGCGGTGCAGGCAGGCAGACCTGGAACCGGACTCCGGCCGGGATCCCGCCTTCGTCGCGAAGGCGGCGAAAGACGCCGTATGACTCGGTTGCGAAGCGTCCATACGCCAGGTCGTCGAAGCGAACCTTGTGTCCGGGCTTGATCCGCCAGTTCCAGAACCCCTCCAGATCCTCGACGGGGGGCCGCTCTCCATCCCGTTCGGGCTGTTCGAGCACGTGCTCCGGGGGTGCCAACGTCTCCTCGAGATCGGGGGTGTTCGGGAAGACGACGAGCGGCAGCATCCCGACCCATCCCGTCCGTTCAGCGACCTCGCCGTCCGGGAGCCAGCCCACGTGGCCGCGCAAACCGTCTGCCGCGGCGCGGAACGCCTCCTCGGCGGTCTCGAAGGGCAAGCTTCCGACGAGGAGCACATCGCTCCGAGCCACTTCGGTTCCCGTTGTCATCTTGCTCCTTCCACTGAGGTTGACGTCGGGGTGGACGACCCCGCCGTGTGCATTCTCTTCCACGGATCCGCGAAGCGCCGAATATATAAAATACGGACGGTTTTGAATGTCCCGTTGACGTCGATTAGCCGGGGTTCGCCGACGAGCTCGACGGCATCCTGGAGAAGTAGATTGGCGCTCGAACGGCTGCCGAAGCAATCGCTGCCCTGCAGGATGCGGAGGCGGCGGCGTGGGAGATCTACGGGGGAGAGTTCCGCCCATCACCCGAGGAGGTGCTCGAGTTGAGCAAGGAGGGAGTCATTTGAGCGCTGCACGAGAGCGAACGGTCTGGATCACTGGCGGTGCCTCGGGCATCGGACGCGCAACCGCCCTTGCGCTGGCAGGCGAGGGAGCACAAGTGATCGTCTCCGACCGGGACGAGACCGGTCTAGCCTCACTTGCGGACGAGGCGCAGATCCACGTCGAGACTCTCGACATCTCCATCAGCGACGACGTGACCCGAGTCGCGGCTCGGGTTCTCGCGACGCACGGGCGCCTCGACGCGCTCGTCAACTGCGCGGGGATCAACCTACCGGAGCGCCATCTCGACCAGTTGACGATCGAGGGCTGGGACCGGGTCGTCGGGATCAATCTCTCCGGGATCTACTACTGCTGTCATGCGGTGCTGCCGCACATGCGTGCGAACGGCGCTGGGACGATCGTGACGATCGCGTCCTGGGCGGCCAGAAATCTGGCCTGGTTCCCCGGAGCGGCCTACAACGCGAGCAAGCGCGCACTCCTCGCCCTGACGGAGACGCTCAACCTCGAAGTGGTCGGCGAGGGGGTGCGGGCGACCGTAATCCTTCCCGAGGCGGTAGACACGCCGATCCTCAAGCAGCGGCCCGGCGGTGAGCTGCCGCCGGCCGAGGTTCGCGCCAAGATGCTTCGCCCGGAGGACGTCGCGGGCGCAATTTGCTGGGTCCTCTCGTTGCCACCGAACATCTGCATCAACGAGCTCCAGATCAGCCCGACGTCCAACTACCACTACGCGGGGATCCGTCCGAAGGGCTAGAGGCAGACGCCGCCTGTCCTCCCCCAAGTGACCGAAACCAGTCGATAGAGAGTGTTGCCTTGCCTCAGAGAGATGTCAGCCTGATCGACCCCGCGGCCTCGACGCACGTCAGCCGCGACGGTGTCATCCGCAACCCGCAGGCGACGGAGGAGACGCTCGCGGCCGAGACCTGGGACGGTCGGAGCAACTCGTACATCCCTCGCGAAACACTGGCGATCGACCCGAGCCTCGTCCTCCACGACGAGGCCAACCTCGAGGTCGATCCGATCACGTACCAGGTGCTTCGTTCACGGTTCTGGCACAAGAACCTCGAGCACGGCGACGTGATCCAGCGGGTGTCCGGCTCCGTGCCCGTGGTCTATTCCCGCGACTACGCGACGGCGATCCTGACCGAGACGGGGGACGTGGTCACGATCAGCCCGACGATCGTCTTCTTCTCGACGCTGGCGGACCAGATCGTCAAGTGGACGCTCGAGAACCGGAGCTCGACGCCTGGGATCGCAGACGGGGACGTCTTTCTCCAGAACGATCCGTACATCGCCGCCGCGCAGCAGTCCGATACGGCGTTCTACTCGCCGGTGTTCTGGGACGGACGCCTCTTCTGCTGGGTCTTCAACACGCTGCACGTTGGTGACCTGGGCGGCGTCGACCCTGGCGGCTGGGCGATTCATGCCCGCGACCTGTTCGACGAGAGCGTGACGATCCCGCCGATCAAGCTCGTCGAGCAAGGCACGGTTCGCTGGGATCTCGCCGAGGCGTACGTCCGCTCTAGCCGGGAGCCGGACGCGATTCTGCTGAACGTCAAGAGTGCGCTTGCGGGGATCAATCGGATTCGAGGCGAGTTGCTGGCTCTGCTCGAGGAGTTCGGGCCTGCTGTGGTGAAGGGTGTGATGCGCCGCATGATCGCGGACTGCTCCCGCGTCGTCGCCGACCGGCTGACACAGATCCCGGACGGAACCTGGAGCGAGCGGCTCTACGTGACGGGTATCGCCGGCGAGCGCGCGACGCACCAGGAGGTCCTGACCCTGACGAAACGGGGCGACCAGGTCTTCTGCACGAACGCCGGCACCTCGCCGCAAGGCGGGGCCGGCAACACGACCTACGCCTTCCTCCGCTCGAGCGTGGTGGCGGCGCTCGCAACCGCACTTGCATGGGACCAGCTCGGTTGCGCCGCGGGCGTTGCAAATCACGTCGTCTTCGCGCCGGTGCCTGGCACGCGGAACGTCGCGCGCTGGCCGGCCGCCTGCTCCGGGCATCTGAGCACCTTCTTTACCCTGGACCTCGCCGCGCTCGTGACGAGCAAGATGCTCCTCTCCGGGCCGGAGGAGTTGCGGGCGCGAGCCTATGCCTTGGGCGGACTGGCGATGCCGCTCGGCGACGTTGTCTTCGGCCTGGACGAACAGGGGACGCTGGTCGCGACGCCCGCGTCGGCGGGTCAAGGCCTGCTCGGTGGCTGCATCGGCGCCTTCCCGCACCGGGACGGGATCGACAGCGCGGGTTCGTGGTGGCTCGTCGGCTCGTCGGCGGGGAACGTGGAGACGGACGAAGAGAACGGCGTCTGCCTCGTCCTGTTCCGCTCCGAGAACCCGGACAGCGGCGGCCCCGGACGGTGGCGCGGCGGGAACAGCATCGTCGTTGGTTGGACGCCGCACAAGGCGTTCATGACCGCGTTGCAGATGACGTTCACCGATCCGGCGACGAACGCGGTCGCGGGCCTGGCCGGAGGTTTCTACGGGCTCGGCGGCAACTTCCTCCGGCTCGGAAGCGGTCGGGTCGGGGAGCTGCTCCGCGAGGGGCAGCTGCCAGCGAGCCGCGAGCAGGTCGAGGAGCTCGCCGGGCCGCTGTCGCGGCTCCGCTTCGACGAGCTCGTCATGCCCGTTCCGCGCGGCGACTGCGTCGTCATCGAGTTCAACGGCTCCGGCGGCTACGGCGACCCGATCGCCCGCGACCCGGAGCTGGTGCGACGGGACGTGGAGGACGGTCAGATCAGCCCGGAGGCGGCACTCAGGCACTACGGCGTCGTCGTCGACGATCCCGCCGCGACCGAACGGGAGCGAGAGCGGATCCGCGAGGAGCGGGTGGGCCGTCCACCGGTCGGGGCAGGAGGGAGCGTCTCCGTCGTTCGCGCCGGCGCGGCAGGCAGCGTCGACGTGGCGTCGGACGTCGGCGAGCTCGTCTGGGCCTGCTCCTCGTGCGGGTACTCGCTTGGCCCGGTCACCGCGAGCTTCAAGCTTGCGGCGGCGCAGCGGGAGCTCTCGCCGCCCGAGGTCGACGCGCACCTCTACCCGGATCCGGCCGAGTTCGGCGACGCCGAGATCGTCCTCCGCCAGTACTGCTGTCCCGGCTGCGCGGCGCTCCTGGCTCAGGAGTTCTGCAAGCGCGGCGACGAGCCGTGGCACGACGTCCAGCTCGATCCTCGAGGGCTTCGCGATGGCTGAACCCAACGGATACGCCGTCGGCGTCGACATTGGCGGCACGTTCACCGACTGCGCAATCGTCGGCCCCGACGGAAGCGTGCAGACCGGCAAGGTGCCGACCCTTCCTGCGGACCGTGCACGGAGCTTCTTCGAGGCGATCGAGGACGCGGCCGGGAAGTTCGGGCTCTCGCTCGACGAGCTGCTCGCTCGCTGCGACCGGCTCGCGCACGGCACGACGACCGGGACGAACGCGCTGATCACCGGTAGCGGGGCCCGCGTCGGCCTCCTCACGACGGCCGGCCACGGGGACGCGGTCCGGATCATGAAGGGCGCCGGCCGGCTCGCCGGCGTTTCGGGCGAGCGCATGCTCGATCTGGCCGGATCGGACAAGCCCGAGCAGCTCGTCGCGCGCAGCGACGTAGTCGAGGTGATCGAGCGCGTCGACTTCGAGGGCGAGGTGATCGTTGCGCTCGACGAGGAGTCCGTCGCCGCCGGGCTCGAGCGCCTCGACGGCGTCGAGGCGCTCACGGTCAGCCTTCTCTGGTCGGTGCGCAACGGCGCACACGAGCAGCGGGTCGTCGAGCTCGCTCGCGAGCGCCGGCCGGAGCTCTATGTCACCGCCGCTTCCGACGTCGCGACGCAGGTCGGCGAGTACGAGCGGACGATGACGGGTGTGATCAACTCGTACATCGGGCCCTTGATGGCGGGCTACCTCGAATCGATCGAGCGTTCGGCCCGCGAGCGCGGCTACGCCGGCCAGATCATGTACGCGCAGTGCGCCGGCGGGACGATCACGGCCGAGGAAGCCCGCCACGCGCCCGTGCGGACGGTGCACTCCGGTCCGGTGATGGGCACGCTCGGAAGCGCGTTCCTGGCAGCACGGATGGGCGAGCCAAATGTGATCGTCACCGACATGGGCGGCACCTCGTTCGACGTGAGCGTGATCCGCGACGGCGCACCCGACCTCCGCGAGAATTCGGTGCTCGAGCGGTTCGAGATCGCACTGCCCATGGTCTACGTGGACTCGATCGGCGCCGGCGGCGGCAGCATTGCCTGGCTCGACGATTCGGGCGGCCTCCAGGTCGGGCCACAGTCGGCAGGTGCCGATCCAGGGCCGGCGTGCTACGGGAAGGGTGGGACTCAACCGACGGTCACGGATGCCGACGTCGTGCTCGGGATCGTCGACCCGGACGGCTTCCTCCACGGCGCGGCGCCGCTCGACCGGGCCGCGGCGGAAACGGTCGTCGGCGGGCTCGCCGACCAGCTCGGCCTGCAGCTGCACGAGACCGCGGCAGGGATCAACCGGATCGTCGACAGCAAGATGGCCGACCTCCTACGGCGGATGAGCGTCCTGCGGGGGCTCGACCCGCGCGAGTTCGTCTGCTTCGCATACGGCGGGATGGGCCCGGTGCACGCCGCGGCGGTCGCCCGCGAGGTCGGCGTCAAGCGGCTGATCGTTCCCCTGCCGCATGTCGCACCGGTCTGGTCGGCGTTCGGTGCGACGATCGCCGACGTCGTCCACATCTACCAGCGCCCGCGGCGGCTCCGGATGCCGGCCGACCGGGAAGAGTTGGCTGCGACGTTCGACGAGCTCGAGCGCCAGGGACGAGAGGCGCTCGGCGCAGAAGGCTTCGCCGACGACCGGATCGATCTGCAGCGCTCGCTACGGCTGAAGTACTCCGCACAGGTCTACGACGTCGAGGTGCCGGTGCTGGGCGTCGATCCCTTCGACGTCGCGCGTATCGCCGAGGACTTCGCGCGCGTCTACGAGACCCTCCACGGCGAGGGGTCGGGCCATCCGGAAGGCGGAAGCGAGATCACCGGGTTCGTCGTCCGTGCCCGCGGCGCCTCCCAGCCGCCGGTGCTCGCGCCGCCGGCAGTCGTGACCGCGGCACGAGGCTCACGTCGCGTCTACTGGCAGGAGCTCGGCGACTTCGCCGAGACTCCCGTGCTCCGATCGGGCGAGGGTCGGCTCGACGACGAGCTCGAGGGCCCACTCCTGCTCGACCTGCCGGACACGGTCGTCGTCCTCCGGCCGGGTCAGCGCGCCAGGTTCTCCGAGCTGGGCAGCCTGGTGATCGACGTCTGATGCCGACCGCCTCGGAACGGATCGCCCGCTTCGCCGTCTCGCTGCAGGTCGACGACGTGCCGAACGACGTCGCGGCGGCGGCGAAGATGCACGCCCTCGACACACTCGGCTGCGGGATTGCGGCGAGCGCGCTCGGCGAGGCGCCGTACGCGGTCGCGTCCGTCCTCGAGATCGCAGGGCATGGATCGGCGACTGCGATCGGCGTCGCGGAGCCGATGTCGCCCTCCGACGCCGCGTTCGTCAACGGCACCCTCTGCCACGCGCTCGACTTTGACGACACGCACCCCCACTCGATCGTCCACGTGAGCGCAAGCGTCGTGCCGGCAGCGATCGCCGCCGCGCAGGCGCACGGCGCGTCGGGGGCGGACATCCTCGTCGCCCTCGTTGCAGGAAGCGAAACGTCCATGCGCCTGGGAATGGCCGCCGGCGGTGCATTCCACGCGCGAGGGTTCCACCCGACCGGTGTCTGCGGGGTCTTTGGCGCAACCGTCGCCGCGGCTCGGCTGCGTGGGCTGGACGTCCAGCGGACCACGAACGCGCTCGGGCTCGCCGGCAGCATGGCGTCTGGACTGCTCGAATTCCTCGCGGACGGCTCGGAGACGAAGCGCCTGCACCCGGGCTTCGCCGCGCAGGCCGGACTCACCGCCGCTCGGCTTGCGGCGCACGGGGCCACCGGGCCCGCGACGGTGCTCGAAGGCCGCTTCGGGCTCTTCAATGCGTACCTACACGGGGTCGACGCCGACGTCGGCGGTCAGGTTGTCGATCTCGGCGAGCGCTGGGAGACGCCGAGGATCGCGTTCAAGCCCTACCCCGCCTGCCACTACGTCCACGCGCCGGTGGACGCTCTCGCGCAGCTCGTCGCCGAGAATGGGCTCCGTCCCGATGATGTAGAGCAGCTTGTCGCCGTCAGCGACGTAACCGGGGAGTCGCTTGTCCTCCACCCGCTTGCGGACAAGATGCGGCCGCGGACGGTGTACGACGCGAAGTTCAGCCTGCCCTACTGCTTCGGAGCGCTGCTCGTGCATGGTCGGCTCGACGTGACATCGTTCACTCCGTCGGCGATCGCCGATCCCGACGTCCTCGACGTAGCCTCGCGCGTGACATACGAGGTCAAGGAGTACGCGCCTGCGCCGGATGCCTTCTCGGGCGGGGTCCGCGTGCACACCCGCGACGGCAGGACGCTCGAGGCCGAGTTGCGTCATCAGCGCGGCGGCAGCGAGAACCCGCTGAGCGTCGAGGACGTCGTCACCAAGTACCGCACGAACGCCGTGCTCGGTCTGGACAAGGAGAGTGTGCGCAGACTCGAGTCCGTCGTGCTCTCACTCGAGTCGGCACCCGACCTCTCTGTGGTCCGGCTGCTCGCTGACGTGCGTAGATGAAGGAGGAGAACCGATGAACTCGACCGTGGATACCGTCCCGACCGCACGGGAGCTCGTCGAGCGCGCCATCGCGCTGCGCCCGAAGCTGATCGAGCGTCAGGCCAAGGCGGAGGCGCGGACGAACTACGACGAGGAGATGCACGAGGAGTTCGAGCGCGCCGGCTTCTACCGCATGTTCATGCCGCGGCGCTACGGCGGCTTCGAGGTCTCTGTCCCGACCTTCATGCGGGTGATCGTCGAGATCGCCCGCGGCTGCCCGTCGACGGGTTGGTGTCTCGCGCTGGCGGCGAACCATGCGCTGATGGTGGGCTCCTGGTTTCCGGAGAAGGCGCAGGACGACGTGTTCGAGGGCGGTCGCTTTATCTGCGCGTCGGTAGCGGCACCGATCAGCGAGCCGGCGCTCAAGGTGGATGGAGGGTGGGAGCTGAACGGGAAGGTCTCGTTCTGCTCGGGCATCCCGTATTCGACCTACTACCTTGGTCAGGCGCTGACGCCGGGCGACGGGTCGGGCCTGCCCGGGCCGATGCTCCTCTTCGTCGCGCCTCGGGGCGCCTGGGAGATGCTCGACGACTGGGGTGACCTGCTCGGGCTGAAGGCGTCGGGGTCGCAGAGCATCGTCTTCGATCATGGGCGGATTCCTGACCACTTCGTCCTCGAGAACACCTCGATGATCGACGTGGATGTCAGTGTCGCGCCGGGTGTCGGGCTGCACGGCAACTCGATGTACGGTGGACGAGCGCTCGGCGTCTTCACGATGTGCCTCGCGGCGGTGATGGTCGGCGCTGCGTACAACGCGCTCGACGAGTACGAGAGGCAGATGGACGAACGGATGACACCCGTCCCGCCGTTCGTTCCACGCAGGCTCGATCCGGATTTCCAGCGCTGGTTCGGCGGCGCGTGGGCGAAGACGGCGACGGCCGAGGCGGCGCTGCACGACTGTGCAGAGCAGCACATGGAGCTCTGCCGGCGGCAGGCTGAGGAGGGCGTCCCGTATACGTACAAGGACGACATGCTGCTTGGATGCATCGGGCGCGAGGTCATGGTGCAGACCTGGGAGACCGTCCAGAGCGACCTCGTGCGGACGGTCGGCGCGAGCCTGATGAAGACGGGCGAACGGATCGAGCGGATCTTCCGTGACATGGCGATCGGAAACGCGCACCGCAACACCTCGCTGCGCGACTGGGCCTACCGCGAGCTGACGCTTGCCCACCTCGGGCTGCCGAGCCAGGCCGACCCGCTCCGACGGAGGCCCCAGCAATGAGCGGCCTTCAGGAGCTGCGAGGGAAGGTCGCCGTCGTCACAGGCGGCGCGGCGGGCATCGGAAAGGGAATCGCCGAGCAGCTCCTCGCGGAGGGGATGCACGTCGTGATCGCCGACGTCGAAGAGGGCGCGCTCGCGGCCACCGCGGACGAGCTGGGCGCCGTCGGCATCCCCACCGACGTCGGCGACCCCGCGAGCGTCCAGGCGCTGGCCGACGCGACGCTCGAGCGCTTCGGCGCCGTCCACGTCGTCTGCAACAACGCCGGCGTCGGACCGTTCGCCCCGATCGCCTCGCTCACGCACGACGACTGGCAGTGGATCCTGGGCGTGAACCTCGGAGGCGTGGTCAACGGCGTGACGACCTTCCTGCCGATCCTCGAACGGAACGGCGACGGCGGCCACATCGTCAACACCGCCTCGATGGCCGGTCTCGCACCGGTGCCGCGACTCGGCGCCTACTGCGTGACGAAGTACGGCGTCGTCGCCCTGACGGAGACGCTCGCGCTCGAGCTCGACCAGGCGGGCTCCTCGGTCGGCGTGACCGTGCTCTGTCCCGGGCCCGTGCGCACGAACATCAAGCACAGCTCGCGGAACCGGCCGGCAACACTCGCGCCGGGAGGGCTCCAGGATCACGACCTGGAGCAGGACCCGACGCGGCAGGCCGACCGCTGGCTCGAGCCCCGGGAAGTCGGCGCCATCGTCGTCGACGCGATCAAGCGCGGCGACCTGTACGCGATCACACACCCCGAGTTCTTCACCCGCGTCGAGCAGCGGCACGCACGCTTGACGCAGGCGTTCGAGCAGGCAGCCACCGCATGAGCGCAGAGCGGCAAGCCGGATCAGTGGTCGCACCGCGCCATCTGACGAAGACCGAGATCGCCCTTCAGGTTCTGCGGGAGCGCATCGCATCCGGCGACCTCGCCGCCGGGGCGCGCCTCCGGGTCGAGGAGGTGGCGACGGAGCTCGCGATGAGTCCGACCCCTGTGCGCGAAGCGCTGCGACTGCTCCAGGCGGACGGCCTGGTCGACTACCCCGCCCACCACGGCGTCGTCGTGGCGAAGCCATCCCTCGATGAGATCCGTGACCTCTTCCGCCTGCGGAGCGTGCTCGAACCGCTGGCGATGGAGCTCGCCGTGCCGCGGCTCGACGCGTCGGCTCTCGCCCGGCTGGAGCGTGCGCACGAACAGCAGGTCGAGGCAGTTCGGACGAACCGGGGCGGCGCAATCGCGAAGAGCAATGCGGACTGGCATCGGACGCTCTACGAGGCCGCGGGGTCTCCGCTCCTGAACGACTTCATCCGTCGGCTCTGGCAAGCGTTCCCGTGGCGGACGATGTGGGCGCTCCCCGGCCGATCCGAGCTGTCACTCCGGCAGCACACGGCGATGATGAAGGCCATTCACAAGGGCGACGCGGCGCGGGCCGCAGAGCTGCTGCGGGCCCACGTGACGAGCGGTGAGGCGTCGATGCTGGCCCGGTTCGACGACCGCAAGGAGATGTCGTGACGACGGCGTGCCACCTTTCGGCGAGACCACCTATCCTCTGTATTCACCTTCACGCGAGTGTCCCGTTCGATGAGTGACGGAGGTTGAGATGGCGACGGTTCTGCGCGGTGTGAGCGACACGGCGGTGGAAGGTGCGGTGGAGGCCTTCGTCAAGGCTCTGGGCTCGGATGCGGTCCTCACCTCCGAAGATGACCTGCGCGAGTACCGGGACCCGTACGACTTCGTCGGGTCCGATCAGTACACCGCCTCGGCCGTGGTGACGCCGAGGTCGGTCGAGGATGTGCAGGCCGTCGTGCGAATCGCAAACGAGTTCGGCGTTCCGCTGTGGACGTTCGGGCAGGGCCGGAACAACGCGTACGGCGGCGCCGCGCCGCGTGTGCGCGGGTCGATCCTCGTCAGCCTGCGGGAGATGAATCAGGTGCTGGAGGTGAACGAGGAGCTCGCATACGCGCTCGTCGAGCCGGGTGTGCGCTTCTTCGACCTGCACGACCACCTGCAGGCGGCCGGTCACAAGCTCTGGCCGTCGATCCCGGATATCGGCTGGGGCAGCGTCGTCGGGAACACGCTCGAGTACGGTCGCGGCTACACGCTGTACGGGGAGCATCCCCAGACCGCGTGCGGCTTCGAGGTCGTGCTCGCGAACGGCGACGTGCTGCGCACGGGCATGGGCGGGATGGCGAACAGCAAGACCTGGAACACGTATCCCTGGTCGTTCGGCCCTAACCACTCGGGCCTCTTCTTCCAGTCCAACTTCGGGATCGTCACGAAGATGGGCGTCTGGCTGATGCCGCAACCGGAGCTCTACCTTTCGGGCTGGGCCAAGTTCAACGACGACGGCGCCGTCGAGCCGCTGGCCGACAAGGTCCGCGAGCTGATGCTCGAGGGGACGATCCGCAACTTGCCGCTCCTCGCATACGGCCTCGGCATGGACGAGGAGGAGGCGATTACTCGGCGTAGAGGGCTGGGGGCTGAGGTTCGCGCTCTACGGCCGCGCGGCGATCGTCGATGCCCAGTACGAGATCGTGCGCGAGGCGCTCGAGGCGATTCCCGGCGTCGAGGTCGGGCGGCGGCTGTACCGGTGGGAAGAGCGCGAAAGCGCGGTAAACCACAACGACAAGGTGCAGGGCGGCGTCCCGGGGATGGAGCTGATGGAGACGTTCAAGATTCCATACGGCGAGGAGACCGGCCATCTCGATCTGTCGCTCGTCGGCCCGCTCCTCGGGAAGGACATCGTCGAGTCGATCTCGACGCTCCGCTCGCTCTACGCGAAGACGGAGTTCCCCTACCTGGTCGGCATCCTCCTGCTCCAGCGGAGCGTGCTCAACATCTCGACCCTGTTCTTCGACACGAAGGACGAGCGGCAGACGCGCGCGGCCTACGACACCTACGCGTCGCTCGCCGCGCGATATGGCCAAGCTGGGCTACCCGATCTACCGCACGAACATCCAGCACATGGATCTCGTCGCGGACACGTACGACTTCAACGACCACGTCCAACGGCGGCTGAACGAGCAGCTGAAGGACATGCTCGACCCGAACGGCATCCTCTCGCCCGGCAAGCAGGGCATCTGGCCCAAGGCGATGCGATCGCCACGATGATCGAGGTCGGCTCCACGCCGGCGCCGACGTTCGTGGAGACCGTGCGGGGATCCGTCGAGGTGGCCCGGCTCGGGCGCGCCCTGATGCACGAGCACATCTTCGTGCTCGACCCAGCGGCGCTGAGGAGCTACGGGCGTTCCTGGGGAGCGAGCTACTGGGACGAGGAGCGCGAGATCGCGAACGCGGTGGCGAAGCTCCGGCGGGTGCGGGAGGCGGGCATCGAGACGCTCGTCGATCCGACTGTCCTCGGCATCGGCCGGTACCTCCCGACCATCGAACGCGTCAATGCCGAGGTGGATCTCAACATCATCGTCGCCACCGGGATCTTCGTGTTCCTCGAACTACCTCTGTTCTTCCGGTTGCGGTCGATCGAAGACCTGGCGGCGTTCTTCGTGCGCGACATCCGCGAGGGGCTCGACGGCACGAGCGTGAAGGCAGCGTTCCTCAAGTTCGCGGTCGAGGAGCACGGGCTGATCGCCGACGTTCCGCGGGTCGTGCAAGCAATCGCGGTGGCCCATCACCAGACCGGGGTGCCGATCATGGTGCACACGAACGCGGAGGCGAGAACGGGCGTTCCGGCGCTCGATGCGCTCCGCCGCGAGGGGGTCGATCCGACGAGGGTCGTGATCTCGCACGCGGGCGACAGCGGCGACCTCGACTACCTGCGCTCGATCGCGGACACCGGTGCCGTGCTGGGCTTCGACCGCCTTCCCGGCGAGCACCTGAGGCCGTTCGGGGCGAGGATCGAAACGCTGGTCCAGCTGCTGGCGGAGGGGTACGCAGATCGGATCCATCTCTCGCACGACGGCGCTTGCTTCCTCGACTTCGTCGCCGGAGATGCCGAGGTGGCGCAAATGGGCCTGGAGGGCGACTACCTGTTCATCTCGAACGCCGTCGTCCCCGCGCTCCTCGAGGCCGGCGTGACACACGAGCAGATCGACGAGATGATGATCGTCAACCCGAAACGATTCTTCGGGCCGTGAAGCAGCTCGACATCGAGCAAGTCGGTCGTCCGGCCGTCTCGAGAGGCCGACGCTAGTGGCCCGCGTCGCCAGGGCCGAGCCGGGCAATGCCTGGGATCACGTCGCGGACGCGGTCGTTGTCGGGGGTGGTGTCGCCGGACTGTCGAGCGCCGTGAACCTTGCCGATCTCGGCGCCTCGGTCGTGCTCCTCGACAAGGGGACGGAATGCGGTGGCACGACTCGCAAGGCCGCTGCCGGGATGATGGTGCCGAACAACCGCTACCTCCAGGAGCTCGGACAGCCGGATCCGAAGGACGACTTCATCCGCTTTCTCGCGCGGATCGGAAGGCCGCTCCTGTACGACGATTCGGCTCCACGCTTCGGTTTGCCGCCCTGGGAGTACGACCTGATCGAGACCTACTACGACAACGCCGCCGCCGCCTTCGACCGCCTGGAGGAGATCGGGGCACTGCACACGATCCACCAACCGGAGTGGCCGAGCTACAACGAGGTGCCCGAAGATCGCGCGCGATTCGGTCGAGTCGTCTTCCCGCGCCGACCGAACGGAGACGTCGGAGACGGGATCGAGCTCCTGCGTCAGATGCTCGAGGCCGCCGGCCGGATGGGAATCACGGTGCTGAACGACTGTCGGGCCTCCGGAGTGTTCGTCGACTCCGGCGGCGAGATCGTCGGAGTCCAGGCGGAGGACGGGAATGGGCCGGTCAGCCTGGGGGCGCGCAAGGCCGTCGTCTTCGCGACCGGCGGCTTCGCGCACAACGAGGCGCTCAGGCGAGAGCATTTGAACGGTCTCTATGCCGGAAGCTGCGCCGCGCTGACGAGCGAGGGCGACCTCATCCCCATCGCCAGGGCACTCCGGATTCCGCTCGTGAACATGCACTCGGCCTGGGGATCCCCTCTCGTCTTCGAGCATTCCCTCCGCACCGGGACGGAGCTGATGTCCAATTTCGCGATCCCCGGAGACAGCATCGTCGTCGTCAACAAGTACGGCGTCCGGGTCGGGAACGAGAAGACGACCTACAACGACCGAACACAGATCCACTTCGCCTGGGACCCGGCACGCGCCGAATATCCCAACTTCCTGCTCTTCGCAGTCTGGGACCAGCGGAACACCGGCCTCTTCGCCCCGGAGCCCGGAAACAACACAGGCAACTTCATTCCGTCGCCCGGAGGCGACTCGTCGCACGTCGTCAGCGGAGGTACCTTCGATGAGCTGACGGATCGTCTGAACGAGCGTCTTGCGCAGCTTTCGGCGAAGACCGGCGGCGTCCGGCTCGAGGGAGACTTCGCCAGACGGCTCCACGAGACGGTCGCCGACTTCAACGAGTTCGCGCAAGCCGGAGCCGACCCGGACTTCCATCGTGGGGAGTCGGCGATCGAGTTCTTCCTCCACGGTCAACCCGCCCCGGACAATCCGGGGAACGCGACGATGTTCCCGCTCTCCGCCTCGGGCCCGTACTACGCGACGATCCTCGCTGCCGGCGCGATCGAGACGAAGGGCGGGCCGAAGACGAACGCGCGCCTCCAGGTGCTCGACGCCGACGAGCAGCCGGTGCCGGGGCTGTACGCGGTCGGCAACTGCGCGGCCTCGCCGTCCGGGCAGGCCTACTGGTCGGGCGGGAGCACCTTCGGGCCGTACGTGACGTTCGGCTACGTGGCGGCGCGGAGCATCGTCAACGAGCCGGAGCGAAGCCTCCAGTCCGCGACGGCCGACACCGCAGGGAGGACGTGACGTGTACAAGGTCGTCTGGGTCGCACGGTTCCGCGAGGGGATGTCTCGCGCCGAAGGAAGCCGGTACTGGACGGAGGTCCACGCGCCGCTCGGTCTGAAGATCCCGAACTTCGTCGGCTACATCCAGAACCACGTGCGAGGGGCGATCGGCGCGGGCGGCGTGATCGCGGAAGACGACGTCGCGTTCGACGGCTACTCGTGCGAGTGGTGGACGGACGCGACCGGCTTCAGCGAGTCCATGAAGTCACCGGAGTGGAAAGCCGTCGTCGAGGACGGAGACCTCGTGTTCGATCCGCACTCGCTGGAGGGCATGTGCGGCGTGCTCGAGGAGCGGGTGATGCGGGCGGGCGCCGGTGGGCCGTTCAAGGTCGTGTGGTTCGCCAAGTTCCGGTCCGACGTCTCCCGCGAGGAAGCGAACGAGCACTGGGCGCGCCAACACGGGCCGATCGCCCTGAAGGTCCCGTGGATCGAGCGCTACGTCCAGAACCTCGTCGTCGCGCCGCTCGGCCCGGAGGGCGTGGACCACGACGTCGCGATGTCCTTCGACGGCTTCTCGGAGTGCTGGTTCGCCGATCGCGAGGCGTTCGTCCGGTCGACCGAGACCGATGCGTGGGCCGAGCTGGTCGAGGACGGCTATTCGTTCCTCGACATGGACGCGCTGGTCGGGATGAGCGCGATACTCGAGGAGCGGGTCATCCTGTCACCGCCGGCGGGAGCCGGGGGAGCCGAATGAGCGTCGCCGCGTTGAAGCCGGATCTCCTCCTCGACGCCCGGGCCGACCTCGGCGAAGGGCCGATGTGGCACCCGGAGCGCGGCGTCGTCACCTGGGTCGAGATCTACGAGGGTCGCGTGAACGTCCTCGAGCTCGACGGCACTCCGGGGCCGTCGCTCGACGTCGGCCGGCGGGTCGGGGCCGCCGTCCCGGCCCGGGGAGGCGGGCTCCTTTTGGCGACCGACGAGGGGTTCGCAACGCTCAGCGCCGACGGCGACTACGAGCTGATTGCGGCGGTCGAGGCCGACCGGGACGAGTCGTTCATGAACGACGGCAAGTGCGATTCGGAGGGACGGTTCTGGGCTGGCACGGTAGGGGTGAACAGCGAGACGCAGCTCGCGATCGACAACGGCGGCTCCCTCTACTGCCTCGCGACTGACGGCGCGGTGCGCACCGTGCTCACCGGCGTCTCGCTCTCGAACGGGATGGACTGGAGCCCGGATGGCCGGACCTTCTACTTCATCGACTCGTGGACAGGCCGAGTCGACGCGTATCCGTTCGACGCCTCGACAGGCGACCTCGGGACGGCGCGCACCGTACTCGAGATCAGTTCCGATCTGGGCTTCGCCGACGGGATGTGCGTCGACGCCGACGGCTACCTGTGGATTGCGATCTGGGGAGTCGGACAGGTCCGTCGCTACAGCCCCGCGGGAGAGCTCGATCTGACTGTCGACTTTCCAATCTCCCAGGTGACGAGCTGCGCGTTCGCCGGGCCTGATCTGGATCTGCTCGTCATCACGTCGGCGAGGCGGCATCTCAGCGACGCCCAGGCGACGGAAGAACCCCACGCTGGCAGCGTCTTCTGCCTGCGTCCCGGCCACCGTGGTCTTGCACCAAACCTCTGGACGGGCGTTCTGCCCTGACCTCGGCCTCAGGTCTCCCCGCCGACCTCCCTGTACCGGAAGCAGCCGATCACGTGGTCGTTGACGAGGCCGGCGGACTGCATGAACGCATAGCAGACCGTCGGCCCGACGAAGCGGAACCCTCGGCGTTTCATGTCCTTGCTCATCGATCGCGATTCGGCGGTCTCGGACGGGATCTCGGTGAGCGTGCTCCACCTGCCCACGAGCGGCTCGCCGCCCACGAACTCCCAGACGTAGTCGGCAAAGCTCCCACGCTCCTCGATGACGTCGAGCACGCGCATCGCGTTCTCGACCGCGGACGTGACCTTCAGCTTGTTGCGGACGATCCCCGGATCGGCGAGCAAGCGCTCGACGTCCGCCGACCCAAAGCGCGCGACCCGGTCGATCTCGAAGCCGGAAAACGCTCGCCGGTAGCCCTCCCGTTTGTGCAGGATCGTCGCCCAGGAGAGCCCGGCCTGCGCGCCTTCCAGCACGAGCAACTCGAAGAGCGCGCGATCATCGCGGAGAGGGACACCCCATTCCTCGTCGTGGTAGGCGAGGTAGAGAGCATCGTTCTCGACCGCCCACGCGCAGCGCGCCTGCACGAGCGGAGGCTACTGGACGACGGTTCGAGTGGGCAACCCGGTGATGCGGACGCGGCATTTGCCGTCGGCAAGGAAGACCACGTGTACCCGCACCGTCTTCCGGCTCCGGATCAGGACGTAGCCACCGCAGTTGTTCGTGGGTGGCTTGTCTTCCAGGCAGGTGGCGTCCTTGCACGACGACAGGAACGAGGTCGCGATGTACGCCCCCGGTTTCGGATTGCCGATGATCACGGAGCCGGTGCTCGTCTGGGGCTCCAGCCCAACACGGTCCTTGCCAAGACCCGTGGAGATCGCCGACACCCACCAGTTCAGGCCCTTGCTCGAGGACGGGATGGGCGACCGATCGAATCGGAGCGTCCCGGGCGGAGTCGATCCGCCACAGCCGGCGAGAAGACCTGCCGTCGCGAGAGCGACCGCCGCGATCGTGCTCATCCGGCACAGCCGGTTCTTGATCGGCGAAGCCACCATGACTACTGCTCGCGAGCGACGTCCGGCGGCCCGTCCTCGTTCTCCTCATCGTGCTCGCGAAGAAAGCGTGTCAGCTCGGCGGCAAGCGTGTCCCCGCTCGGCAGGTCGCTCTCGTCGATCATCTCCGCCCGCCGCTCGAGCTCCTGCACGTACTCGGCCGTCTCCTCGTCGGTGGAGACGGCTTCCGTCACGCGCTTGGTGTAGGCGTCGACAGCCTCTTCCAGCTCGTCCGTGTCGATCGTCGACTCGAGGAGCGTGCCGAGTCGCTCGCAGAGCGCCAGCGCCGCCCGAGGGCTCGGCGAGAGCGAGACGTAGTGGGGAACTGCCGCCCACAGGCTGACCGACGGCAGCTCCGCCCGGCGACAGGCGTCGTGGAGAACGCCAACGACCCCGGTCGGCCCCTCGTAGCGCGACGCTTGCAAGCCGAGGCGCTTGATCAGCTCGGGGTCTGTCGCGGTGCCGGTCACTGGAGCCGGACGCGTGTGGGGCACGTCGGCGAGGAGCGCGCCGAGCGTCACGACGAGCTCTACGTCGTACTCCTTCGCGAGCCCGACGACGAGCTCCGTGAACCGGCGCCAGCGCAGATTCGGCTCGATCCCGAGCAGCAGCATGGCGTCACGACCCAGACTCGAAGGGTGTGCGTGGTAGAAGGCGTTCTCGGGCCAGTCGACCTTTCGTGTCAGACCGTCGACGAGCGAGACAAGCGGCCTCGTTGCCTGGAAGTCGAAGAAATCCTCCGGATCGATGTCTGCGAACTGCTCCGCACTCCAGAGCTTTGCGAGGTAGCCGCCTGCAAGCGACGCGCCCTGAGCGCCGTCGTTCCATCCTCGGAAGGCCGCGATCAGCACCGGCCGATCGAGCGTCGGGCGATGCTCGACGCGGAGCTCGTCAACCATCGTGGCAGTCTACGTTCCTCGTCCCCCAGGCGTCAGCCAAGCGAGAGGACGCCGGAAGAGGGCGGCGAGTGCGACCATCCCGACCCACACGCCTCCCGCGACCGCAACGTGCACCAGCACGAGCCACCAGGGGAGGTGTGTGTGGTACTGGGTCTCGCCGATCGCCATCTGGGCGCCGAGAAGCGCGATCACTCCGACTGTCGCTTTGAAGAGACGCGGAGAGCGCTCGCGGCGAGCGGCGAGATAGCCGAGCGCGAGAACGAGCCCGATCCCGAAGACGGCGGTCGCCCCGGCATGCACATAGATCGCGCTGCCGAGCCGCCATAGCCGGCGCACCTTTGAGGAGTCACCGGGGTGTGGCCCGGAGGCGGTTGCAATGGTGCCGGTGACGAGCAGGACGAGGCACGCGGCCGCGGCGATGACCATCAAGCGTTGCAGCTCCTTCGGGACGAGCGCCGCTGTCCTCCCGCTCTGGAGCTCGAGCGCCGCGAGCAGCACGAGCACGCCGCCTGCGAGCACGACTGCAGAGAGCAGGAAATGAGAGATGACGAGGTACGGATTGAGGTGGAAGCGAACCGTCAGGTAGCCGAGCGGCGCCTGCGCGAGCGTGCCGACGAAGACAGCAAGCGCGAGCCGGCGCGCGTAGCGCGGGAGTGCGGTAACGCGAGCCGCTCCGAGCGCCGCAACGAGGGTGAGCACGATCGTGGCCCCGCCGACGAGCCTGTTCCCGAACTCGATGTACGAGTGGTAACCCGTCTCCGGGAACGGCTGCCCCGCCTGGCAGCCGGGCCAGTTGTCGCAGCCCAGGCCGGACGCGGTCAGTCGGACGGTCGCGCCTGTGATGAGGATCAGGTAGAGGCTGAGCGCCGATGCCGCCGCGAGCCACAGGAAGAGCTCGGGTGTGACGACGAGCGCACGCAGGCGTGCCACGCGACGCGCCCGGACGCTCACCTCAGGCGAGGACAACGCCCTCCCCTTCCTCGACGCGGCCGATCCTGCGGAGATGGAGGCCCCTGGCGTCGAAGGCGGCCTGCAGCGTCGCCGCCCGATCCGCAGGCAGGCTGGCAAGGAGTCCGCCGGACGTCTGCGGGTCGAAGGCCAGCGCGACGAGCTCCTCCGCGACCTCGTCCACCGACACATGACTCGCGACGAAATCGCGGTTCCGGCGATCACCGCCCGTTCTCTGGCCGGCGCGCGCCACCTCCAGCGCGCCTTCGAGCGCCGAGAGCCCAGTCGAGTCGATCCGGATCCGTACACCGCTGCGCGAGGCCATCTCGTATGCATGGCCCAACAAGCCGAACCCGGTCACGTCCGTCACCGCGCTCGGCGAGAACGGTCGCAGCGCGTCGGCCGCGTCACCGTTCAGCGTCCGCATCCACTCGATGGCCCGCTCGTGCTCGGCGGCGCCGACGAGCCCCTGCTTGTGGCCGTGCAAGACAAGGCCGGTGCCCAGCGGCTTCGTGAGGACGAGCACGTCGCCAGGCTGCGCGGTCGACTTCTGCCAGACCGCATCGGGGCGAACCATGCCGACCACCGCTAGCCCGTACTTCGGGACGTCGTCACGGATCGTGTGCCCACCGGCGAGCAGTGCGCCCGCAGAGCGCACCGTGCTCTCCGCCCCGGAGAGGATCTCGCCGAGGAGAGCCGTCGGCAGCTCCTCCGGAAACGCAGCGACGGAGAGGGCCAAGAGCGGCGTCCCACCCATGGCGTAGACATCGTTGAGCGCGTTCGCAGCGGCGATCGCGCCGAAGGACGCTGGATCGTCGACGAGCGGAGGGAAGAAGTCGACCGTGAACACGATCGCCCGCTCCGCGTCGAGGCGGTAGACCGCAGCGTCGTCGGCGGGGTCGAGTCCGACGATCAGGTTCTCGGCAACCGCCGGCGCGAGCCCCCCGAGCAGCTCCTCGAGCATGCCCGCCGCATACTTGGCGGCGCAGCCGCCAGCCACCGCGAAGCTCGTCAGCCGAACGGGGTCAGCGCTCGTCTCCATGCCGTGAACTTTACGAGCGGGTGCCAGGCACGTGCCTGGCACCCGCTCGGGTTGGCTCGACTAGAGGTAGCGAGAGACGGCAGCCTCCAGCTCGCTGACCGAGACCGACCCCTCGAATCGCGCCTTGATGCGACCGTCCGCCCCGACGAGAAAGACCCAAGGCTCGGAGAGCAGGTTCCACTCCCTGAACCACCGGTTGAACCCTTTGCCGGGGTTGTTGTCCTTGTACACCTCGACGTGGATGAAGCGGACGCCGCTTGACTCGAGCTTCCTCCGTACAGCCTCGACGACGTCGACGACCGGGCCGCAGGTCCGGCTCGTGCAGAACTTCGGCGTCGCAAAGACGACCACGAACGGCCTGTGAGCCGCGATCGAATCGGCCACCGAGTACTCGAGGAGATCCCGGTCGGGAGGCGTGCGCGTCGTCAGACGGGCCAGATCACCGTGGGTGCTCGCGATCGTGGGAGTGTGCGACCGGGGCGCCTTCGATCCGACGTCCTCCGCCCCCGAGCGCGCCTGAACCTGGATGTGGAGCAGCGCCTGCACGTGCCGGCCACCGTTCGGCTCGATCGCGACCGTGTAGATCCCCACCCGGGGCACGGAGAAGTGCGCGACGTAGATCCGGGTGACGCCCAGGGCTGCAGCGTGCGAGGAACCCGGGACTCCGATCGGCTCGAGCGTCGCGGTCGCCCGCGCGAACGGAACGGCGTCGTCCGTCCTCGCGATCCAGATGCGGGCGGTCGGACGCTCGACCGACGACCCCTGGTCGTCGATGAGCAGAAACGACAGCCTGACCGGGCCTGGCGTGTACTGCTCGGTTCCCGGGACGGCAGCGATGTTCGGGCCAGACCGCGCGAGAATCGCCGCGACCGATCCAGGGCGGGGCTTCGTCTGAGGACTCGCCGGCCGGCCCCGATCTCCACCGCCGCCGCCACACCCTGCGAGCGCGCCGGCGCCGAGCGTGACCACTGCCGCGACGACGAGACCTCGGGCGCGCACCCGGCCGAGTCTAGCGGCGGTCTGATCTACAACTGCGAGGCGGGTGGCGAGCGAGGACCGCGAAGACGGCCCTCGCCCGGCCCCGGGTCCTAGTGGCCGTCGAAGGCGCCGGAAGCAAGCGGCAGAGCGACGGCGACAAGGGTGGTGAAGATGAACAGCATCTTCGCCTTGCTCATCGCGATCCTCCTTCCCCCTGAAGGGGGACTAGAAGCGGACGTCCTGCAGTGCCTCGGCTGCCCTCCGGTACTGCCGCGCAGCGTCGCGATCGTCCCCTCGCCTGGCGGCGAGGTCTCCCATCGCAATCCACGCGGATGCCCGGTGGCTGGCTGAGGCAAACTGCTCGAAGCTTCTATCGGCGGCTCGGAGGATCTCTTGAGCCTCGTCGAGACGATCCTGCTCGGTCAGTGCCCGGCCGAGAACGACCTGCGCCTTCCCGATCTCGTAGACGTAGTCGGTGCGCCCTGCGAGCAGCTCGAGGGCCTTGCGCGCTTCCACTTCCGCTTCTGCGAAGCGACGGGTTCCGAGATGGACCTCGGCGAGGGAGCAGATGACGTGGGCAGCGTCCACGTCTCCTCCCCCGTCGAGCAGCAGCCGCAGGGCTTCCTTGAAGTGCTCGATCGCCTCGTCAGGCTTCCCGAGCTGGTAGACGAGCGTGCCGAGGTTGTTCAGTAGCCGCCCGACGTTCTCCTGGTCCGAGACCTGCTCGTAGCAGGCTTTCGCGCGATCTGCGTACGAGCGCGCCAGCCCGAGATGCCCCTCGCGCTCAGCGACGAGCGACGCCTGGAACAAGACGTTCGCCGCCGTTCTCGGGTCCCGCAGACCGTCCGCGAGCTCGAGCGCGCGCTCGACGTCCTCGCGAGCCGCAAGATGATCGCGGCGGCGCCGGTAACAGCGCGAGCGCCAGCCGAGGATGTCCGCGCGAAGGAGGTCGCATGGCAGCCCCGAGCGCTCGGCGAGCACGAGCGCCTCGTCGAACAGAGCCGTCGCCGTCTGAATGCTCGAGAGCTTGTAGCGGCAGACGCCCAACCGGAAGAGCACGTCCGCGCGCTCGACGTCGGTGAAGCGTGGACTCTCGGCCATGTCGCGGGCCTCGAGCAGGAGATCGATGGCTCCATTCACCTCGCCGAGCTCCATGCTGGCCCAGGCCTCGCCACCCAGGGCGCGAAGCGTCAGGTCGAATGCGCCGAGCTCGCTCGCGGCGGACCGCACCGACGTGAACTCGGGAAGCGATTCCTCGTAGCGGTGCTGGACGGCGAGCGCCTCGGCGCGCACGAGCGTCGTCTCGAGCCGCGCGCGGGCCGAAACGGATACTCCACTCCGGATGAACTCCGCGTCGACCGCGAGGCGCTCGGCCAGCCACACCAGGGTCTCGGCGGTGGGCCGCGTCTTGCCACGTTCGATCTGGCTGACGTACTCCTTGGAGAAGCGTCCGGCTGCGAGCTGACTCTGGGACAGGCGTGCGGCGATCCGCAGGCTACGTACACGGTCACCGAGCCTGCTCGATCCGGCGTCGGGAGCCTCCGGGACGTCGCTTGAGACCGATCCGGCTGCCCCCGGGAAAACCCGTTTCCGAACCCATCTCGAAAGCCATTCCGTCCCTCCACCCTGGAAGTGAAGCGACTGTACCCCAAATCACTTCACAGCGCTACTTGACATTTTTGGACATGCCCAGTACAGTCGCGACACCTTGCAGGGCTCCGAGCCCGAAGCGGGGGGCACGTGGCAGACGCGCGATTGCTCGAGGGTTCGTCCGGGCCGCAGGGACGAGCTTCAGAGGAACCGCCGCGATGCACGCGCAGGTCCGAGCGAGACCCCCGGGTGGCCGCAGCCGGGGGTCTCGTTCCCTTTGGAGACTCGTTCTCTCTAGCCCTGAGCGGTCAGCGACCGCCGCCGGGCGGCGATGATCGCGTCGAAGTCGTCCGCCGTGAGCAATCCGCCCACTCGATCCTGGACGGCGCGCAGGAGCCCGATGCCGATGCCGATCCAGGCCTCGGCGGAAGGGTCGAGATCCGTCTTGACGCCGCCGGCTTCCTGCGCACGGCTGAGTGATGTCAGCCACGAAGG
Source organism: uncultured Actinomycetes bacterium (assembly GCA_963736045.1). Taxonomy (GTDB): domain Bacteria; phylum Actinomycetota; class Thermoleophilia; order Gaiellales; family Gaiellaceae; genus PALSA-612. The sequence continues at coordinate 129,844 of CAVTNK010000002.1, read as the reverse complement.
CGTGCACCTCACGCATGTGTTTGCGCATGTACCGGCGGAGGTCAGCGTCCTCTCCGGCTCTGGTCAGCGCCTGCATCCACATCTGGTTCGGGTGGATGCCGCTGGTCGCGGAGGAGCATCATCGCCTTCGGGACGGCGAACGGCCACTCGCGCGGGATCCGGCTCGGCCGCGACGATCTCCTCGACCGTCTCGCGAAGCCGCCGCCAGATTTCGTTCAGACAGGCGATGTACAGGTCGCGCTTGCGATCGCGAAATGCCGGTACAGAATCGGTTCGCTGACGCGGGCCTCGCGCGCGATCTCGGCGGTCGTCGCGCCGCTGTAGCTTCCGCTCGCGAAGACGCGGAGCGCTGCGTCGATCAGCGCGACCCGTGCGCTCGGCCGCCGGCACGGTGCCGCGCTGTGCTCTTCGCGGTAACCGCCGTCAGCCGCTTCGGCTGCCTCGGCGGCTTCGCGGTGCCGGACCTTGCGCACCATCGCGACAGCGACGAGCGCGCCGGCGAGCGCGATCGCCGCCGCGACGTAGAGCGCGTGGTGGTAGCCGCTCACGAACTGCTCCGTGTAGGCCGGGTTCGACGCCGACACGTGGATCTGGCTCCCGACGACGGCGCCCATGATCGCGATGCCGAGCGAGCCGCCGACCTGGCGCGATCGAGTTGAGCACGGCCGACCCGACGCCGGCCTTGTCGACGGGGACCGAGCCCATCGCGGCCGCGGTCGTCGGCGTCATCGTCAGCGCCATCCCGATTCCGCCCACGAGCGAGCCCGGGCAGGATGTCCCAGAACGTCGATCCCGGCGTCGAGCTGGGCGAAGAGGATCGAGCGAGAGCGCGACGAGGCCGAGCCCGCCGCCGATCAGCCAGCGCGGGCCGATCCTGTCGGTCAGCGTCCCGGCCTGCGGTGCGATCAGGATGATCAGCAGCGTCATCGGCAGGAAGATCGCGCCCGTCTGGATCGGCGAGTAGCCGAGGATGTTCTGGATGAAGAGCGAGTTGTAGAAGAAGATCCCGAACATCGCGAGCGCGACGAGCAGCATCGCGACGTTCGCGCCGGAGAAGGTCGGGTTGCGGAAGAGCGAGAGGTCGAGCATCGGCAGCCGCTGCCGGAGCTCGAGGACGACGAACGCGGCGAGCGCGACCACGGCGAACCGCGAACAGGCGAGGATCGCGGCCGACGTCCAGCCGTAGTTGTTGGCCTCGATCAGCGCGTAGGTGAGCGCGAACAGGCCCACTCGCCGACGCGAGCAGTCCCGGCAGGTCGAGACGCTGCTCGCGCGAGGTGTCCCGGCTCTCGTCGATCGCCCAGCGGGCCATGACGATGCCGAGCACCCCGACGGGCACGTTGATGAAGAAGATCCAGCTCCAGTTCGCCTTCTCGGTGAGCACTCCGCCGACGAGCGGGCCGATCGCAAGCGCCATCGCCGAGACGCCGGCCCAGATGCCGATCGCCGTGCCGCGCTGCCTGGGCGGGAAGGTGGCCGTGATGATGCCGAGCGTCGCCGGGTTCATGATCGCGGCGCCGACTCCCTGGACGGTCGCGCGCGCCGATCAGGAAGCCGGCGTTCGGCGCGAGCCCGCAGGCGAGCGACGCGCCGGTGAAGATCGCGAGGCCGATCACGAAGAGCCGGCGCGGCCGTAACGAGTCGGCCAGCTTGCCGCCCGTGAGCATGAAGGTCGCGAAGGAGAGCGCGTACCCGACGACGACCCACTCGAGCTCGCTCGTTCGAGATGTGGAGCGACTTCCTGCATCGACGGCAGCGCGACGTTCACCACCGTGTTGTCGAGCATGATCATGAACAGGCCGAACGAGACGGCCAGCAAGCGTCCACCACTTGCGGTTCTGCGGTGCGAGAACAGCTCCGAGCACTCGTGCTTTCACAGGCGACCTTCCTTTGTTAGTCCGCACTAAGTTAGCACGCGCTAGCTTCCGCGCGTCGTAGCCAGCTAGTCTCGTCTGGCCAATGGCAGAGGTTGTCTGGACGCCGGACGAGAGGACGCTCGAGCGGTCGAACGTCGTTCGGCTGATGCAGCAACACGGCATCGACGACCTACCGGGAGCTGGTCCAGCGGTCGATCGACGAGCCCGAGTGGTTCTGGCCCGCCGCAGTCGATGATCTCGGGCTCGAGTTCGTCAAGCGCTGGGATCGAGTCGTCGATGTCTCGAGGGGACCCGAGTGGGCGACCTGGTTCGACGGCGGCGCGCTGAACATCGCGTGGAACTGCGTGCACCGCTGGGCGCGCGGAGCGCGAGCCGACGCGGAGGCTGTCGTCGGGCTCGACGAGGACGGCTCGCGCAGGTCGCTCACGTTCGCGGAGCTCTCCGACGAGGTGACCAGGCTTGCGGAGGCGCTCGTCCGCGCTCGGCGTCACCCCTGGCGATCGCGTGGCCATCTACCTGCCGATGTCGGTCGAGGTCGCGATCGCATCGCACGCCTGTGCCCATATCGGAGCCGTCCAGGTGCCGATCTTCTCCGGGTTCGCAGCGCCGGCGGTCGCGCAACGGCTGCTCGACTCGGAGGCCAGGGTGGCGATCACAACCGAGACCTCGCAGCGGCGAGGCCGCACCGTGCCGATGCTGGCGATCCTCGAGGAGGCAAGACGAGAGGCTCCCGCCCTCGAGCACGTGGTCGTCGTCCCCTGGGACGATCTGACCGCGGAGAGTCCGGGAACGACCGAGCCGCTCGCCGTCGAGTCGGAGCATCCGTATCTGCTCACGTACACGTCGGGCACGACCGGCCCGCCAAAAGGCGTCGTCCACGTCCAGGGCGGGTTTCTCGTCTCGATCGCGCGCGAGGCCGCCTACCAGGCGGACGCGCATGCCGACGACATCATCCACTTCGCAACCGACATGGGTTGGATCATGGGTCCCTGGACCCTGGTCGGTGGCGGCGCGATGGGATCGAAGCTCGTCCTTGCCGAGGGCGCGCCGGACTGGCCCGCCGACCGACTGTGGCAGCTGATCGAAGCGGAGAAGGTGACGATCCTCGGCTGTTCGCCGACGTTGATCCGCGGACTGATCCCACACGGGCCGCCTCGGACCGACCTCTCGTCCCTGCGCCTGATGGTGACGACCGGAGAGCCGTGGAACCCGGACCCGTACCGCTGGCTCCACGACGAGGTCGGCTCCGGGCGCTGTCCGATCATCAACATCTCGGGCGGCACCGAGGTGGCCGCCTGCTTTCTCTCTCCATCCGTCGCGATGCCGATCAAGGCCTGCTCGCTCGGCTTTCCTGCGCTCGGGATGGCCATGGACGTCGTCGACGACGACGGCCGTTCGCTCGCGGGCACCGGGGAAGTCGGAGAGCTCGTCTGCCGCAGGCCGTTTCCCGGCATGACGCGCGGCTTCTGGCACGACTCCGAGCGGTACCTCGACACGTACTGGCGACGCTGGCCCGGAGTCTGGGCGCACGGCGACTGGGCCTCGGTGGACGAGGACGGCTACTGGTTCCTCCACGGCCGCTCGGACGACACGCTCAACATCGCGGGCAAGCGGATCGGGCCGGCCGAGCTCGAGTCGGCGGTCGTCTCACACCCCGCGGTGACAGAGGCGGCGGCGGTGGGCGTGCCTCACGACGTGAAGGGTGAGGTGCCCTGGATCTTCTGCGTGCTCGTGCCCGATCGCGAAGGCGACGAGGCGCTCGCGGACGAGCTCCGTGCACTCGTCGCTCGCGAGCTCGGCAAGCCCTTCGCACCGGAGCGCGTCCTCTTCGTCGTCGGGCTGCCGAAGACGCGCTCGGCCAAGATCGTGCGCCGGGCCGTCCGGGCCACCGCACTGGGCACGGATCCGGGCGACATGTCCTCGGTCGAGAACCCGGAGACCCTGTCCGAGATCGCGGCCGTGCTGTAGTTTTAGCCTAAGAGGCTAAAACCTTGAGACTCGCGCTTGCCCAGATCGACTCCGTCGTCGGCGACCTCGACGGCAACCGGCTCCGCATCCTGGGTCGGCTCGACGAGGCGCGCGCGACCGGTGCGGATCTCGTCGTCTTCCCCGAGCTTGCCGTGACCGGCTATCCACCGGAGGACCTCCTGCTCCGTCCGGGATTCGTGCGCGCCGCCGGCGAGAGCCTCCAGGAGATCGCCCGGGCAACCGACGGGGTCGTGGCGCTCGTCGGAGTGCCCCACTTCGAAGGCGACCTCTACAACGCGTGCGCGGTCTGCACGGACGGCGAGGTGAAGGCGATCTACCGCAAGCGCTTCCTGCCCAACTACGGCGTGTTCGACGAGGATCGGTACTTCGCTGCCGGCCGCGACCTGATTCTCGTCCGGCTCGGCGACGTCCTCGTCGGAATCACCGTGTGCGAGGACATGTGGCAGCCGGGTCCGCCGGCCACCGACCTCGCGATCGCGGGCGCCCAGCTCCTCGTCAACGTGTCCGCTTCGCCGTTTCACGTCGGGAAGGACCGTGAGCGCGAGGAGATGTTCGCGGCGCGTGCCCGGGACAACGCGGCCTTCGTCGCTCTCTGCAACGCGGTCGGGGGACAGGACGAGCTGGTCTTCGACGGCCACTCGGTCGTCCTCGACGACCAGGGCGAGGTCGTCGCCCGCGCGCCGGGCTTCGAGGAGGCACTGCTCGTGGTCGACGTCGACCCCGAGGCGGTGATCGCCAGCCGGCTCCGGGACGTGCGGCGCCGTGCGCTCGCCCGCGAGCTCGAGCAGCTGCCCGAAACGACGATCGTGAACGTCGAGATCCCCACGACGACCGGGGCGACCGGGACCGTCGAACATGCCATCGCCCCGCTCGTCGACGACCTCGAGCAGATGCGACTCGCACTCGAGCTGGGACTCCGCGACTACGTCGACAAGAATGGCTTTCTGGAGGTGGTCGTCGGCCTTTCCGGCGGGATCGACTCTGCGCTCACCGCCGCGCTCGCGGTGGAGGCGCTCGGCGCCGAGCGCGTTCACTGCGTCTCGATGCCCTCGCAGTTCTCCTCCGAGGCGACGCGTGCCGACGCTCAGCGCGCCGCGAAATCACTCGGTGTCGACTTCCGCGAGATCCCGATCGACTCGATCGTGGCGGCGTTCGAAGACGCGCTCGCCCCGTCGTTCGCCGAGGCGGTCCGCGACCTGACCGAGGAGAACGTCCAGGCGCGCGCCCGCGGAACGTTGCTGATGGCACTGTCCAACAAGTTCGGATGGCTCGTGCTCGCAACGGGCAACAAGTCGGAGCTCTCGGTCGGCTACGCCACCCTGTACGGAGACATGGCCGGCGGCTTCGCGCTACTGAAGGACATGTACAAGACCGACGTCTGGCGGCTTGCGCGGCGTCTCAACGAGCGGAGTGGTCGCGAAGTGATTCCGGAGTCGATCATCGAGCGAGCCCCGTCCGCGGAGCTGAGGCCGGATCAGCGAGACGAGGACTCCCTTCCCAGCTACGCCTTGCTCGACCCCGTGCTCGAGGCCTACGTCGAGCTCGACCGCTCGCGCGAGGAGCTGCTGTCGGACGGGTTCGACCGCGATGCGGTCGAACGTGCGATCTCCCTGATCGACCGGGCCGAATACAAGCGTCGGCAGGCGCCGCCCGGCGTCAAGCTCCGACCGAAGGCGTTCGGCCGCGACCGGCGGACCCCGATCACGAACCGCTGGCGTAGCTGAGAGCGCCCTACGGCACAAGCTCGCGCAGCTCACGGAACCAGCGCAGCCGCGCCGGGTACGGTACGGCCGCGTTCGCCGGCGAGGTCGACGGGAGCACGAAGAGCAGCGTGTCGACAAGTCGGCGCGACTGCAGGCCGTGGTCCGCACGCTCGCCGAACACTCCCCGGTAGGCCTCCTTGCCGACGAACGCGATCGCCTTTGGCCGCAGTTCGCGGGCGACACCCTCCAGCCGCTCCGCGGAGCCCGCGAAGTCGCTCCTACGGAGGTCACCGGAACCCGGCGTCGTCCGCCACGCCGCGTTCGTCAGGCCGTAGCCGTACTCGAGAAGCGCGAATTGGTCGGAGGGCTCGAGCTGCCGCGGCGTGAAGCGGGCATCGTGGAGCAGCCGCCAGAAGTCGTTCCGCGGATTGGCGAAGTGCGCGGCCGCAGCGGCCGACACGCGTCCCGGGTTGATGCCACAGAACACCGCGCCGAGGCCAGGACCGAGGACGTCCGGAACCGCAGAGGCAGCCCGGCCCGGTGACGAATCGGTCACGGGACGCTCAGCGGCTGGAGGAGCTGCGGCGAACGGGGTGAGTCCGCACTCGGGCGCAGGGCCACGGTGGCCGAGATGAGGCTCCCGGGCGTGGGCCGGCGTTCACGTCAGAGCGTCGCCAACGGCCGCAGATCCTCTTGGCCACGGTCACTGTCAGGCGGCTTCGGCGTCTGCCGGACCGAACGGGTCGCGCGTCTCGAGGCGCGACTCGAATGCCTCGCGGAGCTCCTCGCCCGACAGTCCCAGCCCCGGGCTCACTCGAGCTTCCCGCGAGACGACGGTGACGGTCGGCTCACGCTGCCCGTACAACCGGGCATAGCAATCGGCCTCGCTCAGGGGCCGCAGCCGTTCCATGCGTGAGACCGTAGCCCCGGGACCGGATGGCATAGGTACGGTTGCCCGCGTGAGCGCGCCGGATGCCGAGGCGACGACGACCTTGCTCGCGCAGGCCGAGCGGGATTGCTTCGCCAGCGCTTTCTTCACCGGGCCCGTCTATCGGCGGGTGAACGGCGTCGAAGTGGCATGAGCGCCGCGCCCCTCGACATCGAGGGTGTGAGGAAGCGCTTCTCCGCTCTCCAGCGGGAGCTGGTCTTCTTCGACGGCCCCGGCGGAACGCAGGTCCCGGATTCGGTGATCGACGCCATCGCAGGCTATCTCCGGGACTCGAACGCCAACGCCGGCGGTCCATTCGAGACGAGCAGGCGCACCGACACACTCGTCGCGGGCGCCCGCGCGGCGGCAGCTCGCTTCCTGGGCTGCAGCGCGGACGGAATCGTCTTCGGACCGAACATGACGACGCTCAACTTCGGGCTCTCACGAACGTTTGGACGAGATTTCGAGCCGGGCGGCGAGCTCGTCGTCACGCGGCTCGACCACGACGCGAACATCTCGCCGTGGCTCGAGCTCGCACGCGATCGCGGGGCGGTCGTGCGCTTCGTCGACATCCGGGACGACGGGACACTCGATCTGGCCGACCTCGAGCGTCAGCTCTCGGCGCGCACCCGGGTCGTCGCCTTTCCGCTGGCGTCGAACGCCCTGGGGACGTTGACCGATGCTCGCCGCATCGCAGCGCTGGCGCACGAGGTGGGGGCGATCGCCTGGGCCGACGCCGTCCACTTCGCGCCGCACCGCCCGATCGACGTGGGCTCGCTCGGCATCGACGTTGCGATCTGCTCGCCGTACAAGTTCTTCGGGCCGCACCTGGGCATCGCGTACGTCCGGCGAGACCTGCTCGAGACGTGGCGTCCCTACAAGGTGCGACCGCAATCCGACGAGCCGCTCGGGCATCGCTTCGAGACGGGGACGCAGGCGTTCGAGTCGCTTGCCGGAATGGTCGCCGCAGTCGAGTACGTCGAGTCGATCGGCTGGGAGGCGATCACCGGCTGGGAGCAGGTGCTTGGAGAGCGCTTCCTGGCCGGACTGCCTGCGAACTGCCACCTGTACGGGCTACCGACGATGGAAGGGCGCGTGCCGACGTTCGCGTTCACCGTCGACGGTCTGGCCCCCGGCGAGACGGCCGCCCGGCTCGGGGAGCGCGGCTTCGCGGTCTGGCACGGCAACTACTACGCGGCCGAGGTGATGACGCGGCTCGGTCTGCCGGACGGCGCCGTGCGAGCAGGCATCGTCCACTACAACACACCGGAGGAAGTCGACCGGCTGCTCGCGGAGCTCGGGGCGCTGTGAGGCTCCTCGTCCTCGGCGGGACGAAGTTCCTCGGCAAGCACATCGCGTCCGCCGCGCTCGCCGCGGGGCACGAGCTAACGCTCTTCACGCGCGGGGAGACGAACCCCGGACTCTTCCCCGAAGCCGAGCATCTGCGCGGCGACCGCGACGGCGGCCTGGGCGCCCTCGAGGGGCGCAGGTGGGACGCCGTCGTCGACACCTCCGGCTACGTACCGCGCATCGTGCGCGCCTCGGCCGAGCTGCTCGCGCCCGCAGTCGAGCGCTACGTGTTCATCTCCTCGGTCTCCGTGTACGCGGACTTCGTGGAGCCGCGCACCGAGGACTCGCCGCTCGCAACGCTCGACGACCCGGAGACGGAGGAGTACCAGGGCCCCGCCTACGGCGCGCTCAAGGCGCTCTGCGAAGTGGAAGTCGAACACGCGCTCCCGGGGCGGGCGCTTCTCGTGCGACCCGGGCTGATCGTCGGCCCCGACGACCCGACCGACCGCTTCACCTACTGGCCACAGCGCGCCCGGCGCGGCGGCGAGATCCTCGCACCGATGCCGCCGGAGCGACCGGTGCAGTTCATCGACGTCCGCGACCTCGCAGAGTGGATCGTGCGGATAACCGACGCGGGCTCGACCGGTGTCTTCAACGCGACCGGCCGGCCCGGAGAGGTGACCTTCCGAGCGCTGCTCGAGGCATGCGCCGCCGGGCAGGTGACGTGGGTCGACGAGGCGTTCCTCGTCGAGCAGGAGGTCGGCGAGTGGATGGAGCTGCCGCTCTGGATCCCGTCGAGCCAGGAGGAGTGGCGGAGCTTCCAGCTCGTCGACGTCTCGCACGCGTTGGCCGCAGGGCTGACGTTCCGCCCGCTCGCCGAGACGGTGCGCGACGTCCCGGAGTCGGCGGGCAGGGCGGGACTGGCGCCTGAGCGCGAGGCCGCGGTCCTGGCGGCCTGGCACTCGCGCTAGATCTCAGCTCTCCGCCGGCGACCGCTCTCTCTATACCATCCGAGCCCGTGGCGACGTTCGAGCGACACACCCTCGGAAACGGCCTGCGCGTCCTGACCGCGTCGATGCCGCATGCGCAGTCGATCTCCTGCTTCGTCATGCTCGCTGCCGGTTCACGCTACGAGACGCGGGAGTCGAGCGGTATCGCCCACTTCGCCGAGCACATGTTCTTCAAGGGCACCGAGCGGAGGCCTACCGCGCGCGATATCTCCGCCGAGATCGACGCGATCGGCGGCGAGTTCAACGCCTTCACGGGTAAGGAGTACACGGGGTACTACGTGCGCTGTGCGACCGAGTACCGGGATACCGCACTCGACGTGCTCGTCGACATGCTCCGGAACTCGAAGTTCGATCCCGAGGAGATCGAGCGCGAGAAGGGCGTCATCGTCGAGGAGATGAACATGTACGTCGACACGCCTCGGGACTACATCTCCGGCGTGTACGACGACCTCGTGTACGGGGATCAACCTCTCGGCTGGCAGATCCTCGGCTCGAAGGAGACGATTCGCGCCACCACGCGCGGGACGTTCATGGACTATCTGGACCGCTGGTACGGGCCGTCGCGCATGGTCGTAGGCCTCGCCGGCAACCTCGGCAAGGACGCGGTCGGACAGGTCGAAGGGCTCCTCGGCGACCTCTCGACCGTCGAGACAGACGCTCCAGCGGCAGCGAGCACGCCGGGCAACGGTACGCGGGTCAGGCTGCACGAGAAGGCCGCCGATCAAGCCCATCTCTGCCTCGGGGTTGCGAGCTATCCGATCGAGCACCCGGACCGCTACGCGCTCGAGTTGCTCCGAACCGTGCTCGGCGGAGGTATGTCGTCTCGCCTCTTCACCGAGGTGAGAGAGCGCCGCGGCCTGGCGTACTACGTGTTCGCGGCCAACCAGAGCTACACCGACACCGGCACACTCGTGACCCAGGCGGGTGTCGACCTGAATCGGATCGACGAGGCCGTGACCACGATCGTCGAGGAACTGGGGAAGATGGCGTTCGAGCAGGTACCAGCGGAGGAGCTCGAGAAGGCCCGATCGTTCGCGAAGGGAAGGTTCGTCCTCGCGCTCGAGTCGCCACAGGGCACCAACACGTTCGGCTTGAGGCGTGAGGTGCTGGAGGGAAGAGCCGCCGAGCCGGCCGAGGTGCTGGCCGGGCTCGACTCCGTCACAGCTGACGACGTCCAGCGGGTTGCGAAGGACATCGTCCGCGACGAGGCTCTCCGTCTGGCGTTGATCGGCCCGTTCGACGACGTCGACCGCTTCGAGAAGCTGCTCCCGTAGCGCGGCGGTCTAGCCGCCGGCCGGATCGATCCGGTAGACCTGACCCTGCACGGACATGACGTAGATCCGTCCGAGCGCGTCCTTGCCGAAAGAGCTCGGTTCGCTCACCTGGACACCGAGATTCGACATCGCCACCGGCTTGCCATCCTGGAGCCGGATGGTGTAGACGTCGCTGTCACAGTAGTCCGAGTACAGGAAGAACCCGTCGAGCGCAGGCAGGCGAGCATCGTGAGCGACGACGCCGCCGACGATCGCGCACCGGTTGGGCGCATGCCCGTACTCGTAGGCCGGGGCGACGGGGTTCGTGCACACCGCGGCAGCGTCGAAGGCAACCGTTCCCTGGAAGCAGGGCCAGCCGAAGTTGAAGCCTCCCTTCCCGGCCGGCTCGTAGTCGATCTCCTCGGGGCCGTCCAGGGCGACGTCACCGATGTACATGTCCCCCGTCTGCTCGTCGACCCAGAAGCGCCACGGGTTGCGGAGCCCGTACGCCCAGATTTCCGGTTGCGCTCCCTCGACGCCGACGAACGGGTTCGAGGACGGCACGGTGTACGGTCGGCTACCGCTCTGCCGAGGGTCGATGCGGAGGATGTCGCCGAGCAGGTCGTTCAGAGTCTGAGCAAAGGCGCCCGGAGGGTTGAGGACGCCGCTGTCGCCGTCTCCGACGGCGATGTACAGGTAGCCGTCGGGACCGAACTGCATCATCCCGCCGTTGTGGTTCTCCCATGGCTTGACGATCCTGAGCAGGGTGCGTGAGCTCTCAGGGTCGGCCCGATCGGGATCGGCGGCCAACCTGTGGTACTCCTGGACGTAGACGTTGCCGTTGGCCTCGTTGCGGTTGAAGTACACGTAGAAGAGGCCGCTGTCGGCGTAGTCGGGTGCGAACGCCAGGCCGAGCAGACCCGGCTCGTTCGTCAGATGCACCTGATCGGAGATGTCCAGGAACGGGGTCGGCTTCAGCTCGCCATCGTCGATCACCCGGATGACACCGCGCTGCTCGACCACGAAGATCCGCTTCGTGTCGCCGGGGGGCGCGGTGACGAGGTCAGGCCTCGCGAAGGTGCCGACCAGCGTAAGCTGCACGGCCGCCTTGATCGGAGCGTCCGTCGTTTGCGTGGCGGTGGCGGTCGATGGCGGCGGTTGCTTCGGGGCGCCCACGATGAGCGTCCCTTTCATGCCAAGCGCCGCATGCCCGAGAACCGTGCAACGGTAGGCGACGCGCGCCGCCCTCCCGAAGTGGACGAGCAAGGTGGCGTGCTGACCCGGGTTCAGCTGCAGTGTCCTCGCGCGGCCGATGGCAAAGTCGTGCTGCATTGCGCCGCGGTTGACCACGAGGAAGCGGACCTGCCCGACGGGGACCCGCTGCCGCGAGAGCTTGAAGCCGAAGTCGACCATGGTCACGTTGACCGTCGTCGGCTTGGGCGTCCCCTGACGAGCGAGCGCCAGCGCGCCCCCGGCTCCCAACGCTACGAGCGCCAGCGCCAGCGCCAGGAGTGCCGCGCGGCGCATCGGCCGCTACTCCTCCGCCGCGGCGGCGCTCGACCGGTCGCGAATCTCTTCGACGACGGCCGGATCGGCCAGCGTGGTGGTGTCCCCGAGCGGCCGGTTCTCGGCCACGTCCCGGAGCAGGCGGCGCATGATCTTTCCGCTCCGGGTCTTCGGCAGCTCGGGTGTGAAGACGAGGTTGGCCGGCTTCGCGATCGGTCCGATCACGTCGGCGACGTGGTTCCGCAACTCGTCGAGCATCTCCAGCGACCCTTCTTCTCCGCCCTTGAGCGTGACGAAGGCAACAATCGCCTGCCCCGTGAGGCTGTCGTTCCTCCCGCAGACAGCCGCCTCCGCAACCGCGTGGTGGTCGACAAGCGCACTCTCGACCTCGATCGTCGAGATCCGATGCCCCGAGACGTTCATCACGTCGTCGACCCGGCCGAGCAACCAGAAGTCGCCGTCGGCATCGACCCGAGCCCCGTCGCCGGCGAAGTACCGGCCGGGGAACCTCGACCAGTACGTCTGCACGTACCGCTCGGGGTCGCCGAAGATGCCGCGGGTCATCGCCGGCCACGGCCTGCGCAGGACGAGGTAACCGCCTCCGTCCGGGCCGATCTCCGCCCCCGACTCGTCGAGCACCGCCGCGTCGACGCCGGGGAACGGCCTCGTCGCCGAACCGGGCTTGAGCGTCGTGACACCCGGGAGGGGCGTGATCAGGATCATGCCGGTCTCGGTCTGCCACCACGTGTCGACGATCGGGCAGCGGCCGTCTCCGATCACGGTCGTGGTACCAGATCCATGCCTCCGGGTTGATCGGCTCGCCGACCGACCCGAGCAGCCGCAGAGTCGACAGGTCGTGCTTCGCAGCGTGCAAGGGGCCCCACTTCATGTGCGCTCGGATCGCCGTCGGCGCCGTGTAGAGGATCGTGACGCCGTAGCGCTCGATGATCGACCACCAGCGATCCCGGTCCGGGTAGTCGGGCGTCCCCTCGTAGATCAGGCTCGTGGCGGCATTGCAAAGCGGCCCGTAGACGATGTACGAGTGGCCGGTGATCCAGCCGATGTCGGCCGCGCACCAGTAGACGTCCGTTTCCGGCTTGAGGTCGAAGACGTAGTGGTGGGTCGTCGCCGCGCCGACGAGGTAGCCAGCAGTCGAGTGCGCAATGCCCTTCGGCTGCGCGGTCGTTCCACTCGTGTACATGAGGAAGAGCAGATCCTCGGCGTCCATCGGCTCGCACGGGCACGTCGGCGGGCTCCGCCGACAGGAAGCGTTCGAGCTCGTCGAACCAGTAATCGCGCCCCTGAGTCGTCGGCACCTCGCCGCCCGTGCGCCGCACGACCAGGCAGCTGCGCACCCGCGGCGCGGCCGACATCGCCTCGTCTGCGATGCGCTTGAGCGGCACGGTCTTGCCGCGACGCCAGGCCTCGTCCTGCGTGACGAGCACCTCGCAGCCCATGTCGTTCATCCGGCTCGACAGCGAGTCGGCGGAGAAGCCGCCGAAGACGACCGTGTGCGGCGCGCCGAGCCTCGCGCAGGCGAGCATCGCGACCGGCAACTCGGGAACCATGCCCATGTAGATCGCGACCGGCGTCCCCTTGACCACGCCGAGCTCCTTGAGCGCGTTCGCGAAGCGGACGACCCGCCGCTGCAGATCGGCGTAGGTGATGGTCTCGGTGTCGCCGGGCTCGCCCTCCCAGTGGTAGGCGACCCGCCCGCCGAGACCGTTCTCGACGTGCCGGTCGACGCTGTTGAAGCAGGCGTTCAGCGATCCCCCGAGGTACCACCTCGCGTACGGAGGGTTCCACTCGTAGAGCGCGTTCCAGGGCTCGAACCATGTGAGCCGGTCGGCCTCGACCCGCCAGAAGTCCTCGAAGTCGACCTCGTAGATGTCAGCCTGGGCGTTGGCCTGCGCCGTGAACCCCACCGGAGGCGGATAGCGGCGTTCCTCCGCCAGGAGGGTGTCGATCGCCTGGCCGCCGCGAGGCTCGTCCGTCAAGGCGTCAGGTCGTACGGATAGTCCGTGAGGTTCTCGGCGCCGCTCTCTGTGACGAGGACGAGGTCTTCGAGTCGACAGCCACCAAAGCCCGGCCGGTAAAGGCCTGGCTCGACGGTGACGACGTCTCCGGCCACCAGCGGGTCGCGGCTCGCGATCCCCATCCCCGGCTCCTCGTGCACCTCCAGCCCGACGCCGTGTCCTAGCCCGTGGAAGAAGCCCTCTTCGAGCACCTCGCCGGGCTGCTTCGACAGCCACGTCCGATAGCCGTGGGCCTCGAAGAGCTCGCACGTACCGACGAAGACGTCGCGGCCGGGAACGCCCGGCCTGATCGCTTCGACCGCCTCCTCGAGCGCCTGTCGGACGAGCGCCTGGAAGTCGACGAGCTCCTGCGGCGGCTCGCCGACGACGAACGTGCGAGTCATGTCCGCGAAGCACGCCGTCTCACGATCGCGAGGCCAGAGATCGACGACGATCGGCTCGCCGGCGACGATCTGTCCGAAGCCCGCCTCGTGGCCGACCGCGCTCTGGGCGCCGTGCGAGACGATGAACTCGTCCGCGATCATGTCGTGGTCAGTGAAGACCTCGCCGATCCGGCGCTTGAGGCGCTCGGACGTCATCGGCGATCCCTCGAGGACGAGGCCGGCCCCGTTCGTCGTCGCGGCTCGCAGCATCTCCCGAATCGCGTCCATGGCAGCCTCGGCCGCGCGTTGCGCGCGGCGGATGCCTTCGAGCTCGGTCGGAGTCTTGACCCGACGGCGCTGCGAGAAGAGGTCGCGATCCGCCGTCAGCTCGATCCCTTCGACTCGCAGTCGGTCGGCCAGCTCGAGCGGGAAGTAGCGAGGGACGACAGCGCTCGCGATCCCGAGCATGCGACAGGCGTTGACGACGAGCGGCAGGTAGATCTCCTCCCTGTGCACGCCCGAGGCGATGATCTCGTCGTAACCGAGCTCCTCGTAGGGGTGGACGTCGATGCCGCCCGCCTCGCGGACCCGCGACGCTTCCATCGAGCTGACGAAGACGTGGCGCGCGCCATCTCGCTCTGCATAGAGGAACGGGTCGCCGACCGAGAGCGGCACCTCGTGCCGGAGCTCCGGCGAGCGCACCGTGTCGCCGTAGATGAGAACGTCGGTCAAGACCCGCAATCGTAATCGGTACACCCGGCCGCGTGTCGATCTTCCGCCGCCGAGATCAGCGTGCCGTCCCCGGGGCGAGCCTCATCTCAGGGTGCCCGGATGCCCTCTGGCTAGAGTGCGAGAACGATGCTTGCAGCGTTCGACCGTGCGCTCGAGGTGAGCGCCGAATGGGAGTCACAGCTCCGCAGCGAGCTCCCGGCCGGCGCGGACGTGTTCGACGTGCACACCCATCTGGGCAACGACATCGACGGCATGAAAGGCCGGTTCGAGGAGCTCATCGCCCTCATGGACCGCCACGGCATCTCCCGAGCGTTCACGTTCTGCCTGGACGAACCGGACCGTCATCCGGGCTTCAGCGCGGCGAACGACCGGACACTGGCGGAGGCGGAGCGCTCGGAGGGTCGACTCGTCCCATTCGTTCGCCTCGACCTCGCCGAGCACCCGATCGAAGAGGCAGAGCGCTGCCTCGACCGGGGTGCGCGCGGGATCAAGCTGCATCCGCGAGCACAGGCCTTCCTGCTCGACGACGAACGCCTCGCCCCCGTGTTCGCGGTCGCGGCCGAGCGTGGCGTGCCGATCCTGATCCACGGCGGCCGAGGGCTGCCTCCGATCGCCGACGATCTCGGGCGGCTGGTCGACGCGTACCCCGACGCGCAGCTCATCATCGCTCACGCAGGGATTGCCGACCTCGCCGGACTTGCGCGCACGGTCGCGGGGAAGCAGGGCGTGTTCTTCGACACATCCGTGTGGAGCCCGGTCGATCTGCTCGACTTCTTCCGGCAGGTCTCGCCCGAGCAGGTCGTGTACGCGTCGGACTACCCGTACGGCCAGCAGCCGAACTCCCTGCTGATCGCGACCCGAACCGCCCGCGCCGCCGGCTTCGACGACGACCAGCTTCGAGCGATGCTCGCCCACACGGCGAACCGCATCGCCGACGGCGAGCCGCCAATCGAGCCGACCGCTCCGCGCGGTCCGACCACGATCTCCCAGCCGCTCGTGCTCGCGCGGATCCACGGATACCTGCAGATGGCGACCACGCTCCTCTGGCTTCGCCAGCCCGACACGTTCGGCGTGCTCGGGCTCGCCCTCAACGCCTGCGATGAGCGAGACGGCCAGCCCGAGGAGCTCGAGCGAATCAGGGAGGTGCTTCTCGCGAGCCGCGGGCTGTGGCAGGAGCTCGGCACGATCGAGGAGGAGGCCGAACGGCTCGCCGCCACGCGACTGACGATGAGGCTTCTCCATCTGGCGGACATCGCCGCCGTGACGGGCACCCCCGTTCCCTGCGACGACCCTGGTTCCGTTCCATCCGAAAGCATGAGCCCGAGCCGATGATCGCCCGCCGGATCTCGGCGGTCATCCTCATCTTCCTATCGGGCATCGTCCTTGCCGGCTGTGGAGGCGACGGGACGAAGAGCTCGAGTTCGAGCACCGACGGCTGCGAAGATGTCGACGCACCGTCGACGCGCTCGGAGACCAGGAAGCCGCCCTCTAGCTCGCTCGATCCGTCGAAGACGTGGACTGCGGCGGTCGAGACGAGTTGTGGGACGTTCACGATCCGGCTGGACGTCGAGCAGTCTCCGAACACGACCGCCTCGTTCGCGTCCCTCGCGCGCTCCGGGTTCTTCGACGACACGACCTTTCACCGCATCGTGCCGGGCTTCGTCATCCAGGGCGGCGACCCGACCGGAACCGGAAAAGGCGGACCCGGCTACTCGGTGGTCGACAGCCCGGCGGCCGGGACCTCGTACACGCACGGAGTGGTCGCGATGGCCAACTCCGAAGTCGATCCAGCCGGCACGGCCCGCAGCCAGTTCTTCGTCACGACGGCCGATGTCGAGCTGCCTCCCGACTACGCCGTGCTCGGCAAGGTCGTGAGCGGCCTCGCCGTCGTCGACCGGATCGGACAGTTCGGCGATGCGAACGATCCGGAAGGACGGCCGACGCGCGTCGTCGTCGTTCGTCGCGTCACCGTCTCGAGCTCGTGATCGGAGCCATCGTGCTCGCGGCCGGCGCCGCGACGCGCTTCGGCTCCCCGAAGCAGCGACTGCTCACCGAGCGCGTCGTGGAGCGCGTGCGTGCAAGTTCGGCCGACTGCCTCGTCGTCGTCACAGGTGCGTACGAGGTGGACACGGCGGCACCGTCCGTCCACTGCGCCGACTGGGAGCTCGGTCCCGGCGCGTCTCTCCGATGCGGCCTGACCGCACTGGGGGACGACGTCGACGCGGCCATCGTCGTCCTCGCAGACGGGCCCGACCTCGCACCGGCGGCGATCGACAGGCTGATCGATGCCTGGCGGTCAGGCAATGCCGACGTGCTTGCCGCGAGCTACGGCGGCGTCCGCGGTCATCCGGTCCTCCTCGCGCGGACCGCGTGGGACTCCGTCCCCGACGAGGGCGCCCGTGCCCTCATCCCCCTCCTCGTCCCCTGTGACGACCTCGGCTCGCCCGGCGACGTCGACTACCCGGAAGACCTGCCTGGCTACCTCCAGAGCTAGCCTCGAACCACAACGTCCGCTGCAGCCATGCCCCAGGGACAGTCCCTGGAACATTTGAGTGACTAATCGCCCACAGCCGCTCGAGGCGCAGGCTCGAGGGGATCAGCAGGCTAGAGAGGAGTTCTGAGAGCCGCGAGCTTCGCCTTCAGCTCGGGGGGCATCTGCTCGGCGCACACCTGCCGCACGAACTGCCGCAGGCTCTCCTCGAAGCGGTACCGCTTGGCGCAGGAGGAACATCCCTCGAGGTGACGCTCAGCCTCCTCGCGCTCGGAGTCGCTCAACGCCCGATCGAGATACGGCTGCATGAGCTCCTCGCACTTCTCGCACGGATCGAACGTCCCCTTCATCACGCGCCTCCTGTGGCCCTGTCGGCGAGCTCTCTCTTCAGGATACGTCTCCCACGGTGGAGTCTCGACATCACGGTGCCGATCGGGATGTCGAGGATCTGCGCAGCGTCCTGATAGGTGAAGTCTCCGATGTCCACCAGTACGACCGCGTCCCGGAAGTCATGCGGCACGGCCGAGAGCGCGACGACGATGTCGTCCTGCGAGAGCCGCTCGACCACCCGCTCCTCGTCGGCGTTGCCGTCTCGCGAGGACTGCTCGAGCCGGTTGTAGAGGAAGTAGTCGCCCTCCTCCAGCGGTTGCTCGTCCGGAGCTCGCTGCTTGCGCCGGCCCCGATCGATGTTGAGGTTTGTGAGAATCCGGAGCAACCAGGCGCGGAGGTTCGTGCCGGGCGTGAACGACCGCCAGCTGCGAAACGCGCGGGCGTAGGTCTCCTGGACGAGGTCCTCGGCCTCCTCCCGCGTCGAGACGAGCCTGCGCGCCACCCGGTACACCTGGTCTGACAGCTCGAGTGCTTCTTCCTCGAAGCGAACGCGGTTTCGCGCCTCGGCGGCAAGACGCCGCGCACCCCTCTCGTCCTCCGTCTCGCTCATCGCGGCGCCACCCTAGCAGCGGCCTCGTCATGGAGCCTCGAAACGACTCCGGCGCGGCAGGTATTCCAGAGCCAGTGGCTCTCTACACGTGCGCGGGGCGCTCGTGGAAGCCGGCGCGGGCCATCGCCTGCAGCAGCTCGTCTCGACTCGTGCGGTCGTCGTCCCAGGCAAGCGTGACCTCGCCCATCAGGTTCGCGTTCGCCGATTCGAGGCCGTCGTGACCGGTCAGGGCGGCGGCAAGCCGGCTTACGCACCGCTCGCACCGGATCCCGCTGACGTCGATCGTCTCGCTGGTCACGGCCACGGCGCCATGCTACTTCCCGCGGACACCGTGAACCGGTCGGCCGGCGGCTTCCCACGCGTAGTACGAGGCGCTCGGCCCGAACGAAGGGCTGTACTCGACCACGCGTGGATTCCGGCCGACCTGCTTGGCCCGAGCGGCATGTCTGAGCAGGTTCGGGTCGTCCCGCTCCTCCCAGACCAGCACGAGGTGCGCTGCCGTCATGAACTCGGCCACGAACGAGCAGCCGGCCGCGGGACAGGGGAACGGGTCGGTGCCCACGCAGTGCCACCCAGCATGATCCTCGCCAGAGTCGTCCTGCCAGATCTCCTCGTCGGCGCCGAGCTCGAGATCCTCGAGGAGAAGCCTTCCCGGTCGCTCGATACCTTGCTCGCCCACGTCAGCTAGAGCCCGTGACGCGCGAGGAATGTCCGCAGCGCCTTGTTGAACCGCTCGGGATGCTCGAGGTTCGGCAGGTGGGCCGAGTCCGGGAAATCGACCCGCTCGGCCGCCGGGACCGTTTCCGTCAGCAGATCCGCCGACGCCCTCGTGCCCGAGGTGTCGAGCCCGCCGATCACGACCAGCGTGGGACAATCGACACGGTCAAGCCGATCGGCGGCCGGCCGGGCAGGTGGCTTGACGATCAACTCCGCCTCGTCACGAGTCTCGATCTCGTAGATCCACTGCCGCACCCGTCCTC
Source organism: uncultured Actinomycetes bacterium (assembly GCA_963736045.1). Lineage (GTDB taxonomy): Bacteria > Actinomycetota > Thermoleophilia > Gaiellales > Gaiellaceae > PALSA-612. Next base: position 110,747 of record CAVTNK010000002.1, on the reverse strand, counting down.
GTAGCTCCGCCGGAGCGCGGCCCTCGGGCTCCATTACGCCGTCGAGCCAGACGTGCGTCTCCAGATCGACCAGGGCGTCCCAGTCCTTCGCCTCCCAGAGCTCCTCGATGCGGTCGAACACCGCCGTCTGCTCGGCCGGCGGCTGGTGCTGCGAGCCGCTCACGCCGCCGCAGACCCAGACGAGCGCCCTGACGCGGTCCGGGTCGTCGAGGGTGAAGTCGAGGCAAATCTGGCCGCCACGCGAGCAGCCGACGACCACCGCTTCGCCGATCTGCAGATGGTCGAGCACCGAGGCGAGGTCTTCGACTGGCGAGAACTCGACAGGTTCGCTTCGAGACCGCCCGAACCCGCGGCTGTCGAAGCAGACGACGGTGTGATCGCCCGCCAGTTCACTCACCTGCGGCTCCCACATCGAGAGGTTGGCGATCCCCGCGTGGACGAACGCGATCGGCGGCCCAGTCCCCGTCCGTTCGTAGTACAGCTCACCGCCGGCAACCGGCACGAATCCGCTCTCCATCTGCCGAGCCTAGCGGTCGTAGTGGCGCGGCAATGGCTAGACGTGGGACGAAGCGGGTGTCAAACTCGAACCGATGGACGGTGAGCGGACCGCCCTGCCGGCGATCGCGCTCGCCGAGGCCGAACGCGTCAGAGCCGGGGTCGACGCCGACCTCGACCTGCTGCTCGGCGACCTCGCCACCTGGGTCGACATCGATACGCCGGGCGGTGACCTCGAAGCTCTCGACGGCCTGGCGCGCCTACTCGGATCGGTGCTCGAGCGCTACGGGCTCGAGCCGGAGCTCATCCCGACCCCGGCCGGCCTCTACGTCCACGCAGCGCTACACGGAGAAGGCACGGCGCGAATCGCGCTGCTCGGGCACCACGACACCGTCTTTCCACCCGGAACCGCCGCGACCTGGCCGTTCCATCGAGACGAGACCCGCTGCTACGGGCCGGGTGTCGCCGACATGAAGGGAGGGTTGGCCGTCGCGGTCCACGCAGCTCGGATGCTCGCTCTCGGCCCGCGACCGTTCGGGCTCGTCGAAGTCGTGTCGGTTCCGGACGAGGAGTCGCGGCCGGCTCCCCCGGTCACCTTCGAGCGGCTCGCCGCGCTGGACGCGGTGCTCTGCCTGGAGTGCGGACGCCCCAACGGCGAGGTCGTCTCGGCCCGGAAGGGAGCGTCGTGGCTGCGAATCCACGCGTCCGGTCGGGCGGCGCACGCAGGAGAGGCGCCGGCGGCGGGGCGGAACGTCGCCGTCGCGCTCGCGCGGGAAGCGCTCCGCCTGTCGCAGTTGGACGGAGCGCGCAAGGGCGTTACGCTCCAGATCACAGGGCTCGAGGCCGGGCAAGGGTTGAACACGGTGCCGTCGAGCGGTGTCCTCACCGCCGACGTCCGGGCGAGCACGCGGGAAGACCTCGACTGGACGATCGGCGCGATCTGCGACTTCCCCTCCTACGACGGGATCTCCCTGGTCTACGAGGACCTCGGCGGCCCGTCGCCGTTCGAGCGGACACCGGCGGTCGGACGGCTCGCCGAGACAGCGGTGGCGCTTGGCGCCTCGCTCGGCCACCACTTCGGCGAGGCGCTTGCAGGAGGCGTGTCGGACGGCTCGTGGACCGTCAGCCGCGTCCCGACGCTCGACGGGCTCGGGCCGGTTGGAGGCGCCGACCACTCCCCCGACGAATACGTCGAGACGGCGACCTTCGCAACGCGGTGCGGCGTGGTCGCGGGCATCGTCGCGGCCGTCGACGCGGGACTGCTCCGGGACGTCTAGGCAATCGCCCGCTACACCCGAGCGTCGCGCAGGCCCGTGCCGACCAGGGCGAGCGCGACGGCGCCCAGCGCGCTGAGGCAGATCGCCGGCCCCGCGGCCGCGCCCGCGTGGAAGGAGATCTCGAGCCCGACGACCGAGCTGACCACGCCGATCAGCGGACTCAGCCAGAGCATCGTCCACACCCGGTCGACGACGATCCGCGCGGCGACGGCGGGAGCGACGAGCAGCGCGAGCACGAGGAGGGTTCCGACTCCGCGCAGGGCCACCGTCAGCGCACCTGCGACCGCGACGATCAGCAGCAGGTCGAGCAGTCCGGCCCGGGCACCGAGCGCCGAGGCGAAGCTCCGGTCGAAGGCGACGAGGACGAACCCGCGCGCCGCGACCACGCAGACCGCGACGACGCCGAGCGCCGCCGCCAGCCCCAGCCAGAGGTCGCGGGGCTCGACGGCGAGGATGCTCCCGAACAGGAGGCTGTCGAGGTCCTTCGGGGCCCCGCGGGTCGACAGCACGATCACTCCGGCCGCAAAGGCGCCGCTGAAGACGACGCTGACAGCGACATCCTCTCCGACGTCCGGCCGACGCAGGAGAAATGCAATCGCAGCGGCGGAGAGGATGCCGGCGACGAGTGCCCCGCCGACCACGCTCATACCGATCAGAACCGCGACGGCCGCGCCCGGTAGCAGGGTGTGCGACAGCGACTCGCCGGTGAACGTCAGCCCGCGGAGCACGATCAGCACGCCCAGGAGTCCGCAGGCGATTCCCATCAGTACCGACTCCGCGAGCGCACGCTGCATGAAGTCGTAGGAGAACGGATCGAGCAGGTAGCTCATGGATGGCCGTGATGGTGGTGGCTGCCCTCGTCGATCGCCTCGATCTGACCGAGTTCGTCGAGCACGATGATCCGCTCGCCATAGGCGGCACGAAGGTTGGCCGCGCTCAGGGCCTCCGCCGGCGGTCCGAACGCGAAGGCACGGCGATCGAGGAGGAGCGCGTGCGTACAGCGGCTGCGGGCGAGGGCGAGGTCGTGGGTCGCCATCAGCACCGCGCGGCCCTCGGCTCTCTCCTCCGAGAGCGCCTGCATGATCGCCTCCTCGGACACGGCGTCGACTCCCGACAGCGGCTCGTCGAGCAGGAGCACGCTTCCCTCCTGCACGAGTGCGCGCGCGAGCAGGACGCGCTGCTGCTGCCCTCCCGAGAGCTCGCCGAACGGCGCCTTCGCCCGGTCACTCATCGCCACCCGCTCGAGCGCCCGCTCCGCGCCCCGTCGTTCAGCATGCCCGAGCCGTCGGAGCGGTCGGGCCCGGCGATAGGCGCCCATCAACGCGACGTCGAGCGCCGTGACGGGAAACGAGCGCTCTGCCGCCTCGTTCTGGGGGACGTAGGCAAACGAGCCCGTGAGCCAGAAGCGGCCCGCCGAGCTCGGGATCAGACCGAGCAGCGCCGCGAACATGCTCGACTTACCGGCTCCATTCGGACCGACGACGGCGATTAGGTCCCCCGGAGCCGCGATGAAGGACACGTCCTCGACCACGAGCTTCCCGCCCCGGGCGACGGAGAGGCCTTCGACCGTCAGCAGCGCGTGCCGTGGGTTGTCGATCACGGCGAGCTCCGGAATGCGGCGAGCATGTGGCGGGCGTTGTGTCTCATCATCCCGAGGTAGGTCGCAGCATCGGAGCCGGTCGGGCCGAGCGTGTCCCCGTAGAGGCCGGCGTCGACGCGAGCCCCGGTCGCCGCCGCGATCTGGCGGACGAGCTTGGGGTCGACCGACTCCTCCGAGAACAGCACGTGCACGTGCTCGCGGCGGACGGTGTCGATCAGATGCGCGGTGTCCCTCGCGCTCGGCTCCGCCGCCGTCGACGTGGAGGGGATCGCCGCCCCGACGAGGCGCAGGTCGTACCGCGCGGCCAGGTACCCGAACGCGTCGTGGTCGGTGACGAGCTTCCGTCGCTCCGGCGCGACGCTTTCGAACTCGCCGCGAAGCTCACGGTCGAGCCGGGCGAGCCGGGCGACGTAGCGACTCGCGGCTGCACGGTACTCCGTTGCGTGCTCTGGATCGGCGGCCGCGAGCGCCCGCCCGAGCGTCTGCACGGCGATCTCCACGATCGTCGGGTCGTGCCAGTAATGCGGGTCGTAGCGACCCTCTCCGGACGCGGTGGCGCGGCGGAGCTTCGAGGTCGGCGCAAGCTCGACGACCCTCGCGTCGCCGCCGGCGCTCTTTGCGAGGTCCGTGATCCACGTGTCCAGCCCCGCACCGCTTGCGACGACCAGCTTCGTCTGCGCAACCGCGTCCGCATCCGCCGGGCCGGGCTCGAACTCGTGCGGATCGACGAGTGGTTTCAGGAGCTGCGTGACGGCGACGTGGCCACTGCCGACCTGCCGCACCCAATCGGCGACCTGGGTGGTCGTCGCCACGACCCGGAGCCGCCCGTCTGGCTTCCCGCCGCCGGAGCCGCAGCCGGCGCCAAGGAGCGAGATCGCGAGCGCCGCCGCGCCCAACGCGGCAATGCGCCTCGTCTTCGGCTCGGCAAGCGTCCGAAAGGAGAAGACGAGCAGGAAGGTCCCGGCCGCGACCACCGCCACGGTGGCCCCGGGAGGCGCTCCCGTGTGGTAGCTGAGGAGCAGGCCGACGAGCGCGCACGCGATGGCGAGCAGGCTCGACGTGACGACGAGCGGGACGAGCCGTCTCGTCACGAGCCGGGCCGACGCTGCCGGCACCACGAGAAGGGACGAAACGAGAAGGGTCCCGACCGCGTCGACGGCCGCGACGATCGTGACCGCGAGGCAGCAGAAGAGGACGAGGTCGTACCGCGAGGCTCCAAACCCGAGAGCCGGGGCGTTGACGCGATCGAAGGCGACGACGACGAGCCCTCTCCACGCAGCCGCGACGACGAGCAATGCCGCACCCGCCACGAGCGCACTTCGAACGAGATCGCCGTCCGTGATCCCGAAGAGCGAACCGAAGAGCAGCGTGTCGACCTGAGCGCCTGCAGCGAAGACGTTCGAGACGAGGAGGGAACCGAGCGCAAGAGCCCCGGCGAGGAGAAGACCAGTCGCGGCTGCAGGGTCGAGATCGCTTCGGCGCTGCAGCACGGCGAGGGCCAGCGCCAGGGTCACGGCCGCAGCGAGCCCACCGACGAACGCGCTGAAGCCGAGCCCGAACGCCACGACGACTCCGGGGAACGTTCCGACACCGAGCGCATGCGTCCCGAAGGCGAGCCGTCGGAGCACGACGAAGGCGCCGAGCATGCCTGCCGGCACGGCGAGGAGCGCGAGCTCGAGCAGCGCCCGCTGCATGTACAGCGGCGAGAACGGGTCCGTCAACCAGGACACGAGGCGCGAGAGTATCAAGAATGGGAACGATTTTCATTTGCGTGAGTGGTACCGTGTCGGTGTGACGACCACCGACCCGGCCTGGACCGAGCACACGATCTCCGAGCTGCGACGCGCCGGCCACCGCGCGGGTGGGGCACGCACAGCCGTCGTCTCGCTCCTCGCGGCGGAGCGGTGCTGCCTGAGCGCGCAGGAGATCTTCGACGGGCTTCGCGCCGACGGCCGTCGCGTCGGGATCGCCAGCGTCTACCGCGTGCTCGATCTCCTCTCGAGCATGCAGCTCGTGCAGCGAATCGAGGTCGGCGACGGCATCGCGCGGTACGAGGCTGCCCATCCGGACGGCGAGCATCACCACCATCTCGTCTGCGAGGACTGCCGACGGGTGGTGGCGTTCGAAGACAAGGAGCTCGAACAGGCGGTCGAGAGCCTCTCCGCTCGGCTCGACCACCATGTCGCCGCCCACGACGTCGTCCTGCGCGGCCGCTGCTCCGACTGCCTCGGGTCCGGTCGCCAGTCCCGGAACTAGCCTGCAGCCTCGGCCTTGCGCATGCCGCGCATAGCCCAGATCGAAAAGCAGAGAATGAGGCCGAGCGCGGAGGCGAAGGCCACCCCGGCGTAGACGGCGTTCGCGGAGACGAAGCCGCGACCAGCCTCGAGGAAGTACGTGACCGGGTTCGCCTGCGCCACCCCGTGGATCCATCCGGAGAGCAGGCTGAGCGGCACGTAGACCGGAGCGAAGAAGATCGCGAGGAACACCGGCATCTGCATCGCCGGCCCGGCCTGCAGCGTGCGCAGGCGGGTCGCGATCCCGGCTGACCAAAGGAGCGCGGACGCATTCACCATCGCGGCGAGCACATACAGAGCAGGGAGCTCGACGCCATCGCCGCCGACCTTCATCCCGACCGCGAACGCGGTCGCGGTGAGCAGCGCCGCGGCGACGAGCCAGCGCAGGACCGCCGAGATCGCGTAGCCGACGATGAGAGCGGACCGATGTGGGGCCGCCAGCATCATCCGGCGCGCGAAGCCGTACTCGAAGTCGCGCGCGATCCCGAAGCCGGTGAAGACGCCGCCGAACGCGGCCGACTGGAGGATCACGAACACGAACTGGAACGCTGTGTAGCCCTGGTCGAACTCGAACCCGGGGAGCTCCGAGAGCTGCGACAGGCCGCCGGCGAAAGCGAGGAAGAAGAAGAACGGGAAGGCGAGCGACGGGATGGCCAGGTTCGGGGTCGTCAGGGCGTTGTGCGTCGTTCGCCACGCGACTCCGAGCGCGACCGAGCGGTAGGAGCGGAACTCGGCGGCGCTCACGTCCGGGCCATCCTCTGGCCGAGCGCCCAGGCCGCGAGCGCGACGGACACGCAGGCAATCACGAGAGCGATGCCGAACGCGAGACCGAGCGCCTCGAGGTCCCACCCTTCGATGATCAGGCTGCGTGCTCCTTCGATCAGGTACGAGACGGGGTTGATGGTCGCGGCAACCCTGAACCAGTCCACGGCGATCAGGTCGCGGGGGGTGTTCATCGAGGAGATGAAAAGGAGCACGAACATGAACGGGAAGAACGCCTGGATCGACTCGCCCGATCCCGTGCGGAGCGCCATGAACGCGCCGAACATGCCGAAGCCCGCTGCCACGAACGTCGCGAGCAGGAGAAGCACGAACACACCTCCCACCCCCGCCGAGAAGTGAACTCCGACCGCGAGCGCGAATAAGACGTAGACGACCGACTGGATCAGGCCCATCGCGACGACGCCGGCCATGTGGCCGACGAGAAGCGCGCTGCCGCGCAACGGGGTCAGAGCCAGCCGGTTGAGGAAGCCGGTCTGGATGTCGCGAGCGAGGTCGACGCCTGCGTTCATGGTCGCGAAGAGCGCGCCCTGGACGAACGGCACGGCGATCGCGAACGCCAGGAACGAATCCGTCGGGAAGCCCTCGAGCATGGTCGACGGCTTGAGACCCGCGGCGTTCACCGTCACGAGCAGCGTCGGGAAGAGAAGCGGGGGAAGCACATAGGCCGGCTGCCTGAGCGTGCGCACCACGCTCCTCCGGGCGAGGTTCCCGACCTGCACGCGTGTCGCAGCGCTCACGAGACGAGCGCTTCGGGCTGCTCGGAGCCGGCACCCTCGAGCGTGCGGCCGGTCTTGGCCAGAAAGACGTCGTCGAGGCTCGGGGCGTCCAACTGGAGATGCGCCACATGCAGCTCCTCCGCGTCGAGCGCGCGGACGACGTCCGCGAGCCCGAACTCGTCGCCCTCGAGCCGAACCGCGACGCCGTGCGGCGATGCCTGCGTCAGCTCTCCGAACTGCATCAGGACGCGGGCCACGGCCTCCCGCTGCTCCGGGTCGGCTGGCACCACCTCGACCGTGGGTCGGGCGATCTCGGCCTTCAGCGCGGCGGGCGTTCCCTCGGCGACGATCCTTCCCTGGTCGATGATCCCGACCCGATCGGCGAGAACATCGGCCTCCTCCAGGTATTGCGTGGTCAGGAAGACCGTGACCCCCTCCTCCTTCGCCAGCCTCCCGACCTCCTGCCAGAGCGCGCTCCTCGACTGCGGGTCGAGGCCGGTAGTCGGCTCGTCCAGGAACAGGATCCGCGGGCGATGGACGAGCGCGAGCCCGAGGTCAAGGCGCCGCTTCATGCCTCCGGAGTAGGTGCTGACCTTCCGGTCCGCTGCGGCGGTCAGACCCACTCGCTCGAGCAGCTCCTCCGCCCGCTCCTTGCGAAGCTCCCGCGGCAAAGCGTGGAGCGCAGTCTGCAGGCGCATGTGCTCGCGACCGGTGAGGAGTGAGTCGAGCGCGGCCTCCTGGAGCGCTGCGCCGATTGACGCCCGCACCTTCGGCCCCTCGCGGACGACGTCGAAGCCGGCGACGGATGCGCGCCCGGCGCTCGGGGGTAGCAGCGTCGTCAGCATGTGCACCGTCGTCGACTTCCCTGCCCCGTTCGGTCCGAGGAAGCCGTAGATCTCGCCCTCGGCCACGGTCAGATCGATGCCTGCGACGGCGCGAATACCGCCCTTGAACTCCCGGACCAGCCCTTCGGCCTCGATTCCCAGCCCAGACGCCATTCCGTCCTAGGCTAGCGGCCAGTCAGTCCGTCACGGTACGCCGCTGACTGCCGAACCAGCTCCGAGAAGAGTCGCGTGTCGTCTCCCTCCTCCGGGTGCCACAGGACACCGAGAGCGAAGCGGCGCGACGGGTCCTCGATCGCCTCGATCGTGTCGTCGGCGGCGCGAGCCGCCTCGCGGAGGCCAACGCCGAGCCGCCCGTAGCCCTGATGATGGTGAGACTTGACCCTTACGCGGTCGCCGATCAGCGGTGCCAGGCACGTGCCCTGCACCGGCTCGACGTCGTGCTCGGAGAACGTTCCCGCGACCTCCTTATGGCCCTCGTGGCCCACCCGGTCAGGTACGTGCTGTTCGAGATCGCCACCGAGGGCCACGTTCATCACCTGCGATCCGCGGCAGATCGCCAGCACCGGCATGTCACGCTCCAGTGCTGCGCCGAGCAGCGCGATCTCGGCACGGTCGCGCTCGGGACGGGTGCCGAGCGTCGTCGGATGCGCCTCGGCGCCGTACTGCTCCGGATCGAGGTCGGCGCCGCCCGAGAACAGGAGGCCGTCGAGTCGATCGAGCGTCTCCTCGACGCCGTCCTCCGTGGGCGGCACGAGCAGCGCGCGGCCACCGGCATGCTCGATCGAGCGGACATACGAGAGCGGGATCAGCGCGGCGGGCGCCGTCCACGCTCCCCAGCGGGCCTCCTCTGCGTAGGCTGTGATTCCGATGATCGGTCGCATCGCGCGCTGGCTCCGATTCTCACCGATCGTGGCTGTGCTCTGCCTCGCCGCCTGCGGCGGCGGAAGCGGCGGCAGCGAGACCGTGACGGTCACGGAGACGACGCCGACCACCACACCGACGACGACAGGGCCGGCGGAGACGACGAGCTTCCGCGTCTACTTCCTGCGGAACGGGAAGGTGCAGCCGGTCGAGCGCCAGGTGCCGAAGACGAAGGCGGTAGCCGGCGCTTCGCTTCAGGCGCTCAACAAGGGTCTCACCGACACCGAGATCCAGCTGGGCATGAGCTCCGCCATCAACGTCGGCTCGCTCGGCGTGACGCGGATCGAACACGGGAACGCCGTGTTCGACGGCCCATCGCAGCCCACGGGTGCCCGCGCCCAGATCGTCTACACGCTGACGCAGTTCCCGACGGTGAAGACGGTGGAGATCGCGGGTACGCGTTACACCCGTGCCGACTTCGAGGACGAGACGCCTGCGATCCTCGTCGAGTCGCCGCTGCCGTTCCAGACCGTCAAGAGTCCCGTGCGCGCGACGGGCACTGCGAACACCTTCGAGGCGACCTTCCAGTACGAGCTCACCGACCCGGACGGCAAGATCCTCGCCAGGAACTTCGTCACCGCGACCTCCGGCAGCGGCACGCGGGGCACCTTCGACCTCACACAGCCGTTTAGCATCGACCGCTCGGGCGTCGGCGAGCTGATCGTCTACGAGCTGTCCGCCAAGGATGGCTCCCGGATCAACCTCGTCGAGGTGCCGATCCAGCTCGAGCGATGACCAAGCTCCGCGGCCCATGTCCTTTCCGGACGCGGGGACAGGCAGGGGGGACAGGCAGGTGACAGGCACGTGACTGTCACCTGCCGGTGACGGGTCATGACCGATCCGGACATCCGCCACCCGCTCTTCGCACGCTTACGAGCATGTGCGAGGCGAGGGATTCTGTGCTCGCGCGCAGGACGCAGTCGACCCGATCTGGTCGCGGGTCGGCGCGGGCTGCCACGCGAACCGCGACACCGTGGGCGCCATCGCGCAGGCCGGGTTCGAGATCGAGCACGTGCGCCGTTTCGACTACGTCGGGCAGCCGACGAAGCCACACGTGATCGGCTCGGCGCGACGCGTCTGAACTCCCGTTCTTCCGGCGGAGCCGGGCTTGGCCCGGCGGAGCCACACCGCGCGGAGTCGCGTGAACCGGGAAAGAAGGGGCTCGCGGGGGAAACATGGTTTACCCCACGACTGACTACGTCGGGCAGCTGACGAAGCCGCACGTGATCGGGGCCGCGCGGCGGATCTGAACCGCGGCACCGCTCCGGCTTGCTGAGGCAGACTCGGGCCGTGAACCTCGCAGCTCGCGCAGGCCGCTGGAGCGCCGGCCACTGGAAGACCGCGTTCGTGGCCTGGATCGTCTTCGCCGCGGCTTTCTACTTCCTCGGCAACGCCGCCGGCACCCGCAAGCTGACCGACACCGAGACCAGCTCGGGCGAGACAGCCCGGGCGCAGGCGATCCTCTCCAAGGCCGACTTCACGCAGAAGGCAAGCGAGAACATCCTCGTCCAGAACCGATCGTTGGCGGTGACCTCGCCCGCCTTCCGGGCCACGATCAGAGCAGTCGAGCGCCGGATCACTGCGTTTCCACTCGTGTTCAGGCTCCGCTCACCGCTCGACCCGGCCCTGCCCGGTCTCGTCTCCAAGGACCGCCATTCGGCGCTGATCCAGTTCCAGATGCGCCTCAAGCTGCAGGATGCCCGCGACCACGTGCAGCCGATCGTCGACGCGGTCGCGGCGGAAGAGCGAGAGCACCCCGGCTTCCGCATCGAGGAGTTCGGCTTCGCAAGCTCGGCGCACGTGTTGAACAAGACGGTCGGCGAGGACTTCCGGAAGGCCGAGCAGCTGACCGTGCCGATCACGATCGTGATCCTGCTGTTCGCCTTCGGAGCGATCGTGGCCGCGCTGCTTCCGGTCGGCCTCGCCTTTACCGGTTTCCTGGGTGCGCTCGGCGTGAGCGCGGTGATCAGCCACCTGCAACCCTCCTCCGATGCGACCAGCTCGGTGATCCTGCTGATGGGCATGGCCGTCGGGGTCGACTACTCGCTCTTCTACCTCCGTCGTGAGCGGGAAGAGCGGCGGCGAGGACTTCCTCCGCGCGAGGCTCTTCGCAAGACGGCGGCGACGTCGGGTCAGGCCGTGCTGGTCTCCGGCGTGACCGTGCTGATCGCGATGGCCGGCATGCTGCTCGCCGGCAACCCGGTCTTCACGTCGATCGGCATCGGGACGATGATCATGGTCGCGGTCGCGATCGTCGGCTCGCTGACGATCCTGCCCGCATTGCTGTCGAAGCTCGAGGACCGGGTCGACACCGGTCGGGTGCCGTTCGTCTCACGCCTCTCCGGAGACGGCGAGTCTCGCTTCTGGGGCGCGATCGTGTCTGCGGTCGTTCGCCGACCGCTCGTCTGGCTCGTCGTCGCGACCGGCTGCCTGCTCGCCCTCGCAACGCCGGCGCTCGGCATGCACACGCGGCTGCTCGGCTACACGGACCTGCCGCAGGACCTGCCAGTGATCAAGTCCTACAAGGACATCCAGGCGGCGTTCCCCGGCGCCCAGACGCCGGCGGAGATCATCATCAGAGCGAAGAACATCCGCTCGCCGGAGGTTCTGGCGGCAGGGCGGACGCTCGTCCAGCGGGCGCTCGCCACCCCCTATATGCAACCGCCGGTGAAGGCGTTCGCGAGCGCCGACGGGACCGTGGCCCGGATCGACATCCCGCTCGCCGGCAACGGCACCGACTCGAGCTCCGACCGCGCCCTCACGATCCTGCGGACGAAGCTGATCCCGGCCACATTCGGGCGGCTGCCCGGCGTCGAGACCGCCGTCACCGGAATCACAGCCGGCACAAAGGACTTCAACGACCAGATGAAGGAGCGAGCGCCGATCATCTTCGCCTTCGTGCTCGGGCTCGCGTTCTGCCTGCTCCTGCTCACGTTCCGCTCGATCGTGATCCCGATCAAGGCGATCCTGCTCAACCTGATCTCGGTGTTCGCCTCCTACGGGGTGCTCGTGCTCGTCTTCCAGCACCGGTGGGCGGAGGGCATCCTCGGCTTCCACTCGAACGGCGCGATCGTCTCCTGGCTGCCGATGTTCCTCTTCGTCGTCCTGTTTGCGCTGTCGATGGACTACCACATCTTCATCCTCAGCCGGGTCAAGGAGTTGGTCGACGTTGGCATGCCGACCGACGAGGCGGTCGAGCGTGCGATCAAGGGGACGGCCGGGACGGTCACGAGCGCCGCGATCGTCATGGTCGCCGTCTTCGGCGTGTTCGCGACGCTCAGGACGCTCGACGTCAAGCAAATGGGCGTCGGGCTGGCGATCGCGATCCTGCTCGACGCGACCATAGTCCGGGCCGTGCTCCTACCGGCCGGCATGAAGCTGCTCGGCGACTGGAACTGGTACTTGCCACGCTGGCTCCGCTGGCTGCCGACGCTCCCGGTCGCCGGCGAGCGAGTCGACCAGCGACCACCACGGACGCCCGCGCTCGAGAAGTTCTAGCGTACGAACTCGATCTCTCCCGACTCGACCGGCACGCCGCCCACGAGCAAACGGCCGTCGCGGTCGAGCCCGGACGCGATGCCTTCGATGCCGTCGACCCTCACCCGTTTGCCGCGGAGGAAGTCGCGTGATTCGATCTCGGCCACGACGGCCTCGAGACCGCTCTTGCACCAGGCGTCGTAGCGTCGCTCGAGCCGGACGAGGAGGTCGGCGAGGATCGGCGCACGCTCCCGCACTTGGCCGTCGACGGTCCTGAGCGACCCTGGCGGAAGTCGGGTCCCTTCGGGCAGTTGCCCCGCCGTCTGGTTCACGTTGAGCCCGATGCCGAGAACGACGACGCCTTCACGGGCCTCCGCGAGCACGCCGGCGATCTTGCAGCCGGCCACGAGAACGTCGTTCGGCCACTTGATCTGGACGGGCGCAGCCAGCGCCGCCTCGGCGGTCTCGGCCACCGCGAGCCCGCCGACGAGCGCGAGCTGCGCAATCGCCGGCCCGGAGGGCGGGCGCAAGACGATCGAGACCTGGATCGCCGCCCCGGTCGGAGTGTCCCAGCGCCGGCCGAAACGCCCGCGCCCGGCTGTCTGCGCCTCGGCGACCGCGACGGCGCCCTCGGGATCGGCCGGTCCCACGAGCTCCTGCGTCGTCGTCGCCACAACCTCGTAGCGATACGGCTTGCCGAAGCGTCCGCGCAGCAGCGGCTCGGCCACTTTCGGTGACAGCGAATCGCCCACGCCCGCAACCTAACCCTCTTTCGGGTGGTCGGCCGTGGCCTTGAAGGATCCGATGTTTGGGGTATGAAGGTGAGATTCGTGATCGCGGCCGCTGCGGTCGCGGCGATCGCCGCCGCAACGGCCGGCGCCGCCTCGACGCCTCTCTCCCCCGCGGCAGGTACCGTCGTCTCGACGACCCACCCGAAGTTCAAGTGGGCGATCGCGCCCGGAGAGGTCGCCGAGCTGATCGCCATCGCATCGTCGCCGGCGACCACGTCAACCGGCGACTTTGCGTCGGGGACACTCGTCGACTCGAGCCCACTCGCCCCCGACGCGACGAGCTGGAGCCCGACCAAGCCGCTCCCTGCCGGGAAGTACTGGTGGCATGTCGTCTCGCACAGCACGACCGCGGGCGCCGGCTGGGCGCACCTGTTCACGCCAACGCTGCGGTTCACCGTCGGAGCCGTGGTCTCCGTGCAGTCGATCGCTCTCAAGTTCGCGGGCAGCCAGTTCCTTGCCACGGTGTCGCTGCTCGGGAACATCCGCAACGTGAACGTCGTCGCGAAGCTCTACGACGGCAAGAAGCAGATCGGTGTGCAGAAGACGACGACGGACAACTTCCTGATCGACCAGCCCGCGCAGGCCCAGTCCCTGTGGACGATCCCCGGGACGATCAAGCACCGCGCGAAGCTCCGCCTGGTCGTAACGCTCACCGTCTCCGGCCAGACGGCCAAAGCGACGGCGACCAAGAACTTCCGCGCCCCGTAGCCCACCCGACGCGGGCCGCCGGCCGGGGCAGGCCATTTGATTGAATCGAGGCATGGTCGTTCCTGCCTCCACGCTCACGGTCGCAGGTATCGACTACGCGGTCTGGCAGCTGGGCGACGTCGCTCGGCTCCCGTTCACGCTCCGGATCCTGCTCGAGAACGTCCTGCGCACGAGCACCGAGGAGGATGCCGCTGCGATACGCGAGTGGGTTGCGTCCGCCGAGCCCTCGCGCGGGATCAACTACACCCCCGCCCGGGTGCTGCACCAGGACTTCACGGGCGTCCCGGCGATCGTCGACCTCGCAGCGATGCGCGACGCGATGCGCTCGCTGGGCGGCGATCCCGGAAGCATCAACCCACTGCTGCCCTCCGAGCTCGTCATCGACCATTCGGTCCAGGTCGATGTCTACGCGAGCCCGCTCGCCATGTTCCGCAACACCGAGCTCGAGTTCGAGCGAAATCGGGAGCGATATGCCTTCCTGCGCTGGGGCCAGCAGGGGTTCGAGAACTTCAAGGTCGTGCCGCCGTCGACGGGCATCGTCCACCAGGTTAACCTCGAGTTCCTGGCGCGCGTTGTCGAGGCGCGGGAGGTCGGCGGCGTCCTGCAGGCGTTTCCGGACACGCTCGTCGGCACTGACTCGCACACGACGATGGTCAACGGCCTGGGCGTGCTCGGCTGGGGCGTCGGTGGCATCGAGGCCGAGGCGGCGATGCTCGGCGAGGCGATCTCGATGCTCGTCCCCCAGGTCGTCGGCTTCAAGCTCAGGGGCCGGCTGGCCGAGGGTGCGACAGCGACCGACCTCGTGCTCACCATCACGGAGACACTGCGGAAGGTCGGCGTCGTCGGGAAGTTCGTCGAATACTTCGGCGAGGGTCTCGCTGCTCTGCCGGTCGCCGATCGCGCGACGATCGGGAACATGTCGCCCGAGTACGGCGCCACGTGCGGGTTCTTTCCGGTCGACGAGCGCACGCTCGAGTATCTACGGCTGACCGGGCGCGACGAGCAGCGCCTCGGCCTCGTCGAGGCCTACTGCAAGGAGAACATGCTCTGGCACGACCCGGCCGACGGCGAGCCCGAGTACTCGCAGGTCGTCGAGCTCGACCTCTCGACCGTCGAGCCCAGCCTCGCCGGACCACGGCGGCCCCAGGACCGCGTCCCGCTCGCACGAGCGAAGCAAGCGTTCCTCGACGAGCTCGGCTCGTTCGGCGTCGAGTACCCGGCCGGAAGCTACGACAAGGAGCTTGCGAACTCGTTCCCGGCCAGCGACCCGCCAACGGGCGACGCGGCCGAAGAGCTCGAGCCCGTTGCCGCGGTCGCGGTCGCCGAGCCGACGAGCCGAGGCGTGCCCGTGACGATGGACGGCGAGACCTTCGAGCTCGAGCACGGTTCGGTCGTGATCGCAGCGATCACGAGCTGCACGAACACCTCCAACCCGAGCGTGATGATCGGCGCCGGGCTCCTGGCGAAGAAAGCCGTCGAGCGCGGGCTCACGCGCAAGCCGTGGGTGAAGACGAGCCTCGCGCCCGGCTCGAAGGTGGTCTCTGACTACTACGACGCCGCCGGCCTCACGCCCGCCCTCGAGGAGCTCGGCTTCAACCTCGTCGGCTACGGCTGCACGACCTGCATCGGCAACTCGGGCCCTCTGGCGGAGCCGATCTCGAAGGGTGTCCTCGACGGCGAGCTCGTCGTCTGCGCCGTGCTCTCGGGCAACCGCAACTTCGAGGCCCGGATCCATCCCGAGGTGAAGGCGAACTACCTCGCCTCGCCGCCGCTCGTCGTCGCGTACGCACTCACCGGCCGCATGGACGTCGACCTCGCGACCGAGCCGATCGGCCGTGGCTCGGACGGGGCCGACGTGTACCTCGCCGACATCTGGCCGAGCGTCGAGGAGGTCCAGGAGGTGATCGGCTCGACGATCTCGAGCGAGATGTACACACGGAACTACCTGGACGTCTACACGGGCGACGAGCACTGGCGGTCGCTGCCCGTTCCTTCCGGAGACCTGTACGAGTGGGCTCCCGACTCGACGTACATCCGGCTGCCGCCGTATTTCGACGGGATGCCTCGCGAGCCGGGGACCGTGGACGACATCCGGAGCGCGCGCTGCCTCGTCATGGTCGGCGACTCGGTTACGACCGACCACATCTCTCCGGCAGGGGCGATCAAGCCGGACAGCCCAGCGGGCCGGTACCTCGTGGAGCACGGCGTCGAGCGCCAGGACTTCAACTCGTACGGATCGAGGCGCGGTAACCACGAGGTGATGGTTCGCGGCACGTTCGCGAACGTGCGGCTACGGAACCAACTCGTACCCGGGAGCGAGGGCACCTGGACCGTGCACGTGCCGTCGGGCGAGGAGATGACGATCTTCGAGGCGTCGGAGCGCTATCTCGCCGACGGCGTGCCGCTGATCGTGATCGCGGGCAAGGAGTACGGCTCGGGCTCGTCACGAGACTGGGCGGCGAAGGGCCCGAAGCTCCTCGGCGTCAAGGCCGTCATCGCCGACAGCTACGAGCGTATCCATCGCTCGAACCTCTGATGATGGGAATCCTGCCCCTCCAGTTCGCACCCGGCGAGAGCGCCGCATCGCTCGGCCTCACCGGCCGCGAGGAGTTCGCGATCGAGGGCGTCGAGAACGCGGAGGCGAGCCGAGGTCACCGTGACGGCCGACGGCAAGACGTTCCAGGCGCGCCTGCGGCTCGACACGCCGCGCGAGCGCGAGTACGTCCGCCACGGCGGGATCCTGCCGTTCGTGCTCAGACGGTTGCTCGCAGGTTGACCGAGACCTCGGTTCTCGGAGTCGACCTCGCCTCGAGGGAGTGGAAGAGCAACGGGACAGCAGTGCTGAGCTTCGAAGATGAAGGATGGCGTGCAGCCCGCGTCCATCCGCTTATATGGCCTGACGGCCCGATCAGTCCCCGCGTGCTGGCCGACGCTGTCGACAGTTTCGCGCTTCGACAAGGAATCGCAGCCATCAGCCTCGACGGGCCTCAGGCATGGCGCGATCCTGTGGCTTCTCTCGACTCCCAGGGCCATGGACGCGCTTGCGAGAAGGGAGCGCGAACGCCAGCAAAGACAGGAACAAGAGGAAGTGTGAAGCCCTCCAACCAGATTGGATGGGTGTCATTCGCGATCGACGTCTTCCAATCGCTCCTTGCCCGTCCTCACGTTCGACTCGCAAACGATCCTGATGGTCTTGCCGAGCCACTTGGGTCCGGCGCCTACCACGTCCTCGAATGCTTCCCGACGTCGACGTGGAGAGCGAGTGGTCTGAGGCCACTCCCTGCAAAGCGTCGGCAACCCTCCCTGGGCGAGTACGCCGAGGCACTCGGCGCCGCCCACCGCCTCTCGATGCCATCCTCAGTGACCAGCCACGACGACCTCCAGGCCATCGTGGCCGCGCTGCCGGCAGCCGCTCTACTGGGCAGCCCTGCCAGACCGATCGCGCACGGCCGGCCGGCGTGGCACCTGGAGGATCACTGGGTTGAGGGGCTGATCTGGGACGCGCAACCACCGCCGGCTGGCTTCACCCCGGTTGCCGTCGATCAGACTTCGATGTAGGTCGCGTCGCTGACAGGCTGGGGAATCGGCTCTCCGTGCTCCCTCAGCGACTCGAGGTGGAAGGCGATTGCTTCGCGCATCGCTTCCTCGCACTCAGGCCGGGTCGCCCCGGTTGCCACGCAGCCGGGGATATCGGGCGAGTACGCCGAGTAGTTGGTCTTGCCGTTTCCCTCGATGACGACCAAGAAGCGCTGCATCAGTGTTCCAATCCTGCCTGCTTCAGGATGCTTGCAAGCGTCTTCGGGTGCAAGTCGTCGGTTGGCTTGCCGGAAACCGTGACAGTGCCTCGCTTGTTCGGGTGGCGAAGCTGCCGATGACTTCCGCGCTGGCGCTCGAGGTACCACCCATCCGAGGCCAGCAGTTCGAGAGCTCGTCGGACTTTCACCCGCCCGGTGTAGCACGCACCTTTACGCTTGAACAGATGGCCGCTTCAGACCTGCCCAATCGTCCTTGACCGAGCGTCACCTCAACTGGGACGGATGCCTGAACATCCGGGATCTCGGCGGACACCCGACCGAGGACGGCCGTGTGACGCGGTTCGGGGCGATCATCCGGGCGGACTCGGTCCGGCAGCTTACGAACACGGGCTGGGACGACCTCATCGCGTACGGCGTGAGGACGATCGTCGACCTCCGCCTGCCCGCAGAGATCGCCGCCGATCCGCCTCACGATCCGCGTGTCGGCTTCGTGCACGTGCCAATCACCCGGGCCGAGGACGAGGCCGCCGTCGCGGCCGCGTGGCGGGCCTCGCCCGATGTGCTCGGCGCGTACGTCGCGATGGCCGAGCGCCTCGCCCCGAACCTGGCGAGCGCCGTCGAGGCTCTGGCGGACGCCCCCGCGGGAGGCGTCCTCGTGCACTGCTTCGCCGGCAAGGACCGGACCGGGCTCGTCTGCGCGCTCCTCCTGCGCCTGAGCGGCGTCGGACACGACGACATCGCCGCCGACTACGGCCTGAGCGCCGACAACCTGACCTCGGTATTCGAGCCATGGTTCGCCGAGGCGCGCGACGACGAGGAACGAGAGCTCCGCCGCCGGATGGGCTCCTCGCCGCCCGAGGCGATGGCGAAGCTTCTGACCCGGCTCGAGAATCGGTTCGGCTCGGTCGCGGACTATCTCGTCGCAGCCGGCGGGAATCCCTCCGCGCTCGACCGGGCGAAGGCGCGCCTACTCGACTGAGCTGCGACGCTTCGCGCGCCGGCGGGCTTCGGCAGCCTTCGCCTCGTGAAACGCGATTCGCTCCGCGAGCATCCGCTGAACGCGCTCGTGCCGTTTCTTCGGATCCTCATCGAGGATCTCCTGGACCCGACGCTCGAACGCCTCACTCGTCTGCTTCATCGTCCTCCTCCTCGAGTACACGCCGGATCGAAGCAACGTCGGCTCCGATGTCCGCGAGCTCTGCGTTCATCTCGAACAGGCGATTGATGATAGAGGTGACGTCGTTGTGATCAAACGAGGGCTCACGGCCGATCCGCACAGCTGAATCGTGAGCGGACAACACGCCTCACACAAGATGGCTCATTAGGACCGGCCTCTCCGCCTCGTCGTGGCAGGCATCTCGCACGCATGTGGATCAAAGAGAGGCCTGGAATGCGGAAAACCCCGCAGCAGGCCTGCGCGGTTGTTCCGATGTCGTGCCACCCCGGCGTTGCCGACACTCGGTCATCAACCTAAGAAGGGAGTAGGAGATGAAGAAGGCAGTCATTCTCGGCGCGCTCGCCGCGTCGATCGTCGGCCTCGTGATCGGGGTCTCATCGGCAACGTCGTCACCACGAACGTCGGTGGTTGCGGTCAAGCTGGTCGAGTTCCGTATCCTGCCCGCGCGCAAGTCGGTACCGGCGGGTCGAGTCACCTTTGCCGTCCGAAACGCTGGCAAGATCGCGCACGAGTTCGTCGTCCTTCGAACCGTCAAGCCCGCCAGCAAGTTGCAACGGCCGAACGATTCTGAGGCGAGTGAAGCCGGCCACAAGGGTGAGATCGAGACCTTCAAGCCGGGACTCACGAAGAAGCTGACGCTCGAGCTGAAGCCGGGGCACTACTCCCTCATCTGCAACCTGGCGGGCCACTACAAGGCCGGCCAGTACGCGGACTTCACCGTGAAGTAGGACGTGCATCCGCCCGGGCTGGAGCGCATCCGGCCCGGGCCTGCCTTCTGGGCGACAATGCGTCTGTGCCCGAACCGTCCGAAACGTCTGTCAGGGAGCGGCAGCGCGCCCTGGTCGAAGCGGGCATCGCCGTCACCTCCGAGCTCTCGCTCGACGCGGTCCTTCGCAAGCTGATCGAGACCGCGGTCTCTCTCACCGGCGCACGGTACGGCGCTCTCGGTGTGATCGGACGATCGGGAAGCGAGCTCGAGAGCTTCATTACGGTAGGCATTGACGACGCTACCCGCGCTGAGATCGGAGACCTGCCGCGCGGAAAGGGCATTCTCGGCGTCCTCATCCACGATGCGCGGACCCTGCGTCTGCACGACCTGACGAAGGACCCGCGCTCGGTCGGATTCCCGCCCAACCATCCGCCGATGCGGAGCTTCCTCGGTGTGCCGATTCGTCTGCGCGGGGTCTCGTTCGGCAACCTCTACCTCACCGAAAGGATGGACGGCGGCGACTTCACCGAGGACGACGAAGAGGTCGTCACGCTCCTCGCCGCCCAGGCCGCGGTCGCGATCGAGAACGCCCGCCTCTACGAGTCGGCGACGCGCTGGCTGCAGCAGCTCGAGTCGCTGAACGAGATCGGCCAGCAGCTCGTCGGCGAATTCGAGCTGCCTCGCCTGCTCAACCTGGTGGCGTCACGTCTTCGTGAGCTCGTGGACGCCCGAGTGGTGTTGATCGCGCTGCCTGCCGAGGACGACATGCTCCGCGTTGCGGCTGTCGACGGCGAGGGAACCGACGACCTGCTCGACTTCCGCTTCCCCGCGGCGACGTCGAAGAGCGGGCGTGTCCTCACTCGCCGCAGGAGCGAGCGGGTGGACTCGCTGATCGATGACCCCGAGGTCGACCAGGACGTTGCGCGTCAGCTCTCCGTGAACGCCGCGCTCTACGTGCCTCTCGTCACTCGCGGCCGGGCGATCGGGGTCATGGTCGCGCACGACAAGTTGACCTCGGACCTGCGTTTTGCCGACGAGGACCAGCGGCTCGCGGAGTCGTTCGCCCAGCGCGCAGCCGTGGCCGTGGACCTCTCGGAGCAGGTGGCCCGGGACTCGCTCCGCCGCGTCGTCGCCGCCCAGGAGCTCGAGCGCAGGCGCCTCGCCAGAGAGCTCCACGACGAGACGGGGCAGGCGCTGACCTCGGTGCTGCTCAGGCTGAGGACGGTCGAGGAGGCGAGGAGCCTCGAAGACGCCAAGGAGGCGGCCGCGGCGCTGCGGGAGCTCGTGGTCGACACCCTCCAGGGCGTGCGCCGGCTCGCTGTCGAGCTCCGGCCGAAAGCGCTCGACGACTTCGGCCTCGTTCCGGCTCTCGAGCGCCTTGCGGAGACGTTCCAGGGCGAGACCGGCATCTCGGTCCACTTCGAGCAGACACTCCCGGCGGAGCGCCTGTCGGGCGAGATCGAGACTGCGCTCTACCGGATCGTCCAGGAAGGGCTGACGAACGTCGTCAAACATGCCGGCGCAACGTGGGTGAGCGTCGTTCTCACCCGGAAGCCAGGAGCCGTTGCAGCGATCATCGAGGACGACGGCCGTGGCTTCGAGGCGCGAGGAGGAGACGGCCGTGGCCTCGGGCTCGTGGGCATGCGCGAGCGCCTGCGTCTACTCGACGGAAAGCTGACGATCGAGTCGACGCAGGGAGCCGGGACGACTATCGTGGCCGAGGTTCCACTCCGCTGACCATGCCGTCCGCCAAGCGCACCACGATCCGAGTCCTCATCGTCGACGACCATACTGTCGTGCGCTCGGGCCTGCGCATGCTCCTCGACGCCGAGCCCGACGTCGAGGTGGTCGGCGAAGCCGGGACGGTCGGCGAGGCAGTCCTCGAGGCACGCGTCTGCAAGCCCGACGTGATCCTCATGGACGTCGTGATGCCGGGAGCAAGCGGCATCGAGGGCACGCCTGCCGTCCTCAAAGAGGCGCCCAAGGCGAGGCTGCTCGTACTCTCGATGCAGGACGACCCGCGGTACGTTCGCGAGGCGTTCGCAGCGGGAGCGTCCGGTTACGTCCTCAAGGAGGCCGCGGACACCGAGCTCGTCGCAGCAGTCCGAGAGGTCGCCGACGGTGGCCGCTACGTGCATCCTGTGCTCGGTGCGAGGCTCGCGTCGGCCGAGGCTGAAGAGCGCAAACGTGCCGACGAGGATCCACTCTCGGATCGCGAACGGGAGGTGATGCGACTGCTCGCCCTCGGGCACACGAACCAGGAGATCGCGAAGATGCTCTACATCTCGGTGCGAACCGCGGAGACGCACCGGGCGCACATCATGCAGAAGCTCCGCCTGGCCACGCGTGCCGAGCTCGTGCGCTACGCGATCCAGCACGGTCTGCTCGACGGCGAGGCGAGGCCGGAATCGTAATCACGCCTGCGAGCCCCACCCCAGCCTCGACAGAGCCCATCCCGGGACGAAGCGGTCGTCCGTCATGATCAGACCGGCAATCGCAAGCGCAGCGCCGCCCGCCGTCGCGATCCACGCCAGCGGGTGTGGGATCGCGAGCGCATAGAAGTGCCGCGCGAACGGTGCGATCAGGACGATCACGTAGAGACCGCCGAGGATTCCGCACAGCGCCGACACCCACGCTCCCCGACGGGCCGTCGTCGACTCGAGCGCCATGATCAGGTACAGACCGACGATGACAAGCACGGTCGTAGCCACCGTGCGCGACTCCTGGAGCGGCCGGTCGAGCACCTCGAACACGAACGTGTAGCTCGACAGCACGCCGAGACCCGCCGCCGTCCCGGCCGGGAGCGCGAAGCGCAGGACGTCGCGAAGGAACCCCTTCACCTGAAAGTCTCCCGTGCTCGGGGCGAGCGCGAGGAAGAATCCGGGGATCCCGATCGTCAGCGACGCGGCGAGCGTCAGGTGCCGCGGCAGCAGAGGATAGGCGGTCGGCGTCAACCCGACGGAGACGATCAGGAAGACCGCGAAGACGGACTTGCTCACGAACAGCTTGGCCACGCGCGTCAGGTTGCGCAGGATCTTCCGGCCCTCGGCGATCATGTCGGGCACCGAGCCGAAGTCGTCGCGGACGAGCACGAGGTCGGCGACGCTTCGCGCCATCTGCGAGCCCGAGCCCTGCGCAATGCCGAGCCGCGACGCCTTGAGTGCGGGCACGTCGTTGACACCGTCGCCGACCATCGCCACGTATCGCCCACTGGCCTTGAGCGCCTCGATCACGGCCTTCTTTCCCTCCGGCGAGATCCGGCCCACGACGGACGACTCGAGCACGGTGTGGGCGAGCGCCGGCCCATCCGAGGGAAGATCGCGGCCGTCGAGCGGTGGGCCGTGCTGTGGAACTCCTGCCTCCCGGGCGATCGCGGCCACGGTCTCTGGCCGGTCGCCGGAGAGCACCCGCAGCTCGATGCCTTGCGAGAGCAGGTACTCGACCGTCTCCCGTGCACGCGGCCGTAGGCGCTCGCCGATGATCACGAGCCCCAGGGGATGGAGGTCGGTCGGTGGGCCCTGTTCGGCTCGCACGTCCGCGAGGTCGGCCGACGTGGCACCGAGCGCGACCACCCGCCTGCCCTCGGCGCGTCGGCGTCGGCTCGTTCCCGCAGGCCGTCGAGCGGGAAGAGCTCGGGCGCCCCGAGGACGTACCGATCTGGCCCGAGCGCGACCGCGCTCCAGCGACGGGCCGACGAGAAGGGAACCTCGGCCACGGCTCCTCGGCCGGAGCTTCGAACGCGTGGCGAATCGCGTCGAGCGTCGATGTCCTGCTCGCAGCGCTCGCACCGTAGCGGCCGAGTGCACGCTCGAGCTCGGCCTGGACGACACCCGGCGCCGTGACCGTGGCCAGCACCCTGCGGCTCCGGTTCGGTCAGCGTCCCAGTCTTGTCCAGGCAAACGATGTCCACCGAGGCAAGCGACTCGAGTGCGTTCAGCTGCTGGACGAGCGCGCCCCGGCGCGCCATTCGGAGCGCCGCGACCGCGAACGTGAGGCTCGTGAGCAGGATCAGTCCCTCGGGCACGAGCGTGACGACGGCCGCCACCGCCGTCGGGATCGCCTCGCTGAGTCGGCGTGTGCCGATGGCGAAGGGCGTAGCCGAGGACGAGCCCGAGCGGGATCATCACGCCGACGAGGGAGAGGAGCAGAACGTTCAGCCCCCGCTCGAGGGGCGAGCGAGGATGCCGGAACGACCGTGCCTCGCCGACGATGCGCGACGCGTAGCTCTTGTCGCCGACGGCGGTCACCGTGAACTCCCCGATGCCCTCGGCGACGAACGAGGCCGAGCGGACCTCGTCGCCGGGCTTGCTTTGCAACGGCCCGCGACTCGCCGGTCAGGATCGACTCGTCGAGGGCAAGCCCACTCGCCGACTCGACCGTCCCGTCGGCGACCACCTGATTCGCCGGCCTGCACCCGGATGAGGTCGCCGACGACGACGCCCTCGACGCCCACCTCGCGGACGGCGCCGTCGCGGACGACGGTCGCCGTCGGGGCGACCAGCGCGGCGAGACGGTCGAGCGCCCGCTTCGCCCGTACCTCCTGCACGATGCCGATCGCCGAGTTGAAGACGAGGATGCCGAGGAAGAGCGAGTCCTGCCACTCTCCGTAGGCGAGCGTCAGCCCGCCGAAGACGGCCAGGATCAGGTTGAAGATCGTGAGGACGTTGGCGCGGACGATGTTCGCGTACGAGCGGCTCGTAGCCGGCTTCTCGAACGGCCCCCGCGCGGCGAGCCGGCGTGAGGCCTCGGCCTCGGACAGGCCCCGCGCGGGCACGGAGGGAATCGTGGCGGTGGTCGCGATGGGCGGAGGCTAACGCTCTGCGCGTCGCGAGGCGGGTCGGCGATTCCCCGAGCTGCCGTACGGCCTTCCACGGATGCGCTCAGGCGGGGCGCGTCTAGCCTTCGTCTCATGCGAGTGCTGATCGTCGAGGACGAGGACGCGATCGCCGAGCCGCTCGTCGAAGGACTCCGCCGCGAGGGGTTTGTCGTCGAGCGGGTGGCGACCGGCCGCGCCGCCCTCGAGGCGTCTGAGCCCGACCTCGTGCTTCTCGACGTCGGCCTTCCAGACACCGACGGCTTCTCGGTCTGCCGTGAGCTCCGCAGCCGCTCGGAGGTGCCGATCATCATCGTCTCCGCCAAGGGCGAGGAGATCGACCGGGTCGTCGGCCTCGAGCTCGGTGCCGACGACTACATCGTCAAGCCGTTCGGCTTCCGCGAGCTGCTTGCGCGGATCCGAGCCGTAACGAGGCGAACGGACGAGCGCCCGGCCAGGCGGACAGCACGCGATCGGCCCGCTCGAGATCGACTTCCGCGCGCGTAGGGCGGTCGTCGACGACCGCGAGCTCAGCCTCACGCCGAAGGAGTTCGACCTCCTTGCTCTGCTCGCGCGAGACCCCGGAGCCGTCGTCTCGCGCGCCGAGATCCTGCAGGAGGTATGGCAGACGACATGGTTCGGGAGCGCGAAGACGATCGACGTCCATGTCGCAGCGCTGCGCAAGAAGCTCGGCGATCCCGGCTGGATCGAGACAGTTCGCGGCGTCGGTCTCCGCCTGCACGTCCCCGGGTGACCGCGGCACGCGTACCGGCTCGGGCGGCCATGGCCGGGGGTCTGACCCCCGGACGCGGCCCGCGCGGACATGCCCGAGGGACAGTCCCTGGAACAATCTGTCCACAGTCGGCCGCAGGGGACAGGCGATGAGCAGGCGCCTGCTTGCGACCTACGTCACGTTGACGGTCGTCGTCCTCGCAGCGCTGGAGATCCCGCTCGGCATCCAGTACGGGCGCAGCGAGAAGCGCGACCTCACGAACCGGATCGTGCGCGATGCGTTCGTAATGGGCACCTTTGCGGAGGACTCCCTCGAGCACGGCCGCACCCCGGCGCCACGCTCCCTCACACTCGCGGCGGCCGACTACCAGCATCGAACCGGCGGTCGCGTCGTCGTGGTGCGGAGGAGCGGCGTCTCGATCGTCGACACGTCCGGGAAAGCCGGCCGCAACCTGAAGACTGCCGCGCGACCCGAGTTCGCGATCGCACTCGACCCGAAGCGGCCTGACGTCGCCACCGGCACGCGTCATTCCCGCACGCTCGGCACCGATCTCATCTACGTAGCCGTCCCGATCGCATCGGCCGGCATCGTCCGCGGCGCGGTTCGCATCACCTATCCGACCTCCGCACTCGACTCGAGGGTGACGCGCTACTGGCTCTTCCTCGCGGCAATCGGCGGCATCGTCCTCGTCGCTGCGACGCTGATCGGCCTGCGCTTCGCCAGAACGCTGACGCGACCGCTCTCCGAGCTCGAGCGAGCGGCGGCGGCGGTCGGGGCAGGGGATCTCGACGCGCGGGCACCACTCGGACCGGGACCGCCCGAGATTCGATCTGTTGCCCTGGAGTTCAACAACACCGTCTCGCGGCTCGAATCGCTCCTCACATCGCAGCAGGAGTTCGTCGCCGACGCGTCCCATCAGCTCCGCACGCCGCTCACCGCGCTGCAACTCAGGCTCGAGAACCTCGAGCGAGCCGTGAACAAGGACAGCGCGGGCGACCTCGCTGCAGCGCTCGCCGAGGTCTCACGCCTTGCCCGCCTCGTCGACGGCCTGCTCGCCCTCGCACGTGCCGACGCGGCAAAGCCGGCAGCGACCACGATCGACCTCCGTGACATCATCGAGCATCGGATCGAGGTATGGAGCGATCCTGCGCAGGAGCACGGCGTCGGGCTCGAAAGAGACGTCGAGCACGGACTTCAGGCCCTTGCCACGCCAGGCTCGCTCGAGCAGGTGCTCGACAACCTGATTGCGAACGCCATCGCCGTCTCACCGCCGGGAACCGCGATCACGTTGCGAGGGCACCGGAAAGGGACCCTGGTCGAGGTTCGCGTACGTGACCATGGACCCGGGATGACAGCCGAGCAGCGTTCGCGCGCCTTCGACCGCTTCTGGCGAGCAGGCACGCCGGGCGGAGGAACGGGCCTCGGGCTCGCCGTCGTGCACCGCCTCGTGACGGCGGACGGAGGTTCGGTCGAGCTCAGCGACCCGCCGGGCGGCGGACTCGAAGCCGTCGTCCGGCTTCCCTTCCCGTACTAAAACTCGGTACGCTGTCTTTAGTGGACGCGCTCTCGGCTGTCGCCCAACCCCGGCTCCGGGAAACGCTTCTCTATGTGCGCTCCCAGTCGTGCGCCGTGACCGCCGACGACGTCGCAGATCGCTTTCACATCCATCGCAACGTCGCGCGCGGCCGTCTCGAGCGGCTCTCCGACGCCGGTCTGCTGACGTTCAAGTTCCAGCGCCGAACGGGCCGGACCGGACCTGGCGCCGGACGGCCGGCCAAGCTCTACGGCGTCCCGCCCGAGCTGACCTTGCTCGAGTTCCCGAGCCGCCACTACGAGCAGCTGCTCGGTCATCTCCTCGACATCGTCCCGGAGCACGACCGGGACGACTCGCTCGAGCGATCGGGGATCGAGTTCGGGCGCGAGCTCGCGGCGGCCAGCAAGCTGCCGGGAGGACATGGGCTCGGATGGGCCGCCGAGCGAGCCTGCGCTGTGCTCGGCGAGCTCGGCTTCCAGGCATCGGTCGCAGAGACGTCGGAGCGTCGCGTGGTGATCGAGACGCCGACGTGCCCGCTCCGGCCGCTCGTGGCCTCGGATCCTCGCGCCGTGGCGATCGATCGGGGCCTGTGGATCGGCCTTACCCGATCGTTCCTCCTGCCGGCGACGCCGGGCTGCGTCGCCTGCGAAACGGCGCTCTGCCTCGACGACCACGCCTCGTGCCGCGTCGTCCTGGAGCTCACGGCAGAGGCTCCCACGAGATGACGGCGAGCGAACGTCACCAAGTGGCGTCCGACAGGCGAAGCGGTCTCTTCCTGCGATCGCGCAAGGAGCGACCGATCACCGAATACGTCGGCGAGTGGGTGTTCCGCCCGCTCGCGCACGTCGTGGTGCTCGCGCTTCTGCCGCTTCGGGTGCCGCCGCCCGCCGTCGTCCTCGGTGCGACCGCGGTCGGTGCGGCCGCCGCGTTCTCGACCTTCCGCGGCCATCTCTTCGTCGCCGCGCTTCTCCTGCAGCTGAAGACCGTGCTCGACAACGCCGACGGCCAGCTCGCCCGCGCCTCGGGCCGGGTGTCCGTCTTCGGACGCTACCTCGACTCGGAGTCCGACCTGCTCGTCAACGCGCTCCTCTTTGCCGCGCTCGGCGACGCGACCGGGAGGCCCATCCTCGCCGCCGTGGGCTTCCTCGCCCTCACGCTGGTGCTGGGCGTCGACTTCAACCTGGAGCGCCTCTACCGGCGAGAGTACGGGGACGAACGAGATCCGATGCCGCACGCTGAGGGGAGGACACGTGTCCTCGAGCGGATCTACGCAGTCGTATACGCACCGCAGGACCGGTGGGTCGAGCGGTTCGTCGAGTGGCGCCTGCAGCGCCTCCAGGCGGACACGAACGAGCGGCTCGCCTACCACGACCGGACGACGATCGCGATCGTCGCCAACTTCGGCCTCTCGACCCAGCTTGCAGCGATCGGCATCTGTCTCGCGCTCGGCGCGCCGACCGCCGCGCTCCTGCTCCCGATCGGCTGCAGTGTCGCTCTCATCCCGCTCGCTCTCCGGCGCGAGCATCTCGCACAGCGCACAAGACGAGCAACCACCACAAGGGGGTAGGTGAAATGGACGGAGAACGAAGCCTGGCCACGGAGTCCGAGAATGTCGTCGACCTGCGAGACGCGCTCGCCGCGAGACCCGAGGCGGCCAGGCCGCGAATCGACGCGGCCGACCTGACGCGGTTCGAAGGCTACGTCGCCGAGATCTTCGAGGCGCTCGGGATGGACCTGGACACACCCGGCACGCGAGAGACCCCGACGCGATTCCTCCAGGCCCTCCACGACGCGACCGGCGGGTACGAGGGCGACCCCAAGCTGCTGACCGCCTTCCCGGCCGAGGGTCGCGGAGACCCGGGCAGCCTCGTCAGCCAGATCGTCGAGGGCCCGATCTCGTTCCACTGCCTCTGCGAGCACCATGCGCTGCCGTTCTTCGGGACTGCGCACGTCGCGTACGTCGCACGGGACGAGATCATCGGCATCTCGAAGCTGACACGGCTCGTCCAGCTCTACGCCCGGCGCTTCACGGTTCAGGAGCGTCTCGGCGAGCAGGTCGCGGACACGCTCGTCGACCTGATCGACCCGCACGGGGTGGCCGTCCACCTCGAGGCCGCTCACCTGTGCACGCAGATGCGCGGTGTCCGGGAGGAGAACTCGCGCACGGTGACGACGTTCTGGCGAGGCTCGTACACGAAGGACGCCGACCTGCGCCGTGACTTCCTGCAGGCACTTCCGGGCCGCTCCACCTTGTGAAGCCGCTCGAGGTCCTCTTCGACCCGGACGCTCGGGCCGGAGTCGGCCTACCTTCGGCGTTGCGCGAGCTCTACGGCGGCGACCTCACACTCGACGCGCCGCTTCTCTACGCGAACTTCGTCTCCACGCTCGATGGCGTCGTGGCCATCTGCTCGGAGCCGCGGTCGAACCGCCTGATCAGCGCGGCAAGTGAAGCCGACCGGTTCGTGATGGGACTGCTCCGGGCCTGCGCCGACGCCGTCCTGATTGGATCAGGCACTCTGCACGGCTCTCCGAAAACGGTCTGGAGCGCCGAGCGCGCCTTTCCCGCCGGAGCTGCCGCGTTCGCCGAGCTTCGAACGCTGCTCGGGCTCGCTCCCGCCCCCGCGCTGGCCGTGCTCAGCGCGAGCGGCTCGATCGATGCCTCGCATCCTGCGCTCGAGAGCGGCGCGCTCGTGGTCACGACCGACGACGGAGCCGCGCGGCTTCGCGGGAAGCTTCCCGGCGCGACGGAGATCATCGTGGCCGGATCCGGTCCGGCGGTAGATCCCGGGGCGGCCGTCGACTTCCTCCGCGAGCGGGGTCACAAGAGGATCCTTTCCGAGGCCGGGCCACACGTGTTCGGGTCGCTGCTCGCCGCCGGTCTCGTGGGCGAGCTCTTCCTCACGATCTCGCCCCTCCTTGCAGGACGCTCCCGCAGCGCGGAGCGACTCGCCCTCGTCGAGGGGCGGGAGCTGCTTCCACGGAATGCGGACGAGTGGCGACTCGTCAGCCTGCGCCGTCACGGCAACCACGTTTTCCTACGCCATAGGCTGGAACACACTTAACTCTCGCCTGGCCCGGGCTTAACCCGGCTCCTCCTACGGTGGACGCACCAGCTCCCGAGGAGGACCGAGATGCACCGCAAGCAGATCGCCATCGTCTCACTCGCGCTCGCAGTCGCGGCCGTGATCGGCACCGTCGCGCTGACACGAACCATCGGGCTCGGCCAGGCGTCTGCCAGGGCGCCGAGCTCCGTCATCGCAAAGCGCAAGGCACAGCTCAACCGGTTCGAGGCCTCGCTCCGGGCGCAGCTCGAGCGGACGCCGCCCCCGGTTCCGGCCCTTCCGAAGCTGCCGGCCGCCCCTGCCGCGTCCGCGCCCGCGACCCCACAAGCACAGCGGGTCGTCTACGTGCGGCCGGCACCGATCGTCATCCACAAGCACCGCGCCGGCGGCGAGCATGAGAGCGACGACGGGTCCGAGGGCGGTGGCGATGACTAGCCATGTCGCCCGCCTGTACACGCTCGCCGTCACGCTGGTCGCGTTCTTCGTCCTCTGGGCCGTCGTCGCCGCGCACCCCTGGGCGAGCCCGGCCAGGATCGCCGATCCCCGACTGGACGCCCTCGCCCAGCGTGAGCAGCAGCTGAGGAGCGAGGCGCAGATCGTCCGGAAGATCGTGACCCGCCGCGCCGCCGACTACCGCAAGCGCTACGCCGCCTACACGCAAGCTCTCGCCAAGCGTCGAGACCAGCTCGCGGCGGCCAGCCGTGCCGCCGCGCTTCCCGCGGCACCGAGCGCACCGAGCGTCCGCGTCGTCACCCTTCCCCCGATCACGATCACGAGGACGTCGTGATGGAGCGCCGAACGTTCCGGGCCATGGGCACCGACGTCGAGCTCCTGCTGGATGCCCCGCCGAGCGTCGAGAGCGACCTTGCTCTCACACGAGCCGAGACGGAGTTCGAGCGACTGGAAGCCATCCTCTCACGCTTCCGATCCGACTCGGAGCTCTCGGCGCTCAACCGCGACGGCATCGCGCGAGCGGGACACGATCTGCTCCGCGTGACTCAGCTCGCGCTCGCCGGCCGATCGCGATCCCGGGGCCGCTTCGATCCGACTGTCCACGACGCTCTCGTCGCCGCCGGCTACGACCGGTCGTTCGAGCTCGTCGCAGCAGGTGGCGCGCCGCCGAGCCGCCCGCCGGCCCGCTGCGGAGGCCACGTCTCGATCGACGTCGCGACCGGCGAGATCGCACTCGAGAAAGGAGTCCGGCTCGATTTCGGCGGCATCGGCAAGGGCTACGCGGTCGATCTGGCCTGCGAGCTGCTCGCCGGTGCCGGTCCCTGCCTGGTCAACGCCGGCGGAGATCTCGGGGTGCGAGGCGGCTCGTGGCCGGTCGGCGTCGAGACGCCTGAAGGCACGATCACACTCGAGCTCTCGCAAGGCGCGGTCGCGACCTCCGGCTCGGATCGCCGTCGCTGGACGACGAGCTCGCACGGCGAGGCGCACCACGTGATCGACCCGCGAGCCGGCCGCCCGGCTGAGAGCGACCTCGTACGCGTGACCGTCGTCGGGCGCACCGCGGTCGAGGCCGAGATCCTCGCAACGTCGCTGTACCTTGCCGGGGCCGAGCTTGCCACGGCTGAGGCAGACGAGCTCGACACGCCCTGCGTTCTCGTCTGTGCCGACGGCCGAACCGTGGTGGCAGGCGGGCTCGCATGACGAAGGATCCGACGTTCTGGCTCCTCGCTCGCGCAAGCGGGCTGACCGCGTACCTCTTGCTCACGCTGTCGGTGCTCGCTGGACTGGCTTTGAAGTCGAGGGTTCTCCACTCGGTGCGACCCGCGGCCGTAGCCGACACGCACCGTTTCCTGGCCGTGCTCGGGCTGGGGGCAATCGCGCTCCACGGGGTGTCGTTGCTGCTCGACACGACCGTTCATCTGACGCCGCTCGCGCTTCTCGTCCCGGGCGCGTCGAGCTACCGGCCGCTGGCGACCGGAATCGGCGTCCTCGCCGCCGAGCTGATGCTGGTTGTCTACGCCTCGTTCTCGCTACGAAAGCGGATCGGCGTCAGGAACTGGCGGAGGCTCCACTGGGCCACATACGCCATCTTCGCGGCGGCCACGGCGCACGGCCTGGCGGCCGGCACCGACGCGTCGCGCCCCTGGGTGTTTCCCATCTACCTCGCGGCCGTCGGCTCCGTCACGGCCGCCGTCACCTGGCGGGCTCTCGCCGCTCCTGCGACCACGAAAGGAAGGACAGCATGACCCCCGTGTACCGCATCGAAATCGACCAGAGCCTTTGCTCGGGCTTCGGCGCCTGTGTCGAGGAGGCCGCTGACGTCTTCAGGCTCGAGAACGGCACCGCCGTCGCAGTCGCCACGAGCACGGATCCGCGGGTGCTCGCCGCCGCGGATGCGTGCCCGATGGGCGCCATCTTCGTCACGCAGGTCGACCGAGAGGCGGCCTGAGGTGAGCCGCCGACCGGAGACGGGCTCTCGAGCTCGCACGGTGCTCGTCGTCGGCGCCGGCCTCGCCGGAGCCCGCTGCGCGGAGACGCTCCGCTCGGAAGGGTTCGATGGCCGCGTGCTCCTCGTGGGCGAGGAGACGCACGCGCCGTACGAGCGACCCGCCCTGTCCAAGGATCTGCTCTCGGGTGCGAAAAGCGCCGGGTCGCTCTCGCTCCGGCCGGGCCACCACTGGGCGACACTTGACGTCGAGCTCGTCTCCGGCACGCGCGTTTCGCACGTGGACGCTCGACGCCAAACCGCCGTGACCGACGGCGGACGGATCTTCCTGTGGGATCACCTGGTCCTCGCCACCGGCTCCCACGCCCGCACGCTTCCCGACCTTCCCGCCGGTGTCCACGTCCTGCGCACCCTGTCCGATGCGCTGGCACTGCAGCGCGAGCTCCGGCCGGGCAGACGCCTCGTGGTGGTCGGCGCCGGCTTCCTGGGTGGCGAGGTGGCCACGTCAGCAGCCGGCCTCGGCCTCGAGGTCACCGTCGTCGAAGCCGCTGGCGCGCCGCTCGAGCGCGTCCTCGGACGGGAGGCGGGCATGCTGATCGCCAAGCGCTACGAGCACCAGGGGATCGAGCTGCGGACTGGTTCGGGTCATGCCCGGTTCCGACGAGGACCGGCCGGCCGTGTGCGAGGGGTCGAGCTCACGAGTGGAGCCGAGATCGGTTGCGATGTCGTGGTGCTCGGAATAGGGGCCATACCGGCCGTTCTGCCGGGCTCCCCGGGCGGAGCCGACGGCATTCCGACCGACGCGTGCGGGCGCACCGCCCTGCCCGGGATTTACGCCTGCGGAGACGTCGCCTCGACGTACCGGCCGAGCCTCGGACGCCGGCTCCGGGTCGAGCACTGGACGAACGCCGCGGCGCAGGGTGCCTCGGTCGCACAGGCGATCCTCGGATGCTCCGTGCCACACGACGACCCGCCCTTCTTCTGGTCCGACCAGCTCGGTCTGCGACTGCAGTACGTCGGACACGGCGAGGACTGGTCACGAGTGGAGATCGACGGAGGAGCGGACTCGTTCACCGTCCGCTATCTCGCGGCGGACGGACGCTTGCTCGCAGCTCTCCTCGCCAACAGGTCGGGCGAGGCGGCTACCCTGCGTCGAGAGGTCGCCGCATGACAGCCATCACCGGGAGAGGACACATGAGTGCGCTCCGCGTCGCACTCGTCCTCGCCGCCGCGGTCGCCGTCGCGGTCGCCGCCAACCTGATCCTCCTGGGCGTCGCAGGCGGCAGCGAGCCCGTCGGCACCCTGAGCCCCCGCGCCGGCATCCTCGCGACGACGCCCACTCCGACGGCGCCGGTCCAATCGGTGCCGATGGCGACCGCGCGGCACGGTGGTGACACTCACACTCTCCCCGGAGATCACGCCCGGGGCGAGGGCGACGACTGAGAGCCCCCTAGCGCGCGCTGCCTCGGCGGCGCCCGTCCTCGTTCTGCCAGGTCAGGCTCGACTCGACCGAGACAACCCCGGGAACACGCCTGACGAACGCCGGCAGGAGCTCGGCATCTGCCTTCGTATCGACCCGGCCGGCCAGCGTGACCGCGCCGTTCTCGACCGAGAGGTTGATCTGGTCGGGCTCGATCCAGAGCGAGTGCAGGACGACGTCCTCGCGAATCTCCCGGGCGATCTCGTCGTCGGTCCGGACGAACGCGCGCACGAGGTCGGCTCGCGTCACGATGCCGACCAGGTCGCCGTCGTCGTCGACGACCGGGAGCCGGTTGATGCCCAGGTCGATCATCCTCGCGGCAGCTTCGG
This sequence comes from uncultured Actinomycetes bacterium, assembly GCA_963736045.1. Lineage (GTDB taxonomy): Bacteria > Actinomycetota > Thermoleophilia > Gaiellales > Gaiellaceae > PALSA-612. The sequence goes on along the minus strand of CAVTNK010000002.1, from coordinate 76,850 downwards.
AAACCGGCCGCCTCGGCACGATCGTGATCGCCGGCGACGTCATCGCCTCACCGGCCGTCGTCGCCTGGAGCTTCGAGCGGATATCGCTCCGATCCTCGAACAGCACGCTGAAGAGGCCACCGACGCTCGGCGCCGCGCCGCGCTCCTTGGTCAGGATGTCTGCCTCGGATACGACACCGACGACCTTCCCTGCCTCGACGACAGGTAGGCCAGAGACGCGCAGGCTTGAAAGTACCTCTGCCACGTCCTTCAACGGTGTCTCGGGCGAAACTGTCCGCACATCGACGGTCATGACATCTTCGACCTTCATCGGGATCCCCTCCTTTCGACAACTCCCTCACCGGTGGACGCCGTCGCTACGCCCACGAGCCGCGCGAGGTGGCCGGCCACCGAGCGTGAGCGAGCGGGGCCGGCGTCGGCCTGCATCAGGCAGATCGCCTCGGCCTCGGCGAACTCGATCACAACGCACGGTTCACCGGCGACCTGCTCTGCCGGCGTGCGCGATAGGCGGATGCGCTCGACCTCGGCAAAGGGAATCGCGAGCGAGACCCTGATGCCCGTCGTCGTGTCCTCACCCTCGAGCCGGATCGAGCCGTCGGCGGCCCCGAGAGAGCCCGCGTAGTGGTGGGGGTTGTTGATCCGGCCCCAAAGCACGCGATCGAGGCGAACGCCTTCCATCGCGGAACTGTTCACCGGTCCGGGACGATCGAGCATCCGTGCCGGCTCGGAGCCGGTCCGCGGCGAATTCGAGGTCACCGAAACGCTCCCTCCCCCGCGATCCGGGCGAGGTCGAGCGTCGACAGGATGCCGACCGGGCGCTTCGATCCCCGATCAACGACGACGAGGTGCGCGATCGAATGCTCGGACATGAGCTGTGCCGCCCGGAGGACCGACTCGTCTGACCGGATCGTCACGACCGGGGTCGCGGCGGTCTGGCCGGCAGTCACGCTCTCGACGTCGCCCTCGACCAGGCCGGCCGCGAGATCGAGGTCGGAGATCACGCCCCAGAGCGCATCCTCCGCGTCCTCCTCACGCTCCTCGTCGAAGACGACGACGCAGTGGACGCTGTACGTGGCCATCATCCGCGCAACAGCACCGAGCGTCGCCTCTCTCGGGCAGGTCAGCACGCCACGGTGCATGGCGTCCCCGACGGCGAGAGTCTCGAAGGAAGTCGTCTTGGTGTGTCGTGCGGTCACATGCCCATGGTGGTCGCCTGCCCGGCAAGGGCCATCGGCGCGACCACCGATCCCCGCTGCGGAGAACTACTAGTGCTCCACTAGACGGCGGTCGGGCTGTGCCGACGAGCGACGCCGCTCGCGTGTGCAGCCTCGGCGACGGCCTCGGCGACCGAGGGTGCCACGGTGCGATCGAACACGCTCGGGATGACGTAGTCGGCCTCGAGCTCCTCGTCCCTGACGACGGCGGCGATCGCATGAGCGGCTGCGAGCTTCATCTCCTCCGTCACTGCCGAGGCGCGGACGTCGAGCGCTCCACGAAAGATCCCGGGGAACGCCAGAACGTTGTTGATCTGGTTCGGGTAGTCGGACCGACCCGTGCCGACGACCGCCGCGAGCCCGGCGAGATCGCCCGGCACCACCTCCGGCGTCGGATTCGCCATCGCGAACACGATCGGGTCGCCCGCCATCGAGCGGATACCGGCAACAGTGACAGCGCCGGGCCCGGAGAGGCCGATGAAGACGTCGGCGCCTGCAAGCGCCTCGTCGGCGGTTCCCTGCAGGCGCCGCGGGTTTGTCCTGCCGGCGTAGTCAGCCTTGAATCCGTCGAGTCCCGACCGATCGCTGCACAGAGCCCCCTGCCGATCGCAGCCGACGATGTCGGAGACTCCTGCGGCCAGCAGCATCTTGGTCGTGGCGAAGCCAGCGGCGCCGACCCCTGTCATGACGACACGAACGTCCTCGATCCGCTTGCCGACCACCTTGAGCGCGTTGATCAACGCCGCGATCACGACGACCGCGGTGCCGTGCTGGTCGTCGTGGAAGACGGGGATGTCGAGCTCGTCACGCAGCCGCTCCTCGATCTCGAAGCAGCGTGGAGCTGAGATGTCCTCCAGGTTGATCCCTCCGAAGACCGGCGCGATCGCCTTCACGGTCATCACGATCTCGTCGGGATCCTTCGTGGCGAGGCAAATCGGCCAGGCGTCGACGCCACCGAACTCCTTGAACAGGATCGCCTTGCCCTCCATCACCGGCAGTGCCGCCTCGGGCCCGATGTCGCCGAGACCGAGCACCGCGGTTCCATCGGTTACGACCGCGACCGAGTTCTGCTTGATCGTGAGGTTCCAGACCGAGGCGGGGTCGTCGGCGATAGCGCGACAGACACGCGCGACCCCCGGCGTGTACGCCATCGACAGGTCGTCGCGCGTCTTGAGCGAGAGCTTCGGCTGCACCTCGAGCTTGCCGCCGAGGTGAAGGAGGAACGTCCGGTCGGAAACGTGCTCGACCTCGACGCCTTCCGCCGTGCTGGCCGCAGCGACGATGCGTTCGATGTGATCGGTTCCGCTGGCGAGCACCGTCACGTCCCTCACCTTCTTGCCCTTCTCGACGCGGACGAGGTCGATCGCGTCGAGCAACCCTCCCTGCTCGGCGATCGCCTCGGCGAGGCGAGCGAACGACCCCGGCGTGTCGTCGAGGTGAACGCGGAGGGTCGCGCTGAAGGACGCGGAAGGATGCTCGCCCGTCATCGTCTCGAGTCAAGCACACGGAGCGGGGCTCGTGGCGACCGTACCGCCTTCGCTACGGCGTGCGGCGCCGGAGAGTCGCAGCGCCCAGCACCAGGGCAACGACGGTGAAGCCGAGTGTCGCCAGGACGTACGCGGCGAGCGCGCTGCCGTAGACACCGCGAGTGACCCGGTCGAGCGCGCCGTAGGCGTAGGTGAGCGGCATCGCCCAGGAGACGATCTCGAGCGGCCGGGCCATCTCCTCCCTCGGCGCGAGCAGACCGCAGAGCAGGATCTGCGGAAGGATCACAGCGGGCAGGAACTGCACGGCCTGGAACTCGGTGCGGGCGAAAGCCGAGACGAACAGACCGAGCGCCATGCCGAGGACGGCGTTCGCGACCGCGAGCAGGATCACCGCCCAGCGGACACCGGCGACGTGAAGATCGAGTGCCCCGAACGCGACCGCCGAGACCGCCGCGGCCTGGCCGACGGCGACGAGCGCGAACGCGGAGCCATAGCCGAGCAGGAGATCGAACTTGGAGAGCGGCATCGTCATCAGCCGTTCGAGCGTCCCGGTCGTCCGTTCGCGGAGCATCGTTATCGAGGTGACGACGAACATCGAGGTGAGCGGAAAGATCCCCACGAGAGGACCGCCGATCCGGTCGAAGACATGACCTCCCTCGAAGACGTACTTGAGCAGCGTGACCAGAATGCACGGCACACCGATGATCAACGCGATCGTGCGCGGGTCGTGACGGAGCTGCGTCAGCACGCGAAGCGCAGTCGCTCCGGTCGCACGAAGGCTCATCGCGGCGCCTCCGCGAGCGCCAGAAACGCCTCTTCCAGGTCACCGAGGCCTGTGCGTTCGCGGAGTTCCGTCGGCGTGAGGGCGGCAACGAGCACGCCGTCGCGGACGAGCAAGAGATCCTGACAGCGGGCAGCCTCGTCCATGACGTGGCTCGAGACGAGCAGGCTCGTCCCCGCGTCGGCGAGATCGGCGAACGCCGTCCAGAGCTCCCGCCGCAGCACCGGGTCGAGCCCGACCGTCGGCTCGTCGAGGACAAGCAGGTCGGGCTCGTTGAGGAGCGCCGTCGCGAGCGAGAGGCGTGCGCGCTGCCCGCCCGACAGGCGCCCCGCGAGCCTGGTTTCGTCCCGCGTGAGACCGACCATGTCGATCACCTCGTCGATCCTCGCGGCAGGTGCGGACAGGATGCGCGCGAAGTAGCGGAGGTTCTCGCGCACCGTCAGGTCGCTGTAGACCGATGGCGCCTGCGTGACGTAGCCGACCCGCGACCTGAGCTGCGGCGATCCAGCCGGTTCGCCCAGCACCGCCACGGTTCCCGATTCGACCACCTGCACACCGACGATGCAGCGGATGAGCGTGGTCTTTCCGGCTCCGTTCGGCCCGAGCAGCCCGGTCACCCTCCCGGACGCCACCGAGATCGAGAGTCCGTCGAGGACGAGCTTGCCGCCGCGGCGAACCCGTAGCCCCTCGACGGCGACGGCGACAGCCACCGGGCAAGCCTGACAGCGCATGCGGACGCCTCTCGAGCGACCTTAGACTCGAAGCCATGGCGATCGTCGAAACACGCGAGCTGCATCGGGTCTACAAATCCGCGGCGGGCATCCGGCGTCGGCGCGGAAAGACGATCGAAGCCGTGCGAGGGATCAGCTTCGAGATCGACGAGGGTGAGCTCTTCGGTCTGCTCGGCCCGAACGGGGCCGGCAAGACGACGACGATCAAGATCCTGACCACACTGCTACTCCCCACGTCCGGCAGCGCGAGCGTCCTCGGCTTCGACGTCGCACGGCAGGCGAGAGAGGTTCGGCGGCGCATCGGGTACGTCTTTGGCGGAGAGCGGGGTCTCTACGACCGTCTGTCCGCACTCGACAACCTCCGCTACTTCGCCGACATCTACCGGGTTCCGCCGCGAAAGCAGCGCGCCCGCATCGGCGAGCTTCTCGCGCTCGTCGGCCTCGAGGGGCGAGAGCGCGAGCGAGTCGAGACGTACTCGCGCGGAATGCGGCAGCGCCTTCATATCGCGCGCGGCCTGATCCACGACCCGCCCGTGCTCTTCCTCGACGAGCCGACGATCGGGCTCGACCCGGTCGGCGCACGAGAGCTTCGGACGATGATCGCCGGCCTCCGTTCTGCCGGGAAGACGATCCTGCTGACGACCCACTACATGTTCGAGGCTGACGACCTCTGCGACCGGATCGCCGTGATCGCCGGCGGCGAGATCGTGGCCACGGGCACGCCACAGGCGTTGAAGGCACGCGTCGCCGACCGGCACGTCGTCGAGATCGAGGTCTTCGGTGCCGAGCCGGCGCTGATCGAGCGAGTGCGCCGCGTGCCGGGCGTCGATTCGGTCGTCAGCGAGGATCGCGACCAGGCGCAGCTCCTTGTCGTCCAGTCGTCGCGCGGGGGTGAGCTCGTCGACTCGCTGCTCCGGGAGCTGGATGGAACCCGGATCGGGCGCGTGGTGTCACGCGAGCCGACGCTCGAAGACGCATATGTCGAGCTCGTGGGAACGCGGTGATCCGCCTGTTCGTAAACGGCGTCGTGCTGCAGTTCAAGATCCTGTCCCGGTCGGCGTTCGACATGCTGAACGCCGCGTTCTGGCCGCTCGTCTTCGCGACGATCGCGTACTACCTGTTCCAGGCCGGCACCGCGCCGGACGAGCTCTTCAGCGCGTCGCTCGGGGCAACGGTCATGACCATGTGGGCTACGGTCGGGATCGGCGCCAGCGGAGCGATCCAGTGGCAGCGCCGGCTGGGTACGCTCGAGCTCCTCGTCGGATCCCCGACGCCGTTCATCGTCCTCCTCGCGCCAATCACGATCAGCTATGCCGCTCTCGGCGTCTACTCACTGGCGGCGACGTTGCTCTGGGGGTGGCTCCTGTTCGGCATCCCGATCGCCGCCGTCCACCCGATCCTCTTCATCGTCTCGATCCCGGCCGCGATCCTGGCAATCGGCATGCTGGGCCTGCTCGTTGCGTCGGTCTTCGTCCTCTACCGTGCCGCGGCCCATCTCGGCAACACGCTCGAGTACCCGATGTGGCTTGCCACAGGACTGCTCGTGCCGCTCTCGATCCTGCCCGGCTGGGTCACGCCGGTCTCGTGGCTCCTCGCTCCCACGTGGGGGATGCGCGCGCTGCGCGACTCGGCGCTCGGGGGATCGCCGCTCCCGGCAATCGGCATGTGCCTCGGCATCAGCATCGTCTACGGTCTTCTCGCCGCCTGCTTCCTGACCTACTTCGAGCGCGTCGCCAGGGCCAGGGCCGCGTTCGCACTCTCGTGAGGAACTGGCTGCGCGTCTTCTTCGTCGGCGGAATGACGAGCTATCGCGCGCTCTTCCGCTGGCTGAATCCCTGGGTCTACATCCCGGTCATGCTCGTCTACCCGCTGTTCCAGATCCTGTTCTTCGCCTACCTGGGCCGTGGCGTCTCACTCGAGAGCGACAGCTTCTTCCTGATCGGGAATGCCGTCTCCGTCACAGCGGTCGCATGCCTGTTCGGAATGGGGCAGGTGATCGGGAACGAGCGCTGGTTCCAGACGCTGCCGGCGCTCATGTCATCGCCTGCGAGCCGCCCGGCGCTCTTCCTCGGTCGCAGCCTGCCGACGATGCTGAACGCGATCTTCGTCTCGGCCTTTTCACTCGCGGTCGGCGCTCTGATGCTCGACGTCGAGATCCCGACCTCCGCCATTCCGGGACTCGCTCTCGCGATCCTTGCGACGAGCTTTTCCTGCACCGGCCTCGGCCTCTGCTTCGGTGCGTTCGGCCTCCGCGGCCGGAACGTGTTCGTGTTCGCCAACCTCGTCGACGGCCTGATCCTCGTCGTCTGCGGCGTCAACGTGCCGATCGAAGAGCTACCGACCTGGGTGCAGACGATCAGCCGTGGTCTACCTCTGACGCACGGCATCGAGGCGGCCCGCGACGCCGTGGCCGGAGCAGATCTCGCAACGATCGGGCATCTCCTCCTCGTCGAGGCCGCCATCGGCGTCGTCTACCTGATCGCGGGCATCGTTCTCCTGCACGTCTTCGAGCTCGAGAGCCGACGCACGGCCTCGCTCGAGACCTTCTAGGGCAGGAGCTCGCTCTCGTGCTCCAGGAAGATCCTGCGGTAGCTCTCCGCGTCGCCGGGCTGCGAGTGGAGCGCGTCGATCAACCGGGCGATCCGGGGCGTCATCACGAGCAGGTACCGCGCGGGCTCCGGATGCGGGTTCCAGTACGCGTGCGGAGATCCGGCCGGCACGACCACGGCCGAGCCCGCCCTCGCCTCAACCTCCTCGTCGTCCACCCGGAACGCGAGCGCGCCCTCGAGGACGTACCAGGCCTCGTCGTCCCGATGGTGCACGTGAAGCGGCGCGATCAGACTGGGCGGGTCAGAACCGCCGCCCTCGTCGCGCCATTCGGCGATGACGAAGTTGCCGTCAGGCGACCCGATCATCCTTCCCGCAAGAGCCTCGGCGACGTTCACGAGACGAGCCCGAGGTCGCGGCCGACACGCTCGAACGCGCCGAGCGCCCGGTCGAGGTGCTCGTCCTCGAGCGCCGCCGACATCTGCAGCCTGATCCGCGCGGTGCCCTCGGGCACCACGGGGAAGCCGAAACCGGTGACGAAGACGCCCTGCTCGAGGAGCCGCTCGCTGAAGCGGATCGCGAAGGCGGTCTCGCCGACGATGATCGGGATGATCGCGCCCTCGCCGTCGAGCGGCGCGAAGCCGATCTCGCGGAGGCGGGCGCGGAAGGCCTCGGTGATCGAGCGCAGACGGTCGACGAGCTCGGGCTCGCGGCGCAGCACGCGCACAGCCTCGAGCGCGGAGCAGCCCACAGTCGGCGGCAAGGCGTTCGAGAAGAGCTGCGGCCGAGAGCGCTGGGCGAGCAGGTTGCACACCTCTTCGCTCGCTGCGACGAAGCCGCCGGCTGCGCCGCCGAGCGCCTTTCCGAGCGTGCTCGTGATCACGTCGACCTCACCCAGCACGCCGAAGTGCTCGGCGACGCCGCGGCCGGTCTGCCCCATCACGCCGGTGCCGTGGGAGTCGTCGACGAGGACGATCGCCTCGTGCTCCCGCGCCAGCTCGAGGATGTCGTCGAGCCGGGCGAGGTCGCCCTCCATGCTGAAGACGCCGTCGGTGATCACGAGCTTTCGCTGTCCGCGCTCGCACGACGCGAGGCCCTCGCGCAGCTCGTCCATCGACGAGTGCCTGTAGACGAGCTTGCGGGCCGGTCGAGAGAGGCGGATCGCGTCGATCAGCGAGGCGTGGTTGAGCTCGTCCGAGAGGATGACCGTGTTCGCGTCGGTCAGCGTCGGCACGACGGCCTCGTTGGCGTTCCAGCAGGAAACGTACGTCAGTGCCGCCTCCGTGCCCACGAACGAGGCCAGCTCCCGCTCGAGTGAATGGTGCACCTCGAACGTGCCGCAGATGAATCGCACGGAGGCCGTGCCGGCCCCGTAGCGCCGGAGCCCCTCGATACCCGCCTCGATCACCTCCGGCCTCGCGGCCAGGCCGAGGTAGTTGTTCGAGGAAAGGACGAGGATTTCGCCCCGGCCCTCCATCTCGACCACGGGGCCCTGCGGCGACTGGAGCGTGTTGAACCGCTTGTACGTCCCGGCCTCGCGCAGCCCGTCGAGCTCGGCGGCGATGCCCCGATCGAGCTCCTGTCCGGCCGTACTCACCGGTGCGCCCACCTCCCCGGCCCAGAGGTCGTCGTTGCCGGTTCGCGCGCCGGCGCCTCAGACACGCGGGGCGCCGCGGGCTTTCCGCCCGGGTAGACGACGATCTTGCAGGCTTCGCCTGCCTCGAGCTTCTCGAAGGCCTGCTCGAAACCGTCGAGCGAGATCTCGTCCGTGATCAGCGGACGAAGGTCGACGACGCCGCTCTCGAGCAGCCAGCGGGTCTTGTACCAGGTGGCGAAAATCCGGCGGCCGTTGACGGCGAGGACGTCGAGGTTCTTGAAGATGAGGGACTCGGCGACGTCGATCTCGACGGGACGCGACGGGATCCCGAAGAGGAGGACACGGCCGCCGTTCCGGGCGATGCGGAACGCATCGGCGATCGCGCGCGCCGCCCCCGACATCTCGAAGACAACGTCGAAGCCGAGCCCCTCGTGCCGGTCGCGAAACCAGGCCGCCGCGTCCGGTGTCTCCTCGACGTTCACCGTGGCGTGGGCGCCCATCGCCTCGGCGAGCGCAAGCCTGAAGGGCGTGCGGTCGGACGCGAGCACGATCGCCGCACCCGAGGCGCGGGCGATCGCGATCGTGAAAAGGCCGATCGGGCCGCAGCCGAGAACGGCGACCGAGCGACCGGCGAGATCCTGCTCGCTCGTGGCGAAGACAGCGTTGCCGAACGGCTCCTGGAGCGTCGCGATCTCCGGCGGCAGCTTCGACCGGTCGTTCTGCCAGACGACCGTCTCGGGCACGACGAGGTAGCGCGCGAACGCTCCGTCGCGGTCGACGCCGAGGATCCGGGTCCGCTCGCACATGTGCGCCTGGCCGGTCCGGCACTGGAAGCACATCCCGCACGTGATGTGGCTCTCGGCCGAGACGTAGTCACCGACCTGGACGTGATCGACGTCGGCGCCGACCTCGACGACCGTGCCGGCGAACTCGTGGCCGAGGGTGAGCGGAGGATGGATCCGCTGCTGCGACCACTCGTCCCACTTCTTGATGTGGAGATCCGTGCCGCAGATCGACGCCGCTTCGACCTCGACGACGACCTCACCGGCCGCGGGCGTCGGATCCGGCACCTCGGCGATCTCGAGGCCCGGGGCTCCCTCGAGCTTGCGGAGCGCCTGCATCGCGGTATCCACTCTCGCACACGATCAGGGCTCGGACGGTGGGCTCCGCGAATCCACGTACCCGGAATCGGCGAGCCTCCTGATGTCACGCGCTCTTCGGCGCCGTAGCTTTCGCGATGAAAGGAGGAAGGATGACCACACTCGTGAGGTGGACCCCCTTCCGCGAGCTCGACCTGATGGAGCGGCGCATGCGACGGATGTTCGAGGACGTTGGCGTCGCCCCAGCGGCGATGCCGGCCGTCGACATCTACGAGACGCCGGAGGAGCTCGTCGTGGAGCTGGAGGTTCCGGGCTATGAGGAGAAGGACCTCGGCCTCGAGGTCACGGACCACACGCTCATCGTCAGGGGCGAGGTCAAGGAGGTCAAGGAGGAGAAGGAGAAGACCTTCCTTCTCCACGAGCGGCTCGAGAGGACCTTCGAGCGCCGGTTCCAGCTGCCGGTGGACGCCGATACCGGGAAGCTGGCCGCGACCTTCAAGAAGGGCGTGCTCGAGATCCACGCGCCCAAGGTCGGCGAGGCCAAGCCGCGGCCGATCGCCATCGGCAAAGGCTGAACCAATCATGGGGGAAACCAGCCGGTTTCCCCCATGAACCCCCTTCCCGCTTGGTCGCACGCGTTTCTCGCGGATGGCTCCGCCCGGCCAAGCCGGGCTTCGCCGATCATCGAGGCCGTCTCCGCAGCGCTCGACGTGGTGTTATCGCTACGACCGGCGCACGTCCGAGCATGCCTTTACAGGGCCGCACCTCGTGGTCCACGTCGCGTTCATAGTTGAAGGCACCACGTCCATTGGAGGTGTCCTAAATGCGGAAGAACGTGAAGGCTCTCGTGCTCGGTTGCCTCGTCGCCGCACTCGTCATCGCAGGTAGCGCGGTGGCTCGCCCTGGATCGACTCACGGCAAGTCGTTCACCATCAAGCCCGGCGACCACGCCCTCTTCAACATCGCCCGTGGCATCTACTCCTGCACGAACTATGGGCGTCACCTCTCCTGTGTCAGCGGCGACGCACTTCCGGACGTGGACATCGGGCCGGGGCTGAAGATCACCGTTCAGACACTCGACGGTCGGCACCTCGCCGTGCGCGCGAAGCACAACCCGTCGCCGGACCCAACAGACCCGAACATGAACCCGTACGAGACGATCAGCTACACGTTTACGCCGTAGCCGGTTTCTTGATGCGTTCGGCGTAACTCCCGCGGCGGTTAGCGACAGCTCGCGGGGCCTTCGGGCCCCGCAGCGTTTCTCAGCCCCTGAGCGCGCGCAGCGCGTTGAGGATCACGCCGACGTCGATCGCCTCCTGGAGGAGAGCGCCGAAGAGAGGCGACACGAGGCCGAAGGCGGCGAATCCCATCGCCACGAGGCTGAGACCCAGGCCGTAGAGGACGCTCTGGACGGCGATGTGCAGCGACCTCCTCCCGATCGCGACGGCGTCCGCCACCCGGTCGATCCGATCGACGACGATCACGGCGTCCGCGGTCTCCGACGCCACCGTCGCACCCGCGACGCCCATTGCGATGCCCACATCAGCCAACGCGAGCGCCGGCGCGTCGTTGATGCCGTCGCCGACCATCATCACCGGCCGAAGCTCGGGGTTCGCCTGCATCGCCCGGACGACGTCCAGCTTCTCCTCCGGCGAGTGCTCGGAGTAGATCCGGTCCATGCCGAGCCGGCGGCCAATCTCGTCCGCGACGGTGTTCCTGTCACCGGTGACCATGGCCACGTGCTTGATGCCTGCGCTGCGCAGCCGGTCGCTGAGCCCGACGGCGTCTTCACGCGGCCGGTCGGCCATGACGATGCCGCCGCCGACGTGACCGTCGATCCCGACCAGCATCTTCGAGCGCCCGGCGTTGTCGCCGTCGTCGAGCGAGCGGAGCGCGTCCTCGGCGCCCTCGTACCCGCGCTCGACGAGCCAGGCTGCGCTGCCAACTGCGACCCGGCGACCGTCGACGCGTCCCTCGATGCCCCGGCCGGGTCCCTCCTCGACCTGCTCCGGGAAGCTCAGCACGTGGCCGCGGCCTTCGGCTCCGTGGACGAGCGCCTCTGCGAGAGCATGAGCCGAGAGCTGGTCGAGCGACGCGGCCAGGCGCAGCACCTCGCCGGGATCGGCGCCGTCGAACGACATGACCCGTTCGATCTCCGCCGTTCCGAGCGTCAACGTCCCGGTCTTGTCGAGGAGCGCCGTCCGAACGGAACCGAGCTTTTCGATCACGCCTGCGCCCTTGACGATCACCCCTGCCCGGGCTGCGCGAGACACGCCGGAGATGAGAGCGATCGGTGCAGCGAGGATCAACGGGCACGGCGTCGCGACGACGAAGACGGCGAGCGCGCGAACGGCATCGCCAGACGCAGCCCAGGCCGCACCGGCAACGATCATCGTCACCGGGAGGAAGACGATCGCGTAGCGGTCCGCAAGTCGAACAAACGGCGCCCGCTGGGTCTCGGCGGCCCGGACCAGGCGGACGAGCGCAGCGTAGGCACTCTCGGAAGCCGGGCGGACCGCGCGTACCTCGAAGGCATCGCCGGCGTTCGCCGTCCCGCTGCGAACGGCTCCTCCCGTCCCGTATGTCGCGGGCAGCGGCTCGCCGGTCAGCGCCGACTCGTCGACGACCGCATCCCGGCTCGTGACGATGCCGTCGACCGGGACGACCTCGCCCGCGCGCACGACGAGGACATCACCGACAGCGACCTCCTCGACGGTGACCTCCTCGATCGCGTCCCCGTTCCGTCTGTGGGCGATCCTGGGCGCGCGTTCGACCAACCTCGTCAGCTCTCGCCGGGCCCGCTTGCCGGCGACCTCCTCGAGCGCGTTCCCTCCGGCGAGCATCAACGCGATCACGGCTCCGGCCGCGTACTGGCCGAGCGCAAGCGCACCGGCCATCGAGACGAGGGCGATCGCGTCCACGCCGACGTCGCCCCGCAGAAGCGATCGGAGAACAGACCAGCCGAGGGGCACGATGATCACAGCCACCGAGGTTGCCCACAGGGCATCGCCCGCGGACCCCTGCCCGACGAGATGGAGCAGCCCTCCGCCGATGACCGCCGCCAGGGCTGCAACTGCGACCAGGCGCTCGATCATTGGCTTCCCCTCAGGCGCCGAAGATGCGCGGCCCGACCGAGCCGATCAGGTACCCGAGACCGGCCGAGGCGCCGCCTATCAGGAGCACCTGGAGACCGCTACGGGCCAGGGCAAGCCGTGCCACCTTTCCCTTGATCACGCCGAGCGCGAAGAGTGCGATGCCGGTCGCGATGAGCGACACGACCAGCGCTGTGTCAGTGTCCCACACGAAATACGGCCAGAGCGGCACGAGCGCCGCGACCAGATACGAGCTGCCGGTGACGAACGCGTCGCCGACGGCAGTCTCGTTCTCGCCGTACGGAAGCCCGAGCTCCTTTTCGACCTTCGTCTTCAGGAGGGCGTGCTTCGAACGCGCGATGCACCCGGCCGCTGTCCGCGCGTCGTCTTCGCTCAGCCCTTCCTCCCGCAGCAGGATCTCGAGCTCGACCCGCTCGACCTCCGGATGATCGGCGAGCTCCGCTTCCTCGTCAGCGATCTCGGTCCGGAAGAGCTGATTCTCGGCCTGGCTGGAGAGGAACGCGCCTGTCCCCATGGCGAGTGCGCCGGCGGCCGCCTCCGCAACGCCGCCAACGAGGATCGCCGTCGTCGACACCGACGCTCCCGCGAGTCCGGTGACGACTCCGAGCGGAACGAGCAGGCCGTCCTGCGACCCGAGCACGAGCTCCCTGATCCGTGACATGCGAGCGATCCGCCCGCGCTCGCCAAGGACGCGCGCTCGGAGCGCCTCGCCGCCCGCCGGGTGAGGGCCGGAACCTGCCCGCCGGGCAGGGAGCCTCATGCTCGTCGTCTCGCCGGGCATGGGAATCATCGTCTGCGCCGAGACGGACGACGGGCATCGGTGCGACCGCGGATCGGGACGGGGAAAACCCGTGGCCCTGGCTCAGGAAGAAGGGGGCTCGTGGGGGAACATGGTTTCCACACGACTTACCAGGTCTTGGCCCGGGTCGGGGGCGGCGCCGGTCGCACACGGACGCGTGCGTCAACCGCGACGCAACCGTTCGGAAGCCCGACGACCGGGTTAAGGTCGAGCTCGACGATCTCCGGGTGGTTGTCCGCGAGCTGGGAGAGTCGAAGCAGGAGATCGGCAAGCGCAGCAGGGTCGGAAGGCGGCGCGCCCCGGTACCCCGCGACGAGGCGGCCCGCCTTGCCATCGGTGACGAGCTCGTCGGCGTCGCGGTCGGTCAGCGGCGCGATCCGGAACTGCGCATGCCCGATCAGCTCGGCGAAGACACCACCTGGCCCGAAGGCGACGAGCGGGCCGAAGACCGGATCCTGGACGACACCCGCAAGGAGCTCGGCGCCGCCCGAGACCATCCGCTGGACGACGACCGCGCCGCCGATCCGCGCGGCCGCCTCGCGCACAGCCACTTCGTCAGCGAGATCGAGGGCGATCAGCCCCTTCTCCGTCTTGTGCGCACCAGCTTCTGCCGTCTTCACAACGACCGGGAAGCCGATCTCTCCTGCTGCCACCGCTGCCTCCCCTGGACTCGAGGCAAGGCGCTCCGCGACGAAGGGGATGCCATATGCGGCAAGAAGCGTGCGCACCTGGCCGGGCTCGAGCCAGGCGTCGCTCGACCCTTTGAGGGCCGAGCGGATCACGTCAGCAGCAGCGTGATCGTCGATTCCGGTCAGCTCGGGCACCGTGCCCGCCGGGCGGCGCAGCCACTCGGCTCGATCGGCCGCGCGCCCCAGGGCGCGCGCTGCCGACTCGGGGTACGGGAACGCCGCCACTCGGTGCCCGTCGACAAGCAGTGCGGGCGGGGTACCAGCGTGGCTGACGAAGACACCGAGAACAGGCTTCCCGTGCTCACCCGCTGATCCGACCGCGCGGACGACGGCCTCGGCCACGTCGTCCGCCTCGGCGACGACCGGTGGCACGAACAGGACGATGACCGAGTCGATGCCCGGATCGGCGAGGACGAGCGGAAGAGCCGCTTCGAAGGTTTCTTCGGTGGCCGAGCCGAGCATGTCGACGGGGTTGGCCAGGCTCGCCTCGCGCGGCAGGATCTCGGCGAGCGCTGACCTCGTCTCCTCTGCCAGCGGCGCGAGATCGAGACCGGCCGCCTCGCACGCGTCCGCGCCCAGGATCCCCAGGCCACCTGCGTTGGTGATGAGCGCCACGCGGCGGCCACGCGGAAGCGGCTGTGTCGAAAGCAGCGCGGCGACGTCGACCAGCTCCTCCAGCGTCTGCGCGCGGATCACGCCAGCGTGACGGAAGAGCGCGTCGACCGCCTCGTCCGAGCCAGCGAGCGCAGCGGTGTGTGAGCTGGCAGCCCGCGCCCCGGTGCGAGTCCGGCCGCCCTTCATGGCCAGGATCGGCTTCTTGCGCGCGACCCGCCGTGCCAGGCGCGCGAACTTCCTCGGGTTGCCGAACGACTCCAGATAGAGCAGCACGAGGTCGGTGCCCGGATCGTCCTCCCAGTACTCGAGCAGGTCGTTGGAAGAGACATCCGCCTTGTTGCCGATCGAGACGAACGACGAGAGCCCGACGCCGCGCGAGTCCGCGGCCTCTAGCAGCGCCAGGCCGAGAGCTCCGCTCTGCGACGAGAAGCCGACGTTGCCGGGTGGAAGCGGCCGGGTTCCGAACGTCGCGTTTAGCCGGCAGGCCGACACGGCGATGCCGAGGCAGTTGGGGCCGACGAGCCTCGCCCCGTGCGCACGCACCTGGCGGAGGAGCGCCTCCTGCAGGCGCGCCCCCTCAGGGCCCGTCTCTGCGAAGCCGGCGGAGATCACGCACAGCGCCTTCGTGCCCTTCGCGAGCGCTTCCGCGGCCGCCTCGAGAACCGCCCCACCCGGAAGGCAGATCACGGCCAGATCGACCTCGCCCGGGATGTCTGCGATCGAGGCGTAGGTCTGGATCCCGGCCACGGGCTCACCCGACTTGTTGACGGGAAACGCGGCGCCGACGAAGTCGGCGTCGAGGACGTTCCGGAAGAGCTCGCCGCCGATCGACCCGCGCCGGCGCGACGCGCCCACGACAGCCATGGTGCGCGGCTCGAAGAAAGGACGAACCGACGCGGTGACGGCGAGGTGGTCGCGCTCGTCGACGCGTTCGCGGTACTCACCCGTCGGCACGAGCGAGAGCCGCACCTCCACCACCCCCTGCTCGACGTGACGGCTCGTGGCGAACCCCGCGTCTGCGAACACCTGCATCATCGCGCGGTTCGAGGCCATCACCTCGGCGATGAAGCTCTCGATGCCGGCGGAGGCGGCGTACTCGGCCAGCTGCTCGAGCAGACGCGTGCCGACACCGTGGCCCTGTAGCTCGTCGGCGACGGCGAAGGCGACCTCGGCCGAGGTCGGATCGCGCAGGCGAACGAAGTTGGCGACCGCGACCACGCGCTCCTCGTCGGCCTCTCCGAGCGTCCCGATCAGCGCGCCCCGCTCGGACCAGTCCGGCTCGAGCACGGGAGCGACGAGCTCCGGGGTGAGCGAGGGAAACCCGTGGAAGCGCAGGTAGACGCTCTCCTGGGACAGGTCGCGGTAGAAGTCGAGCAACCTTTCGGCGTCTCCCTGGGTCGGCGGCCGGAGGCGCAGCGTGCTCCCGTCCCGCAGGATCACGTCCCGAACATATTCCGCGCCTACAGCCATCCCGAGAAGGGTGCCGCCCCGCGGCTTCGCCTGCATCCGTCGGCGCTGCGGAGGCCGAACTGCGGAAAGCCCGCAGGTCGCCTCGTCGTCTTCCCGATGGCGCTTTTGCACCCCGCCCGGAGAATGTCACAAGGAGGAAAGCCAGTGGTGCCGGACACGAGGTCGTCCGAGGTTCCGCGGGAGCCGATCCAGGTCCTCTTCCGGGACCTGCGGTCGCGGCCGGAAGGACTCGCGAGCCGCGAGGCGGCTCGACGCCTCGTCTCGTACGGTCCGAACGAGCTGGAAAGCCGCGCGGGTCGTCAGTGGCCGCAGCAGATCGCCCGCCAGCTCACCCATCCACTCGCACTCCTGCTCTGGCTCGCAGCCGGTCTCGCATTCGTGACGTCGATCCCGCTCGGGATCGCAATCGTCGCGGTCATCGTCCTGAACGCGGTGTTCGCGTTCGCGCAGGAGCAGCAGGCGGCCCGTGCCGTCGAGGCGCTGCGGCGCTATCTGCCGCAGCAGGCCACGGTGCGGCGCGACGGGGCCCGCGTCCTCGCCGACGCCACCGAGATCGTCCCCGGCGACGTCCTCGTCGTCGCCGAGGGCGACCGGATCTCCGCCGACGCGCGGCTGATCAAGGGGTCGATCGACATCGACATGTCGACGCTCACGGGCGAGTCGCAGCCCGTCTATCGCTCGGCCGAGCTCGTCGATGCCGGACGCGCCTCTCCTCGAGTCCCGGAACGTCGTCTTCAGCGGGACGGCCTGCATCGCGGGCGAGGCCGAGGCGCTCGTCTACGCGACGGGCATGCAGACGGAGATCGGCCGTATCGCGGCGCTCTCGAGCTCAGGTGAAGACCGACCCGAGCCCGCTCGAGAATCAGGTTCGGCGCGTGGCCTGGCTGATCGCACTCGTCGCGGTCGTCGCCGGCCTCGCGTTCCTCCCTGTCGCCTGGCTGGTCGCCGGGCTCCCGCTCGAGGACGCATTCACGTTCGCGATCGGGCTGATCGTGGCGAACGTTCCCGAGGGCCTGCTGCCGACGATCACGCTCGCGCTCGCCGTCGGCGTCGCGACGCTGGCCCGGCGAGGAGCGCTCGTCAAACGCCTGTCTGCGGTCGAGACGCTCGGCTCGACCTCGGTCGTCTGCACCGACAAGACCGGGACGCTGACCGAGAACCGGATGCGCGTGGTCCTGATCTGGACGCCGCTCGGCGAGGTCGATCTCGAGGCAGAGGGGGATATCCACCCTGCCGTCGCCGCCAACCCGGTGCTCGGCCTCCTCGGTCGCGCCGCCGCAGCGTGCAGCACGGCCGAGCTCGACCCGACGAGGGCCGGCAAGTCGCGCGGCGAGGCGACGGAGATCGGGATGCTGGAGGCGAGCCGCCAGCTCGGCATCGACGTCGACGTCCACCGCCGCGAGCGATTCCGGCACAAGCTCTACCGATTCGATCCGCGGCTGCGGCTGATGTCGACGGTCGACGAGCGAACCGACGGGGCCTTGACCGTCCACGCGAAGGGAGCTCCCGAAGAGGTGCTCGCCCGCGCGACGAGGATCGGAGGTCGGGACAATCACCGGCCGATCACCGAAGAGGACCGGCAGAACGTGCTCGCCGTACTCGAGCGCTACGCGAGCCGCGGTTTGCGGGTGCTGGCCGTCGCACGGCGACGCCTCCCCGACGGCGCCATGCCCCCGGGGCAGCGAGAGGACGCCGAGCGCGAGCTCTGCCTGCTCGGACTCGTCGCACTCTTCGACCCGCCGCGGCCGGAGGTGGCCGAGGCGGTCGAGCGCTGTCACGAGGCCGGGATCCGGATCGTCGTCGTCACAGGCGACTATGGGCCGACCGCGGCCGAGATCGCGCGGCGTGTCGGGATCGCGACGGACGGCGTCGCCGTCGTGACCGGAGCCGAGCTCGACCAGATGAGCGAGGACGCCCTCGACACGCTACTCCGGGAGGGCAAGGAGCTGATCTTCGCGCGCAGCTCACCCGAGGCGAAGCTCCGCATCGCCGACGCACTCCGCGCCCAGGGTCAGACGGTTGCCATGACCGGCGACGGTGTCAACGACGCGCCCGCTCTGCGGCGCGCGGACATCGGCGTCGCGATGGGGGTCGCGGGCACGGACGTGGCGCGGGAAGCAGCCACCATGATCCTGACCGACGACAACTTCGCCACGATCGTGTCGGCAGTCGCGGCCGGTCGTCAGGTGTTCGACAACGTCCGCAAGTTCATGCTCTACATCTTCGCCCACACGACGCCCGAAGTGGTTCCGTTTCTCGTCTTCGCTCTGTCGGGGGGAGCCATTCCACTGCCGCTCACCGTCCTCCAGATCCTCGCCATCGACCTGGGCACCGAGGTCCTCCCCGCGCTCGCGCTCGGGCGGGAGCCTGCGGAGCCCGGCGTGATGGCTCGGCCTCCCCGTGCACGCAGCGAGAACGTGATCACGCGGGCGATGCTCACGCGTGCGTGGCTCTTCCTCGGCCTGATCGAGGCCGCGCTCGTCCTCGGAGGCTTCTTCTTCGTACTCGTGCGCGCCGGCTGGAGCCCCAATGACCCAGTGGGAAGCGGGGCGCCACTCCACGACGCGTACCTGCAGGCGACGACGATGACGTTTGCCGGCATCGTCGCCTGCCAGGTCGGCACCGCGCTGGCCGCTCGCACCGAGCGGGCATCGCTCGCAGCGGTCGGCTTCTTCACCAACCCACCCCTCCTGCTCGGCATCGTCAGCGAGATCGCCTTCACGGCCGCCATCGTCTACCTCCCGGCGCTGCAGAGCGTCTTCGGCACGGCGGCGCTGGGCGGCGCCGAGATCGCGCTGCTGGCCACGTTCCCCCTTGTTGTCTGGGGCGCCGACGAGCTGCGACGAGCCTGGATCCGTGGAAGACCGCATCAGCGTCCGCTCCATCCCGGACGGCTCGCTCTCCTGCACCTGCGACGATGACGGCATGGCCGAGATCCTCGTAGCAGTCGACGGCTCGGAATCGTCCCGCGCGGCCATGCGAGTCGCTCTCGATCTCGCCCGGTCGGGCGGGGACACGATCGTGTTCGTGACCGTATGGCGAGAGCTCCACGGGGACTTCGGGATCCCGTACGAGACCCTCGTCGCGCCTGACGTCATCGACGTCGAGCGCGACTGGGCGAAAAAGACTCTGGCCGACGCGGTGGAAGAGGCAAAGGCAGCCGGCGTTTCTGCGGAAGGGGTCTCGCGGCACGGACGGGCCGCGCACGAGATCGTGACGGTCGCCCGCGAACGCAGCGTCCGCATGATCGTGATGGGCTCGCACGGATTCGGACCGATCGAGGGCGTCATCTTCGGCAGCGTGTCAGCCGGCGTCTTCCGCCACGCTCCGTGCCCGGTCCTGGTCTGCCCGTTGCCCGACCGCTGACCGCGGTCGACATCGGTAGTTCCTACGAGTCCCGTTTCCGTAGCGGGCACGATGGCTGAGGCGGCGCTCCGGCCTAGCGTCGGGGCATGTCCACGAACAGGCAATCAGCTCAACCCGTTCGCGCGCCGAAGCCGCGACCCAGTGGCAAGAGCAAGTCCGACTCCGGCACCTGGTCCTCCCGGCTCACACCGGCTCGTACGCTGGCGCTCGTCGCCGTCGTGGGCGCCGTCGTCGCGGGAGTCCTGATCGGCGTCAGCGTCCTCGGATCGAGCAGCTCAAAGCGGTCCACGACGAGCATCGGCGGAGCGTCCGAGGTCTCGCGCCTTCTCTCCGGCGTCCCGCAACACGGAATCGTGCTCGGCTCGTCCAGCGCGCCCGTGACACTCGTCGAGTATGCGGATCTGCAGTGCCCGTACTGCGCAGAGTTCGCCACAAGCACGCTGCCCCAGCTGATCGCGAGCTACGTCCGGACAGGCAAGGCGAGGATCGAGTTCCGCGGGGTCGCCATCCTCGGACCCGAGTCCGAGACCGCCCTCCGGAGCGTCGTCTCCGCCGCGAGGCAAGATCGGCTCTGGAACATGGTCGAGCTCCTCTACCTCAACCAGGGCGCGGAAAACTCGGGCTGGGTCAACGACGATCTCCTGCGCGCAACCGGGGCAAAGGTGTCCGGCCTCGACGTCTCGAAGATGCTCGCCGACCGGAGCTCGTCCTCGACCGACGCAGCGATCAAGGTCGCCGCGCAGCAGGCCACCAACCTGATGGGCTCCCGGATCCAGACACCAACCTTCGAGGTCGGGCGATCCGGGTCGCCGCTGCAACACCTCTCGGTCTCGAGCCTGGACGTGAGCGCCTTCACACCGGCGATCGACGCCCTGCTCGCCCGGTGAGGCGAGAGGACGGGCCTCAGGGCGACGATCGCGGCGCTGGCCCTCGTCGGCGCCGGAATCGCGGCCTATCTCACGTACGCGCGATACTCGGGGACGCAGATCGCCTGCTCGACGGGAGGCTGCGAGACCGTTCAGCACTCGCGCTACGCGGTCGTGGCCGGGATCCCGGTCGCAGTGCTCGGTCTCGTCGGGTACGGAGGATTGCTCGTGACCGCGATCGTCCGTGGGACCACAGCGGCAGCCGTCGGCCTCGGGCTCGCCCTCGTCGCCGTCGTCTTCTCCGCCTATCTCCTCGTCGCCCAGCTCGCGCTGATCCACGCCGTCTGCCAGTGGTGCGTCGCGAGCGAAGTGGTGATCTTGCTGATCACCGCCTTGGCGGCATGGCGCTATTTCGCACAGAGCCGCTAGAGTCAAGCGAAACCGGGGTGCCTCCTAACGGGGGCTGAGAACACACCCGTGGAACCTGATCCGGGTAATGCCGGCGAAGGGAGGACGGTTGGACACGAACAGGCAGGACTGGGGGATCGAGCCCGTTCCCGAGCGCTACCGGGTCCTCGGTTTCCTCGACACCTTCCTGCTCTGGACGAACTTCGGCATCTCGCTGCTCGTCCTCGTCGCGGCCTCCTATTTCGGGCTCTCGCTGAAGCAGGCCCTGCTCGCCACACTGGTCGGAGGACTGATCGGGAACGCGATGCTCGCCGTGGCGGGGATGATCGGCGCCGACGCGCGTGTTCCGGCGATGGCGCTGCAGCGCGCGCCGCTCGGCCAGCGTGGCTCCTACCTCGCGACGGTGCTGAACATCCTCCAGTGCCTCGGCTGGTCGGTGTTCGAGCTGATCGTGATCGCCACCGCAGCCGGAGCACTGTCGGATCGCGTGTTCGGATTCCACGCGCTGTGGTTGTGGAAGCTCCTGTTCGGCGGGGTCGCACTCGGTCTCGCGCTGCTCGGCCCAATCGGCTTCGTCCGGCGCTACGTGAAGAAACTCGCGATCTGGGCGGTTGCGGCCTCGATCGCCTACCTCGCCTGGTGGATCCTCGCCCACGGCAATCTCGAGCAACTGTGGCACCAGGAAGGCTCGGGCGGCTCGTTCTGGCTCGGAGTCGACCTCGTGATCGCGCTGGCGGTGTCGTGGATCCCGCTCGTCGCCGACTACACGCGCTTCTCGACCGACCGGCGTGCCGCGTTCTGGGGCGCGGGGCTCGGGTACCTGCTGCCGACGCTATTCCAGTTCGGGTTCGGCGCGATCCTCGTCCTCTCGCATCCGGCGATCGACGGGCCCACGGCCGTGCTGACCACCGTCGCCGCCGCAGGCGTCGGGAGCGTGCTCGCGCTCCTCGCCCTGACCGTCGACGAGACGGACGAGGCGTTCGCGAACGTGTACTCGACGGCCGTCTCGCTCCAGAACCTCTTTCCGCGAACTTCGCAAAGACTGCTGATCGTGATCGTGTCGGTGACGGCGACGGCGATCACGTTCGCCGTCGACCTCACGCAATACCAGCAGTTCCTCTACTTGCTCGGCGCCTTCTTCGTCCCGCTCTTCGGCGTGCTGCTCGCCGACTGGCTCGTCGCCGGCCGTCACTACACGCGCGACGACGTCTTCGTCGGGCCGGCCTTCCGTCCGGGGATGATCGCGTCCTGGCTGGTCGGGTTCATGCTCTACGAGTGGATCGCACAGACGCAGGATCTCGGCTTCTGGACAGACTTTCTGGCCAGGCTCCACCCGCCGACGGGCGGCGTCGGCGCGTCGATGCCGGCGTTCGGGGCGGCGTTCGCGCTTGCCGGTGCCTGCGCAGCCGTGCACCGCCGGACCCGCGGCTCCCTGGCGAGAGCCTGACCTCACTACCATCTCGCCGTGATCACACGGCCCTCGACCCGACTGCCATGAGACCGGTGGGGATCATCGGCAACATCTGCCGCGACCGCGTCGGCGGCAAGGCTCGCATCGGCGGCGGCCCGTACTACGCCGGCCGGGCCCTGCGTGCACTCGGGCGCAAGGGGGTGATCCTCACCAAGTGCGCCGACGCCGATCGCGGCGAGTTGCTCACACCCCTCGTCTGCCTTGGCCTTCCGGTGCTGTGGCGCGCCTCCCCCTCGACGGCAACGTTCGAGATCGACTACGACGGCGAAGAACGGGAGATGACGGTGGAGGAGCTGGGGCCCGATTGGGCGCCAGACGAGATGTCCGAGTGGGTCGCGACCGCGCTGACCGGCGTGGAATGGGTGCAGGTGGCACCGCTTCGGCGGGGCGAGTTCTCGCCCGCCGCGCTCGCGGAGCTGGGGCGCGGTCGGCGGCTCCTGATGGACGGGCAGGGGCTCGTGCGGCCTCCGGCCACCGGGCCGCTGCTCGCCGACGCCGCTTTCGATCCCGCGACGCTCGAGCACATCTCCGTGCTCAAGCTCTCCGAGGTCGAGGCACGCCTCCTCGGCGAGCTCGATGTGGAGAGCCTCGGCGGGCTCGGGGTTCCAGAGGTGGTCGTCACGCTCGGATCGCGCGGTGCCCTCGTGCTCGACCGGGGCCGGCTCGAGCAGGTATCCGGCCGGCCGGTCGAACCGGCCGTCGACCCCACGGGCGCCGGAGACGCCTTCGGGGCCGCCTATCTGGTCGCGCGAGCGGCCGGGAACGGGCCGATTGGAGCCGCCAGGCGGGCGTGCGCGCTCGTCGCCGATCTTCTCAGCGGGCGGCTCGGATGAGGGCCTTGATCAAGACTGTCGAAGGCGTCTACCTCCTCGATCTGGAGGACGAATCGCTGATCGGGTTGTCGAGCGACGAGTTCGAGCCGTCTCCGCCCGCCACGCCGTTCCTCCCGCGGCTCGTTGCCGCCTCGGCTGCCGGCTCGACCGTGGTCGCAGTCGTCGACGCGAAGCCGCCGATCCTCGTCTCGCACGACGCAGGCGCCACCTGGAGAGCGTCCGGGCGCGGCCTCCCGCCCGGCCACGCCGTCGCCGTCTCGCACGAGAACCCCGACCATGTGCTCTTCGCCGGGCGGAACCGACTGTACGTCTCGACCGACGGAGGCCGCTTCTGGCGCTCGCTCGATCCGGAGATGCCGGACGTCGAGTCGGTGGCCTGGGAATGACAGCCGCGGCCAGCGCCGACGTCTTCTCGGAGCGAGCGGTCGCAAGCAGTCCGGCCGGAGTCTGGCAACGATTTCGACGCGACCGCGTCGCCCTGATGGCCGGTGGCTTCCTCCTCGTCGTCGTCGTCGCGTGCTTCGTGCTCGAGCCGCTCGCCGAGTACCTCCTCGGACACGGACCGAACGACGTCTTCCCCTGGGCGATCGATCAGTTCACGCTCAGACCGGTCGGGGTCTGGTCACACGTTCCTGCGACGCCGAGCGGGGCAGCCCGGGGGCCGCACACGCTCCTCATCCTCGGCGCGGACGGGCCTGTCGGCCGAGACGAGCTGCTGAGACTGCTCGCCGGAGGTCGCGCCTCTCTGGAGGTCGCCGTCGGAGCGACCGCGATCGCACTCGTGATCGGGACAGCGCTGGGAACCGCAGCCGGGTACTACCGGGGGAGGCTGGATACTGCCGTCTCTCGCCTGACCGAGTTCGTGATGGGCTTTCCGATCCTGTTCCTCGTGATCGCGCTCGGCCTGACCATCTCGAGCCGGCTGAACAGCATCACGCTCGGCGGGGTCTTCACTCCCGGCGTCCTCACCCTGATCGCAGTCGTCGGGCTCTTCAGTTGGTTCTACATCGCACGGATCGTCCGTTCGCAGGTGCTGACTCTCCGTGACCAGGAGTTCGTCGACGCGGCTCGGATGGTCGGCGCAGGCGACTGGTACATCGTCCGCCGGCACATCCTGCCTCACCTGGCGGGAACGCTGACCGTGTACGGGTCGCTCATCCTCGCCTCCACGATCATGCTCGAAGCGGCCTTCTCGATCCTCAACGTCGGCATCGGGCTGCCCTACGCGAGCTGGGGGAACATGCTCTCGACCAACTGGGGCACGCTCCTCGTTCCGGGAGGGCAGGATCCGTTCGCGACCACGGCGGTGCTGACGTCGGTGTGGCCCGCGGCAGCAATCGGCCTCACCGTTCTTGCCTTCAGCCTGGTCGGCGAGGGATTCCGGCGCGCGTTCGACCCGCGCGGAGAGTCGCTCTAGCACCAAATGGCGACCTATCTCGTTCGCAGGCTGCTGACCGGCGCTCTCGTGTTGCTCGCGATCACGTTCGCGACCTTCCTGATCTTCGACTCGATCCCGATCGACCCGGCCTGCGTCGTCGTCGACTGCGGCCAGAAGAACAGTGTCTCGCCGGCGGAGCGCAAGGCTGCCGACCACGCGCTCGGTGTCGACCAGCCGATCTCGGTGCAGTACGGCAAGTTCGTCTGGCAGCTCGTGCGAACGGCGAGCTTCGGGTACTCCTGGAGAGGCGTGCCGATCGATCCCACGCTCCGGGACGCACTGGGGCAAACAGTCTCGATCCTTGTTGGCGGGGTGCTGCTGCTGTTACTTCTGGCCATTCCGCTCGGCACGCTGTCGGCCATCCGAGCGCAGACGCTCATCGACCGATCGATCCTCGCGATCTCGATCGTCGGCATCGCCCTGCATCCGTTCATCGTCGGCACGCTGCTTCGCAAGGGTCTCGCCGACGGCCTCTCGCTGTTCCCGGACGGGACGTACTACCCGCTCACGGGCCACGCGTACGGGCGGGTCTGTGAAGGCGCACAGCCCTGTCGGGATGTGGCGATCGGGGGCGGTCCCGTCGACTGGGCCTACCACCTTCTGCTGCCCTGGCTGACCTTCGCGCTGTTCTTCCTGCCGCTCTACACGCGGATCATCCGCGCGCGCGTGCGCGAGACGTTGGGCGATCCGCACGTCGCCGTCGCACGGGCGAAGGGGGCGTCGGAGCTCCGTGTGCTGCACTCCCACGTGCTCCGGATCGCGCTGCTACCGCTGACGACGATGGTGGGGCTCGAGCTGGGCGGGGCGCTGATGGCGTCGATCTACATCGAGCACATCTTCGGCTTCTTCGGGCTCGGCACTCTCACACTTCAGTCACTTGCCGGCGACCAGGTCGGCTTCGACCGACCGCTCGTCGTCGCCATCTTCATCGTGGTCGCGGCGTCGATCGTCCTCCTGAACCTCATCGCGGACCTCGTGCAGGCCTGGCTCGACCCGCGCGTCAGGCTGCAGCCCGGCTCCGGCTAGAGCTTGAACTCGCCGCGGGCGACGATCACGGCCTGCCCGCCGACCGCAACGTTCTCGATCGCGTCCGGCGAGCCGTCGACTCTCGCGTAGAGCGTCGACGGCCGCCCGATCTCGACGCCCTGCGAGATCTCGATCTCCTGACCCGACGGGACGAGGCCGTGCCGTAGGAGATGCACGCACAGAGGCCCGGCGGCTGAGCCCGTCGCCGGGTCTTCCGCCACGCCGCCTGTCGGCGCGAACATCCGGGTCTTCCAGGTGGTCCCCGATCCGGCGAAGCAGTTGACGCCGATGACCGCGGGCAGCTTCCCGAGGCGGGCCAGATCCGGCTCGAGCCGCGCCACGTCGTCGGGTGTCCCAAGGCAGACGAAGACGTGCACCAGACCGTTGTCGTACACCTCGACGGGGAGCTCCGAGGCCGTGACGCCGACCGCATTGAGAAGCTCCGCGGCCTCCGCATAGGGCTTGATCGTCGGGATGGGCTGCTGCATCCAGCCGAACGAGATCCGCGCGCCCTCGCGCTCGAGCCGGACGGGGATGACTCCGGCGCCCGTTTCGATGTGGATCTCGTGCAGCTGCAGCGGGCCGGCGAGCACGAAGGCCGAGCCGAGCGTCGGATGCCCGGCGAACGGCACCTCGATCGCCGGCGTGAAGATGCGGATGCGAACGTGACCCTCCCCGGCCGCCGGGTAGACGAACACCGTCTCGGAGAAGTTCATCTCGCGCGCAAGGGGCTGGAGCCGCTCCTCGGGGATCTCACGGGCATCCGTGAAGACAGCGAGCTGGTTCCCCTCGAGCGGACGATCCGTGAAGACGTCGCAGATGACGTAGCGGAAGCTACGCACCGCTCGATGCCACGCTCCCCTTCTCCGTTCGACCTTTCGGCCACTTGAGGTCGGCCCCCGGGATCGGGTCGCCATGCGGGTCGTGCGTCGGGAAGCCGAGCGACTCGTCGATCCTCGCCTCGAGCTCCTCGGACATCGCATGCTCGAGCCGGTCGGCCTCGGCGTGCACCTCGTCGATCGACATCCCGAGCGTCTCGCAGAGGTACTGCTCGAGCAGGCGGTGGTGCCGGATGACCTCGATCGCGGCCTTCTCGCCGGGGCCGGTCAGCGTGACGCCGTGGTAGGGCTCGTGACGGACGAGCCTGAGCGCAGCGAGCTTCTTCAGCATCGCCGTGGCCGAGGGAGGCGAGACGCCGACGCGCTCGGCGAGCGCGGTCGTGGTGGCCCGGCCCTGCTCGGTCTCGAGCTTGTAGATCTCCTTGAGGTAGTCCTCGGCAGTCTGGCTGAGCGGTGCCCTGGTCATCGAGCGGATAACTATAGACTTTAGACATGCCTAAACCCGTGACGAGACGCCAACTGCTGGCCGGGGCGGTGCCCATCGTGGCCGCGGCGCCGCTCGTCCGCCTCGCGACCGGGTACGACCAAGGCGCACAGGCTGCCGCGGCTGACCACAGCATGCCGGGGATGGTGATGCCGGAACATGCCGCGATGTCGAGCCACGCGGCGATGATCGGCGCCGAGGTTCCGGCGCCGGGCGCCCGCGGAGATCTCGACCATCTGCTCGAGCCTCCACCTGCGCTTCCGCACCAGCCTGGCCGCGTCCGCGACTACACCCTCACGGCGGTCGACCGCGAGATCGAGGTCGCACAGGGGGTCACGTTTGCCGCCTGGACGTACAACGGGACCGTGCCCGGGCCGGTCATCCGCGCAACCGAGGACGACCTCCTCCGAGTCAAGCTCGTCAACGCCGGCTCGCACCCGCACACGATCCACTTCCACGGCATCCACCCGTCGGACATGGACGGCGTCTTCGAGATCGTCGATCCGGGCGGCTCCTTCACGTACGAGTTTCCGGCGCGGCCGTACGGGATGCACCTCTACCACTGCCACGCCACCCCGCTCAAGAAGCACATCCACAAGGGCCTGTACGGCGCCTTCATCATCGATCCACCGGAACCCCGCGCGCCCGCGCAGGAGCTTGTCCTGGTGATGAACGGCTACGACACGGATGGCGACGGCGAGAACAACTTCTACAGCGTCAACGGTCTCGCCTTCTACTACGCGAAGTACCCGATCACCGTCAGGCGCGGGAGGCTCGTCCGCATCTACATCGCCAACCTGACGGAGTTCGACCTGCTCAACTCGTTCCATTTGCACGGCGACTTCTTCCGCTACTACCCCACCGGGTCGAGCGACAAGTTCGAGTACACGGACACGGTCATGCTCTGCCAGGGCCAGCGCGGGATCATCGAGGTCGAGTTCGCCAATACCGGTCACTTCATGTTCCACGCGCACCAGTCGGAGTTCACCGAGCTCGGCTGGATGGGTTTCTTCAACGTCGTCGACTGAGACGGGGCGAGATGGAATCGAGCTCGGCCGCCCCCGAACGAAAGAGAGCACCGTACTGGCGGCTGTGGTGGCTCGTGCCCATCCTCCTGCTCGTCGGCGTCGTTTCGCTCTTCGCCGGTGCGAATAGCTCGATCGTCGATCTGATCGGCTCGAACCACCCGCCGGCCGACCAGCTCGACATCCGCCGCGTCACCTTCCACCCCGGGGAGATCCAGATCCGCGTCACGAACCCACAGAGCGAGAAGATCACGATCGGCTCGGTGGCCGTGGATAACGCGGTAGTCCCGTACACGACCGACGGACCGACCACGCTCGACCGACTGCGCTCGAGCACGATCGTCGTGCCATATGACTGGGTGGACGGCGATCCGATCTCGGTCGGTGTGACGAGCTCGACGGGTATCCAGGTGGTCAAGGACATCGCAGCCGCAGTCGAGACACCGACGGCGACGGGGAAGAGCTTCCTCGGCTATGCGGTGATCGGCTTCCTCGTCGGCATCCTCCCGATCGCGCTCGGGCTGATCTGGCTGCCGGCACTGCGGACCGCGAGCCGCCACTGGATCGCCGCCTTCATGGCCCTGACCGCGGGTCTGCTCACGTTCCTCGCCATCGAGGCGCTCGCCGAGGCGCTCGATCTACAGGCGACGCTGCCCGGCCCGCTCGGTGGGACGGGACTCGTCCTGCTCGGCGTGGCCGCCAGCTACCTCGGGTTGACCTTCGTCTCGTCGAGGTTGGGTCGAGGCGGAGGCGGTGCAAATGACGTGCTCGGCGGACTTCAGCTCGCGACGCTGGTTGCCATCGGGATCGGACTGCACAACCTCGGAGAAGGCCTCGCCATCGGCTCGTCGTTCGCTCTTGGCGAGCTGGCTTTCGGCACCTTCCTGATCGTCGGCTTCATGGTGCACAACGTCACCGAAGGACTGGGGATTGCAGCACCCATCGCCGACGGCGGCCGGGTGTCGCTGGCACGGCTCGGCTGGCTGACGCTCATCGCCGGAGCTCCTACGATCCCCGGTGCCTGGATCGGCGGCTTCCTGACGAGCGACCTGCTGGGCGTCCTCTTCTTCTCCATTGCGGCGGGTGCGGCGCTTCAGGTGGTTGTCGAGGTCGGTCGCTACGTGTCCCGGACCGCACCGGGCGGCCTGCGCTCGGGCTGGGTGACGGGTGGATTCCTCGCCGGCATCCTGATCATGTACGTCACCGGCCTGCTGACCGGGTGACACCGCCTATCCTCACCGTGTGAGGCTCTACCTCGTCCGGCACGCGCAGGCTGCTCCGGGAGAACCGGACGACCTGCGATCGCTCACTCCTCGCGGGCGCGAGCAGGCCCGCGAGCTCGGCGCGCGGCTTTCCGGCGAGGTCGGAGTGGACGCGATCGTGCTCACGAGCCCGCTTCTGAGGGCCCGCGAGACGGCCGATGAGATCGCTCGATCGCTCGGAACGACGGTCGGGGTCGACGAGCGGCTTGCTCCCGGAATGAGCGTGACCGAACTCAGGGCGGCGACCGCCGAGCGCGACGAGCAGCACGTCATCGTCGTCGGCCACCAGCCCGACTGCGGCCATGTCGCAGGATCGCTCACCGGTGGCCCGGAACCGCCCTTCCCCACGGCCGGGCTCGCCGTGATCGATCTCCAGCCCGGCCACTAGCCCATGCGAAACCCTGCGAGCCCGCGGTGAGCGCTGTCTCCGTCACGGACCTGCGCAAGTCGTACGGCGCAAACGAGGCCCTCCGCGGAGTGACGTTCGAGATCGAGCGCGGAGAAGTCTTCGGCCTGCTCGGGCCGAACGGGGCGGGCAAGACGACGACGGTCGAGATCCTCGAGGGGTACCGCTCGCGGGACGGCGGCTCCGTGACCGTGCTCGACGTCGACCCCGAGCGGGCGCCGAGCGAGTGGCGCGAGCAGCTCGGGATCGTCTTCCAGTCGTCAGCGATGTACCCGAATCTCACGGTCGCCGAGCACATCCGGCTCTTCGCGGGCTACTACCGCGCGCCCCGCGAGGTGGGCCAGGTGATCGAGCTGATCGGCCTCGGCGAGAAGCGCGATGCGAAGGTGAAGACGCTCTCGGGCGGTCAGCGGCGGCGGCTCGACCTCGGCCTCGGCCTGATCGGCGATCCGGAGATCCTCTTCCTGGACGAGCCGACGACCGGCTTCGACCCGGCCGCACGCCGCGCAGCGTGGGAGACGATCCGCTCGCTGCGCGAGCTCGGCAAGACCGTCCTGTTGACGACGCACTATCTCGACGAGGCCGAGCAACTCGCCGATCGCGTCGCTGTCCTCCACGATGGCCGCGTCGCGGCGATCGGCCGGCCGGCCGAGCTCGCTGGGGACAGCGCGGAGACAGAGATCCGCTACCGCCGAGACGGCGCAGAGGTCGTCGTCACGACCCGCGAACCGACCCGCCTCCTGCACGACCTGACCGGGGAAGCACTCGACGCCGGAGCCGAGCTGGAGGATCTCAGCGTGCGGCGCCCGACCCTCGAGGAGATCTATCTCTCGCTGACGGGGGAAGACGACGCGTGAGGCACTTCGCCCACGAGCTCCGGGGCCAGCAGCTCCTCTTCTGGAGAAGCCGCGAGCTGGCCTTCTTCACGTTCCTCCTGCCGATCCTCTTCTTCGTACTGCTCGGCTCCGTCTACGGCAGTGACACGATCGAGAAGGTGAAGGGTTCCCGCTACCTCCTCGCGGGACTGCTCGGCTACGGCGTGATCGCGACGGCCTTCGCGGGGTTGTGCATCACGACGGTGATCCGCCGCGAGGACGGGATCCTGAAGCGGGTGCGTGGGACGCCGATGCCGACAGCGTCCTTCATCGGGGGCGTGCTCGCCTCTACCCTTCTCGTCTACGCGCTCGAGGCGGCCGCGCTGATCGTGCTGGGTCGCGTCCTCTTTGGGGTGCCATTCCCCGAGCGCTGGCTGTCTCTTGTGCTCGCCCTGCTCCTCGGAGGCGTGGCCTTCGCGGCCATGGGCCTGGCCCTGACCGCCGCGATCCGCTCAGCCGAGGGTTCATCCGCGGTCGTGAACGCCATCTACCTGCCGATGGCGTTCGTCTCGGGAGCATTCTTCTCGGCACACTCGTTCCCGCTGTTCCTGCGGACGATCGCGGAC
Organism: uncultured Actinomycetes bacterium; assembly: GCA_963736045.1. Lineage (GTDB taxonomy): Bacteria > Actinomycetota > Thermoleophilia > Gaiellales > Gaiellaceae > PALSA-612. Next base: position 45,842 of record CAVTNK010000002.1, on the reverse strand, counting down.
GTCCTGCCGCTCACCTACTTCATCCGCATGATGCGAGACATCCTCCTGCACGGAGAGCAGATCTGGACGAACTGGCGATCGGCGGCGGTCGTCGGTGCTTGGGGGCTCGCCGGTGCGCTGGCGGCGATGCGCTGGTTCCGCTGGGAACCGCGCGAGAGCTAGCGCGTCAGGCCGTCGCCCTCGACTTCCGCCCCGCCTTGGCGGCCTGAAGCGCGAACCGGGTCATCGCGGACGGCATCTTCTGCGCCCGGGCGACCACGGCGTCGAGCGCCTCTGGCGAACCAGTCGACGTCCTCCTCGGACAGGACGAGCGGCGGCAGCGCGCGGACGACGTTCATCTCGTGGCCTGCGACCTGGATCAGCACGTGGTGGTCGGAGAAGAGCGGCACGACGACGAGCTGGGAGAAGATCCCGCGCTGCACCCGCTCGAGCATCCGCCACGTACGCCGACCGGCCGGGCTCGCCGAACTCGATCCCCCAGAAGAGCCCAAGGCCGCGGACGTCCTGCACCACGTCGTAGCGCTCGACGAGTGGACGGGTGCGCTCGAGCAGCAGCTGGCCGATCCGGGCCGAGCGCTCGACGAGACCTTGCTCCTCGAGCTCGTGCGAGCATGGCCAGCCCGGCGATGACGCCGAGGTCGTTCGGGGCGAACGTCGAGCCGTGGCTGAGCGCGTGCTCCATCGAGTCGAAGACGGCGTCGAACACCTCGGTCGAGAAGAGGCACGCGCCGATCGGCACGTAGCCGCCGGACAGCGCCTTCGACACCGTCATCACGTCCGGCTCGAGCCCCCAGTGCTCGCACGCGAACATGCGCCCGGTGCGGCCGAAGCCCGTCGCCACCTCGTCGACGCAGAAGAGCGTCCCGTAGCGGCGGCAGAGCGCCTGCGCGCCCTCGCAGGTAGCCCGGCGTCGGGGAGCCGCACGCCGTGGCCGACGATCGGCTCCGTGATGAACATGGCCACGTCCTCGCGCCGCAGCTCCGCCTCGAGCGCGTCGAGGTCGTTGAACGGGACGTGCGAGAAGCCCGGAAGCAGTGGCTGGAAGCGCTCCGTGAACGCGGGCCGCCGTTCGCGGAGAGCGCGCCGAGCGTCAGCCCGTGGAAGCCGTGCTCGACGGAGACGACGCGGCGATCGGCCCGTCGCCGCCCGGCCGAGCTTGATCGCAGCCTCGACCGACTCGGTGCCCGAGCTCGTGAACAGAACGCGGCCGAGGCTCGACGGCGCGCGCTCGAGGAGCGCCTCGGCGAGCAGCCCCGCCGGTTGCGTGACGCCGAGAGCGACCCGGCCCGGCAGCTCGAGGTCGAGCCCCTCGTGCGAGCGCCGCGCGCACCCGCGGGTTCGTTGCGCCCGACGTTGTACATGCCGAAGCCGCCGAGCATGTCGAGGAAGCGGTTGCCCTCGTCGTCGAAGAGGTACGCGCCCTCGCCGCGCGCCCAGTGGCGGTCGAAGCCGATCGTCCGCAGCATGCGCACGAACTGCGGGTTGATCGTGCGCGCGTGTAGCTCGAGCTCCCGGCCCGCGTTCTGGTCGATCAGCTCGCGGATGCTGAACGGCCACGGCGGTGAGAGTAATCGAAGCCTTCCGCGCGCGGGCAGCGCGGCTAGGCTGGCTCCGTGATCGAGCTCGATGGGAAGGTGATCGCGATCGCGGGCGCGGCGGGCAATCTCGGGCCGATCGTGGTGGAGCGGCTCGCCGGCCACGGTGCGGCGCTCGAGCTCGCCGGTCGGGACGAGGCGAAGCCCGCTGCGGTGGCGGCCGAGCAGGAGCGACCGGCGCGGGACCCATGCGGTCGACCTCACCGACGAGAAGGCCACTCGAGCCTGGGCCGAGGCGATCGTCGCGCGCCGGGGCCGGGTCGACGGCCTCGTGCACATGGTCGGCGGCTGGCGAGGCGGGACGCCGATCGACGAGCAGCCCGCCGGACGACTGGGACTGGCTCGAACGCCTCCTGCTCAAGACGTTGCAGAACACGACGCGCGCGTTTGCGCAGCTTCTGATCGAGAGCCAGGGCCGCGTCGTGCTCGTCTCGACCGTCCAGGCGCAGGCACCGACGAGCGGCAACGCGAGCTACGCGGCGGCCAAGGCGGCGTCCGAGGCGTGGACGCTCGCACTCGCCGATCGCTTCCGTGGCACCGGCGCAACGGCGAACATCGTCGTCGTGGGCGGGGCGATCGTCACGCCCGCAGATGCGAGCCGAGCAGCCCGACGAGTCGTTCGCCGGATCGACGCCGGCCGAACAGGTCGCCGAGGCGATCGCATACCTCTGCTCGGACGCGGCCTCGGCGATGAACGGCCAGCGGCTCGTCCTGCGCGGCGCGGCCTGATCGGCTGCATACTTCCTCCGTGGGTGTTCCGGATGGATGGAGCGAGGTCGACGGGGCGCTGCAGCGCGAGTTTCCATTCCCTGACTTTCGCGAGGCGCTTGCCTTCGTCAACCGCGTCGGCGAGCTGGCCGAGGCCGAGAACCACCATCCCGACATCGAGCTCGGCTGGGGCCGCGTCGTTCTCCGCTGGCGAACCCACTCCGCGAATGCGATCACCGATCGCGACCGCGAGCTGGCCGAGCGGACGAACGGCCTCTAACCCGCCAGACAGCAACCAGCCAGGCACACGTCATGGCCCGGCCCGAGCGAGCCGAGCGCCCGTCGCGGGAGGCTCGGATCGAGACGCTCCTGGATCAGCTCGCGGACCATCGCCACGAACGCGGCGTGCGTCCCGGGCGCCGGGGCGCGCACCAGGTTGATTCCCGCCTCCTCCGCAACCGCGCGCGCCTCGACGTCGAGGTCGAACATGATCTCCATATGGTCGGAGACGAAGCCGATCGGAGAGACGACAACGTCTGTCACGCCGCGTACCGCGAGGGAGCGGAGATGGTCGCAGACGTCGGGCTCCAGCCAGGGCACCCGGGGCGGGCCGCTTCGGCTCTGGTAGACGACGGCGTAGTCAGAGGCGCCGACACCCTCCGCGACGAGCCGGGCCGCTTCCCCGAGCTGCTGCTCGTAGCGCGACCGGGTGGCCATCGCGAGCGGAATCGAGTGCGCCGTGAAGGCGACATGGGCGCCTCCACGCCGGTCAGGCGGTATCGCCTCGAGCGCACTCCCGACGTGGTCGACGTTCGCGGCGACGAAGTCGGGGTGATTGAAGAACGAGCGGATCTTCGCCACCTCGGGCGCGTCCGGCCCGACCGCTGCCTGCGCATCCTCGATGTTCTCCCGGTACTGCCGGCAGCTCGAGTACGAGCTGAAGCCCGTGGTGAAGAACGCAAGCGCCCGACGGACGCCGTCGTCTTGCATCTCGCGCACGGCGTCGACCAGGAACGGGCGCCAGTTCCGGTTGCCGAAGTAGATCGGCAGGTCGAGACCGTGTTCTCCAAGCTCGATCCGGAGCGCGTCGATCAGGGCCTGGTTCTGCGCGTTGATCGGGCTGACGCCGTCGAAGAGCGCGTAGTGGTGCGCCACCTCCTCGAGCCGCTCGGGCGGCGTCGAGCGACCGCGGATGACGTTCGCGAGGAAGGGCAGCACGTCGTCCATGCCCTCCGGCCCGCCGAACGAGACAACGAGGATCGCGTCGACCGCTGTGTCCGGGTACGCGCCTCTCGCTCCGTCTGCGGGCGGCTTGCCCTCGATCGTCTCGACCGCCCTACTTCGCGAAGTCGAGGATGTAGGTTCCGTCGAAGTCCGCTTTCGCGTCGATCTTGCCGCTCGGCAGCGTCTTGCCGCCGACGGTCCAGGTCTTGAGCGTGAACTGGCTCTTCCACGCCGTAAGTAGGCGAATGCTGTAGCGGTCGTACCCGAGGCTCTTGACGGTTGCGACACCGGCTCGCCCCGTGTCGCCGAGCGCCAGGGTGCGGCTCCCGTCGTAGAGCGCATTCGTCGCCGTCAGGAGCCAGTGGAAGTTACGGGTCAGCTTGCCGGTGCGGAGGTCGATGGCCAGCGTGTTGGGCTGGCTCGAATCGAGCGCGATCCGCTGGGCCCCGACCTTCAGGCCACCGGGAAGGCTGATCGGCGCAACGGCATAGGTGATCCTCGTGAATCGGAAGAGGAGCTGATTGCCGACGCGGGAGGCGCGGCCGATCACACCGGCGGTGTCGCTTCTCACGTGGGCCGTGACCCTCGGTGCGAGCGAGATGGGCACGCTCAGCGTCAACGTGCCTCGCTCGGCGTCCTTGTCGCGTAGCACCGCCGCCGGGAACCGCGCGACAGGAATCTGTGCGATCGCTCTCAGCGTTGCGCTCGGCGCCGGGATGGACGCGGCCTGCGCCGACGAGATGCCTGCGACCGCGACCAGCAAGACGAGCGGGAAGACCCGTGAAGCGCGCTTCATCGCGCAAGCGTATCGCTCACCGCGGCGCCGTCGGGTCAGCCGTCGTCACGCCTCGTGCGTGTGCTCGAACTCGTCGCGTGTCTCAAGGTGTGGGGTCTCCCAGAGCCGCCTGCCGGACCGCGTATCGCGGAATCGATCGACATGGTGGGCGAACGGGCTCATCTCGAACAGCGCGTACGCGACCACCGCAAGCACGGAGACTACGAACGCCAACACGACGATGATCCAGAGAGTGCTCATCGCGCCTCCTTTCGTCCGGTCACCGTCGCAGGCGCTGGTCGCCGCGCCGTCAGGGTAAACCCCGATCCGCCATCAGGGGATTGGCCGCGACCGCCGGTCAAGGGTCGGCTAGTAGATCCGAGCAGGCGGGCTCCGAGGGCGCGGAGATCGAGGCGCTCGGACGCGGGCTTCTTCCGCCAGAAGAAGAGCGCTCCTGCGGATTCCGCCTGCTCGGAACCACGGAGGCCAGGCAAGACCTCGGCTATCGTGGCCGGCAAGAGCCCGCGTAGCTCAGTGGATAGAGCAGCGGTTCTCTCCACGAAAACGCCGCCTCAACGTCCATTTGAAGCCGTTTCCCCATCGCAGCGGTTGTTTCTATCCACTGCTGGGGGTGGGCGGTTCGAGCTTGTTGCCTAACGAGCTGACGCTCGTCCGAGAGGACAGCGAGGAACTCATCGCTATTGGTGGGCGCGAGGAGTTGGCATACGCACGTTCCGTGATCACCATGCTGGAGTGAACGAGGAGCCGGCTCACGACCTCTAGTCTGAGGCCTCGGTTCAGAAGCAGTCGCAAGCTGATCGCCGTAGGCGGTTTGCCCAGCCTGGCTCGATCCGGCCGCGTCCGGAGCAGGCGCGCTCGGCCGCCTGCTCGCGCACGTGCTCGCGGCATCGATCGACGGCAGCTGGGAGCGCCTCAAGGTGTGCCCGACCTGCGGCTGGGCCTTCTACGACTCGCCGAACTGTCCGCGAAGCGGTGCTCTATGCTCCTCTGCGGCAACCGTGCCAAGGTGCGCGATTACTACCGCCGTCATCGCCCGGGCCGCGCGTCGCATCGCTGTCTACCCGTTCGCTCACCTTCTCGATCGCTAGATTCGCGGCGATGCTGATCGAGAACAGCTTCGAAGTGGACGCATCACCGGACGCGGCATGGTCGCTGCTCGCGGATGTCCCGCGTGTCGTCCCGTGCATGCCCGGCGCGTCGCTCGAGCGGACGATCGACGACAGCACGTGGGAGGTGCGGCAGCGCGTGAAGCTCGGGCCGATCACGCTCGAGTTTCGCTCCGAGGTGCGAAGGACCGAGCTCGACGGGGCGGCGCGGCGCGCGGTGCTCGTGATCAAGGCGCGGGAAGCACGCGGACGGGGCGGCGCGGAGGCGACGATCCTTTCGTCGCTCGTCCCGGTCGATGAGGGGACGAGGGTCGACATCGCCACCGAGCTCACCCTTCAGGGCGCCGTCGCGCAGTACGGGCGGCCCGTCGTCGGCAGCGTCGCGGAGCAGCTGACGCGGCAGTTCGCGGAGTGCCTCGCAAGGCAGCTTCGGAGCGAGGACGAAGCCGCCGTGGCCATGCCCACTCAAGAGCCGGTTCGTCCAGTCGGTGGCCTCCGACTCACGCTGCGTGCGATCTGGGCCTCGCTCACGCGCCCGTTCCGCCGTACATGAAGCTCCTCCGGCCCGTGCTTGCCGTGGCCGGCTTCTTCTTCGTCGCCTCCGGCTGCGGGGGCAACGCGTCCCATGCCGTCACGGGCACGAACGTGGCCAGCACCTTGCGAGCAACCCTCGTTGCCCGCGACCTGCCGCCGCACTGGGTCGCCTGCGTGCCGACGCGTGCCCGCGTGCGAGGCCTCACCGCGTTTCGCTGCAACGTGAACTTCGGCGACCCGCACGTGGAGGCCTACTGCGCGATCCTCGATCGGAACCGGCTGTCCTACCTTCCATGGCGTCAGCCCGACCAGGGCCGGCAGGACCGCGTGGCCGCGCAGATCGCGTGCGCGCGGCGCCTGTCAGTCGTCGGCCGTCAGTCGAACGGCTGAGAGCGCGAGCACCTGAGCAAGGATCCGCGCGGCGTCCTCGCCGTCCGTCGATGCGAACTGCGCAGCTCCCTCGTCCGTGTGGAAGGCCCAGCCGCCTTCGCGTCCGACCCCGATCAGCGCCGCCGGCACGCGCTGCGAGACGTTGCCGAAGTCCGTGGCGAAGGGCAGCGGAGGGGGGTCGTCCACGAAATTGCGCTTCGCCGCGCGGAATGCATCCGCGACCGCGGCGGTGACGGCGGGATCCGGGCGCACGCCGGCGACGACGTCGCCCTCCTCCCAGACCGCCTGTGGTAGCGCCGTGCGCACGGCGGCCGCCTGCTCGGCGAGCTCGGGCTCATCGTCGCCCCAGAGCAGGAAGGTCGCCTGTAGCACGAGCCCTGTCCCCTCTTCGACGTCGCCGTCGACCAGGAGCCGCTCGAGCATGATCCGCCCGGAGCGCTCGGCATGGATCGCGGCCACTGCGGCCTCGAGCGGGAGCTGCGCCTCGCCGGTCAGCGAGCGCGAGCCGGCGATCGTCGCGCGATCCCGGCGCATCCACAACGAGCGCTGTGTGACCGTGTCGATGAACTCCGGGTGCGCGTAGAGCGCCACGTCGAGCCCGTCCCAGACGCCGGCCGCAGCGCTCACCGCCTTGCCGCCGCCACGCGCGACCGTGCCCGGCGCGTGGATCTCGTCGGCAGGACAGCCGACGACGACGACTGACCCGGTCAGCTCGTCGCGGAGAGACCCGAGTGCGAGGGCGGCCGCAACGACCCCGCCCGCGATGGGTCCGTGGCCGCAGGAGTGGACGGCCTCGACGCGTCCATCCGGACGGACTGCGGGGACGGCGTCGTAGAGGCACACGATCCCGACCGAGCGCCCGGGCCGGCCGCCGGTGAGGATCGCCCGGAAGGCGGTCTCCATGTCGGCGACGCCCTGCTCGACATCGAGACCGCCGGCGGCGAGGGTTTCGACCAGGTACGCGGCGCACCGCCGCTCCTCATGCCCGAGCTCGGGATGCGCATGAACGAAGCGGATCGTTTCCCGTAGCGCACCGGCCTGGGCGTCGACCTCGGCCAGCACTGTCGCGTCGTCGATCACGCCGCTAACGCCTTTCTGATTGCTCGCTCTACGAGGACGCGCACGAGCTGCGCCTTGTAGTCCGCGGAACCGCCCGCGTCGTCGACCGGGGCTGCAGCCTCGGCCGCCTTCTCGCCCGCCTCGGCAAGCACGTCGGAGCCCAGCTCGTCCGCAGGGACGCCGGTCAGGAGCTCCTCCGCCGCCGCCGCCCGCACGGGACGCGCGCCCACCGACCCGATCGCCACGCGCGTCTCGGCCACGAGACCGTCTTCGAAGCGGACGAGGCATGCGACCGTCGCCGTCGGGCGCTCGTGGACGGAGAACTTCGCGTGCTCGACCACGGCTGCCTGCGTCGAGCTCGGGAATCCTGATCGACGTGAGCACCTCGCCGTCGCGCAACGCCGTCTGGTAGGGGCCGAGCACGAACGCGCCCACGGCGACCGTGCGGGGCGCCTCGCCCCCGCGCCGGCATTCGAGCTCCGCGTCGAGGGCGAGGAGAAAGGTCGCGGGATCCGAGTGCGGATCGGAGAAGCAGAGGTTGCCTCCGAGCGTGCCCACTTCGCGAACGCGCAGGTTCGCAACACGACCGCTCCATGGCGGCGAGCGCGGGGAGACGCTCGCGGACGAGCGTCGACCGCTCGAGCTCCCGGTGCGTTACTGCCGCACCGACGACGAGGTGGCCGTTCTCGGCGCGAATGCCGGCGAGCTCGTCGATCGCCTTGAGATCGACGAGGTGGCCGAAGGAGGCGAAGCCGAGCTTGAGCAGGAGCAGAAGCTCGGTGCCGCCACAGTAGAAGGCGGCGTCCTCGCCGTAGCGATCGGCGAGCTCGGTCGCATCCTCGAGCGACTGCGGCCGATGAAGATCGAACGGCGGCAGGGTCACGCACGCGCACCGCCGTGCCCTCCGCCAGAGAGCCTCGAAGGTCGCCTCGATGCCGTCGCCGATCTTCAGCGGGACGCCGAGGTCCGACGATCGTCCGCCCGACAGCGGCGAGCCCGACGGCGGGGTAGAGCGAGCGCGCTGTCGGCCCCATATGCCCGATGCGCACGAGATTGCCCGCTCCCTGGCCACCCGAGATCATGACGCCGTAGCGCTCCCGGCAGTGTCCGCGTACCTGCACGTCGGTGAGCCCCTCGGGAACCGCGATCGCCGTCACGCACGCGGCGGCGATCTCGTCGCTCCGGGGCCAGAGCTCAAGCCCCATGGCCCTGACCCCCGCCCGACACGCCCGGGCGGCGAGCTCGTGGCGCGTGATCGACGCCTCGAGGCCTTCTTCCAAGAGCACGTCGCAGCTCGCCTCGATCCCGTGCATGTCGACGACCGAGGGCGTGAAGGGGAACTTGTCCCCGTTCGATCCACTGCTCCTTCCAGTCGAGCATGGAGAGAAACGACGCGCGCGGCGCCGCCGGGTTCGTCCGGATGCGCACCCACGCCGCGTCGTTCACGGTCATGAGCGAGATCCCCGGCGGGCCGCCGAGGCACTTCTGCGCCCCCGCGACGGCAACGTCGATCTGCCAGTCGTCCGTCCGGAACTCGATCCCGCCGAGGGAGGACACGCAGTCGACCAGCGTCATCACGTTGTGTGCGCGGGCGATCGGCCCGATCGCCGCGACGTCGTGCAGCGTCCCCGACGGCGTCTCGGAGTGGACGACCGTGAGCAGCTCGATCTCGGGATGCTCGTCGAGGTAGCGCTCGACGTCGGCCGGATCGACCACGTCGTTGTAGGGCACCTCGAGCTCGTGGAGCTCGGCGCCGAAGTCCTTGAGCCAGTAGCCCATGCCCTTGCCGAACACCCCCGAGACGAGGTTGAGGACCGGCGTGCCCAGCCGGACGAGCCCGCGCACCGCCGCCTCGAGCCCGAGCACGGCCTCGCCCTGCATGAGCAGCACGTCGCTCTTCGTGAGAAAGATCTCCGCCAACTTGCGCTCCGTGCGGCGGAACGACTCCAGGAACGCCGGGTCGTAGTGGTAGGTGATTGGGGCGCCCTGGGCCGCGAGGACGCGCGGGTAGGCCATCGTCGGCCCCGCGCTGAGCGTGAAGTCGGGTTCGTGCACGTGGGACTCCTTTCTAGCGCGCGCCGCGCACGTAGGGGATCGCGAGTGCCGGCGGCAGGTAGGCGCGCCGTCCGAAGAGCATCAGCGCGACGATAATGGCGACGAAGGGCAGCATGTTGATCACGTCCACGGAGATGTTGATGCCGGCGATCTGCAACGAGTCGCCGAGCGCAAGCGAGACGCCGAAGAGGAACGAGCCGAGCACCACGCCGAGCGGCTTGCCGCGGGCGAGCATGGCGATGACAATCGCCATGAACCCCTGGCCCTGGGTGATGAAGGGCGTGAAGACCCCGGCTACCGAGATCGAGAGGTAGGCGCCCCCGAGACCTGCGAGCGCGCCGCACGCGAGCTCGGCGAGGCTGCGCGTCGCGACGACGCCGACCCCTGCGGCGTCAAGCGCTTCGGGCTTCTCCCCGGCCGCTCTGAGGTTGAGGCCGATGTTCGTCGAGCGAAAGATCCAAGCCACGATGCCGATCAGCGCGAAGCCGAGGTAGACGACGAGGGGCTGGTCGAAGAGGCTCGTTCCGACGACCGGGATGCGGTCGAGGAGTGGGATCGAGACCGTCGGCGTAGCCCCCAGGGACGGATACGTCGAGCCAAATTGCGCTCCCTGGAGGACACTCGTGATCCCTTCGCCGGCAAGGGTGATCGCGATCCCGACGACGATCTGATCGAATCCGCGCCAGATGCAGAGCACGATCATGAAGACCGACGCGAACCCCCCGGCAGCCATCCCGGTCGAGATAGCCGAGCCACACCGTGTGGCCGTAATAGGCGCCGAGGAAGCCGAAGTAGGCGCCGACGAGCATCATGCCCTCGAGCCCAATGTTGAGAACGCCGGCCCGCTCGGCGATCGTCTCACCCAAGGCGGTGAACATGAGCGGCAGCCCGGCGAGCAGGCCGCCCGCGACCACGCTCGTCCAGAACAGCCGTGTGACGATCTCACTGGCGACCAGCGTGGTCACGGTGCCTGCCTGCGGATCGGCGACCTCAGCAGCGCTTGAGGCCAGGGCAGACGTAGCTCCCGCCCAGCTCCCGCTTGCGGCCGAGGTACTCGATCACCGTCATGAACAACAGGATGAGCGCGACGAGCACGAGCAGGAAGTCGGTCGGGTAGGTTCACCGAGGTCGTGGCCAGGTCGCCGCCCGTGAAGAGCACCGCGTAGAAGGCGACGAAGGGCACGACGGCGACCGCGTTGAGACGTGCGAGGAAGACGAAGGGAATGATCAAGTCTCCGAAGTTCGGGATCTGATCGGCCCGGACGTATCCCGCAGGGGGCTAAGCAGCCATGCCGCAGCAGCGATGCCGATCAGGCCACCGCTGATGAGGAAGCCGTGATGATGAGGCGGGGAACGTTCGCGCCGACGTGCCTGGCGGCCCGGGGGTTCAGGCCGAGGACGTGCAGGCGCAGCCCGAAGGCCGTTCTGGTCAGCACGAAGTGCACGGCCCCGACGAAGACCAGGGCAACGATGAGGCTGGCGTCGATGGTCGTGCCGGGAATCGGCGGCATCAGCTTGTCGAGGTCGACGGGATCGCGTCTGCGGCGTCTGGACCGCCAGATCCTGGAACGGCCCCTGAATCAGCAAGTCGGCGATGTCGACGCCGATGAAGGACATCATCAGCGTCGTGATGATCTCGTTCGTCCCGTAGCGGGCCTTCGAGCACCGCCGGGATCAACGTCCACGTCGCACCGGCCGAGCCCGCGAGCAGGAAGAGGAGGACGACGCGCACCGCCAGCGGCAGGTGGGTGGTCAGCGCAGGGGCCGAGACCGGCGACGAGGGCGGCGGCGAGCGCGAACTGGCCGCCGTAGCCGAGGTTCCAGATGTTCGCGCGGAAGATCACGATCAGCCCGATGGCGATGAGGAGGAACGGGATCATCGTGACGGCGCTCTGCTCCCAATTTCCGTCCGAGACGCCGTACGTCCAGACGCTGCCGTAGAAGGAGAACGGGTTCACGCCGAGCACCGCAAGCAGCATGCCTCCGGCGAGGAGCGCGAGCACGAGCGGGACGAGCGAGCGGATGACGACGTCCGCCGCACGGGTCCCCGAGGCCGGTGGCCGGACGCGGCGGTGGCGCGCCGTTGTCTGCACCGCGGTGTCCGTCATCAGGCTGCCGCCTGTACCTCGTGCCCCACCATCAGCCCGCCGACGCGTTGTGCGACGCCCGGACCGTTGTCGAGCACACCGACGAGGCGCCCGCGGGAGAGCACCGCGATCCGGTCGCAGATCTCGATCAGCTCGTCCAGGTCGGTGGAGACGACGAGCGCGGCGCCACCGCCTCCGTACGAGGTCGCGGATCATGTCGCGGACGACGGTCGTCGTCTTCACGTCGAGCCCGTACGTCGGCTTGTGGAACACGACGACCTTGGGGTCGAAGGAGAGCTCGCGAGCGAGGATCACCTTCTGGATGTTCCCGCCCGAGAGCGTGCCCGCCCGCGTGGAGACCCCCGGAGTGCGCACATCGAAGTCTCGTACGAGCTCCTCGGCGCGGCGGACGATGACAGCTCGCTGGATCCGACCGTGCCGCCAGAAGGGCCGCTGACCGATCCGCTTGAGGAAGAGATTCAGGCCGACAGACAGCGCGCTCACGATGCCCTCTCCGAGGCGATCGTCGGTCGCATAGCGCAGGCCGAGCCTCTGCCGCGCGGCGACAGAGAGGTCGGCTGATCGGGGCGTCGTAGAGCAGGATCGCGCCGCGAGCGACCGCGCGCTGGCCCGCAATCACCTCGGCGAGCGCGCGCTGGCCGTGCCCGTCGATCCCGGCGACGCCGAGGATCTCGCCGAAGGCCGAGCGTGAGGCTCACGTCCTCGATCCCGATCTCCGTTCCCACGCCGGCAGCCGATACCTCACGCAGCTCGAGGGCCGACTCGCTCTCCACGTGCGTCGTGTGCTCGCGCTCGGGCAGCTCGTCGTGCAGCTCCGCCACGTCGGTGAGCGTGGCCGTCTCCTCCCCGAACATCGTCTCGAGCAGCTGCTCGCGCGCAGCTCGTCGGGCGACTTCGACGCGAGCTCGTCGGGCTCGATCGAGCCGACGAGCTTCCCGTGACGTAACACCGAGATCCGGTCTCCCAGCGAGAGCGCTTCGTGGAGCTTGTGCGTGATGAAGACGATTGCCTGGCCCTCATCCTTCAGCCTTCCGAGCACGTGCTCGAGGTCGGCGAACGCCTGCGGCGTCAGCATCGAGGTGGGCTCGTCGAGGATCAGTACACGCGAGCCTCGCCAGAGCGCCTTGATGATCTCCACCTGCTGCTGGGCGCCGAGCGCGAGGTCGACCGCCCTCGCCTGGGGGTCGACCTCGACGGCGAGCCTCGCCGCGAGCTCGGCGAGCCGCTCTCGCGCCCCCGACGCGTCGACGCGCAGCGGCGCGTGTCGCCGAGCATGAGGTTCTCGAGCACCGTCATCGCGGGAATGAGCGTCGAGTGTTGGTAGACCGTGCCGACGCCGAGCTCGAGCGCGGTTCGCGGTGAGTCGATCGAGACCTCGACGCCATCGACCCTGACACGGCCTGCGTCGGGGCGAACGAGGCCCGAGAGGATCCCGACGAGCGTGGACTTCCCGGCGCCGTTCTCTCCGAACAGGCAGTGCACCTCACCGGCGCGCAGGGAGAGGCTGATGTCGTCGTTCGCCTGGACGCCGGGGTAGGCCTTGCTGATACCGATCAGCTCGACGATCGGCGGGCTGATCGGGGAGGGAGGTCCTGGTCCGTCGAGCGCGCTCACGGTGGCAGTCTCCTCAAAGCTCGGGCATCCGCGGCGGCCGAAGCCACCGCGGATGCCCGTCGTGCGAAGCGGCTTTACTCGATGAGGTTGTCGACGCAGCCCTTGGTCGAGCAGTCGGGGACCTTGATCTTGCCGCTGACGATGCCGGCCTTCGCCAACTGGATCTGCTTCCAGACGGAAGCCGGGATGTACTTCGTCTTGAGCAGGGAGACGCCACCGTTCTTGAGGCTCAGGTTGTAGCCGTGCGTCCCGTACGTGCCGGCGTTGATGTCCTTGATGGCGGCCGCGTACTGCTTCGTGAAGGTCCAGAGCACGGAGGACAGGAAGACGTGCTGCTTGTCGATCGGCGTCAGGTCGCCGATGTCGCCGATCATCCAGACCTTGTGCCCGGCCTTCTGCGTGTTGACCGCATTGAGGTAGCCGAACGTCGCGCCGTCGCCCATCGTCATGAGCACGTCGGCGCCCTGGCTGATGACGGTGGAGGCGACGCGCTTCCCGCCGGCCGCGTCGTCGTAGCCGTACTTGCTGATGGTGACGAAGTAGATCTTCGACGCCTTGTCGACGCTGCGAACGCCGGCCGCGAAGCCGCCGCTCATCTTGTACCAGTTGGGATCGGCGGCCGAGATGACGATGCCGAGCTTGTGCTCCTTCGTCGTCTTCGCGGCCAGGATGCCGGCGAGGTACGCGCCCTCCTGGCTCGAGGTGGTGATGTTGGAGACGTAGTTCTTGACGAGCAGTTTCGGATCGTCATAGGTGATCATCGGCACCTTCAGCTGCGGGGCAAGCCGCGACGCGCTCGTGTTGTAGCCGCTCGCGTGCGGGATGATGAAGTTCGCCCCGCTCTTGGCGAGCTGGCGCAGCACGACGTCCGTCTTGTCGTAGCCGATGTTGGTGGTCGCCTTGAAGCTGGCGCCTGCCGCCGTGGCCGCGGCCTTGGCGTTGTTGACGCCGACCTGGTTCCAGCCGTAGTCGGTGACCTTGGCCGGAGTCGCGATCTGTACGTTGGTGACCTTGGCGGCGTGGCGGGCGGTGCCGGCGTAGGCCGCTCCCGCGAGAACGCCGAGGGCCACGACGATGGCCGCGACGCGGATGGCACGTGGTCGCTTACGTATCACGAAGAACTCTCCTCTCCTCTCGACTCGATTGCCCCTGGCTCGTGGACAACCGTCGCCCATCATCGTGCTTTCCGTTCCTCCTTGCCCGCCGACGGTGTGCGTAGTAGGGTCGGCTGCCGACTGTTGACAATCAACGGGGCGTTTATACAACCCTTCGACCCTCGATGCAAACGGCAAACAGCGAGTCCACCAACACGACGGCAACCGCGACGCTCGACGGCCGGACTCTGTGGGAGCGCGTGCACGACCACCTCCGCGACGAGATCCTCTCCGGGCGCATGACACCCGGCACGGAGCTGTCCGAGGTCGCGCTCGCGGAGTCCCTCGGAGTCAGCCGCGGCCCGGTCCGCGAGGCGCTTGGGCGGCTCGCCACCGAGGGGATCGTCACGATCAGGCCGCGTCGCGGAGCTGTCGTCCGTGCGCTCTCCGGTGACGAGTTCATCGAGGCCTACCAGGTGCGTGAGGCGCTCGAGACGATGGCCGTGCGCCTGGCCGTGGCGAAGCTCACCGCCGAGGACGTGAGTGCACTCGAGCGTGCGATCGAGGCGATGGCCGCGTGCGGCACGTCCGGCAATGTGCACGGCTTCTTCGAGGCCAATACCGCCTTTCACCTCGTCTTCTTCGACGCCGCCGGGAACCGGATGTTGGCCGACCTGTACCGGCAGCTCCGGGGGCAGATCGACCGCCACCGGCTCCGCTCGCTCGAGCTGCGCGGCGACGTTCGCCGCTCGGTCGCCGAGCACCGGGCGATCCTGCGAGCCGCGAAGGCAGGCGACGTCGAGCGAACGGTCCATCTCGTGTCCGAGCACATCCGCGTGCCGCAGATTCGCCTCCTCGTCGAGGACCACGAGCCTGCGACCGAGAGGGCGCCAGCGTGAATGGGGAGCTCGAGTTCGGGGTCAACCTCAACAACCGGGAGCCGCTGATCGCGCCGGACTACGACCTCGGGATGCTGCTCGACCTGTCCGAGGTGGTGGAGGCAGCGGGATTCGACTCCGTCTGGGTCGGCGACAGCCTGTTCTCGAAGCCGCGGTATGAACCGATCGCGCTCCTCTCGGCGATCTCCCAACGCACGTCACGTGTGAAGCTCGGCACCGCATGCATGGTCTCCTCGACGAGAAACCCGCTCTATCTTGCGCTCGAATGGGCGACGCTCGACCAGATCTCGGGCGGCCGGACGATCTTCGGCACGGGGATGGGCAACCCTGAGGAGGGCGTTCGCCGCGAGTTCGAGGCGCTCGGCCTCGACTACGTGCGCCGCGGTTCTCTGTTCGAGGAGGGCCTGGCCGTTGTGCGCGAGCTCTGGACGAAAGGGAGCGTGACGTTCGCGGGGCGCTTCCTCGAGTACGAGGACGTCGGGTTTTACTCGGGCACGGAGATGGGGCCGCTGATGCCTCTGCAGCAACCGCCGCCGATCTGGGTCGTCTCGAACCCGAGGCTGAAGGGGGACGCCCCCGCCGACGTGATGGAGCGCCGCCTAGAGGCCGCCACCCGGCGGATCCTCCGCTACGGCGACGGCTGGATGACGTGCTGCCGCGCGCAGCATCCGGAGGAGCTCGTCGAGCAGCTCGACTGGCTGCGGCGCTCGGCCGACCGGTTCGAGGCCGATTTCGACCGGCTCGTCATCTCCTACCAGGTGACGATGAACATCGGCGACTCGGAGGACGAGGCACGCACGGCGTTCGGCGACTACATCTCGAAGTACTACCCCGAGCTCTCGCAGGCGATGGACCTCTCGAACTGGGGCCCCGTCGGCACGCCGGATCAGATCGCCGACTGGATCGCGGCGTTCGCCGAAGCCGGGGTCGACCACTTCATCTGCCGCTTCGGCGCCATCGACCAGTTCGACCAGGTCGGACGCTTCGCGCGCGAGGTGCTGCCACGGTTCACACGAGAACACGCAATCGAGAAAGGGTGATGGTGATGGCAACCGCAGTCGAGCCTACGAGCCTCCTGGAGGACGCCGCGCTCATCGTCGACGTGTGCTTCTCCGTCGAGGAGGGCGACGTCGTCACGATCATCTGCGACGACGACCGCGCCGACGAGGCCGCCGCTGTCGCGAGCGTCTGTGTCGAGCGCGGCGCGTGGCCCGTGATCATGAACAACGAGTTTCAGGTACGCCGCGGGCGGGCTGACGTCCACTTTCCGATGGCGCCTCCGGCGAACCTTCATCGCGCGATGGTCGGCTCCGACGAGGTGATCATCATCGCGAACCTCGAGTGGGCGAATCGCTTTGCGCACATCAACGCCGTCCGGGAGACGTGTGAGGCGAACGGGAAGATCGCCTCGATCGAGCCTGGCATGGGCGAGTGGGGCCTGACCCGCGAGGATCTCGAACGATCCGCCCAGCGGACGAAGGACGCAGTCGCGGCCCTTCAGGACAAGAAGCGCGTGCGCGTGACGACGCCGGTCGGGACGGACTTCACCGTGTCGATCGAGGGTCGCTCGCCGCTCTGCCTGACGCCGTACAAGGCGCGGGGCCAGATGATGAGCCCGATCCCGCTCTGGACCGAAGTGGCGTTCGCCGCGAACGAGGATTTCACGCACGGGACGGCCGTCGTCGACGGCGTCATGCTCGGCATCGGCCTCGAAGGCCAGGTGAAGGAGCAGATCCGCTGGACGCTCGAGGGCGGGAAGTGCACGAAGATCGAGGGCGGCGACGAGGCCGAACGGCTACGCCAGGCGATCCACGGCGTCGAGAACGCGACGGTGATCGGCGAGTTCGCGTTCGGCACGAGCGAGAAGGCGCCGTTCGGCACGCCTTCCGAGAAGGGGCGCATCGGCACCGTGCACCTCGCGCTCGGCGACAACCACAACGCCTACCCGGGCGGCCAGAACGTCAGCTCGCTCCACCTCGACGGCGTCTTCCTGAACGCGACGATGTGGATCGAGGACGACAACACGTACATCCTGAGAGACGGCGAGTGGGTGCTCTCGTAGACGTCGTCCATCTCGCGGACGTCGAGCCGATCGAGCTGCCCGGCGGCAGCTGGTCGCGGATGCTCGCGAAGGGGGAGCACAGCTCGCTCGGCTACTCGGTGTTCACTCCGGGCACCACGCTGCAGCCGGTCTGTCACGAGACGGAGGAGGTGGCGTACGTCGTCGCGGGCTCGGGCGAACTGTTGCTCGACGACGGGGCTGTCGCCTTCGAGGAGGGCGACGCGCTGACGATCCCGGCCGGCATTTGGCACGCCGTGGCGAACACGGGCAGCGAGGACGTCGTCATGGTCTTCGGCTTCCCGCACCCGGACTACCCGCCGACGGAGCGCCGGTGACCCTTTCCCTCACGGCGCAGTCGGTGCGCGAGCAGGTCGCCTGGGCTTGCCGCATCCTCGCGCTCGATGGCTTCGCAGACCTCACGCTGGGGCACGTCAGCGCCCGGCCGGCCGGGGGCGAGACCGTGTACATCAAGCGGAAGGGCCTTGCGCTCGACGAGGTGACCCCCGACGACGTCGTCGAAGTGGACGATCCCTCGGCCGCCCTTCACCTCGAGACGGTCATTCACACTGAGATCTACGTGCAGCGGCCCGACGTGGGCGCCATCGTGCATGCCCATCCGCCGTACGTCACGGCGTTCGGGGCGACGACTGCGGAGCTCGAGCTGCTCACGCATGACGCGGTCCTGTTCGCCGACGGGATCTCGTACTTCGAGGAGACGGCCGACCTGATCACGGACGAGGAGCAGGGCCGCGCTGTCGCAGACGCGCTCGGCTCGCACCGTGCTGTGATCCTCCGAAATCACGGCCTTGTCGTCGCCGACACGGACGTCCGCTGGACCGTGCTCAGCGCGATCACCCTCGAGCGGGCCGTCCGGCTGCAGGCGATCGCGACGGCGCTGGGGCCACTCCACCCGATCTCCCGCGATCTCGCCGAGCAGATGCGGGCCGACAAGTACCAGGACCAGTTCCTCGACGAGTACTGGGCCGCCTGGATCCGGCGGGTGCGCAGATATTCCGGGGACGAAGGCATGCCGCCGGAATGAGACTTCCGCAATGAGGCTGGAGCTCGACGTCAACGGGCGTCCTGTCGTGCGGGAGATCGAGCCCCAGGAGCTCCTGCTCGACGTGCTGCGCGACCGCCTCGGCCTCACTGGCGCCAAGCGCTCGTGCGACACGCAGGTCTGCGGAGTCTGCACCGTGCTCGTCGACGGCAAGCCGGTGTCTGCCTGCTGCTTTCTCGCGGCCGACGCGGAAGGCAGAAGCGTGCTCACGGTCGAGGGCCTCGCCGAACGGCCGGAGTTCGCACGGCTCGAGGAGGCATTCACGCGCCACGCGGCGCTGCAGTGTGGTTTCTGCACGCCGGGGATGCTGCTCACCGTCTCGGCGCTGCTCGAGACCGGGGAGCTGACGAGCGCGGATGAGATCAAGCGCAGCCTGAACGGGAATCTGTGCCGCTGCACGGGCTATCGCGGCATCGTCGAGGCGGTCTGCGACCTCGCGGGGGTGGCTGCGTGACCGAGCTCGGCGGCGTGGGGCTCGAGTCGGGGACAGCCGTCGTCGGCGCCTCCGTCCCGCGGCGTGACGCCGGCGAGAAGCTCCGCGGGCAGGCGGAGTTCGCAGGTGACATCGTCGTGCCGCACATGCTCCACGGGAAGGTGCTGCGCTCGCCGCTCGCGCACGCCCGGATCCTCTCGATCGACGCGTCCGAGGCCGAGCGGATGCCCGGCGTCGTCTGCGTGCTCACGGCCGCAGACCTCGCCGACATCGACCCCTACTGGGGCCACGCGATCCGGGACCGGCCGGTCATCGCCGTCGACCGCGTTCGCTTCGCCGGCGAGCCGGTAGCGGCAGTCGCCGCAGAAGACGAGGCGACCGCCGCCGCGGCGCTCGAGAGGATCCGTGTCGATTACGAGGATCTCCCGGTCGTCGGGACGATCGAGCAAGCGCTGGCCGAGGGCGCCCCGCTGATCAGTGACGGCCCGCTTCGTCCCGGCCTCTTCCACGGGCTCGGCGAGCTGAAGCCAGCGGAGGGGAATGTCTGTTACCGCTACCGCATCGACCGCGGCGAGATCGAAGCCGTCTTCGCGCACGCGGAGCACGTCGTCGAGGGCGAGTACACGTTCCCGGCCGTCTACCAGTACGCGATGGAGACGCACACGGTTGTCGCTCAGGTCGAAGGCGACGAGATCACGCTTTGGGCCTCCTGCCAGCACCCGTTCCTCGTGCGCGCCGAGATCGCCGCGCTCTTCCAAGTGCCGATCGCGAACGTCCGGATCGTCGTCCCCTACCTGGGCGGCGGCTTCGGCTCGAAGTCGTACACGAAGATGGAGCCGGTGACTGTCGCGCTCGCGCGCAAGGCTGGACGTCCGGTGCGCATCCAGAACCGCGTCGCCGAGTCGATGGTGACAACGCGGCGCCACGGCATGCGTTGCCGCATGCGGACGGCGATGAGCGCCGAGGGGCGACTGCTCGGCCGCGAGGTCGAGTGCTGGTTCGACACGGGCGCGTACGCCGACAACGGGCCGCGCGTGACGGCGACGGCCGGCGATGCCGCCCCAGGGCCTTACCGCTGGGAGGCCTACCGCGTCGACGCCGCCTGCGTCTACACGAACACCGCGCCGGCAGGCTCCTACCGCGCCTTCGGCGCGACGCACCTCCAGTGGATCGGCGAGCTCCAGGTGGACGAGCTCTCGCGCCGCGGAGGCTTCGACCCACTCGACGTGCGGCGCGAGAACCTCTGCATGCCTGGCGATGAGCTCCGCGCCGGGGGCAAGCCGCTCGACGCCGACCTCGTCGGGGATGTCGAGCGGGTCGCCGAGGCGATCGGCTGGAACGGCGAGCGGAAGGCCTGCACCGGGCGCGGCCTCTCCGTCGGCCTGCTGGCTGCTGGTGCTCACCCCGTCTCGAGCGCGATCGTGCGCATGGAGGCAGACGGGAACGCCGTCGTCCTCGTCGGCACGACCGAGGTCGGCCAGGGTGCACGCACGGTCTTCGCCCAGATCGCGGCGGAGGAGTTGCGGCTGCCGGCCGAGCGTGTCATCGTGCGCGGCGCCGACACGCGCTTCACACCCTACGACCGCTCGACCGGCGCGAGCCGCTCGACGACGATTGCCGGGCTCGCGGTCAAGCGGGCCGCCGAGCAGGTGCGCGCGCAGCTCGTCGAGATCGCCGGGGCGGACGACGTGCAGTCCGATGCGTATCCCGAGCTCTTCGTGCGGCGCTTCGGCCTCGCAGGCGGCGAGCTGATCGGACGCGGCGAGGTCGCGCCGGAGGGATCGGGCTCGTACGCGGAGGGCCCCGTCTTCTGGGAGGTCTGCGTCGGCGCAGCCGAGGTCGCGATCGACGAAGAGACGGGACGCGTTCGCGTCCTCAAGACCGCGACCGTCGCCGACGTCGGGCGGGCGATCAATCCCCAGCTCGTCGAGCGTCAGGACGAGGGCGGCACGCTCCAGGGCCTCGGCAACGCGCTCTACGAGGAGATGGTCTACGAGGATGGGCTGCTGCTCAACGAGACGCTCCTCGACTACCGGATCCCGGCGTTCGAGGATCTCCCCGACGAGATGCACTGCATCATCGTCGAGAACGAAGACGGCCCCGGGCCCTATGGCGCCAAAGGGTGTGGTGAAGGCGCGCTCGCCGCGGTCACGGCCGCGGTCGCGACGGCCGTGGCCGACGCAGGCGTGCCCATGACCGAGCTGCCGCTGACGCCCGAGCGCGTGTGGCGGCGAATCCAGCAACTGAAGGAGGAGGGACGATGGCCGAGGTACGACGCGCAGCAGTGATCGGGACCGGGACGATGGGCCCGGGGATGGGTGCGGTGCTCGCTCGCGCGGGCATCGAGACGGCGCTGTACGACGTCTCGGAGGACGCGCTCGAGCGGGCAAAGGGCGGCGTGACCATGGCCGAAGGGGTGCTCGAGCGGCTCGACGCGGCCTCGGAGGACGGCGGATCGCTCCGCTTCGAGACCGATCTCGCAGCCGCGCTCGAGGGCGCGGACTTCGTGCTCGAGGCGGTGCCGGAGAAGATCGAGCTGAAGCACGAGGTGTTCACGGAGTTCGAGAAGCACGTGACGGACGACGCGGTGCTCGCATCGAACACGTCGGGCATCCCGATCACGAAGATCGCCACCGTCTGCACCCACCCCGAGCGCGTGGTCGGCATGCACTGGTCGAACCCGCCGCATTTGATCCCGATGGTCGAGGTGATCCCGGGCGAGCAGACCTCCCAGGACGTCGTCGACACAGCGTGCGAGCTCGTGCGCCGTATCGGCTACCACCCCGTGGTCGAGAAAGAGGTGCCCGGCTTCGTCGAAAACCGGATCCTCTACGCGATCCTCCGCGAGTGCCTCGATCTCGTCGACCGGGGGATCATCGACCCCGAGGGGCTCGACCTCAACGTCCGCTGGGGGATCGGCTACAAGCTCGCCGTCATCGGCCCGATGGAGCTGCTCGACATGGCAGGTCTCGACATTTACCACGCCGTCGGCTCGTATCTGAACCAGGATCTCTCGACCTCCGGCGAGGTCTCGGCGACGATTCAGGACCGCATCGCCGAGGGCAAGCTCGGCATGAAGACGGGCAGCGGGATGTACGAATACACGCCCGAGGACATCGACCGGCTCCGAGCCGAGCGCGCGGCGAAGCTCGTCGCAGTCCGCAAGGCGCTCGAAGCGGAGATGGTGGTGCGATGAAAGTGTGGCTGCTCGACAACGGGTCGATCGTCATCGAGCACACGCAATTCATGTGGAACGTTCCCGGGCCGCAGGTGCGGATCCCCTCGTACGCGGTTCTCGTCGAGCACGACGACGGGCTCTTCCTCTTCGACACGGGCTTCGACCTGGAGCACACGAACGCCGTGCTGCCCTTCGAGCTGCCGGAGCAGACGGACGAGCAGACGATCCCGGCGCAGCTCGAGCTCGCCGGGTTCTCCGTCTCGGACGTGACGACGCTCGTCAACTCCCACCTCCACTTCGACCACGTCGGCGGCAACAAGCACTTCGCCGGCATCCCGACCGTCATTCACGAGCAGGAGCTCACCCAGGCGCGGAACCACGAGCCGTTCGAGTTCTTCGGCTACTCCGACAAGACGTGGGACTTCGAGGGGGCGCAGTTCCAACCAGTGTCGGGAGATGTCGAGGTCGCGAAGGGGCTCTGGCTGTTCGAGACGCCCGGCCACACGATCGGCCACTACTCGCTGCTCGTGTCGGGGGACGCGGGCGCCGCGCCGATGCTCTTCGCCTTCGACGTCGTCTACACGGGCGCAGCGATGGAACGCGGCATCCAGCCCGGCTTCCACATCGACCCGCGGGCCGGCGTGCGCTCGATCCAGCGCGTGAAGGACGTCGCCGCGGAGCACGGCGCGGACATCTACTTCTCGCACGATCCCGATGCCTTCCCGACGTACAAGCACGCACCGGACTACTACGACATCTAGGAGGCCATGATGGGCAAGCTGGACGGAAGGGTGGCAATCGTCACGGGCGGCGGGCAGGGCATCGGCAAGGCGATCGTGGACAAGCTGGCCGACGAAGGCGGGACCGTCGTCGTCGCCGACATCAAGGGCGCGGAGGCCGCAGCACCCGAGGGGGGAATGGGCCTCGAGATCGACATCTCGAAGGAGGAAGACGTCAAGCGGATGGTCGACGAGACCGTCGGCGCCTACGGGAAGCTCGACGTGCTCGTGAACAACGCCGCCATCGTCCCGTTCACCGAGTGGGACGACATCGACTTCACCGAGTGGCGCCGGATCATGGCCGTCAACCTCGACGGCACGTTCCTCGCGTGTCACTACGGGTACAAGCCAATGCGGGAGGCGGGATACGGCCGGATCGTCAACCTCGCGTCGAACGTCGTGCTCGCCGGCACGCCTAACCTCGCCCACTACGTCGCGTCGAAGGGCGGCATCTTCGGCCTCACGCGGGCAATGGCGCGCGAGGTGGGCAAGTACGGCATCACCGTCAACGCGGTCGCGCCCGGTCTCACCGAGACGGAAGGTGTGATGGCGAGCCCGCACCAGGAGTCGTTCGAGTTCGTCCAGATGCTCCAGGCCATTCCTCGCCGTGGCGTCGCCGCGGACATCGCACCGGCCGTCGCGTTCCTCGCATCGGAGGAGGCCGGCTGGATCACCGGGCAGATGCTCGTCTCCGACGCGGGCATGTCCCACAATTAAGTGGTCCGTCGTGAATGAGCCCACCACGCCCGGCTGCGAACCGTCGCACCCGGGCATCCTTGGTCGCGTCCGTATATCAGTCAATACGAGCGCTCCCTTCGTCCTTGGGCTGCTCGGTTCTCGCGCGGCCGAGCATGGCGGCACCCACGACGGAGACCACTGATGCGAGCCGGAGCGATACTGGCGGTTCGAGACGTCGATCGCTCGCTCGCCTTCTACCGCGACTTGATTGGCTTCGACGTCGAGGCGACATACGACGACCCGCCCTACGTGACCCTCACCCTCGCGGGCACGCGTCTCTCGCTCGCCGAGCAGGGACATCCGGCCGACGACCGTCCCGGCGTGACGATGACGGCGCCCGACGATCCGAGCGAGGCCAACGTCGTGCTCGTCGTCGAGGTCGCCGATGCGAAAGCGAAACACGCCGAGCTCCACGCGAATGGCGCGCGCTTCCTCGCCGAGCCGTACCAACCTCCGTGGGGAGGGTGCCGCTTCTTCTGCGTCGATCCGGACGGCTACCTCGTCGAGATCGAGCAGCCGGCGTGAAGGCCGTCGTCCTGCGCGGGCCGCTGGACGTCCGTCTTGAGGACGTGGCAGACCCGGTCCTCCTCGCGGCGACGGACGCGATCGTCCGCGTGGACACGGCGGCGATCTGCGGCGCCGACCTCGCCCCGCTCCACGGGCACGTTCCCGGCTTCGAGTACGGGACGATCATGGGCCACGAGTTCGCCGGAATCGTCCAGGAGGTCGGCAGCGATGTGTCGAAGATCCGTGCCGGCGACCGCGTCGTGAACATGAGCCTCGTCGCCGACGGGACGTGCGCCGCATGCCGGGCAGGGAGAGTCACGCAGTGCTCGGGGCGGGCGCTGTTCGGCTACTCGGGCGTCTACCCGCGCCTCGACGGCGCCCAGGCAGAGCTCGTCCGCGTCCCCCACGCCGACACCGTGCTCTCGCCACTGCCCGACGAGGTCTCGGACGAGGCCGCCGTGTTCCTCGCCG
Organism: uncultured Actinomycetes bacterium; assembly: GCA_963736045.1. Lineage (GTDB taxonomy): Bacteria > Actinomycetota > Thermoleophilia > Gaiellales > Gaiellaceae > PALSA-612. The sequence continues at coordinate 21,432 of CAVTNK010000002.1, read as the reverse complement.
ACAACCTGCCCACCGCGTACGACGCCGTCGTTCGGGGAGAGATAAAGCCGACCGACCTCGTCTGCGTCGTCGGCCTCGGCGCCGTGGGGCTGATGGCGGTGATGGTCGCGCTTGACATCGGCTCGAAGGTGTTCGCCGTCGACGGAATCGAGGACCGCCGGACGCTCGCGGCAGGGCTCGGCGCACGCGTACTCGAGCCGGGAGAGGCGTGGGATGCGATCGCGGCCGAGACCGACGGTCTCGGCGCCGACGTCGTCGTCGAGGCGGCCGGCTCGCCGGGAGCGCTCGACGCGGCGATGGACTTCGCCCGCGGTCGCGGCATGGTCTCCGTCGTCGGCGCCCACTTCGAGCCCGACTTCCCGCTCGACAACGGCCGGATGTTCGCGAAGGAGCTGACCATGCGCTGGTCGATCGGCGACTCGCTCGGCCACCGGCAACGGCTGATCGAGATGATCTCCGCCGGCCGCCTCGATCCATCCGCCGTCGTCACGCATCGGCTGCCGCTCGCGGAGGCGCCAGAGGCCTACCGCCTCTTCGACAGCCGCGAGGCGACGAAGATCGTCATGACGCCGTGAAGAGCGCATCGGCGCTGATCGGCCCGGCGGCGTAGCTCGGTGGGGCGGGCGGCGGTTGTAATACTCCGAGACGTACGTCTCGATGCCGGCACCGACCGGCACCTGCGCAGCGGCAAGCAGGGTCAGGTCCTACGTGGGTGTCGGGAAGCTTGGAAAGCCGATCTGGCGGCTAGCCCTTCCCGGGCCTGCAGAACCCTCAGTCGACCGCGGGCGCGGTCACGGGCCTGCTCGCCACGGACGGCTCGTTCGCGGTCAACTGGCAGCACACCCCCGGCCGCAACACCTCTACGTCCGCAGTGATGCCGCCGAGAGCAGAAGCCGCCGCCCGCGTCGGAGCTTGCCTCGAGCAGCCGGTTCGGCGAGGACGCTCAGCCGCCCTGCGGGGTGCCGAAACCCGCAGGAGCCCCGTGGCGCCCTGTGAGTGCGTCCATGCGTCGAGGAACACGGCGGCGACAGAAGTCCCCGCTCTGTCAAAAAGGGCCTGCAAAACCCTGCGAGGGTGACATTGATCGAGAGACAGCACTCCACCGTTCACCCGACCGAGCGCCATTTCCGTGAATAGAACACACCTCCATGCGTGAAGCGACCCCGAGGTAGAATTGTTCGGCGCCACACGCAGGAAATACCTGCAAAACAGCAAAAACACGCCCCCGTAGCTCAGTGGATAGAGCAGCGGTTTCCTAAACCGCGTGCGCATGTTCGATTCATGCCGGGGGCATCTCCTTCAGCGGGGCGACGAAACGGCTATGCGGGTGGGCAGGAAGCAAGCTCCCTTTGTTCGTCTACCACGCGTCTACCACCGCGTTGCGACATGGATTCCGGACGCGGAGCTGCGCCGTAGAAGACCCGAAGGCTCCGCGAACCGCACTTACGCTCCCGTCGGACCTCCGGGCCGGTGTCGCACGGACAGGTAGTCGATGGAAGTCCGTACTGCTGGATACCGGGCTGCAGGGAAAGGAGATAGCACCTCTGGAAACTGCACTAGCCGTGACAGTCGGACGAGCGTGCCCAGGCTCGCTGCCAGCGAGGTCGACCAGTGTGGAGATGCCGGCGAGTTTCCTCTTCATCGTGTCCCCCAGTCGGGGTCCGAGTCCCAGTTCGGCGAGCGGGTCACGGGTCGGATGTCGGTGCCGTCGGCGCGCATGACGAAGATGTCGGGAAGGTCCCGACCCGGGGCGGTTGCTCCGCCCTCGTCGGTGGCGAACAGGATCGACTGGCCGTCGGGTGAGTACGAACCCGCCCGCAGCACTCCGTTGGACTGCTGGAAATGCGTGAGCTGTCGAAGGCCGGTGCCGTCGGGCCTGACGGTGAAGAGGTTTCCCTCGCCCCGGCCGACGCCACTGCCGCGGCCGCTACGGAAGAGGATACGGGAGCCGTCAGGTGCCCAGTCGAGTCTGTCGGTCGGGTGGCTCTCGGGGTCGACGACTCTCCACGCGGTGATCCGGTGGAGACCCTTGCCGGTTGCGCCGATCACGAAGATCGCCCAGCCGTTGACGGGTTTCCCCGGTGCCGTTGTCGTTGAACACGATGAACGCGAGCGACCGGCCGTCCGGCGACCAGGCCGGGCTCTCGATGTCGACGTCGGGGGCGCCCGATCCCCCCGGGAACCCGTAGACGAGGCGTGGAGAACGAAGCGACGCGTCCGCGATGACGAGTCCGCTCATCTGCGGTCTCGCGAAGCGCACGAAGGCGATCCGGCGACCGTCCGGCGAATAGGCGGGTAGCGAATCGTCGGGACACGCGGGTGGCGCCGTCCCCCGCCGACACTGCGGGCTCAGCCGTTTTTCCGCTGTCCCGTCGGGCCTCACCGTCCAGACCGTGCACCGTCCACCGCCGCCTGTGGTCGGGCAGCGCTGGAAGACAATGCGCGATCCGTCGGGTGCCCAGTCCGGTCTGTCGTCCTGGTGTCCGTTCGGAGCGTGCGAGACGCGTCGCTCACCGGAGCCGTCGGCGTTGGCGACGAAGATCTCGCTCCAGAGCGGGTCGTCCTGGAGCCGGTAGCGCATGAACGCGACCTGCCCGTTCGTGCCCGGAGCCGTCGCGTGTGCGAGCGTGCTCAGGGCCCGGGAGGTGAGTGCCGCACTCGAGTTCGGGTAGTCCTGCGGGTTGCCCACTGGTGCCGAGAATGCCGAGCGGCCTGCGAGCGCCGATGAGACCGCGATCACGCTGACGAGCAACGCGAGTACGACGAGCCGCGTTCGTCTGGACACGTGATGACTCCCTTCTCTGGCTGACGCGTGGGTGCCAGGCTTGCGCGGCTGTGTTGCAGGTATCTGGCAATCGCGTTGCAGAGGTGCCTAATGTGTCGTCGTGGAGTTCCTGCTCTTGGGCCCGGTCGAGGTGCGGGTGGAGGGCCGTTCGTTGGCGCTTGGCGGGCCGAAGCAGCGGGCGCTGCTCGCGATGCTGCTGCTGCACGCGAACGAGGTCGTGTCGCGGGATCGTCTCATCGACGGGATGTGGGGTGCGCAGCCGCCGCCGACGGCGCAGCGTTCGCTCGACACCTACATCTCGCGGCTTCGGTCGCTGCTGGGAGCAGAGAGGATCGAGAGGCGTGCACCGGGCTACCTCGTGTGTGTCGGTCCCGGGGAGCTCGACGTCGATCGGTTCGGTGCGCTTGTGGAGCGGGCGCGGGCTGCATCTGCTGACGGGGACTTCGATGGCGCAGCCACGATGCTTCGGGACGCGGTCGGCCTCTGGCGGGGGCCGGCTCTCGCAGACCTCCTGTACGAGCCGTTCGCGGGAGAGGAGGCCGGGCGGCTCGAGGAACGGCGGCTGCTCGCGCTCGAGGAGCGCATCGACGCCGAGCTCAGGCTCGGGTGCGGCGCAGAACTCGTGGCGGAGCTCGAGCCTCTCGTTCGCGAGCACCCATTCCGTGAGCGGCTGATCGCGCAGCTGATGTTGGCGCTCTACCAGGCGGGGCGCCAGTCGCGGGCCCTGGCGGTCTTCCAGGCGGCCAGGCAACGACTGGCGGAGGAGCTCGGGCTCGAGCCCGGACCGGAACTCCGCGAGTTGCAGCGCAAGATCCTCGAGCACGATCCCAGCCTCGGCTCGCCGCGCATGAAGGCACCCGCTCACCACATGAAACGGAGGACGAGCGGCCGCAGGCTCACCCTGGCCGCAGCGGTCGCGGCGGCGGTGGCTGTGAGCGCTGCCGTCGGCATCACGCTAGGCACCGGCGGAACAAGCGCATCAACCGCCGATTCCACGTCGAGTCAACTCGTCGCGCTGAGCGCGACATCAGGAACCGCCGACACACGCGTTTCCTTCGCCGGCTTGCCTGCCGCTCTAGCTGCCGGCTCCGGCTCGCTTTGGGTCGCCGATCCGGCCACGGGGTCGGTCTCGCGCGTCGATGCCCGAACGCATGCGGTCGTCGATCGTGTTCCCATCGACGACAATCTCGGCGCGGTCGCGGTCGGCGGCGGCTCAGTCTGGGTCGCAGGCGTTCCGGGGAACAACGTCGCACGAATCGATCCCGCGACCGGGAAGATCACGCAGACTCGCCCGCTCGGGAGCGCGCGTGCCGGCTCGCTCGTCTTCGGTGCAGGCGGCCTCTGGGTCGCCGACATCACGAACAACTCCCTGATCGAGCTCGATCCGGTCTCCGGGACGAAACGAAGGACGCTCCCGCTCGATCTCCAGCCGACCGCTATCGCGATCGACGGCCAGACCATCTGGGTCGCGGACTACGACGCGGGCTCCGTTGCCCAGATCGATCTCCGCACGCACGAGACCCTCGCCACCGCCAACGTCGGGAACGGTCCTGTCGCGCTGGCGGTCGGGGCGGGAGGAGTCTGGGTGGCGAACTCGCTCGACTCGACGATCTCCCGGATCGATCCCGAGCGCGGCGCGGTGGCAGCCACGATCCCAGTCGGCAGCAGCCCGGCCGCAATCGCAGTCGCCCACGGATCGGTTTGGGTCGCCAACCAGTACTCGGCAACCGTGTCGCGCATCGACCCGAAGCGCAACGCGATCGTCCGCACGACCCCGGTCAGCGGGCAGCCGATTTCGCTGGTGTCGACAGGCGGTTCGATCTGGGTCGGAGTTCGGCCGCTCGTGGAGCACCGCGGTGGCACCCTGGTCCTCCTTCACTCCCACGCGATCTCGCTGGATCCGGCGCTGCAGTTCGATCTGCTCCCGCTCCAGTCCAACAACCTGACAAGCGACGGACTCGTTACGTACAACCACGTCCCCGGCCCTGCGGGGATCCACCTTGTCCCCGATCTCGCTGTGAGCCTGCCCGTAGCGACGAACGGAGGGATGGCGTACACGTTCCGTCTTCGGCCGGGCATCCGGTACTCGGACGGACGGCCGGTACGTGCCGCCGACTTCCGCCGCTCGATCGAGCGTCTCTTCCGCCTGGGGTCGGAAGGTGGTCATCCGATGGGCGGCATCGTCGGAGCCGGCGCTTGCGACACGTTCGTATGCGACTTGTCGCGCGGGATCGTGACCGACGAGACTGCGCGAACCGTCACCTTTCACCTCGTCGAGCCCGACCCGGACTTTCTCGCCAACCTCACTATCGGCGGCATGACGGCGCCTGTGCCGCCAGGCACGCCCTTCTCTAACGTGGGCTTCGAGCCGATTCCGGGGACAGGCCCGTACAGAATCGCGAGCGCGAGCGAGCGCGAGACCCGCTACCTACGCAACCCGTTCTTCCGTGAGTGGTCGCACGCCGCCCAGCCCGACGGGAACCCGGACGAGATCGTGATGCGCTTCGGCCTGAGCCCCACGCAGGCCGTGCAAGCGATCGAGAAGGGACATGCCGACTGGTCCGCCGACAACGTCCCCGGCGAGCCTGCTGCCGAGCCTCCACACGCGCTATCCGCTTCAACTGCATGGATTCGCGATCCCGACGACGGACTTCTTCCAGTTCAACACTTCCATCCCGCCGTTCGACGACGTCCGCGCCCGCCGGGCGTTCAACTTCGCGATCAACCGAAACGCGATCGCCAAGATCTACGGCGGAAGCGAACGGGCGACGCCGACCTGCCAGGTCCTGCCCCCGGGAACCAGCGGCTATCGGCGCTACTGCCCGTACACGCTGCACCCGGACCCCTCGGGCCGCTGGACAGCGCCGGATATCCGCCAAGCGCGTCACCTGGTCGAGGTCTCGGGAACACGCGGCATGAAGGTGACCGTCTGGGGCTGGACCGACGACCCCACGTTGAACCCGCAGGTCGTCAGATACGCCGCCGGCGTCCTACGCCAAATCGGCTATCGCACGACGATCCGACTGATCCCACACGCGTACCTCGCGCACCCGCCCAACATGAGCGTCTTCGACCCGATCCAGCTGATCCCGGGCGCATGGGGCGACACGCCCTACGGCTTCTTCTCCACCTGGTTCTCATGCAACGGAATCGGCAGCCACCACTGGTTCTGCGACCCGAGCGTCGACCGGGCGATCGGTCGCGCCCGGGCTCTGAAAACAAGGAGCCCCGCGGCGGCGGCCGCGGCTTTCGCTGGGATCGACCGCCAACTCGTCGACCTCGCCGCCTGGGCACCGATCGTCGACGAGCGGGGAATCGACTTCGTCTCCGCCCGCATTCACAACTACCAATCCCACCCCTACTGGGGCATCATGGCCGACCAACTCGGTCCACTGACGCCGGCGCCTTGCAGGACAGACCCTCCGAACCAGCCATCGCGAAAGCTCGAAGGCTGCACCACGGAACGCTTCCCAGTGCCGTGGATGCGGAACCTTCTCGCCGCGCCGGATCTGGGAGCAGTAGCGGAGCGAGAGCCCTGTGGCTTTGACGAGGCGGCTGAACAGGCTCGGAATTCACTCACAGAGCGGTTCACCAAACCGCGCGCGTGGAGGTCACGCTCCGCCTCAGGAGGCGAGGGAGCGCCGCATTGCCCGCCTCGGTCTACCAGCGATCTACTGTGAGGGGCTGAGCCGCCTCTTGTTCCAGTTCCGCCGGGTTTGGGAGCCTTGGGGCGTGGACGCGTTAGCCAGCGCTTGATTTCGTGCCGGGCCTGCACGTAGCCGACCTCTCGTGCTGCTGCCCGCAGGACGCGAAGACCGATCCCGTTGTCGTCAAGGTCGATGCCCCCGGAAATACCGTCTAACCCCGACACGACGGACACACCGAACAACACGACACCCGGTTCGTACTACCCGAGCGGCTTCCTAAACCGCGTGCGCATGTTCGATTCATGCCGGGGCATCTCCGCATGGTTAGGCGGAATCCGGCGATGTGCAGCGGCTTTGCGTCTCTGCTGCGCTTGCCGATGAGTCATCCGCTTGAATCCGCTCAGATCCGCACGAGCGACCTGGCCGTGCACGCCACTCAGGCCGAAACTAGGGCTGCACCTCCGATTTGACCTCCCAGAATCTCGATGGTGTACACGGACTGTCCTTCCGTTCCGATCCTGGAGATCTCGCCGGGTTGGCGAACGCCCATCGTCGAGGCTCCGTCAGGGTAGCGTGGCGAGCTCCTCGTCTCTGTGCACAAGCGCCGCGTACCGTCCGCCGAGCTCGAGTAGCTCCTCGTGTGTCCCTTGCTCGACCATCTGGCCGCCGTCGAGGACGACGATCTTGCCGGCGTCGCGGACAGTGGAGAGCCGATGCGCGATCGCGATCGTCGTCCGGCCTTCCGCGAGCCGGTCGAGCGCCTCCTGGACTGCCCGCTCGGTCTGCGTGTCGAGAGCGCTCGTTGCTTCGTCCAGGATGAGCACGGGCGGATTGCGAAGCATCGTCCGTGCGATCGCGATCCGCTGCTTCTCGCCGCCCGAAAAGCGGTAGCCGCGTTCCCCGACGACCGTGTCGTAGCCGTCGGGAAGCGAGGCGACCAGGTCATGGATCCGCGCGGCGCGGGCCACCTCCTCGATCTCCTCGTCAGTCGCATCCGACCGCGCAAAGCGAAGATTCTCGCGGACAGTGTCATGGAACAGGTACGTCTCCTGCGACACCACGCCAACGGTGCGGGCAAGCGACGCGAACGTCACGTCCCGGACGTCATGGCCATCGATCGTCACACGCCCACGCTCCACGTCGTAGAGGCGCGCGACCAGGTAGGCCATCGTGGTCTTGCCGGCGCCCGTCTCGCCCACGATCGCGAGCGTCTCTCCCGGCGACACCGCCACTGAGACGTCCTTGAGCGTCCACGGCCCGTCGGAGGAGTAGCGAAACCATGCGTGCTCGAACGTGACGTCGCCGCGGCAGTCACCGAGCTCGCTCGCGTCCGGCTTCTCGTCCAGGTCGACAGTCAGGTCGAGGTACTCGAAGACACGGTCGAACAGCGCCAGCGACGTCTGAACATCCACGCCGACCGATAGCAGCTGCCCGATCGGAAAGAAGAGCCGGGTCTGCAGCGTGGTGAAGGCAACCAGGGTGCCGATGGAAATCGCCCCGCCACCGTGAGCCATGCTCCAGCCGCCGAACCAGTAGACGGCGGCAGGGAGCACGGCGAACGTTGTCTGGATCAGCGCCATCAGCCAGCGGCCGGCCATCCGCGACTGCACCTCGAGCTGGGCCAGGTCGGCGGACTGGGCGGTGAAGCGGTCGCTCAGCTCCTGAGAGCGGCCCATCGTCCGGCCCAGCAGGATCCCGGAGACCGAAAGCGACTCCTCGACGAGGGTCGAGAGGTCTGCCAGCCTCCGCTGCTGAGTCGTCGTGATTCGCCGGCGTTCACGGCCGACACGCCTGGTCAGGTACACGAAGACCGGCATCAGGCCGAGCGAGAAGATCGCGAGCCGCCAGTCCATCAGGAACATAGCGACGACAGTCGCGATCACGGTTGTCAGGTTCGAGACGATCGATGTCGCGGTCGAAGTGACGACCGTTTCGACGCCGCCGATGTCGTTCGAGATACGCGACTGGATCTCGCCCGTGCGGGTGCGCGTGAAGAACGCCAGCGACAGCCGCTGCAGGTGCCGGTAGACGGCCGAACGCAAGTCGTGCATCACCTGTTGACCGACGACGTTCGACATGTAGGTCTGGACGACGCCAAGCGCGCCCGTGACGATCGAGATCGCGATCATGCCCGCGACAAGCAGCGTGAGCAGAGTCACGTCCTTCTCCGGGATCGCCGTATCCAGAACTGCGCGCAACAGGAAAGGCGAGACGATCCCGAGCAGCGACGAGAGGCAAATCAGGGCGAGGACGGTCGCGAGCCGAAGCCGGTAGGGTCGGAACAGGCCGGCGACCCGGCCCAGGTTCGCCCGGCGAACCGCGGGGTCAGAAGGCCGCGCTGGAGCCTCGGACGGCCGGAACCGCCGCCCCCTCCCACCAGGTCCGTCCATCAAGGCCATTCGCAGTATCGAAGCACGCGCGCCGCGCCCCGCAGATCTCATCGCGCCAAGCAACGTGGAGAAACACCGGGGAACTACCCCGTTGGACGAGTCTGCGAGTACTCACCATTTCGCCCACCATCCGCCCTCATCACGTGCCCGCACAAGGACCTGAAAGGGCCTGATTGAGCGATGGGCGCGACTGGGATCGAACCAGCGACCCCCGCATGTGAACGGTGAGCGGATGGGGACTGTAGGGGACTAGAGGGACGGTTGAGCCGTTCCCGGGGCACGTTGATGGCTCGGTTTCCCCGCGTGTCACCCGGCTGTACTCACCAAAGACTCACCAATTGGAGGCGCGGTGGCGGCTGATCGCTTAGGCGAACCGAGCGCCCACGACCAGGCTCACGTACAGGATGAGCAAGAGGATGGCGATCCCCCGGAGCAGCACCGTCATCCTCCGTTTGCGCATCGATTCGGCTACCAGGTTCTAGAAGTCATGTCGGCTTCACCCTCACGCCAACCAGGTCGAACTCAAGACAACGCTCGAGACCCCGAGGCAAGGGCGCTACCGGTCATCGCAGATGCGCCTTGAGCGTCGCGAGCCACCCGGGCGGAGGGAGGCTCTTGCTCGGGGCTACCGCGGCCTCGAGAATTCGCGCCGCAGCCCCGAGGACGAACGACGCTCCCGCTAGCTCGCGGAAATCGCGCTTCTGTTTGGCGGTTGCGACTATGCGGATAACGCTTTCGAACCGGCTGCGTAGCACCGGTTGTGAGACACCGAGTTCGGCGAGCAGCCCTTCGAGGCTGGTGAGGTCCGCCCCCGAGGGCCAGGCACCAAGTCCGTAGGCAAACACCACAACCGGATCTTCTGTCGTTGGCACGTCGGCACCGCCACCGGCCCGCTCGGCGTTCAGCGCCGCCACGGTCTCTCGCACCAACTCGTGGCCGCGCACGACCTCGCCTGACGAAGCGATCATCTCTGAAGCAACCTGGTAGCCCTGCGCATGCATGGCTTGAAGCTGAGATCGCGACCGGCGGGCAGACCCTCTCAACCCGCTAAGACGGCCGGATCCCAATAACGCCGTGATCGTGCCTTGCCCAGGTACTGACGCGAGGCTTCGGGTCGGCTCAGACGCGGGGACAAGCAGAGCAAGAAGCTGGTCGAGCCTACGCGGAAACGGGCTTCGGCCGCGCCCGTACCAGAGCAGGAGAATCCAGACCTGAATCAACGCCAGCCATGCCAGCGTGGTACCTGTGAAGACGAACGCGATCACGACGACTCCCCAGTGTCAGCAAGCGCAAGCAACGGACGAACACACACCGATTGTTCTGGGCAGGCCTGCCTTTCAGAATTCAGAGCTCTTGCCCGCTGTGCCCCTTCCAGCCAGGACCGATCTCCGTCGCGGTAGCGACACCAGGCCGTGATCGCAGGGAGGTGATGCCTCTTCGTGCCCGGGTAGAAGGCCTCACAGAACATCTCCCAGCTCAGACCTTCAGCAACGGACTCCCGTTCCAACCGATTTGCGCGCCCGTTTTCGAGGCGCGACCTCGCGGCGGAACCGCCTTCCCCTTCCCAGGCGTCGATTGCTCCCCGATCAACCTCCCCCCCTCGGGCTTCGGCTCCCACCAACCCCTGCGCGCCGTCGACCGAATCCGAACGTCGGATCGGGATGACGCCGTCCTGGGTGGTCGAGGTCGGACGAAGCCCTTCGGCTCGGGTCAGGTGATCGTGCGTCGCCGCCGAAACGGCTGTAAATGCCAAGGTACTCATGCTCCACCAGCTCTCTGCGGATGATCCGCTACGGCCGGCGAAGGCGAGTTCTGACAGACGCGGGCGCAGCTTGTCATTCGACGCTCGCTACGTCTTGCCGGGGGCGCCATTTGTGGCGTCAGCAACATGTTATCAAGGCGACGGAACCCCATCTGCCGCGTCAGGACAAGGAGATCCGACTCCTTGCGCGAATTGGCACGTATGCAAGCTCCCACCAAGCCTGACGGTCCCGCCTGTCCCTGGTGCGACGCTGCCGAGTGGCGCTGGAACGGGTATGACTGGTACGCGGCCGACGACGTTACCCACAAGCGGCACGCGTGCATGACGTCGGAGGCTGTCGCCGACCGCGCTGTGCGCGAGGCGGGCGCTGCCAGCGGTCCCCTCAGACGTGCGTTCACGAAGCTGCTGCGCTAGAGGAAGTGCATCTCCTCGGAGGGGCGGGATCCTGCGGAGCGCGGCTTCGTCTCGGGCAGGCGTACCAGCTACAGCCGCGTGTTAGGCGGCTAGTTCAACCGGCTTGAGACGCACCGATACCTTTCCGAAGCTGTCCTTGGCAATCGTCGCGCTGGCGCGGGCACCAGGAGAGAGCCTGGCGTCGATGACTCGACCGTCTTCGTTGCACTTGAGCGACCATTTCCCATCTACCTCGACACCGAAGGCACGGAGCGCCTTGCAGGCCAACCAGGGCAACTGGTCGAGCAGCGGCATGGTCAAGAAGATCAGCTGCTTGTCGTGTTCGCCGCCGTCTACCGCGAGAGTCCAGCACACTCGCTGACCTGCCGCGCCGCGCGTCGGATGAAAGCGCTCGACACGAACGTCTTTAAGGATGACTTCGTATTTGCCGGGGTCGGTGAGGCTGACTAATACTTTTTGCTTCGGCATGGGACTCCGTTTCGGATCGTTGGTAACCGCGAGAGTTCGTCCTGGGATGCCAGATCATTGGCGTCACCAGTAATGGAAGAGTCGGTGAGCAGGACCGGAGAGGGCGGCCGCCTGGGCGGCCGCTCTCTCCGTTTCCTCGCTCTAGCGGCTACTTGGGCTCCGCGCCGATCTGCTTGAGGAGAGTCATCGAGTCGAAGTACTGGCGGCTCTCCTTGATCTTGCCACCCTCGAAGGTGAAGAAGATGGCACCAGGCGTCTCCTGGCGCTTGCCCGACGCCGGGATCGTTCCTTCTGCTGTCCCGAGCGGGCCGGTGTGCGTGCCCTTCCAGGTCACTTCCAACGCTGCCGTGTTGCCACTGGCGACGGCGCTTGTCACTGTGCCGGCGGCATCCGGGAACGCCGTCTTCCAGCCCTTGAAGAGCTCGACGATCTTCTCCGGACCCTCGACCTCGCGCTGGGTTCCCAGCTCGTCGTAGCGGGCATCGGCGGTGAGCCCTGCCTGCATCCGCTCCCAGTCGCTGCTGCTGAAAGCATCGATCTGCTCACGAGCGATCCTGACCATCTCGCTCTGCGGTCAACGCTTCGGTGGCTACTGCGGTCATTGCTAGCTCCTCTCTTCGATGGTGCGCTTGAAGCAGCACTCACAAGAGGCGTTGCCTCCGAGTCGACTACCTCAGCTCGGCTGAGACGTGGTCAGCAACGAGGAAGAAGAGCTGGCGACTTGACGGACAAGATCCAGACCGTCAGCGCGACTGGCTCGGTGTCTCCAACATGGAGTCTATCCCATCTCTCCTGGGGCCACGGACGGCTTAACCATACGTTCGGAAAGCCAACAAGCAGGTGTGAAGCCAAAGCATCGTAGGCCGCTGTAGCGCTTGTCTGTCTGAGTTGGGGAAGTACGCTCAGGAGGATGACGAGCCTCGATGGCGGTGATCCGCGTGACTCGGCCTATGGCCGGGAGTACTGGTTGCATCGATGCGAGGGGTTCCGGGTCGAGTCGGCCGGACGAGAGATCGGCAGAGTCCACGGGTTGCGCTTCGAGGGCTCGATCGAGCCTGATCTGCTCGAAGTGCGAACTGGGCTGTTTGGTCGTCGTGTGCTGTTGATTCCGGTTGAGCAGGTCGAGGAACTCGTGCCCACAGAGAAGAGGGTCGTGCTCCGTGCTTCGCCACCGGTCGCCGACCACGATCTTGTCGATCAACCCGGAGAGTGAAACGATCGGTTACCGGGGGCCGAAGAGCGCACCGTGGTCTTCGAGGTCTTAGAAGCTCTAACGTAATGAAGGGTCCTCTGTCTCGGCGTTGAACGAGTGCGCGTGGGTGGTCACGCGATACTTGGGAGGCGCGATGGTGGGTGGGAGGACGAAGCCGTGGCTCGTCGAGGACGAGTTGTGGGCGTTGGTCGAGCCCTTGTTGCCGGCGCGGCCGCGCCGTTTTCGCTATCCGGGCCGGCGTCGGTTGGACGACCGGTTGGTGCTGCAGGGGCTCCTGTTCGTGCTGCACACGGGGATCGGCTGGGAGCATCTGCCGCAGGAGCTCGGCTTCGGCAGCGGGATGACGGCCTGGCGGCGGTTGCACGAGTGGCACGAGGCCGGCGTCTGGGTGCGCTTGCACCAGTTGCTGCTGGAGCGGCTGCACGCTGCCGGTGAGATCGACTGGTCGCGGGCGCTGATCGACGCCAGCTATGTGCAGGCGAAAAAAGGGGCTCCGGGCTCGGGCCGAGCCCGGTCGACCGTGGCCGGGCAGGCGTCAAACACCACGTCCTGACCGACGGCCGCGGGCTGCTCTTCGGCCTGGTCTGCGACCCCGGCCAACCGCAACGACGTCACCCAGTTGCTGCCCCTGCTCGATGCGATCCCGCGCGTGCGTGGCCGCGTCGGCCGACCGCGGCACAGGCCGGAACGGCTGCTCGCCGACCGCGGCTACGACCACGACAAGTACCGCCGTCTCGTACGCGCACGCGGGATCCGACCCGAGATCGCTCGCCGCCAGACCGGGCACGGATCGGACTCGGCCGCCAACGCTGGCTGGTCGAACGAACGATCAGTCACCTCCACAACAAGCGGCGGCTACTCATCCGCACCGACCGCTCCCACGCCACCCACAACGCGTTCCTTGACCTCGCAGCCTGCCTGCTCAGCTACAACCGCCTCCGCAGCTCATTGTGTTAGAGCTTCTTAGCCTGCCATATGTGCACCTCGATGATCGGCACGTCGAGAATCTCGAGTGCGTCATGGATGCCGATCGATGTGTGGCTGTAGCCGCCGGTGTTGATGATCACACCCCGCGCCTTGGCTCGCGCGTCATGGATGAAATCGATCATGCCGCCTTCGAGATTGCTTTGATGGAAGACCACCTCAAGGTCCAAGGTCTTGGCCAGCGCCCGGCAGTCGCGCTCGATATCGGCCAGCGTCTCCCGGCCATGTACCTCAGGCTGGCGCGTGCCAAGCAGGTCGGGATCGGGTCCGTTTATGACGTAGATCAAACGGCTCATCGGTTTTTCCCTTGAAGGTCTCGTTGTCGATTTCCACACATGAGAAGCCGGCCGACGCGATCGCTTCCAGCGCCTCTACGAGATCGCCGGTCAAGGACGCGGTTGCGATGGACATCTTCAAAGGCGCACTCCTCCTCGACGCGCACGCTTCCGCGATGCCTTCGACGCAGCCGCCTGCGCCGTTGCCGTTTCCTCCTGGCACAGCTTAATTCCGTGCTTCTCTGGCTTATTGGCCTTCCCTATGCCGACCCTTACATCACAAGGCCTAAAGCAAGTCAACGCAGCTTCGCGATTTCATATGAGAATAATATAATACTCATACGAAGGCTAGTTGCGGAATTGCATGTCTTGTGTCAATCGAGTGCGGCTTGCAATCAGGGAGGCAGAACGGTGCTCGACAGGCCCGAAGGGGCGGAGACGGTCAGCGACGACGGCTACCGGCGGATCCGCACCGACATTATTTTTGGGAGGCTGCCGCCCGAACACAAACTGCGCCTCGAGGCGATGCGGGAGGACTACGGCGTCAGCGTCACCACCCTGCGCGAGATCCTGAGCCGTCTCTCCTCAGATGGCCTTGTCCTCGCGGAAGGTCGCCGCGGCTTCGAGGTGGCCCCTGTGTCCGCACAGGACCTGAAAGGTCTTGCCGAATTACGGCTCCTCCTGGAATCGCATGCCATGGAGCAGTCCTTCGCGCGCGGCGATATGGAATGGGAGGGCCGCGTCGTGTCGGCTCACCATAAGCTGGCCGCGACCGAGCGCACCATGTCGACCAAGAAAGCCAATCATCAGCTGTGGAAGCGCTATGACGGCGAGTTCCATCAGGCGGTGATCTCCAATTGCGGCTCGCGCCCGCTGATGGAGGCGCATGCCGCCGTCTTCGACAAATACTTCCGCTACCTGATCCTGGCTCTCAGCTATCGCGGCGACGTGGTGCCCCGCCAGCATCAACAACTGCTGGAATGCGCCCTCAAGCGCGACGCCGGCCGTGCCAAGGCGGTCCTTGCCCAGCACATCAACGAATGCGTCGACCACACGTTGACGACCGGCCGGTTGCGCTAACGTTGAGCGACGTCGCACCGGCCTGGCGCCGCTTGGCAGCCACCTAGACGCCGAAGAAGTCGACGATGCGTGCAATCTGCCCGCGCATCATTTCCCGACCTCGCACCGTCACGCATCCGCAGGCTTCGGCAAGCGCCAGGAGCGGCGTCGTCTCGGGCATGACGATCGCATCGAAAACGACAAGCGAGGGCGGCAGGCGCTCGACCGCGAGCGGCAACCGCTGGTCGTCCAGCATCCCCGTGGGCGTGGCATTCAGCAAAATGTCGCAATCCTCCATAACGGGAATGCCGACCTCGACCTCGATGGCGAGACGGCGGATCCGAGCCGCCAGGTCCTCGACGCGCCGGATATCGAGGTCGAACAAGCGCATCGATGCGGGCTTCTCATGTGCGATCGCCACGGCAATGGCAGAGCCAGCGCCACCCGCACCTATCAGCGTGACGCGCTTGCCGGCAAAGCCGATGCCGCGTCTACGGAAGCCCTCGACGCAGCCTAGGCCGTCGAAAATCTCGCCCTTCCATCCTTCGTTCCCGTCGTGCGCAAGAGCGTTGATGGCGCCGACCGCCTGGGCATTCGGTTCAATGCGGTTGGCAAGGGTCATGGCGCGTTGCTTGTAGGGTATCGTGAACACCAGCCCATCAAGATTGGGCATGCGCAGCAGCGCGCGCGTGGAGGCCTCGAAATCAGGAGGCTCGACATGGAATGGCACGAAAATGCCGTGATGGCCGCGCTTCACGAATTCGGCCGTCACCATTTCGGGCGAGCGAACCTGAGTGATCGGGTGCCCGATGATCCCATACAAGCGGGAGCGCCCCGACACAAAGCTAACCTCATCATGCTCCATAGTGATTTTCCTTCTGGGGAACCGGCCCCGTTGCTCGATGCTTGGGCACTCTGCCATCAGTCCAGGGACCTCCTCGCGCCCGACAAGATTCCGCTCTTGGGCTTTGCTAGAGCAGCCGCATGCTCTATCACCCATCCCATCGCTCAGGTCCTGCTCCTACCACGATGAAACACAAGCCTTTCACAGTGCTAAAGCCGCCGCCAGCGGGTCAACGACCCCGAGGGCACCAAGCGCAACATCGTCGAGGTGGCGACCACGGAGTTCGCCGGCAAGGGCTTCAGCGGCGCCCGCGTCGACGAGATCGCCGCGCGCACCAAGACCAGCAAGCGCATGATCTACTACTATTTCGGCGGCAAGGAGGGCCTCTACATCGCTGTCCTCGAGAACGCCTACCGCCACATCCGCACCATCGAGGGGACGCTCGACCTCGAGCACCAGGACCCCGGACGAGGCGCTGCGCCGCCTGGTCGCCTTCACCTTCGACTACCAGAACGCCCATCCCGAGTTCGTGCGCCTGGTGATGAACGAGAACATCCTGAACGGCGACTATCGTCGCCCGTTCGAAGACGATCCGGCGCCTGAACGCGCGGCCATCGACGCCCTGCGCGACCTGCTGGCGCGCGGCCAGCAGGACGGTGTCTTCCGCCGCGACGTCGATCCGATCGAGCTGCACATGTCGATCAGCGCGCTCTGCATCTTCAACATCGCCAATCGCGCCACCTTCTCGACCATCTTCAAGCGCGACATGGCCTCGCCGAGGGCGCTCGCGGCCCGCCGCGCCGAGGTCGTCGACATCATCCTGCGCTACGTCAACTCTAAGGCCGCCGCTGACCCGCGACGCTTCCCTGGCCAGTTTCGTTGACAAAACGGACCAGTTCGTACATTTTCCAATCAAGCGCGGCCACAGCGCGCAGCGAAGCCCTCCGCATCACGATTGCGCGCCTGCCAATCCTCAGGAGGAACGCCCATGGACACATCAATCGTCGTCACCTCGTCGCCGGCCCGCCTCAGCTCCTCGCGCCCGGTCGCACCCTTCGACGGGCCGCGCCCAGGGCAAGCCCAAGCTGCAATTCTCGTCGGCCTTCACCGACCAGGACCTCCGCGCCGAGGCCTACAAGGCGTTCGCGCCGGCGATGAAGGACGATTTCGATTTCGAGCCGCATTTCGGCAGCACGCTGTTCAAGCAGGGCACCGAGCTGGTCGCCATGCAGCGCGGCAACCTCGAGTGTGCAACCTCGCCCCGGCCGACATCTCCAAGCAGATCCCGGCCTGGTCGCTGCTCACCTCGGCCTACCTGTTCCGCGACTCCGACCATCTCAAGAAGACGTTCAAGAGCGACGTCGGCCCGGAGATGACAAGCTGGTCCGCGACCAGCTCGGCATCCAGCTGATCGCGCCGGTCTATTTCGGCACGCGCCAGGTCAACCTCAAGCCCGCCAAGAAGATCACCACGCCGGCCGACCTGGCCGGCATGAAGCTGCGCATGCCGCCCGGCGAGTTCTGGCAGTTCCTCGGCGAATCGCTCGGTGCCAACCCGACGCCGGTCGCCTTGCCGAGGTCTACACCGCGCTGCAGGCCGGCGCGATCGACGGCCAGGACAACCCGCTGGTGCTGGGCCGCACGATGAAGTTCTACGAGGTCACCACGCAGTTCGTGCTGACCAGCCACGTCGTCGGCTACGACATGTGCGCGGTCACGACCAAGGTGTGGGATGGCCTGAAGCCCGAGCAGCAGCGCCAAGTTCACGGCCGCCGCCGAGAAGGCGTTCGACGCGTGCGCCGCCAAGTACAATGCGCAGGAGAAGGACGCCATCGACTTCTTCAAGGAGGAGGGCCGCAGGTCTACACGCCCGACGTCGACTGCCTTCCGCACCTTCGCACAGAAGAAGTACCTCGACGTCCGCGAGCGAATGGCCGAAGGGCATGCTCGAGCGCATCAACGCCATCAAGTAAGCGCTCGACAGGCCCGATTTGGGGGAGAAACTCCGGCCATCGTCTACGGATGATGGCCGGCTTTCATGTGCGGCCCCGCGCAAATCTCCAACGGAACATCATTCGAACGGCATCAGCGGGGGGAGCGACGCCGCGACGAAAGCGATGTTCGATCGCCGCCTGGCTGAGACGCCACGCCGAGCATGTGGCCGGGCGTTGCTGGTGGTGATGTTCCTGTCGTTCCTGTTCCAGATATCGCCCGATACGTGTTCGACTAGCCGACGGGCTGGGCCTACGAGCTCAGCGTCCTGTCCTGGATATGGACGGTGCTGTGGGGCGCAGCCTTCGTCGTCCGCGAACGCGACGAGATCCGCTTCGACATCGTCTACGGCGCGCTGGTGAGTGCGCCGCTGCGTACTGCCGTCATCACGGGTATTGCGCGATCTCCTGTACGGCGTCGCTGCCCGCGGTCGCCGACTACGTCGCCTTCATGAAGGTCGAGAAGACCGCCTATCTCGGCATCCGGCTCGACTTCTCTATTCCATCTACGTCGTCTTCGTCGTCGCCGTGATCGTGCGCTACGTCGCGTTGGTATACTGGCCTGCGTGGCCACGCGCCGGAGATCCAACTCCGGGCGGATCAGCGCGTGACTGATTTCCCAGCCCGTTCGCGTCGTTCTGTACGCCATCACCGGCCTGTCGCTGCTCGGCTTGCCGATCGGCCATTCGATGATCGCCGCCTCGATCCTCTACCTGCTGCTGGCCGGGCAGGACATGGGGACGTCCGCCGAGCAGATCCTGAACGGCCTCTACAACAGCTGGGTGCTGCTCGCCGTGCCGCTGTTCCTGTTCTCGGCCGAGCTGATGAACGTCGGCAGCATGTCCGACCGCCTGCTGCGCTTCTGCGACGTCCTGGTCGGCCGCTTCCGCGGCGGCCTCGGTCACATCAACATCGTGCAGAGCATCATCTTCGCCGGCATGTCGGGCTCGGCGATCGCCGATCTGGCCGGCACCGGCCGCGTCATGATCGACATGATGACGCGCAACGACCGGTACACGCGGAGCTATGCCGCCGCGATCACCGCTGCCTCGGCCGTCATCGGCCCGATCATTCCGCCGTCGATCCCCATGGTGCTGTTCGCGCTGGTGTCGGACGCCTCGATCGGCTACCTGTTCATGGGCGGCGTCATTCCCGGCCTGCTGATGGCGCTCGCCCAGATGGTCATCAACACCATCAGGCGCATCGGCACGGCTACCCGGTCGAGAAGCCGATCCCGCTGCGCGAATGGCCGATGATCACGTGGATGCGTTGCCGGCCCTGCTGATGCCGGTCATCCTGCTCGGCGGCATCTACAGCGGCATCATGACGCCGACCGAAGCCGCGGCGGTCGCGGCGGCCTACGCCTTTCTCGTCGGGGCCGCCTGGTACCGCAGCGTTTCACTGGCGCAGGCCTATGACGCGACGCTCAGCAGCGCGCGCTCGACCGCCTCGATCGGCATGCTGATCGCCGGCGCGCTCATCTTCAACTACGTGGTCACGATCGAGCAGATCCGGCGACCGTGAAGGGCCTGCTGGCCGGTTACGACCTCACGGCGCCGGTGTTCCGGATCTTGGTCAACATCATCCTGCTGGTGCTGGGCTGCCTGCTCGAGGGCAGCACCATCATTCTGGTGATCCTGCCGATCTTCCTGCCGACCGTCAAGGCGCTCGGCATCGACCCCGTGCATTTCGGCGTGATCGTGGTGTTCAACGTCATGATCGGCCTGGTGACGCCGCCGTACGGGCTGCTGCTCTTCATCATCACGACCATTTCGGGAGCGCCGCTGCGGCACATCATCCGCGATACGATGCCGTTCGTGTACGCCATGATCGTGGCGCTCGGCATCATCACCTATTTCCCGGAAACCGTGCTCTGGCTGCCCGAAAATGATGGGCTACAAAGGTTGACGGTCAGTCGATGGCTGGCGGACGCGAGGAGGGAGAAAGTTCCGTGCAGGGCGCAGGATTCCTGGCGATTTGGAGCGATGTCAGGCTCGAAGACGAGACCGACTACCTGCATTGGCTCACGCGCGAGCACACCAGCGAGCGACTGGGCGTCGACGGCTTTCTGCGCGTGCGCGTGTATCGGTCTCTCGAAACCGACGTGTGCCGCTATTTCATCCACTACGAGCTTCGATCGCCGGACGTGCTCGGAAGTGAGGCTTATCTGGCAAGGTTGAATGCGCCCACCCCTTGGTCGCAGCGCATCATGCCCCGAGTCTCGGCAATTTCGTCCGCGGCGGCGGGCGCGTGCTCTGCCCGGGCCGGAACCGGCGAAGGCGCATTTCTCGCCGCACTGAGACTTGACAATCTATCGCCCATTGCCGGCCCTGCGTTGGTGGCGAACATCGTCACCGAAGACCGGATCGTCGGGGCCGAACTGCTCGAAAACAGCAGGAGGCAATCGTCCATCCAAACTCGCGAGAAGAGACTGCGCGAGCATGATACGTCCTTCGCAGGGCTATTGCTCGTTGAGGGATTGGACGAGCCGAACGTAGCGGCCTCGATCGGGCGCCTGGGTTTCTCCATATCCGACCACATCTACGCACAGATATTCCAGCTGTTTCCTCACGGTGCACGGAGTTGAGCGGCAGCCCATGCCGAACTCGCCACCACATCCGTCGTCGAGCAAGAGATTTTTGCTCGGCCTCATTGGCGCAGGGATTCAATCCTCTCTCACGCCGGCCATGCACGAGCGGGAATGCTCGACCCAAGGTCTACGCTGCCTCTATCAACTCATTGACCTCGATGAGCTCCACCTGACGGTCGATGCTCTCCCTGAACTTCTAGCGCTGCCGAGCGCATGGGCTTTGCCGGCCTGAACATCACCTTCCCCTGCAAACAACGCATTCTCCCGTTGCTTGACCATCTTTCCAAGGAAGCTGAGGCCCTTGGATCTGTGAACACCGTCGTCTTTCGCGACGGCAAGCGCCTCGGCCACAACACCGACAGCTATGGATTTGCCGAGGCGTTCCGGCGCGACTTCCCGGGCGTTCCCACCGGTACAGTCTTGCAACTTGGCGCTGGCGGTGCGGGATCCGCCGTGGCCTACGCTCTTCTTGGAGAAGGCATCAAGGCCCTGATTATTTATGACGTCGACCAGGAGCGAGCCGAACGGCTCGCTCAACGCCTCGTACCTCACTTCCCAGGCACGCGCGTCACCGTCACACAAGAGCCATGGGATGCCGTGTTGGCCGTGCAGGGCCTCGTCAATGCGACACCGATCGGAATCGCCCGAATCCCCGGGTCGCCTATTCGTGCGGACCTGTTGCGTCCATCCCTGTGGGTCGCAGACGTCATCTACTTCCCCGCCGAGACCGAATTACTCCGCGCCGCAAAGGTCGGATGCGCACCATGAACGGCGGCAGTATGGCTGTGTTCCAGGCTGTGCAAGC
Source organism: uncultured Actinomycetes bacterium (assembly GCA_963736045.1). Classification (GTDB taxonomy): domain Bacteria; phylum Actinomycetota; class Thermoleophilia; order Gaiellales; family Gaiellaceae; genus PALSA-612. Next base: position 206 of record CAVTNK010000002.1, on the reverse strand, counting down.
GTTCCACGCATTTACAGGTCGCCGCGCCGATGCCGATCGTGTGCACCGGCACTTCCGGGAACTGTGTGACCGCGTCGCCTGATTGTTGGCACCGCGGCGGCGCTTTTGCCAGGCCGTCGCGCGGGAGCACTGGCGCTCTGCCGAGACGAAATACATCGGAATTGCCACCTATGCGAAATGACATGCGCGATTGGTATCTGATTGCT
>CAVTNK010000001.1:0-428547 GCA_963736045.1 uncultured Actinomycetes bacterium | reverse complement strand
GGAGCGATCAGGGAGCACGCCTGCACTCTGGAGCGGCCGCGGATCGCCGAACGGCCGGCCGGTCGAGTGGTCGACGAAGACGAAGCCCTCCCCGGAGAGGATCGAGAGCAGCGTGAACATGTGCTCGGTCACGTCGACGATCGGGACGAACAGCGTCGTGCCGGGACGGTTCGCGACCCACTGGTTGTGACCGACGACGTGCGGCAGCTCGGGCGGGAGCTCGATGCGCCCGTCCGCGACCTTGACGATGTACGGAGCGAGAAGCTCCGCCAACCGGTCGAGATCGGCCGCCTCTCCGTACTCGGCGAGCTTCGTCGCGTCGAGGTGGCGGAACTGGGTGATGTGCGACCCGTGCTCGTCGGTCACGAGGAGCTCGGACGAGTGGACGCCGGCGCCGCTCGCGAACGTGCGCCCGATCAGGCGATTCGTGTAGTTGCACCCCGCGTCGGGATCCCCCGAGGTCGTGTACGGAATCCCGAAGTTCCAGCCGCTCACACCGACGCCGGCGAGGATGAGGAGCAATCGCTCCTCATCGGAGAGGGGCTCGGGCTCGTAGGTTGAGCTATAGGCGAACGGGCCGCCTGGAATCGTCATGCCGAGGCCGAATCGGCGCGAGCGGCGTCCGTAGAGCGCATCGAGAAGCGTGAACGATGCGAGCTCCTCGAGTCGCCCCGCATGCGGCTCGTCAGCCACGCCTAGGCGGCCCAGGAATACCTGTTGAAGTGGCCGTTCTTGCCGGTGTTCTCGTAGACGAAGCCGAAATCGGGGTCGCTCATCACACCCTTGACGCTCTTGCCGATTGGAAGCCGTGACCCCATCGGGTGGCCGACGTTGTCGACCGTGACCGGCTGGCCGCCCTCGGTCGTCACGACGCCTTCGACCTCGAAGTCGAGCAGCCCCGGGACGCTCGCCTCCCAGTGGTTCCCCGCGCCCTCGAAGTGGATCGGCACGTACTTGACTCCGAGGTTCTCGCCCGTGAGCGAGGCGATGAACGCGGGCGGGCCACCGGCCTTGCCGGTGACGATCGTCTCGAGCGCCTCACGCTGCGCGTCGTCGGCTTGCTCGTCGATGTAGAAGCCGACGCGCCAGTTGCCCTCCGTCATCACCTGCGGCGCCTCGATCAGGATCACGAAGGAGAGACCGTCGAGCTTCACCCCGTCGTACTCGCCCTCGACGATGCGCGAGATCATCGGTGCGTGGCAGATCTCGTTGTCCGCGCGCAGGTCCGGAGTCGCGATGCACGGGCAGATCACGTTGCAGTTGCAGTTCTCGAAGTAGTCGGCTGTCAGTTTCCAGGGCATGGCCGTCCTCCGCTGTCGGACCGTTCCCGAAGCCGGGTGAGCATAGTGAAACCCGTGCTAGATTGCCGCCCCGCCCGGCGACGAGAGGAGTAACGAATGCGGCTCTATCACGGTCCGAGAACCCGCTCGCTGCGCGTTCTCTGGGCACTCGAGGAGACGGGAGGGCCCTTCGAGCTGACGGTTCTCTCGCGCGACGACCGCGCTGACGACGCGCACCGAGCCCGCCACCCGCTCGGGCAGGTTCCCGTGCTCGAGGACGAGGGGGGATTCCTGTTCGAGTCCGGAGCTCTCTGTCTCCACGTCGCAGACAGCTACCCCGAGGCGAAGCTGATCGGGCCGCCGGGGAGCCACGAGCGAGGGCTCGTCTACCAGTGGATCTTCCTCGCCTTCACCGAACTCGAGCCCGGTTTCGGCGCCTACGTCAAGGATCGTGAGAACGATCCGGAGCGCGCCGCAGCGGCACGCGAGCGCTTCCGGAGGGCGGCCGACGTCTTCGAGCGCGCGCTCGACGGACACGACTTCCTGGTCGGGGACCGGTTCACCGTGGCGGACGTCGTCTGCGGCGAGCTCCTCGGCGTCTGCCGGGGCGCGGGGCTGACCGATGGGCTCCCGAACATCGCCGCCTTTCTCGAGCGGGTCGAGGCGCGGCCCGCGCGGAAGCGCGCCGACGCGGCGGGCGAAGGATGAAAGGGAGCGATCGGGGACCCGTTGCGCGACAACACGCAACGGGTCCCCTGATCGTGGCCGGCCACAGGCGGCCGGCCATAGCTCAGCGCGTCTCGACGCTGACCACGTTGAACTGGTTGTCGACGTACACCGTGACAGGCGTTCCGTCCTTCTTGACCATGTGCGCCTCGTAGGCCGCGTGGCCGTCCGCGTCGGTCTCGACACGGACGACGGTCCCGCCGCTCACCTTCGCAAGAGCGAGCTCCTTCACCTTCGAGGCGGTGTCGCCGGTCAGCAGCGTCTCGTCACTCCGCTGGCCGCCCCAGGGTTGCCCGGAGCTCGGCTGCTGCCCACTCGGCGTCGACGGCGGCGTTGCCGCCGCCGCGGCCGGAGCGGTGGTGGCCGAGCTCGAGCCGGATCCGCTCGCCGCGCTGGCGATGCCGAAGCTGCCGGCTGCAAGACCAAGCACAACGGCTCCGGCGGCGGCCGTCCTGAGGAGTGCTTCCTGTCGTCTGTTGCTGGACATGCACGTTCTCCTTTCGGTTGGTGTCACCCGGATGGGCGCTTTTCAACCGTGCCCGGCAGGACTGAGACACCCCTGTGACGCAACTGAGAGCTCCGTGTGAAGCGCAGACGCTCTGGCCGCGCCAGACGCAGCGGGTGAGCGCGCCTAGTCCCCGAGATATGGCCACGCCCGTTCGGGCGATGGCCGAGGGACAGTCCCTGGAACGAGAGCGTGACGAATCGTCCCCAACCGCTCCTCGGGGACCGACCTCAGCGGACGTGCGGCAGCACGCGGTCGCCGAAGAGGGCAAGCTGGCCGAGGCGGTCCTCGCCCCAGAGCTCGAGCATCACGTGCGTGCAGCCGGCGTCGCGGTAGGCCTCGATCGCGGCAATGCAGTCCTCCGGCGTTCCGGCGATCGGCTTGCACTTGTCGAGGATCTCGTCGGTGACCTTCGCCTTGGCGGCCAGCCGTCCGCCCGTCTCCATCGCCTCTGCCACCGGCAGAATCTCGTCCTGCGTGAGACCGGCAAGCTCGAGCAGCGTGTCGGCGGCGGCCTGGATGTTCTGCACCTTGTTCGCCAGGTACATCCCGGCGATCTCGCGCGCACCGTCTCGCCCCCGGTCGCGATCCTCGTCGATCGAGGCAACGATCGTGCAGCCGATGTCGAGCGTGTCCGGGTCGCGGCCGGTCTCGGCAACCCGCTCGCGCACGTAGCGGACGAAGGCAGGCGTCGTGATCGAGGCGGTGAGCAGCCCGTCTCCCGCCTGGCCGGCCGCCTTCAGCATCATCGGCCCGGTGCCGGCGAAGTAGATCGGGACGTCCCATCGCGGCGTTTCCGCGTCGTCGCGAAGCGCCGGCACGTGGGCCTCGAACACCTTCCCCTCGTAGTCGAGCACGTCGCCGCCGAGGACGCCACGGATGATCTCCGCCGCCTCCTTCATCGCCGCGACCGGCTTCGAGCCCTCGCCGATGCCCGCGTGCCGCATGAAGATCTTCGACACCCCGAGCCCGAGGTAGAAGCGCCCGGGCCCGGCCGCCTCCTGCGTCACGCGAGCCTCCATCGCGATCTGGATCGGATGGCGCGTGTACGGCGAGATGATCCCCCAGCCGACGGCGAGCCTCTCGGTCTCGCGCGCCACGAGCGCCGAGAGCGCCGTCGAGGAGCGGGCCTCCATCGAGTGCTTGCGCCACCAGGGGTACGCCTCGGCGAGCCAGATCGTGTCGAAGCCGTGCTCGTCCATGGCGCGAGCGTGCTCGAGGATCTCCTCGAGCGGCTCCATCGTCAGCTGCATGACGCCGACGCGGAAGGGCGGCGTCACGTTGCGGAGACCAGGGCGCGGCTCTCCTCGGGCTTGCGGATCATGCGCCACACCCGCTCGGACGGGTTGTGGCTGTCCGAGACGACCGCCGGGATTCCCGAGGCGCGCAGCGCGTCCTGGATCGCCGCGCAGACCGCGTGGATCGCAGCTCCGCCTCCCTCCCCCATCCCCTTCGTGCCGAGCGAGGAGAAGGGAGAAGGACTCTCGATGTAGCCGGTCCGGATCGGCGGCATGTCCAGCGCGTGCGGGACGTGGTACTCGTAGAAGTTGGCCGTCAGCAGCTGGCCGTCCTCGTCGTAGGCGAACGTCTCGTGCAACGCGGCTCCGAGCCCGTGCGCCATCGCTCCATGCACCTGACCCTCGACGATCTGCGGGTGGATGCGGACGCCGCAGTCGTCCACCGCGGCGTAGTCGACGATCTCGACATCGCCGGTGTCGCGATCGATCTCGACCACGCAGACGTGGATCTGGGTTGCGTACGTCAGCGTGAGGTTGCCGTACTTGCGCTCGGTGTCCGGCAGCTCGAACGGCGGCACGTAGACGTGGCGGCAGTTGAGGGTGATGTCGCGCGCGTCCGGCGGCAGCACGGCGTTGTTCGCGTTGACGATCGCGCCGCAGGCCATGAACGGCAGCGCCGCCTCCGGGTTGTCCTTGAGCCGGGCCATCTTGCCCTCGAGCACGATGTCGTCGGGCGAGCGCGCCGAGCACCGCCGCTGCGAGCCGCCGGATCTCGAGCGAGAGCTTCTCCGTCGCGCCCTTGACCGCCTCGAGTCCGGTGACGGCGAACTGGCTCGCGTAGGTGCCCGAGAAGCCTGCGTGCGAGTTCCAGTAGCTGTCGTGGCCGGCGCGCACGTGGACGTCGTCGGGCGAGCAGCCGAGGATGTCGGCGACGACCATCGACGCCGTCGTCTCGTGGCCCTGGCCCTGCGGGACGGTGCCGAGCGTGAGCACGATTTCGCCGAAGATGTCGAGCCTGACCGTCGCCACCTCGTTGTTGCCCGAGAACTGCAGCTCCGGGTTGAGAAGCATCGACTGGCCGAAGTTGTTCGTCCCCGAGTCGAGCGTCGAGCCGATGCCGACACCGACGAGCTTGCCGTCCCGCTCGCCGCGGCGCTCCTTCACCTGCTCGTAGTCGATCAGGTCGAGCGCGATGTCGAGGCAGCGCGCGTAGTCGCCGGAGTCGTACACGCAGCCGTTCGGGGTCGTGTACGGCATCTCGTCGGTGCGGACGTAGTTGCGCTTCCTGCACCTCGACCGGGTCGAGGCCGAGCTCGTGCGCGACGATGTCGACGATCCGCTCCGTCAGCCAGAGCTGCTGCATCCGCGAGTAGCCGCGGTTCGGCGCCACCGGCGACTTGTTCGTCACCACCTGCGTGAAGTCGACGCGGATGTTGCGCCACCGGTAGAGACCCGGCGTGACCTGCGCCCAGATGATGCAGCCGAGCGGCTCGTAGCGAGGGAAGGCGCCGCAGTCGTCGAGCGCCTTGACCTTGAAGCCGAGCATCGTGCCGTCGTTCATGACCGCGACCTCGACCTCGGAGAACCAGCGCTCGTTGCCGTGCGCGTTTGCCGAGTGCTGGTCGGTGCGCCACTCCGTCCACTGGATCGGGCGGCGCAGCTTGCGCGCGAGCAGGCAGCAGGCGGTCAGATAGGTGTGCGTCGTGATCTTGTTGCCGAAGCCGCCGCCGATGTCCTGCGAGACGAAGCGCAGCCTGTCGAGCGGCACGCGCAGCGCCGGTCCCATCCAGATCGCCGCGACACCCGGCATCTGGTGGTTCGAGTGGATCGTGAACTGCTCCGTGCCGCGGTCGTACTCGACGAGCGCCGCCGAGCACTCGAGCGGCGTCGACGAGAAGCGGTCGAAGTGCAGCTCCGTGATCCGGATCACGCGGTCGGCGGCCTTGAGCGCGCCGTCGACGTCGCCCCAGTCGAAGTACGCCCGACCAGACGACGTTCGTGCCCGGCGTCGTCGTGGAGAACGGGCGCGCCCTCGTCCTGCGCCGTGCGGGCGTCGACGAGCACGTCGAGCGGCTCGTACTCGACCTCGACGAGATCGGCGGCGTCGCGGGCGAGCTCGCGCGTCGCGGCGACGACGGCGACGACTGGCTCGCCGACGTGGCGCACCTTGCCGACCGCGAGCGCGTAGTCCTTGATCTGGTTGCCCGGGCGGCGTCGTCAGCTCGAAGAACGGATCGGTCTGCTCGGCGACCTCGTCCGGCGTCAGCGTCCCGTAGACGCCCTCGAGCGCCTCCGCCTCCGAGACGTCGACCGAGACGATGCGCGCGTGCGCGTACGGCGAGCGGACGAAGTGGACGTAGCCCATGCCGTGACGCTTGACGTCGTCGGCGAAGACGCCCTCGCCCTGGACCAGGCGACTGTCCTCCTTGCGCGGGATCGACGTGCCGGCGTAGCCGACCTCGAGCTCGATCGGCCTGCTCGGTGACGGTCGTGCGCCTCGCGCGCGACTCCGTGCGCTCAGCCTGCAGCAGCCTCCGCAAGGTCACGCCGCCCTCGGCGACCGACCTGATCGCCTCGACGATGTTGACGTAGCCCGTGCAGCGGCAGATGTTGCCCTGGATGCCGCGGCGGATCTCCTCTTCGGTCGGGTGCGGGTTCTGCTCGAGCAGGTACGTCGCGCTGAGCAGCATGCCCGGCGTGCAGTAGCCGCACTGGAGGGCGTGCGACTGCGAGAACGCGCGCTGGAGCGGCGTCAGCTCGCCGTCGTCGCCGGCCAGTCCCTCGACGGTCGTGATCTTCGACGCCGTCGGCCTGGATCGCGAGCAGCATGCACGACTTGACCGTCTTGCCGTCCATGAGCACGGTGCACGCGCCGCAGTTGCCCGTGTCGCAGCCGACGTGCGTCCCGGTCAGGTCGAGGACGTCGCGGATGAAGTGGACGAGCAGCTTCCGCGCCTCGACCTCGTGCTCGTAGACCTCGCCGTTGAGCGTCGACGCCGGATCGTCTGCTCGGTGACCGGCCCGCTGGCATCACGATCCTCCCGCTTGCTCGAGCGCCTGCTCGACGGCGCGCGCAGCGAGCACCTGGGCGAGATGGCGGCGGTAGTCGGCCGAGGCGTGGACGTCGCTCGGCGGGTCGAGATCGGCGCTCGGCGACGGCCTTCGCGCACGGAGACCTCGTCCGCCTCGGCCGTCGACGACGACGGGCACGGCCGAGACGCAGCCGATCGCGATGCGGGCGCTGACCGTCGCGAACGGTGGCGGCGACGTTGACGATGCCCGTCCCGTCCTTGCCGAGCGCGACCGCCGCCCAGCCGTCGCCCTCGCCCGTCGCGAGCGCCGGCACGGTGACGCGCGTCAGCATCTCGCCGGGCGCGACCGCGGTCAGGTACACGCCCTGGAAGAACTCGTCCGCCGTGACCGTCCGCTCAGACTCGAGCCCGCGGATCGTCATCGTCGCGCCCACCGCCGCCATCACCGGCGGCAGGTGGTTCGTCGGGTCGTTGACGCAGATGTTGCCGCCGACCGTGCCGCGGTTTCGCACCTGCACGTCGGCGATCGTGAGCGCAACCTCGGCCAGGATCGGCCGCGCGATCGCGCACCGCCGTCGGAGCGGATCAGCTCGTCGTAGGTGACCATCGCACCGAGTACGAGCGAGCCGCCGGCGCCGGTCGAGATCTCGCGCAGCTCGTCGATCCGGTTCAGGTCGACGAGCAGCTCGGGCGCCGCCACCCGCGTCTTCATCACGTTGACGAGGCTCTGGCCGCCGGCGAGCGCGCGTGCGTCCTCGCGCGACGAGAGCAGGCGCACGGCCTCGTCGACCGTCTCGGGCCGCGCGTACTCGACCTCCCGCAGCAGCATGGGACGAGTCTAACCCTCGTTCGACGCGCTGTCTCAGGCGAAGGCGAGGCCGTCGGCGTCCGGGAACCTCGCCTGGACGCCCCAACCTCCGAAGTCCTCGGAAACGGCGACGACGACCTCGTTGTCACCCTCCACCAGCCGCAGGTAGACCGAGTCGAAGTAGCCAATGCCGCCGAGGAACCGGTAGTCGCGCGAGCGGTAGGTGTCGTTGCCCCGGTACAGCGCCCGCCGGTCGTGGTAGACGACAACGCGGTCGCTGAACCCGAACTCGAGCCTCTTCGTCTGCGCCCGCGTCGACCTGACGACGGCGCGCGCGAGAACCGTGTTCCGACCGTCGCGGATCCCGTTCACGCGCGCGAGGTCGACGAGACCGGACGGCTCGCTGTCGATCCGCGTCCAGCTTCGTGCGTCGAAGAAGTCGGGCGCGAGATCGCCGCCCGCGACGGCGTCCTCCGAGAACGGCGTCCGAGATCGACCAGGTCGGGACGATTCCGTCGACGGCCGGCGCCGGTGGCGGCTCCGGCGTCGACAGCCTGCCGCCCGACGGGTCGTAAGCGAACCTGGCCAGGTGGATCGCAGGGCCGCCCACCAGGACGCCGACCCGCCCGGGCGCTGCCGACATCTTCAGCTCGCGGATCTCGAGCGCAGGCTCGTCCATGTCTCCGACGTAGACCTCGGCGCGTGTCCCGGCGAAGACGACGCGGATCCGGAACCAGTCGCCGACGGGGAACTAGATCGGAGCCCAGAAGCCCGGACCGTGGTAGAGCTGCCACGACGAGATGTCGTTGAAGCACGGGCGTGTACTGGATCGCGTCCGGGTTCCCGACCTGATGAGGCCGCACGAAGAACGACTCGTAGTTCTCGTCGTCCTGATGCCGCCAGACGACGCCGTGAAATCCGCGTTCGGGCTGAACCGCGATCTCGGCCTCGATCGCGCCGTCGAGGAACTCGACGGCGCTGACGGTCGACAGCGGGCCTTCGAGCCGCAGGCATGTTCTTCCCAGATGCTCGGTGAGCGCGGCATCGCCGGCTCCGAAGCTCCAGAACTCGGGGACGAGCGGAACTGTCTGGAGGCCGATCGTCGCCGTCCCGCGCTAGCCCGCGAGCAGCTGACGATGCCGAGCGAGTGCTGCGAGCAGGCGGTCCACGTCCTCCTCGACGTTGTACAGATGAAGCGAGATCCGGAGGTTCGAGTCACGCTCGGAGACGACGATCCGCTCGCTGGCCAGTGCCTCGACGAGCGTCCCGACGTCCGTCGAGCGGACACAGACGAGGGGGCCTCGACGCTCGGGATCGCGCGGTGTCACGACCGTAGCGCCGAGGTCGTCGAGGCCGGCGATCAGCCGTGTGGTGAGCGAGCCAATGTGCTCCTCGATCGCCTCCGTCCCTGCTTCCTCGACGATCGACATGCCGGCAAGCCCTGCGTAGATGTTCGGCACCGGCGGCGTGCCGGCGTCGAAGCGCCGCGCGTCGGGCGCCGGCGAATAGTCCGAGATGTCCATGCGGAAGATGTCCTCGTCGGCGAACCAGCCGGTCTGGGTCGGCACGAGCCCCGGCAACAGACCGCCGCGGACGCACAGGAACCCGAGCCCCGACGAGGCGAGCAGGTATTTGACGGTTCCGCCCGTCAGGAAGTCGACGTCGAGCGAGCGGACGTCGAGGTCGAGCGCGCCAACCGCCTGGTAGCTGTCAGCCAGGCAGAGTGCGCCGCGCTCGTGAGCGACGCGCGCGATCTCGGCGACGTCGTGGCGATGGCCGGTCCGGTACGAGATGGTCGTGCAGCAGACGAGCGCCGTCCGCTCGTCGATCGACCGCGGCGAAACGCTCCGGCGAGATCGAGCCGTCCGCGCCCGGCCGGACGTGCACGACCTCTGCCCCGCGCAGCTCCTGGGCGTGCGCGATCTGGCCGACGGTCGGGAACTCGTACTCCGAGATGACAATGCGCGGCCGGGTCCGCAGGTCGAGTGCGCTGACGATGCCGCTCACTCCCTGCGTGACCGACGTGGTCACCGCCATCTCGCCCGGCTCGGCGTTCAGGAGCCGGGCGAAGACGGCCCGCGCCGACTCGGCTCGCTCGACCCAGTGCCCCCACTCGGCGCCGTTCTCGTCCCAGCCGTCGAGGTACTCCTCGTAGGCGGCGCGGACCCGTCTGCGAGAGGGCGCCCTGCGAGCACGAGTTGAGATAGGTCGTGTGCTCGAAGATCGGGAACTCGTCCCGGATCGCGACGCCGACCCTATTCGCCACAGCCATCGCCGAAGCGTACGCCACCGATGCTGTAGCGTCGGGCCGACCACGAGGAAAGGAGAGATCATGCTGTTCCACGTCACCTGGCAGTTCATCGATCCGTCAGAGGAGGGCGAGCGCCGGACGCTCGCGGTCTTCGCGAAGTGGCAGCCGCCCGCGGGCGCCGACTTCAGCCGGGGCTTCTACGGGTTCAGCGACGGAACCGGCGGCGTCGCTCTGATCGAGGTCGACAGCGCGCAGACCATGGCCGAGACGATCAACCCCTGGACGCCGTGGCTCCGCTTCGAGGTCACCCCGATCATCCCGATCGAGGAGGCGACGCAGCTCGCAGGACAGGCAGTCGCCTTCCGCGACTCCGTCAAGTAGGCGCTAGCGACCGAGGTAGGCCTTGCGCAGGTTCTCGTCCTCGAGGAGATCCGCTGCCTTCCCCTCGAGGACGAGCCGCCCGGTCGAGAGCACGTAGCCGCGGTCGGCGATCGAGAGCGACACGTTGGCGTTCTGCTCGACGACGAGAATCGGCAACGCCCGACTCGTGCACCTCCTTGATGATCTCGAAGTTGCGCTCGACGAGGATCGGACGCGAGCCCCATCGACGGCTCGTCCATCAGCATCAGCTTCGGCCGCGACATCAGCGCGCGCGCCATCGCCACCATCTGCTGCTCGCCGCCGGAGAGCGTCCCCGCGAGCTGGCTGCGACGCTCGTGCAGGAGCGGGAAGAGCGTGTAGACGCGGTCGAAGTCCTCCTTCGACGGCGCCCCGCGTCAGGTACGCGCCCATCTGCAGGTTCTCGAGCACCGTCATCGGGCGCGAACAGGCGGCGGTTCTCGGGCACGATCGCCATCCCCTTCGCGATCCGGTAGCTCGTCGATCGGTCAGTGACGTCCTCGCCGGCGAAATCGACGGTCGCCGTTGCGCGGCCGCACGATGCCGAGCATCGTCTTCAGCGTCGTCGACTTGCCGGACGCGTTGCCGCCGAGCAGGCACACGAGCTCGCCCGCGTTCACCTCGATGGTGAGCGTCCTGGAGGATGTGGATCGGTCCGTAGTACGTGTTGATCCGCGTCGAGCCGAAGGAGCGGCTGGCCGTTCGAGCTCATCTTGCGTCTCCGTGCCGCCCAACCCGAGGTAGGCCTCGACCACCTTCGGTCCGTCGCGACCGCCTCGAACGAGCCCTCGGCGATCTTCACGCCGTGGTCGAGGGCCACGACGCGGTCGGAGATCCCCTCGACCACGTGCATGTCGTGCTCGATGACGAGGATCGTGTATCCGCCCTCGCGGCGCAGCTGGCCGATCAGCTCCGTGATCTCGTGCGTCTCGACCGGGTTCATCCCGGCTGCGGGCTCGTCGAGGAGGAGCAGCTGCGCGCTGGTCGCCATCGCGCGCGCGATCTCGAGCCGGCGCCGGTTCGCGTACGACAGCGAGTACGCGGGCTGGTCCCAGCGGTAGCCCATCAGGCGCTCGCCGAAGAACGCGAGCTTCTCCTCGGCGACTCGCGTTCATCTCTCGCTCCTCGCGACGAGCCGCGGCAGCCGCAACACCGACTCGAGCAGCGCTCGCGTGCGTGCGACCGTACTGCGCTGCCATCACGTTCTCCTTTACGGTCATGTTCAGGAACAAGCCGCAAGCGTCTGGAACGTGCGCGCGATGCCGCGGTTCGTGATCGTGTGTGGCTCGAGGCCGACGAATGCTCTGCCCCGCGAAGAGGATGTCGCCGCTGTCCGGCGCGGATGATTCCCGTGATCAGGTTGAAGAGCGTCGTCTTCCCGGCGCCGTTCGGGCCGATCACGCTGACGATCTCGCCCTCGTCGACGTGCAGGTCGAGGTCAGAGATGCATCGGAGCCCGCCGAACGACTTGTTCACCTCCCTCAGCTCGAGCAGCCTGGTCACGACGATCTCCACCCGAGGTCTGCCGAGAAGTCCCTGGGGCCGGACGTTCATGAGCGCGACGAGCAGCGCCCCGAGCAAGATCAGCCGGGTCGCACCGACCGCCTGCTCGACGAGCAGGTTCTCCCAGACGAAGGCCGCGAGATACAGCGTCGGTACGAGGACTGCGAGGCGTCGGGTTCCCTTCAGGCGCGTGACGAGGAGGATCGCGGCGATCAGCGATCACGTAGGCGTAGTTCGCGATCTGTACCGGTTGGCTCGGCAGGAGCACCCACGACTCGATCGGCGCCCTTCAGACAGCCGCTGCTGCTCGGCATGGCCTGCCGTGAGCCGCGGCCAGGCGGCGTCCGCGATCGCGTGCAGGACGAGTCCGAATCCGACGACGACCGCGAGGAAGAGCGCCGCATCTCCGCCAGGGGCGGAGCGTGGTGAGGGTAGACGACAAGGATCACCCCGTAGAAGAGCCAGCGGGAGTTCGTCGGTCGAGCGCAGGAGCTCGGGCACGCAGTTGATGATGATCGCTCCGACGCGCGGCACCGGCGAGGCTCCCGGTGCCCGCCCAGGATGAGGACGGCGTAGATCGTGATCAGGAGGCCGACGTCGTAGTCGCCGGGGAACGCGCCGGTCTGGATCGAGCCGTAGATCGCGCCGGTGAAGCCGGCGATTGCGGCGCCCGAGGCGAACGCGATCAGCTTCAGCCGGTTGACCGGGATGCCCATCGTCTCGGCGGCGAGCGTGTCGTCGTTCAGCGCCCGCAAGGCACGGCCGGTCCGCGACTGGTTCCCGAGGTAGACCCCGATGAGCACGAGCGACGAACGTCACCAGCGAGGAAGTAGAACTTCTGCGTCGTCGATGTTCGAGTCGCAGCCGAAGAGATTGAGCGGGTCGATGTTCGTAGAGTCCGTTCGAGCCGCCCGTTAGGTCGTACTTGCGCTCTGCCAACGGAGACGGGAAGTCGATCCGGTTGGCGTTGTTGACGAAGACGACGAACGCCTGCCCGAAGAAGAGCGTCACGATCGCCAGGTAGTCGCCGCTGAGGCGGCGTGACGGCAGCCCGACGAGCAATCCGAGCAGGGCCGTCGCGATCGATCGTCAGCGGGAGCGCCGCCTCGGACGTGCCAGTGATTGCCGAACTGGCCCGAGGCGAGGATGCCGTACGAAGTAGGCGCCGAAGCCGAAGAATGCGACGTAGCCGAGGTCGAGCAGGCCGGCGTACCCGACGGTGACGTTGAGCCCGAGCGCGAGTGTCGCGTAGACGAGCGTGTAGACGCCGTAGCGGAACAGGTTGCCGGTGTTCATCACGAGCGGCAGGAACGCGGCGGGAATCACGAAGACCCCGAGCTGGACCGCGGCGGCAGCGTCGCCCAGAAGGAGTCGAAGGACCCGCGCAGGCCGCTGCGCCGCTCCGCCGTCCACCGACCGAGGCGACCCACTCGTCGACGCCCGACGCGCGGGCTGTCGCCCTCGACGGGCTGCCCGGGATGCTCGCGCTTCTTCGGTCTCGTCGGTCATGTTCAGACCTTCTGGATCTCGGGGCGCCCGAGCAGCCCGCTCGGCCGGATGAGGATGGCGATGATCAGGAACGCGAAGACGTAGAGATTCTGGAACGTCGAGCCCTGCGGCAGGTAGCCCGTGGCGTACGCCTCGCCCAGGCCGAGGATCAGCCCGCCGACCATGCGCCCGGGAATGCTGCCGATGCCGCCGATCACCGCCGCGGTAAAGCCCTTCAGGCCGGCGAAGAAGCCCATGTACGCAGAAGATCTGGCCGAAGACGAGCCCGAAGATCACGCCCGCGGCACCGGCCAGCGCCGAGCCGACGAAGAAGGTGAACGAGATCACCTTGTCGACGTCGATCCCCATCATCTCGGCGGCCTCCCGGTCGAACGACGTCGCGCGCATCGCTTTGCCGACCTGGGTCCTGCCGACGACCAGCGTCAGGGCGATCATTAGCACGATCGCTGCTGCGACGGCGAGGATCTGCGGGCGTCGAGACGTAGAGGTTGCCGACGTTGAACGACCCGCACGCCGATCAGGTCGTAGGTGTCGTAGGTCCGGAAGCTGGCGCCGAACAGGAGCAGCGCACTGTTCTGGAGCAGGAACGAGACGCCGAGCGCACTGATCAGCGGTGCGATCCTCGGCGCGTTGCGGAGCGGCCGGTAGGCGAACTGCTCGATCGCCATGCCGAGAAATCCGCAGCCGACCATCGCCACGAGCAGCATCAGCACCACCGCGAGCCAGACGTTGACGCCCGGCGAGACCGGCCCCCCGACCCAGTCGAGCACGTACCAGCCGATGAACGCGCCGATCATGTAAACGTCGCCGTGGGCGAAGTTCAGCAGCTTGAGGATCCCGTACACCATCGAGTAGCCGAGCGCGATCAGGGCGTAGACGCTCCCGAGCGTCAGGCCGCTCACGGTCAGGTCGAAGAACTTGCTCCAGTCCATTGCCGCGAGAAGGTTCTCAGAAAGCGGTGCGGCCCATCAGCGGATGGGCCGCACCGCTAGTCAGACTGGCATCGACGTCGTTACGCGACGCGGTCGAAGTCGCCGTTCTTCGACTGGTAGATGCCGAACGCCCCGTGGACCAGGTCGCCGTTGCCGTTGAACTGGACCGGGAGCCCGAGGAGAGACGTCGGCTCGTTGGTGTTCCGGATCTGCCGACGGACCTCGGCGCGGGTGGCCGTGCCGTTGGCGCAGGCCCGAAGGATCGCGTTCATGATCACGTCGGCGGCCTCGTACGAGGGTGCGCCGAAGTAGTCACCGCTGCCGTCGTGCGTCTTCTTGTACGCGATCACGGATCGGGTCACCTGCGTTGAGCGGGAAGAACGAGTTGTAGACGTTGCTGCCGAGCCCGGAGAACGCTGGGTCGAAGAGGCCGTCGGAGCCCATCAGCACGATGTCGCCCTTGCCGGCCTGCTTCATCTGCTGGCCGAACGCCTGGGCCCTCGGCGGCAGCTGCCACGGGATGTAGACGAGCTGGGTGTCGCGCGGGATCTTCGCGATCAGCGCCGAGAAGTCGGACTGCTGCTGGCTGACGCCGTCACGGCCGACCGAGACTCCGCCGCCTTCAGCTTCGCCGTCGTCTCGTCGGAGAGACCGGTCGAGTAGGCCTCCTGGTCGTCGATGATGTAGACCTTCGTGAGCTTCAGCGTCTTGATGATGTAGTTCGCGACGGCCGTGCTCTGCGGCGAGTCCGGCGGCACCACGCGGAAGAAGAACCCGTTGCGCTGGCCGTCGACGGCGGTCAGCGACGTTCTGGTCGCCGACCCCGTGATGAAGGCGAGTCCGCCGCCCTTCAGGCCCGGTGTCGTCGCGATCACCTCGTTGCTGCCGGCCGGGCCGACGACCCCGAGCACCAGCGGGTTCGAGGCGAGCGCCTGCGCGCCCTTGACCGCCTCCGCCGTTCCGTTCGCCGCGCCGAGCTGTGTGTCCTGACCCTGGATCCTGAACTTCGTGTTGTGAGTCTTGTTCCAGGTTGCAACCCGGAACCTGACCCAGCGACACCTGCGGCTGGCCGAGCGACGCCGCCGGACCCGTGTACGGGGCCATCAGGCCGATGCCGCGGGTCCTGCCGCACTTGATCAGGGTCTTGCCGTTCACGGCCGAGACCCAGGGCTTCGCCGGCTTCGCGAGCGCGACGACGGACGTCGCCGCAGCGGCGACGCCGATCACGATCACGATGCCGAGAAGCGCTTGAAGCTTCCTCATCCCTTTCCTCCTTGTGTTGCTGCCTGCGTTCTTCGTGAGACGACGAGGGTAACGCTTAGTTGCGCGCCTCGTCGTAATTGCGCTGCTTGGGGCTTCCTGACGGATAGAAGACTCCCATGATCCGCATCACGCCAGGGCCCGTGTTCTCGATGCAGTGAACCTCCCCGGGAGGGAGGTGGAAGCACGAGCCGGGGCCGATCGGCGTCTGGGCCCCGCCGACGTGTGCCAGGCCCTGTCCCTCGACGATGAAACCGACTTCGTCGTAGGGGTGGCTGTGGTCCGGGGCCCGACACGGCTTGACGATGCCCATGAACTGCGTGACGTCGGGACAACCGATGTCCTCGTGTACGAGGTAGCGGAAGCTCCGGTTCTCGTCCGCTTCGAGCTCCTCGCGGTCGCCGAATCGCACGGTTGCCCGGCGGTCGGGCGCCGGGTCGAGCTCCTGCGGAGTCTCGACCGACACGAATGTCAACGGGTCAGGGCCCTCGTTTTGGATCACGTACGTCTCGCCGGAGACGAGAAACACGCCCATGTCCGGCTCGAGTGCATGCTCCCGCCCGTCGACGACGATCGCTCCTCGCCCGGAGACCACATAGGCGACCTCCTGGCTGCCGTCGAGCGACCTGGGCCGGGATCGGCCAGGAGCGAAGCGAACGACACGCTGCGTCAACAGCTCGCAGCCGTTCGAGCCGTCGAACACGACGCGGACATCCGCAGTGTCGCCCGAATCCCGGCGTGCCGGGACGGAGGCTTCATCGATCACGTATGTCTCGGTCCCTGCTACTGCTCTCCGCCTTCCCCCGAAGGGGCCGATTGTCGAGCCCTGGCGAGGTCTTGTCAATGATCAGATCCCTGTCTCGACCCTCACGGCGGCGTCCGCCCTTCCAGGATGGCCGCGAGCCTCGAGGCGTCGATGTTCCCGCCCGAGATGACGCACACGACCTTGCCCGTGCCCAGCCTTTCCGGCCAGTGCTGCCGCGACCGGGAGCGCTCCAGCGCCCTCGGCGATCACGCGGCACCGCTCGGCGATCAGCCGGACCGCCTGGGCCGTCTCGTCGAGTGTGACGGTCGGTGCCTCGTCGACGGCCTCTCGCACGAGCGGCCACATCGGCGCGAGCACGTTCTTCGCCCCGGCACCGTCGACGAACGACGGCTCGTAGTCGACGTCGACCGGCTCGCCAGCGACGAAGGCCGCGGCGAGCGCGCAGGCCGTGTCGGGCTGCGACGGCGACCAGTCGCGTTCCGGGCCGCAGCGCCTTGACCGCGCTCGCGATTCCCGTCGACAGACCTCCCCCACCGAAGCCGCAGACGACCGTGTCGACGTCAGGCAGGTCTTCGACGATCTCGAGCCCGATCGTCCCGTTCCCGGCCATCACCAGCGGGTCCTCGACCGGATGGACGAACGTCCCCTCGACGCCGTCGATCCGCGACTCCACGATCGCCTGCCACCACTCCGGGAACGGCACCTTGAGCACCTGGCCCCCGAGTCGCTCGATCGCGTCGAGCTTGGTCTGCGGCGCGGTGTCGGGGACGACGATCGTCGCCCGCACTCCGGCCTCCCGTGCAGCCCAGGCCACGCCCTGCGCCATGTTGCCCGCGCTCGCCGTAAGCACACCCCGCGCGAGCGCCTCGGGCGGGAGCCGCCGGATCGCGTTCGTCGCCCCACGGATCTTGAACGAGCCGATCGGCTGCAGGTTCTCGAGCTTCAGCCAGATCTCGCAGGTAGCCTCGGGCGCGGGGAAGCGGACGAGCGGCGTCCGAACAGCCGCTCCCGCAATGGTTTCGCGCGCGCGAAGGATCTCCTCGAGCGGGATCAAAACTCGACAGTCGTGCCGGTGCCTGTCTCCTCGGCTCGGCGGACGACGTACTCGGCCGCAGCGAGATCCTCGACCGCCAGGCCGAGCGACTTGAAAACGGTCAGCTCGTCCGGCGCGGTTCGTCCCGGGTGCTTGCCGATCAGGATCTCGCCGATCTCGGCCCGGATGTGGTCGGGTCCGATCGCGCCTTCCTGGAGCGGCATGAGGTAATCACCCGCCTCGTTGACCGTCGACTCGCGGCGGTCGACGAAGAGCGAACTGGCCACGATCGTCGCGGTGTCGAGCTCGCGCGCCTTCTTGATGCTCGAACCGACCGCGTTCACGTGAACACCGGGCTTCAGCCACTCGTGGCGCAGCACCGGCTCGCTCGAGCTCGTCGCGGTAACGACGACGTCGGCGTTCTCCACCGCCTCCTCGACGCTCGCGACTGCCTCGGCGCCACTCTCCTCCGCCAGAGCCTGAGCATGCGCGTGAGTGCGGCTTGCGATGCGGATCCGCCCCCACGGCTTCACGGCGCGCATGGCCTCGAGGTGCGAGCGTCCCTGCACACCCGAGCCGATGATCGCCAGCTCGCTCGCGTCCTCGCGGGCGAGCACCCTGGTTGCAACGGCCGAGACGGCCGCCGTGCGGATCGCCGTGATCGCCGAGGCGTTCATCAGCGCGCGCACCTGGCCGGTCTCGCCGGAGAAGAGGGTGACGGTGCCCTGGTGCGCGTCGAGCCCACGCGTCGGGTTGTCGGGAAAGAGGCAAATCGTCTTCAGCGCGTACGCGGCCGAGTCCCCGGAGCGATGGGCGGGCATCAGACCCATCCCGCTCTTCTCGCCGGGCGGGAACGCGAGCATCCGCAGCGGCTGGAACAGCTCGCCGCGCGCGAGCGCTTCGAGCACACCGGCCATGGCCTCGATGCAGCCCTCCATGTCGAGCAGGGACTCGACGTCGCTCTGTCTGAGGACGAGGATCGGCATCAGCGAAACAGCGAGCCTACTTCGTCGCGCTCTTCCGCGGAGAGGTCGAGCGCAAGCGCCTCGCGGACCGGCTCGAGATGCTCCGGCCGGCGCGGGCCGACAACGATCGAGGTCACCCCGGGGTGTGCGACGAGCCACCCGAGCGCCAGCCCGGCCATGCTCACACCCCGTTCCGCGGCGGCAGCCGCGAGCCCGTCGAGCGCGCGGTAGACGTCCTCGCTGTCATAGCGGAGATAGGGCTCGGGGCGCATGGTCATGCGGGAGCCTTCCGGAAGCGGCGCTCCGCGCCGGTACTTCCCGGTCAGCCAGCCTCCGGCGAGCGGCCCGAACGCCTGGTAGCCGACGCCGCTTGCCGTGCAGGCTGGAAGCACGCCGGCCTCGTCGCCGCGCTCGAGGAGCGAGAACGAGTTCTGGACGAGCACGGGACTGCCCGCGGCGAGAGCGACCTCGAGGTCCTGCGCACCGAAGTTGCTGACCCCGTAGGCCCGCACCTTCCGTGAGGCGGCGAGCTCGTCGAAGGCGCCGAACGTCTCGTCGAGCGGTGTCTCGGGATCGGGCTCGTGCGCGAGGTAGAGATCGACGCTGTCGACGCCGAGCCGCTCGAGACTCGACTCGAGCTGACGAAGGACGCGTGGACGAGAGAGCCCATGGTCGGCACCCTGGTCCATCGGATTGAACGTCTTCGTCGTGATTTCGGGCCGGTTTCCGGTCGCCTCGATCCACTCGCCGATCCAGCTCTCGCTTCGACCTCCGCCATAGGCGTCGGCGGTGTCGAACCACCTGAGTCCGAGCTCCCACGCAGCGTCCATCAACTCGAAGGCCCCCTCCTTCGTCTCGCCCTGCTCGAAGAACGCGGGCGCGGAGCCGATGCCGCCGAAGTTGCCGCAGCCGAGGACGACCTTCGGAACGTCAGGCACGTGCCGCGGCGGGCGCCGAGCTGGCGAGGAGCTCGAGCTCCGTCAGAAGCCGCTCGACCTCCTCCACCGTGTTGTAGTGGATCAGGCCGACGCGGAGGGATTCCTCCGGCAGGCGGTCCTCGAGGCCGACGCAGTACCAGCTGCCGGCCGACCAGACGCCGACGCCGCGCTCGCCGAGCCGGGCGGCCGCGTCGCCTGCGACGACCCCGTCGAGATTGAACAGGAACGTCGGCACGCGGGAATCCATCGTCTGCGGCCCGTAGAGGGTGACCGACGAAGGCAGGTCGGCGAGAAAGCGGTCGCCCAGACCGCGTTCGTAAGCCCGGATCGCCTCGAGCCCGCCGATCGAGTCGAGGTAGCTCATCGTCGCGCTGAACCCCGCGAGCAGCTCGTAGGGGTGGGTGCCGGTCTCGAAGCGCCGCCCGATCGGCGTCGCCGCAGACGGTCTCGCCTTGTACGGCCGCCACGTCTCGGCCAGCTCCCTGCGGACGTAGGCGATGCCGAGATGCGGCCCGCAGAACTTGTACGGCGAGCAGAGGAGGACGTCGCATCCGATCTCCGCCACGTCGATCGGCTCGTGTGCGGCGTAATGGACGGCGTCGATCCACGGTGCGGCTCCGGCCGATCGCGCGAGCTGGCAGATCCGCTTCGCGTCGGCGACCGAGCCGACGGCATTCGAAGACCAGGCGAAGGCGACGACGCGCGTCCTCGAGCTGAGAGAACGCTCGAGGTCGTCCATGTCGATCGTCAGGTCGTGGCGCGCGTCGACGACTCGCACGGTCAGCCCTCGATCCGCTGCGAGCTCCAGCCACGGTGCGACACCGCCGTCGTGGTCGAGACGGGTGACGAGGATCTCGTCGCCCGGCGAGAAATCGCGCCCGGCGGCGCGCGTCAACGCGAAGTTGAGCGTCGTCATGTTGGCGCCGAAGACGATCTCGTCGCCCGAGCAACCGAGCAGTCTCCCGCCGTCCTCCTTCGCGCGATCCAGGATCGCCTCGACCGCGCGGCCGGTCGCGTACGGGGCGCCGAGGTTCCCGCTCGCCTCGCGGAGCGTGCGGGCCATGGCCTCGCCGACCTCGTCCGGAACCTGCGATCCTCCGGGCGCGTCGAAGAAGGCGAACCCGCCCGCAAGAGACGAGAAGCGGCGCCTGACCGCCTGCACGTCGAAGCCGCCGTCGTTCACGTGGGAACCCTACGGGATCGACCTCGAGCCGCGCCGCCCGGGGCAGCCGAGAGGCATATGCTGCGAGCGTGACGAGGCGCGAGCAGACGGGTCTCGAGGACGAGCTCGAGCCGGTCCTTTCCGGGGCAGCCACGAGTGACTACGAGCGCTACCTCCGGACGGACGAGCTGCTCTCTCTGCAGAAGACGCCCGAGGAGCGGATGCACCACGACGAGCTCCTCTTCCAGGTCACACACCAGTCGTCGGAGCTCTGGCTCAAGCTCGGCGCGGAAGAGGTCGAGAACGCCGTCGGCCTGCTCGGGAGCGGCGACGTCGCGGCGGCGCTCCGGCTCCTCCGGCGAGCGATCCTCTGCCTGAGGCTGATCACCGAGCAGCTCGACATGCTCGAGATGATGTCGCCGTGGGAGTACACATCCGGCGTACGGCCGGCGCTCGGACACGGCAGCGGGTTCGACTCCCCCGGCTGGACCCGGTTGCGCAGGGTGCTACCGGAGGTCGGCGAGGCTTTTCACGTCCTTCGCCGCGCGACCGGCCTCTCGGTCGCGGAGCTCTACCGCCAGGGCCGTGACCACGAGGATCTCTACCAGCTCGCCGAGGCGCTCACCGAGCTCGACGAGCGGACGTCGACCTGGCGGATCCGCCACCTGAAGGTCGTCGAGCGGATCATCGGCGGGTCGGTGGTCGGCACGCAGGGAACGCCCGTCGAGCTGCTCGCCGGCCTCATTCACGGCCAGCTCTACCCGGAGCTGTGGGACGTCCGCAACGAGCTCACGGCGATGGCTCTGGCAGAGCAGGAGGGCCCCGCCGCCGAGGGCCAAGCGCCGCGGTAGCCTTGGCCATGGCCTTCGAGCGCGTGTGCGTCGTCGGCGGCGGTGTGATCGGCAGCCTGTACGCCGCGCACCTTGCACGAGTCGCCGAGACCTGGGTGCTGACGCGGCGGACGGAGCACGCTGATGCACTCGAGACGTCGGGGCTGCGGGTCTCGGGCAAGGGCGACTTCACGGCCTCTGTGCGAGCGACCGCCGATCCTGCTGATCTTCCCGCCGTCGACCTCCTGATCTTCGCCACCAAGGCGACGGATGTCGACGACGCCGCGTCACGCCTTGCCGGTCGGCTGCCGACGGCAACGGTGATGACGATCCAGAACGGGCTCGGGGCCGAGGAGCTCGTGCGAGCGCACGGCGAGCGTCCACTCGTCTCCGCGGTGACGTTCATGAGCGGCGTGCGCCACTCCGACTCGCACGTCGAGTACGAGCTCGACACCGAGACGTGGATGGGCCCCTACGCGCAGACGACGAGCTACGAGCACGTGCAGCAGATCGAGCGCCTGCTCGTCTCGTCCGGGCTCAGGGCGCAGGCCTTCCCCGATCTCCGGCCGGCGCAGTGGTCGAAGCTCGTCTTCAACGCAACGGTGAACACGGTGGCAGCGCTCACCGACCTGCCGCACGTGGGCTCCTTCGCGCATGTCGAGACGCCGACCGATCTCGGTCTTCTCGTTCGCGATCTGATGGACGAGGGGAAGCGCGTCGCGGCGGCGGCCGGCGTCGAGCTGCACGAGGATCCGTGGGAGATGAACGTCCACGCCGTCCGCAAGGGCGAGACCGAAGCGGCCCACGGCGCGTATGCGCATGTCCCGTCGATGCTGGACGACGTGCGCTCGCGGCGGCGGACCGAGGTCGACTTCATCACGGGATCGCTCGTCCGCGAGGCCGACCGCGCGGGCGTCGCGGTGCCCCTGCACACAGCCATGTACCGCCTCGTCAAGGCCCGGGAGACCGCATACGCATGAGCCCGCTGTGGACGAATCGACACGCATTTGTTCCAGGGACTGTCCCCTGGGCATGGCCGGAGGGGACGCGGCTGTGAGGGTCTGCGTGGTCGGCTGCGGGGCAGTCGGGAGCCTGTTCGCCGCCGCGCTCGCGCAGCTCGACGACGTCGAGGTCTGGGCCTACGACCTCGACCCGGCGCACGTCTCCGCGATCAACGAGCATGGCCTGCGCATCTCGGGAGCGGGTGAGCTCGTCAGCCGTCTGCGCGCGACGACCGACGCGTCCGAGCTCCCCGCCTGCGACTTCGGGATCGTGGCCGTCAAGAGCATGCACACCGACTCGGCCATGGCCTCGACCGCCCACGCGTTCGAGGACGGCGCCGTGTGCTCGGTCCAGAACGGGGCCGGGAACGAGGAGATCGTCGCAAAGCACGTCCGCGAAGTGATCCGAGGTACGACCTTCCCGGCCGGGCACGTCGTCGGGCCCGGACACGTGGGGTGGAACACGAGGGGCGACACGCACATCGGCCCATTCGAGCCGAGCCCGGCGCCGATGGAGAAGGTCCGCGCGCTCGCGGAGGCATGCACCAGAGGGGGCATGCCGACACACGCGCTCGAGGACGCGCGCGGAGCACAGTGGCGCAAGCTGATCTTCAACGCGGCCTCGAACCCGATCGCCGCGCTGACCGGCCTCACCCACGGACGCATCGCCGAGCCGCCGACGCGGGACCTGGCCTGGGCAGTCATGGCCGAGGGGCGAGCGGTCGCTGACGCTCAGGGCATCGTGCTCGACCAGAGCCCCGAGGAGCTGTTCGACTTCGCTGCACGCAGGGAGGTGTCATACGACCACAAGCCGAGCATGCTCCAGGACGTCGAGGCCGGCCGTCTCACCGAGATCGACTTCCTGAACGGCGCCATCGCCGCCTTCGGGGAGCGCCACGGAGTCGACGCCCCGCTGAACCGCACGCTGACCGCGCTGATCAAGGGACTGGAGAGGAGCCGCGCATGACGTTCACGACGGCGAAGGCCGACATCGACCGCCGCTATGCATCCGTGAGGGCGGCTGCTGAGGCAGAAGGAGTCGACGCGGTGGTCGTCTCGGGCTCGGAGTACACGGGCTTCGAGGGCGCCATCCGCTACATGTCCGGGTTCCGGATCCTGCATCGCTACGTCTACGTCGTCCTTCCGGTCGACGGTGAGCCTTCGGTCATCTTCCCGCGGGAGGCACGCTGGGTGGGAGACCACTCGGAGGCATGGATCGAGGATCAGATCTTCGCCGAGCATCCGGGACAGTGGATCGCCGATCGGGCGCGCGACCGCAGCTGGCGGCGGATCGGCGTCTACGGGCTCGACTACGTGATGGCCGTGCGCGACTACCGCGCTCTCGCCGACGGCCCGGCGGAGGTGGTGCCGTTCGATCAGCAGTTCGACCTCGCCCGCGCTGTCAAGTCGGACGACGAGATCGCCTCGGTACGCGAGAGCATGCGCATCAACGAGGCGGGCGTCGAGGCCGTGGTCGCGGCTTACGAGCTCGGCAAGTCGGAGGCCGAGCTGATGGGCGAGGCCGAGCGCATCTTCACCGCCGCCGGCTGCTACAGGACAACGATGGACATGATCCTCGGAGGGCCCGATGGCGCCGCGTGGCCCGAGTTCAAGTTTCCCTCTGCCGACCGGCATCTCGAGCGCGACGATCTCCTCCTCTACGGTCTCGAGATCGCGGGCAAGGGCGGCCACTGGGTCGAGTTCTCGCGGCCGATCTGCGCCGGCCAGCCCTCCCCCGAGACCATGGCCGCGATGGACGCCTACCACGAGTACGCCGAGGCCGCCCGCAAGACGATGAAGGCGGGCTCGACGGCCCACGACGTGCACACAGCCGTCTCGAAGGGCTTCCTCGACCGCGGCTTCACCCTCGGCCACGTCACCGGCCACTCGATCGGGATGACGATGATCGAGCACCCCCGGATCGGTGCCGGGAACGAGGTCGAGCTGCGGGAGAACATGGTCGTCTCGATGCACCCGCACGCGATCACTGCCGACGAGCGGGCCTGCCTCTACATGCAGGACACATGGCTCGTCACAAAGGGCGGCGGCGTGCCGTTCTCGGACGTGCCGCTCCGGATCTACAGCGGTTCCGAGACGACGCTCGCGTGAACCGCCTGGACATCTTCGTCGAGGCGCTGCCGCCCGGACTGCAGATCCAGTACGGGATGCGCGCCGAGGAGCGAGGCTTCCGCGCGGCATGGTTCCCGGAGATCACCTTCGGCGACGCGTTCGGCCCGGCGACGGCCGTAGCGACGAAGACGTCGAGCCTCGAGCTCGGCACGGGCGTCGTCGGCATCTGGAGCCGATCGCCGGTGACGATGGCCCTCCAGGCCGCCACCCTCAACGAGCTGTCGGGCGGCCGGCTCCTCCTCGGCGTCGGCCTTCAGGCCCGCGGGTACGTCGAGGGTTGGCACGGCCAGCGCTACGAGCGACCAGTGCGAGCCATGCGGGAGTTCGTGACCATCCTCCGCGCCATCCTGTCCGGCGAGGCCGTGACCTTCGAGGGCGAAGTCTTCTCGGTGTCGAACTTCCAGCTCCAGATGCAACCCCCGGAACGACCCGCGCGCATCTACATGGCCGCGATCGGGCCGCAGATGACCCGCCTCGCGGGCGAGCTCGCGGACGGGATCCTCGGCTACTGCTACTCGGTCGAGTATCTCCGAGACACGGTGCTGCCGAACCTCCGCGTCGGGGCAGAGCGTGCCGGGCGATCGCTCGACGGCTTCGACATCGCCTGCGGCTTCCCGACGATCGTCACGCCCGACGACTCCGGGCTCGAACAGATCAAGGGTCAGGTGATGATGTTCGCGACCGCGAAGAGCTCGTCGCCCGAATACGCATCGAGCTTCGCGGCGGCCGGACATGACGTGCGTGAGATCCAGAAGCGGGTCGACGCCGCAGACGTCGACGGCGCCCTCGGTCTCGTCAGCGAGGAGATGGCGAACGCGCTGACGATTGCCGGCTCACCCGACAACGTCCGGCGCCGGATCGAGGCCTATCGCGAAGCGGGCCTGACAACGGTCGCGCTCAACCCCTCGCCCCCGAACGTCTGGTTCCCGCTCTACGAAGGGCACTTCCCGGATGCGGCGCTCTCGAAGATCCCCGAGTTCGACTTCCCCGCCTATCTCGGTGCGATCGACGCCACGCTCGACCTCGCCGGGGCCCGGTAGGCCCTCGGCGAGGTCACGCTCGAGCGAGGTTCAGGAGGTCAGCTCGGCTGGGGGACGATGCGGATGTACGGCTTCGGCTCTTCCCACTCGCCGAAGATCTCCTTGGCATCGTCGTTGGAAACCGAGCCGGCGATGATCACATCCTCGCCCTGCTGCCAGTTCACCGGCGTGGCGACCTTGTGGTTGGCCGTCAGCTGTAGCGAGTCGATCACCCGCAGCACCTCGTCGAAGTTGCGCCCCGTCGTCATCGGGTAGACGAGGATCAACTTCACCTTCTTGTCCGGACCGATGACGAAGACGTTGCGGACCGTCTGGTTATCGGCGGGGGTGCGCTCGAGCGGATCGCCGGAGACGGCGGCCGGGAGCATGCCGTACTGCTTCGAGACGTTGAAGTCGACGTCGGCGATCAGCGGGTAGTTCGGCGCGTGACCCTGCGTCTCCTCGATGTCTGCGGCCCACTGCCCGTGGCGGTCGATCGGGTCGACGGAGAGCCCGATGATCTTGACCCCCCTGCGGTCGAACTCCGGCTTGATCTTCGCCATGTATCCGAGCTCGGTGGTGCAGATCGGGGTGAAATCCTTCGGATGCGAGAACAGCACAACCCATGAGTCCCCGATCCAGTCGTGGAAGTGGATCCGTCCCTCCGTCGTCTCCGCCTCGAAATCCGGTGCGACGTCACCGAGTTGTAGAGCCATATCGACCTCCTGTCGTACCTGACGATCTTCTGTCCATTCTGTGTATCAAACACGGCAAAGCTCAGAGAGCGTCTGACGGAGCTGGCGCGCTCGGCTCGTCAGAGCTGACTTTCGACCGCCGGCGACCGACTGGAAGCGAGAACTCGCGCCCGCCCGTCAGCCCGCGTGGCATGAAGACGAGCACGAGGGCCATGAATGCGCTGACGACAACGAGCCGTGTCCCGCCCGGAAGCGTGAACCCGAACTGATCGTTCTCCGAATCGAGTAGGAAGGAGTCGAGGGCGCTGATGACGAGCGCGCCGAGCGTCGGCCCCCCACAGGCTCGAGACCCCGCCGACGACGAGCATGGCAAGGGTCAGGAACGTGAGCTCGAGGTAGACGTTCTCGACGCTGATCGTGCCGGCGTAGTGGACGAAGAGGCCGCCCGCGAACCCGGACAGAGCCCCGGAGAGCGTGAAGGCCCACAGACGCTGCCGGTGAATGTCGATCCCTGCTGCCTGAGCGGCGGCGGGGTCCTCTCGGGCCGCCCGAAGCTTGCGGCCGAGCGAGCTGCGCTGATACGCGAAGGCGACGCAGACAACGGCTACGGCGCCGACGGTCGCCTGCCAGAGATCGGTCGTCTCGGGCACGGTCGTGAGCGTGAGCGGGCCCGGGCCGATCTGCTCCCAGTTGCGGACGATGTTGTGGGTGATTCCGAGCACCGCGAAGGTCGCGATTCCGCGCGGCGAGCCCTGACAGGCGCATCAGCGGGAACCCGACGAGCAGGGCGAAGACAGCGCCGACCCCAGCGGCCAGGAGAAGCGACTCCGCGTTCCCGAGCGTGTGGTCCCGAATCACCGGAGAACACGTTCGGAAGGACACTCGCCTTGACGTCGGAGGGGACGGTCAACTCGCCGGCCGCGTAGGCGCCGACGACGACGAAGCTGA
The DNA here is from genome assembly GCA_963736045.1 of uncultured Actinomycetes bacterium. Classification (GTDB taxonomy): domain Bacteria; phylum Actinomycetota; class Thermoleophilia; order Gaiellales; family Gaiellaceae; genus PALSA-612. Next base: position 401,617 of record CAVTNK010000001.1, on the reverse strand, counting down.
TCTGCCCGAAGGAGACGACGCCGGAGTTCCCGACGAAGACGTAGAGCGCAACGACGATGGCCACCGAGACGAGCGCGCTCGTGAACTCGAGCGACCGCGCCGAGTCCATGAAGCTGCCGACGAAGCCGACCAGCGCCAGCAGGGCGACGGGCGCCGCTAGTTGGGCCGACACCTCGAACCGCTTCATACCCTTTCCATCGCTCGCTGGCCTCGGCGGGCGAAGAGCCCGGCCGGCCGCAGCAGGAGGACGACGATGACGAGCGCGTAGACCGCCGAATCGAGGTACACGCTGTTGGTGAAAGGCCAGTCACCCGTGCCCGGGCTCGGCAGGAAGCCGCCGAGCGCGCCGGTGGCGAACCCGATCGCGAAGCCGCCGAGCGCCGCGCTCAGCAGACGGTCGATCCCTCCGACGACGACCCCGACGAGCACGATGATCGTGTCGCGCAGGGCGTAATCGGAGGTGACGTACGACTGCCCGACGGTCATCACAACGCTGACGATCGCGGCGATGACCCCGGACAGCAGCACCGCGAACGAGATCACGGCGTTTGCCACGGACGCCGAGCAGACGGGCTGTCCTGAAATCGGTGGACGCCGCCCGCATCTGCAGCCCGATGCTCGTGCGGTTGAGCAGGAGAACAAGGCAGGCGAGCACGACCGCGGCGACGGCGATCGCGACGATCGAGACCCAGCGGACGATCAGCGTGCCATGTCCGATCGGGTTGTTCAGCCCGGTCAGCGTGCCGACCGGCTTGCCGAGTGCGCCGAACTTGAGCAGGGCGATGTTCTGGAGCAGGAAGCTGATCGCGAAGGTGGCGACCAGCATCGTCGCGGGCGACGCATCGCGGAGGGGCCGGAACGCGACCAGGTCCATCGTCATCGTCAGCCCGATCACGACCGCGAAGCAGATGAGGATGCTGACGGCCGGGTTGTAGGTGTTGGTCAGCGCGAGCGCGTAGGCACCCGCCATGATCAGCTGCCCGTAGGCGAAGTTGACGAGCCGGAGTACTCCGAAGACAAGGCCGATGCCGACAGCGATCAAGGCGTAGACCGACCCGAGCGCCGTCGCGTCGATCAGCGTCTGCGCGACCCCGTGTGCGGAGTAGGCGATCATGAGCCGAAGTACGCGCTGACCATCCGCTCCGTGTCGCCGGCGTCCTTCGGCGTCAGCGTGACCCGGATCTCACCGTTCGACAGGACGTAGGTGCGGTCGGCGAAACCCACGGTGCGAAGGGCGCGCTGCTCGACGAGCAGGATCGTCACGCCACGCTCACGGATCTGGGCCATTGCGGCGAAGACCGTGTCCACGAGCTGGGGCGCGAGCCCGAGCGACGGCTCGTCGAGAAGGAGGACATCCGGGCTCGCGACGAGGGCCCGTGCGATCGCGAGTTGCTGCTGTTGGCCCCCCGAGAGCGCGCCGGCGTGCCGTTTCGCGAACTCCTTGACGATCGGGAAGAGCTCGTAGACCCAGTCGAGATCCTCGGTTCTCGTCTCGCCGTGGTGGGCCCGGCGCCCGACGAGCCCGAGCCGAAGGTTCTCCTCGACGGTGAATCCCGCGTAGATCCTCCGCCCCTCGGGCACGAGCGAGACGCCGAGCCGGGCAACGGTCTCGGGATTTCGTCCCCGGATCGACCGCCCGCCGAGGCGGATGTCCCCCGAGCGCACCGGAGCGAGGCCCATGATCGCGTGCAGGGTCGTCGACTTGCCCGCCCCGTTCGGGCCGATCAGACCGACGATCTCACCCTTGCCGACCGTCAGGCTGAGGTCGCGGACGGCCGGAACGGCTCCGTACCTGACGTCCACCCCATCGAGTGAGAGCATCGCGTCAGCCATCGGCCAGCACGCTCTCCCCGAGGTAGGCGGCGGCCACGTCGAGGTTGCCGCGGATCTCCGCCGGTGTCCCGTCGGCGAGCGTACGCCCGTGGTCGAGCACGTGAATGCGGTCGCAGACCTCCATGACGAGCGCCATGTTGTGGTCGATCAAAAGGACACCCGCCTCGTGGCGGTCTCGCACCGATCGCACAACCCCGGCGAAGTCCGGCACCTCGGCCTCGGGCAGCCCTGCGGCAGGCTCGTCCATCAGCACGAAGCGGGGCCGCGTCGCGAGCGCCCTCGCCACCCCCAGCTTGCGCTCGTCGCCGTGCGGAAGCACGGCCGCGGGGCGATCGGCCTGGCCGGCGAGGCCGAGGAGGTCGAGCAGCTCGTCGGCGCGGCTTCGGGCTTCGCGGACCCGCGCCCCGCAGCCGAGTGCGGCCACCTCGACGTTCTCTCGAACCGAGAGACGACTGAACGAGCGGCTGTGCTGGAAGGTGCGCGCGAGCCCGGCCCGCCCGCGGCGATGCGGGCTCCAGGACGTGATGTCGCGACCTCCGAGCTCGACCGTGCCGCTCGAGGGAAAGTCGAAGCCGGTGATCAGGTTGACGAGTGTCGTCTTCCCCGCGCCGTTCGGCCCGATCAACCCGACGACCTCGTGGTGATGGAGCTCGAGCGTCACCTCCCGCAGCGCGTGGATGCCCTCGAAGGAGCGTGAGAGAGCAGTGGCCCGGAGTACGTCTCCGGGCCACCCGTTGGCGGTGCTGGAAGATTCCTCGGTCAAGACGATCGGCCTACGGCAGGCTGACCACCGACTTCGTCTTCAGCATCTTGATGAACGACTCCTTGTTGTTCTCGACCTGCATGATCCGCCACGGCCGCCCGACGACGCTGTGCAGCTTCTGCGAGAACGTGATCGGCCCCGAGATGGTCGGGAAGCCGCGGAACGTCTCGAACGTCGAGGCGAGCTTGAGCACCGTTCGTCGAGCCCTTGTTCTTCTTGACGGCAGCCGCGATCGCGTCCATCGTCGCCGCCCCGAGCACGAAGCTGGCCGTGTAGGGGACCTGCTTGGCCGCGACCAATGCCTTGAGCAGGTTGTTGACGGCCGGATTCGGGTCGTCGCCGAAGGAGGACGCGTAGTTGTCGACGTAGTAGTTCGTCACCTTCGGGTTGGTCGGGTTCCAATACTCGCCGTCTCCGCCCCAGGAGTTGACGATCGGCGTGTTGTTGCCCGCGCTCCGGATACCGCCGACGAACTGCGGCAGCTCGCCGAACGCCGTCACGAACGAGATCACATCGGCCTTCATCGGCGCGACCTTGCTGATCACGTTGCCGATCGTCTTGTCGTACGACGTGAACGACTCCCGGTCGACGATCTTGCCGCCCAGCTCCTCGAAGCGCTTCGCGAACGAATCCGAGACGTTGCGGAAGTAGACGAGCAGGTTGTCCTTGACGACGATCGCCGTCCGCCAGCCGCGCGAGTAGGCGTACTCGGCCTCGACCGAGCCCTCGTCCTGGGCCGTGCTGCCGAAGGTGAAGGCGAGCTTGCCCTTCGCACCGAACCGCTGCCGACCCATCTGATCCGTGGTCACACACGGCGAGACCGTGAGCATGCCCTTCTTGATGAACTCCTGCACCGACGGCGCCGCATACTCAACGTCGCAGGTGACGAGAGCGATCTTCGCCCCGGCCTCGATCAGCTGTGCCGCGCATTGCTTCTGGTTCTTCAGCTGGTGATCGCAGATCTTGAACTTGAATCTGGGACCACCGCTCGCGGCGATCTTCTTCGCCTCGATCTGAGCACCCGCAAGCGCGGGCGAGTCGAACGGCTTCATGCCTGCCGTCAGATCGACGGAGGCGCCGATCAGGATCGGACCCGCCTTCTTCGCCCCGGCCGCGCCCGTCACCGACACAGCGGCGACTGCGATCGCCAACGCGAGCACAAGCGCACCCCCGAGACCCCACGTTCTCCGCACCTTCATCTTGCTCCTCCCTTTGAGAATCATTGCCATTACAACACCTTGCTTTCGGCAGCGCGAGCCGACGCGCTCACAGCAGCGAATGCGTCGCGACCGCGCCGCGCGAACTCCTCCGGCGAGAGCCCCCAGAGCGAGTCCTCGAACGTGTCCCCGAACGTACCGTCGTCCGAAAACACCTCGAGATCGTAGAAGCCGGTCCAGCCGCTGCGCTCGACCGCGTCCAGGATCGACGGCAGGTCGATCACGCCGTCGCCCGGAAGCACGCGGTCGCACCAGCTCCGCGTCTGCGAGCGCCAGTCGTTGACGTGGACGGCCACGAGACGGCTTCCGTGACGGTCGATCTCGTCGTCGAGCGAGGGCGTGTCCCACAGATGCCACGTATCGAAGACGAGCCCGAGCCCCTTCGATCCCGCCTCGTCGATCAGCGCTGCCGCCTCACCGAGCGTGGTCGGGATCGTCCAGTCCTGGTACTCGTACGAGCTCATCGGCTCGAGCCCGACCGGGATGCCGAGGCGCTCGCCTTCCTCGCCGAGCACTCGCAAGCCCTCGACGACGGCACGCCGCGCCTCGTCTGCCGATAACGCACCCGCCGGCCCGGTCGGACACACGAACGCGGCCGGCTCGAAGGGTGCGAGCCGCCTCATGCTGGCACGGATCGCCTCGACCCGCTCCTCGGGCGTCTCCGGCCCGGGCATCACGGGGAGCCGGAGGATCGACGCGAACGCCGGGACGCACGAGCTCGCCTCGAGGCCGCTCGCGCGGAACGCCTCGAGCTGTTCCCGGTCCCGACCCTCGACGAGCTTCGCCTCGCAGATCGAGATTCCGCCGACGCCGGCCGCGGCGTAGGCGTGAAGGTCGTCCTCGAAGCTCGCGTTGAGCGTCGAGAACTCGCAGATCGCGAGGCGCCGATCGTGTTCAGGCAACCGCCGCCTCCGCGTCTCGATCCCCCGTCCGGAAATGCGGCATCACGCGGTCGGCGAAGAGCTCCTGAGCCTTGATCGCCTGCCAGTGGGAGAATCCGCCCGGGTTGACGGTGATCGAGATCTCGGTCAGCCCTTCGCAGACGTCGCGCACCGCCTCGATCCGCTCGATCACGTCTTCGGGCGTGCCGACCCAGACCAGGTCGCCGTCGATCAGCTCCTGGTAGGGGGTCTCGGCGAGCTGCTCGAGAATGCCCGACGCGTAGAAGCCATAGCCCGCCGCCTCGAGCTCCTCCTTCGGGGCGAGCCGCGCACCGCCCGTCAGCGGCGATGCGTTGCCCTCGAGAAAGCCTCGGATCCCGGCCTCCGCCTCGCGGAGGGCCGTGTCGCGGTCCTCGTCGAGGTAGCAGGCGTGGATCCAGACGATGTACGGCTCGTGCCCGTGCGCAGCGCACGTGGTGCGGTAGATGTCGAGCTGCTCCTTCAACGCCGCGTAGGGAAGGAGTGGTGGGACGGCGACGCCCCATCCCTTCTCGCCCGCGAGCTCGTAGGTGCGATCGCTCGTGCCGCCGAGGAAGACGCGCATCCGCCGGGTCGGCGGGGGCAAGACCTCCGCGTCGTCGATCGTGTAGAACGTGCCGTCGAACGAGACGCGGCCCGACTCGAGCGCCTGAACGACGATGTCGAGCGTCTCCTCGTAGCGGTCGCGCGTCTCCCGCGTCGGCACGCCGCCCTTCGGCGGGTGCCATCCATGACCGCGGACGAGCCCCGGCTCGTAGCGACCGTCGAAGAGCGTGTCCATGAAGGCGATCTGAGACGCCAGCCACATCGGGTTGTGAAAGGGGAGCACGTGCCCGAGCGTGCGGAAGTGGATCGTCTTCGTGCGTTCTGCGCAGACGGCGAAGAGGGCGAACGGGTTGGTCGAGATCGAGAACTTCGGGAAGAAGAAATGCTCGATGACCGTGTAGCAGTCGTAGCCGAGGCGATCGGCGTGGACGACTTGCTCGATCACCTCCTCGTAGAGACGCTTGTGGGACTTTCCGCCCCAGTACTGGATCTCGGAGTAGATGGAGAACCTCACTCCCGTCCCCTTTCCGTCGGTCTCACCGGCCGTCTGCCGACTCTGCCCGACTCTTGATCAAGTGTCAAAGAGCAGGCGTCGAGCTCCCGAGCCGGCGACCGAGCCGGGAGAGGTGCGCCGCGCGACGTTCCGGCGCAGCAGGTGGTGGGCGACCATCGTCCCCGATCCCGCCCCGAGTCCCGGGCCCGGGTGCGTGCTCGCGCCGATCTGGTAGAGACCGTCGATCGGCGTCCCGTGGCCGGGAAGCGAAGGACGCGGCCGCCAGAGCAGGTTCTGGTCGAGCGCGCACGAGCCCGAGTAGATGTCGCCGCCGACGAGGTTGACGTTCGCGCCTTCGATGTCGGCGGGCGAGAGGACGACCCGCTCGAGGAGCGCCGAGTCGAGGTTCGGGATGTGGCGTGCGATGCGGGCCTGGATGCGATCCGCATAGCGCTCGCGCAGGTCCTTCGTCCAGGTTCCGTCGCCGACCTCGAGCTCGGCGGCGGCGTCGCCCTTCGGCCGCGTCGGCACCTCCTGGAGCTGGATCCAGAGAATCCACTTGCCGTCGGGCGCCCGCGACGGATCGACCGCCATCGGCTGGCCGACGACGACCGTCGCCTCGGCGGGCAAGCAGACCGCGCTCGGCCTCGTTGACCGCGCGCGAGACGCCGTCGAGGCCGGGCGTCAGGTGGACGATCGCCGTGCGCCCGAGCCGCTCGTCGCCCTCCCAGCGCGGCGGCTCGTCGAGCGCGAAGTGGATCTGCATCGCGCCGCGGCCGTAGCGGAACCGCCGCGCCGCCTCGACCGCCGAAGCAGGCACGGCGGTCCGCGAGCAGGCGGCCGTAGAGCTGTGGTCGGCGTCACGTTGGCGACCACGGCCTTCGAAGCCCGGACGAGTCGATCCGTCCTCCAGGCGGACGCCGGTCGCGCGCCCGTTCTCGACCATGACCTGCTCGACGTCTGCGCCCGTCTCGAGCGACCCGCCTGCCGGCGCGCACGATGCCCGAGCGAGCGCTCGACGAGCTTCGACCCCACCGCCCCTTCGGCACAGGCATGCCGCCGAGCTCGATCGCGACCGCGATCACCTGGGTCATGAACCCCGAGACAGCGCGCGTCCGGACCGAGTCCCGTGTGCAGCACCCAGGGCGCGAGAAGCCCGTGGACTGCGCTCGGACGCGAACGTCTCGGTGAGCCAGTCGCGGCAGCTGACGAGAGCCTCGCCCGAGAACTCGGTCGAGCCCTCGGCGACCGAGCCGCCGGTATGCCTTGAGCGCCGAGCGCGGCACCCGCCGACGACCACAGCTCGGTCGTCAGCACGCCGAACGCGAGATCGGCGTTCGGCATGAACGCGCTGAAACGTCCGATCCCACGCCTCTCCGTCGCCCGGCCGCGTGCGCGCTCGAACTCCTCGACGTTGGCCTCGTGCGATGTCGTCAGAAAGGCCGCCTCGCCCGTCGGGGAGGAGCGAGGCGGTGGGCAGCTCCGTGTTCAGGTACTCGAGCCCGAGCGCGTGCGAGGTCGTCCTTCAGCTCGGCGTACGCGGCCGAGCCCGTGAACAGCGGGTGCCACGACGCGAAGACCTCGTGCACGAACCCGGGCTCCGTGATCTCCGCTGTCCGGATCGCACCGCCGAGCCAGTCGTTTCGCTCGAGCACGAGCACCCGCTTCCCGCCCCGAGCCAGGAGCGCCGCGCCGGCGAGCGAGTTGATGCCGCTGCCGACGAAGACGACGTCGTAGTCGGATCGTCGGTCAGGCATGCGGGAAGAGCTCACCCGCGCCCATCTGGCGTGCGATCAGGTTCGCGGTCAGCTCGAGGTGCGTGGCGAGCTCGCCCGCCGCCGCCTCGGCGTCGCGCCGGACGCACCCGTCGAGGATCCGATCGTGCTCCGAGCGGCGATCGCTCCAGATCTGGCTCTGAAGTGACATCGTCCGGTAGCGCTCGCAGTTCTCCCAGGCCGGACGGATCAGCCGGACGAGCCACTCGGACCCGGAGGCCTCGTAAAGCGTGAAGTGGAAGCCGGCATGGCTCGGCCCGCGCCGCACGGGAGTCGCCTCGCTCGTAGGCCGCCAGGTACGCGGCGAGGTCGAGCCCGCGCACGGCCGGCGTCCTCGTCGGTGAATCGGGCCGCCGCACGACGGACGGCGAGCGTCTCCAGCGCGAGCCGGGCCTCGTACGTGTCGCGCAGGTCGTCGACGTCGATCTCGCTGACGCGCGCCCCACGGTGTGGGACGTGGACGGCGAGCCCGAGGTTCTCGAGCCTCCGCACCGCCTCGCGGACAGGCGAGATGCTCATGCCGAGCCGGTCGGCGAGCTCCTCGAGGCGAAGCGGCGATCCCGGCGGCAGCTCACCGGAGAGGATCGAGTCCTGCAGCTCCGAGAGCGCGGCCTCGGCCATCGTCGGGTGTCGCTGCGGCCTGAGCGCAGGTCGTGTCGTCACGGTCACGCGGGGATCGTCTCCTGCTGTTGATCATGTGTCAAAGGGAAGCGTCACCCACCGTCCGTGTGATATTCCCCCACCCGTGCCCGCCTCCGGCCTCCACGAGTCGATCGCCGGCTCGGTCGACCGAGAGCGGCTCGTCGCCCTTGCCGAGCAGGCGATCTGCGGTACCGAGCTTCACCGGATCGGAGCAGGCGATGGCGGAGCTGATGGCCGAGACCTTCGGCTCGATGGGTCTACGGACCCAGTGGCAGCAGGTCGAGGACGGCCGCGCCAACGTGCTGGGCACGCTCGAGGGCTCGGGCGGCGGGCCGACGCTGATGTTCAACGGCCACATGGACACGTCGTACTCGGGCCGGGAGCCATGGCTCAGGGACGTGCCCGGCTTCCAGCCGATCCCATTCGTCGACGATGGCAGGCTCTACGGCCTCGGTGTCTCGAACATGAAAGGAGCGGTCGCCTGCTACGTCGAGGCCGTGCGAGCGTTGCAGGACGCGGGTGTCGGCCTAGCCGGCGACGTGATGCTCGCGGCCGTCTGCGGCGAGATCGAGAAGACCCAGTTCGGCGATGCGCAAGGGGCCGAGTACCGCGGATACGCGGCTGGTTCTCGCTATCTCGTCGCGCACGGCGGCGTGGCGGACATGTGCGTCCTGGGCGAGCCAACGGAGGGCAAGGTGGTGCTCGGACACTTCGGCTCGCTCTGGCTTCGGATCTCGACGCAGGGGAACTTCATCCACACGGCGTTCACCGAGGGCAAGCGCGACCTGAACTCGATCCTGCGCATGCAGGAAGTGCTCGCCGCGGTGCTCGAGTGGATCCCGAGCTGGGAAGGCGACCCGGAGAACGCCTATCGCGGTGCGCCGGCGATCGTCAACGTCGGCGCGATCCAGGGCGGGTTCGGCTGGCGCGTCTCGCGGACGCCGCACCGGACCGACCTCTTCCTCGACGTGCGAGTGCCACCGACGAAGCCGATGTCCCTCGCACGCCGGCAGGTGCTCGACCTCGTGCGCGATCTCGCACAGCGCTTTCCAACCTACGGTGTCGAGGGCGAGGTGTACGTCACGGCGCCAGGAGCCGAGATCGCCGAGGACCACCCGCTCGTCAGTGCGATCGAGGCCTCTCACGAGACGGTGTTCGGAGCCCGGCCGGAACACGACGTGACACGGTGGTTCTCCGACGCGTCGGTCCTGGCCCGCTACGGCATCCCGACCGTCAACTACGGCACCTCGACCGGCCTGCTCGACACGGTGAAGGGCGAGAACCTCTCGATCGACGGGCTCGTGAAGACGGCGACGGTGTATGCGCTCGTGGCCGCCGACGTCTGTGGGGCCACTTGAGCCTCCACACGCTCCCGCCCGACCTGCCGGTTCCGGTCGACGACGGCGCCTGCGACCACCTGACGGGAAAGGCGATCCCGGCACTGATGCTCGAGTCGTCCCAGGGGCCGATCGACCTCGGCGAGCTCGCAGCGAGGCGCGCCGTCCTCTACGTGTACCCCCGGACAGGCGTGCCGGGACGCGCAGTGCCGGACGAGTGGAACGCGATCGCCGGCGCCCGCGGCTGTACGCCACAGTCGTGCGCCTTCCGCGACCACGCGGCCGAGCTCGCCGCGCTCGGCGTGCGCGTCGCCGGGCTGTCTGCCCAGACGCTCGAGGAGCAGGTCGAGTTCGCAGGTCGCGAGCACATGCCGTTCCCCGTGATCGCCGACCCCAAGCGGAATCTCGGCGCCGCTCTCGGCCTGCCGACCTTCGAGTTCGGCGACGCGACGCTCTACAAGCGGGTCACGCTCGTCCTCGAGCAGGGCCTGATCGTGAAGGTCTTCTACCCCATCTTCCCACCGGACGGCAATGCCGAGGACGTCGTCGCGTGGCTTGGGGACCGAGATACGTTTGACCGAAAGGAGGAGCGTTGAAGCACGTCAAGGTCGTCCTCGTCCTCACCGCGGCGCTCGGAGCCGGCTGGACCGATGCGTCTGCCTCGACCGAAACGAGCCCTTGCAAGGAAGGGACGTCGACAACGAACGGTGTCACCCACCGGACGTTCTGCGGGCCCGGGAGCGCAACCGTGAAGGTCGGCGGCAAGTTCCTCTTCTTCAAGGGCGGCTCGTGCCGACAGACGCCGTTCGGCTTCGGCGTCAACATCGGCTCGAACACCGTCGCGCCCGCGAAGCCGGATCGGAAGTACTTCGGCATCGGCCTCCTGGCCAAGAAGGACGGCACCTACTCCGGAATCGGCGCCGCCGTGGGGTGGCAGGTCAGCGGTCAGCGCCACGAGTTGAGTGGCGAGCGGGTCACCCTGACGAACGGCAAGACGCGTGGAACGTTCAGCGGCATGCTCGACGGCAGCAAGGTGACCGGGTCGTTCACGTGCTGATCGCGGTCGGGGGGTGAGCGTCCCGTGAAGCTCGTCACCTTCGGAGAGGACTCGCGTGTCGGCATCGTCGAGGGCGGCGAGATCCGCGTGCTCGACGTCCTGGACATGCGCTCGTACTTCGAGCGCGGCGGAGCGGACGAGACCGGCGAGGCGGTCCCGCTCGAGAGCGCCCGCCTCCGCCCGCCGATCGTCCCGAAGAAGTTCTTCCACACCGCCGGGAACTTCCGCGAGCACGAGACGGAGTCGAAGCAGGTCGGCTGGTCGCACGAGATCGCGCCCTGGATCGTCTTCTTCCAGAACACCGACGCGCTCGTGGGTCAGGACGATGCCGTCGTCTATCCCGAGCACCTGACCGAGGAGCTCGACTACGAGCTCGAGCTGGCCATCGTCATCCGCAAGGCCGGCAAATGGTTCGGCCCGGAGGAGGCTGCCGACTACATCGGCGGCTACGTGATCTTCAACGACATCACGGCGCGTGACATCCAGCGTCGCGAGATGCGCTCCGGGGTCTTCTCGTTCTGCAAGGCGATCGACACCTTCTGCCCACTCGGCCCGTGGATCGTGACGCCCGACGAGATACCCGACCCACACGACCTCGCCATGGAGCTCCGCGTGAACGGCGAGCCGCGCCAGGTCTCGCACACGAGCCGCATGTCGGTGACGATCCCCGAGATCGTCGCCCACTACTCGCCGCTCGGCTACTCGGCGGGCGACGTGCTCTCGACGGGAACGGTGTCGGGGGTGGCGGGATTCAGCCCCGATGCGGCGTCGCTCTATCTCAAGCCCGGCGACGTGATGGAGGCGGAGATCGAGAAGGTCGGCACGCTGCGAAACCCGGTGGTCTCGTGGCAGGAGGCGCACGGCGAGCCCGCTCCTCCACGTGTCCGCTGGTAGAACGAGAGCCATGAACGACACGTCGATCGTGCTCCCGACGCGCGAGGGCTACGACCTCTGGGCCGAGATCTACGACGGGGAGGAGAATCCGCTGATCGCCCTCGAGGAGCCGGAGGTCGACCGCCTGCTCGGCGACGTCGCGGGGCTCGAGATCGTCGACGTCGGCTGCGGCACGGGCCGGCACGCCCTTCGCCTCGCCGCGCGCGGCGCGAAGGTCGTCGGCATCGACTTCAGCGACGGGATGCTCGCCCGCGCGCGCGACAAGGAAGGCGCCGGAGGAGTGCGCTGGGTCGTCCACGACGTGACGGAATTGCCGCTCCCGTTGCCCGGGTCGAGCTTCGACCGGGTGCTCTGCGCCCTCGTCGTCGATCACATCGGCGAGCTCGCACCCTTCTTCGCCGAGCTCGGCCGCCTCGCGACGCCCGACGGCCGGATCGTGGTCACCGTCATGCATCCGGCGCTGATGCTCAAGGGGACGCAGGCGCGCTTCCGCAACCCCTCGTCCGGCATCGAAACGAGGCCGGAGAGCCACGCGAACCGCATCGCTGACTATGTCAACGGCGCGGTCGACGGTGGCCTCCGGATCGTCCGCGTCGCCGAGCGCGACGTCGACGACGCGCTCGCCCGGGCCGTGCCTCGGGCGGAGAAGTATCTCGGCTGGCCGATGCTGTGGTGGATGGAGCTCGGCCGCTCGTGAGCTGGCCACGCGACGACGCCAAGCTCGATCGTGTGCGCTCACTGATGGCCGAGCACGAGCTCGACGCCCTCGTCGTGCGCGCCCCCGACAACGTCGTCTACCTGACGAGCTTCTGGGGGATGAAGGGATACGACATCGTCGTCTTCCCACGTCAGGGAGAGCCCGTCCTCGCCTGCCTCGAGCCCTCGGCCGAGGATGCCGCACGGATGGCGTGGCCCACCGACGTCCGCTTCTTCAAGGGCTACGACGAGCGCGACCCGAGGCCGCCCACGGCACGTGCGGTTGAGATCGCTCGCGCGGCGATCGAGGAAGGCGGCTACGAGCGGATCGGCCTCGAGCTGACGATGGGAACCCAGGCGACCGATCGCATGGTCGGCGAGCCCACGACGTACACGCACGACTTCTTCCACGCCTTCGGAACGAACGTCGGAGATGCGACTCCCCTCCTCGTCGAGGCGCGCTCGATCAAGACCGCGCAGGAGATCGAGCGCATGCGCCTCGCGAACGAGATCGCTTCCGCAGCCATGGAGCATGTCCGCGAGCGGATCGTGCCCGGGATGACCGAGGCCGAGGTCGCAGCGATGTGGCAGGGCTTCGTGCACGGCGAGGGAACCGGCTGGAAAGGGAAGGTCGACCTCGCGCTCGGGTTCTCGCTGATCTGGTCGGGACCGGGCATCAAGACGTTCACGGCGACCTCGAACCGGCCCGTGCTCGAGGGGCAGCCGACGCTCTTCGAGATCTGGGTCGTCGCCGACGGCTACTGGGCCGACTACACGAAGAACCTCTGCGTCGGAGCCCTCGAGCCCCGTTACGAGGAGCTGCTCGAAGCGCTGCTCGGAATCTACGGACAGGCCCTCGACTACGTGCGCGACGGCGCCAAGATGGCCGGCTTCGACCGACTGCTCCGGGAGAGCATCGCCGCCGCGGGCTATCCGGGCCAGCCTTCGCATCCGATCTGCCACGGCATCGGCGTCCGCGCGCACGAGCCTCCGTATCCGCACCAGGCCGGAGGCGGTGTCTTCAGCGAGGGGATGGTGCTGGCGATCGAGCCGGGGATCTACTGGGAGGGTGGAGGCGGTCTGCGAGTCGAGGACAACTTCCTCGTCACGAAGGCAGCACCGGAGCGCCTCGGCACCTTCCCCGACGACTTCCGCGGTCTCGTCTCCGGCTGAGGGCGATCCGGCTCGCCGGCGATCGCGATCGCCCCGAGCGCAGCCGCCGCTCCGAGCAGGAGGCCCCCGGCCACGTCGGTCGGGACGTGCCACGCACCGACGACGAGCAGGACCGAGCACGCGACCACCCAGACGGTGAGCACGCCGCGCAGCTTCGGCAGGCACAGACCGAGGCAGACCGCGAGCAGGAACGCTCGTAAGGCGTGGCCGCTCGGGAACGACATGTCGAAGACCTCGAGGTGCCTGGCTCCACCCCCTTCCTTGTCATACAGCGGAGATCTCGAGATCGTCGCCTTGCCGATCACCTCGATCGCGTTGGCGACGACGAACGTCGTCCCGATGGCGATGGAGAGCTTCCGCCGCCCACGCCGCCAGAGAACGAGCAGGCAGACGGCGACGATCAGGATCGCCGGAAGCGCTGAGGCGACGAAGACTGTCCCGTACGCGACGGCCGCGAGCGCGACGTGGTCGTGATGCTCGGACGGACTGAAGATCGGAAAGACGGGGAACTCGAGATGAGGCTTGTCCCCGACGGTGTCCGTGAGCGCAGGCATGACGTGATCGAGTGCAGCCTGGTCGAGCCCCGTGAGTGCGTCGGCACCGACGAGGATCGCGAGCACGGCGAAGAGCGCAGTCGCGATCACCCACCCTGAAGGCAGGGCGGCTCTGGTAGGTCCGGTTCTCAGCTCGGAGGGAATGGCTCGAGAGGATAAGTACCGTTTGCCGGGCGATGGCGCCGGATCCATCCGCCTGGAGCCTCGATCCCGACGGGTTCGTGACAGCCGGCGGACTCGCCGTCCTGTACGCCGTGGCCGTTCATGTCTTCCCCGCGCCTCGGTGGCGGGTCTTCGTGTTCGGCGCGGGCGTGGCGACCGTGTTCTTCACCCGCGTGACCCCGCTCGCAACGATCGCGAACCATTACCTGCTCAGTGCCCACCTCCTCCAGAACATCTCGATCGCGGAGTGGGCCCCGGCACTGCTCGTCCTCGGCCTGCCGCCGGACCTCGCCGCCTTCCTCACGCGATCCGCTGCGGCGCGGACGCTCACGAAGCCAACGGTGGCGCTTCCGCTCTGGCTCGGGACCTACGTCGTCTGGCACCTTCCCTGGATCTACGACGCGGCGCTGGAGCACCCGCGGACGTTGCTCCATCTCGAGCACCTCTGTTACCTCGCGGCCGGGATCCTGTTCTGGTGGCCGGTGTTCCAGCAGGCGCCCCACCGGCTCAGCTCGGGCGCGAAGTCGGTGTACCTCGCGGCCGCCTTCGTGTTCGCATCACCCCTCGGCCTCGTGCTCTCGCTGCTCGGCCAGCCGATCTACTCGTTCTACGAGCACGCGCCGCGCCTCTGGGGCATCTCCGCCCTCGGCGACCAGCGCATTGCCGGCGTCTCGATGACAGTCGCGGAGGCGATTGTCTTCGCCGGCCTCCTCGCGGTGTACATCTCCCGCTTCCTGCAGGAGGAGGAGTCGCAGCGCTGATTCTTCCTTGGCGCAATTTGCGAGAACTTCGATCTCGAGAGGCCTTGCAACACCGGCCCGAAAGGCCTAGTGTCGTGATCGCGCCGAGCACGGGGCGCGAGTAGGCCGAAGCTCAGCCGGACGGCACTACGGGCAACCGGAAGGTCAGTCGGAGGAGTGGACGAAAGCGAAACCGGCTCGGCGAATTCTTTGGTCCAGACGTTGTCTAGTCTGGCGACAGATCGATGTCCCGCAATTTGCGAGAACTTCCTCGCCGGACCCCTTGCATGAGCGGGCAGGAGGGCCTACTGTCGTGACTGCGCCGAGCACGGGGCGCGAGTAGGCCGAAGCTCAGCCGGACGGCACTACGGGCAACCGGAAGGTCAGTCGGAGGAGTGGACGAAAGCGAAACCGGCTCGGCGAATTCTTTGGTCCAGCAGTTGTCAAGCTAGGCGACGGACGCTTCGAGCCACGTGGGCAGGAGCCGGTCGAGCTCCTGGCGCTCGTCGCCTGTGAGCCCGCGGAGCGGGGCCCGAACGGCCTCGCCGATCTCGACCCCGCGTGCCGCCAGTACGTGCTTCAGCGCGGCGTGACGCGGGAAGCGATCGATCGCCGCGCGCAGCTCCGCGACTCGCTCCGACGCCTCGGGGCTCCCGGTTCGTACGGCCTCTGCGCACGAGCTCGGGAAAGGCGGTGGCGAGCGCGGACACGGCCCCCACCGCCCCCGCGGCCATGCCCCGGGAGATGAGCGACTCGGGCCCGACGAAGATGTCGAGCCCCTCGACCAGGTAGGCGGAGAACCGCTCCCAGGGGGTGTCCGACACCTTCATCCCCGTCAGGTTCGGGGCAGTCGAGCGCAGCTCGTCGATCGACGTGCAGCGGGACGGCATAGCCGCTCGTGCGCTCGAACTCGTAGAGGTAGAACGGAACGGGTGCGCAGGCACCGCGCAGCCGCTCGAAAGTGGGCGAGAAGCGCGCGGTCGTCGAGCTGAAAGTACGGCGGAGCGATCACGGCGATCGCGTCGACACCACACTCGGCCGCATGCTCGGCGAGGGCGACGGTGTCGGCCGTCGTCTGTGCACCGCAGTGGGCGGCGACGGCGAGCCTGCCCGCGGCGGCTTCCACGAACAGCTCCGTCACGCGCCTGCGCTCCGGGACGGCGAACAGGATCCCTTCCCCGTTCGTGCCCAGCGAGAGCAGACCGTCGAGGCCAGCGCCGGCCAGGAAGTCGACGAGCTTTCCGAATCCGTCCTCGTCGAGTGCGGCTCCACCCTTGCGGAGCGGAGTCGCAGCGGCGGCGAGCGTGCCCGAGATCACAAGGCCGCAGCGGCAACGAGCAGACGCAGTCCCCTTGGCACGGCCATCAGCCTACCGCGGTCAGTGGCCGCTGACCGAGAAATGCTGGAAGTCGTGCACGCTCCCCGACCAGCTTCCGCCCCAGCCCCAGCCGATCGACCTGAACGCCTCGACGAGGACTCCGCCGGGAAATGCCATTCCGGGAGCCCGGCGTGAGCGGTCGAGATAGCGCCGGCTTGCGGAGTGGGACGTCCGCCCTGCCGAGACGTAGGGGTTCTCGATCGGGTCGACGTCGATCGCGTGCCCGTAGGCGTGCTCGGACCAGTGTGTGGAGCCGGTCGCCGCGCGGCAGTTGAAGGCCGACGTGTTGTCGGCCTCGATCGAGCGGAAGTCGCGACCCGCCGTAGTCGTCCACGAGCCGCATGCGACGGATCGGGAAGCGGACCCGATACAGGCGAGCGAACACGGAAAGGACCGGTTCGGCCACGTCCTGGTTCACGACGAGACGACCGGTGTGGACACGGCCGTCGAAGCCCCAGAAGGTAAGGGTCAACAGACGCAGTTGCGCGAGCGGAACGGGACAACCCGCATGCCACGAGACGCCAGTCATGCGCCGGGCAAGGGCGCCAAGCGTCGAGACTTTCCCGACGAAGCCGGGCGTTGCCGACACCGCGGTACCGCTCCAGACACACGTCATCAGCACACCCGCGACGGCGAGTCGAGTGACCGTCCGCATCGGTCAATCCTGCCGAACCGGGCAGACGCGCACGACGGCTCCAGACGCCTGCGCTGCTCCCCCCTGCTACACATACTGCGTTCTCCCCGTCCCCGGCTGGCCCGTGGGCACATCGACATGAAGGAGCGACGATGAACGTCACCATCATCGGCACCGGCAACATGGCGCGTGGAATCACCGGTCGCGCCCTCGCAGGAGGTCACACGGTCAAGCTGCTCGGCCATGAGCAGGGGAAGGCCGACACGCTGTCGACCGAGTTCCCCGGTGGTTCGGTCTCCGCCGGAACGGTCGGCGACCCGATCGACGGGGACGTCGTCGTCCTCGCCGTCCCCTACCAGGCCGCGGCGGAGATCGCCGGACAGTACGGCAGTGGCCTCGACGGCAAGGTCGTCGTCGACATCTCCAATCCGGTCGACTGGTCCACGTTCGACAGTCTCGTGACTCCCGTCGACAGCTCCGCCGCCGAGGAGATCGCACGCACGATGAGCGGTGCGCGTGTCGTCAAGGCGTTCAACACGAATTTCGCTGGCACCCTCGGGTCGGGTGTGGTCGGCGGCCAGCCCCTCGACGTCCTCATCGCGTCGGACGACGACGGCGCCAAGGCCACCGTCACGAAGCTCGTCGAGGACGGCGGTATGCGCGCTGTCGACGCTGGACCGCTGCGCCGGGCGAGGCAGCTCGAGCAGACGGCCTTCCTGCACATGCTCGTCCAGGAGCCGCTCGGAACCGGCTTCGGCAGCGCGCTGAAATTCGTGTCCTGACCTTCTGGAGCGGACGACGTCTCAGAATGTGTGCTCATCAGACAAATCCTTGACTTCGCATAACGACCCTGGGAGAATCGCGCTCCTTGTCGTGTCGGCGTAGCGAGTCGGGGAGGGGGGAGACGCCGGAGGACTTGGTCCTTCGTTGCGCCCATCGCGCTCGGGCGCCGCTGATCGCTGACCCGTCCCAGAGCATGACCTCGCCTGCGAACGCATGACAAGCGCCGAGACAGGCGTCGCCGGAGTCGGGGCCCGACTCGCGCGCATCAGCTCCGTGCGTCTCTGATCACCAGCGTGCTCGTCGGATCGCGCTTCATCCCGATCTGGCTGGCGACGGGACTGCTGATCGATCGTCTGCGAGATCATCGCGCCCGAGACGCTGAACAACCTGCTCGTTCAGCAGCGCGCTCATGCCCCTGACGACGCTTCGTCGCGGTCGCGGCGCTCGGACAGTCGCTCGTGATCATGACGGGCGGGATCGACCTCTCGACGCCCGGCGTCATCGTCCTCATCGCGCACCTGCTCGTCGGATTCTCGGGTGGCCAGAACAGCCAGCTCGCTCCCGCGATCTTCGAGGTGCTCGGCGGTCGCCGGTCTGGTCGGGCTGTTCAGCGGCTTCCTGGTCGCGGTGCTCCGCTTCAACCCGCTGATCGTCACGCTCGCCGTCGGGCAGATCCTGGTCGGCATGACGCTCCTGTACCGCGGGACGATCGCCAACGAGTCGGGCGTCCCGCCGCTCTCTCGGCTCGTTCGCGACCAGGCAGACCTTCGGTGTCAGCGACATCTTCTGGCTCGGCGTAGCTGCTGACGATCGTCGCTCGCGTTGCTGCTGCGCTCGTCGCGGGTCGGCCGGCGGTTTCAGGCCGTCGGGGCGAACCCGCGCTCGGCGTGGATCGCGGGCATCCCGGTCGTGCGCTACACGGTGTTCGCGTACGTCGCCTCGGCCGTGTTCGCCGGGGCCGCGGGGATCCTGCTCGCCGCCTTCTTCCGGAGCCCGCAGATCGACCTCGGCGACCCGTACCTGCTCGCGCCGATCGCCGCCGTCGTTCTCGCCGGCGCCTCGCTGAGAGGCGGTCTCGCGAGCATGACGTCGACCTGGGTCGCCGCGTTCGCCCTGACGCTCCTGAACCAGATGCTCCGGGTGCTCGGTCTGTCGACGGCACTGCAGTTCATCGTCTTCGGCGTTGCGATCCTCGTCGGAACGGTCATCTCCGGCGACCGCATCGCCGCAATCCTCGGCTCCGGTGCTCCAGCGACCCGGAGTCGCCGCGGCGTTCGCCGATCCCGAGCTCGGCGGGCGTCGAGGAAGAGGGGGTTGCTCCCACGTAGGCAGGCAACAGCGTGGCGTGGCCGGAGTGGCCGCGCGCAGCAGAGGAGGTAGAAGTGGAAGGTAAGAAGGTCTCGAGATCGGGAAGGCAGCCGGGCTTGCGCGTGCTCGCCGTGCTCTCCGCCCTGGCCGTCGCGCTCGTGGTGCTCGCCTCCGCGACGGCGAAGTCGACAGCCCCGTCGCCGTTCGGGCCCGGGCGTGTACGCGAACGGCAAGTACGGCGAGAACTACAACCCGAAGCAGGCGACGGTCGCCAAGGCGATCGTGTCCGATCGGCGCGCTGCCGACGAATCCGGCCGGCAAGAACATCGTCCTCGCTGCGATGGAGCGGGTCGGCAAGAGGGTCGAACCAGGATCTGGCCTACAAGTGCTGGAAGGACAGCTCTGCGACACGGGAACGCGGCGGGAAGCATCACCGTCGGCATGGTCGACGGGTTCTGCGGGAACGTCTGGCGGCAAGGTCACCGAGATGGAGGTCATCCTCCAGGCGCTGACCTACCCGCAGATCGGGAAGATCATCTACACGTGCGCCAACCTCGACACGCAGAAGGCGATCTCCGACTTCCGCAGCCTGATCTCGCAGGGCGTCAACGTCATCGTCGGCTACGCCGACGCCGGCAACGCGCTCGCTGCCGCGGTGCAGGATGCGACCAAGCGCGGGATCCCGTTCAGCACCTACGTCGGCGGCATCATCGGCACGCCGGGCAAGGACTACCTGAACGTCATCCAGCAGGACCTCTGCGGGCTCGGCAAGCAGTTCGCCGCGATCATCAACAAGAACGTCGGCGGACGGCAAGCGTCGCCTTCCTCGGCGGCACGCCGGGCAACACGCTCACCCCGCAGTGGCAGAACTGCGAGAAGGCGGCACTGGCCTAGAACATCAAGTACGCGGGCAGCGCCGACACGAGCTGGACGCGCGAAGGCGCGCTCAAGGCGACATCGGCGTTCATCAGCAAGACCCCCGACCTGAAGGCGATCAGCTTCGAGTACGCCGATGCGTTCGTCGGCGCGCTGCAGGCCTACGAGGCTGCCCACAAGTCGCCGGACATCGTCTACACGGGCTCGACCGACGAGATGTCGGTGTTCTGCGAGGCGAAGAAGATCGCTGACCCGAAGCTTCCGCATGTGGTCGGGCTCCGGGTTCAACTCGCAGGCTCGGATGTCGCTGACGGCGGACATGATGAAGCTGGCCGGAGCGACGATCCCGGCGTTCGTGACGATTCAGCCGGTGCTCGGCCGAGTCCAAGTACCCGAACTACGGGTGCAGCCCCGACCTGCCGGAATCGGCGTCGCCGCGCGCGGCTGTCCCGGTCCCGCTCTTCAAGCGGATGTTCCCGAGCTAGACAGAGCATCCGGACACGAGAGCAACCGATAGGTGATGTCGACTGATCCCGGATCCGTGACCCCCGTCCTCTCGCTTCGAGGCATCTCGAAGCGGTTCGGGCGCGGTCCAGGCGGTCCGCGACGTCAGCGTGGAGTGCCGCGCCGGCGAGATCCACGCGGTCGTCGGGGAGAACGGGTCCGGGAAGTCGACGTTGCTCGGGAGTCGCGAGCGGTGTCCTCGCGCCCGACGAGGGCGTCGTCGAGATCAACGGTCACCGGCTGCACACGGCATCGACCGGCAACGCGATCCGCCTGGGGCTCGGCATGGCCTATCAGACGTACTCCGAGATCCTCGACCTCTCGGTCGCGGAGAACCTCTACCTGGCAGCCCCGGCGCACGAGCGGCCGCGCTACGGAGCGATGGCCTCGTGGGCCGCCGAACGGCTCGACGAGTTCGACCTCACCGATCGATGCCCGCGCGCTCGGTCGGGAGCCTGTCGCTCGCCGCAGCGGCAGATGCTCGAGGTGGTCAAGGCGCTGCTCTCGAAGCCGGCCGTCCTCTTGCTCGACGAGCCGACGACCGCGCTCGGGCCCGGGAGAGGTCGAGCGTCTCCACGCCCTCGTCCTCGAGCGCGGTGGCGCGCGGCGTCGGCGTCATCTACGTGAGCCACCGCCTGCCGGAGGTGCTCGGCATCGCCGATCGCGTGACGGTGCTGCGTGACGGGGTGAGCCAGGGCACGTTCGACGTCGCCGGCATGTCCGAGGACGACCTGGTCGCCCTGATGATCGGTCGCCCGCTCCAGCTCGCCTTCCCCGAGCGCGACGGGACGACGGCCGACGAGACGCTCTGCTCGCGATCTCGCAAGCTCCGGGGCCCTCGGTTCGGGCCGATCGACCTCACGGTCCGCAAGGGCGAGATCCTCGGCATCGCGGGCGCCGAGGGAAACGGGCAGGTGCAGTTCCTGCGCTCGCTCGCCGGCGTCGAGCGGTCGACCGGATCGGTTGCACTGCAACGGATCGCGCGTCGACCTCCGCTCGCCCGCCGGGGCGCTGCGGGCGGGGATCGTCCTGCTCAGCGGCGAGCGGGCCCGCGAGTCGCTCTTCCCGGTTCTCGGCGTGCGGCGCGAACTCATCGATCCAGGTGCTCCGGCGCTTCAGCCGCCTCGGCTGGGTGCGGCGGCGGCAGCGAGCGACGTCGGTCGTCGACGATCGCCAAGCAGCTCAAGGTCCGTGCCGCGTCGACCGAGCAACCCGTGCAGTTCCTCTCGGGCGGCAACCAGCAGAAGATCGTGCTGACGCGGCCGTTCCTGCGAGAGCGCTCCACGCGATCCTCGCGGACGAGCCCACGCAGGGCGTCGACGTCCGCTCCCGCTTCGACATCTACGAGGCGCTCCGCCAGAAGGCGAAGGAGGGAGTGGCCGTGATCATCAAGTCGAGCGACCCGATCGAGCTCGTCCGGGACTCTGCGACCGCGTGATCGTGCTCTCGCGCGGGCGCATCAAGGACGAGATTCCCCGGCGAGGAGCTGAGCGAGCAGCGGATCATCGAGGCCATCGTCGGCTCGCGGGCGATCACGACCCACCACGAGGCCGTTGAGCACTAGCGCGACCGCGACCGCGACGGCGAGGCGGAAGCGGAGCCTCCAGTTCCGCGGCTGGATGCCGCTCGTACTCCTGGCGATCCTGCTCGCTCGCCGTCGGCGGCTACACGACGGGCCAGTCCTCCGACTTCCTCACCACGTTACAACCTCAACGGCCTCCTCATCGCCACCGTGCCGCTCGCACTCGTCTCGATGGGCCAGCTGAACGTGCTCCTCGTCGGCACCTTCGACGTCTCGGTGGGTGCGCTGACGACCCTCAGCGTCTGCGTCATGTCGTTCATGATGGGACCGACGCCTCGTGGTACCACCTGGCTCGGCGGCGCGCTCGCGGTGGTCGGCATCGGCCTGGTCGTCGGCCTGATCAACGCGACGCTGGTCGAGTTCGTCGGGCTCTCGGCGATCATCGCGACCCTTGCCACGCTGAGCATCCTGCACGGCTTCGCGCTGCACATGCGTCCGGTCGCGGCCGGGAACATCAACTCAGACGTTTACGAGGCCCTGACGAAGAGCTGGGGCTTCATGCCGATCTCCTTCATCGGCGTCGTGGTGCTCGCCCTTCTGTGGGACCTCTGGCTCTACCGCACCGGCGTGGGGACTGAAGGCGCGTGCGGTCGGCATGGATGAGACCTCGTCGCAGCGGCTGGGAATGCCTGCCCGCTTGATCCGGGTCGGCGCGTTCGTCGCGTGCTCGCTCATGGCGGCGATCGGCGGCCTCTTCCTCGGCGCGTAGATCCAGATCGGCGACCCCAACGCCGGCAACTCCTACACACTGACCAGCATCGCCGCGTGCATCGTCGGCGGCGCGAGCTTCCTCGGCGGGCGAGGCTCGTTCGTCGGTGCCGTTATGGGTTCGCTCTTCTTCTTTCTGATCATCAACGTCCTGCCGTTCCTGCACCGCGCTCCCGAATACTCGTACATCCTCACAGGATCGCTGACAATCATCGCGATGGTCGCCTACCAGGGACCCGCTCTCATCGCTCGCGTCAGGCAGTACATCAACGACCTGCGCGGCCCGCGGTCGGCCGAGATCTGACACAACGAATGATGAGGTGCTGAGATGGTCAAGGTTGTCTGGTTCGCTCGCTTTCTCCCCGGCCTGTCGAGGGAGGAAGGCCGGCGCCACTGGCGCGAGATCCACGGCCCGCTCGGGGCCGTTGTCCCCGGCATCGAGGCGTACGTCCAGAGCTATGCGATAACCGCCCTGGGAGCGGTCGGCCCGACCGACGGCGCCCTCGCGTTCGACGGCTACTCGTGCTGCTGGTACGCGGACGAGGAGTCGTTCCTCGCCTCGCTCCAGACGCCCGAATGGGCTGCGATCTCGGCCGACGCCCCCAATCTGTTCGACACGGACTCCTTCTGGGGCATGAGCGCGATCCTCGATCCACACACGATCGTCGACGGCGACTACGGCCCGGTCAAGGCCGTGTGGCCCGTCCGCTTCAAGGACGGGATCCGGCGCGATTCAGCGCGGACGCAGGAAGCCCACGAGTACTGGATCGAGACCCACGGCGGCCACTTCGGCCGCGCCGTACCCGGCATTAGCCGCTACGTCCAGAACCATTGCGTCGCGCCGCTCGGCGTCGACGGCGCGGACGAGAGCATCGCGCTCCTGTTCGACGGCTTCTCCGAGTGCTGGTTCGAAGATCAGGCTGCGTTCGAGCTGGCAATGGCGTCACCCGAGTGGCTGGCGATGAACGACGACGCGGAGAACCTGTTCGACCTCGACTACATCCTCGGCGGCATGAGCGCGCTGATCGATGAGAACATCGTCAAGGGCAAGCGCGAGCTCGCGCACGTATAACCCCACAAACGCGAAGGAGGGTCGCATGTTCAAGGCTGTCTGGTTCGCTCGCTTCCCGAAGGAGATGGCAAACGCCGACGCGCGACGCTACTGGGCCGAGCACCATGGTCCGCTGTGCGCTTCGACGAGCATCGAACGATATGTGCAGAACCACGTCACGGGCCCGGTGCCGACGGTGAGCGGCACGCCCGATGAGAAGACACACTTCGACGGCTACTCGTGCGGCTGGTGGAGCGACGCCGACGCGTACAACGCGACGATGGCGAGTCCCGGCTGGCAGGCGCTCGTCGAGGACGGCGAAAACGTGTTCGACATGACGTGGCTCGATGGGATGAGCGCGCAGCTCGAGGAGGTCACGATCATCGATGGGCCGTCGAGCCCGTTCAAGGTCGTGTGGATGGTGCGCTTCAAGGAGGGCATGGACAGCGCCGAGGGCCACCACTACTGGACGACGACGCACGGCTCGATCTTCAAGGCCCTCGACATCGACCGGTACGTCCAGAACCACGTCGTCGACACGCTCGTCGAGGGCCTTCCGGTCGGTTTCGACGGCTTCTCCGAGTGCTGGTTCAAAGACGAGGAGCAGTTCCTTCGCGCGGTCGAATCGCCGACGTGGGCCGAGGCGGTCGAAGACGGGTTCAACGTCTTCGACATGACACAGCTGTGGGGCGCTGTCCTGACCGAGCGGGTCGTCAAGACGGAACGTCAGCCGGTCGCGGTCTAGGACCGAGGACGCGGAGGTCAGGGAAGAGCGTTGCGAGCGTATGGTCGATCGAGACGCTCTTCCCTCGTACCGCGAGCTGCCGGTCCGGCCGGGCGCGCCCGCCGGCTCTTCGTGGGGCCTCTGGGGCGACGACGACCAGCTCGGCACTCTGAACCTCCTCACGGACGAGCGCACCCGCCGGGCGGCGTCGCTCGTCCAGCGCGGGAGCGTGTTTCCGGTCAACCTTCCGGTCGAGCTCTCCCCGGCCTCGCCTGGCGTGAGCCGCCCGCGCATCACACGTTCCATATCGGCGCCGACGGTCCGTATGAGGTCGTCGCAGGCTCGCCCGACCTCGACTCGGCGAACAAGCCCTTCCTGTTCCGCGACGACTGGCTCGACGGCTTCTGGCTACAGGGCGGGAGTCAGTGGGACGGCCTCAACCACTGCCGGCACGGAGATTTCGGGAACTACAACGGCATCCCCGACTCCGAGGTGCACGGCGGGCCGGGGGCGAAGCTCGGCGTCGACCAGTGGTCGAAGCGCGGAATCGTCGGGCGGGCCATCCTGCTCGACGTCCAACGTCATCTGGAACGCCAGGGGCGCTCGTACGACGTTGCCACCCCGCACGCCTTTGCCGTTGCCGACCTCCAGGAGACGGCTGACGCTCAGGGCTCGACGGTCGAGCCCGGTGACATCCTCCTCCTCCGCTCCGGGTGGACCGGGCAGTTCCTCGCCTCGCCGTTGGAGAAGCGGGAGCAGATGGTCGACTTCGCCACCGTTCGAGCCTGCGGGCTCGAGCAGTCGGAGGCGATGGTCGAGTACGTCTGGGACCTGCACGTCGCGGCGATCGGCACCGACACGCTCGGCGTCGAGATCATGGACATGGGTCCCGACTTCGAGTTCTTCCTGCACGCGAACTTCCTGCCCCTCCTCGGACTGCCGATCGGGGAGATCTGGGCGCTCGACGAGCTTGCAGCCGACTGCGCGCGGGATGGTCGCTACGACTTCCTTTTCGTCTCCGTCCCGCTCAACGTCCGCGGAGGCGTCGGCTCACCGCCCCAGGCCGTGGTGATCAAGTGACCGAGCGCCGCAAAGACGGGGAGCTCTACGCATTCGGCCTGCTCAGCATCTCCGTGCTGACGTGGGGCTGCACGGCACGCGTGACGGCGATCGGGAGCCCGCACACGACGGCACTCATGTACACGGCGCTGCGCGCAGCGCCGACCGCGATCGTGCTGCTCGCAGCGCTTCCGCTCCTGCACTACAAGATGCCGCGGGGCCGGGCACTCTGGATGGGCGGCGTGGTCTGCGGGATCCTGATGGTGACGGTCTTCCTGCTGGGCTTCACCGAGGCGATCGTCCGGGCCGGGCCGGGCAACGCGATTGTGCTGGCGAGCACGCCGCCCTTCTTCGTGGCGATCATCGGGCGCGTGTTCCTGCACGAGCGCGTGTCGCTGCAGACCGTTGCCGGACTCGTGATCGGTTTCACCGGGGTCGTGCTGATCGTGTCGACGCAGCTCGGGACGAGCGGGAGTACGGGGACGTTGGCCGTCGGGATGGCTATGGCACTGGCGGCGTCGCTCGGCTGGGCGATCGGCACGATTCTGATCAAGGACCTGCTGACGAAGCTGCCCGGCACGGATCTCATCGGGTTGACGACGCTGCAGTACATCGTCGGCGGGACCGTCCTCCTCGTGATCGCCTTCGCCGTCGACGGGACGGGCGTCACCGACTGGTCGTCGGGCTATCTCTGGCTCAGCATCGCCTTCACATCGATCGTCGGCTCGGCAATCGCGACCCTGGCCTACTTCGGCGCGCTGCGACGGCTGAGCGCCACCCGCACCACCGCATGGACCTTCCTCTCGCCCGTCGTGGCAGTGCTGCTCGAGATCGCCCTCGGGCACACCCCGAAGACGATCGTGCTCGTCGGGATGGCGGTGACGATCGCAGGCGTGGCGATCGTCAACTGGGCGCCGCAGGCGGCCGTGTCCGAATCGATCGACAGCCCTGGCGCAGTCGAGCCCGTCGAAGCAGCCTGATCGAGTCCCACGAGCAGCGAGGAGAAGCCGTGAACCAGTACGCCGGTCCCGACAACGAGGTGGAGATCCTCACCTACGTCCCGGCGAAGCAGCGGCCGGGCCTGTCCCTCGAGCTGTTCGACCGCTACTGGTCCGATGTGCACGGCCCGACCTGCGCCCGCCTCGGCATCGTCTGGCAGTACACCCAGTACCACCTGGCCCACGACGAGGGCGGTTTCTGGCGAGCGGCTCCGGGCGTCGAGCGGCACACGCCGCCCGAGGAGCAGTGGGACGGGATCGCCGAGCTGACCTTCCGCTCGGCCGAGGACCTTCCCGCCTGGCTCGAGCGTGCAGGTGTCCTCGAGCGCGACGAGCAGAACGTGTTCGGCGAGGTGGTCGCATACGTCTCGAGCGAACGGCGATCGCGCACCTACGTCGACCGGATCCCGAACCGGACCCCCAACGGGCCGCTCGGGGTCAGCCGCTACCACGTCCTGCTCAAGAAGCAGCCCGACGTCTCGCTCGACGAGCTGCGCGAGCATCTCAGGGACACGTTCGCGCCGAACGTCGCCGGTCATCCGCTGGTGCTCAGGTTCCGACTCCATCTCCTCGACCAGTTCGAGCAGGTCTGGGAGTCGGAGAACGTCGAGAACACGTTGCCCCGGGAGCGGATCCACGACGCCGCCTTCGAGATCGCCTTCGAGACACCGATGCAGCTCGCGGAGTTCCAGGCCTCGGACGCGTACGAGGCCGCCATCCGGGACCAGGCCCGTTTCGTGCGCCAGATAAGCGTCTTTCCCGAACGAGAGGCGTACTCGATGGTCCAGGAAGGGCAGGCCACGCTGCTCGGACTTCGCGGCGCCTCGATCGCGAGAACGATCGTCGAGGCAGGCGCGTTCACCAACTTCAACGACGACATCGTCGAGCTGTTCAGCGGCGGCGCCGTGACGACGGTTCACGCACTGGCGTAGCTCGAAGCGCATCCCGTTCCGAGAGAAGGAGACCCGATGCAGCACGGAGTGTTCATGTTCCCCACCGACTACGCGATCGATCCCGGATCGCTCGCGAAGCTCGTCGAGGACGCGGGCTTCGACTCGCTCTTCTTCCCCGAGCACACGCACATCCCGTCGAGCCGCCTGACGCCGTTCCCGCTCGGCGAGCCTCTTCCCCGCGAGTATCCCCACACGCTCGACCTGTTCGTCTCGATGACGGCGGCAGCCGCCGCCACCTCGACGCTCCTGATCGGATCGGGCGTGTGCCTCGTCATTCAGAGAGACCCGATCATCTGCGCGAACGAGGTGGCGAGCGTCGACTTTCTCTCGGGCGGCCGCGTCGTCTTCGGCGTCGGCATCGGCTGGAACCGCGAAGAGATGGAGAATCACGGCACCAACCCGGTCACGCGAGTCGCTCTGCTCGAAGAACGCGTCGCGGCGATGAAGGAGATCTGGACGCAGGACGAAGCCACCTACCACGGGCGCTTCGTCGACTTCGACGCGATCTGGTCGTGGCCGAAGCCCGTGCAGAAGCCCTATCCGCCGATTCTGATCGCCGGCAACGGTGCCGGTGTCATCGACAGGGTGCTCGAGTACGCCGACGGGTGGATGCCGCTGCCCTATCCGGGCGTTCGCGAGCGGATCGTCGAGCTGAAGTCACGTGCCGCGGAACTCGGCCGGGAGGTCCCGGTAAGCGTTTTCGGCGCGCTTCCGGAGCCCGGGGAGATCGAGGCATACGCCGAAGCGGGAGTCGATCGCTGCGTCTACCGGCTCGTGTCGCAGGAACGCGACGGCGTGGAGCGTGAGATCGAGTCGATCTGCAGTACGATCGGCCAGCTCACCGCATAGGAGGTGGCATGAGCACGAGCGCAGTCAGACGATCGGTGTGCCCCAGGGACTGCCCCGACGTGTGCAGCATGGTCGCCCAGATCGAGGACGGGAAGATCGTTCGTGTGCTGGGCGATCCCGATCATCCGATCACGCAGGGCTATCTCTGCGGCCGCTTCCAGCACTACGAGGAGCTGATCAACCATCCGGATCGACTCCTCCATCCGCTCGCGCGCGAGAGCAAGACCTCGCCGCTCGAGCGAGTCTCGTGGGACGACGCCCTCGACCTGATCGCCGCGCGCTGGCTCGCGATCATCGACGAGCACGGGCCCGAGGCGATTCTCCCGTACCGCTACCTCGGCAACATGGGCATTCTCGGCACGCACTACGCCGACCGCCTCTGGAACGCGATCGGCACCTCCCGGGTCGGCATGGAGATCTGCGCGATCGCCGGCATCGAGGCCGTCCTGCGCGTCTTCGGCCGGCTGCGGGGCACGGAGCCGCAGCACGTCTCGAAGACGAAGCTCTTCATCGGCTGGGGCAAGAACCCGAAGGAGACGAACATCCACGGCTGGGTGAACGGGTTCAGGAACATCCACCCGCTGATCATCATCGACCCCTTCGAGAGCGACACTGCCGCCGCTGCGGACATCTTCATCAAGCTGAAGCCGGCGACCGACTCGCTGCTGGCGATCGGGATGATGCGGCTCCTGATCGAGAACGACTGGGTCGACCAGGACTTCGTCGAGCGCCACACGCTGGGCTACGACGCGCTCCGGGCCAAGGTGCTCACCTACTCGCTCGACGACGTGGCGGAGGCGACCGGCGTCCCGAAGGCGCAGATCGGCGAGCTGACGAAGCTCTACGTCGAGAACAAGCCCGGGTTGATCCAGGTCGGCCAGGGCCTCCAGCGCAACCTGAACGGCGGCGAGATCGTCGCGAACATCTGCATGCTGGCCGCGATCACCGGCCAGGTCGGCGTTCCCGGCGGCGGGATCTTCTACTCGAACTACGAGTGGCGGTTCAACGACATCACGCGCCCCGAGCTCCGGGCCGGCGGTACGCGGCTCTACAACATGATCAAGCTCGGCCGCTGGCTGACGGAGAGCGACGACATCAGGTCGCTGTACGTCTACAACTCGAACCCCGTCGTCACCTGCCCGAATCAGAATCTCGTCAAGCAGGGCATGGCGCGCGAGGATCTGTTCGTCGTCGTGCACGACCTGTTCGTGACGGACACCGCCCAGCTCGCGAACGTCGTGCTGCCGGCCACGAGCTTCGCCGAGCAGGACGACCTGCACTACTCCTACTGGCACGACTACGTGCAGATCAACAACCAGGTGATCCCGCCGATCGAGGAGTCGCGCTCGAACGTCTCCGTGATCAGGGAGCTGGCGCTAAGGATGGGTTACGACGACCCGTGCTTCCAGCAGACGGACGAGGAGGTGATCGCCGAGGCGCTCGACGGGACCGGCCTCGACGTCGAGGAGCTGAAGCTGGGGCCGGTGTTCGACGGGAACATGGAGCGAACGAGCTTCGACGACGGCCGATTCGGAACGCCGAGTGGAAAGATCGAGCTGATCGAGCCGCATTACACGGCCTACGGGGACGAGCGCTATCCCTACAGGCTGCTTACACCGAAGACGAAGCATCTTCACTCGAGCCAGGGGTACATCCTCCCGAGCGTCGCGCGGAAGATCGGGGAGGCAGACTTCTTCATCCATCCGGACGACGCGGCCGTCGAGGGGATCACAGACGGAGAGCGAGTGCGGCTCTGGAACGATCGCGGCGGCGTCGAGCTCGTGGCGCGCGTCTCCGGCAGGACCCAGCCCAGCGTGCTCGTCAGCTACAACGGCCGCTGGGGCGTCAACGTCAACGCGACGACCTCGGACGAAGAGGCCGACCTCGGCGGCCAGTCGACGTTCCAGTCGAACTGGGTGAGCGTGGATCGGCTCGCAGTCTGAGCGACATGGCAAACGACATGACAGGAGGTCGGAGATGACGGCAAGCGAGTGGGTTGCGGCGTACGGCAAGGCGTGGAACGAGCGCGACGCCGACCTCGCGGCGTCGATCTTCGCGGAGCAGAGCGCCTACTACGACCACCTTCTCCAGCCGCCGCACGTCGGGCGGGAGGGCGTGGCCGAGTACTGGCGCACCGTGACGGCGAGCCAGTCGGAGGTCAACTGCCTGATGGGCGAGCCGATCGTGATGGGCAACCGGTTCGCGGTCGAGTTCTGGACGCGGATGAAGGCCGACGGCGCCGATGCGACGGTTGCCGGCTGCATGCTCATGCGCCTCGACGGCGAGGGGCTGTGCGAGGAGCTGCGCGAGTACTGGTTCTTCGAGATGGGCACGCACGTGCCACCGGAGATCTGGGGCAAGTGACCCTCAGGCGACCGCAGGCACCCCGATCTCCTTGACCGGCTCGGCGACGAGGCTCTTCGCCGCCAGATAGCCGAAGGTGATGAACGGCCCGAACGTCGAGCCACCGGCGAGATACGCCTGACCGCTGGGCGAGGCGACGCAGTTGCCGACTCCGTAGAGGCCCGGGACCGGCTCGTCGTCCGCGCCGAGGATCTGGCCCGACGCGTTCGCGCGCGGCCCGCCCTTCGTCTCGATGGCGCTCGGACCGATGATCGTCGTGTAGTACGGGCCAGTGTCCGATATCGGGTGCATGGTCGGGTTCGGGTTCGGGTTGTCGATCGGCTCGCCGTGGAAGAAGCGGTCGATCGGCGCGTCGCCGCGCCCGAAGTCCTCGTCCTTGCCTCTCCGGGCGAACTCGTTGTAGCGCTCGATCGTCCGCTCGAGCGACTCGACGAAGCCTGGCCCCAGGCGGATCCCACGAGCGTCGACTCCGAGCGACTCCAGCCGCCCGTCGAGCGCCGCCGCGAGCTCCGCGAGCGTCTCGCCGCGCAGGACCATCGGGTCGTCTATCCCGGCGGCCGGGACGAACCCGTAGTCGGCACCGGCGTAGTTCTTTGCAGTGCGCTCGTCCCAGATCGGGAAGAGCAGGAAGTTCCCGTACTCCGCGTTCCCGACGTCGAAGACGAGGTGCGGCATCGTCCGATCGTTGTAGGAGGTCTTCTCGTTGCCGGCTCGCTCACCCGCCTTGTTGACGATCACCAGGCTGTCGCCGGGCACGGCGAAGATCCCCCAGACATCGGGGTCGCGAGCGATGACGCGCTCGAGCTGGATCGGCGCCATGTACGCGGCGTTCATGTGCAGGAGCGGCACGCCGAGCCGCTTGGCGATATGCACCAGGTCGCCCTGGTTCGTCTGCACGGAGCATCCCGGCAGCAGGAGTCCTCCAAGGTAGAGGCGGCGAAGCTCCTCGTTGTGACTGAAGCCGCCGCTGCAGAAGACGACACCGCGGCGGGCACGCACGCGCACCTCGCCACCCGCCGACTGTGCGCGGACACCCACGACCTCGCCCGCGTCGTTGCAGAAGACCCCGTGCACCGGATGCCCGGTGCGGATGTCGACACCCCGCTGCCGTGCCGCCGCGTCCATCTGCCGCGTGAACTCGACTCCGCCGCCCGGCTCGCCGTCAGGAAGCTTCGGCAGGACGACGCGACCGAGTCGCACCCGATCGATGGGATGGTGGCTGTAGTAGTTCGGGTAGTCGGCCGCATGGACGACCGCGAGCGCTCCCATGTCCTCGAGCGCATCGAGCGCCGTCGACGCGTTGTCGTAGAAGGCCTCGAACAGCTCGTACTCCCACTCCGATAAGCCGAGAGTGGGATGACCCTTCTCGTAGAGCGCCGGACGCGCGAACCGGGCGAGGTAGTCGAGCGTGTCCTCGCGCGAATCGGCCATCCCCTTCTCGCGCATGAAACGGTTGTTCGGCACCCACGCCCAGGCAGCGGCCTTGTATCCCGTCCCTCCGACGGCGTCAGCGCTCTCGAGCAGCGCCGTCTCGAGGCCGAGTTCCGCCGCGTTGACTGCGACGGTGAGGCCGGCGACGGACGCGCCGACAACGACGACATCCGCCTCGGCATCCCACGAGATGTCCCGGTCGACGACGGTTACCGGTTTCACGAGCCCACCGATGCAGGTACCTCGATCGTGAGCGGCCGTCGGTACGAGAGGTCGGTGCGATCCCAGGTGCCGGCCGCATAATCGACGACGTCACCGTAGGCGGAGCCATCGGCCTGGCAGAACCAGTCGATGACGACCTCGCGGGCCGCGATCCGCCATTCGCCGTCGCGGCGCTCGAACCTGTCGATGTACCGGCCGCCGCCGAGGTCGACCTTGTCGCCGTCCTTCCGCCGCAGGACGAAGAGGACGTACGCCTCGGAGTGGGCAACATCACCGTCGAGATCGATGTTCGTGGTCGCGATGAAGTGGTTGTGCGCGACCCATTCCGACTCGTGGAGCTCGTTCGCCCAGGGCCCGAACTCGCGAGGCGTGAGGTAGGAGCTCCCGTGGTGGTCGATCGCATCCGGATGGTAGACGGACGCGATGATCTCCTCGTCGTGGCGGTCGATCCCGCGGCTGTAGCGGTGCAGGCAGGCGCGAATCGCCTCGAGGTCGAGGAGACGCTGGAGCTCCGGGTCGCGCGCGCTCACGGCTTGCCGTTCCTCGACGGTCGCAACGACGCCGGCCAGATCCCGTGCCTTCCGGGGGAGAGGATGCCGTTCGGGTCGACCGCGTCCTTGATCGTCTCGGTGAAGCGCTTGTACGCATGGTCTCCGAACGAGTACTGGTCGGAGGCGAGGTCCATGAAGTTGAGATGCGCACGGTACTCGCCGTATCCCTCCTTCGCCGACTCGGTGACGAGCAGGCTGGCCGTGTCATACGAGCGCCGGACCTGGGCCTCGTCCTTCGTGTCGAAGATGACCATGACGACGTTGACGAAGCTGCGCGCGTTGATGTTCAGCAACCCGGCGATGTAGTCGAGCCCTGCCTTCTCCTGCACCATTCCGCGGAGCAGCCGGTGCACCTTGAGCCCCTCCTCGCCAGTCAGGGGAGCAACCGGCGAGAAACCGATGTGGCCGCCTTCCTCGCCGCCATACCACCCCGTCATGTAGTTCCAGTCGAGGCTCGGAACGCCACCGCCGACGCGCTCGCCCGGATGCTGGAGGTTCGGAATGTCGGCCGGGTCACACTTCTGGCCGCTCACGTCGGCGCCCGGGATGCGCTCGAACGCCGCCTTGATCTTGGCGAAGTTGTGGTCGACGACCGGCTCGTCGCCGTAAAGCGCGAACCGCATCATCCAGCGGCCGATCTCGAGCTCCCGCGCGATGCGGTCGATCGTCGCGTCGGGCATCGGGTCGTCGCCCTCGTGCCACTGCTTCCGCCTCGACATGATCGAGGCCATGACGAGCGTGTTGTAGATCGACGGAACACCCTCGATCGTCCGGTCGAGCCGGAGCTCGCGCAGCGTCTCCATCAGCGGCCCGAGGTCGTTCTCGTCCCAGACGCGCAGCCAGAGCGGCATGTACGTCTCGGGGATACGGCATCAGCCAGACGCCCATCCGGGTGACGATCCCGTAGTTCGACTGGATGAAGAACTGGTCGAGCGTCGGGCCAAGGCCGCGCTTGTACAGGTGCCAGGACTTGTTCTCGGGCATCGCGCCCATGCCGGTCCTCATCACCTCGCCGTTCGCAAGAACGACCTCGAGACCGCAGGGGGCCATGAAGTCGGCACCGTAGGGCATGTAGGTGACGCCGTTGTCCATCGAGTTCCCGATCACGCTTCCCCAGCCGAGGTCGGCGATCGACAGCATCAGCCGGTGGCCGCCGGCCTTGATCGCCTCGTAGAGGTCGAACCAGCGGACGCCCGGCTCGACGACCGCGTAGCCGAGCTTCTCGTCGATCTCGAGGACGCGGTTCATCCGGCGGAGGTTGACGACAACCGAGCCCTTCACACGCGGCGACGAGCCGCCGTAGCCGTTGTTTCGGCCCTGCGAAGTGACCCAGATCGGGACCTTGCGCTCGTTGGCGATCCTGACGATCGCCTGGATCTCCTCGACCGACCCGGGCTGGACGACGGCCGAGGCCTCGAAGTCGTCCCAGCTCCGGTGCCAGAACGGATCGCGGAACTCGAGCAGATCGTCCTCGGAGGTGAGGACGTGCTCGGCGCCGACGGCCGCGCGGAACTCGTCGAGGGCTGTCGAGAGAGCGCTCTCGGACAGATCGGGTGGAAGCGTGATCGTCATGGAATCACCTCCGGGTGCGCAGAAGCAGATTGTCGGACGAGCCTACTCCAGATGGAGCACGAGCGCGCCATCGGCGTCGTAGCTGAAGTCGGTCAGCATCGTCTCGTCGATGGCCGCATCCATCCGCAGCGCGGTCAGGGATTTGTTCACCGTCCACGTTGCCAGCTTGAGGAGAAGCTCGACGATCTGGGTCGGCGTGAAGTGTTCGAGCAGCTGCGTGCGGTTTCCCTCGGAGTAGCCGGCCGGATGGCTGAGAAAGGCGTCGGCCAGCCTGAGGGCCGCCTTCTGATGCTCGGGCAAAGCGCTCCGCTCGTAAACGAGCACGTCGTTCATCAGGTCTCCTTCACCGCCCGGCCGCGCAACTGCGCGGCGAGCGCTCATTCAGAAGGCGCAGGCCTGGTGGTTGGCGTTCCGCAGTCGACAGACCTCTGTCGTGACCGCATCGACACCGGAGAGAAGCGCCGTCGTCGCACCGAACGCAGACCGGCGGGCGTAGAACTCGGGATCGGTGAGCGCGGCGAACAGATCGAGCGCCTCGAGATCCTCGGTCTCGTCGGTCGCTATCAGCGCGGGGTGTCCGTTGCTCGCGGCCTTCGGCTTCGGAATGCTCGACGTCTCGCCCGACGGCTCGACGTCGAGCAGGCTCATCGCGCGCATGTAGCCGTCGTGGGCGTTGAGTGCCTGGACGAAGTTACAGAGCTCACGCCGCGAGAGATGCTTCAGGAGGTCGTCCTCGACCTCGCCGCGAACACCGTTCTGGTCGACGACGAACTGCTCGGCGTAGGCGAGCGCCGCGCGCTCGATGGACGCGAACGAGCCGGTCGAGCGCCAGTCGGCGATCTCGGCGAGCCGATCCGCGTCGTAGTCGAGCACCGCGCGACATTCGAGGACCTGCGCCGCTCTCGAGCTGCACAGCCCGAGCAGATCCGGATCGGCGATCGCCCACGACCGCTCGAGCATCGCGAGCCAGCGCCCACTCGCCTCGGGCTGGAGCGCGAGCACCGAGTCCCGCTCGCTCGAAGGGGAAGCGTCGACGGGCAGCCAGGTCACGGCGCGAAACGATAGTCGCTTCCCAGTCGGGACGGGGAGTAACTCGGACTGCCGCATACCAGGTTAGGATGCGGCGTTCTCGCTGCCTTTAGAGCTCATTGCAGAATGAGTTTCGGTAGTCGGCGGAAGCAGATGATGCAGCAGCCGATCGCGAGCATCGCTTCGTGCATCTCGGCGCGGCGCTCGTAGCGGACGAGTAGCCGCTTGAACTGGTGGAGGTGGGCGAAGGTGCGCTCGACGACCCAGCGCAGGACGCCGAGACCGGAGCCGTGCTTGGTCTGGCGGCGAGCGATCACAGTTTTGATCCCGCGCGCACGAACGAGCCGACGATGCTTGTCGTAGTCATAGCCTCGGTCGCCGATCAGCTGGTCAGGGCGGCGACGAGGCCGGCCGACAACTCCGGCGACCGCGGGCACACGGTCGAGCAGCGGGATCAGCTGGGTGACGTCGTGGCGGTTGCCGCCGGTGAGCGTGAACGCGAGCGGGATCCCGGTCGCGTCGACGAGGAGATGGTGCTTCGATCCGGCTCTGCCCCTGTCGACCGGGCTCGGGCCCGTCTCGGAGCCCCCTTTTTCGCCTGCACGTGGCTGGCGTCGACGATCGCTCGCGACCACTCGATCTCCCCAGCTGCGCGTAACCGACTCAGCAACAGCGCGTGCAGCCGCTCCCAGACCCCGGCTCGCTGCCACTCATCCAGCCTGCGCCAACATGTGTATCCAGATCCGTACCCGAGCTCCTGCGGCAGCTGCATCCACGGGATCCCCGTGTGCAGCACAAACAAGATCCCTGACAGCGCCTGACGATCCGGCAACCGTTTGCGTCCCGGATACCTCGACCGCCGCGGCGTCTGCGGCAGCAGCGGCTCGACGAGCCCCCACAACCCGTCCGACACAGCCCAAGGCGGACTCCCAGCCATCGGCACCCCTCCCAGCTTGACAACGGATGCCGACGTGCTTCGTCGTCAGGAAACAGGTCCCTTCATTCTGCAATGAGCTCTTAGGAGTTCAGCTTCCTCGTGTGCGTTGACTTCACCTCTGGCATCGGTAAAGGTCTCCTAGTCAAAGAGAAGGAGGACGGTATGAGGAGAGCTTTCCTGGCGTTTGCTGCGGCGCTCTCGGGTGTCGCTCTCTTCCTAGTGCCTTCGGTCGCGTCAGGGGCGACTACGAGTTGCATCGGTCCGCAGGGCGCGGTCACGATCAACGGCAACGTTTCCGCGGGAGCCGGCTGCGCTCTCAACGGCACGACTGTCACCGGCAACGTCAGTGTCGGGTCTGGCGGTTCGCTGGCGACGAATGGGGCGACGATTGGCGGCAACCTGCAGATCGTCGGGACGAGCGGTGCGAACACGATCTGCGGCACGTCGGTCGGCGGCAACCTCGACGTGCACAACAACAGCGGCTCGACCGCTATCGGTGGTGGAAGCTGTTTCTCGTCGAACACGGTCGGGGGCAACGTCAACATCCACAACAATTCAGGCCCCGTCACCGTCTCGAACACGAGCGTGCAGGGGAACCTCGACTGCCACAACGACTCGCCGGCCGCGGCCACCGGCGGGGTAACTTCGTAAACGGAAAGTCGAAGGGCGAGTGCCAAACGAGCTTGACGACGAAGTGCCCGTCGACCGGCTGTGACCCCTCGACTTCGAACGGCGACACGTCGGTCACCGTTCACGTCCCGGGGGGCGGGAAAGGGGAACCTGACGATCGTGCTCAGTCCGGCTCCGAGCGACGACGGCTGCGGACGGGAATGCCCGATCGGTTCGATCGTCACGGTCGATCCCGCCGGGCGGCTACACGGCGGGTAACCCGATCATCGTCGACATCACCTACACGGACCTGGCGAGGAGGAGGAACGTCAGCGCCGTCTGCAAGAGCAACAACGGGAACCCGCCGTTCACGGCGCTCCCCTCCTGCAACTTCCCCGAATAGAAGGAGCGCCTCCGACGAACGTGCCGTGTTTGGACGGCGAGGGCAACGAGGTCATCGTCTACATGACCTCGCAGGACCCGGCGTTCACGGCCACTAGCACACTGAAGATCCAGCGCTTCGAGCTGGTCGGACTGGGGTGGCTCGACCACCCCCAGTCCCGCCAGGATCGAGTCGCGCTCGGCCTCAAGCGCGCTGGCGCGACGTCGCCCTCGATGTGAGCCAGCCGCACGAGCGCGTCGAGGGTCAGCGCGACCTCGTACTCGGCGCGGCGTTCCCGCGCGGCCTGCAGGCTCGCCTCGAACGCTGAGTCGCGCGCCGTCGACGATCGCCCGTGCGAAGCAGTGCATAGCGCCGGTACTCGCTGCAACATCGGCAGGTGCACGCTTCGCGACCCTGCGGCTGCCGCGAGCCGACGACGTCGCGCGCCACGGCGAGCGCGCTGGTCCCGTCCTGCGGCAGCAGGCACTCGATGATGCGGCCGTCGGTCGTCGACGACCTCGTTCTGCGCGCCGACCTCGAGGAACCCACCCGCGCCTGCTCGAAGAGGCGAAGCGCGTCGTCAAGCGGCCGCGCGCGGAGTGCGATCATGCCCAGCTGCCGCGTCGCAGCGCGACCATCGACGGCCAGCCTGCCGCCTTCCACACCCGAAGCGCGTCGTCGAGCAGGATGTGCGCCTCCTGCAAGCGACCTGATCGCAGCGGATCTCCGCGACGTTGAAGACGGCGTCGGCTCGCCGCACCGGATCGCCGACCGTCTCGTACGATCCCGCGCCTGCTCGTAGAGCTCGATCGCCTCGTCCCAGCGACCCTGCGTAGTAGGCGAAGCCTCCCATCGCGTCGTGAACCACCGCCTGGTTCGCGAGATCGTCGAGTTCCTCGTAGATCCCGAGAGCAAGCGGAGAGAAGGTCGCCTCCTCCGGCTGTCCCAGCTCGACGTACGCCCAGTCGAGGATGTAGTACGCGTGCGCGAGAGCCTGTCGCTCGTCCGACCGCTCGGCCTCGGCGATCGCTCGACGACACCAGCGGACCGCTTCGGCCGACCGGCCCTGCATCTGGCGGACTGTCGCGTAGCCGACCATCAGCTCCGCCCGGATGGCGCCTGCGTCGACGCCTTCCACGCCCTCGAGCAGCCGCAGTCCGCGGCGGAACCAGCGGAGCGCCTGCGGGTAGCGTCCCTCGCGCTCGGGGATCCACCCCTCCTTGAGCATCAGCGCCGCCTCCGCGGTTGCGTCGCCCGCGCGCCGGCGGCGGGCGTCGCGATAGGCGACCGCCGACCTGTCGAAGAGGCCGACCCGCTCCAGCACGTCTCCGAGCGCCTCGCACACCTCCGCGACGTCCACTGGTCGAAGACCGTCGATGCGTCGCGCCGAGTCGAGCGCCCGCACGTAGAAATCCGCGGCCTCGGCGTTCGCGTAGATCGATCGCGCACGGTCTCCGGCCGATCGCGAGTAGCGCCAGGCCCCCTCGAAACGTCGGGCGTGAAAGAAATGGAGCGAGAGGAGCTCCGCTTCTCGCCGGCGCGCGCGCCGGCCAGCCGCTCGATCGTGACGCCGACTCGTCGTGCAGCGCCCGCCGTCGGCGGTAAGGGAGGCCCTCGTAGGCCGCGTCGCGGAGCAGGGCGTACCGGAAGCTAACGGCACCGTTCGGTTCGCGGGCGAGGAAGCCGGCAAGCCTCTGCCAGGCTGCATCGTCCGGGAGATCAGCCCTTCCCTCGAGCGAGGCGACCAGAAGCTGATTGTCGAAGGTCCGCCCGAGCACGGAGGCGCAGCGGAGGAGCGTCCGGTCACCGGGTGACAGCCGGTCGATCTGAGCCGTCACGAGCGCCTCCACCGACTCCGGTAACACCTCCGTCGCTCCCGCTTCCCGTGCCGCCCCGATCAGCTCGGCCAGGAAGAGCGGATTGCCGCCGGCCCGGTCCGCGAGCGCCTTCAGCTGGTGAGGCGGGAGCGGAAGATCCTCCGTCGCAGCATGCGCCAGCAGCGCCGACGCCTCGGGAGTCAGGGACTCGAGAACGACGGCGGTCGAGCCGGGCAGGCTGGAATCGGCGGACCCCACCGCTTCGGGTCTCCGGGTGGTGACGATCAGCCACGGCCGTCCAGGCGCGTCACGTGCCAGGCGGCGCAGAGGTCCTCGATGCCTCGTCCATCCAGTGGGCGTCCTCGAACACGAACAGCGTCGGCGCAGACAGGATCTCCCCGAGGAACTCGCTCGTCACCTCCTCGAGCTGCGACTTCCTGAATCTCTCGCCGAGCCGATCCGACTCCGTCGTCGGCGAAACCTCGAGTTCGAGCGGAATCGCAATCAGAGGCAGCCACGGAAGAAAGTGCGGCGCGGTCGAGGCAACACGCGCTTCCAGCCGGCGCGCCGCGGCGGCCGGGTCATCAGAGCTGCCGATTCCGAGCAAGTTCCGGAGCAGACCCCTGAACGGGAAATAGGGCGTCGATGACTCGTACTCCTCACAGACCGCATCGAGCACCGGCATGCCGGATGCACGTCTCCGAAGCTCCTCGGCGAGCCGCGACTTCCCGATCCCTGCTTCGCCGACGAGCTCGACCAGCCGTCCCTCGTTGCGGCGCGCGCCGTCAAGTGCCTCGAGAAGGCCAGCCAGCTCGCGCTCCCTGCCGACGAGTGCCACCTCGCTGGACGTCGTCGTCCTGGAAGTGTGCAACGAGCCGACACTGACGGCGGCGATCGGCTGCGACTTCCCCTTCACAAAGAACGGCTCGATCGCCTCCAGCTCGAACGTCGTGCGCGACGGGGCGAGCACGCTCTCGGTCGCCAGAATTTGTCCGACGCTCGCCTTCCCCATCAGTCGAGCCGCGA
Organism: uncultured Actinomycetes bacterium; assembly: GCA_963736045.1. Taxonomy (GTDB): domain Bacteria; phylum Actinomycetota; class Thermoleophilia; order Gaiellales; family Gaiellaceae; genus PALSA-612. The sequence goes on along the minus strand of CAVTNK010000001.1, from coordinate 361,468 downwards.
GGTTGACTGCATCGCCCTTCACCGAGTAGGTGCGCCGGTAGAACGGACCGAAATCGTCAGCGAAGACGCGTCCCGAGTTGACGCCGGCTTTGAGCGGCAGCCGGCCCGCGCTGTCTACGACCTGGCGGAGCGTGCGGAGCATCCGCTCCTCGTCGTTCCCGGCGCTTCTCGGGGCCCCCGCGACGAGCATGATCTTGCCCCCGTCGCGGCTCACGTCGGTCTCGAAGAATGCAACCTCGTGCCGGTGGGCAGCGCGCTGAACGTTGCCCAGGCATTCGTCAAGGGCGTCGGCTACTGCGGCGAGGCCGGCGCGCTCGAGCAGTTCGTCCGTGCCAGTGAACTCGATGAACGCGGCAGTGACTAGGCGGTGCTCGGGCTCACCCGGCTCGGCAAGAAGGTGGTCCCTGATCGCCGCCGAGAAGCACTGCTCCAGAGGTAGCCCCGGTGTGTCGGGGGCCGGCCCGGCCCGTTGCGCACGTACCTCCGGCGCGCGCTTCAGCACGATTCCTCCGTCCCTGGCTTCGCCGAGCACCGCGCCGTCGAGCAACGAGGCCGTCGCCTGGCTGAGGACAATCTCCCCCGGCCCGGCGATCGACTCCATCGCCACCGTCTCTCCGGCTCCAGGGCCCGTGAGGATCAGCTCACGATGGAGATCGCCGGCAAGGAAGAAGTGAAACGACCCGCTGTGAATCCCGATGGACATCCGCAGAATCACGACTCCCGCGGAGGTTTGGAGCCGGCCGACGCTTCGTAGCGTCTGGTGCATTCCTACCCCGGCACGGCAGGCACGCGCCCCGTGGTCGACTCCGGTGAACAGGAGAAGGAACGCGTCGCCACCCCACTTGACGACCCCGGCGCCGTAGTCGTAGGCGACAGAGAGCAGCTGCGCGAAACACGAGTCGAGCGTGTCGCTGATCTCCTCGGAGCCTTCCTTCCCCTTGCGGGCGAGGCGCTCGGTCAGCCTCGTGAAGCCGGAGATGTCGACGAAGGCGAGCGAGCCGTCCACCTCCTGATAGCGCGCAGCAGGCGTCTCACGCAGCCAATCAATCAACAGCCGGGGAACATACGGCCGCAAGAGCTCGGCCGAGTCGCCCGTGTTCGGACCCCCGAAAGGCGAAACTGTCGTCACCGACTGCTCTCCACGCTACGAGCCCCCTGACGTCGACGTCGCGTGGTGACATTCTTGCGTTCTGTTTTCGACAACCGCACGAAACCCGCGCACTCGTGCCGGCGCGAGCCAGGGTGACATGTCTCCAGGCCTTTCCTCAGTCGGGACGGGCGGATTCGAACCGCCGGCCTCCTGCTCCCAAAGCAGGCGCGCTAACCAGGCTGCGCTACGTCCCGCTCCCTGCAGTGTAGAAGCGCGAGCAGTCTTGTCTTTACAAGTGGCAGAGAACACGTTAGGTTGCGGATCACTGGGCGATGCGAGCCGCGGTGCCGGGTGACCGGCCTTCTGCGGTGAGCAATGGGAGAGGGCCCGCCCCACTCGACCCCCCAGGTGGCGGGCCTTCTCTCGATCCCACGACCGGCGGGCGCCTCGAACCGGTCGGGTCTTCTTCCGCCTGCGGCAGAGCTACGCCGCTCGGCCGCGTAGGTCGCCGATCTCGTCTACAACTTCGGCTCATGGACGCACGCGACGGCACGATTCCGTTCCGCGGCTTCGAGACGTGGTACTGCGTCGTGGGCGAGAACGAGAAGCCCGGCCGGTTCCCGCTCCTCTGCCTCCACGGTGGCCCCGGTGCCGCGCACGACTACCTCGAGCCGCTCGGCGGCATTCGCGGGATCTGGGACGGCGAGTCGATCTTCTACGACCAGCTCGGCTGCGGAAGATCGAGCCGCACCGATGCAGTCGTTGTGGAACGTCGAGACCTTCGTCGAAGAGGTCGGAGCTGTCCGCGAGGCGCTCGGGCTCGACCGGATCCATCTGTTCGGAAACTCGTGGGGCGGGATGCTGGCGATGGAGTACGCGCTGACGAAGCCGACCGGTCTCGAGAGCCTCGTTCTGTCCTCCTCGCCCGCGAGCATCCCGCTCAGTGGGTCGACGAGACGGGACGGCTCCGCGCGGAGCTCCCAGCGGACGTACAGCACGCACTCGACCAGCACGAAACGGCGGGAACGACCGACGACCCCGCGTACGAAGCGGCCACCATGGAGTTCTACCGGCGCCACGTCTGCCGCACGGATCCCTGGCCCGACTGGCTGCTGCGCAGCTTCCCGCAGCTCGAGGAGAACCCGGACGTCTACCTGCACATGCAGGGCCCGAACGAGTTCACGGTCACCGGTACGCTCGCCGACTGGGACATCACCGGCCGCCTCGGCGAGATCGACGTGCCGACCCTCGTCGACCTCCGGCCGCCACGACGAGTGCACGCCGCTGATCGCCGAGACCGTGCAGCGACGGCATCCCGGGAGCAGAGTGGGTCTTGTTCGAGGACGAGCTCGCACATGCAGTTCACGCGAGGAACCCGAGCGCTACCTCGACGTGCTCGACGCCTTCCTGACTCGAGTCGAGGCCGGCCGCTAGCTCTGACGTCTTGCAGACGCTGCGTGTGGAGCTCGCCCGTGAGTGAGTCGATCCGCTCCGTCAGCTTCCTCGTCTCCTCCGTCAGCGCGTGTTCTGCTCGAGCAGCTGCCGGATCTGCTCGTTCTGGTTCTCGGCGATCGTCTGACGGTCGAAACTCGCCTTCGCCAGCTCCTCACGGTGCTGGGCGTCCGCCTCGGCGAGCACCTTGTCGCGCTCGGCCTGCCGCGTCTGCGCGAGCAGGATCAGCGGCGCGGCGTAGGCGGCCTGGGTCGAGAACGCGAGGTTGAGGAGGATGAACGGGTACGGGTCGAAGTGGACGAAGAGCTCGAAGGCGTTGAAGGTGATCCAGGCGATGACGACGAGGGTCTGGGCGAAGATGTAGCGCGGCGTCCCGAAGGGCGCGCGAGCCGCTCGGCGTAGCTGCCCGAACCAGTCGTCGCCGAACGTCGAGCTCAGATGGGCGTGCGGCTGAAGAAGACGAAGGTACCGCTCGGGTGCGCGCAGGTAGTGCTGCGGCGCCCGCAGGAACCGAGGTCGCTCGGCCATCTGGGCGAGCCTAGCCACGCCTCCGGCTGGCAACGCTTCCCGAGGTGGGTCAGGACTTCGCGATCGTAAGCGAGGAACCCGGACGTATCTCGACCGCCAGTGTCTCCTGCCCGATCCACTCGCGATGACGCTCGACGATGTCTCGCTCTGAATCGCCGACGGTCACGCACGATGCGATCCGTGAGCTCGAGGCCCTCCTCCTTGCGGAGCTGATTGACGCGCCGGATCAGCTCGCGGGCGCGACCTTCGAGGACGAGCTCGTCGTCGAGGGCCGTGTCGAGAGCGCAACCGAGAGGCGGTCGTCGTCGGCGATTGCGAAGCCCTCGAGCGGATGCGGCTCGCCGCGGATCACGTCGTCCGGGCCGAGCTCCTCGCCGGCGGCGCGCAGGCGCCCGTCGTCGAGCTCCTCGTACTCGCCCGCCTCGAGCGCCGCGCTCACGTCGCGCAGCCTCGCGCCGAGCCGCGGCCCGAGCACCGGCAGGTTCGGCTTGAGCTGCACGCGCGCTACCGGTCCCTCGTCGAAGCGAACCTCCTTGACGTTGAGCTCCTCGGCGATCTCGTCCACGTGGGCGCGGGCCCCGTCGGCACCGCGCACGTACATCCGTCGAAGCGGCTGGCGCAGCTTGATCCCGGCCTCGCCGCGCGCCTGGTGGCCGAGCTCGACGATGCGTCGCACCTCGGCCACCTCCGCGAGCAGCGAATCGTCGGGCGCACCCGGCGTCGGGCCACCCGGCGAGGAAGACCGAGTCCGGCGCGCCCTCGCACGCCCTGCGAGACGAGGTTCTGCCACAGGTGGTCGGCGAGGAACGGCATCACCGGCGCGATCACGCGCAGCGCCTGCACGAGCGAGAACCAGAGCGTGCGGAGCGCGGCTTCGTCGCCGTCCCAGAAGCGCCGGCGCGATCGGCGGATGTACCAGTTCGACAGATCGTCGACGTACGCCTCGAACGCGTCGACGACCCGGTGCGTGAGAAAGTCCTCGTACGCGGCCGTCACCTCGGCGACGAGCTGCTGCGTCCGGGCGACGAGCCAGCGCGTCGAGCGGCCTGAGCTCGCCCGCCGGCCCGTCGTCCAGATCCGAGTAGTCGCGGCCGGAAGCTCTCGATGTTCGCGTAGTCGACGAGGAACTTGACCGAGTTCCAGAGCGTCAGCAGTCGCCGCTTGATCTCGTGCGCCGGCCCGTAGCCGAAGAGCAGGTTCCGGTCGGGCGGCTGCTGGCAGTACTGCCAGCGCATCACGTCGGCACCCATCCGCTCGAACGCCTCCTCGGCGTCGATCATGTTCCCCCAGGAGCCGTGCATCTCGCGGCCGTGCTCGTCGAGCATCTTCTCGTAGCCGAGCACGCTCTTGAACGGCGCCCGGCCGACGAGCGCGACCGACATGAAGAGCTGCGAGTAGAACCAGAGCCGGATCTGCTCGCGCATCTCCGACACCCAGTCGGCCGGGAACCACTTCTCCCAGTACGCGTGGTCGGGGAGATCGGCGCTCGAGAGCCCCTGCGCCGCGCCGGTCGCGTAGCCGCCCTCGATCCAGGTCGGGTTCTGCCAGCCGAGCGTCGAGAACGGGACGATGCCCGCGTCGAGCCAGACGTCGCCGACCTCCGGGATCCGCTCGACCGGCTCGCCGCACGCCTCGCAGCGGATCGGCACCTCGTCGATCCACGGCCGGTCGCAGCTCCTCCAGCTGCTCGATGCCCGCCACCGCGCGCTCCTCGAGCTCGGCCCGCGATCCGATCACGTTCAGATGCCCGCACGCGGCACGGGTAGAACGGCAGCGGCAGGCCGTAGTAGCGGCGGCGCGAGATGTTCCAGTCGCCCATGTTGACGAGCCAGTCGTCCATCCGTTTGCCCATGTAGGCGGGCGTCCACGCGACGTCGCGTTCGCCGTCGCATCGGCTCGGCGCAGATCCTCGACCGAGATGAACCAGTCGTCGGCGATCCGGAAGATCAGCGGCGTGTCGCAGCGCCAGCAGTCGGGTAGCGATGCTCGTAGAGACCCGCCTCGATCGAGGCGGCCCCGCTCCTCGAGGTCGCCGACGATCTGGTCCGCCGCCTCGACCGTCGACAGGCCGTGCAGCCAGCCGTAGTCGTCGTAGAAGCGCCCGGCCTCGTCGACCGGCATCAGCACGGGCAGGTCGTGGACGCCTCGACGAGCTCGAAGTCCTCGGAGCCGCAACCAGGCGCGATGTGGACGATGCCGGTGCCCTCGTCGAGCGACGACGTCGTCCCAGGGGATGACGACGGTGCTCGACCGCCGCTCCGGGCGCGAGGTCGTCGAACGGCCCCTCGTAGCGCCAGCCGACCAGCTCCTCGCCGCGATCTCGTCTCGGTCGAAGCGCTCGTCCGGATAGCGCGAGGCGGCGACCCACTCGCCGGTCGAGCCTGCGCCCGTACTCGGCCTCGGGATTGACCGCCGCTGCGACGTTCGCCGGCAGCGTCCAGGGCGTGGTCGTCCAGACGACGAGCGACTCGCCCGGACGCTCCGTGAGCGGGCAGCCGAACGAAGAGCGACGGATCGGCACGATCCGACGTAGCTGCCGGCGAGCTCGTGCTGCGGAGATCGACGTGCCGCAGCGTGGGCACCACTCCGTCGAGCGATGGCCGAGGTAGAGCCAGCCCTGCTCGTGCACGAGCTTGAGGAAGCGCCAGATGTACTCGATGTTCGTGTCGGAGAACGTGAAGTAGTCGTTCCCCCAGTCCATCCACTGGCCGAGCCGCTTGGAGCCTCGCCGGTCAGCTCGTTCGCCGACCAGACGACGACGTCGCGACACCGGCGCGCGAACTCCGTCGAGGCCGTACTCCTCGATCTCGCGCTTCGAGTTGAGCCCGAGCTCCCGCTCGACGCCGACCTCGATCCAGAGCCCCTGGCAGTCGAAGCCGTTCTGGAAGCGCTGGTCGAAGCCGCGCAGCGCCTTGTAGCGCTGGAAGACGTCCTTGAGCGTCCGTCCCCACGCCGTGTGGACGCGGCAGCTTCTTGTTCGCCGTCACCGGCCCGTCGAAGAAGCTCCAGCGCGGCCCGCCGCGGATCTGCTCGCGCAGGCTGTCGAAGGTCTTCTTCGCGCTCCCAGAGCTCGAGGATCTCGAGCTCGAGCGCGGGATGGTCGGGCTTGTCGGGAAGCGGCGAGAACGACTGCCATGCAAGCGATTCTAGAGAGGGTCGGGAACACGAACGGCGACGCGACCGTTTACCGTCGAGTAGTCCCGACACCGAAAGGAACCCATGTCCGAGGCAGTCACCGAAGCGACGTTCGAGCAGGAGGTCATCCAGAGCGACAAGCCGGTCCTCGTCGATTTCTGGGCCGAATGGTGCGGGCCATGCCATGCTGTCGCGCCGGTCCTCGACAAGATCGTCGAGGAGCAGGCGGGTGAGCTCAGGCTCGTCAAGGTGAACATCGACGAGGAGCAGGAGCTCGCCCAGCGGTTCGGCGTGATGTCGATCCCGACCATGATCCTGTTCAGGAACGGCGAGCCGGCCGGTGCCGTCATCGGTGCCCAGCCGAAGGGCGCGATCGAGCGCGCACTGGGCATCGGCGTACCAGCTTGACGATACGGGGGAAACAGCCCGTTTCCCCCGTGAGTCCCCCTACAGGCTCTGCCAGAACCGCAACGCCTCGGCAACGTTCCGGAACCCGATCTCTCCGTCCGGCGGCAGCTCGGAGCGCCGAAACCACGCGAGCTCCGAGACGTCGTCGGCCGGGCGGGGATCGCCTCGGACGACCAGAGCCGTCCAGTACAGGTTGAGCGTCGTCGCGGCGTCATCGGCGTCCCCGTAGCGGTCCGTCCACACGCCGACGAACTCGAGAGGCTCGACCTCGAGCCCTGTCTCCTCGAGGAGCTCGCGACGGAGAGCATCGATCGGATGCTCGGCCTCTTCGAGGAAGCCACCGGGCAGATCCCACTTCCCCCGATGCGGGTCTCGAGCGCGGCGGACGAGCAGAAGGCGGCCGTCCGCGTCGACCACCAGAGCGGAGGCGGTCGACTCCGAGTTCGAGTGACTCACGAAGCCGCAGCTGCCGCACGTCACGCGCTCGTGCCCGTGCGAGAGAGGGTCCGCTCCGCACCTCGGACAGAACCGCCACTCGTCGACGCGACCCACGACCGCAAGAATACGAGCGTGAGCCCTCGTCACATCCCAGCCACGCAGCATGAGCTGACCCGCTGCGGCCTCCTCGCCGAGCTTCCCGGCGAGCGCCTGCAGAAGCTCGCGGCGGTGATGCGCCGTGAACAGGTCGCCGCAGGCCGCGCTCCGGTTGTCGAGGGCGACCCGCCCGACCGCTTCTACGTCGTCCTGTCCGGGATGCTCGCTGTCACGCAGCAGAGTCGGGGGCCGCGCTCGGTCCTCCGGCCCGGCGACTACTTCGGCGAGGTTGGGCTCGCCATGGGGATTCCGCGAACTGCGTCCGTGCGGGCGCTGACGCCGGCGGTCGTGGCCAGCTGCGACAGGTCCGCCTTCGACGAGTTCATCAGACCCCTGCTCGCCGAAGACGCGTAGCTCACCCAGGTGACAGGCACGTGCCTGTCACCTGCCTGTCCCCTGCCTGTCCCCCACCGGCCAGAGCGGCGCCTCATCAGGCTCTGACCTCGGCGAGGACCGCGTCCGAGAGTCTCGACCACGCCGGCACCGCTTCGCCGTTCCAGGCGTCGAAGTCGAGATCGGTGAGGCAGGCGCAGGCGACCCCGACATCGGGGTCGACCCAGAGGAACGCGCCGCTCCCGCCGAAGTGCCCGAACGTCCGCGGCGAGCTCAGGCTCCCGGTCCAGTGCGCCTGCTTCGCGTCGCGGAGCTCGAAGCCGAGCCCCCAGTCGTTCGGCTCGAAGCGCCCGACGCCCGGCAGCACCCCACCGAGGCCCGGGAAGACGACAGTCGTCGCCTCGGCGAGTGTCTCGGGGGCGATGAGGGTTGGCTCGAGCAGCTCTCGCCCGAACGCGACCAGGTCGTGAAGCGAGCCTGCGAGGCCGGCCCCCGCCTGCCAGCGCTCCGCAGGGTCGAGTCTCGCCTCGAGGCCGAGCGGAAGGATGACCGCCCGTTCGAGGTACTCGCGGAACGGCATCTCCGCGCGCTCCGCGAGATGCACCTCGAGCACCTCGAAGCCCGAGTTCGAGTAGATCCGCCGCTCGCCGGGCCTTGCGATCGGTGAGCCCGCCTCGAAGGGAAGCCCGGAGGCGTGAGCGAGCAGGTGCCGAACCGACGAGCCCGGCGGGCCTGCCGGCTCGTCGAGGTCGAGCGTCCCCTCCTCTGCCGCGATCAGGCACGCGTAGGCAGCGAACATCTTCGTCACCGAGGCGAAGCGCCTGACCCAGTGTCCAGGCCCGCGCTCGCCGAGCATCCCGCCGATGTCGACGACGGCGACCCCAACTGTTCCCGCCGGCCACGAGTCGATCTGCTCGAGCGCTTCCACACCGCGATACTACGGCCCTGGAGAGAAGGCTCGTCCCCGCGGTCTCGCCCATGGCCGGCACGGTCGGCTACTCGCGCGCGGTGCGGGTCGGGAACACGATTCACATCGCGGGCACGGCGCCGATCATGCCGGGGGACGAGGACCCGCCGGTCGGTGCCTACGGCCAGGCGCGGCGCTGCCTCGAGATCGTCGTATCCGCACTCGCCGAGCTCGGCGCTTCACCGGCCGACGTCGTGCGAACACGCGTCTATCTGACCAGACGCGACATCTGGGAGGAGGTCGGTCGCGCCCACGGCGAGGTCTTCGGCAGCGTCCGGCCGGCGAGCGCCATGCTCGTCGTCTCCGACCTTCTCGATCCGCGCTGGCTCGTCGAGATCGAAGCCGAGGCGGTCGTCTGCGCGGCAGCGGGACGCCGACTCTCTCCGGGGCTGACATAAAGTCCCTGCAGATGGCCAGGGTCGTCCCGCCGAGCATCACGGAGAAGGGAATCGCCGTCGGCGGCAGCGTGTACGACCACGCCTTCGGGAAGAGCGACCTGTACACGCTCGGAGTCGAGGAGGAGTACATGCTCCTCGACGCGACGACGTTCGATCTCGTCCAGCACATCGACACCGTCCTGGCAGCCGTGGAGGGGAGCGACCTCGAGGGGGTGCTGCACCCGGAGCTGATGCAGTCCGTGCTCGAGATCGCGACGCCGATCTGCGCCTCGATCGCAGAGGTCGACGACCATCTGCGCAGCCTGCGGAGCTCGGTCACCACGATCGCGCGGGAGATGAGCCTGCGCGTCGGGTCGGCGGGAACCCATCCCTTCAGCCTGTTCGAGCGGCAGCGGATCACCGCCCGAGACCGCTACCGGGCGCTCGTCGACCAGCTCCAGTACGTCGCCCGTCGCGAGCTGATCTTCGGCATGCACGTGCACGTCGCGGTCGACGACCCGGAGAAGGCGATCCGGGTGGTGAACGGGCTGCTCGTCAACCTCCCGCAACTTCTCGCGCTCTCGGCCAGCTCGCCCTTCTGGCGCGGAGAGCCAACCGGGCTTTCGTCGACCCGCCAGCTCGTCTTCGCGGCCTTCCCCCGCTCGGGCCCGCCGCCGCGTTTCCGCGACTACGCCGACTACGCCGAGGTGGTCGCCCAGCTCGAGCGGACCGGTTGCATCGCGGACTACACGCACATCTGGTGGGACATCCGCCCGCACCCGAGGCTCGGCACGGTCGAGGTGCGCGTCTGCGACGCCGTGACCCGGGTCGAGGACGCCGTCGCGATCACCGCCTACATCCAGTCGCTCGTCAAGCACTACTGCGAGCGGTACGACGGTGGCGAGGAGATCCCGTCGTTCCACCGGATCCTCACGAGCGAGAACAAGTGGCTCGCCGCCCGCTACGGGCTCGAGGCGCCGATCATGGATCTCGCAACGGGCCGGCGGAATCGCGTCCCTGTCTCGCAGCTCGTCCGCCGGACTCTGCGCGACCTCGAGCCGCACGCGCGCGAGCTCGGCTGCGAGCGGGAGCTCGAGGGCGTGCATGCGATCCTCTCGCGTGGCTCGAGCGCAGAGCACCAGCTCCGAGCGTTCAACGCCAACCGCGACATCGTCGAGGTCGTGCAGTCGATCGCAGACGCGACCGAGGCCGGCGTTGCCGTTCCGCATTAGCGCGGGGCGGCCACTGTCATCACGGTCCGCCCGCTCGCGCGATCACGGAGCAGGATCGTCTTCTGGTTGCGGCTGAGGACGATTCGGATCCGGGAGAGGCTGTCCTGCGAGCCCTTCCAGGCGAGGTCGAGACAGACGGCACGCCGGTGCTGCGTATCGAGCGCGTGGATGAACGGGGGCTCCTTCCCGGCTCGCTGGTAGAGCGTGTAGGCCCAAGTGCCGTCGGAGCTCGCAGCCCGGGTGATGGGAGATCCCGTCATCGGCTCCTTGGGCTCGCTCTTGTCGACGATCGCACCAGGGAGGAGGCGACTCGACGAGAGGTCGAACGCGCGAACGCGGTAGCGAATCGCATTCTGTGTCGACAGGTACTGGATCAGGAACATCGTGCGGGCATCCGGCGAGAGCGCGTCGAACGACCATGAGCCATCGAGCGTCACGCGCTGCCGGACACGCAGCTTCTTCGTGTCGACGATGGCGAAGGCGGTCGCCGAGTCCGCACCGGCGAAGGTCGCGAGGACAAGTGACCTTCCGTCGCGACTGAGGCCGTCCGTCGTGCCGTCGTAGGCGACCAGCGGGATGCCGTACGAGCCGAAGATGGACGTGTAGCGCAGGACGCGTCCGTCGCGACCGCGGATGACGGCAAGGGCGGTCTCGCCCTCGCCGACCAGAGCTACGTAGTGAACTTGACCGTTCAGAGCGGTGATTCCGCTCGAGCCCGCCGAGACACCGGGTGACGGGCCGGCCGCTCCGATTGCGCTGACGCCGCCGGCGGCGAAGGCAGCAACCGCGAGAGCCGTGATCAGGTAACGCCTAGTCATTTCTCCTCCTCGGTCCGTTTCCAGCCATTACACCGGCCGGGGCGTCGCGGGTCCACGGACCTCGTGGCACCTCGCGCTCGTATCTCGGACGTGGACCTTTCGCGCGCCTCCGTTCGTATTGTTGGCGCGCGATGGCGGGCTCGAAACGCGATGAGCACGCGTGGGTCCGCGGTGCTCAGGCGGGATCCGCCTCGGACTTCGAGGCGCTCTTCCGGGCGCACTGGCCCGCGGCCTACCGAGCCGCGTATCTCGTCGTGCACGACGCAGCGGCCGCCGAGGACATCGCCCAGGAGGCGTTCCTTGCCGCCATTCGCGCACTCGACAGCTTCGACCGGCGCCGGCCCTTTCGGCCCTGGCTCCATCGCATCGTCGTCAACCGGGCGATCGACTGGTCGCGTCGGCGAACGCTGCGCGGCGAGGTGGAGCTCGTCGAGACGGGAGCCGACCCCGCCGCGCCCGACCTCGGCTCGGAGGCGGTGGCCGCCATGAGCAGGCTCTCGCCGGAGCACCGCGCCGTGATCGTGCTCCGTCATCTGCTCGGCTACACGCCGGGCGAGATCGCGCGCCTCCTCGATCTTCCGCGAGGAACGGTCAACTCGCGGCTCCGCCGCGGCCTCGACGACTTGAAGGGACGTCTGTGAAGCTCGACGACGTCCGGGTTCCCGAGGGCGCCGAGGAGCGCGCATGGCGCGTCGTGCGCACGGCCTTCGAAGAGCGGGAGTCAGCGCCACGCGAGCGCCACCTATTGCGGCCGGCGCTCGTCCTCGTCGCCGTGGCCGTACTTGCGGGTGTCCTCGCGAGCCCGCCCGGGCAGTCGGTGATCCGGTCGATCCGGGAGGCGGTCGGGGTCGAGAAGGCCGCGAAGGAGCTGTTCTCCTTGCCGACTCCCGGGCGGCTCCTGGTCGAGTCGCCGAAGGGACCGTGGGTCGTCTCCGCGGACGGCTCCAGGCGCCTGCTCGGCCCTTACCGCCAGGCCGCCTGGTCACCGTTCGGTCGTTACGTCGTCGCCACGCGCCGTGACGAGCTGGTCACCATGGACCCGCAGGGGCACGTTCACTGGACGCTCGCCCGGCCGGCGGTGGCATCACCTTCATGGGGCGGCACGCGCACCGACACGCGCATCGCCTACCTGAGCAATCACGTCCTCAGGGTCGTCGCAGGAGACGGGACCGGCGATCACCCCGTCTGCGGGGGTGTGATTGTCGGCGGCGCACCCGTCTGGAAGCCCGGCTCGCTGGAGGTGATCGCATATCCGGCTCGAGACGGCGGTGTCACGGTCTTCGACGCCGCGCGATGCCAGCCCCTCTGGCACGGCCCAGCCGAGGCGGTTCCCGTGCGGCTCGAGTGGTCCACGGACGGGAAGCGGCTGCTCGCCTTCGCACCGCACGGACTGCGGGTCTATGACCTTCACGGCCGCGTCGTGGCACAGGACGACCCGTCCGATGCCACCCACGATGCCGATGCCACATTCATCGGCGGCACGCCCGCGGTCGTCGCGATCCGGCTTGCCGGGAGCCCGGGGCAGGAAGGGAGCAACATCTTCCGCCTCGGGAACGGCCGCACACTGTTTAGCGTCGGCGGTGCGCTCTACCAGGTGCTGCCCTCGCCAGACGGCCGCTGGCTGCTCGTCACAGCGCCCGCAGCCGACCAGTGGATCTTCGTCCGGGTCAGGGGTGCACGGAGGATCGTCGCGGTCTCAGGGATCACGCGACAGTTCGGCGGCGGCTCGTTTCCGCACGTCTCCGGCTGGGTCGGCAAGTAGGCTGAGCCACATGCGTCTGGCGGCCGCAGCGGTCGCGCTCGGGCTCGGCGCGAGCGGGCTCACCGTGACGACCTTGCCGCGACCCGGGTTCCCGGGCCAGGCGGCCGCGCCGACCGGGCCGCACAGGCTCGTCCTGGTGTCGTCGAAGTACCACGCACCGCAGCTCGGGGCTTCCACCCCGCTCATCGGAAGCGTTCCGAGGAGCTTCCGGGGGATGCGTCTGGTTGGAACAGCCGGACCGTTTCCGGTCTACGGCGCCGACTCGGCCTCGGCTCGCTATCTCGTGTCGCCCGGCCGATTCGCCTACGACTTCGGCAACTACGTCGAGCCGCCGAGGATCAAGCCGGGCGACCGCGAGTTTGTCTACGAACAGATCGTCTGGGCGCACGAGACCGGGGGCGTCCTCTACGTCGAGACCGCCCATTCGACGTACGCGAGCTCCTCCTACGGCCGGAATGCGTACATCACCGCGATCGACCTGATGACGCAGAAGAAGCTGTGGCGAAGCCCTGCCCTCGTCGCCAATGCGCAGACCTTCCTCGTCACCGACCGCTACCTGGTCACGGGCTATGGCTTCACAGCCGAGCCCGACTACCTCTATCTCCTCGACCGCCGCACCGGCCGTGTCGTCGACCGCCTGTCCCTGCCGACCGGCCCGGAGCGGATCACGTGGCAGGGCAAGGACATCAACGTCCGGACGTACGACCACGACGTCGTCGTCCGCATGAAGGGAGCCTGATGCTCGGAGTCGGCGACCGCATTCCGCTCGACGTCGGCGTCTGGCTCGGACCGACTCAGCCGGTCACCTTCGGCGAGATCGTCGACGACGGTGCGGTGCTCCTGTTCTTCTACCTCTTCGACTGGACCGCGACCTGAATAAGCGAGATGGAGATCCTGCGTGACAGGAAGGAGGAGTTCGAGCAAGCGGGGGTGAAAGCGCTCGGGATCTCTCGCGATTCGCCTTGGACGCACATCTCGTGGATGCAGGCGCTCGACCTCAACTTCGGCTTGCTTTCGGACTGGAACGCCGACGCCGTCCGTGGCTTTGGCGTTGCGCAGAACTACCGGGGCTTCGAGGACGTCCCGCGACGCGCGGTGTTCTTGATCGATGGCGACGGCGTCGTGCGGGAGGCCTGGGCGTACGAGAACGAGGAGGTGCCGGACTTCGACACGCTCCTTCGGGCCGCGCAAGCTTTGTAGCAGTCGCGGCTGCGATCTACCTCGGCGCAGCGGTGCTGGCAGCGCTCCCCGGGATCACCCACTTCGGCAGCAGCTTCCTGGCCGGCGGCGCACCCGGCTACGGGGAGGCGGCTCCCGGCGACCATCTGCAGACCGGCTACCACCTCTGGCTCTTCGGGCACCAGATCGAGAACGGCCGCTTCCCCTGGCGCGATCCGTACTCGTTCCGGCCCGAGGCGAAGCCGACCGTAAACCCCGCTGTGTGGCCGTACGGCGTCGTCTACTGGCCCCTGGAGCGCATCTTCGGGCAGGTGCTCGCCTGGAACCTGTTCGTCTTGCTCACCTTCCTCGGAGCCGGCCTGCTCACGTTCGCCTGGCTGTGCGAGCTCGGGCTTCCTCGCGGGCCGGCGCTCGTCGGCGGGCTCGTCTTCGAGATCGCACCGTACCGGGCGGCCCAGAGCGCAGGCCACCTGCTCGGGCCGATCTCGCTCCTGCTTCCCCTCTCCCTCTGGGCACTCGAGCGCGGAAGACGAGGAAACCCTCTGTGGCTTCTCGTCTCGGCCGGCTCGATCGCATCGATCCCGCTGTCGGGCCAGGTGCATCTCGCCATCGGCGCGATCCCGTTCTACGCGGCCTACGCGCTCGTTCGGCTGCCAGCGGTCGAGCGGCGACGGATCCTCTATCTCGCGGGAGCGGCGCTCGGCGTGGGGCTCGCCATCGGCGCCGGAATCCTCGTCAACCGCGTCGTCATCCATGGCTCGGTCAGTGCGAACGGGCGTCCGCTCTCGGCGGTGAGCGCCTACTCAGCCGAGTGGCTGGACTTCTTCGTCCGCCACAAGCGGCACGGAAGCGAGAGCTTCGTCTTCCTCGGCTGGGTTACTCCTCTCGCGGCGCTGTTCGGCCTCGTCGTCCTGACCAGAATGGGAAAGCGATGGCTCGCCGCCGTGCTCGGTCTGAGCGCTTTGGTCCCGATGCTGCTCGCGCTCGGCACGAACACACCGCTCTACCGGCCGATCCGCTCTGTCGTGCCGGGGCTCGAGTACCCGCGCGTACCCGAGCGGCTGATGCCCGTCGCCTGCCTGGCGATGGCCGCGCTCGTCGCATTCGCCGTCGCCGCGCTCGCCGCCATCGATCTCCGAGGCGGCGCGCGGCGTGCCTGGTCAGGCCTCGGCCGAGCGGCGACGAGCCGCATCGGGCTCGTGGCCGTTCCAGCGCTCGCCGTCGTGGCCGTCGCTGCCGACCTGCACATCGATGTACTCCGGGCGACGGCGGCAGACTCGGGAAACCGGGCCTATGCAGCGCTCGCCTCGGGGCCGCGTGACGCGCGGCTCCTGGAGCTTCCCGTATTCCTCCCCGACATCCATTTCGGCAGCGTCTACCAGTACTACGACATGAGCGGACGGCGTGAGCGTCCGAGCGGATACTCGACGACAGCGCCCGTGGTCGCGGACGTGACCGCCCGCCGGCTCCTGCCGCTCGACTGCGGAGACTGGACGTCGGGGCCCGGCGCGCTCCTGCGCAAGCTCGGCATTCAGGAGATTGCCTTCCACACCGGTCTGTTCGTCCTCAACCCGGAGGTCCCGACCCGAACGTGGTTTGCCTGGCGAGCGCTCGTGCAGCACGGGTACCGGCCGTGGGTGCGAGACAGCGCCGTCACCATCCTCGACCGACGGCACAGCGGCCCGACCGCGCCCCCGCCGGTCAAGGAGCCGAGCCGCTCGACAGCCCAGTTCTGCCGCGGCTGGTACGTCAACGACGGCAACGGCAGAGCGATGTCGGCTGGCCACGCAGCACTCTGGGCCTACGGCGGCAACCAGCTGCGCCTGATCATGCGCTCGGAGTCTCCCCTCAGGGTCAGCTTCGCCGTCGACGGGAAGAGGGTTCGCCAGCGCGTGATCTCGCAACCCGGAGTGATTGCGATCCCGCTGCCGACGGCCGGCTGGCACCTGGTGACGCTCGACACGCCGAGCCTCCCCGAAGTCGACGGGCGGCGCGAGGGCGCCCGCCTTCTCGCCTACATCCTCGGTTGACGACCTCGCAGCGCCTGGTGTAGAACACGCCAGCCGTGCTCGCTCTGACCTGGTACGAGTGGCTGAAAGCAGGCCATGTCATCGCCGCCGTCCTCTGGGTCGGCGGCGGCATCATGCTCACCATCCTCGGCCTGATGACGATCGGCCTCAAGGACCCGGCCCGCCTCGCCCAATTCGCCGGCCAGGTGGCCACGCTCGGCGGCAGGTTCTTTCCGCCCGTGTCGCTCCTCGTCCTCGCTCTTGGCATCGGCATGATCGAAAACGGCGATCTCGGCTACGACGCCACGTGGGTCCAGATTGCGATCGCCGGCTGGATCACCTCGTTCGCAGTCGGCGCCGCCTACCTCGGTCCCCGTGCGGCGAGGCTGTCGAAGCTCCTCCGCGAGCGCCCGCCGGAGGACACGGAAGTACAGGCCTTGATCAAGCGCATCCTGCTCGTCGCCCGCCTCGACGGACTCCTCCTGCTCTTCATCGTCTTCGTCATGACCGCCAAGCCGTGGTCCTGACACGAGCGAACCGTGGTCCCTCGTGAGCTCGCCTTCGTGAGCTGACGTCCTCTCGGCAGCGCGAATCCCCCGCAGTGGCTGCGCACGCAGACCATCCACATCTCCCGGCCGCTCTTGCACGCTCCGAGCGAGGGAGTAGGGTACGGCCTGTAGTCGTCACGACCGGAGGGAGGGACGCGTAATGGCATCGAAGGGGTCAATGGCCGGCTGGGTGGCGTTCGCCGCCATCTTGATGATGGTCATGGGAGCGATCGATTTCTTCCAGGGGTTGATCGCGATCATCAATGACAAGTACTACGTCGTCACACCGTCTCAGGTGATCGTCTTCGACACGACCACGTGGGGCTGGCTTACGCTCATCTGGGGTTGCGTCATCGTCCTTGCAGGAATGAGTCTGCTGGCAGCCAGGAGCTGGGCGCGTTGGTTCACGATCGTCGTCGCGTGCTTCACGTTCTTCGAGCAACTCGGCTTCATCGGCAGTAGTCAGTACACGCTGTGGGCACTGACCGTCCTCGGACTCAACGTCGTCGTGCTCTACGCGCTGATCGTCCGCTGGGGCGACGCAAAGGACATGGCGACCGAGTACAACTAGGGACGCTTCTCGGGCAATCCTCCGCAGCTCCACGTTGGGTCGAGGTGGAGTTGCGGGGGCTACCCGAAACGTGGATACCTCTTCTATCTCGTACTTCTTGAACCTCTTCGAGAACGAAAGTTCGCGGTAGCGCACGGGGAAAAGGCGACACCATTCGTGGCTGGATAGGCCTTCACCGTGACCAAGAGCGAAATCCTTTCCGCCATGGGACACGGAGTGTGACTGTGGCGGCGTTACACGGCAACCAACCGCCCACGCCACGGCGCTGTAAAGAGAATGCCGCCGTTGAAGGGGTTGCCAAATCGTCCGTGTGCAGCGTTAGCATCGCGACAAATGAGACGATTGATACTTGCGGTCTGTCTGCTCGCCCTGCTGGCTGGAGTGGCGCAGGCCAAACCGCCGAAGGGGGCTGTCCGAGGCACGTTCACGAAGACGGAGGCACTCGGCGACGGGAACCTGATCCGTCCACTCACTGCGGGCAGCGTGTTCTGCGTCTGGTCGAAAGGGCATGTGCTCGTCCACATCAGCTTCAAGAACAAGGCCGTAACGGTGGCACACACGGCGACGGGTTCACAAACGCGAGAGCGTCGGCATCGACCCGGGAGCGTGCCGTGCCGTCTACATCGATCCGGGCGCTCCTGATGGGGTGTCGAAGAACGCGCCGAGCGGAGTCTGTCGCCCGTATCTGGAGCAGGAGGAGAGCGGCCAGCGCCGGCCGAAAGGGATCTGATCCCATAGCCCACCCGGAGAGTGATTGACGTGAGTTACTGTCGAGGATGTGGGTGATGACGCCACCAACGTTTGGGTCGATGTCCCCGATTGGGGCAGTGGCGTCGGCGCGAGACGGGTGGCGAGGGCGCCGTCCAACGCGCTGGGTGCTTCGGTCTGGGAGTTCCAGCCTGGCTCGTCGCAGTTCGTCTACCACTTCCACCACGGCTCAGAAGAGTTGCTGGTCGTGCTACGCGGACAACCCACCGTCCGAATGCACGATGGAGACCATCAAATGGCGGAGGGTGACGTGTTGCCGTTCCCCCGCGGCCCCGAGGGCGGTCACCAGATTCGCAACGACGGCGAGTCGGTGGCGCGCGTTCTGATCGTCGCTGCACATGCCGACCCTGACGTTGCCGAGTACCCGGAGACCGGGAAGGTTGCAGCGATAGTCCACGGGGAGCATCACTTCCACCGTGTCGCGGACGCGGTGGATCACGCCGGGCCAGAATGAATGGGTGATGCGAGCCACCCGGAGGGTCCGGGTTGCCCGGCCCTTACCGGCTAGCTAGACGTGTACGGCCCCCGCAGCCTTTCTTGACGTGTCCTGTGGGCCCGCCTCCGCCGAAGCTGAAGCTGTCGTCGACGGCGGCGAGTTTTGGGAAGGCGACTGCTGGGAGGTTGTTCTCGGTCTCGTTCACGGTCAAGGAGAAGACGACAGGCAAGGCTGTTCGGGGTCGTTGTCGTGTAGCGGCAAGCTGGCTGGCGAACCACTGGCCACGGTCGGCCGGTCGACGGGTTCGTCGGGGCGGGCGGTCTGTACCTGGAAGCTTTCTTCCGGCACAGCAGGCGAGACGTTCGCGGGCACGATCAGCGAGACGTTCAATGGTGTGAAGGTCAGTCGTTCGTTCTCGGTCACGGTCAAGCCGAAACCGAAACCGAAGCCGAGGCGGCGCGCGTGAACCACCCGTCGGGGGCCGGGTTGCCCCGGCCCTACCGGCTAGCTAGGCGTCGTCGGCTCCGATCACCGTGAGTTCCGGTCGTGGCGTGGGCAGACCGAGTTCATCCGGAACTCACAAGGACGGCCCGCGGCATTGAAACGAGACTGACGCCGTGCCCTACTGATGTTTGAGCCTGTCGCATGCGGGTATCTGACAGGCGGCCGTGCTTTGGCGGAGTGTGTCCTCCTCAGGAGGTACCGGCTGCTTCGCATGGCATGTGCTCCTTCCCTTGGGGGGCGGAAGGCTGTGGCTTTCCGCCCCCACCTCCGCCCTTTTGGGCCAAGCCTTGTTTCTCAATCTGCTGGACGAGGAATGAGTGGGGAAGCGGCCCGGTAGGCCTCGCGAGGGGAGACAAACGCCTGCCGGGCCGCGTCGGCACTCACTGACGGCGCGCAGCGCCCGCCATACAGCTTCCACACCGGCCTCGTCCGGGAGCCCGGCCAGCAGTTCGAGCGCCTGCCAGCGTGGCCCGTCCCATGAACGGAGCAAGCTAGTCGGGCTTGTCCCACTCTTCCCGGTCGCGGTCGTCTGTCAGTGCGTTCCGCAGGTCGAAGATCCCTTCGGGGAGATCGTTGATGTTCGTCTCGTCGAGCCAAGCGCCGACTACGGCCAGCAGTCTTGGCTTCGCGCTTCTCTGGATCACGACGCTTTCCGAGACGTCTGCGACGTCGAGCGCGCGGATGAGGTCGCCGCAGTGCCCGTCGGCGCGCAGCCGCCTCAGGAGCGCCTGACGGGACTCCCACGGCACCATGACCGTCGTTTCAACTCGCGACCCCGCGATGACAACCTCGTCGACCCACCGCGCGCCCACGGTTTCGATGTACCCGGTTTCAGCGGCAGCTAATCCAGCACCGAGCGGCACGACGACCCTCGTCTCACCGCGCCCGTCCGCTGCCGGAGGGCCCTTGGGATCGTGAGTGCTGCGAGTTCATCAGCGGTTGATGTGTTTGCGCCTGCCTCATGGTGGGTATCGGACTGGCGGCGTGCCTTGCGGACTGTGTCCTCCTCGAGGTACCGGCTGCTTCGCATCGCACGTGCTCTTTCCCTTGGGGGGCGGGAGGCTTTGGCTTTCCGCCCCCGCCGCCTTTCATCAGGGGCCGAAAGAGACCGGGGATGACCCCGGCCCCAGCGGCTGATGCTTAGTGACTCACTCCACCGGCCGATCCACGACCGGGCTTGAGAAGTCGCGCGAGACGGTACGTCTGCCGCTCGATTTCATTGGTGAGTAGTTCGAATCGATCGGTCTTTTGGACCCACCACGAACAGGCACCATCAGGGGCACGCGGGCGTCAGGCTGGTTTCCAGCGGCTTTACACACCTGTGTTCCTGGGCTTTCAGATGCGAGCTATAAAGCTGGTTCTGAGGAACATGCGTACAAGGTTGCCAGATCGGCCCTTGAGATCGCTCCTCAACAATTCGAACGAAGGAGTGGCGATGTCGCACCTATTCAATCGCGTGCGCTCGAGACCCGTTGCATGGCTGGGCGCGCCGCTGCTAGCGCTGATCGCGGTCACAGTGGTCTTGGTCGTGCCGACGCTGGGGTCGGCCCGGTCGCTGGCAGCACCGGTCAACACGACAGAACCTCAGATCTCCGGCTCCGCTGTACGGGGTGAGACGCTGACTGCGACGACCGGCACCTGGTCGAACGATCCGGCCAGCTACGCCTTCCAGTGGCGTCGTTGCCCAGCCAACGGCGGGCAGGGCAACGCTCTCAACTGCACCGTGATCGCAAATGCGACCACGAACGGCCACCTGCTCCGAAACGCGGACGTCGGGTTCACGATCCGTGTGCGTGTCACGGCCACGAACAGCGACGGGAGCATGGCAGCTGCCTCGAACCCCACAGCAATCGTGACGACCCCGTCGGCGCCGAAGAACATCTCGCTGCCGACGATCACGGGTACGCCGCAAGAGGGCAAGACTCTGGTCGGAGACAGGGGCACCTGGAGCGGCAACCCGACCGGCTACAACGACTTCTGGGTGCGCTGTGCCAAGGACGGCGGCAGCTGCTCGAACATCAGTGGCGCAAACAACAAGGCGGGCTACCTGCTGAAAACGGTTGACGTCGGGAACACGATTCGGTTCAAGGTGCAGGCCAGGAACGCGTACGGCAGCACCTTCGCGTCGTCCGTGCCAACCTCGGTCATCGCTTCTGCGACGGCGCCTCCGCCACCATCGGCAACCGGCTGCCCGGCTGGCTCCGGGCCGATCCAGATCGCTGACCTGAAGTCACCCGCCCGGCTGCTGATCGACGCGCAGCAGGCGAACCCGTCGGTCGTCAGTGGCGGCACGCAGCAGTTGATCGTCCGCTACCACGTCTCCGCCTGCGGAGGCCGCTCGGTGCAGGGCGCACTGGTCTACGCCACCGCACTTCCGTACAACCAGTTCAGCGTCCCGCCCGAGCGGGCGACCGACCAGACCGGCTTCGCGCAACTCGACTTCCAGGTGCGCTCCGCCTTCCCGCTCAGCCCCAAGCAAGGGTTGCTCACGATCTTCGCCCGCGCACGCAAATCGGGCGAGGACGTTCTCGGCGGCATCTCGAGCCGACGGCTCTTCTCACTCCGGGTCAGCCTTTAGCTGCGTCACTCGGCGAAATAACCGAAAGTCTGTCCTCATGGGCCGCCCCATCGCGGGGCGGCCCGTCCCTCCTCACGGCCAACAGCTGTGTAGTCGGCGGCGCCGGCCTTGCGGTAGCGAACTCGCGGGCCCGCGCATTCCTGGGGGAACACAAACGCCTCGCTGCACCGACGGCCCGTAGGAGGAGTTGCCAATCGGGGCGACGATCCCGAGACACCACCGGGACACCACCGGCACAGCATTTTGGGGGCAGGTACGGCAAGAACGACCCGCTTGGTTAAGCGGAAACGGCTTGCCGAAAGGCCTCTTCTACATGCCCATCGAGTGGTAGCCGGCGTCGACGTACAGCGTCGTTGCCGACACGTTCCGGGCCGAGTCCGACAGGAGGTACGCCGCGGCCGCGCCCACGTCCTCCGCGTCGATCTGACGATGGAGCGGCGAGCGCTCCTCGACGATCGCCTCCATCGTCGGGAAGCCGGCGATCGAGCGAGCGGCCAGCGTTCGCACAGGCCCCGCCGAGATCGCGTTCACCCGGATGTCCTTCGGTCCGAGCTCCCAGGCCAGGTAGCGAACCGACGCATCGAGGGCAGCCTTGGCGACTCCCATCACGTTGTAGTGAGGAACCGCGCGCTCACCGCCGAGATAGGTCATGGTCAGGATCGACCCGCCGCCTCGCGCCTCCATCAGCGGCTCCGCCGCTCGAGCGCAGGCGACCAGCGAGTACGCGCTGACGTCGAGCGCCATCCAGAAGCGGTCTCGCGGCGTGTCGGTGAAGCGCCCGGCGAGATCCTCCGTGGCCGCAAAGGCCACCGAGTGGACGAGGATGTCGAGACCGCCCCCGAAGGCATCGCCGACCTCGGCGAACACCCGCGCGACCTCCTCGTCCGAGCGGACGTCGCAAGCAGTGACGAGCGGGCTCGAGACGCTGTCGGCGAGCTCGCGAACGGCTCCTTCGATGCGGTCGCCCTGAAACGTGAATGCGAGCTCGGCGCCCTCCTCGGCGAGCCGACGGGCGATCGACCAGGCAATCGAGCGCTTGTTGGCGACTCCGAGGACCAGCCCCTGCTTGCCGGCGAAGGCACTCCCCATCGAGGGCGGGAGTCTACCCCGCTTCGCTAGGCTTGGCGCTCCTGTGCGCCGGATTGCCGCCATCCTCGCACTCGCCTCGACGCTTGTCGGTGCGGCTTCGGCCGAAGCAGCGCTCCAGCCGATCAGACGCGAGATCGGCGGCGTCACTCTCCCCCGGGTCGTTCGAGGACACGTCCGCATTCCCCCGGCTCACGCGAACGGGCAACTCCGAGTGATCGTCACGCTCGGCCTCGCCCCACTCGCCGACGCATACGGAACCGCGGTCGCGTACCGGGTCGGGCAACGAAAGCTTCAGGTGGCGACCCGATCGTCAGAGGCCTATCTCGCTCGCATCGACGCGGCGCAGCAGCGGGCGATCGCCGAGCTACGCAACGCGATCCCGGAGGCCCGGGTCTCGTGGCGCTACCGCATCCTGCTCGACGGCTTCACGGTCAGTCTCCCGATCGCGAAGCTCCCGCGCCTCGTCGCGCTCGGCTTCGTTCGCAAGACCTACCCGAGCCTGCGCTACCGCATCGACCTGAACAGGAGCCCGGGCGTGATCGGCGCTCCGGCACTTGCGGCCGCGACGGGAGCAAGCGGAAGCGGGATCAAGATCGGTGTGGTCGACGACGGCATCGACCAGACGAACAGGTTCTTCAACCCGGCCGGATTCTCGTATCCGTCAGGCTTCCCGAAAGGGAACCCCGCCTTCACCACGCCGAAGGTGATCGTCGCCCGCTCGTTCCCCGGCCCTGGATCGGGCACGGCGGGGATGCTCCCGGTCGACCGCCAGTCCTCCTTCCACGGCACGCACGTGGCGGGGATCGCTGCCGGCGACGCGAACACGACCGCCGACCCAGGGCGCGACCATCCGGTCGTCACCGGCCTCTCCGGCGTCGCGCCGAGAGCCTGGCTCGGGAACTACCGCGTCTTCAACGTCCCCGCCCCGATCGGCGGCGGCGACTTCGCCGAGACGCCCGAGATCGTGAAGGCGTTCGAGAGCGCCGTCGCCGACGGCATGGACGTCATCAACTTCTCGGGCGGCGGGCCCGAGACCGACCCCGCAGGCGACGCGATGATCGAAACGGTCCGGAACGTCGTCAATGCCGGCGTCGTCCCCGTGATCGCAGCCGGCAACGATCGCGACGACTTCGGGCTCGGCTCCGTCGGCTCGCCGGGCTCGGCGCCCGAGGCGATCACGGTCGCGGCCGTCTCGAACTCGCATGTCTTCGCCCGCCAGTTGACCGTCTTGTCGCCGACGCTCGCGGGAGGGAACTCGTTTCCCTTCATCCCAACGTCCGACGGCCTCCCAGCCAGCTGGGCCGACTCGCCGCAGGCGGTCCTCGACGTCGGCGAGATGACCGGAGCGAACGGCAAGGCGGTCGACCGCCACCTGTGCGGACCCTCGTCGAACCCGAATGTCCTGAAGTCGGTGCTGCCAGCCGGGTCGCTCAAGGGGAAGATCGCTCTCGTCTCGCGCGGCTACTGCACCTTCTTCTCGAAAGCCTTCCGGGTCGCGGCAGCGGGCGGCGCCGGCATGATCGTGATCGACAACCGCTCGGGCGAGGCCAACCCGATCCCGATCGCGCTCGGCCTCCCGGCCGGCATGATCTCGGACCTCGACGGGGCGCGGCTCGTGTCCGCGATGACGAAGGCCGGTGGCACCGCATCGATCGAGGTAGGACGGGATCAGCTCCAGATCGACACGAACCGCGCAGGCGTCCCGACCAGCTTCTCCTCGGCGGGCCTGACGCCGTTCGGTCACCTGCTGAAGCCCGACATCGCCGCGGTCGGCGCGCAGGTGCTCTCCTCGACCCTGCCCGAGTTCGCCGGGTCGCAGTTCGCTGTCTTCGACGGGACGAGCATGGCAGCGCCGCACATCGCCGGATCGGCGGCGCTCCTCCTGCAGCTCCACCCGGGCTGGACACCGAAGCAGGTCAAATCCGCGCTGATGTCGACGGCGGGGCCGGCATTCGCCGACACGAGCCGCACCGCCGAGGCGTCGGTGCTGATCGAAGGCGCCGGGCTCGCTTGGCTGCCCGCCGCGACCGACCCGCTCGTGTTCACCGATCCTCAGTCCCTCTCGTTCGGCGACCTGACCGTCTCGGGCGGCGCCCAGAGTCGACAGCTGCTCCTCACGCTCCAAGACGCAGGGACAAGCGGTGGAAGCTGGCAGATCGAGCTGCGTCCCCAGAGCGCGAGCACGGGCGCCATGCTCCAGGTCCAGCCGACGGTGCTTCTCGCGCCGGGAGGGACGGCGACGGTCCCCGTCACGGCACAGGCGACCGCCGCCGCGGCTGCGGGTGACGATTACGGCTTCCTCGTTCTGCGCAAGGGCAACGTCACCCGTCGCGTCCCTTACGACTTCACGGTGGCACGCCCGAAGCTCGCCGCGTCGACACCCGTGCAGCTGAAGACGACCCAGAGCGGAGACACGCGGAAGGGTGAGAACCGCGTCGCGACCTACCGCTGGCCGACCGAGCCGTTCGGGCCGCCTCCGAGCTATACCGGAGCGCCCATGGACGAGAACGGCAGCGAGCACGTCTACGTCACCACCCTCGAGAAGAGCACTGTCAACTTCGGCGTCTCGGTGGTCACGCAGTCGAGTGGCTCGTTGATCGAGCCCTGGCTCCTCGGATCTCTCGACGAGGGCACCGTGCAGGGATACACGGGCACCCCCGTAAACGTGAACAGCATCCTGTTCGACTTCCGCGTGGACGTCGGGGCGGCAGGAGCCGTGTTTGCCCGTCCCGGCACCTACTACTTCTCGGTCGACTCGCGACGGAACCCGTTCACAGGCGGGTCTCTCGCGGGGACATATGTCCTCCGTTCCTGGGTGAACGACGTGACTCCGCCGCGGGTGACGCTCGTCAGCACCAGGGTCGCGGCCGGCCGGCCGACGCTCGTCCTGCGGGCTCGCGACACGCAGTCCGGCGTGGATCCGTACTCGATCGCATTCGCGTACGGCAACCAGATCGTCGCGGCGGCAGCGTACGACCCGACGACGGGCATCGTGCTGGTTCCGCTTCCCGAGGACGCTTCTCTGCTCGCCGCCGGCCGTCCCAGGGTGCTGATGATCGTCTCCGACTTCCAGGAGACGAAGAACGTCAACACGATCGGCGACAACGCCCTCCCGAACACCGTGTTCAAGGCCGTTACGCTCGACGTCGTCAAGGGGCCGACCGTCACCTGGGTCGCTCCGGAGCCTCGCTCCTGCGCGGCGGCGTCCGAGCGGCTGGTCGTGGTGGCCAGCGACACGAGCGCAATCACATCGGTCGCCTTCTTCGAGGGGGCCCGCAGGATCTCGGCGGTCAAGAAGGGTGTCGCCGGCATCTACGGCACGACCTGGAAGACGACCGGCGTCGCCCGTGGCACCCACGCCCTGCGCGCAGTCGCGACCGACAAGAGCGGCAAGCAGGCGTCGGCCTCACTGCCCGTTCGGATCTGCGCGAAGTAAGAGGAGAGGACGGATGGCGGTCGCGGTCGTCACCGGAGGCTCGTCGGGCATCGGGGCCGCGATCGCCCGGGCTCTCATCGTGCGCGGCTGGCACTGCGTCCTCCTCGCCCGAGGTGAGGAGCGCCTGCGAAAGGTCGCGGAGGAGATCGGCGCCGAGCATCACGTCTGCGACGTCGCCGACCGCCACGCCGTCGACGATGTTGCCGGCGCCGTAACCGACCGGCACCCGGAGATCAAGCTGCTCGTCAACAACGCGGGCGTCCCGGGCCGCGCCGGCTTCCTCGAGCTCGACCCCGAGCGGATCGAGCTCGTCACGCGCGTGAACTACCTCGGCGGCGTATGGTGCCTCCGGGCCTTTCTGCCGGCGCTCGAGGCAGCCGTCCCCTCCGACGTGATCAACATCGCCTCGGTCGCAGGTCTCGTCACCGCCGGAACCTCGGGGCCCTACAGCGCGTCGAAGCACGCCCAGGTCTCGTTCTCCCGCGCCGTGGCGGCGGAGCTCCGGCCGCACGGCGTGCGCGTTCACCTCGTCCTCCCCGGTTTCGTCGAGACGGAGGGCTTTCCACAACGCAGCGTGTTCCCCCGGATCATCCATCCCGTGATCGTCGAGCCTGCCGCCGTCGCGAAGGCTGCGCTCCGCGCGCTCGATCGCAACAAGAAGGAGGTCTACGTTCCGCGCTTCTACCGGATCGGGACCCTGTCCCAGGCATTCGTGCCCGGGATCATCGCCCGGGTCGCCTCGTCGAGCTGGCTGAAGAAACCAGCCTAAAGAAGCACGGGGAAAGGTTTCCCCCGTGCAGCCCCCTCGCTCGAGTCGCGCGCTTCCCGCGGGTGGCGGCGCCGAGCCAAGCTCGGCTCCGGCTCCGCCGGCGACCCCATGCGTGCTGAAGCAGCTGATGCCCGGTCCCCGCGTCAGATTTGCCATTCGCCGCCTACCAGCACCGGCAGGCGGTGGCCATCCTTCGTGATGCCGGTCACCGAGACGTCCGGGCCGCCGATCATAAAATCGACGTGGATGCCGCTCCGGTTGGCCCGATCGGCGTCGGCATCGCCGACGGCTTCTGCGAACCCGTCGCCGAAGGCGAGATGGCTCGCCGCGTTCTCGTCGAGCAGCGTCTCGTAGAACACGGTGCCGAGCTGGCCGATCCGGCTGCTGCTGTCGACGAGCGCCACCTCCCCGAGCCTGGTCGCGCCTTCGTCCTGCCTCGTACGCGCCCCGCATCAGCTCGGCCCCTTCGTCGGCGTCGATCTGCACGGCCCGACCCGACTCGAAGCGGACCTCCAGCCCACGCACGATCGTCCCGTCGGTGAGGACCAGCGGCCTGGTCGCGCGGACGTTGCCGTCGACACGGCCCGGATCCGGTGTCGTGAACACCTCCTCGGTCGGGATGTTCGGCTGGTAGCCGAGGCCGTCGTTCCTGGTGAACCCGCCACCCAGCCACGTCGAGGTGGGAAGCAACCCGATCGTGAGGTCGGTGCCCGGCCCGTGGAAAGCGAGTGCGTCGAGCGACAGGTCATTGAGGCGCGCCGCCGCGTCGCGCAGCTCCCGGTCGCGCGTATCCCAGGCGCCGGCAGAATCCGCCGTGTCGAGCCTGCAGACGTACGCGATGTCGTCAGAGAATTTCTCGAACGCCGTGTCGGCGTCGAGCTCCGGATAGCACAGCTCGGCCCAGTGCCGGGTGGGGCAGGGGACGACGACCCAGTTGACCGCCCCGCTGTTCAAGACGGTCATCCACTCCTTCAGCGACGGCAGTTGGTCCTGGCCGAGCAGCTCGTGCGTTGAGTCCCTCAAGGGCCGACGTGTCGGCCGGCCCGGCGAGAACGATCCGCGCAGAGCCCACGCGGCCGAGCTCCAGCACGCGTTCTCCGTACCAGGGAGGGACGAAATCGAGCGTGTCCGGATCGGAGAACTCGATGCGGGCCCGCTTGACGTACGGATCGAAGTAGGAGACGTCGACGAACTGCGCCCCACGGCGGTAGGCGGATGCCGCGACGGAGCGTGCCAGCTCCTCATGACCAACGTCGGCGGCAACGGTGACGATCTGACCGGGCTGGACGTTCGCGCCGACCTCGACTGCGAGGTCGGCCAGACGCTCGAGGAGCTCGTCGTGAGTCAAGCCGGTGCAAGCGAGGGAAACTGCCAGGCTCCCTCGCGGAGGATCGCGATCCTCTCGCCGGCGCGGGTGATCCCCGTCACGTCGACCTCCGGCGCTCCGATCATGAAGTCGATGTGCAGCGAGCTCGCGTTCACGCGCTCACGATCGCCCTCGTCCTCGACGGCGAACGAGAACCCCGAGCCGAGCGCGATGTGGCTCGCAGCGTTCTCGTCGAGCAGGGTCTCATAGAAGACCGTCCCGAGCTGGCCGATACGGCTCTCGCGGTCGACGAGCGCGACTTCACCGAGCCTCGAAGCGCCCTCGTCGATCGCCGCTCGACCGCGCGAGGACGTCGCCGCCCTCGTCGGCCCGGATCTCGACCGCGCGACCGTTCTCGAAGCGGACCTCGAGCCCACGCACCACGGTGCCGTCGATGAGGACGAGCGGCTTCGTCGAGCGAACGTGGCCTTCGGCCCGCATCGGATCCGGGCTCGTGAACACCTCCTCGGTCGGCACGTTCGGGAGATGCTGGACGCCCTCGACCGTCGACCAGCGCGCCATGCGCCAGATCGAGGACGGAAGCAGGCCGATCGTGAGATCCGTTCCCGGTCCCTCGAAGTGGATGGCATCGAGAGCCGCGGTGTTGAGCGCCTCCGATGCGCGCTCCAGTACGTCCAACCGTGCCTGCCAGGCTCGAATACGGATCCGGCTCGTCGAGCCGGCAGACGTGTACGACCTGCCCCCACAGCCGGTCGAGCGCCTCGTCGGCCTCGAGATCGGGGAAGCAGAGGCTCGCCCACGGTCGGGTCGGGTAGGGCACGACCGTCCAGTTGACCGTTCGCTCGTTGATCACCACGCTCGACTCGGGCAGCGACGGCAGCTGGTCGCGTCCCGCTCGCTTCGTGTCGAGCCCCTCGAGCGCGTTCGGCATCATCGTGCCCGCGGACGCTGATCGCCGCGCCGCGTTCGTCGCCGATCGCGAGCAGGCGCTTGCCGTACCACGGCGGAACGAAGTCGAGCGTGTCGTCCGGTGCGAACTCGATTCGCGCACGCTTGACGAGCGGGTCGAAGTACCAGACGTCGACGAACTTCGCGCCATGGCGGTAGGCGCTGGCCGCGAGCGCGCGAGCGAATTCCTCCTGTCCGTACTCGGCGGTGATGCCGACGATCTGTCCCGGCTGGACATTTGCGCCGACCCCGACGGCGAGGTCGGCGAGGCGCGAGAGGTCGCCGTCATTCACGGGCGCAAGCTTACGCGCCCCGGCGCCGGCTTCGCAGCGAGGTACCAGCCGATGGTCGCCTCGAGCTCCGCGCGGTGCCGCCGCGATCGCAACATCGCGCTCCGCGCCGTGACAGCCGGCGAGGTCGAGGTAGAGGTCGAGATCGCGCTCCTCGGTCGTGTGGTGCGACGCGCGGAGGACGAGGCCGTTCGCGTCGAGCAGAGAGTGGATGTCGACGTCCGGCAGGAGCCGAGTGTGCGAGGGATCGCGGAAGCGCTCGAAGCGATCGAGCTCGAACGCCGACCAGGGGATCCGCAGGCGCGATCTGGTCGACGATCGAGACGCCGCCGCCGAGACGTGCCACGCGAGCGAGTTCGGCCACGGCGAGCTCGGGCCGGGCGATGTGGTGCAACGTGCGGTGGCAGGCGGCGAGATCGAACGAGCCGGCCTCGAACGGGAGCCTCGTCGCGTCGCCCTCGACGAACGTGACATTCGTGAAGTCCGCCCCGACACGACGTCCTTCCTCGAGCAGCTCGACGACGACGTCGACCGCGACCACCTCCCGTACCAGTGGCGCGAGGGCAAACGCAAGCCCGCCCGTTCCGGTACCCGAGTCGAGAACTCGCTCGTCGCCCCGGAGCGGGACGAATGCGCGAAGCTCCGCTCGCAGGTGCTCACGCCGCCGCCCCTCGGCCTCGGTCATCAGCGACGCCGTCTGCGCGAAACGGTGGCGAACCGCCTCAGCGTGCCGTGCTTCGTCGGACGAGCTCACGCGCCTCCTCTCGGGTCGAGATCGCGCCAGCTGCACGTTCCTCCGCGACCAGCTCGAGCAGCTTCCCGATCTCCGGTCCGGCCGGGAGCCCGAGCTCGTCTCCGCGAAGGAGCGGCTCAGGAGGCTCGGCTTCGCGTGCGGCCTGGACCGCGTCGGCGAGATCGGAGCGCGCGTGAAAGGCGAGCGCCTCGAGAGCCCAGGGCTCGGTTTGCCGACGGAAGCGGTGGATCGCGCGCGGCGACCCATCGTCGGGTGGCGTGCTGCGAACGAGGGCCACGGCGAAGCGACGAAGCTGGCGCGAGATGGGCAGGAGGCCGAGCGCATCCTGGAGGAACAGCACGAGCCGGTAGTCGGCCGTGTCGATCGCGCTCGCCCTGCCGGCGAGCTCGAGGGAGCCCCCCAGGGGGTCGAGTAGACCGAGCTCGCCTGCGCGACGCCATCCGCCAACCGACAGCCGCCGTAGGACGTCGAGGATTCGCTCGCCGGCCGGCTTCACGACGAGCCTCGCCTGCTCTCGCACGAGCCGTTCTGTCCGCCGCTCCATCTGGAAATCGAGCTCGTCCTCGAAACGGACTGCCCGGAGGAGCCGAAGAGGATCGGCCTCGAACACGCCCGCTCCCACGGCACGAACGCACCCGGCATCGAGGTCCGCGCGCCCGTCGAACGGATCGATGTGCTCCCAGCTTCCGAGCGGGCGCGCGATCGCGTTGATCGTGAAGTCACGGGTCGCGAGGTCGTCCTCGATCGATCCCGCGAGCGGAGTGAAGTCGACCGTGGTTCCATCCCTGGCGACAGCACGCCAGCCGCCGTGAGCCGCCGAGAGCGGAAATGGGACGCCGCCGGAGCGCTCCGCAAACGCCCTGGCAGATCGCTCCGGATCAGCGCAGGCGATGTCGATGTCGACGACGGGTCTGCCCAGAAGCTCGTCCCGCACCGTGCCGCCGACCACGTACGCTTCCTTCCCCTCGAGGAGGTGGCTGGCCAGCTCGAGCGCATCAGCCATCGACGACGATTCGCTTCGCACGGTCATGCGCCGTCCGGACGCCGCAGACGATCTCGTAGTTGATCGTCCCCGCAACGCGGGCGTGATCCTCGGCGAGCACCCCGGCTCCGATGAGCGTGACGTTCTGACCATGCTCGTGCGGTCCGTCGAGCTCGACCGCGAAGGAGTCCATCGAGACGGTGCCGACCGCGCGGCGGCGCGAACCGGCGACGAGTACCTCCGTTCCCGTCAGGTCGCGCCTGAACCCGTCGGCGTAGCCGACCGGCACGAGACCGATCCAGGTCGGGCGCTCGGCGGTGAAGCGCCTCCCGTAGCCCGTGCTCTCGCCAGCCTGGAGCTCCTTGACCTGGGCCAACTCGCTCTCCCAGCGCAGGACCGGTTCGAGCCCGTCCTCGGCCGGATCCGTGCCGAACGGAGAGAGCCCGTAGAGCGCCAGCCCGCAGCGGACGGCGCTCAGGCGCGAGGAAGGAAGCCGGAGCGAGGCCGCGCTGTTCGCCGCATGGAACTCGAGCTCGGGATGTGCCGCGGCGAGCGACTGGAAGCGCTCGAGTTGCTTCTCGGCAAACACCGGATCGGAGTCGGCGGTCGCGAGGTGCGTCATCAGCCCAACGACGTTCGCTGTCAGCTCGGGTCGCTCCGCGAACCCGAAACGACCCATGCCGGTGTCGAGCTTGACGTGCACGGGAAGCCCCTCGGGAATCGGACCGCTCGAGACGCAGAGCTCGAGCCGCGCGTCGCGAGCCTCGCGGACGTCGCTCGTCGGGCCGAGGACGATGATTCTGGCGTCCGGCAGGACATGTCTGAGGGACAGTCCCTCGGCCACGGTTGCAACACACAGGGCCGCTGCGCCCGCGTCCAGGGCGGCCGGGGCCACGTCGAGCGCACCGTGACCGTAGGCGTCGGCCTTGACCACGGCCCACAGCCCGGTCGATCCCAGATCGCGCCGGAGAGTGCGGACGTTTCGCCGCAGAGCGCCCAGGTCGATGGTGATCTCAGACCGGGTCATTCTCGTAGACCCTTGGAAGCGCCTCGACCACGTCGCCCGCCATGAGCCCGGCTCCTCGCTCGGCTTTGATCGCCGCACGGGTGTGTGCGGTAGCTGCCGCGGCCGCTGCGAAACGCCCGTCCAGGCCCTTGGCGAGGTAGGCGCCAACGATGCCCGTCAGGACGTCACCCGTGCCCGCCGTCGCAAGGCTGGGTGTCCCCGGGCAGACGAGCGCACCGTGGCCGGGAGCGCCGACCAGCGTCCCCATCCCCTTCAGCAGCACCACGCACCGGAACCGCTCGACGGCGCGCTCGAGCGCCTCCAGCCGGTGCTCGTCGACCCAGACGGATTCACGCCCGAGCAAGCGCCCGAGCTCCCCCGCGTGGGGCGTCAACACGGTCGGCGCGTCACGGGCGAACGGCTGGAGGTCATGGAGAGCGTCCGCGTCGACGACCGCGGGCAGGTCGGTCTCCTCGAGCAGTCTGCGCACGAGATGACGCTGCTCGTCACCGCGGCCGAGCCCCGGCCCTACGGCGAGCGCTCCGGCTCGCCCGGCCGCCTCGAACACCTCCTCGAGCGGCCGCTTCACGGCCTCGAGCACGAGCGTCTCGAGCACCGGCAGCGATTCCTCTGGCGCCGCGATCGCGACGTAGCCGGCGTCGGCCCTGAACGCGGCCCGCGCTGCGAGCGCCGCAGCGCCGGTCATGCCGCGCGAGCCGCCGACAACGAGCACCGATCCTGCCGTGTACTTGTTGTCGTACCGCGTGCGTCGAGGAACGGCCGAGACGATGTCCTCCGTGACCAGCTGATGCTCGGTGTCGAGCGAGGCAAGGCCGATGTCCGCGACCTGCCTTTCGCCCGCGCAGAACCCCCCTGGCGTGACGTATAGACCGACTTTCGGTCCGTGGAAGGTGACCGTCGCCCGTGCCTCGACGGCAGTGCCTGCAACCTCTCCGGTCGATGCGTCGACTCCTGATGGCACGTCGACGGCGACAACCTGGACGCCGGCAGCGTTGATCCGTTCGATCACTCTCGCCGCATCGCCGCGAGGGGTCCCCGAGAACCCGGTGCCGAACAGTGCGTCGACGATCAGATCCGGCTTCCCGAGATCCTCCCCGTCCTCCGCCTTCGCGTCGACGACCAGCACCTCGCATTTCGCCTCCGCCAGATACCGCGCCGCCACCCGGCCGTCGCCGCCGTTCGATCCGCCTCCGCAAACGACGGTGATCCGCCGGGCGTCCGCAAATCGCTCCAGGACCACATCCGCGACGGCCTTACCGGCCCGCTCCATCAGCTCCGGAACCGTGCTCGGGTACCCGGGATAGCGCTCCTCGGCGGCGCGCATCTCGGCCGCCGTGTAGAGCGGCTCAAACATCGACGGCGACCGCCACGGCGGCGGCGAGCTGCTTCGAATGGGTCATCGACAGCTCGATTCGCCCGACGCCGAGCAGCTCGGCCTGCTCCTGCAGCCGCCCGAACAACCGCACCGAAGGCTTCGGACGCCCGGCGATCTCGATCTCCCTCCAGGCGAACCGACCGGCGACGCCAAAGCCGAGAGCCTTGCCGACCGCTTCCTTCGCGGCGAAACGGGCAGCGTAATGCTGGGCCGGATTCGGCCGCGAATCGCAGTACTCGCATTCGGCGTCGGTGAAGCAGCGAGCCTTGAAGCCCGCGTAGCGCGCGAGCGCCGCTCGAACGCGGTCGATCTCGATCAGGTCGACGCCGACGCGCATCGGCCGACTGCCTCCTCCAGCAGAATGACCGTCATCGTCGGCGAGTCTAGTGCCAACCGGATTCAGGTCACCCGGAGCGTCTCGATCCGGCGCTCCGAGATCCGCTTTCGCACCTCACGATCGAGCGGCCCCGGCGGCCAGCACGCCCAGAAGACCGAGACGCGTGTCGAGGCGCTCTTCGACGTTCAGGCATCGCCATCCCTGTCGACCATCCAGAAGGAGCGCGTCATCCGCCGCACAGGCCCCGTGCTGCGGGCTGTGGCCGAGGACGAGCGAAGCCAGTGGCGGAACCGTGAGCTGGCCGAGTCCCGTCTTGTCGAGTCGCTGCGAGAGGCGCTTCGCGTTCCTCGGCCGCGCCGGCCGACGACGCCCGGCCAAGCTGCGGTGGAGCGGCGCCTGGCCACGAAGCGCCGCCGCGGCCAGATCAAGCGGCTCCGCCGGGAAAGCGACCCTGAGTAAAAGAGGAGTTAGGGGAGTGTTAGATGTGGGCCTTCCGCCCGATCGGCCCGCTATGGTCCTTCGAGCTCCGCCCTGGAGCTGCCCCGCCCATGACCCGCCTTCGCCTCATCCTCGGGAGCCTGCTCCTGCTCGCGGCCTTCGCGCCGGCCACAGGTCACAGTGCCTCGCGCATGCTCGTCGGTTTCCAGGACGACCCCTCCTTCCGGTGGCGGGACGACCGGACGGCGAACCTGGGGCTTGCAGCTCAAGCCAGCGCCAGCATCGTTCGCACGACCGTGTACTGGTCGCGGATTGCCACGACCCGGCCAACCAACGCAGCCGACCCGTTCGACCCGGTCTACCGCTTCGAGGACATCGACGAGCTCGTCCGGAACGACGCCCTCCATGGGATGACGACCCTGCTGACAATCTGGGGAACGCCTGGCTGGGCGAACAACGGCCAGGGCGAGAACCACGCGCCGGCGCGAATGGCCGATCTCCAGGCTTTCGCCCAGGCCGTGGCGGCCCGCTATTCGGGTCGGTATCCGGGGTACCCGTTCGTCGGGTACTTCTCGATCTGGAACGAGCCGAATCTGGAGCAGTTCCTGGCCCCCACCTTCGACAAGCGAGGGAAGCCGGCGTCGCCCGCGATCTACGCGCAGCTCGCCCGGGCGGCCTACGCCGGCATCAAGGCGGGGAACTCTCTCGCGCTCGTCGCGATCGGTGAGACCTCGCCACGAGGCCGCGAAAGGCCCGCAGCCCAAGCCGGCCTGCAGGACACTCTCGCCCCGGGCACATTCGCGCGGCTCGTCGCAGCTCAGAAGCCGGCCGTTCGCTTCGACGCCTGGGCGCACCACCCGTACTCGGCTCTCGGCGGCTCACCTACGTCAAAGGTGCGCTTTCCGAACGTCAACCTCCTGCAGATACCCGATTTCGAGGTGAAGCTCGCCCAGTGGTTCCATCGGAAGAAGGTACCGATCTGGATCACCGAGTACGGATTCGAGACGAAGCCAGGGGAACCGAACGGAGTCACGCTCGCCCAGCAGGCCGTCTACGCCAAGCAGTCCATCGCCTTCGCCCAGGCATACGACAACGTCAAGATGTTCATCTGGTTCATCTTCCGCGACGACCCAACGAGTACGTGGCAGAGCGGCCTTCTGGATGCGAACAACGCAAAGAAGCCGGCGTTCGCCACCTTCAAGCGCGCCGCGAGCCAGGTCGACTTCCGCAGCCCTGTCGTCACGATCAAGGCCAAGAAGTCCAACCCCGTGATTCGGGTCGCCGTCTGGGAGCTGCTCGCCCATGACGGAGTCGGCACTCCGCTCGGAGCGACGGTGAAGACCTACTACAACGGCCGCAACATCGCCGTCGACCAGCCGACCTCGGTGATCGCGATCGACGGCTACGCGAGCTTCAAAGTACCCCTGAAGAGCCCCCCGAAAGGCACGGTCTACACGGTCAGCCTCAGCATCAACGACAAGAACGGGTACCGCGTGTTCCGCTCTGCGACGCTGATCGCGAGCTAGTGACCCACTAGGAACACCGCGGTTCGACTGCACGCCGGGACAACTTGACCCCCTCGGCCGAGGGATAGCCCGGGAGAATGCCGCGCCGATCCCTCTCTTGAGCGACTCCCATGACCGAGACGACGACCACCGACGCGTCAGGCGAGGAGACCGAGAAGGGTTTCGGGTCTGGGCTGCGAGCGCAACTCGATCGCAAGAAGGTCACCGCCGGCTCTGCAGGCAAGCGTCGGCAGACCCGCCAGGAGGAGACGAGGCGCGCACCCGAGACGAGGCGTGCACCTACCAGGAGCAGGCACACCGAACCGGCCGACGACGTCGATGCCACGAAGCTCGAGGAGCTCGAGCGTCTGCTCGCCGAGCACGAGGCGCGCGAGACGGAGCTGCGCGAGCACGAGCAGGCACTCGACGACCACCGTGCCGAGCTCGAGCAGCAGTCCACCTCACTCACGGAACGCCTCGCCGATCTCGAGCAGCAGATCGAGGCGCTGAACGAGCGCTCGGACCAAGTCGAGCGCGAGTCGGCGGAGCTCTCGAAGAAAGAGCGACGGCTCGAGAAGCTGGAGCAGAGCCTCGAGGCGCGCAAGGACGAGGCCCCTGCGCAACGGCAGCGTCGGCGTCTCGACGCAGCGCTCGAGGAGCGAGACGGCAGGATCGCCGAGCTCGAGGCCGAGCTCGAGCTCTGCACGCGTGAGCTCGACGCGGAGCGTCAGCGAACGTCGGCGGAGCTGGACGAAGAGAGTGCCCGGCTCTCCGCCGAGCTGGCCCGGTTGGACAAGGACCGCGAGGAGCTCCAGGCTGCCGCAGAAGAGCTCGACACTGCGGCCGAGGGGCTGACGAAGGACCGCGAGGAGATTTCCGAGGCGAGGGCCGAGCTTTCTGAGGCGAGGGCCGAGCTCGATGAGCGTGAGACGGAACTCGGCAAACGGGACGCGAAGCTCGACGACGATGCCGGCGCCCTCGCCGCGCGTGAAGCAGTGACCGGCGACCTCGAGGCGGCACTCGACAAGCGCCAGGCCGAGTTGGACGGACGGGAGACGGCACTGGCGGACCAGGAAGCCGAGCTGAAAGAGCGCGAGAGAGAGCTCGGTCGCCGGACCCGTGAGGTGGAGGCGTCGGAGCGCGATGTCCTACGTGGCCGGGAGCTGAACGAGCTGGAAACGCAGCTCAATGATCGAAGCGACGAGCTCGAAGCACTCGCAGCGGAGTGCATTCGCGGGCGCGACCTCGATGCATTGGCGAAGGAGCTCGACGTGCGGAGCAAGGACGTCGAGACCTCCGAGGCGGAGATCGCGAAGTCAGAGGATTCACTCGAGAGCGAGCGCAAGCGGCTCGAGCGTCGAGCGGGCCGGCTGAAGTCCCGCGAGGCGGCTCTTGCGGAGAGATCCGAGGAGCTCGAGGAGCGCGAGTCGAGGATCGACGAGCTCGAGTCAGACGGCGAGAATCGGCGCGCGAAGGTCGAGACCGACCTCGAGCTCGAAGCCGACAAGCTGGAGCTCTGGGAGCGCAGTCTCGAGGCACGGGAGGCACGGTTCTCGAAGAAGGAAAGCGAGCTCGAGGGCCACGTCGCCCGCGCACAGAACGAGCTCCAGCGCCGCGAAGCAGAGCTTCGCCGCGCCTCCTGACCCCGCGGTTCAGCTCAGGGTGTCGTCGTGTCCGGCTTCACGCCGGAAAGCGCTGAGGCAAGCCGTGCAGCGCCCGGAAATCCACGGCCACCCGCCCGAGGCTCACGCATCGCCAGCGCGACCAGGAATCCGACCATCGCCAGGTAGGGAAGCATCGCCCACGGCTTCTCTCTCGTCTGGTCGATCGGCGCAATGTAGGAAAGCGACGGTACGAGCCAGAGCACCGAGAGGCGCGGCGTCACCAGCGCGATCGGCACCAGCAGCAACGCGAGATAGTGCGGCCAGACCATCGGCGATGCCACGAGGCAGGCGAGGACGGCGAGCGCGAAGGCTCGTTGCTCGCCGGCGCGCCGTCTCACGAGACGGGCACCCGAGGCGACCAGAAGTGCCCCGGCCGCGAGCGCGGTTCCCCTCGCGAGCTGCTCGGCGACTCCGATCTTCAGGAGTGCAGCGACGACCGAGACGCCGACACCCTCCGAGATCGTCGAGAGGTCGTTCAACATTCGCGGGTACCCGGTCAGACCGTGGAAGTCCATCGCCGCCCAGCACACGACGAGGCTCGAGACTCCGAGGCCAATCGCGAGTCCGGCGGCGCGGAAGCGCCGAGTCAGGAGGAGCCAGAGGAGAAGGGGCCAGAGGAAGAGCTTCGCAACCACGACCGCCGCCACCGCCGCGGCGCAGACGAGCGCCTGGTCACGGTAGCGCCACGCAACTGCAACGCCGAGGACGAGCAGGGGCGTCATGGCGCCGAGCATCAATCCATGCTGCACCGGCCAGGATGCGAAGGCGATGCCGTAGCAGCGCCAGTCGGTCACCCCGAGCAAGCGAAGCGCGAGGACGATCGCCCCGATCGAAACCAGCGCAAACAGGATTCCCGCGAGTGTGTACGGAAGAAGGCTGAACGGCACTGCCAGAACAAGCGCAGGCGCCGGATAGACCGGGAGGTAGATGATCGTCTGCGGAGTGTGGCCAGCCTGCTGCAGCGCCGCCTGATGCGCGAGGTAGTCGGGCCGGTATGGATCGTGGCCGTTGAGGATGTCGTGCCCTGCGTTGTAGAGGCCGCCCTTGAAGTCGAGCAGGAAGTGGCCGCCTGCGAAGCCCGCGGCGAGGATGAGCAGCACCATCAGAAGCGGCGCCGCGTAGACCACCGCCATCGCGACTCGCATCGCTTTCGGCGGCAGCCAGGCCTCTCGCTGAGACTCGACGCTCACGCACTCCTTGTCGGCAACCATTGACGGTCGCTTGAGCCCACCAAAATGGTCTCCGAACGCGGCCTCGAAGACTACGAAGAGTCAGTGGAAGCCGGGTTTCCCCCGTGTTGTTAGCCGAACAGACTCTTCAGCGCCAGGAAAGCGGGGCCGATCGTGACGATGAACATTGACGGGAAGATGAAGATCACGGTCGGGAAGAGCATCTTGATCGGCGCCTTCATCGCCTTTTCCTCGGCGATCTGCTGACGCCGCTCGCGCGTATCGGCGGCCTGCACGCGGAGGATGCGCCCGAGCGAGATGCCGAGCGTGTCGGCCTGGATCAGCGCCCGGGTGAAGGCGGAAAGCTCGGGCACGGCGGCCCGCTCGGAGAGCTTGCGCAGCGCCTCGGGCCGTGACTCACCGACGCGGATCTCGGCCAACGTGAGGTTGAACTCGTCGATCAGCGGACCCTCGAGGCTCTCCGTCAGCTTCGAGACAGCGCCGTCGAATCCAAGGCCGGCCTCGACGCTGACAGCGAGAAGATCGAGCGCGTCCGGAAGCTGTGCGCTGATCGCCTCCTGACGGGACGCGATCCGTTTGTTGACGTAGAAGTCGGGGAGGATGAACCCGCAGACAGGGAGGCCGATCACCATCAGGATGGCGATGATCGGCTTCATCGACGACGCCACGGTGAAGCCGAGCAAGCCGAAGAGAACAGCCAGGCCCGCCTTGCTGGCAAGAAATGCCGTGGGCGAGATCCGGCGGCTCAGACCCGCCGAGACGAGTCGGTACGAGACGCTGTCGATGGTGGCCTTCGGGTTGACCCGCAGGACAAGGCGCGCCAGCTTCTCGATCACAGGAGTGACAGCACGATCTTTCAGGCTCCCCTGGGTCGCGTCGAGGGTCGGCTTGTCCTGCTTTCCGTAGTTTGCGGTCCGCTCGATGAAGCGGGCGCGCTCCCGGTTGGGAAGGGTGACGAGCTCACCGATGACAAAGGCGGCACCGCCGAGACAGATGATGGCCAGGACGAGTAGGAGCATCGTTTACGCCTTGAAGTTGACGATCTTCCGGAGGATGGTCGAGCCGATCGCCATCATCACGAGCCCGATCATGATCAGCTTCTGCCCGGCCGAGGTCGTGAAGAGAGGCGACATGTACTTGTGGTTCATCATCGTCAGGAGCAGGGCCAGGAAGATGGGTAGTGCGATCAGCACGTAGGCGGAGGCGCGACCCATCGCGGTCAGTGCCTTGATTTTTCGTGCGAACGACTGCCGCTGGCGGACCGTGTCGGCGACCATGTCGAAGAGCCCGGCCAGTGAGCCGCCGACCTGGTTCTGGATCGTCACCGCGGTGACGATGAACGAGAAGTTGCTGGAGCCGAGGCGCTCGGCCATGTCGGCCATCGCCTCTTCCACGGGACGGCCGAGGCTCGTCTCGGCAAGGACCCGCTGGAACTCTTTCTTCGCGGGCTCCTTCGCCTCGTCGACGATCGTCTGGATTCCCTGCTTGAAGCTGTGCCCCGCCTTGAGCGATGCGGCCACCGACATCAACAGATCGGGGAGCTGCTCGTCGAAGGCGGCGAGCCGCTGCTTCGACCTTCGCCAGACGTATCCGATGGGAATGAGCCCGCCGACCGCGAAGGCGAACACCAGCACGAAGCCGTGCACGCCGAAGACCGACAGCAGGAAGCCAGCGACGAGCCCCGACGCGAGGATCACGTAGACGAACTCGACGGTCTTGAGAGGCACGTCGCCCCGCTCGAGCAGCCGCCCGAGGGCCGACCACTGGCTCGTCTTCCCGAGGACGCGCTCGGTTGCAGTGAAGATTCCCCGCAGGAAGCCGGCGCGGTCCCTCTTCTGCTTCACTTGCTTTCGCCTCGCGTCCAGACCCAGGTGCGGCAGGATCCGGCGGTTCATCTCGTCGGCCTTGCTCTTGCGGAACACCAGACGGATCGCGACCATGATGAGGAGGCCGACTGCGAGCGCCAGCACGAGCGTTCCGGTGGTCGAGAAGGCTGTATCCGGGAGCGCTGGCTTCTGCTGGACCGAGACCGGGCTCGAGCCGGCAATCTTGACCTGCTGCGTCGCCGAGCCCTCGCCCGGAGAGGCAACGTGCAGGTTCAGGCTCTCCCCCGGTCGCTGTGCGGTCAGGAACTCGATCCGCCAGGTTCGCTTGAGCTCGTTCGCGATTCCCCGGTACAGACTGACGAGATCGCCACTTGACGCGCCGCGATAGTGACCCCCTGTCTCGGAGGCGATGATCTGTAGCGCGTCAGGAGTGAACTGGGAGCTCTTGATTCCGATCGGATAGATGGTGGCCCGAGCCTTGTGCGCGGCAGCAATCGCGCCGTCCAGCGTCGCCGTGCTCGAGACGTCCTTGCCGTCGGTCACGATCAGCATCAGACGCGCTCCCGAGCGCGAGGCGAGCGCAGTCGACGCGAGGTTGATGGCGTCGTAGAGCGCAGTTCCCGACTTCGAGTCGACATCGAGTGTGCGCAACGCGGCGTCGGCATCGATGGCCGATGCCCCGAACCCGGTCAACTGCACCGCTGTCGAGCCAAACCCGATCACGCTGACCGTGTCTCCGCCCGGCTTGGTCAGGATGAACTGCTGCGCAGCTGCGATCGCGTTCTGGAGCGACTTCCCGCGCATCGACTGCGAGCGGTCGATGAGAAGCGCGATGCTCGCCCGCTGCCCGACGTTCTCGGCGCTGGCGCCCTCGACCGGTTTGCCGTTCTCGAGCACCGACGGAGGGGTCGAGGTGGGCTTCGAGGTCACGACGGTGACCCCGATCCGCGGATAGCTGCTGGCGTCGACTCCGGCGATGCGCAGAGCCGCCCCGGCGGCGCCCGGGACGAGCAGGCTGGCGGCGACGACGAGAAGAAGTGCCCCTCGCCTCATCGGCGGAACCCCCGACCGAAGTTCGCGGTCGCGAACCCACTTCCCGCGACGGCTGACTCGTCACCCTCGTTCTCGAAGAACGCGGCCGGCAGCACGACGCCGTTGGTCGCCATCTTCTCGAGGAAGTGCGGTTTGAGACCTGTGCAGTGCAACGGGCCGAGCAGGCGTAGAGCTCGTGTTCCTTGCGAGACCTGCTCGTCGGGAGGCTTCGCGACGAACACGTCCTGCAGGGTGACCGTCTCGCCCTCCATGCGCAGTGTCTCCGTGATGTGCGTGATCCGGCGCGAGCCGTCGACCAGGCGCGAGATCTGGACGATCAGGTCGAAGGCGCTCGAAATCTGCTCGCGGATCGCCCGCAGCGGCAGATCGACGCCGGCGGTGAGCACAAGCGTCTCGAGCCTCGACAGCGCATCTCGCGGCGTGTTCGCATGGATCGTGGTCAGCGACCCCTCGTGGCCCGTGTTCATGGCCTGGAGCATGTCCAGCGTCTCGGCGCCACGAACCTCGCCGACGATGATGCGGTCGGGGCGCATACGCAGCGAGTTGCGGACGAGCTCCCGGATCCGGACCTCGCCCTGGCCTTCGATGTTCGGCGGTCGTGATTCGAGCGGGATGACGTGCTCCTGCTGCATCTGGAGCTCGGCCGCGTCCTCGATCGTGACGATGCGCTCGTCGTTCGGGATGAAAGCCGAGACGGCGTTGAGCGTGGTCGTCTTACCGGAGCCGGTACCTCCGGAGATGAGGATGTTCAGCTTGCCGCGAACGCACGCCGACATGAAGTGCGCCGCGCGCGGAGTGAGCGTCCCAAAGGTGATCAGGTCATCCATCGTGTAGGGATCACGCGAGAACTTCCGGATCGTGAGCGTCGGACCGCGCAGAGCGAGCGGCGGGATGATCGCGTTGACGCGGCTCCCGTCCGGGAGGCGCGCGTCGACCATGGGCGAGGCTTCGTCGATTCGCCTCCCGATCGGCGAGACGATCTTGTCGATGATCCGCAGCAGGTGCGCATCGTCGAGGAACGAGATCGTTCGTCTGTCTCGAGCTTGCCCGAGCGCTCGATGTAGACCTGGTTCGGACCGTTGACCATGATTTCCGTGACGGCCGTGTCGCGGAGAAACGGCTCGAGCGGTCCGTACCCGAGGATGTCGTCGGCGATCTCCCGTACGAGCTTTCGACGCTCCTCCCGGGTCAGCGGCGTCCGGTCGAGGGCGAGCTGCTCCATCACCGCGCGCAGTACGCGCTCGGGGATGTCGCCGGTCGCCTCGGTCGCGAAGAGCTCGGGCCCCAGGCGCGCGATGCACGCGTGGTGGATCCGGGTCTTCAGCTCGGCGTACGGATCTGACGTCCGGCCGGCACCCTCACGCTGCCGCATGGTGATGGGAGCAGCCAGCGCGGTCGGGAGCTCGGACTCCTCGGTCGAGTCGCCCTGACCTGTTCGGCCCCGACCTTTAGTCGATCCTGGAGGCCCATGGTCTCATGCCCGCCGCCGGGCGAAGATCGACTGCCGCTCGGGCTTCGGCTTCGGCGTTTCCTTCGCCACGACCTTCTCGGCGCCCTTCCTGCCGCCGATCACGGTCGTCGCGAGGTCGCGTATCGCCTTCGAGAAGTCGGCGCCCGGCTCGGCGAGAGCCACGGGCTTGCCACGGTTGACGGCCATCGGCACCGCGCGGTCGCGACGGGAGCTCGCGTGCACCTTCGCGCGCAGCGTCTCCTCGACCTCACTTCGCTTGAGACCGACGTTCGTGTTCGCCCGGTTGAGGATGATCCGAATCCTCTCGTTCGGGAATGAGAGGAGCTCCAGCGTCTGCAGGCCGAGCCTGACGTTCTTGATCGTCGGGATGTCGAGCCCGCACAGGAGCATCAGCAGGTCCGTACGATCGAGCGTCGCCAGCATCGGCCCGTGGAAGAACGGCGACGTGTCGACGACGATCATGTCGTACGAGGCACGCGCCACCTCGAGCAGCCTTGCGAGCTTGCCCTCGGTGACGAGCTCGGCATCCTCCGGCCTGATCGGGGCGGGCAGCACGTCGAGGCCGCACGGATGCTGGCTCGTGTAGCCGGCGAGCTTCTCGACATCGAGCTCGCCCGGAGCGACGACGAGGTCGTAGATCGTCTTGTCCGGCTCGAGGCCGAGCATGATCGCGGCGTCCCCGAACTGCAGGTCGAGGTCGAGCAGCAGCGTGCGCTCCTTCCGGTGCTTGGCGAACGTGACGGCGAGGTTCGTCGACACGACGGTCTTACCGATCCCGCCCTTCGGTGAGAAGACGGTCACGACCTCGACCCGAGCGGGCGCTCGAGCCGGAGGAACGCTTCTCCGCCTGGCACGCCTTGCGGATGGCGAAGATGATGTTCTCCGTCAGCTGCGGCAGCGGGACGACGTCGGCCACCTCCGCCTCGAGGGCTTCGGCGAGCATCGCCGAGCAGTCCCCGGAGCAGAGAAGGATCACGGGAGCCCGCGTGTATTCGCGGATCGCAGCGTACTCATCGGCCGGGAAATCGCGAGCCGCGGGTCGCGTGGACAACGGCGTCGAGGTGCCCGCCGGTGAGAGTCGAGGCGGCCTCGGACACCTGCTCGGTGACGCCGATCAGCTCGATGTCGTCGCGGACCCGGAGCGACTCGACGATCTCGAAGAGTCCCTCGCAGAGGCCGCGTGACGTAGATGCGGAGCGGTGCAGCGTTCGTCTGCGTCTCGCTCATCACTTGCCTCCGCATCGGAGTGGCGATCCTGAGTAGGCGCGACGGGTCGATGCCGTCGCCGACGAGCGTGTTCGGCGTCTCGACGCTGCTCGGGCTATCGGCCGACTTCAGTCCGGGCCGCAGCTCGAGCGACCAGTAGTCGCCCTTCTTGTAGGCGAGCGCGATCTTCTGCGACTGCGCGTCGGTCACACGGAGCAACACCGCGGTGCCGCCGTTCCCGCCACCGATCTTGCCCGAGGCTGCGGAGTTCTGCGTCTGGAGGACCTTGAGGTCGCGGACGACGACGCGGCTGAACGTGGTCGTCCCCGCCCTGCCCTGGTGTCCGCTGAAGTGGACGATCCATGACCGCGACGAAGTCGACGTGATCGCCGGCCTCCAGCGTGCCTGCGAGCACCTGGTTCGGGTCGCCGGCGACCTGGAAGGCGCGCTGCGTTCCGACGAGCTGTCCCTTGATGCCCTCCTGAACCGAGCGGTGCCGAAGCGCCGCGTCGTCACCTGCTCGCCCGCGTAGACGGGCGCGATCGCGACGAGCGACCTGATCTGGTCGGGGCTCGAGATCGCGCCCGGGCACGACGGCTCGCGCGCACTTGGCGCGTCGTCAGCATGCCGCCGGCGATGGCGGCGCCCAGAGTGCCAACGCGGAATGTCGCTT
This sequence comes from uncultured Actinomycetes bacterium, assembly GCA_963736045.1. GTDB lineage: Bacteria > Actinomycetota > Thermoleophilia > Gaiellales > Gaiellaceae > PALSA-612. Next base: position 316,819 of record CAVTNK010000001.1, on the reverse strand, counting down.
CGCAGCGACGAGCGACCGTGGTCGGCGGCCTGCTGGTGCTGGACGCTCTTCTTGTAGTTCGAGACGTAGTACGTCATCGAGCAGCGCTGCGAAGCCCGGCGAGACCGACCGCGATCAGAATGTTCCGCATCCGATAGCTCATCGATCGCCTTTCGTCATCGTTCGTCGGGTCGGGGTCGTGTGGGCTTGCGCTGCTACGCCCACGCGCTCCTTTATCGGCGGCAACGGTCGTCGCCTTGAGAGCAAGAAGAACGGCCGCGACGTTGCCCGCCACGGCCGTTCGAAATCGTCGTGCAATGAGGGCTAGTTTCCCGTGTAGCTGTTGTCGATCAGTCTTGCTTCTCCGATGTCGTCTGCGATGTTCTGGAAGATCGTCGTCAGAGAGCCCGGGTTCGGCGAGAAGAAGAACTTCGCTCGAATCGGTGGCCATCGCTGCACCGTTGCGTAGGCCGTGATCGACGGCGACTCGTAGCAGCCGTCGAGGTACTGGATGCCCTCGCTCGACGTTGCACGAACCGCTGACCCGCCGGAAAGCAGCGTCCCGGTGCCCGAGGACTTCCAGGCCCTGCACAGCGTCGTCGGCTGGTGTCATAGAGGATGGTGTAGACCCACGTCTTGGTGGTCGTGTTGTTCGCCGCGGCCGAGGCCGACTGTGATCGCCTGGTGGCAGGGCTGCGAGCGATAGTGCGAGCTGTTGTTGTCGCAGACGCCGTTGTTCGGGCTCGTGTCGACGCACGGGCCGTAGGTCGCCTCGCCGTCCGTGAAGAAGACGATCACGTCCTGCGCCTTCGGGTCGTGGTTGGCGAGCCAGGTCGCCTGCGCCTGTCGATCGCGGTGGCGTACGCGGTCGTGCCGCCGCCCTTGATGCAGCTGATGTCCGAGACCAGCGTCGGAGCTCGGGTTGAGCGGCGAGGACGACGACGTCTTGTAGTCGGTCGGAGAGTCCAACGACGCACGTAGCCGTTCGTGTAGATGTCGTAGTCGTTCGGAGCGCCGTCGCGCGTCTTCGGCTGAGCGCACGCGCCGCCGGCCGTGCTGGCCGGCGGCAGAACGACCAAGCCCGATCTTGTCGTAGACAGGATCCATCCCAGCCAGGAAGGAGTTGATCGCCGGCCTTCGCGCAGCTCAGCTTGGTGCCGCCTGCCGAGCAGGAGCTGTTCATCGATCCGGTTCGGTCGAGCACGATCATGATGTGCGCCGGCGTCGGCTTGCCGCCACCCATGCTGGCAGTCGACGTGGCCGTGACCGAAAACGAGTTGATCCCGAGGATCTTCGCGAAGACCGTGTTCACGCTCGCCTGCTGCGTGACCACGAGCACGTTCGGCGTACTCGACGTGTTGCACCACGAGGGCACTGAGCCGTTGACCGTGATGCACTTGCGCGGTGAACGTCGTCGTGACGCCGGTCAGGTTCCGAGGTCGCGTTCTTCTGACCCGTCTCCGCGCTGTACGTCTTTGCCGTGTTCTCGGCCGCCGCGAGCGTGATCGTGCCGTCCTTCACGCTCGAGAGCTGATCGGCGGCGGCCGCGGCGGTCGCATCGGCGGCCGCCTGTAGCTGACGATGCGTCGTGTAGACGCGACCAGTGTCGACCACGAAGCCGATCATTCCGACCATGGCGACCCCGGAGATCGCGAACAGCGCGAAGACCTGCCCCCGCTGGTCGCGCATCCTCCGTTGCGGCGTCTGATCTTGAGCACGTCCTACCTCCTCACTCGATTCGCTCGGTCGTGGTCGAAGTCAGGTTTCCCGAGGCGACGACGACGCCCATGACGTTGATGCTGTACGGGTACGTCGGCGGTCACCGTTGCGTCAGTGCCCTGCGTCCAACTGGCGTTCACGGCGTGACTGTTACGCCGAGCTTCGTCTGATCGAGGCTCGTTGCCGACGCCTTGACCCTGCTGACGGTGGTGCCATTCGGATCGGAAAGACCGCGCGACACGGCAGCCTGGCGCGCCCCAGCACGGGTCGCGTCGGTCAGCGTCACCCAGTTGTTGTAGACGACGCCGAACTGCATGATGCCCAGCACGACGAGCAACAGGACGGGCAGGATGATCGCGAACTCGACCATCGACTGGCCCCTCTGCGCTCGGAATCGAATTCTTCTTCCCTTGGTCATGTCCAGTCCTGGCTCCACGTTTCGTATGTGCTGCGGATGGATGGCTACGGGTGGGCTCCGATCGCCGGAGCTCACCCGCCGAATGTGTTGCGGTCGAGCTAGATCGCGCCCTTGACGCTGTTCAGTGCGCCCGAGATTCCGCCCGAGAGAGCCGTGAAGACGCCCACGACAGCGAGAGTGATCACGCCCAGCACGACGGCGTACTCCGCCATCGTCTGGCCCTCCTCGCGCTTGCGAACCGACCTGATCAGGTCGAGGTAATCGGAGAACGACATTTGCTTGTCACCTCCTCTCGCGGTCGCTCGTTCATTGGCTACACGCACGACGAAAGTGATCGCGCTCACCGAGCCTCGAATCGATCCCTCATCAAGGTGATCCGCCGGTTTTGGAGCGCTGTTCCCTCGAACGGGCTAGCCCATCTGGGGCCGCAGAGCGGGTCCGCAGCCCGCGTGCGACTACAGCAGCGCTACGACGGCGTTCAACGCCCCTTCGATCGCGCCGGGCAGGACGAGCGTGAAGACCGCGACCATGCCCGCGGTGATCAGGGCCAGCACGACCGCGTACTCGGCCATGACCTGACCTCTCTGATCGCGAATCTCAGCCGGTTTCACTCGGTCGTACACGGTCTGCTCCTTTTCGTCGAGACACCCCCGCCGGGGCCCGTCCACTCGTCATCGTCCGCCGGACCTCAGCGTGGGATCACCCGCCTCAGGGGTTACCGGGCGGACATTCACGCGCGATTGAGAGCGCATCCCCCGTTCGGGGGAGATGTGAGATCGAGGTGTGTTCGATGACACCGGTATGGGTGGTGCCACCAAGCGTCCCCCGTCGTATGCCGGTCGCGTCCGCCCGACGCACCTGGCTCTACTCGGAGCGCTCGTGGTCGGCTGGTCGGCCGGCCGCGCCGCTCACCAGGCATCGAAGCTCTCTCCCGCACAGGAGTCGACCCAGGAGCTACCCGAGCAGCCGGCCGACTCCGAACAGGAGCCGAGGACATCCTTCGAAGAAGGCAGGGTGCCACGGCGGCGGCACAGCCTTCGCCGGGCGGCGCTGGCGGGAGGGCTCGTCACGATCGCCCTCTTCCTCTCGAGCACCGGCATCTCGGTCGGCCCCGAGGATGCCCGGGCACCGCTCCTCACTCCCGCCGCTCGGGCCAGACAGGTCAGGGAAGTGGCTCGCCAGGCCGACCTGGCCAGGCAGCGCGCAGAGAACGCCAGGTTGATCGTGGTCAGACGCCTGCAGACGGCCGGGATCGCCGGGCGCGGGGTTGCGCTGCAAGAGCGCGCCCGCCCGAGGCAGTCCCGGTCGGTGCAGGTCTCGTCTCGAACGGCCTCTCCCAGTGGACAGGAAAGCCCGCTCGACCAGCTCGTGACCGCACTCGGGCCGGATGCGCTCCTCGCCGGGCTCGAGGCGTCCCGGGCGAACCTCCAGCAGCAGGTGCTCGACGATTCCCGCCTTCAGATCTACCCGGCCGGACGAGGCGACGTCGCGTCCGGTCGCCTCGACGTGCGTGTTCTGGCGCTCCTCGAATACCTCGCCGAAGCACACGGCTCGGTGACCGTCTCGTGCCTGATCACGGGCCACTCGCTGTACGTTCACGGCCGGCCGGGCGTCGTCTCGGCCCATATCTACGGCCGGGCGGTCGACATCAGCGCCGTCGGCGGTGTCCCGATCCTGGGCAACCAGCAGCCGGGAGGCATCACCGAGCAGACGATCCGCGAGCTGCTCGAGCTGCCGCCGCCGCTCGAGCCGGTGCAGGTGATTTCGCTGCTGACGCTCGGCGGGCCCTCTTTCGCACTTCCCGACCACTACAACCACATCCACATCGGCTACTAGGGAACCAGCGGATGGCGAGGCGTTACGCGGCGGTGAAGAAAGAGGACGGCACGACCCTCTGCGATCGATGCCTGCTCGCCGACGGCCCCTGGCTACGGATGAAAGGTCTCCTCGGTCGAAGCGACCTGGAAACGGGCGAGGGACTGTTGCTTCGGCCGGCCTCCTCGATCCACATGTTCTTCATGCGCTTCCCGATCGACGCCGTCTTCCTGGCCAGGGACATGACGGTGCTCAGCGTCGCCTCGAGCCTCGCGCCTTGGCGCATGGCGGCCAAACGTGGCTCACGCTCCGTCCTGGAGATCCCCGCCGGGACGACCGCTCGCTGCGGCGTTCGTGAGGGCGACCGACTCGTGGTCGAGAGCTGATGCGCGAGGAAGCGGCAGCAGGCATCCAGACCGCACCGATCCCGGTTCCGCGTCCGCTCCTACCCGGGACCGGAGCCGCGACACGGCTGTGGCAGATCCTCGTCGACGAGTCGCTGCTCATCCTGTGCACCGCGATCTTCGCGATCGCGTTCGTCATTCGCCTCTCGGGGCAGGTGAACCAGGATGCGTGGCTCGCGATCGCGAGCGGCCGCTCGATCGTCGAGCACGGCCTGCCCCACCACGAGGTGTGGACGATCTGGGGTGCGGGCCTCTCGGTCGTCGACCAGCAGTGGCTCGCTCACGTGCTCCTCTACGTGGTCTACGCCGCCGGCGGACTCGGCGTTCTGGCTGGTCTGCACGCAGTGCTGACACTCGCCGCGATCGGGCTCGCGATCGCCGCCGCACGGAGACGAGGCGCGTCCCAGCGAAGCGTGCTCTTGCTGCTTCCGCTCTCATTCTTCTGCTTGATCGTCAGCACCTGGCAGGTGCGGACACAGAGCTTCGCCTATCTGCTCTTCGTCGCCTGTCTCTGGCTCGTTGTCAGCGACGCGAGGCGCCCCTCGGGGCGAGTCTTTCTCGCACTTCCGCTGCTTGCCGTATGGGGCAACCTGCACGGGTCGGTGGTGCTCGGAGCCTGCCTCGTCGCGCTCCGCGGCGTCGACCGAGCAGCAAGCGGCGATCGACGGGCGGGGCTTGGCCTCGCGGCGCTCGCCCCGGCGATGCTCCTCGTATCGCCGTACGGCGCCTCGCTCGTCGGCTACTACCACCACACGCTCTTCAATCCGGCCTTCAGCTCCATGCTGAACGAGTGGCAGCCGCCGAAGCCCGGCGCGCTGACCGTCCCGTTCTTCTGCCTTGCGCTCGGAGTCGTGTGGCTGCTCGGCCGCTCGCGGAACGCTCTCGTCCGGTTCGAGCGGCTCGCGCTCCTCGTCACGCTCGCCGCCGCGCTTTCCGCGACGCGCAACATCGGCTGGTTCGCGTTCGCGACGATCATGCTCGTCCCGTCGGCGCTCGAAGAAGCGTTCCCGGCACCGACGGAGACGAACGCCGGCCTCTCGCGCCTGAACGCCGGCCTCGCAGCCGCGACTGCCAGCGGCCTCGTCGTCCTGCTCGTCGCGACGATCGCCCGGCCCGCGTCATGGTTCACGGAGCCGTATCCCTCCGCCGCGGCCGAGGTGGTCGCCGCCGCTGCAGGCAGGTCTCCACACACGCAGATCTACGCAGACGTCAAGTACGCCGACTGGCTTCTCTTCGAGCACCCGGAGCTCGCTGGGCGGATCGCGTTCGATGCACGCTTCGAGCTCCTTTCGTCCAGGCGCATCTCCCAGATCTACAACTTCAACAACGTCTTCGGAGATCCATGGCGCGTAGCGACGAGGGGCTTCCGGATCCTCGTGCTCGACCGAGCCGTGAGCAAGCGCCCGATCGCCGCCATCCTGCGTGAGCCGGGCAGCCGGAGGCTCTACTCCGGCCACGGCGTCGCTGTCCTGGAGGTTCCGGCGTGACTCGTGTCACCGTCTGCCTTCCGACGTACAACGAGCTCGAGAACCTCGAGCCCATGCTTCTCACACTCGATGCGGTGCTGCCGGAGGAGGGTCGGGTGCTCGTGATCGACGACGCCTCACCCGACGGAACAGGCGAGCTCGCCGACCGGCTCGCGGAAGAGCTTCCCAGGGTCACGGTCCTGCACCGTGCCGAGAAGCAGGGGCTGGGCCCGGCGTATGTCGCAGGGTTCCGGAGGGCTCTCTCGGACAGAGCCGAGCTCGTCGTCGAGATGGACTGCGACTTCTCCCACGATCCGCGTGACGTGCCGCGACTGATCGCTGCGGCGAGTGCGGCCGACCTCGTACTCGGCTCGCGCTATGTGCCCGGTGGAGGCGTCGAGAACTGGAGCGCGGTCAGACGCGGGATCTCGCTGGGCGGCTCACTGTATGCACGGACGGTCCTGGGCCTGCCCGTCCGCGATCTCACCGGCGGCTTCAAGTGCTTCCGGCGGACCGTGCTCGAGACGATCGACCTCGACCGCCTCACCGCCCGCGGGTATTCGTTCCAGATCGAGACGACGTTCCGGGCGATCGAGGCCGGCTTCAGGGTCGCCGAGGTTCCGATCATGTTCTCCGATCGCCGCGTCGGCTCGTCGAAGATGAACGCGCGAATCGCGCTCGAGGCGCTCTGGCGCGTGCCGGCGCTTCGCTTCGACTCACCTCCCAGGCGGTCCCGTGCGCCCGTCTCTCCGCCGATCGTCAGACCCGCAGACCGGTAGAGCGAGATGGACACCGCCGATGTCGGCCTGCATGCGATCGACCGCGCCCCCGCATTGGCGGGACGTGAGGTCGGCCGGGTCAGGAGCTTCCTCGTCCGCGAGTGGCTCCTCATTCTCCTGACTTCGGTCTTCGTTGCCTCCTCCTCCATCGCGGCTCGCTCGTGGGTGACCTCTGACAGCTGGTTCGACTTCGTCTACGGCCGCGACATCATCCGCCACGGCCTCCCGCATTCGACAACCCTGACGGTGCTCGGCCACGGGCATGCCTGGGTCGACCAGCAATGGCTCGGCCAGGTGGTCTTCTACTGGCTCTTCGCGTTCGGCGGAGCCAAGCTCGTCGCGCTCTTCAGCGTCTTGCTGTTCTCTGCGGCGCTCGTTCTCGCCGTCTGGCTCGCGCGCCGGCGTGGCGCCTCGGCGCTCGCGATCGGTGGGATCGCACTCCTCGCCTGGCTCTACCTGACGACCTGGATCCAGACAGAGGCCTTCTCGCATCTGTTCTTCGTCTGCCTCCTCGGCCTGCTTGCCGCCGAGAGCAGGAAACGGACGCGCCGCGTCCTGCTCGCCTTCCCGCTCCTCGCCGTCTGGGCGAATCTGCACGGCGCCGTCGTGCTCGGGGCAGCGCTCGTCGCACTGCTCGGTGCCGTTGAGCTCATGCAACGCCTTCGCACGAAGGAAATCGGACGACCGTCACTCGCGCGAGCGTTGCTGCTGATCTTGACGCCCTGGCTCTTCATCTTCGCCACGCCCTACGGCTTCTCGGTCGCCAGCTATTACAGGGGGACGATCTTCAACTCGGCCTTCCACCAGTATCTCGGCCCGTGGATGCCGCCCACACCGTTCTCGCTGGTCGGTGGCCCGTTCTTCTGCCTCGCGCTCGTCGCGACGGCGCTCGTCGCTCGTCGCTGGCACCGCCTCACCGCCTTCGAGCTCGTCGTCCTCGCCGTGACGCTGATCGGCGCCGTCGAGGCCGAGCGGTCGATCATGTGGTTCGCACTCGCCGCGGTCGTCCTCCTACCGGCGCTCCTCGAGCGCGATGCCGACCGCCGCTGGCGTGAGCCGTCGCCGCGGCTACGAGTGATCGTTACGGTCGGGGCGTCTCTCCTCGCTCTCGTGACCGTGACGCAGTCGGCGGCCAAGCCGAACTCGTACTACACGCGCCAGTTTCCAGAGGCGGCGGGGACGATCATCGCGCGCGAGATCACGGCGCACCCCGGCGCCCGGGTCTTCGGAACCGACCAGTTCGGAGACTGGCTCGTCTACACCCGCCCCGAGCTCTGGGGCAAGGTCGGCTACGACGCCGACTGGGAGCAGCTCACGCAGGACCAGGTCCGCGAGGTCATCTTCTTCCTCCGCCAGTCCGGGGTCGATTGGGAGCGGCCGGCGCTCGGCTTCCGCCTCCTCGTCATCTCCCCGAAGCAGCAGCCGTGGCTCATCGAGACCTACGATCGACGCTCCGACATACGTGTCCTGTACCGAGGGCCAGACGCGGTCGTCTTCGAGCGCACCTGACGCCGGGTTCCTATTCGACAGTCACCGTCTTGGCCAGGTTCCGGGGCTGGTCGATGTTGAGACCCCGGAGGCGAGCCGTCTCGTAAGCGAGCAGCTGCAGCGGGACGACGGCGAGCACCGCCTGCAGCAGCGGATGCGTCCGCGGAATGAAGATCACGTCGTCGGCGTGATGCTGGATGTCCTCGTTGCCGTCGGTCGCGATCGCGACCACCTTTGCCCCGCGGGCTCGGCACTCCTGGATGTTCGAGACGATCTTGTCGTACACGTGCGAGTCGGTCGCGACGACCACGACCGGCGTGTGCTCGTCGAGGAGCGCAATCGGCCCGTGCTTCATCTCGCCGGCGGAGTAGGCCTCGGTCGGGATGTAGGAGATCTCCTTCAGCTTCAGGGCACCCTCGAGGCAGATCGGTAGGCCGATATTCCGCCCGAGGTAGAGAAAGAAGGGTTTGTCGTAATGGTGCTGGGCGATCTCCGAGATCGGCTGGTAGTCGGCGTTCAGGAACGCCTCCATCTTGTTCGGCAGGTCGTGCACCTCGTCGAGCAGGGCGTGGATCTCGCTCTCCGGGAGGGTGCGTCGCACCTGCGCCAGCTTGAGCGCAAGGAGATAGAAGAGCGCGACCTGCGCCGTGAACGTCTTCGTGGCGCAGACCGAGATCTCGAGACCGGCTCGCGTGTAGAGCACCGAGTCGACCTCCCTGGTGATCTGGGCGCCCATCATGTTCGTCACCGCCAGCGTGTGAGCGCCCTTCTCCCGTGCGAGCTGCATCGCCGAGATCGTGTCGCGTGTCTCGCCCGACTGCGAGATCCCGATCACGAGCGTGCTCTGGTCGAGCACCGGGTTCCGGTAGAGCCACTCGCTCGCGATGTCGTGCTCGACCGGAATGCGTCCCCACTCCTCGAGCACGTAACGAGCGGTGACGCCAGCGTGGTAGGCGGTCCCCGTCGCGAGGATGACGATCCGGCGCAGCTTCCGAAGCTCGTCGTCCGTGAGCCCCAGCCCGTCGAGCTCGAGACGGCCGTGACGCACACGGTCGCCGATCGTCTCCGCGACGGCCTCGGGCTGCTCGTAGATCTCCTTGAGCATGAAGGTCTCGAAGCCGCCTTTCTCCGCTCCCTCGATGTCCCAGTCGAGCTCGACGAGCTCATGGGCGACGCTGGTGCCGTCCGAGCGCAGGAACCGCGCGCCCTCCGGCGTCACCGCGACGATGTCACCGTCGTCAGGGAAGTAGACGCGTCGTGTCTCGGAAAGGAAGGCGGCTGCGTTCGAGGCGAGGAACACCTCGTCCTCGCCGACGCCGACGACGAGCGGCGTCTGCAGCCGGGCGCCTACGAGTAGATCCGGATGGTCGGCGTGGATCGCCACGAAGGTGAAATGACCCTCCATCTCCTCGTACGCCTTGCAGACCGCCTCGACGAGGTCGCCCGCGTAGTGGCGCTCGATCAGATGCGAGACGGTCTCCGCGTCCGTCTGCGAGGTAAAGACGTGTCCCTCCGCCTGAAGGCCCTCCCTCAGCTCGCGGAAGTTCTCGACGATGCCGTTGAGGACGATCGAGAGCGTCTCGTCGCAGCCGGTGAGCGGATGCGCGTTCGCCTCCGTGACGGCACCGTGAGTCGCCCAGCGCGTGTGTCCGACCCCGGTGACCGCCGATGAGCCGATGTCGCCCGTCCGATCCTTCAGGTTCGAAAGGGGACCGACCGCGCGTGTGTGCTCCAGCCAGCCGTCGTCGAGGAGCGCGATGCCAGCCGAGTCGTACCCGCGGTACTCGAGGCGCTCGAGGCCGGCGAGCAACAGCTCCTTACAAGGCCGCCGGCCGACGTACCCGATGATCCCGCACATCTTCGACTCCTCGTCTCGTCCCGATTTGTGCGGCGAGAAGGCGCCGCAGAGAACGTCTCAATTCGCCTGATCCCGTACTGAGTCCTCCCGAAAGTACGTCGAGCCCGGCCTGTCCCGCGACGACGTCGTCGCGGTCAACCGAGCTCATGACTCACGAGGGCAGCGATGGTACCACAGAGAGCGTTTGCCTCCTCCTGCGTCGGAGCCTCCGCGAGAACGCGAATCAAGGGCTCGGTACCCGATGCCCGAACGAGCACTCGACCTCGCTCCATGAGCTCCTCGTTGACCCGCTTGACCTCGCCGAGCACGCCGCCCGGAATCTCCTTGCTGCGAACACGAACGTCGGCCTTCGCCTGTGGGAAGTGCTGCATCGCGGAGACCGCCTCGGACAGCGTGCGACCGCCGAGCGATCGGCAGAGGAGAAGCGCAGCAACGAGTCCGTCTCCCGTCACGTGGCCGTTCAGGTAGACGACGTGCCCGGACTGCTCGCCTCCGAGCACGCCTCCTTCGAGGTGCAGGGCCTCGAGCACGTACCGATCGCCGACATCGGTCGTGACGACGCGAATGTCGTGCTCTGCCATCAGTCGGTGAAGGCCGAGGTTGCTCATCGTCGTCACCGCGACCATCTCCACCCCGAGGTCGAGCGCCAGGACGGCAAGCACCTGGTCGCCGTCGATCGCGTTACCACGCTCGTCGACCGCCAGCATGCGGTCACCGTCGCCGTCGAACGCGATCCCGAGATCCAGACCCTCCCTTGTAACAGTCTGTTGCAAGGCGGAGAGGTCGGTAGCGCCGCAGCCGACGTTGATGTTCATGCCGTCAGGGCGGTCGCCGATCGCCGTCACGGAGGCGCCGAGCCGCTCGAAGGCGGCGGGAGCGATCGCCGAGTAGGCGCCGTTCGCGCAGTCGACCCCGATCCGGAGCCCGGAGAGATCGCTGCCGAAGCGGTCGACGACATGCTCCACGTAGCTCCCGAGCAGGATCTCGAGGTTGTCGATCCTCCCTTCGTCCGGGCTTCGGGGAGGCGCGTCGAGCAGCGACTCCAGCTCGGCCTCCGCGGAATCGGTCAGCTTGCGGCCGTCGCCGGTGAAGAGCTTGACGCCGTTGTACTCGGGAGGGTTGTGCGAGGCAGAGATGACGGCGCCGAGGTCGAGCGCGAGCAGCGCGACAGCCGGCGTCGGCAGCACGCCGGCGAGGACGGCCGTCCCACCGGCCGAGGCCACGCCGGAGGCGAACGCTCGCTCGAGCTCCCGCCCGGAGGCTCTCGTGTCCCGGCCGACCAGGACCGCGCCACCGCCGTGCCACAGGACGGCAGCTCTGCCGAGACGCTCGACGAGCTCCGCCGTCAGATCCTCGCCAACGATGCCTCTGACGCCATCGGTTCCGAAATACCGCCGCTGCCCGGCTGCGCCGGACGGCGAGACAGAGTCGCTCATGGACTGACTCTAGGAGACGTGGACGAAACGGGCTAGCGCTTGGCCCACTGAGGCGCCTTGCGCGCCTTCTTCAGGCCGGCCTTCTTCCGCTCGACCGCCCGTGCGTCACGTGCGAGGAACCCTTCGCGCTTGAGCGGCACCCTGAGCTCGGGATCGGCTTCGACGAGCGCCCGCGCGATTCCGTGGCGGGCAGCGCCGGCCTGACCGGTCGGCCCGCCTCCGTGCACGCGGATCCGCACGTCGTAGGTGCCTTCGGCGCCCGCGACCTTGAAGGGCGCGAGAACCTGAGCCCGGTGCATGGCCCGCGGGAAGTAGTTGTCGAGCGTGCGGCCGTTGATCCACCAGACGCCGTCCCCCGGGCGCAGGATCACGCGGGCGACCGACGTCTTGCGCTTGCCGGTTCCGTGGTAGGTGGCGAGCTCGGCCATCAACGCTCCAGCTTCATCGGTGTCGGAGCCTGGGCCGTGTGCGGATGCTCCGGCCCGGCGTAGATCTTGAGCTTGCGGATCTGTGCCCGACCGAGGCGAGTGCGTGGAAGCATCCCCTTGACCGCCTTGCGAAGCACCTCGGTCGGTCGTCGCTCGAGCTGCTCGCGAAGCGGACGGGAGCGAAGGCCGCCGGGGTAGCCCGAATGGCGGTGGTACATCTTGTCGTCCAGCTTCTTGCCGGTCACGGCGATCTTCTCGGCGTTGACGACGACCACGAAGTCGCCGGTGTCGACGTGCGGTGTGAACTGCGGCTTGTTCTTGCCGCGCAGCGTGTCTGCGATCCGGGTCGCGAGACGCCCGAGCGTCTGGCCCTCAGCATCGACGAGGTGCCAGGCTTGCTCGACGTCACCGGCTTTTGCAGTCCAGGTCTTCATCTCACGAAAAGGCGGCGGACGAAGCGCCCGCCGGCGGCCAATCGTAGCAGCCAGGCCGTCTCAGCCGCCTGCGAGGACTGCGAGGAACTCCTCGTAGTCGCGGATGTAGTCGGTTGCTTCGTAGGGATGCGAGGCAAGTACGAGCAGGACGGCGTCGCTCGTGTAGTTCCACTGCGCGCCCCAGATCATGGGCGGCACGTGTAGCCCGACATCCGGGCCCGTGAGCTGGATCTCTTCTCTCGACGAGCCATCGTCGACGAGACATCGCACGGAGCCGGCGAGGCAGATCAGGAACTGGGCGCACGTCCGGTGGGCGTGCTCACCACGCACCGACTCGCTCGGCACGTCGTACACGACGAAGATGCGCTCCGGGACGAGCGGCAGATCGGAGAGCTCGGCGGCCACGAGCGCGCCCCGGAGGTCGCGCGCCGACGTCACTCGGTGCAGCGTCACACCGCGAACACGAGTCTCGGTCGTGCCGGAGCCCGCTGTCGCCGCCTCGACGACCCTTCCTGCCGTAGCTGTCTGCGGAATCGTTGACGTACGCGACGATCCTTGCGGGGTTCCCACTGACGATCGCGTTCGGGGGCACGCTCTCGGTGACGACCGACCGGGGCCGAACGACGGCGCCCCTTCCGATCGTCAGCGGTCCGAGGACATGAGCCCCGGCGCCCACCTCGACCCCGTCGTCCAGCGTCACCTCCCCCTCGACCAGCGCGTGCTCGTCGATCGTGCAGCCCTCGCCCAGCTCGACGTCCGGGCCGATGACGGCCGTATCGTCGACGTGACCGCTCACGTCCGGTCACGCTCCGCGAGCCCGCATATCATCGTGCGATGCGCTCGGAGGTCCATCCGACGAGCATCGTAAGCCCTGCCGCAACGCTCGGCCGAAACGTCACGGTCGAGCCGTTCTGCGTGATCCAGGCGAACGTCACGGTCGGAGACGGCACCTACATCGGCTCTCATTCGGTTCTCGGCTCTCCGACCGCTGAATCGATCGTCGACCGGAACGGCTACGAGCCCGCCGAATGCCGCATTGGCTCTGATGCCGTGATCCGGAGTCACTCCATCGTCTACGCAGGCGTGGAGATCGGCGATGGCTTCATATGTGGCCACCGTGTCACGATCAGGGAGGGCTCACGCATCGGCGAGTCGGTTCGGATCGGCACCGACTGCGATCTCCAGGGTCACTTGACGATCGGGAACCATTCGAGGCTGCACAGCGGCGTCTTCGTCGCGCAGTACAGCACCGTTGAGGAGCTCGTCTGGATCTTCCCCCGAGCGAGCCTGCTGAACGACCCCCATCCGCCGTCGGACACGTGTACCGATGGGCCGACGATCCGACGATTCGCCGTCGTCGGCGGGCAAGCCACGATCTTCCCCTCGGTCGAGGTCGGCGAGGGCGCGCTCGTCGCTGCGATGACGCTCGTCCGAAAGAGCGTCCCCGCACACGCCGTCGTCGCGGGCGTGCCGGGGCGAGTCGTCGGCCAGACCTCCGACGTGATCTGCCACGAGGGTCGGCTCGACCGCGTCTACCCCTGGTGGACCCATTTCCGGCGCGGCTACCCGGAAGGCGTGCTCCCGGAACTGCCCGGTGACTAGCCTGGCCTGACGAGCAGCAGTCGCGCACCGACGAAGCTGAGCGGAGCGGTCACCGCCACGGTTCCGAGGACGACCGCGATCCTCGGCGCGGAGAGAGCTCCGGCGAGCAGCGAGACCATGCCCAGCCCGACGAGATAGGTGCCGAGGTACCAGAGCGCGAGCATGACGCGCCGCCTCGGCGAGGAGCGTGCGCCGAACACGAGCTGCGGCGTAACGGCTGTCACGAACACCAGTCCGGCCAGGTAGACGACGGTGAAGGCGACTCGGGCCGGGATCGCCAGGGCGAGGAGATAGAAGGCCGCGGTCGTGACCACCGTGTTCATCCCTCCCACGAGGACGAATCGCAGGACCTGGCCTCGCGTCGTCCCGGTCGCGAGGATGCGCCTAACCGCTGCCGGCGTCGAATCGCTCATGCGTCATCGAGATCGCGCCCGGCCTTCCCTTGCTGTTCTCATAGGTGCGCCAGACGTACGACCCGACGAGCCCAAGGGCGATCAGGATCATCGAGGACATCAGGAAGAGCGCCAGCATCAGCGGGGTGTAGCCCGCGACGTCGATCTTTCCCGCCGCCCAGGCGACGAGGACGGCGATCGCCGACGCCGTGCTGACGACGACGCCGATCACGCCGACGACGATGATGGCGGTGATCGGCAGGTCCGTGAACGAGAAGATGCTGTCGAGCAGATAGCGCGCTTTGCGGCGGAAGCCCCAGGCACTCCTCCCGACCGGACGCGGCTGCCGATCGTAGGGGACTTCGAGCCGACGGAAGCCGACCCAGTAGAGGAGGCCGACCAGGCTCGTGTGCGACTCGTCGAGGCGGAGGAGCTGGCCTGCGACTTGGCGCGTGCATCCGAAGACGTCGACGCCGTCGCGTGGGATGCCCGGCTCGACGAGTCGGCGGAACAGCCACCAGAAGATGCGCGACGCCAGCATGCTCCCCGAGGGATCGCTCCGCGAGGCACGTACGCCGACCGCGATGTCGTGGTCGCCTTTCGCGAGACCGAGGAAGAAGTCGCGGGCGAGCGAGACCGGCTCCTGGAGGTCGGCGGCCATCATCGCGATCAGCTCGCCCTCCGCGGCCGCGAGGCCTGCTCTCACCGCACTGAAGGAGCCGAAGTTGCGCGAGAGCGAGATCAGCTGGGAGGAGAAGCGCGTCTCTTCCGAGAGGAGCCGGCGCAGGAGTACGAGCGAGCCGTCGGGCGAGCCGTCGACGACGAACACGCACTCGAGTGGGGCATCGAGCTCGCCGGCAAGCCCGCCGAGGCGCTCCACGAGAGCCGAGAGCGTCGGCTCGTTCCGGTAGACCGGGACGACGACCGAGTACCGCACCGCCCGTGGCGCCTCAGAGCTCACGCAGCACCTCGCATACGTGCTCGACCTCCCCCTCGGTCAGCTCCGGGAAGCACGGCAGGGAGAGCACGTGCTCGGCCGCGTGCTCGGTGACGGGCAGGTGCACCCCTCGATGGTCGTCCCGCCAGGCCGGCTGGAGATGGTCCGGGATCGGGTAGTGCACGTCGGTTCCGATCCCGGCCACGTCGAGCACCGATCGCATGCGGTCGCGATCCTCTGCAACGACCACCGCGAGATGTGCGACGAACTCCTCTCCCGTCCCTGCGACGAACCGACCGGCACTCGCCGGGAGGCTCGCCGCGTAGCGCTCGACGATGCGACGCCGGGCGGCGTTCCACTCGTCGACATGCCCGAGCCGGATCCTGAGCATCGCGGCCTGCAGCTCGTCGAGCCGAGAGTTCCAGCCACCGGGAATCGCCACCCGGTACTTCGCGTCCCATCCGTACTGGCGAAGACTGCGCACGCGGTCGGCGATCGCCTCATTCGACGTGGCCAGCGCTCCTCCGTCCCCGAGCGCCGCGAGGTTCTTCGTCGGGTAGAAGCTGAACGCGGCGAGGTCACCGATCGCTCCGGCCCTGCGACCTCCGCGGCGGGCGCCCACGGCCTGAGCGCAATCCTCGACCACGACGACCTCCCGTTCGCGGCAAAGCTCGACGACGCCCTCGACGTCGCCAACGAGCCCGTACAGGTGGGTGAGGACGACGGCGCCCACGTCCGGGGCGAGGGCTCTCTCGACCGTCTCGCGCGAGAGCCCGAGCGTCTCCGGGTCGACGTCCGCGAAGCGGACCCGACGTCCGGCTCTCAGCGCCGCGGTGGTCGTGTACCCGCCGCAGTTCGCAGCGACGAGGACAGCGCTCCCCGGGGCCGACCCGGCGGCAAGCGCGAGCTCGAGCGCGTCCGTGCCGCTCGCCACCCCGACGCAGTGTCGGACGCCGAGGAAGTCGGCCAGCTCACGCTCGAACGCCTCGTGCTCCGGTCCGAGGACGTAGCGGCCTGAGGCGAGAAACCGGTCGAAGACGTCGGAAAGCTCATCCCGGAGCGCAAGGGCGGCACGGCGCGGGTCGTTGAGGGGAACTCTCGTGATCGCCTGGGGCATGGTTACCGTCTCGAGGCTCCAAGCATAGGTTTCGACGCGGTCGCCCCCTTCGAGCTCGATCGCAGCAACCACAACGCCCCCACGGCGACCGGGAGCGCGATCAGCGCCGGTATGAGACCGTTGTGCACCACCGAGTGCGTGTCGGTAACCCGCAGCCCGAAGAACGAGAGCCACGACGTATCGTCACTCCCGACCGCATGCAGCGGATCCTGGAGAATCACCCAGGCGAGGACGGCTGACGAGAGCCCGAGCAGTCCCCATCCGGTGGCCGGGATCCTGATCGCGAGAGCAAGCGCGACGAGGAGGCCGGCCGGCGTGAGGATGCGATCGGTGTCGCCTCCGGCAATGATCGAGGCCGCAGTGAAGATCGCGGCCACGGCGAGTATCCAGGTCGAGGGACTCCGCGGCGTCCACGGGCGAGCCGTTCCGAGAAGCCAGACGAAGGGACCGAACGCCAGGATCAGCATGACGGCGAATCGGAAGAAGCCGTCCCAGCTCCCGAAGTCCCAGTCCAGCCAGAATCGGGCCGTCGCGACGATCGATTCGGGACAGTTGGTAACCGAATGTGACGCAGTCAAGCACTGGCCGGAGCCCGAATTCGGCCGGCTGAAGGCGAGAACCGCGCCCGCTGCGGTCGCCGCCGAGGAAGCGATGGCGATCAGCCACGGCAGGAGCCTCATGGCTGCGGCGAGCAGCAGTGCGAGAGCCAGAACCGGCGCCAGCTCCTCGCGCGCAAGCGGCGCGAGAAAGCACACGGGCACGAGGAGCAACTGTGTCGAGCTCGACGTCGGCAGCACGACAAGCGCCACGGCGCCGACGAACAGGAGAAGGCCAAGAGGATCCGATAGCGCGGGATAGGTGGCCGTCAGATGGAAGGTGTTCCGTGCCGACAGGAACATCGCCCCGACGAGAAGCGGCGGGACGATGCGAGAGATGATCGGCCCGTCGGGGCTGGAAGGCAACCGAAGCCGCCAGGCGACGAACATGCCGACGAGCGTCACGGCGACCAGGCTCAGAATGCTCACCACCCAGAATCCTGCGAGCCCGTCGGTATCCACACGCTTCGCGAGAAACGGAAGCAGGATCCGGCGGCTGAACGGCTCGGGGACGACCGCCCCCTTCAGCATCCCGCAGTAGTAGGCACCGTCGAAGCCACACCCACCGGCACGTTCGATCCGGTCGGATCCGGCGAGCTGGCCGATCGCGACCACCGCCGTGAAGCAGAAGACGACGCATGCCAGAGCGAGAGCGATTCGATGACTTCTCGCGGTCCGAGTCACGAGGGGACGGGCGTCGACCGTTGGCCGGGCGGGCCGACTCCGACGGGGCCGGCAAGCCTTCGGTCCTTCCCCAACCCGAGGGTTTGCCCCGGATGCTCGAGCTGTGCCAGAGTCGCAGACGAGAGCGTCAGACACGCCACGAGGAACCCGGCGTACGAGGCGGCAAGCGCGGCGCGACGAGCAGCGCCGCCCGCGAAGAACGACGCTCGTGTCGCTGGACCGAAGCACACGATGGCGTAGACGAGCACCGTGAGTGGGAGGAAGAAGCGTGGCTCGACCGCCCCGGGAATCGCCGTCAGGCACGGGCTGACGAAAAGTCCGATCCCGGCCCAGCGAATCCGGCCGAGCGTGCGGCGTGCGCTCGTCAGGGCCAGGCTGGCGATCGCCGCGAAGAGCAGCGTGTACTGGAGGAGCGAGAGGACGAGTGACGTGTCGTCGAGATCGCGCACGTACGGAGTCGGGTAGCGCACGTCGACACCGTTGAAGATCCGCCGCGCGAACGCAGCTGCCATCTCGGCTGGATTGCGAAGCACGATCCCGAGGTACTGGCCGTAGCTCGTGATTGGTGCGTCCTGGCCGAACAGGATCGTTTGCTTCGAGAGATGCTCGTGCTCGAGCACATGCTGGGTCGAGGGATCGCGGTAGAACACCTGAGGCCTCGGGTAATCCTCGAACGAGCCAACGTATGTCTCGTATTTCTGAGCTTGCATACCGTCCGAGAGCTGGAGGAGCGAGATGTCGTGCTGGCCGACAACGAGCGGGCTCCAGCTGTCGCTCTGATGATGGTTGATCAGGATCTGCGGTAGGACGGCGACGAACGCGCCCGCCACGACGAGGGCCGTCGCCAGGCCGCGTTGGCGCCAGTCGCGGAGCCGCAACGGAGTCAGTGCCGTCAGCACGATTGCGAGCAGCAGCGTGATCAGATATGCGGGGCGAACATTCGCCGCAAGGCCGAAGCAGAGGCCTGCCACGAGGTATCCCGTGGCGGTGGCCCGGAGCAGAGCCAGCAAAGCGACCCCGGCGAGCACAAGCGCAGGGAAGTCCGAGAGCGGGAAGTCGAAGTGATCCCGCCAGTAGAGGAAGATCAGCGCGTTCAGCACCAGGATGCGAACCCAGCCGACCGAGGCGCCGGGAAGCAGGGTACGAGCGAGTCGCGGCACCACGACGACACCCAGCGTCGCCGCCAGCAGCGCGCCGAAGATCTTGACAGCCGTGACATCGCCGATGCCGAAGCTGGAGGCGACGACGTGCAGGCCGTGATTCAGCAGCGGCAGCGAGTAACCACGGGGGAAGCCGCCGCTCGAGCCCGGAAAGTTGTAGAGGGAGAAATGACCGCCCCGCTCGAAGCTCCCGCCTTGTTGCCAGTACGAGTCCGCGTCGTAGTAGAAGCGGTCGTAGCCGGACAGGAAGAGGTAGAGGAGATACACGCCGGCTACCGACGCGAAGCACGCCGACCCCTGCAGCCTCCGGCTGGCTCGCGTGAAGTGAGAGAAGACGACGGCGGTCAATCGGCGGACAGGTCGTCCGTGGAGCGACGCCCGAGCCCCGCGGTGTGTTGCGATCGTCTCGCGCCGAAACCCGGAGTCGGTCGACAGGACAGTTCGGTCCGGACTCGAATTTCGGCCGCAATCTAGCAGGCCGTTCGGCCGGCTCCGGTTTCCACGAGAATTGGCTCGGTGGTGGTCGAGGCCTCCCAGGTGGTGGCGTGAGCACGCTCATCGTTCCGTGGCTCGTCTTCCCGCTCGTGCTCGCCGTACTCTCGCTCGGCTGCGGACTGCTGCTCGAGCGTGTCTCCGCGCTGCAGGCTGCCGGGCACGCTCGTCCTCCCGTGCGGCTTCGCCGTGCTTGCGCTGGTCGCGCAGCTCGCGACGATGACGCGCGGCGACGGCGCGGCTCGCGACGCCGGCGGTGATCGTCGCGGCGCTCGCGGGCTTCGCGCTCGCGTTCGGTCGCGCGACGTCCGTCGCCTCGACGGCTGGGCGCGTCGCGGGCGCTGTCGGCCGCCTTCGCGGCCTACGCGGCGCCGATCGTGCTCTCGGGCAAGGCGACGTTCGCCGGCGTGATCAAGCTCGACGACGACTCGACGCTGCTCTCGCTCGTCGACCGCGCGATGACGCACGGCCGCGACATCTCCGGCCTCGAGCCCTCGACGTACCTCCGCGTGCTCGACCTGCTGCTGATCCACGGCTATCCGCTCGCGACGTTCATGCCGCTCGGCGTCGGGCCGCCGGATCGTCGGCGGCGACGCGCTCTGGCTCTACCAGCCGACGATGGCCGTGATGGCGGCGATGCTCGCGCTGGCGCTGTACGAGCTCGTCCGCGCGACTGATCCGCTCGCGGCCGCTGCGCGCGTTCGTGGCGCTTCGTGGCCGCGCAGTCGGCGCTGCTCTACGGCTACGCGCTCTGGGGCGGGATCAAGGAGCTCGGCACCGCGTGGGCCGTGCCGCTGCTCGCCGCGGTCGTGCCGCTCGCCGTGCGGTCGGAGCGGCTCCGGCACCTGCTGCCGCTCGCGGTCGTGACCGCGCTCCTCCTCGGCGTGCTGAACGCCGGCGCCGCGCCCTGGGTCGCTCCGGCGCTCCTCTTCACGCCGTCGCGATCTTCCGCGCCCGAGGCCTCCGCGGCGCCGCTTCGCGCCGGCGGCGCCTTCACCGGCTTCGTCGCCGTGCTGGCGCTGCCGACGCATCCTGACCGTGCGCGACTTCCTGCACTCGAACATCGTCTCGTTCGACCCGCTCGCGAACCTCGTCCGGCCGCTCAGCCCCTTGCAGCTCGCGGGCATCTGGCCGGCCGGCGACTTCCGCTTCGACCCGGCGCAGCTCTCGTGACCGACGTGCTGATCGTCGGCGATCGCGGCCGCGGTCGTCGCCGGGGTCGTCATCGCCGCGCGCCGCGGCGCGCCGGAGCTCTCGCTCTACGTCGTCGGCGCCGTCGTGAGCGCGCTGGTGCTGAACCACTGGAGCACGCCGTGGATCGCCGGCAAGGCGTTCGCGACCGCCTCGCCCGCGATCCCGCTCGCCGCGCTCGCGCGCCGTCGTGCTGCTCCGCAACCGCCGCCTGTCGAGGGGATCGGTGCTCGCGGCGTGTCTCGCCGGCGCCGTGCTCTGGTCGAACGTGCTCCAGTACCACGACGCCTGGCTCGCCCCGCGCGACCAGCTCGCGGAGCTCGCGTCGATCGGCGACGACTTCGCCGGCGCGAGCCCGTCGCTGATCACCGAGTACCAGCCCTACGGCGTGCGCCACCTGCTGCGCAAGCTCGACCCCGAGGGCCCGGCCGAGCTGCGCTTCCGCACCGTGCCGCTTCGCACCGGCGGGCTGCTCGACAAGAGCGAGTACGCCGACCTCGACGCCTTCACGCTCGACGCGATCCTCGTCTACCGCACGCTCGTCCTCCGCCGCTCGCCGGTCGAGAGCCGCCCGCCGTCGCCGTACCAGCTCGTGTGGAAAGGACGCTGGTACGAGGTCTGGCAGCGTCCGCGATCGCCGCCGAGCGATCCTCGAGCACCTCTCGCTCGGCACCGAGCGCGAGCCCGGCGAGCGTGCCCGCGTGCTCGGAGGTGCTGCGCCTCGCGCAGCTTCCCGGAACGAAGCGGCCTCGCCGCCGTCGTGCGGCCGGCGGCGCCTCGTCGTCGATCTCGTCGAACGGCTCCGTGCCGCCCGGCTGGGGCGTCGACCCTTCAAGACGTCGATCCCGAGCGGGCGGGCACGGTCGAGGCATCGTTGCGGGTTCCGACGCCCGGGCAGCTACCTGATCTGGATCGGCGGCTCGGTCCGCGACCGCCTCGACGCCGTACGTCGACGGCAGGAAGGTCGGGACGATCGCAACCAGCTCAACAACTAGGGCCAGTGGACGCAGCTCGGCACGTGGCGCTCGCGCCGGGCCGCACACGCTGACGCTCCGCTACCACGGCCCCGACCTCGCATCCCGGAAGCGGCGGCGCCCAGTTCGCGATGGGCCCGGTCGTCCTCGGCACGAAGACCGCCGAGCTGCCGGTGACCTTCGTCCGACCCGTAGACGCGCGCACGCTCTGCGGCAAGCGGCTCGACTGGATCGAGGCGCTCGGCGCGTAGCCGCCGTCAGCCGGCAGGCCGGGCGACAGCCGTGGGTCGCCGGGCCGCCAGCGCGATCAGGAGCGCCGGCACGACCGCGAGCAGAGCGGCGCCGTAGGCGACGGAGCCGACGCCGATGCCGTTGTAGGTGACCCCGCCGATCAGCGCGAGCGCAGCTCCCGTGAGGCTCGACACGAGATCGGTGAAGCCGATCAGGCGACCTCGCTCGGAGAGCCTGGCCATGTCGACGAGCTCGGAAGTGGCGGCGACGTAGGAGAAGATCCAGCCGAGACCGAGGCCGAACAGGGCGACGGCCATCGCGGCCACGCCCGTGACCCAGGCGAGGGAGAGAGTCGAGACGGCCATGACGGCCAGGCCTCCGACGAGTGCGTACGGGCGACCGACCCGGTCGATCAGATCGCCGGCGATGAGGACGAGCCCGTACATGCCGACGATGTGCGCCGAGATCACCCAGAACGTCGAAGCCTGGGAGTGTCCGTGGCCGACGACCATCGCCCCACTCAGGTTCATGACCGACACCATCAGGGCGAAGCTCGTCACCGCGGCAAGGAGTGCCGGCAGGACGCCGGGCCTGCGCAGGATCTCGCCCAGAGGAGCAGCCTCCTCGCTGTTTCCGGCGGCGACCGGGATTGCTCCGTAGCCGAGCGCCTCGCCGATCCGCCGCGTGTCGGGGCGGACCGCGAGCGAGATCAAGAGGCCGACCGCCATGATCGCTCCTGCGACGAGCCACGGGAGGACGAGCGTGTGCGCGCTCACGTGGTGCTTGCCCTCGAACAGCGGCCGCCAGACGAGCGGGCCGAGAGCAGCCCCGAATACGGCCCCGAAGAGGACGAGCGAGATGCCCCGCCCGCGCCGCTCGGGTGGATACATGTCGGAAGCGGCCGCCCGCGCGAGCAGGATGCAGCCGTTGGCCACGCCGACGAGCGCGAGGCCGAGGACGACGAGCCCGCTCGACTCGGCCAGGCAGCCAGCCGCGGTCACGACCGACGCGACGATCCCGACCACGAAACCGCCTGCGACGACCGGCATACGGCCGACTCTGTCCATCGCTCGCCCGGCAGGCAGGGCGGCCAGCGCCGCCGTGGTCAGGAAGATCGCCGGACCGAGGCCGAGGATCCCCTTGACCCCGGTGACGAGGACCAGCGTCGTAGTGCCGACCGCGACCGCGAGCTGAATCGTCCCGGAGAGACACGCCAGCGCCGCAGCGAGCAGCAGTGTGTTACGCCTGATCGGGAAATCCTCGGGCCTCATGCGAGCAATTCAATCAGCGACGATCTGAAGGCAGACGCACCGCCGCGGGAGGGGTGCCGGACATACGACTCGCCGAGCGCGCGGTGCGCGACCCGGCCGACGGCGATCGTCCTTCGCCCTGCGACGAGCTCCCGCAGGAAGGGCAGTCCAGCCTCGATCTCGGCCCGCGTCGGCCGGCGGTTGGACGTCGCCGTTCCGGGATGCGTCGGAACGACGTTCCAGAGCAGCACCCGCTCCTGGGCGCCGAGCTCATCGAGGACGCGGTGGACGATGGTGGCCGTCGCCTCGGCCGGGCCTGTCCCCGTCAGCTGCCGCTCCGAGGTGAAGGGCAGCCCCGAGACCCGCGCCCCGCGGTAGCCGGCCGCCTCGCCGACGAGGACGATCTCGGCGTCCGCATGGCTCTCGAGGTAGGTGGAGAGGCGCCTGGAGCGAAGCTCGGAGCCCGAGTACTGGTTGAACGTGGCGCCGATGCGGGTCGCGGCGAGCCGTTCGACGAGACCTACCACCGCTCTCTGTGGACGACCTCGTCGAGCGGCCTCCAGCCGCGTTTCCGCGACCCCTTCTTCGTCTCCGGTGCCGCCTTGCCGACGGTGACGACCGCGACGGGCAGGATGTCCTCGGGGATCCCGAGCAGCTCCCACATCGGCTTCCAGTCGAGGACGCCGAAGACACCGGCCGCGAGCCCCTCGTCGACAGCTGCCAACATCAGCAGCATCATCGCCGCGCCCGCGTCGACGTGCCAGTAGGGGACCGGCCAGTGGATCTCGGTGCCGTCCTCCTGCAGCTTGTCCGGCTGGCGATAGCGCTCGTGGTAGTCCTCCTCGCGGGTGCCGATGACGATGTGCACGGGCGCCCGGGAGATCCACGGATCGAAGCCCATCGTCACGTACTCGTCCTCCTCCGCGAGCTCGGCGATGCGCCGGCGCGTTTCGAGGTCGGTGACGACGATCAGGCGAAGCCCCTGGCTGAAGCCGCCCGACGGAACGCGCCTGCCGCGGGCAACGATGCGCTCGACGGTCTCCTCGGGCACCGGCTCCTCGACGTAGTTGCGAACCGCCTTACGGCGGCGGAGCACCTCTGAGAAGTCCATGATTGCCGCATGATCTCAGCTCGAACGCTCAGCGACGGCGGCCAGAAGCCGGTCGAGATCGCGACGGTGGTTGCCGACTTCCTCGACCGGGCCGAGCGGAGCCTCGACCTGGCCCTCTACGACCTCGACCTCGGCTCCGATACGGAGGGAGTCGTCATCGACGCTCTCGAGTCAGCCGCTCGTCGCGGCGTCGCCGTCCGCCTCGCGTACAACGTCGACCACCGCGGTCCGATACCGGTGCCCCCGCCTCCGACGTGCAAGCCCGAGGACGTCGAGCGGTTGTCCGTTCCGACGAGGGCGATTCCGGGAATCCCCGACCTCATGCACCACAAGTTCGTCGTCCGCGACGGCTCGTCGGTGTGGACCGGGTCGACCAACTGGACCGACGCCTCCTGGTCACGCGAGGAGAATGTGATCGTTACCGTCGACTCGGCCGAGCTCGGCCACTCGTACACGCTCGCCTTCGAGGAGCTATGGCAGAAGGCCGACGTGATGCAGAGCGGCTTCGTCGAGCCGCGGCCAGCGGTTGTGGACGGAATGACCCAGGTGCGTGCGTGGTTCTGCCCAGGCTTCGGCGAGGCCCTGGCGCACCGGGTCGCAAAGTCGTTCGGGAAGGCGCAGCGCCGCATCCGGATCTGCTCGCCGGTGATCACCTCCGGGCCAATCCTCGGCACGCTGTGCCAGGTTGCCTCCGAGGGGAAGGTCGACGTCGCCGGCTGCGTCGATCAGACGCAGACCGAGGAGGTGTTCCACCAGTGGCGAACGAACGGCGTCTCGGCCTGGAAGATCCCGCTCCTCGAGACGGTGCTTACGCGAGCGCCGTTCTCGGGCAAGCGGTCGACCCCGTATACACCGACGAGCGTCCACGACTACATGCACGCCAAGGTGTCGATCGCCGACGACGTCGTCTTCTGTGGCAGCTTCAACCTGTCGCGCTCTGGCGAGAGGAACGCCGAGAACATGCTCGAGATCCGCGACGCGGCCCTCGCCGACCAGCTGGCGGCGTACGTGGACACCGTCCGAGCCCGCTACCCGGCGGCGATGCTCCCGTCCGACCTGCCGCCGCTACCCAGCTAGCGGGGTCAGCCCGGGGAACTGCTGGTCCAGCGGCTCGCCTCGCGTGAGGGCGCCCGCGATGGCCTCGACGCCAGCACCGGCTGCGGCTCGCGACTTCGCCCGCCAGCGCATCGTCGTCTCGCCGAGGGAGGCCTGAATTGTCCAACGGTGGAGGAGCACGCGGAAGAAGAGGGAGAACGGGAGCAGTACGAGCCCGAGCACGAGCATGATCGCCCCCCGGAGGAGGATCGCCACGAACGGGTTGCCCGACGACGAGGAAGAGCTGTCCGAGTCGATCGTCTTGTCGACCGCAGTCGAGGCGAAGCCCGCTGGCAGCAGCGGCCGAACCACCACGAACCGAACCTGATCAGGTGTCTTGCCACTTTTCGTCATCGGTCCAGCTCGATCATCTCACTCGAAGAGGCTCTCGCTACTCCCACTCGATCGTGCCGGGGGGCTTCGACGTGAGGTCGAGCGCCACGCGGTTCACGGCCGGAATCTCGTTGATGACACGGCTCGAGATCGTCTCGAGCAGGTCGTAGGGGAGGCGCGCCCAGTCGGCGGTCATCGCATCGTCCGACGTGACGGCACGGATCACGATCGGGTACGCATACGTCCGCTCGTCACCCTGCACACCGACTGACCTGATCGCCGGCAGCACCGCGAAGCACTGCCAGAGCTCGCGGTAGAGCCCGGCCCGCCGCACCTCCTCGAGCAGGATCGCGTCGGCCTCGCGGAGGATCTCGAGGCGCTCCCGGGTCACGTCGCCGATGATGCGGATCGCGAGCCCCGGGCCCGGGAAGGGATGACGCCAGACCATCTCGTCGGGGAGGCCGAGCTCCTCACCGACCCGCCGCACCTCGTCCTTGAAGAGCGAGCGGAGCGGCTCGACGAGCGAGAAGTCGATCTCCTCAGGTAGGCCCCCGACGTTGTGGTGCGACTTGATCTTGGCCGCGACGCCCGCCTCGCCACCCGACTCGATCACATCGGAGTACAGCGTCCCCTGGACGAGGAACGGCACGTCTCCGAGCCGCGCCGCCTCCTCCTCGAAGACGCGGATGAACTCTTCCCCGATACGCCGCCGCTTCTCCTCGGGATCGGTGATGCCCTCCAGCCGGGCAAGGAAGCGCAACTCCGCGTCGACGTGCACGAGCGGCACGTGGAAGTGCTGCCGGAATGTCTGGACGACCTGCACGGCCTCGTCCTTCCGCAGCAGACCATGATCGACGAAGACGCAGGTGAGCTGGTCGCCGACCGCCTTGAAGACGAGGAGCGCCGCGACCGAGGAGTCGACGCCGCCCGAAAGGGCACAGAGCACGCGCCGGTCGCCGACCTGCTCCCTGATCCGCTCGACCTGCTCCTCGATCACCGCGGTGGCCGTCCACGCGGGCGGCACACCGGCGACGGAGTACAGGAAGTTCTTCAGCACCTCCGTCCCGTGTGGCGTGTGTACGACCTCGGGATGGAACTGCACGCCGTACAGGTTGCGCTCCGGGGCCTCGAATGCGGCGACGGGCGTCGACGGAGAGCCGGCCGTGATGCGCGCTCCGTCGGGGGGCGCGGTGACAGTGTCCCGGTGGCTCATCCAGCACGTTTGCTCGTTCGGAAGACCGCGGAAGAGCTCACCGCCCTCGACGGTGAGCTCGGTCCGGCCGAACTCGGAGACTCCGGTGCGCTCGACCGTCCCGCCAAGCTCGAGCGCCATCAGCTGTGCGCCGTAGCAGATGCCGAGCACGGGCACGCCGAGCTCGTAGAGGGCCGGGTCGATCCTCGGCGCGTCGTCCGCGTAGACCGACGCCGGCCCGCCGCTGAGGACGATCGCCGCCGGGTTTCGCCGCCGTGCCGCATCGGCCGAGATGGCGTGACCGACGAGCTCCGAGTAGACACGGCACTCGCGGACACGACGGGCGATCAGCTGCGCGTACTGGCCGCCGAGGTCGAGGACGAGCACGGGCCGCTCCTCCGGGCGCTCTGATTGCGGCTCCGGAGCGGGGAACGGGATTACCTGGGCCACGTCGCTAGGTCCGTCGGTAGTTCGGAGCGTCCTTGGCGATCGTGACGTCGTGAGGATGGCTCTCGCGGAGCCCGGCAGCAGTGATGCGGACGAAGCGCGCGTGCTTCATCACCTCCACCGTCGGCGCACCGCAGTACCCCATCGCCTGCCGCAATCCGCCCACGAGCTGGTTGAGGATGATCCCGACCGGTCCCTTGTAGGGGACCCGGCCTTCGATTCCCTCCGGAACGAGCTTGTCGACGTCCTCGACGTCACCCTGGAAGTAGCGATCCCTGGAGAAGCCTCGCGCCTTCATCGCTCCGAGGGAACCCATGCCGCGGTATTCCTTGAAGCGCTCGCCCTGTGCGACGACTACGTCTCCTGGAGCCTCGTCGGTGCCCGCGAGCAGCGAGCCGGCCATGACGGTGTCGGCTCCGGCGGCAACCGCCTTGGCGATGTCGCCCGAGGACGTGAGGCCGCCGTCAGCAATCACCGGCACGTCGTGGCGAACTGCGACCTGTGCGCACTCGTAGACCGCCGTGATCTGGGGAACACCGACTCCTGCGACGACCCGCGTCGTGCAGATCGACCCCGGACCGACCCCGAGCTTCAGCGCGTCAGCCCCCGCGTCGATCAGCGCCTCCGCGGCCTCGGCGGTCGCGATGTTCCCGACCACGAGCTCGACGTCGTGCTGCGACTTCAGGGTCCGCGTCATCGCGAGCACGTTCTCCGAGTGCCCGTGGGCGGTGTCGAGCACGAGTACGTCGACCCCGGCCGCGACCAGCGCCTGTGCACGCTCGACCGCGTCCGGGCCGACACCGACGGCCGCACCTACTCGCAGCCGGCCACGCTCGTCCTTCGTGGCATGCGGGTGCTCGAGGCGCTTCGCGATGTCCTTGACGGTGATCAGCCCGCGGAGCAGCCCTTCCGCGTCGACGACAGGCAGCTTCTCGATCTTGTTGCGGTGGAGGATCTCCTCCGCCTCGGGGAGCGTCGTTCCGACGGGAGCCGTGACGAGGTTCCGGGCCGTCATCAGCTCGGAGATCTGGGCGCTCGGATCCTTCTGGAAGCGAAGGTCACGGTTGGTGAGGATGCCGACCAGCCTGCCCGAGTCGTCCGTGATCGGGACGCCGGAGATGCGGTAGTGCGCCATCAGGTCGAGCGCGTCCGACACGAGCGCCGTCGGCGGCAGCGTCACCGGGTCGGCGATCATCCCCGCCTCCGAGCGCTTGACCCGATCGACCTCGGCCACCTGGTCGGCGATCGAGAGGTTGCGGTGCAGGATCCCGAGGCCGCCCTCCCGCGCGAGCGCAACTGCCATTCGCGACTCGGTGACGGTGTCCATCGCCGCGGAGACGACGGGGATCGCGAGCGCAGATCCTTCGGGTCAGCCTCGTTGCGGTCGAGACGTCGTTCGGAAGGACATGCGACTCGGACGGCACGAGCAGGACATCGTCGAACGTGAGGCCCTCGCGTGCGAACTTCTCCTCGAGCTCGAGGAGCTGCTCGACCCGACCCAGTGCAAGCTCAGCCAACTGACGATCAAGCCTAACAGCGAGCCGTGACGTCGGCCTGCAGTCAGCGTTCGGCCGGTACGGGCTCGAGCTCGGCCACGTGCACATCGGCGGCGAGCCGACCCGCCTCTCGTAGCTCGAACTGCCCTGCCCCGACCTCGAGCGTCGACGCCGTCCCCGCGGCGAGAGCGCGACGAAGCCCGTCTTCCGCCGAGACCTTGTCGAGGCGCGAGGCGATGAGGCCAGCCAGGACGACGCTGCCTGCTCCGATGCGGGAAACGGGCTCGACGGTCGGGATCGTTGCGCGGTAGCGCGTGGCGGCCCCGCGCTCCTGGCGCAGGAGCGCGAAGCAGCCCCCGTTCGTGCGTGACGAGGACGTTGCGTCCGCCCATCTCGCTGATCGTGTCGAGTGCAAGCCCGAAGTCCTCCCGTCGGAGAACTCCTGCCCGACGAGCGCCTCGGCCTCGGGCTGGTTGGGCGAGACGAGCTCGGCTCGGCCTCGAGTCCGAGCCGCAACGGCTCGCCCTCGGAGTCGAGCACCGTCGCCACGCCGCGCCGGTTGAGGTCGCGGATCATCTCGGCGTAGAAGCCGTCGTCGACGCCGCGGGGCAGCGAGCCGGCGAAGCACGACCATCTCCGCGCCCCGCGACAGGTAGTCGACCTTCTCCCGCAGGACCTCGAGCTCCTCGGCGCGGGCGAGCGGACCCCACTCGATGATCTCCGTGTAGCTCGCTCGAGGTCGGGTCGATCGACCGCCGTCGACGTCCGCGACTCGTCGCCGATACGGACGAAGTCGTTCAGGATCGCCTCCTCGGTCGAGCTCCTCGAGGATGCGGCGCCCGTTCCGACCGCCCGCGAGACCCGTCGCGACCACCGGCACTCCCATTCGCTTGAGCGCGCGGGCGACGATGATGCCCTTGCCGCCCGCCATGCGTCAGCTTCTCGCTGGCGCGATGGCGCTGCCCGCGCTGGAAGTTGGGCACGCGTCAGGATGCGGTCGAGCGCGGCGTTCATGGTCACGGTGACGATCAAGCGAGCCTCCTGTCCGCTAGCTGATCCAACCCCAGATGTGGTCGAGCGTCCTCTTCGCGTACCAGCCTACGCGTCCGAGCCATGCCCGGCCGCTCGATCGTGCGCGCCGCAACGAGCGGCACGCAGCGCGCGATCAGCTTGCCGCGGTCGTAGACGCGGACCTCGCCGAGCCGCTGCCCACGCTCGACGGGGAGCGAGACGACAGTCGGCGCGATCACCCGCTCGACGAGAGGGCGGTCGATCCGGGCGATCCGGACGATCCGCCTGCGCGGCGACGAGCTCGAGCGCGTTTCCGCCGTAGGGCGCCGGCGCCGTGGCGTAGACGCGGCTCGGCCGACGACGGGCACGGTCCGGTACTGCGCAGGCCCCAGGCGAGGAGCTGCGCAGAGATCGGCGTTGCGCGGGACCGGCTCGGCTCGCCGAGCAGCGTCGCGTAGATCGTCACGCCGCGCCCGGGCCGCTGCGACCTCCGACCATCCGGCCACGGTCCGTGTGGCCGGTCTTGACGCCGATCAGGCCGGGGAACGTCGCGAGCAGGTCGTTCCACGTGTGCAGGACGCGACCCCCCGGTGATCCTCGCCTCCTGCTTCCGCACGATCGAGCGGATCGAACGGGATTTCGCATCGCAACTCGAGCGAGCCGCGTCACGTCGCGCGCGCTCGAGAAGTGACCCGGCGGCGTCGAGCCCGTCCGGATTGACGAAGTGCGTGTCCGGCGAGCCCGAGGCTCCGCGCCTTCGCGTTCATCATCGCGACGAAGGCGTCGACGCTCCCGTGCCCGACGTGCTC
This sequence comes from uncultured Actinomycetes bacterium, assembly GCA_963736045.1. GTDB lineage: Bacteria > Actinomycetota > Thermoleophilia > Gaiellales > Gaiellaceae > PALSA-612. Next base: position 286,475 of record CAVTNK010000001.1, on the reverse strand, counting down.
GGCGAGAGCCACCGCGGCGTCGTTCGCGCTCTGGATCAGCGCCGCCTCGATCAGCTCCCGCACCGTCAGCCGCTCGCCGCGCCGCAGGTAGATCGACGACTCGCCCGACCGCGGCTCGCCGTCGCCGCTGACCGTGACGACGTCGCGGGCTTCGCGTGCTCGAGCGTCGACGAGCACCGTCATCAGCTTCGTGATGCTCGCGATCGGGACGCGCTCGCCGAGCGTGCGCGCTGAGAGAAGGACCTCGCCCGTCTCCGCGTTCACGACCAGGTAGGCGCGCCCGCCGACCGTTCGGGATCGCGGCCAGAGCCCGCGACGAGCCGGCGACCAGCGCCGCGGCGGCGACGATCAGCGACCGCCGGAGCCTCTCGTCACCAGCCGGAGGCGGCCCAGACCTCGTCGCGCAGCCGCGCAGCCTCGGCCGCGGCGGCGGTGCGCCAGTCGGCGCCCTCGACCCGGAAGGCGTAGATCACCGAGCGCGAGACGGTGACGAGCGCGCTGGCCGGGCCCGCTCGTGAACGCACGGGCCACGTCCGCCGGCGTGGCGCCCTGGGCGCCGACGCCCGGGCAGGAGCAGAACCGCCTGCGGCAGCAGCCGCCGCGCCTCCGTCACCGCGCGCGGGAACGTCGCGCCGACGACCGCGCCGATGCTCGAGAGGCCGCACTCGCCGACGACGCCCTCGCCGAGCTCCGCGACGAGCCTCGCCACCTGGTGCCAGACGAGGCTGCCGTCGGTCAGCGTCAGGTCCTGGACGTCGGCGCCGCCGGCATTCGACGTCTTGACGAGGCAGAAGACGCCGCCGCCCGTGCCGCCGGCACTCGGCGACGAACGGCTCGAGCGAGTCGCGTCCGAGATAGGCGTTGACGGTCAGGGCGTCGGCAAGCGGCGGGTCACCCCGTCACGCGGCTCGAGGTACGCGGTCGCGTAAGCCCGCGCCGTCGAGCCGATGTCCCCCCGCTTGGCGTCGGCGATCACGAGCAGCCCCGCGGTGCGGGCGTAGTCGCAGACCTCCTCGAACGCCTGCATGCCCGTCGGCCCCCGAGGCCTCGAAGAACGCCACCTGCGGCTTCACGGCGACGACGTAGGGCGCGACGGCGTCGATCAGTCCACGGCAGAAGCGCGCGTACGCGCGGCGGCAGCGGCCTCCCGCCTCAGATGCGCGTCGCCGCGGAGCTCGACCGGGAGCAGGTCGAGCCGCGGGTCGAGCCCGACGACGAGCTGGCTGCGGCGCGTCGACCACCGTCGCGGCAGCCGGTCGGCGAAGAGGCTCGTGACAACAGCCGTCGGATTCCATGCCGGAGAAAGGCTAGCCGCAGCGTCCCGCGTACGGAGGTCACTGGCGGCCGGCGCCGGACCACGGGGCCGCCGGCGGCGACCCTCCCCGGACCCTGCTTGCGAGTCGATCCCCTCTACCGTCAGCCGCCGCCTTGACGGCGGCTTCAGCGTGCTGCCGGCCGTGAACTTCGGCACTGTCGCGGCCGGGATGTGAACCTTCTGCGCCCGGATTGCGCGGATTGACGCCGGTGCGCGCGGCGCGGCGCTGCGGTCGAGAACTTCCCGAAGCCGGTGAAGTTCACCTGGCCGCCGCTCGTCAGCTACGTCCTCGACCGTCGACGAGGAACGCGTCGACGGCCTTCCCGGCGTCGCTCTTCGTCAGCCCTGCCTTGGCCGCCACCCGATCGACAAACTCCTGCTTCGTCACGCGCCACCTCCTCCTTGGGATCAGGGACACCGCGCCGGAGCGTAACACCCGCGTCGGATCCGCTCAACGATGCGGGTTTTGCGGGGCTTTTCCAGCCGCCGCGAGCGTCGCTCGCGCGGAAGATCGGCCACAGGCGGACGCCGACGCGCGCCAGCGCGTCGACGCCGCCCTCCTCGCGGTCGACAACGCACACCGCGTTCCGGCACTCGAGCGCGGCCTCGCGGCAGCGCCTCGACGGCCTCGACGGCAGCCCCGCCGGAGGTGACGACGTCCTCGACAGAGCACACGCACTCGCCCGGCTCGAGAAGTCGCCCTCGAGCCGGTTGTCCGTGCCGTAGCCCTTCGCCTGCTCCGGACGATCAGGAACGGAAGCCGCGACGCGAAGCGACGTCGCGGCCGCGAGCGCGACGGCGCCGAGCTCGGGGCCCGGCGAGGCGGTCGGCGTCGGGCTCGACCTCGGCGACCTTCGCCGCGATGCCGGTCGCCGATCGCCTCGAGCAGCTCGGGCCGGGTCTCGAAGCGGTACTTGTCGAGGTAGTAGCGCGAACGGCGGCCCGAGCGCAGCACGAAGTCGCCCTCGAGGTACGCGTGCTCGCGGATCGCCCGAGCAGCTCGCGTCGGTCACGGATGCCGGAGGTCTCAGCTCCGGCGCGGCGCGGAGCGCGTCGTGCGCGAGCGGGAGCAGGCGCTCGGCGCCGCGGAGCCCTCGATCGAGCGAGACCATCGAGCCGTCCTCGTAGTAGAGGTCGACGCGCTCGCGGCGAGCCGCGACCCGGCGGCGGTAGACGACGACGCCCGGCGAAGGTCGCCGCCGACGAGGAGCAGGAAGCCGAAGCAGCCTACGCAGCGCTCTCACTCGGCCACCCCTGCCTCGACGTTCCGTCTCGCGCTGCCTCCGGCCTCGGCTTGCCGTTGTCGCTCGCCCGGCGCTGCCGCGCTGCGCAGGCAGCTCTTCAGGTCGTAGAAGACGAGACCGACGGTCGGCTCGGGCTTCGTCGTCCGCCACGACCGCTCGCTCGGCGTCGCGGACGACGAAGACGCTGCCGTCGAGGGTCGCCACCTCGAGCTGGGCGAGCGGGCCGCCGCTCGAGTCGCGCGGCACGCTCCTCGGCCGCGGAGAGCAGTGCCCGTGCCGTCTCCACGAAGCGGTGCGGCCGCGCGCCTCGTCGGCGAACGTCGAGGCGATCACCGAGCCGTCTCGCCTCGAACAGTGCGGCCGACTCGATCTGCGACGAGATCTCCTTGAGGTCGGCGAGCGCCTGGGCGGGATCCATCGGCGCTGACCCTACCAAAGCGTGATACTGCGCTCGTGCGCGTGCGGAAGTGCGAGCTCTTCCTCAAGTACCAGGCCGACCGCGGGACCGCAGCTCGCGGCGATGATCGCCTACTACGCGCTGCTCTCGTTCGTCCCGCTGACCTTCCTCGCCCTGTCGCTGCTCGGCTTCTTCGGCCGCGCCGACGAGTCGAGCTACTGCGTCGAGGAGCTCGACACGATCTTCCCTAACAGCTCGGTCTCGACGATCGCCGAGCACGTTCAACGACATCCAGGAGAACTCGACCACGATCGGCATCGTCGGGCTCGTCTTCCTCGCTCTGGACGTCGCTGTCGCTCTTCGGCGCGCTCGAGTCGGCCTTCAACATCGTCTACCGGCAGCCGAACCGGTCGTTCGTCGAGGGCAAGCTCCGTGCGGTCACGATGCTCTCCGGGCTCCTCGTCCTGCTCTTCGCTCGGCCTCGTCGTCGGCTCGTTCGGCTACGGCGAGCTCGAGCGGCTCGTGCCCGGCCTCTCGGGTAACAGCGTGGTCGCCTACGCCCTGCCGTCGATCGTCTCCTCGTTGGCCGTGTTCGGCTTCCTGCTCTCGGTCTACTACCTCCTGACCAACGTCGAGCACGGGATCCGTGACGTGCTCCCCGGAGCGCTTCTGGCCACCGTCGGTGCTCGAGGCGACGTTCCAGGTGCTCCCGGTCTACCTCCATCTCGTGCGAAGCTCGACTGCTCAGCGAGCCTTCGGCGGGCCCGGTGATCCTCCTCGTCTGGTTGTACGTGATGGCGAACGTGACCGTGCTCGGCGCCGAAGTCAACTGGTGCCTGATGAGACACCGCGCCGCGCCCCAGCCCTCGCTCTTCTAGGGGTTCAGGACAAGAAGGGCCTGGGCAGCCCTGGCACGATGGGAGCGCTCGGCCTTCCACAGCTCGCCGAGCTCGGCAACCGTCCGCTCCTCGCCGTCCGGCACGAACACCGGGTCGAAGCCGAAGCCCGCGGAGCCGCTCGCCTCGACGGCGATCGACCCCTCGAGGGTTCCCGTGCCGCGAAGCTCGGAGCCGTCGGGCGAGATCGCGACCAGCTCGCAGACATAGCGGGCGTGCCGATCCTCCGCGCCGGCGAGTGCCTCGAGCAGTCGTTCGACGTGGCGACCCCGCGCCCAGCGAGCGCTCTCGACACCAGGCCCGCCCCGAGCGCCGCGACCTCGAGCCCGGAGTCCTCGCCGAGCATCCAGGCATCCGTCGGGCCTACCGCCGTCCGAAGAGCGCCTTGCCGCGGGCGTTCTCGTAGTACGTCTCGCCGTCCTCGTCCGGATAGTCGCCTGACTCGAGGAGCCCGATCGTCCAGTTCGGAAGCGCCGCCGCGAGCTCTGAGCGCTTGTGCTCGTTCCGGAGCAGAGCAACGCTCTCACCGCGCCCAGCGTGCCTCCTGCACCTCCGGCAGAGCAGCGACGGCCGCCACCCGGAGCAGTGTCTGGTTCCAACCGATCGAGAGATCAGGCACGGATCGCCTCGACTCCGCGCACTTGCTCCTCGCCGATCCGGCCGATCCCGGCCTCGGCAAGCTCGAGCAGCTCGTCGAGCTGCGCTCGGCTGAACGGATTCCGCTCAGCCGTCGCCTGCACCTCGACGAGCCGACCATCACCGGTCATCACCACGTTCAGGTCGACGTCCGCGGTCGAGTCCTCCGAGTAGTCGAGGTCGAGCAGAGCCTGTCCACCCACGATCCCGACGGAGACAGCGGCGACCGAGTCGCGGAAGACCTTCGCCAGCCCGAAGCGGTCGAGAGCGCGGCGAGCTGCGACGTACGCACCGGAGATCGCGGCGCAGCGGGTACCACCGTCGGCCTGCAGGACGTCGCAATCGAGCCAGAGCGTCCGCTCCCCGAGCGCCTCGAAGTCGCACACGGCCCGCACCGCTCGCCCGATCAGTCGCTGGATCTCGACCGTCCTCCCCTGCTGGCGGCCGGTGCGGGCCTCGCGTCCGGTTCGGTCCCCGGTCGACGCAGGAAGAAGCGAGTACTCGGCGGTCATCCACCCAACGCCTCGGCCGGCAAGCCAGCGCGGGACGCCGTCCTCGATCGTGGCCGTGCAGAAGACGACTGTCTTCCCCTGGCCCCAGAGCACGCATCCGTGCGGCTGCTCGAGGAAGTCGGGTGTGAGCTCGAGCGGCCTGAGCTGCTCGGGACGCCTGCCGTCTGACCTCGTCACACCACCACCCGATCTCCGCGGTCTCCTACCTCTTGCAACAGTCTGTTGCTTGGGTTCATGCGGCGGCTCGCTCGAGCTCGGCGAGGCTCACTCGCTCGACCGTGTCGATCGGCAGCTGCAGGAATCGCGCGCCCATCAGACGGAACTGCTCGGGGTCGTCGGTCGTCAGGAAGCGGTACGACCCTTCGCGCTCGTCGGCGTTCTCGATCCCCTTGCGTGCGAGCGTCTCGGCCACCTCGCGTGCAGTCTCCTCGGCCGAGAAGACGAGCGTCACGCCCCGACCGAAGACGCGCTGGAAGATCGGGCGGATCAGCGGGTAGTGGGTGCACCCGAGGATGACCGTGTCGACGTCCGCAGCCCTGAGCGGCGCTGCATAGTCGCGCACGGCAGCGGTCGTCTCCTCGCCGAAGGGATCGTCGCTCTCGATCAGTGGCACGAGCCGGGGACACGCCACCGCCGAGACCCGCACTCCGGCATCGAGCGCGCGCACGAGCTCCTCGTAGCGTCCGCTCGAGACCGTCGCCTGGGTCGCGAGCAGCCCGACTCGTCGGTTCCTCGTCGCCTGGACGGCGGCGTGGGCTTCGGGCGTCAGGACACCGACGATCGGGACGCGAAGACGCTCCTGAAGCTCGGGGAGCGCGGCAGAGGACGCCGAGTTGCACGCGGCGACGATCAACTTCACGCCCTGCTCCTCGAGATAGCCGGCGATCTCGCGAGCGAAGCGACGGATCTCGTCGAGCGGCCTGGGGCCGTACGGGAGCCGGGCAGCGTCCCCGAGATAGACGAAGTCTTCGTGAGGCATGGTGACGAGACACTCGTGCAGGACGGTGAGGCCGCCCATGCCCGAGTCGAACACGCCTACCGGCCGCGTATCCACCGGCCGATTGTAGGCTGACGGCGGTGGCGACGGTCCGGATCGGGACCTGCAGCTGGGCTGACGAGGGTCTCGTCAAGCACTGGTATCCACGGGGTGTCTCGAGCGCCGAGGCCAGACTGCGCTACTACGCCGGACAGTTCGACGTCGTCGAGGCCGACTCGCCCTTCTACCGCCTGCCAACCCCCGAGACGGCGGCGAAGTGGGCCGAGCGAACGCCCGTGCACTTCGTGTTCCACGTCAAGGCATCGGGTGAGATGACCGGACACCGCGAGGCGGACCGAGAGGCGGCGTTTTGCGAGTTCCGGGAGGCCCTCGGCCCACTCGAGTCATCAGGGAAGATGCGTGGCGTCCTGCTCCAGTACCACCCGCGCGTAACCAAGTCGCGCGAGGCGCTGGCCGAGCTGGCCGCGGTCCGCAGTCTGCTCGAGCCGCTCGTACCGCTCGTCGAGTTCCGCCACCGATCCTGGGTGACCGAGGACGAGCTGCCGGCTACGCTCGCGTTCCTGGAACGACACGGCCTCGCGTTCGTCTCCGTCGACTCCCCCCCGACGCGCGCCACGAACGTCGTGCCGACGATCTCCGCCGTCACGCACCCGGTCGCCTACGTCCGCTTCCACGGCCGCAACTGGCGGACGTGGAACATCCGGAACGCGCGCTCCTCGGCCGACCGCTTCGACCATCTCTACACGGCGGAGGAGCTGACCGAATGGGCCGAGCCGCTCGGGCGACTGGCGAGCGAGGCGGACGAGGTCTATGTCCTCTTCAACAACAACCGTGACGATTTCGCGCCGCGGAGCGCCCAGATCCTCCGCGGGCTCCTCGACGAGGCCGGCGTTCCGGCGTCCGGCGGCCTCGAGGAGTCCGGACAGGGTCGCCTCGACTTGGGCCTGTGAACGTCCTCCGAGCGGGCAGCCGTCGCCGTCTAACGTTCGATCGGGAGCTCGGAGTGGCGCGACCATTCGTGCCACGAGCCGAGGTAGTTGCGCGCGTCATAGCCGGCCGAGCGGAGCGCCAGGGTGGCGAGGCCCGACCGCGAGCCCGAGTGGCAGTAGCAGACGAGACTCGTGCCTTCCGGCAGGCCGACGAGGGCACGCACCTCGTCGGCAGGCTTCGGCAGTCCGGGCCCGGCGAAGAGCGTCGAGGTCTCGACGTGCAGCGCACCCGGGATGTGCCCTTGCCGCGGGTCGCAGGGATAGCCGTCCTTCCCGTGGTACTCCTCGTCCCGCCGGGTGTCGACGAGGACGAAGTTCGGATCCTCGAGCCGGGAGAGGACATCGTCGCGGGTCGGCACCGAGTCGAGACGAGGCTGAAGCTCGGCCCGCGACTTCTCGAGCTCGACGACTCCCGTCTGGATCTCGCCGTTCCACCCGGCCAGCCCTCCTGCGAGGACGGCGACCCGCGGATGTCCGGCGAGCTCGGACATCTGGAGCGCGCTCGCCGCCGAGACGCAGTCGCCCCCGTCGTAGAGGATCAGCCGCTCCTCCCCCGTCACGCCGTGGCGACGCAGCCTGAGCGCCGCCTCCGACGCGAACGCCTCGAGCACGGCCCGATCGGTGAACTGGCCCGGGGCGCCGAGGACGAGCGGGATCGAGCCGGGGAGATGCCCGCGCGCGTGGGCGTTCGGGCCGCGCACGTCGGCGAGCAGGAGGTCATCGGAGCCGAGGCGCTCGGCGAGCCAACCCGCGTCGACGACTGACGGCAGCTCGTCCGGGACGAAGCTCACCGCGGCAGCGCGGCGAAGACGTCGATCTCGGCCGCGATCGCCGGACGGTCGGAGAGCCGTTCCATCCACTGCTCGATCGCCGGATACGCACCGAGGTCGGCACCGAACGTCTGGGCTCGGGGAAGCCACGGGAAGTACGCGATGTCGGCGAGACCGTACGACGAGCCGCTCAGGAACCGCTGCCCGGAGAGGATGCGGTCGAGGTCTGCGAGGCGCACCGCCAGCCGCTCGCCGCCATCGGAATCCCCGCGCCTCACCGCGTAGTAGTCACGGCCGAGCCGGTCGTCGAACTGCCACACAATCAGGCGGGCGAGCGCCCGCTCGGCGGGGTCGGAAGGCAGGAACGACGGCTCCGGGTAGCGCTCCTCGAGGTATTCCATGATCACCGGTCGACTCGGGAAGGCAGAGCGTGTCCTCCTCGATCACCGGCACCTTGCCGAGCGGATTCTTCTCGTAGAGCCAGGCAGGCCGATCGTCGAGGTCGATGACGACGGTCTCGTACTCGAGCCCCTTCTCGGCCAGAAGGATGCGCGCGCGGGCGCAGAAGGGGCAGCGGTCGGCGTCGTAGAGCGTGATCACGTCGCCCCGGATCCTACTCCCAGGAGCTCGGCCAGCTCAGCATAGAGCTCATGCGCGGCGGGAAGCTCGTCGGCGGACGCGGCCGTCCTGGCCACTGCACGCACCCGTCCCGGGTCGGCTCCGGTAAGACGGTGGACGACCGTGGGATTTGCCCCGAGCGCGACGATGTCTCCCGACGGTAGCGCCCCGTAGAACTCGGGTAGCGACGCGTACTCGTCGGCGACGGAGCCCCGATCGAAGAGCGCGTAGCGGACGACGCTTCCCTCCTCGATGCCGAGCGTCAGCACGACGCCGCCCGTCCGGTAAGAGAGCTCCTGGGCCAGCCGCCGGAGCGCCTTCGGATCGGCGCTGCAGAGCTCGTCGTCGACCTCGATCCAGCCGTTCCGCGGGGGCAGGACATCGGTTCGCTCGGAGTGGCCGAGTCGCGGGACGAACTGCGCGACGGCCCGCTCGACGAACGACTCGTCGTCGGTCTGGACGTAGACCTTGCCGACGGACGGCTCCCGCGCATCGGCGCGCAGCCGCGCGTCGAGGTCTCCGAGCGCCGCCGACATGCTGAGCAGGTATTGCGAGAACCCGAGTCGCTCGTAGATCGCACGGGCGTCGTGGTTGTCGACGAGGACCTCGAGCCCAAGATGCTCGTAGCCGCGCTCGATCGCCGCCTTCGCCACCTCGCCGAGCAGCGCCTTGGCAACTCCGCGCCGGCGCGCTCGCTCGCGAACGTAGATGCTCGACAGCCGAGCGATGCGACGATCCTCGAAGTCGAGCTCGGCCGACCCGACAGGATCACCGTCCTCCTCGGCAATCAGCACGACGCCCTCTCGAAGACGGCGCTCGACGTCGACCCGCTCTTCCTCCCAGCTCTCGCGCAGGAAGTCGGGCCCACCGAGCTCGCTTTCAGCTCCTCCCACAGAGCCCGGAGCGTTGCGAGATCGGCCTCTGTCGCTCGTCGGATCACGTGGCGGCACCGAACGTGTAGAGCGCGGCAAGAAGGTAGTGCGCGGTCAGGTTCTGGAACGGAGTGAATCGGGCGCCCATCGCGCGTACCTCCTCGATCGAGAGCAGCGAGCCGTCACCATAGAACGCGGACGCAGCCTTGCGCAGACCCAGGTCACCTGCCGGCCACGCCCCGGGGCGGGCGAGATGGCGGGCGAGGAACCAGTCGGCCGTCCAATCGCCAAGCCCTCGAACGGCAACGAGGCGAGCCTTCACCTCGTCGTCCGGAAGACGCGCGAGCTCGCGGTAGTCGGGGCCGTCGAGGGCGAGACCGATGACGTACTCCGCCTTCCGCCGCGAGAAGCCGACAGCGACAAGCTGATCAGGCCCTGCGCGCGCAATCCGGTCGGCGGTGGGAAAGGAGTAGGCGAGGTCCACACGCTTCCCGACACGCTCGATCATGCGGCTGCGAATCGCGAACGCCGACTGGAGCGAGACCTGCTGCGCCGTGATCGAGGTGACGAGCGCCTCGAACGGATCCGGTGCGATCGGGGGGCGGAAGCCGCGCAGCCTCTTGGCGATCGAGCAGATCACGTCGTCCGAGCTGCGCGCGAAGTCCTCGAAGCCACCGAGGTCGAACTCCAGCCCGAGCAGCTTCCGGACGACCGGGCCTGTCTCGTCGTCGAGAGGCTCGACGAGCACACCGCCAGGTGCAGCCTCGATCCGTACCTCGCGACCCCCGACTACCCGGTGAAGACCACCCTCGTGCCAGAGGTTCGCCCTGTCCGGTCCGAAACGCACGGAAGCGCGCGGTCGAGAGCTCGAAGTCATACGGCTCGGGGATCGAGAGGAGCGGCATCGAGACTCGCTCGGCTGGCAGGCCGGCTACCTGGCGGCCGTCGCCTCGATCTCCACGAGCAGCTCCGGGTACGCGAGCCGTGAGACGCCGAGCAGGGTTCCGACGGCTCGGCAGCCGGCGTCCGTGACGTGCTGGGTGACGAAGTCGTGCGCTGCGAAGAAGGCGTCGACGTCGGTCGTGTAGTAGTTGAGCCGAACGACGTCGGCGAGCTCGAATCCTGCCTCGCGCAAGACGGTCTCGAGGTTGAGGAAGGACTGGGCAAGCTGAGCCCGCATGTCTCCAGGATGGAGAGGTCGACCCTCGTCGTCGACGGAGGCCTGTCCAGCAAGGAGCAGCACGCGCTCGGGCCCCACCAGCTCGTTCGCCTGCACGAAAGCGAACTGATCCTGCCACGTCCACGGGTTGACGACGCGACGCTCCATGACTCCTCCTCGGCTCGGGGACGACCGGAGACTACGCGAGGCGAGATCAGGTCAAGCGTCGAGCGCCGCGACCACGTCGTTCAGGTCGTCGAACAGGTCGAACGGCAGGCCCTCGTGCTCCATGTACTCGGCCAGGCCGGCGCGCGCGAAGACCCGCTCGGCCGAGAGCGCCGGGCACCGATCGGAGTAGCCGTCCCCGACGTAGAGGAACGGCCCGGTGGGCAGCCCGCTGCGCTTGCACCAGTCACCGCAGACCTCGCATGGCCGGTCACGATTCCAGAGGATGCGCCAGCCGCCGGGGTCTGGGTCGACTCCGTTGGCCACCAACTCGACGGCGACGCCCTCGCGCGCGAGCAGCGGCCTGATCAGCTGCTCGAAGCCGCTCGAGAGGACGAGCGGCTGGTGGCGCGCGACGAGGTCGTGGAAGCCCGCCCTGATCTCGGCACGGTCGGCAAGCCAGGCGTTGACCTCGTCGAGCCCGACGCCTCGGACGGTCGCGAGCTCGAGCTCCATCAGCTCCCGGTAGCCGATCTGGCCATGGCGGAGCTGGACACTCGCTCGGCGAAACACCTCGCGGTCACCGAACTCCTCGAGGATGAGCCAGAGCGTGTCGACGATCGTCGCGGTGCCGTCCCAGTCGAGCACGAGCCGTGGCTCGAAAGGCCGGCCATGATCCGGAGCCGCCGGCACGCTTTCTTCACGATGACGTATCCCCCTGGTCACAGTTCCAGGGCTATGCTCGCAGTGGGGAGGAGGTCAGGGGTACCTTGGAGCGGCTGGGTCGGACATGTCCGAAGGGGCACGTCACCCTCCGCAGCCGCACTCATCGAGGCAACCGCGGTAGGGGAGCCCGGTCTACGCCTCGCCGTCCCAGTAGTCGAGTTGCCGATCGGACGGAAGCATCGCCTGGTATCCGTCGGCCCGTGACCAGAGACCGACCTTCCCGCTGTCGGGGTAATGGATGATCGCGAGCGGCGACTTCGAGGAGACGATCAGGACCCGGCATACCTCGTCGGAGCGATTGATCACCTGGTGCGCTCCGCCAGGCCCCTCCGGAAACACCGCAACGTCGCCAGGCCCGAGCTCTCGCTCGTCGTCCGGGCCGCGGAGGCTCGGGCGCCCGGACACGACGATGAGCCATTCCTCACACCCGATCTCGTAGTGATAGGGCCAGGTCTTCTCGCCCGGCGGAAGCTCGTAGAGACTCCCGCCGAGCAGTTCGGCGCCGAGCAGCTTGCCGACAGCCGTGACGCGATGCCGGTAGCCCGCGCGGTCCGACTCCGACTCCCACTCCTGCTCACCGGTGAGGTTGAAGACGTCCATCGCCGCGATCCTACGAAAGGGGCGAACCAACCACGTTTCGGAGCACGCCGATGCCCTCGACCTCGAGCTCGACGACGTCGCCCTGGCGAAGCCAGCGTCCGTCACCGTGCTCGAAGATGCAGCCGGTCCCGACCGTTCCCGAACCGAGCACGTCCCCCGCGAGGAGGCGTGTGTTTCGGGCCGCATGCGCACGGATCGACTCCCACGAGTGGTGCATGTCCGCAAGCGAGCCGCGCGAGCGCTCCTCGCCGTTGACCCGCGCCACCATCTCGCCGGTCCGACCCATCGAACTCGTCGGCCGTGACCAGGTATGGGCCGAGGCTCGTCGCGAAGTCCTTGCCCTTCGAAGGCCCGAGGCCGACCCTCATCTCGGCTCGCTGAAGGTCGCGGGCCGACCAGTCGTTCATGACCGTGAAGCCCGCAATCTGGCCCTCTGCGCCGATTACGGCCGCGACCTCGAGCTCGTAGTCGAGCGCGTCAGACCCCTCCGGATACGGGATCTCGTCGTCCGGGCCGTACACGACCGCAGGGTTCGAGAAGTAGAAGACAGGGATCTCGTACCACTCCTTTGCCAGCTCGCGCCCGCTGGCGGCGTGCGGCTGCCACCGCGTGCGCCTCGAACGCGAAGAAGTCGCGGATCGAGGGCGGGTTGACGACGGGCGCTCGGAGATCGACGTCGGCGAGCGCGTATTCGGCGTGCTCACGGGACTGGCCGCCTCCCGTAAAGAACGCCTGCAGCGTCTGCGCTGCGAGCTGGATGACACGGTCGCCCTCGATCCGCCCGGGCCAACCGCGGTCGAGCTCACGATCCTTCGGACTGAACATGCACAGCTTCACCGCGGCTGCACGTTACCCGGGCGGCCTACGGTTCCGTGTGCACGTGAACCTCGGCGATCTCGGGCCGCTCGCGCCTGATTCGCTCCTCGACCGCGCTCGCTGTCGCGTGGGCACGCTCGAGCTCGGTGCGCGCGTCGAGCCCGAGGGTGAGGAACGCGACGAGGCCCGTGTCTGTCTCGAGAAAGCGCAGCTCGCGCGGCGCCGCTCCGGTCTCTTCCTGAACGATCGCGAGCACCGACGTAGCTTCCCGCTCCACCTCGGAGGCCGAGGGGCGGTGACCTTCGGCGATCTCAGCGAGCGGCTCGAGATGCGTGCGGACCGAGTCGGCCTCGGGTAGCGCTTCGAGGATGGCGGCCTCGACCTGCTCGGCAATCCCGTGCGCCTCCGAGAGAGGCAGGGCGCCGGGCAGCTTCAGGTGGAGCGAGATCTCGGTTCGGCCGGCAACCGTGATGACATGGACATTGTGGATCTCGCGTACCGCAGTGACGTGCAGAGCGGCCGCCTGAGCGCGCTCGCGGAGCTGGGTCACCGAGACATCCTCGGGCTCGACGTGGACGACGACATCGGCCTCCGGGAGCGCGCGGCTCACCGCGTCCTCGACCGCGTCCGCCGCCGCGTGCCCCTGAGCGACGGCTGCACCCGGCGGCACGCCGATGACAACGTCGACGAAGTGGCGTCCGGCCGCTTGACGGAGCCTGAGTCGGCGCAGCGAAACACCGGGGACGTTCCGTTCGATCGCTTGCCTCGCCGCGAGCGTCGCCTCCGCCGGGGCGCGGTCCATGAGCACGTCGATGTTCCGCCGGATGAGCCTGCCTGCAGCCGCGAAGACGAGCGCCGCGACGAACAAGGCGGCGATCGGGTCGCCGTCCGGGTGGCCGGCGCGCGCGACGAGAAGCCCGACGAGAACTGCTGCCGAGCCGGCCATGTCAGTCGCAAAGTGGAGCGCGTTCGACTGGAAAGCGGCGCTCGAGAAGCGCCGGGCAGCCCGCCACGAGACGACCGCCCGCGACACGTCGATCACGATCACGACAACGATTGCCGCAATCGCCCACCACGTCGGGTCGACCTGCCCAGGGTTGGATCCGGTAAGCCGCGTGACCGAGCGCCACGCGATCAAGACCGTCAGGCCTACGAGGAGCGTTGCCTCGGCAAGAGCCGAGAGATGCTCCGCCTTTCCGTGGCCGTAGTGGTGACCGCGGTCTGCCGGCCGCACCGCGTACCCGACCGCGAAGAAGGTGAGGAGAGCAGCCACGAGGTCAGTGCCGGAGTGCAGGGCCTCGGAGATGAGACCGAGGCTGTGCGTCGCGAGCCCGACGACCAGCTTCAGCATGAGCAGAGCCGCCGCTGCGGCGACGGACACGAGCGCCATCCGACGCTGCGGGCTCACCCCGTAAGGCTAGAGAGGCTAGCGGCCCTTAGGAATTCCTTAGATCCAGCGCCCGGCCTGGCGGGTACTTTGGATCGATGCGCCGTCTTGCCGTCCTCGCGCTTGCCGGGCTTGCGCTCGCAGCCGTCGCCGCGACAGACGGGCCGGCAGCGCGGCGTGCCGGGCAGTTTGCGATGTCGAACCTCTCGAGCGGGCCGATCACGTTCCGCGACACGGTCCTCTCCGGCTCGCGCCGCATCCAGGCAGCCCGTCGCGGCGGCCAGTGGGGTGGCTCCGTGACGGCGAACGACGGCGAGACCGCCGAGATCTACGTCTCCAACTCGTACCCGGTCGACCCAACCGTGACGCAGAGCCTCGCCGACTTCATCGTCCAGCTCTATCACGGGGACGAACTCTCGAACGCAACCTTCTACATGGCTCCGATCGAGGAGATCCAGTCGATCTGCGGCGCACGCGCCGGCGGCTGCTACGACCCGGAGTCCGAGACGATCGTCATTCCCGGCGAGAACCTGCCCGACGCCAACAACACGACGAAGGAGACGATCCTCGCCCACGAGTACGGCCACCACGTGGCCCGGAACCGGAGCAACTCGCCGTGGTCAGCCGAGGACTGGGGGACGAAGCGGTGGGCGACGGCCATTGGCGTCTGCAAGCGGACCGCCGACGCCACCGCGTTTCCGGGCGACGAGCGGGCGAACTACCTCCTCAATCCCGGCGAGGCGTTCGCCGAGACCTTCCGCGTCCTGAACTTCGGCAAGCAGGTGTGGCCGAGCTGGACCGTGCTCGCGCCCTGGAACGTCGACCAGAGCTTCTATCCGGACGCCGCCGACCTCAAAGCAGCGCAAGAGGATGTCCTCGATCCGTGGACAGGCCCGACCGTCGCGAGTTGGAGCGGGCGCATCGCGAATGTCAGGCGCGTCGTTCGCCAGACGATCGACACCCCGCTCGACGGCTCGATGAGCGTCAAGCTGACCCGCGTCCCGAGAGGCGCGACGATCTCGGTCGTCGACCCGGCCACCGGTGCGGTCCTCTCGAGCGGCGGGCGCAGAGCATCCGTCACCGTATGCGGCCAGCGCTCGCTCGTCCTCACGGTCAAGGCGAAGGCAACGGGTCTGTTCAGCGCGATCTACGCGACGCCGTAGCCGGCTCGTTGACGGAGAGCCCTGGCCCAAACAGGCTTGTACAAGTGCCTGTCACCTGCCTGTCACCTGTCTGTCCCCGCGGCTTCTCGACTAGGCTTCGAGGTCGTGCATGACCGGACAATCGAGGAGATCGACCGGCTCGTAGGCTCGGCCACCCCGCACTTTGCCTATCAGCTTCGCGCGCGTGTACGCGAGCTGGTGGAAGGTCTGCCGGCCGACCACCCGGCCAGGCGCCACGGCGAGGAGAAGATGGAGCTCCTCGACCGGCTGGGACACGCCTCTTCCAGGGCAGACGACGGCTCGCCCGAGCCGCGCACTCGCATCGGCTGGGGCGAGATCCCGAGCTCTGCTCCCGCGTCGGAACCGCTTCCCCGGCGGCGATGACCGGGTTCGAACGGCGAGGGGGCCGCGGAGTACGGCTCAGCCGGCCGTGAACAGCTCCAGACCAGGGACGTTCGAAGGGACGTCCGTGCTGGTCACGGGTGGCTCGAGGGGGATCGGCCGTGAGATCGCTCGCGGTTTCGCGGAGCGCGGAGCGGCGCGCGTCGCAATCGGATATCTGCGAAACGACCGCGCGGCGGAGAAGACGGCTGACGAGTTGCGAGACCTCGGCACCGAGCCTGTGCTCGTCCGCGGCAACGTCGCGTCGGCGCGGGTGGCGGAACAGGTCACCGCGCTCGGTCCCCTCGCCGTGCTCGTGCACAACGCGGCGACCGGCGTCATTCGGCCGGCGCTCGAGACGGAGGACAAGCACTTCGACTGGACGATGTCGGCCAACGCCCGGGCGCTTCTCTCACTCGCCCGAGCGGCTGCGCCGCAGATGCCCGAGGGGTCGTCGATCGTCGCGATGTCGAGCCTCGGCTCTGTACGCGTCCTCGAGAACTACGTCCTCGTCGGCGCGTCGAAGGCCGCGCTCGAGGCGCTTGTCCGCTACCTCGCTGTTGAGCTCGCACCGCGGGGCATCCGCGTCAACGCCGTCTCCGGCGGAGTGGTCGAGACCGATGCGCTCGACTACTTCCCGAACCGTGAAGAGATGGTCGCCTGGGCGCGGGACAAGACCCCTGCCGGCCGGATGGTGACTCCGCGGGACATCGCGGACGCCGTCCTCTTCCTTTGCTCCCCCGAGGCGGAGATGGTTCGCGGGCAGACGCTCGTCGTCGACGGCGGCTTCTCGCTACCTGCCTGAGGACCGAACCGTGGAGCCGACCGAGGAGAACAGGCGCGCCTGGGACACCCTGCAGCGAGTGCGCGACGAGATCGCGCGCGAGCGACCCGCGATCCCGGAGCAAGTTCGCGGGCTCCTCCCCGACGTCGTCGGAAAGCACGTCCTCCACGAGCTTTGCGGAACCGGCGAGACGAGCGCCGAGCTGGCCACACTCGGAGCCCTCGTCACGGGCATCGACGTCTGGGGTCCGTCGGTGGCTGCGGCCAGGGAGCGCTATCCGGAGATGGTCTTCATCCAGGCCGATCCCCACGAGCTTCCGGTCAACCTGCGCCGCCGCCGATTCGATCTCGTCTACGCGGCCGGGCTCCTCCCGTACGTCCACGACCTGGAGGACTGGGCCGGCGAGGCCGCAGCCGCGCTCCGGGTCGGCGGGTCGGTCATGGTCGTCGACCTGCACCCGGCAGGCGCGTGCCTCGACGGGACGAGCCTCCGCTGGCGCGACGACTATTTCGGCGGTGAGCTCATCGTCGGCAACCGCGTGCGGCCGACGCAGACTCTGAAGCTCTGGCGGCTGGGGGAGGTCGTCAACGCCGTCGTCGCCGCCGGTTTCCTCGTGCAGCGGATGGAGGAGTTTCCATCCCTCTCGACCGTGCGGCGCCATGATCCACGGTTTCCGGGCAGCTTCGCCCTGGTCGCCCAGAAGGCCCCCGATACGAGCGGATAGACGCGCGTCGCGTTACGGTTCGCGCATGAAGCCCTGGCGGGCGGCGCTGACGAGCGCGACCGCCTCGGGGAAGAGCACGCGCATCGAGTCCCGAAGCGCGATCGCTTGCTCGTCCGGCGACCCCGAAACCTGCACCCGCTTGAGGGCCGCGGAGGTCAAATCGACCGCGGTGTTGAGGGTCAGCGTTGCGAACTGCTCGCGCTGAGCCTCGGCGACCGACTCCGCCTGCTGCTCGGCGAACTCGCGGAGTCCCCGCAGGAGATCCTCCGGATTGCCGCCGAAGGGGAAGCCGAAGGCGCCTTCATCGTCCATCGCCCGAGAGCCTAGACGAAGCAGCTATGCCTGCTACCTGAAGCCGAACCGGCCGAATGGCCAGTAGGTCGCGACCACCGGCCCGATCAGGTCACCGCGGGGCACAGTGCCCCAGTCGCGCGAGTCGCACGAAACAGCCCGGTTGTCGCCCATCACGAAGTACGAGCGCTCAGGAACACGCGGCCATGTTTTCGTCTGCCGATCTCGCCGCGACAGGTCGATGTATGGCTCGTAGAGCGGATGTCCGTCGACATAGACGATGCCTCGCCGCTCGGAGACGACCTCGCCGGGCAGGCCGACGATCCGCTTCACGAAGCTGCCACCCTCGTTGCACTGTTCTCGGGCCGCCGGGGGAGCCTTGAACACGACGATGTCGCCCCGCTCGGGACTGCGGAGGCGATAGACAACCTTCGCGCTGATCACCCGGTCGGACGAGGTGCCGAGACAACCGGGAGCCGGAGCGGCGCAGTGGAGCGTAGGTTCCATCGAGGCCGACGGGATGCGATACGGCTTCGCCATCTCGGCCTCGAGGACGAGGACCACGACGGCGGCGATGCCCAGCGTGGCGAACCAGTCGATCGCGATCCGCCACCCCCGCGGCAGACGGTAGAGCGACCATCGCACGGCGTGCCGGTATCTCGTGAGGCGCATCAGCTGAGCTCGAGCTTGTAGTTCCTCTCTATATCGGCCGCAAGGCCGTCCACGGTTAGCCCTGCTTGCTTCATCGCCTCGACGAACGGGGATTGGCCCGGCTCGCCGAGGGCGAGCTCGAGCGAGCGGGCCGCAGCACCCACGTCGTCGAGATAGCGCGGTGACGCGATCCTGACGTCGCCGGCGATCAGTTCCTCGAGGGCCGCCGCGGCCTCCTCGGCCGCCTCGATCCCTTCTGGACGCTCCTTCTCACGCAACGCGGCGAGCTGCGCTCGAAGCTCCGCAATGTTTCCGCCACCCGCCGTCTCCTCCGCCAACTCGCACATCGCCGCGATCGCGACTGCGTCGCGGACGAGACGGCGATCCACGACCGGCTCGCCGCTCGAGTCGAGGGCGACCCAGCTCTGCGAGTCGTCGCGAGAGAATGCGCAGAGGTAGATGCGCTCACCCTCGGCGGGCGCAGTCGGTATGACTGCGGAGAGGTCTTCCCCCGGGCCGGCGTAGAGGACAGCCGCGTCTGCGACGAGGCGCAGGTCCTCGCTCAACGCCATGCGGCAAGCATAGACTCGGCCCGTGGCCGAGGTCTCGCCCCGGCATCGCCGCGCGCTTACGCTGTTCGCGCCCCTCGGCCCGACGTACGACCGATACGCCAGACTGCTCTCCTTCGGCCAGGACCCGAGATGGCGTCGCTTCCTCGTCTCGCGCCTCGACGTCGGGCCCGAGAATACCGTCCTCGACGTCGCGAGCGGTACGGGAGCAGTCGCCGTCGAGCTCGTCCGCCAGACAGGCTGCTCGGTTGTTGGAGTCGATCAAAGCGCTCAGATGCTCGGTGAGGCACGCCGCCGCGTCCCGCCTCGCGTCACGCTCGTCGAAGGCGACGCAGAACGGCTGCCGTTCGGCGACTCGTCGTTCGACGGCCTCACCGTCACGTATCTCCTGCGCTACGTCGACGACCCCGGCGCAACCCTTCGCGAGCTCGCCCGCGTCGTTCGTCCGGGCGCTACGGTCGCCTCGCTCGAGTTCGCCGTCCCGTCGAATCCGGTGGCCCGCGCGGCGTGGGAGCTCTACGTGCGCGTCGGCCTGCCGGGGCTGGGGCGTCTGATCTCGCCCGGATGGGCCGAGGTCGGGCGGTTCCTCGGTCCGAGCATCAAGGGTCTCTACGCGGAGCACCCTCTTGAGCGGCAGCTCGAGCTGTGGCGGTCGGCAGGCATCGAGGACGTGGCCTTCCGCACGATGAGCCTCGGCGGCGGGATCGTCATCTGGGGCACGAAGGCATGACTCGTCCCGCTCTCTATGCTCTTGCTCCGGGAGGCTGGCGCGACTACGCGACGCTCCTCCATCCACCGTTCACGCTCTGGCACCTGAGCTACGTGGTGATCGGAGCCGCTCTCGCTCCCGAGTGGCGACCGATCAGGCTCGCCGCCGGGCTCGTGGCGTTCTTCCTTGGCCTCGGGATCGGAGCGCACGCCCTCGATGAGCTGCACGGGCGGCCGCTTGGCACGAGGATCCCGGCGCGCGTTCTGTGGGGACTCGCAGCCGTCTCGATCGGAGCCGCCGTCGGCATCGGCGTCGCCGCCGCCCTGGCCTGGTCTCTCTGGCTGCTCGCATTCGTCGGGTTCGGCGGTTTCATCGTGTGTGCGTACAACCTCGAGCTCTTCGGGGGACGCTTCCACAGCGACCTCTGGTTCGCTCTCGCCTGGGGCGCGTTTCCGCTGCTCACGTCCTTCTTTGCGGCCGCCGAGGCGGTGCGCTTGGAGGCTCTCGTCGCCGCTGCGTTCGCCTCGCTCTCGAGCCTTGGCCAGCGACGGCTCTCCACAGAGGCTCGCTTTGCCCGCCGCCAGGTTGCCCGTGTCGAAGGGAGTCTCACGTTGCGCGACGGCCGCGCAATCCCCCTCGACAGGGACACGCTGATGAGGGCACCCGAGGATGCCCTCAAAGCCCTGACGCTCGCTTTCGTCGCCCTGGCGATTGCGCTCGTCGTGTTCCGCGCCCGCTGACCCGAGCCGAGCGGGGCTTGCTGGCTCCGGGAGTAGGATGCGAGGCAGGCATGCGGCGCAGGAAGGACGACGCACATGAGACGCTCGAGGACGAGCGCGCAGAGCTCGCTTCCCTCATCGAGCGTGAGCACGCGGAGCGCGCAGCCGAGCTCAAACGGTCGCTCGCGGTCATCCGATCCGAGCTCGGTGGCATGCTGACCGACGAGGCAAGACGTCTGGCCGAGGAGCGCCGCCAGGAGTTCGAGGATCGCGAACGGCGCGCCGCGACCGAGTACGCCATGCGCCTCCATCAGGTGCAGAAGCGAGTCGAGGACCGCCTGGCCGTATGGGCGCAGGACCTCGAGCGTCTGGAGAACGACCTCGCGGCCGCGATCGGTCAGGTCGAGGAGCGGCAGCGCGAGCGGCTCGTCGAGGTCGACAGGCAGGTCCGCCAGGAGATCGAGGCGGTGGCGCTCGATTCCCGCGAGCACAAGGCGACCGTGTCGCGGTTCCGGGACGAGGCGCAGCGCGCGGCGAAGGATGCGATCGACGCCGCGATGTCCGACCTCGAGGAGTTGACCGCGCGGCGCAGGCAGGCGCTTCAGGAGGTGTCCGACCGGCTCGGCGAGCGCGAGCGCGAGCTCATGAAGCGGATCGACCGCGAGGAGGCCGAGGCAATCACACGGCTCGAGGTCAAGTTCGCCGACGTCGAGCGCCGGCAGGTCGAGCGGCTCGAGCGCTCGCTCGAACGGGAGTCAAATCGTCTCGTCGAGGAGGCCGCGGGCGAGTTCGACAAGAAGGTTCGGGTGGCCCAGGAGAACGCGGCACGCCGCCTGGCCCGTGAGCTCGAGCGCGGGGTGGCGAGCCTCGCGAGCGAGGGCGAGCGGCAGTTCCGTCACGAGGCCGATCGGTTGCGCTCCCGAGCCGACTGATCGACCCTGCGGCCTTCCGTAAATCTCTCGTTAAGACCACCAACTCATGCGGGCAGGGTTCGTCTACGTCAGCACGAAGCAAAGGGGGCTGATCGAGATGACGCAGACGATCGAGGCACACGACGAGCGCACGAAAGTCGAAACATGGCGGCTCCACGTGTTGATGGAGGCGGGCTACCCTGTCCCGCTCGCCGAGCGACTCGCCTACTCCCGCGCGGATCTGCACCAGGCCGTCGCCCTCGTTCAGGCCGGCTGCGCTCCCAAGCTCGCCGCCGAGATCCTGATCTAGCAGGCACCGTATGCGTGGCCGCGCGAGCCACGTCCCGGGGACAGTCCCTGGAACATCTCTGTGACGATTCGTCCACAGGCTCCCCTCCGAACGAGAGCGTCTAGGCTGGGAAGCGTGAAGGTCGAGGCGATCGACTACGGTGACCGCCGCGTCTACACCGTGTCGGCGTTCAACGGAGGCGTGGCATCGTGGCTGCAGCGCCTGCCGACTGTGTGGGTCGAGGGCGAGATCTGGGAGCTTCGCCGCCAGGAGCGCTGGCAGAGCGTCTTCTTCACGCTGAAAGATTCGGGTGGTGGCGCTGTACTCGCCGCGCTGATGCCGCGCCGCCAGTTCGACGGGCTCAGGCTCGAGCTCAGGGAAGGCGAGCGCATTCACGTCTACGGCCGACCGGAGCTGCACGAGGCCCGCGGGGAGCTGCGCCTGAGGGCGCTCTCGATCGAGCGCTTCGGGCTAGGCGATCACCTCGCCGCACTCGAGCGTCTCAAGGAGAAGCTGGCGACGGAAGGTCTCTTCGCGCCCGAGCGCAAACGACCGCTGCCGCGGTTCCCCCGCCGCATCGGCCTGGTGACCGGGAACGACGCGGCGGCCAAACGCGACGTGATCGCGGCCGTCCAGGCTCGCTTCCCGCCCGCCCGGATCGTCGTCTGCGAGACGCTGGTCCAGGGGCCACGCGCACCGACGGCGGTCGTCGAAGCGCTGACGGCGATCTGTGCCGAGCCCGAGGTGGACGTGGTCGTGCTGACGCGCGGAGGCGGGAGCTTCGAAGACCTGCTCCCGTTCAGCGACGAGCGAGTGGTGAGGGCGGTCGTCGCTTGCCCGGTGCCGGTCGTGAGCGCCGTCGGTCACGAGCAGGACTCGCCGCTCTGCGACCTCGCAGCCGACGTTCGAGCCTCGACTCCCACGGCTGCAGCCAGGCTTGTCGTGCCCGATCTCGACCAGCTCCTCGGCTCGCTCGATCGAGCTCGCGGGACGCTCGAGCGTGGCGTTCGGCGTTCGGTCGAGCGACATCGCGATCGACTCGGCGTTGCCGGAAAGCGACTCCGCGACTCGGCAGGCCTCACCGTCGAGCGCCGCCGGGCCTCGGTCGAGCGCGCGGCCGGAAGGCTGCGGGCACTGTCGCCCCGCGCCACGCTCGAACGGGGCTATGCGATCGTGCAGGCCGAAGGGGCGCTGGTTCGCTCGGCCGCCTCGCTCGCCTCCGGCGATCGTGTCGACGTGAGGCTCGCCCAGGGTGGCTTCTCGGCCACCGTCGACGAGGCGCGCCCGTGACCGACAGCCCAGGCTTCGAGGACGCCGAGCGCGAGCTGGCCCAGATCGTCGACCGGCTCGAAGGCGGGAACGTGCCGCTCGACGACGCGATCGCGCTGTGGGAGCGCGGCGAGGAGCTCTATCGAATCTGCCGCGAGAAGCTCGACGCCGCCGAGGGCAAGGTCGAGGAGCTCGCACGCCGGGTGGGCGAGGCAAAGCCCGAGCCGTGACGTCTGGACTTCGGCGGCTCGGGGCATAGAATCCGGCGATGGCTCTCGATCCCGCTGTCCTCCAGAAGGTCACTCTCTTCGCCGGGCTGAGCGAAAAGGAGGCGAAGAAGCTCGCGTCGCTCTTCAAGGAGCGCTCGTTCCACGCCGGCGAGGCGATGGCCGAGGAGGGCAAGCACGGGATCGGCTTCTTCGTTATCGAGTCTGGCACCGCGAAGGTGACGGTGCACGACCAGGAGCGGACGACGCTCGGCCCGGGCGCCTACTTCGGCGAGATCGCGCTGATCGACGACGGGCCGCGAACGGCCACCGTCACGGCAACGAGCGACATCAAGGCCCACGTGCTGATCGCCTGGGACTTCCGCCCGATGGTCAAGGAAGATCCCGAGCTCTGCTGGAGCCTCCTCGAAGGCGTCGCGCAGATGCTGCGCACCCGCGAGGGCTACTAGAGGCTTGATGTGGGTTTAGCGTCCGTCGTAGGCGGCGAGTGCTCGGGGTGGGCGTCTGGTGAGGGTGTTGAGGAGCATGCCGAGGGTGAGCGCGAGTAGGCGTTGCGCGATTCGTTGGGCGAGCCCGGCCGGGGTTTTCGCCAGGTGTTGCTCGAGTCGCATCTGCCCTTTCAAGTTCGCGATCGTCGATTCGATCACGAGCCGGATGCTGGCGAGGCGTTTCTCACGGTCGAGGTTGTCGGTTGTTCGGACACGGTTGGGGGTGAGGATGGTGACGTCTTGCAGGGCGAGGGTGGCGGCGTACTCGTGTCCCCACAGGCCTTTGTCGGCGATCAGGACGCAGCCGGCGTGGCTGGTCGTGAGCTCACGCACAGGCTCGTACTCCTTCTCGTTGGCTGCGACAAGCGTGTACCCGACCGGTGCCCCGTTCGCGTCGGTGACCAGGACGAGACGCATCCCCCACACGTACTGGCTCTTCGAGGCGCAGTAGCCCCGCTCAGCCGAGGAGCTCCGACGCGCGCAGAGCGGCCTCTGTCCGGCTGCGGACGCCGAGCTTTCTGCAGATGTGCCGCACGTGCGCCTTGGCGGTCGCCTCGGTGATGTAGAGCGCGCCGCCGATCTCCTTGTTCTTGAACCCCTGAGCTAGGAGCCCTAGAACCTCCCGTTCCCGCGGCGTCAGCGACTCCCCGAAGTCGGACGTGAAGTTCAAACCAAGCCTCGCCCCAAGGGACTCGTCTCTCGCTCGGCTAAGAAGCTGTCTCAGCGGCCCGCGACTCCGCTCGTCCTCAACGAGAACCTCCAACAAGTCAGGGCTCGCCCGATACGCGGCGACACAAGCGTCCATGTTCCCGCTCTCGACGGAGATCCGAAACGCTCGCTGGACAGCCCGTTTCCGAGTCGTCGGCCCCGCCGCAAGGGAGAGAATCGCGTGAGTCCACGGCACCAAGGCTGACACTTCGATAAGGCGCGATGCCGACAGGGCACGCCGACCCACGGATCGCGCCTCCCGAGCGCGGTGCGCGCACGCGAGAGCGAGCGACCACCACGCCAGATACTCGGCCTCCATACCCCGTGTCGACTCGGCGTCCTGATAACGCTCAAGAACTTCGAGAGCTGCGTCGGGAGAGCCAATGGCGAGATGAAGGCGCGCACGTAGCGCACCAGTGTTCATTGCAACAAGACCATCCTTGAGCTGAGTAGCAGCCCGCTCCGCCTGACCAACGAGTAATAGGCACTGCTTGAATTCTCGCAGACCCCACAAAGCCGCAGCTCTGAGAAACCGTGCGTGGGGAAGCACAAACGAGATTCTGTACTTTGTTGCTTCACTGATCTCGGCGGCTGTGATCTCGACCGCTTCCGCGTAGTTTGCCGTCAATACGGCTGTGTTTGCCACAGAATTGAGGAATGAAGAAAGCACAAAAGGATCCTTTGACCGAGAGAGCAATGGGAGTAGGTCGCGAGCTGCATCCAGTGCAGGGTTCACGCAACCATCGAGATAACTGAGCAAAAGACGTCCGTTGGCAAGGCGCAGCAAATCGTCGATATCGTGACTTGATATCTCTTCGAGTTCTTGCAAGATCAGCTCCGACTCAGGTGCTTCTGCGTCGAGTGTCGTGACGAAGCGCCCCCACAGCACCTCCCGACGGGCATCAAGTGACACAGCGACCTGCTCCGCGCGATCAAAATGTTTGAGCGCAGTTGCGTCTCGGTAACGAAGATGGGCCGTAAATCCGGCTATGCAAAGCGCCCTCGACATGGAGGGATGGGCGTCTTCAAGCCGCCTAGATGCCTGTAACGCAACAGCTTCCGCGCGAACTCGATCTCCGTCGCGGAAGGCAAGCTCAGCTTCGGTGAGGTTCACGATCGCCGAATCGGCAGCGTCGGCAGCCGCAGTTTTAACCCAGCGTGAAAGCGTCGGCAGCCGCACCTCACGGAGCATCTGAGGGAGTGCCGCTTCGAGTAATTCGACCAAGAGACGGCTTGATGAGAACTTTTGGATCAGGGAGAAGGCGTCGTCCCACTCCCCGCGCTCGATGAGCGCCCGTCCGAGCCGAAACACCATCTCATCTGTTGTGTCGTCGCGGTTCTCCGAGAACTTCGCCTCCAGGAAGGAGCGAACGAGGGGGTGTAGGTCAAACCTGCTACGACCACCATCCGAGAAGAAACCAAGCCTCAGGCCGTTGGCGAGAACGGCGTCCATGTCGTCCCCGAGCAGAGCGCCTGCAACCTCGGGCGTGACCGACGATGCGAGCGAGAGGTGGCGTAGGCCCTTCTGGATGTCCGGCTGCGCAGTTCGATAGAGCTCCTCCGCGAAGTAGGCATAGATGGCCTCTGGCACAGCTTCCTCGGGCAGCTCAATGTCGTTGGCAAGCGCGGCGAGGCCGATTAGAGCCGGCCAACCGTCGGCGAGGGCGACGAGCTCCCTCGCCTCTGTACCCCGGAGATTGACGAGGACATCGGCGGCCTCGTCCTGGCCCATGGCAAGCAGGCTTCGACCGATCTCGTAGACCTCCCCGTACAGGAGCCGCTTTGCCGTCGCCCAGGCAGGACGCGATCGGCTCGTCACCAGGAACCGAACAGGACACAACGAGGCCACAAGCTCGACAAAGCTCTCGGACGGTGGCGAATCGCATGCGAAGTGATAGTCGTCGAACACGAGCCACGAGTCGGCGGGCCATCCCAGGAGATCCTCGGCGAGCAGCTCGGCGAGCGGCTCGACATCGTGTTTCGGGGTCCCGGGCGCCGTTCGCAACCGGTTGGTCATGCGCTCACCCGCGCCAGGCACGATCTCGGAGGCAGCCTCCGCAAGCCCGACCGCCAAGGCTGCCACGTCCGCGGTTGCCTGATTCCCCCTGTACCAGCCGAACGGACGGTCGACCAGCCACTCACGCACCAGGGTCGTCTTGCCGTAGCCGGCGGGAGCGACGAGAAGGAGGATTCGAGCCGTGGACTCGTCGAGGAGGCGCGTTAGCCTTGGGCGCGTGATGAGATGACCGCGCCCCTTGTCCAACGCATCGAGGCTCTCGACATCCATGATCGGCTTTCGTCGGGCGGCGTGCGGAAGGCACGGTACCGTGACTCCGGAGTTCTCGAGCAACCCGGTGCCCGCGCTCCGCGAAAGGGCGACGGGCACCGGGGTCAGGACTAGTGTCGACGACCGGCGCCGACTGCAGCCGGAGCGGCCAGTGGATCGTTGCCGGTTACCGCTCTGTAGGCGGCCGGGATCTGCCGTCGCCTCGGCACGCCGAGCTTCTGCCGCAGGATGTCCGAATGAGCCTTCGCGGTTCTCGGGGAGATCCCGAGACGCGCGCCTATCTCCTCGTTCGAGCAGCCTGCCGCGATCAGCTCGACGACCTGCCTCTGGCGGGCGGTGATCGCCGGAATCGCGCTCTTCAAGGTTTCGTACATGGCCGGCGACGCTATCGAGGCTGAAGTCGAAATCGCCATTCACCGAAAGGCGTATCTTTCGCGAGCTACGCCACGTTGCGAGCGGTCCTGCGCAGGAAGCTCGCGTCGTGCCCGCGGGCGTTCGCAGCGGCCAGCCCGTCCTCGTCGAGCGCGCCGATTCGGCGCAGCAGCTCGAGCTCGTCGCGGAGGTGCGTCCGCATCATCTCCGGGCCGTCGGTCGCGATCGTGAACGGCACGTCGCTGTGCGGCGAACGCCTGAATCGTGTCGCGTAGCTCGTCCTCGTCGGCGAGCGCCTTCGTGAGCAGATTCGAAGTCGGGCAGATCTCGAGCACGATCCCGCGCGAGGCGAGCTCGCGCATCAGCGCCGGCTCGCGCGCGGCCAGGATGCCGTGGCCGATCCGATCCGGCCGCAGCGTCTCGATCACCTCCCCGATCTCCTCGATGCCGTAGCGACCGCCCTCCTCGCCGACGTGGATCGTCACGCCGAGCCCGGCAGCCCGCGCCTCCTCGACGTGCGGGGCCAGGTCGCGGTAGGCGTAGCGCTCCCCTCGAGGCCGCGGCCCGGCGATGTCGACGCCGACGATCCCGCGTGAGGCCCAGCCAATCGCCTTTCCGACGATGATCGAGTTCTGCTCGGCAGTGAAGGTCCTGTCCATCATCAGGATCAGGCCGGCGTTCACCTGTGGGTACTCGAGCTCGGCGCGGTCGAGGCCGCGGATCGCCGCCAGGATGATGTGGTCGAGGTCGCGCTCTCCGCCGCGGTTTCGCTTCATCGGGTTGAAGCGGAGCTCGAGCGTCGTGATCCCCTGCGCCCGGTAGGCACCGCCGATCGCCTCGTGCACCGAGCGCTCGACGGCAAGCGGACTCGACTGGATCAGCTCCGTCCAGTGGTAGATCGCGTCGAGCGCGTCGAGGTCGGGCACACCGCGCGGGTCCGAGACGGTGACGAGCCGGTCGAACTCCCAGTAGTCCTTGACGGGGAGCGCGATCCCCTGCTCGTGCGCGAGGCTCCACATGATGTCGGAGGCGACTGAGCCGCCGAGATGCGTGTGCAGCTCGGCGAGGCCCCGGCTTCCGTCCATCACAGCGAGTCTAGCCGCGTCCGCCGCCTGAACCCTCGGCGACGATCGAGGCCCTGACCCGCGGGGCCTCAGCCCGGCCGGGCCATAGACTTCCGCGGGCATGAAGGTCGGCATCGTCGTTCCGTACTCGTGGTCGTTCTGGGGCGCCGTCAACGAGCACGCGGAGCTGCAGGCCGACGCGCTGCGAAGGCTCGGGGTCGAGGCGAAGACGATCATCGGCAACGACCCGCCCGGCTCGTTTACGCGCGTCCTTCACCCCCGCTTCGGCCGCCACGACGATCCTCCCGCCGACGTGATCCCGGTCGGGCGGTCGGTGATCGTCCCGGCGAACGGCTCGCTGCCGAACCTCGTCTTCAGCCCGTGGACGATGCCACGCATCCGGCGAGCCTTCGCGCGTCAACAGTTCGACGTGCTGCACGTCCACGAGCCGATGACCCCCGCGATCTGCGTCGGCGCGATCGCGTCGACGACCTGTCCCGTGGTCGCCACCTGGCACGCCGCCGGGACGCTGCGCTGGAACGCGGGTGCAGTCCATCTGTGGGGCTTCTTGATGAACCGTGTCGACTACCGGATCGCCGTCTCGGAGCAGGCGCGAAGCTCGGCGCTCCGCTGGAGCCCCGGCGCCTACGACATCGTCCCGAACGGCGTCCTCATCCCACCTGTGGCAGATCCCGGCGGCCGCGAGCACCACGTCGTCTTCGTCGGTCGCCACGAGCCTCGGAAAGGTCTGCCCGTCCTGCTCAGCGCGTGGCCCGACCTCCACCGCAGGACCGGGGCCCGCCTTCGCGTGATCGGCGCCGACCCGCTCGCCGTGCGGCTTCTCCTCGCACGCCATCGGGTGCCCGATACCGGGATCGACGTGCTCGGCTTCTTGCACCAGGACCGGCTCACCGAGGAACTGTGCGCCGCCAAGGTGCTCGTTGCGCCCTCGATCGGGATGGAGAGCTTCGGCATGGTGCTGACGAGGGCGTTCGCCTGTGCGCTTCCGGTCGTTGCGTCGGACATCCCCGGGTATCGAGAGGTGATGACGGACAGCGCCGGTGTGCTCGTTCCGCCGGGCGAGCCGCGGGCACTCGCCGACGCCGTCGCAACGCTCCTCGAGGACGAGCCCCGGCGAGCGGCGCTCGGGGCGGCCGCGCGCCAGGTCGCCGAGGATCGGTATTCCTGGGACCCGATCGCCCGCAGGCTGCTCGACATCTACGAGCACCTCGTCGGCGGGCGGGTCGCGGGCGAGCCGGTCAAGGCAGCGGCCGGATGAAGGCGGCCGCCATCGGCCTGTCTCGGAGCCCGTGGTTCAGGATCGGGATCGCGATCGCCGTCTTCGGCGGCGTGTTCGTCGCGCTCTGGTTCGGGCCCGACTGGAGTGCCGTCGGGAGCGCTTTCCGGGACGTCCGCTGGGCGTGG
Source organism: uncultured Actinomycetes bacterium (assembly GCA_963736045.1). Lineage (GTDB taxonomy): Bacteria > Actinomycetota > Thermoleophilia > Gaiellales > Gaiellaceae > PALSA-612. Next base: position 257,345 of record CAVTNK010000001.1, on the reverse strand, counting down.
GTCGCAGTCGCGATCGCGATCAATTTCGCATCGATCGTCGCACGCTCGATCGCGTGGGCGCTCGTCATCGACCAGGCGGTCGAGCCGCCGAGCCCGCGCTATCCGCTCGTCTTCTCGGCGTTCTGCGTCGGCCTTCTCGCGAATGCCGTCCTGCCGGGACGGATCGGCGAGCTCGCCCGGGTCGCCGTGCTCAACCGCCGGCTCCCACCTCGCCGCGGCCAGTGGGCAACGCTGGCCGGAACGGTCTTCGCGCATCGGATGTTCGACCTCGTGCCGATCGTCCTGCTCATCCTCTACGTGCTCGTCACCGCCAGGATCCCGGCCTGGGCGTACTCGACCCTGGTCGGGGTCGTGTCGGTCGGCGCGACACTCTTCGTCTTCGCCATGATCGGCGCCCGACGCCCCGGGGACGACCACCGGGTTCACCTCGACGGAGCGAGCACCGTGAAGAGGGTCGTGACAATGGCGCGGCAGGGGCTTGCCGTGATGCACCGCCCCGCCGCGGCCGCCGGAGCGATCTTCTTCCAGTCTCTCGCCTGGGTGGCCCAGCTATTCGCCGTGTACACGGCGATGCGAGCGTTCGGCATTCACGAGGGGCTTCCGGCGGCCGGGCTCGTCCTCCTCGTGATGAACGTGGCCACGATCGTGCCGCTCTGGCCGGGTAACGTCGGGGCGGTACAGGTGGCGATCGCGATCCCGCTCGTCTCCTACGGCGTTCCGTACGCGGACGGCATCGCCTTCGGCTTCGGGCTGCAGGCGATCGAGGCGTCGGTCGGCGTCGGTCTCGGGCTCGTCTTCCTTGCCCGGGAGGGTCTCTCGTTCGCGAGCCTGAGGCGGATGCCCACCGTGGACACCGATCTCCCGGAAGCGGAGCGGGAGGAGCAAGCGGCCTTGGAGGAGGCGCATGCGCGGACTGGCGTGTCCGGCTAGCCTCAAGGGCGTCCTCGCCGCGTGGGAGGCGGCATCGTGTCTCGCCGAGGGCTTCCGACTGGGCGGTGCCGACGGATTCGAGCTCCCGGTTGCCGACGGTGGCGAGGGAACTGCCGAGGTGCTGCGGCGGAGCAAGGGCGGCGCCTGGCTGGAGACTCAGGTGCACGACAGCTTCGGCCGCCCGCGTCGCGCGCGATGGCTCGAGCTTCCGGACGGAACTGCAGTGGTCGAAGCAGCGGAGGCGGTTCCGCTCGACCCGGCTCGGCTCGACGCGATGACAGCGTCGAGCCGGGGCTTCGGCGAGCTGATCGCCGCCGTGGGAGCGCCCGCCCGTTTGCTCCTCTGTCTGGGCGGAACGGGAACGGTCGACGGCGGCACCGGACTTCGCGAGGTGCTCCACCGACTTCCGGCGCCAACGCAGGTGGTGTGCGACGCGCTGGTCCCGCTGGTCGACGCGGCCCGTCTGTTCGCACCCCAGAAGGGAGCAACGCCCGAGCAGGTCGTCGAGCTCGAGGAACGCCTTCTTGCCATGCCCGAGCTCTCGCCCTATGCGGACGTTCCCGGTGCAGGCGCGGCGGGAGGCCTCGGAGCCGCCCTGGCCGCGCTCGGCGCGGAGCTCCGGCCGGGCGCCGCGCTCGTCCTCGACGAGATCGGCTTCGACCCGGCGGGCTTCGACATCGTCGTCACCGGCGAGGGCCAGGTCGACCGAACGACCGCCACCGGCAAGGCTCCAGGCGAGGTCGCACGGCGGAGCCTCGAGGCCGGGGTTCGCTGCGTCGTCTTCGGGGGCCGCGTCGTCGAGGCGCTCGCCGACGTCGAGACCGTCGCGCTGTCGGGCGACCCCGCGCAGGCCCGCGACGACCTCGTCTCGCTCGGCGAGCGGCTGGTCCGGTCGGCACTAGGGCCGGATCCTCGCCTCGGTTGAGGCGAGCTGCTCGAAGAACTCGATCGCCTCCTCCGCATTGGGAGCCGCGAGCACGTTGTTGGCGGCAAAGCTCGCTGCCTGCGGCCAGCCGCTCTGTCTGATCCGCTCGGCCGCAGCCGCGAGGTCGTAGTCGGTCCTGCGTAGATCCACGTCCGGGCCGAAGATCGCCCAGTGGGACCCTGTGTCGCCGTAGGGCATACCGACGCTCCCAGGGCAGATCAGCCGGCGGGCGCCGACTCGACGGTCGTAGGGGACATGCGTGTGTCCGTGGACGACCGTCGCCTGCCCCACATCGGCAAGAGCCTCCGCGAGCCGCTCGTCAGACGTCCGCTCGGTCAGGATCTCGTCGTCCGAGCGAGGCGTGCCGTGGCAGAAGCGGACGCGACCGAGACCGGTGACGTCGAGCAGACAGGTGTCGGGCAGACCCCCGAGGAACGCACGCTCGTCGGCCGAGAGCTGCTCGGAGCACCAGACGTCCGCAAGGCTCTGGTCGACACCTCCACCGGCAAGAAGGCGATCAGCGTTACCGCGGACCCAGAACACCTGTCCATCGATCGACCTGCAAAGCTCGAGGGCTTCGACAGGAAACGGACCCGCCGAGATGTCACCGCCGATGACAACCGCGTCGACTGCCTCGGCGTCGACCTCCTGGAGAGTCGCCTCGAGCGCCGGCAGGTTGCCGTGGATGTCGTAGAGAGCTGCTACTCGCATTCGTTGTCGTCCTCGCCTTCGATGCTCTCGCGGAGGCCGGCCTTCCACCAGGACCCGGGATCGCCATCCTCTTCATCGCGAACTCGCTCGAGCGCCGTCAGGATCGCGGCCCGCTCCTCGGCCGTCGGCTCGGGTCTGATCTCGACCTCCACGACGGTTCAGCCTAAAGCACCGAGCCCGAACCGACGATCTATCCGGAGTGAGCCGCTTCACCGTCACGAGTCTCGTCGTCATGGCCGTGGCCGCTCTTCCCGTGTCTGCAACGGCGTCGGCCGGTGGAGCCTCGTGGGCGAAGCCGGAGATCGAGCTCGTCGCTGCGCACGGGTTGCTCGGCGGCGAGGCTGTCGCCTTCCGTCCAGACGACCCGCTGAGCGCGGGCGACCTCGCCGAGCTGGTCGCAGGGTTGACCGGTGCGACGCTGCCTGCGCCTGCCGATCCGACGTCCCCCGTGACGATCGCGCAGCTCGACGCCGCCCTCGTTCGCGGCGAAGGGCTCGCGGGTGTCGCGAGCCGGTTTGCGGCAGGACTGCGAGCGGCCGGTCTCAAGCCCCCCATGCGCCTCGGCACCGAGGTCGTCGCACGAATCCTCGGCTTCCGCACCGACCACCCGAGCTCCGCAGGAGTCGCTCGAGCTCGCGCCGAACGCCGTCGCTTCCCGGGCCGAGGCGGCCTACTCCGGCGGCCAAGATCCTGCGCTGGCAGGGATGGGAAAGCGCAATACGTGACCACGCTCGCCACGAGCTTCGCTCCGCCGGAGGTCACCGGCTGGCAGCAGACGATCCTCCAGCAGGCGATCTCGCTGGTCGGATATCCCGTACGTCTACGCGGGCACGAGCGAGAAGCCGCAGTCGCCGCTCGGCGCCACTGTCCCCGGCGGATTCGACTGCTCGGGGCTCGTCTGGCGCGTCTTCAAACTCGCCGGATACGCAGCCGGAACGCCGCTCGCTGACGTGCTGCGGGGCCGAACGACCTACGCCATGAGCGGGGAGGTGCCGCCTGCGAGAGCGCATCGCGGCCTCCGCCCTCGAGCCGGCCGACATCGTCTTCTTCGGCCCGAAGGGCGCCCGCTCGAAGCCGACGGAGATCGACCACACCGGCATCTATCTGGGTGCAGGCTGGATGGTCGACTCAGGCAGCACCGGCGTCCGGCTCGCTCCGGTCGCGAGCGGCTACTGGGCCTCCGCGCCTCGCGTGGGGGCGCCGCCCGCTCGCCGAAGCGGGTCTCGGGTAGTCGTACCGACGGGACTGTCAGAGTCCCGCCGTGCACGGGGCTTCCATCGTCCTCGCCGCGCTCGGGCTCGCCGGGTGGCTGGGGGTGCTCGCCGGAACCGCGCGGGCGTGGGACCTGCGGCCGATCGCCGAGGACGAGCCTCCGCCATCCGATCCGGAGCGCTGGCCGTCGGTGACCGTGCTCGTGCCGGCCCGGAACGAGGCTCGTGTGCTGCCCGCGAGCCTTCCGGCGCTCCTCGCGCAGGACTACCCGGGCCAGTGGCGAGTCGTCCTCGTCGACGATCGCTCCTCGGACGACACGGCGGGCGTTGCGCAGGCACTCGGGTCGGCTCGGCTGCGCGTGATCGCCGGGAGTGAGATTCCTCAGGGCTGGGTCGGCAAGGTCTGGGCGCTCGAGCAGGGAGCGGTGGCAGCGAAGAACGATCCGGCCCGCTACTACCTTCTGACCGACGCGGACATCCGCCACGCGCCCGGCTCGCTCCGCCGCCTCGTCGCCGAGAGCGAGATCGGCGGACTGGCGCTGAACAGCCGCATGGCGCGACTCCACTGCCACTCGCCAGCCGAGCGACTCCTGATCCCACCGTTTCTCCTCTTCTTCAACCTGCTCTATCCGATGCGCCGTGTGAACGACCCGCGAAGCCGTGTGGCAGCCGCGGCCGGTGGCTGCGTGCTGGTGCGACGCGACGCGCTGGAGCGAGCCGGCGGGTTCGCCGCGATCCGCGACCGCGTGATCGACGACGTCAGCCTTGCGCGACTGGTCAAGCGACCGGACGAGCCGATCCGGCTATCGGTCAGTCGCGGCGACGTGACCAGCCTTAGCGACGCATGACCTCGCAGGTATCTGGCGCATGGTTCGGCGCACCGCATTCACCGAGCTGCGCTGCTCGTGGCTCCTGCTCGCGGTGACGATCGGGCTGCTCGTCCTGCTCTTCCCGCTGCCGCCGCTCCTGCTCGGAGCCGCCCTCGGCCTGGCCGTCTCCGGAAGCGCAGGCCTTTCCGTGGCCGCCGCAGCTCTTGCCGGACTCGCCTGGGCGGGGATGGCGGCCGCGTACCTGCCGACGGTGCGCTATTTCCGCCTACGGGCCGTGTGGACGCTGACGCTCCCGCTTGCCGGCTGCCTGTATGGGGCGATGACGATCGACTCGGCCGTTCGCTCGATCGGCCGGCGGCAAGCCACCTGGTAGCTCGATCGAGGCGCCGCGGCAAGCGTCACGGTCTCGGTACGCCTGGTTCACCCACGCGCGCGGATTTCACCGGTAGCGGTGGGTAACTCAATAACCCTGGACGCGTTGTGACGGTTACAGGGTCAGCGTGGTCAGCTCGCGGACTTGGAACATCAACGCGGTCAGTCCCGTCTCGCTGCCTTTCGAGTGGATCTCGCCACGAGCAATGAAGGCCGCCTGGCCCTCCGCGAGCGGGAGGCGCACGCCATCGGCGCCTGCGACCCAGCCGCTTCCGGAGAGAGCGAAGAAGAGCTGGCCAAAACCCGCTTCGTGTGAGCCGATCTCGCCACCCGGCTCGAGATAGAGGACATACGCATAGGCCTCGCCGTCACCCTCCGCGAGCTTGATCGAGGAAGCCTTCTTCACCTCGTACGGGCGCCAGCCGATCCGCTCGGCGAGGCTGTCATCGAACCGGAGAATCCTCATCCGCGGATTCTGCAGCCCGCGGGAGTTTCACATCAAGCCTCTAGGCGAGCCGTCGACGCGAAGAGTCGGCGGTTTCCGGCGGGGCCTGCGGGGAAGCCGGGTTTCCCCGCTGCTAGAGGGGGATATTGCCGTGCTTGCGCGGCGGGCGGCGTTCCCGTTTCGAGCGCGCGGTCTCGAGAGCCTCGATCAGCACCGGCCTCGTCCGCCTCGGCTCGATCACGTCGTCGACGTAGCCGCGCTCCGCCGCGACAAGGGGATTCGCGAAGCGTTCGCGGTATTCGTGGATCAGCTCGGCGCGCCGTCCCTCCGGATCGTCGGCGCCTTCGAGCTCCCGGCGGAAGACGATGTTGACGGCCCCCTCCGGGCCCATGACCGCGACCTCCGCTGTCGGCCATGCGAAGTTGAAGTCGGAACGGATGTGCTTCGAGCTCATCACGTCGTAGGCGCCCCCGTAGGCCTTCCGCGTGATCACCGCGAGCTTCGGCACCGTCGCCTCGCAGTAGGCGTAGAGGAGCTTCGCGCCATGGCGGATGATGCCTCCCCACTCCTGGGCGGTTCCCGGCAGGAACCCGGGCACGTCGACGAAGGTGACGAGTGGGAGGTTGAACGCGTCACACGTGCGGACGAAGCGCGCAGCCTTGACCGACGAGTCGATGTCGAGCACGCCGGCGAGCGTACGCGGCTGGTTTCCGACCACGCCGACGGGGTGGCCGCCGAGACGCGCGAAGCCGCAGACGATGTTCTCGGCATAGCGCTCGTGCACCTCGAGGAAGTCCCCATCGTCGACGACGAGCCCGATCACACGCTTGATGTCGTACGGCTTGGCCGGATCGTCCGGGACGAGCGTGTCGAGCTCGGCCTCCTCACGGTCCGCCGGGTCGGCGGCCGCGGCAAACGGCGGTGACTCGAGGTTGTTCTGCGGCAGGAATGAGAGCAGGTAGCGCGCGTCCTCGAGGCAGGCCTCCTCGTTCGACGAGATGAAGTGCGCGACACCCGACTTCGACGCGTGCGTCGCCGCGCCGCCAAGGTCTTCGAAGGTCACCTCCTCCCCGGTCACCGTCTTCACCACATCGGGGCCGGTGATGAACATGTACGAGCTGTCTTCGACCATGAAGACGAAGTCGGTGATCGCCGGCGAGTAGACGGCGCCGCCGGCGCACGGACCCATCACCAGGCTGATCTGTGGGATGACGCCCGACGACTGGACATTGCGCCAGAAGATCTCCGCGTAGCCGGCGAGCGAGACGACGCCTTCCTGGATCCTCGCCCCGCCGGAGTCGTTGATGCCGATCACCGGACAGCCGTACTTGACCGCCATCTCCATCACCTTGCAGACCTTCTCGGCGAAAACCTCGGAGAGCGAGCCGCCGAAGATCGTGAAGTCCTGCGAAAAGACGAAGACCTTGCGTCCGAGGATCGTGCCGTGGCCGGTGACGACAGCGTCGCCCAGGGGCCGGTTCTCGCGCATGCCGAACTCGACTTCGCGATGGCGCACGTAGCGGTCGAGCTCGACGAACGATCCCTCGTCGAGCAGCTTCTCGACCCGCTCGCGCGCCAGGAGCTTTCCCTGCGAGCGCTGCCGCTCGACGTGGCGCTCGCTCGCCTGGTGGAGAGCCTCCTCCCGGTGCGCGAGCATGCGCTCGAGCTTCGCCTGGGTCGAGTCCTCCGCGGTCGCCATCAGCGGAGCCTAACCGCGGTCTAGCCCGAAGGCATGCCCATGGCTGGTTTCTTCGTCGGCATCGGAGGTGGCTCCATCGCCCCTCCCGGCACCGTCTTCATGCCGGGCTGCTCGTTCATGCCGCCTGCCGGCTCCATGTTCATCATCTTCATCCGCGCGAGCTCGGCGCCGTGCGAGTTCGGCTGGACGAGACCGGGCACACTGGACGGGGCCGCCGCGACCCAGACACCGAGCGCGACGAGAGCGACGGCGAACACGCGCGTCAGCCGCTCGCCGTGCGGTGCAAGCTTCTCCGCGAAGATCATCGCTCCCACAACGGCCATCCAGAACAGGCTCATCACGCCGAGCGCGAACAGTGCCACCATCAGACCCCAGCAGCAGCCGACGCAGAACGCTCCGTGCTCGACTCCCATCCGGAACGCACCCAGGCGGCCGCTGCGCCAGCCGTGAAGGAGGAAATGGAGCGGGCTCCGGCAGTGGCGAAGGCAAACATCCTTCAGCGGTGTCAGCTCGTACAACCCGGCGGCGACGAGCGCGCCACCGGCCACGTAGCGCCCTGATCGATCCCAGGCGAGGTACTCCGTGCCCTGCGCCGTGATCGCCCGGAAGACGCCGTAGGCGGCGAGGCCGTAGAGCGTCCACGTGGCGAGGTACCCGGCGACGAACACCCACGTCGGCACGAAGCTCCGGCCGTGGCGAGCCTGCTCGCCGGACACCTTCGCGTAGAGCAGCACCATCGGCGCGGCCGACGGGAGCATCATCGCCGCCATCATCGTCACCCAGATGCCGACGTACCAACCGAGCCCGCCCAGGTCGGTGCCGGGCCCCGCGTCCATTCCCAGCATTCGCTCGACGGTGATAATCCAGGCGACGAGGGCGCCCGTCAGCACGAGAGCAGCGAGCAGGATCGGGCGCTGCAGCGTGTGCATGGAGAGAGGTTAGTACCGTGGCCGAGGGGAAGAGACTCGATCGTTCGACGCGCTGGCCCCACGTGGACGGCGAGACGGGCGAGTTCTCCTACGCTCGCTTCGATCATCCGACCGGCGTCGAGGCGCAGCGCGCGCTCGGCACGCTCGACGGCGGGCACGCGCTCCTCTTTGCCTCGGGCATGGCAGCCGCGACGACCGCATTGCTCGCGCTGACCGGTCCGGGGCAGACGGTGGCCCTGGCGGAGGGCGCCTACTACGGCACCTCGGTGCTCCTTCGCACTCTCGAGCGCTGGGGCCTACGGTTCGTCGAGTTCGACCAGACCGGACCGCCGCCTCCCCACGCCGACCTCGTCTGGCTGGAGGCCCCGACGAACCCGTTTCTCACCTTTCCGGATCTCGCGGCTGCCGCGGCGCATCCGGCGCCGGTCGTGGTCGACGCGACCGCCTCGACGCCGATCCTCTGCCGGCCGCTCGAGCACGGTGCTGACATCGTCTTGCACAGTGCGACCAAGTTCCTCGCCGGACACCACGACGTGATGCTCGGCGCGCTCGTGTGCCGCGAGCGCGAGAAGTTCGAGGCGCTCAGGCAGCTCCGGGCACAGACCGGGCCGATCGCCGCCCCCGACCCGGCCTGGCTGCTCCTGCGCAGCCTGAAGACGCTCGAGCTCCGCGTGCGGCGCCAGTCGGAGAGCGCGCTCGTCCTCGCGCGCCGCCTTGCCGAGCACCCGCGAGTCGAGCGTGTCCGCTACCCCGGTCTCGGCCCGGATCCGCTGGCAGCTCGCTTCATGGAGGGCGGCTTCGGCGGCCTGCTCTCGTTCGACATCGCCGGGGGTGCCGAGGGGGCGCGCCGGGTCGAGACCTCGACGGCCATGATCACCAACGCCACGAGCCTCGGCGGCGTCGAGTCGACAATCGAAGGCCGCCACCGGTGGGAGGGCGATCGGGTACCGCCGGGCATCCTTCGCCTGAGCGTCGGCCTCGAGGACGTCGAGGCGCTCTGGGGTGACCTCGAGCAGGCGCTTGCCCCATGACACGTGTCGCGATCATCGGGGGAGGCATCGGCGGGCTGACAGCGGCGAACGCGCTGATGCAGGCTGGGATCGAGGTGGCGGTCTACGAGGCGACCGCCGAGCTCAAGGAGATCGGGGCCGGCGTTGCCTTGCACCCCAACGCGATGAACGTGCTGCGCGCCATCGGCGTGGAGGACGACGTCCGCAACGTGGCGGGGCGGTCGGAGTGGCAGGTCATGCGGAACTGGAAGACGGGTCGGCTGATCGGCAAGACGAGCCGGCAACAGCAGGCCGCCTCGTTCGGCACCGCGGGCGCGACCGTGCACAGGGCCGATCTCCTCGACGTGCTCGCCGGCGCGCTGCAGGCCGACATCGTCACTCTGGGCAAGCGATGCACCGAGGTGCAACCCGACGGCGCCGTCGCGGTTGCGCGCTTTGCGGACGGGAGCGAGATCGAGGCCGACGTCATCGTCGGCGCCGACGGCATCCACTCAGCCGTTCGCACCTCGTTGTTCGGTCCGGACGCCCCCCGGTTCACCGGGAAGATCTGCTACCGAAGCGTCGTCTCGACCGAGGCCGTTCGCGGCGCCCGGCCCAGCACCGAAGGCGCCCAGTGGTTTGGCCCGCACGGCACGATCGTCCTGTATCCCATGCGGGGCGAGGAGCTGATCAACGTCGTCTGCCACTACGACGACGACGGCTACCGCCACGAGTCGTGGATCGCCGAGTGCAGCCGCGAGGAGGTGCTCGAGCGCTACGACGGCTGGCACGAGTCTCTGCTGCGCCTCTTCGCCGCCGCGGACACCTGGTACAAGTGGGCGCTGTACGACCGCGACCCGATCCCGCGGTGGACGCGCGGCCGGGTCACCGTCCTCGGCGACGCCGCGCATCCGATGCTCCCTTACCTCGGGCAGGGCGCCTGCCAGGCGATCGAGGACGGCGCCGTCCTGGCGACTGCGCTCTCGGCGGAGGCTTCTGATCCGCTCACGGGTCTGGCCCGATACGAGCGCACCCGCCGGCCGAGAGCAAGCCGGGTGGTACTCACCGCCCGAGAGCGGGGCCAGAGCAACCACCTGACGTCCCGGTGGGCCGCCTGGCAGCGAGATTTGAAGATCGCATTGCGACGTCGCGTGAACCGGCGCGACCCGGAGGGACGCGGCGCGGCCTGGCTCGCCGACTACGACGCGAGCTCGCCAGACGTGCTCGCCACCTGAAACCGCGCAGACAGTGGCTCGCCTTCGATCACTTGCGGCGCAGACGGTAGAAGCGCTCGTCGAACTTGAAGAGCCGCGAGATCGGGTCAGGTTCGCTATCGGCCACCTCAGCGTCAGTGATCGTCCATCCCGGAAAAGCCCGCTCGACGTCGGCGCGACTTGCGCCGTGTGGCAGCGGTCCTCTCCGCCGTGGAGCGAAGCAGTCGAGGATCATGGTGGCATCGACGCCAGCGACGGCGTCCAGCTCACGGGCCATCGCCTCACGCTTGGCGTCGGGCAGACCGTGGAAGGTGCCGGTGTCAAGGAGTAGCCGGAAACCAGGCTCGATCCCGGCATCGCGAAGCGCGGTCACGTCCGCGCGCTGGATCGTCATTTCGACTCGTTCCTTCTCGGCGCGGGTGCGAGCACGGGTCAATGCCTTCTCGACGACGTCGACTCCGGTCACCTGCCAGCCGCGTTTCGCCAGCCAGACGCCCCACACGCCGCTGCCGGTGCCGATGTCGAGCGCCGGCCCGAACGGCGGCTCACGTCCCTCCTCTTCACGGGACACCAGCTCTAGCAGTTTGCCGGCGAACGGTTGATGCTTCGCCAGGGCTTCCCAGGGGTGGAACCCGATCGCGTAGGCGAGACGGTAGTTCACAGACGCGGCCATTCTCCTACCACCCGTGCCGCATGTCCATCCGGCCAGACGCACGTACGTTCTGTGGCGAGCAGCGATCGTACGGATTCGGTCATCCGATACAGGCGGTCACCGCAACGGGTTCGACGCTGGCGGTCATACTCAATCCCGGCCGGACGTACGAGGATCGGATCGACGCGCTCAAGGGTGACGTCGCACGACTCATCGTCCCGACGTACGTCTTCGATCCGGTCGATCCAGCACTCGCCTACAACCCGTGGGCGTTCATGACCGAACAGGCGACGTGCGCAACGCTCGTCTCGGCCAGGCCCGCCTCGCCTCGACGGGTGATCCCGGATCTCGCGGCCGCGATGCCGGTCGTCTCGGCCGGCGGCATTACGTACAAGTTCAGAGTACGACGGGAAGTGCGCTTCGCACCACCGTCGAACGCCGTCGTCACTGCCGAGGCCGTGCGCTTCTCGATCGAGCGAGCCTTGTCCCCGACGCTCGGCTCGAATCTACCCGGGATCCGCTTCCTCGCCGACGTCGTCGGCGCACAGGAGCTCAACCGCGGCGACGCACGACTCCCTTGTCTTTCGCCGCCGAAGCCTGGACGGCGACCACAAGCGGGCCGTGCCCGCGTCGCCAACAGGTCGATGTAGTTCCACATAGGCGACGACGGCTAGAGACAAGGCTCTCATCTAAGAGCCAACGTCCACGGTTGGCTACAGGGGTGATCGTCTAGATCCCCCAACGGTGAACGCGTTGGTGCGGAAGGGCCCCGACCTCCTCTCTTGTCAGGTTGAGGGTGACCGCGTCGGTCTCGACCTTCGCGACATTGCCAATCGGGATCGTGACGTCCTGTCGCCCCCACAGATGACCGTGCTCGAGCACAACATGGGTGATCTGACCTTCGGCATCAACGAGGAATCCGTCGACGTGTCCGACACAGTGACCGCCAGAGGCCAAGACCTCGCTCTTGCGCCGGATCTCGACCTCGCCCTTGGGAATCCGGTCGTAGCGCGCCCCAACATGCGGGTCGTATTCGTCGCCGACGCCTGCACCCGCGCCCGCGGCAGCGTAGTACGGGTCACCGCCTAGACCCGCGCTGGCGTAATACGGACTCGCGAGCAGATCCTCGACGCCGACATCCCAACCCGGATCAGCGACCGGGAACTCACCGACACGCAAGTAGGCGAACTCCTGTACCTCATCCAACCTCTTGGCTTCCTCGATCGTGCAGCGAAGGGAGAGCGCCGAAGACTCCTCGTCAGGTTCAACCAAATCGATCGGAACAAGCCGAGACGACACCTCCTGGTCATGCGGCTGAACAACTAGGTGCGTCACCCGTTTCGTCGTCGGATCAATGACAACATCCGCCAACTCTCCGAAGACACCGTCACTGCAGCCGACCGTCTGCCCGTTCTTAAGTCGCACAAGACATCGACCCAGACACTAGCGCGACGGCGATCGGAGACCGCGGCACACACGCCCCGTCGCGCGCACGCACGAAACTTGAACAAGAAAGAAGAGAGGCTCTGCCCCACCGTGTGGGCCCGTCTGTGGCCCCCTCACGGCCCGCGTTGCCTGTATCGGAAACGTAGCGAGCCCCAACTAGCTGTGACAGGGTTCTTCAGCACGAAGGTAGTAGGGAGGAGGAGCCGGAGGCGGGACTCGAACCCACGACCCGCGGTTTACAAAACCGCTGCTCTGCCAGCTGAGCTACTCCGGCGCACCGCCAAGGTTAGCCGGCGGTGACGCTGTACGAGCCGACCTGTCTTCCGGCCACGTTGGCCTGGTAGGTGAACACGAACCGCCCGTCTTTGAGCTCCCCCGGGACCTGGCCGATCGCAGAGCCGTCGGGAGCGAGCGCAGTCGCGTGCAGCGTCTGGCCCGAACTCCAGCCGAGCGGGGGATCGACAGCGAGCGGCGTGTCGGGACCGAGCGGCTGCTTCACGCTCACCGCTGCCTGGGTGCGCTCGACGACGAGGTAGTGCGTTCCCGCGGAGAGTGCCGTGCCGCCGAACCGGTCGGAAAACGCTCCGGCGACGACGCTGCCGCTGTCGGTCCGGGCGATGAAGCCGCCCGGTGCCACCCCGTAGGCGTCCGCAGAATACGGCACCGTCTTGCTCCAGTCCGCGACGACTGAGAAGTCGCCGAAGCGCGTCTCGGTCACCTCGTCGGCGATCCGCCGGTACGACGTCAGCCCGACTCCGGCGTAGTGCGGCCCGAGCGCGCTCTGGAAGGCTGCGACAATCCCGAGCCAGGGGCTCGCGAGGGTGTCCCTCTTCAGGTCCCACGAGTAGGAGAGCATGAAGCCGTACGCGAGGTTCCACGTGAGCATCTCGAGATCGGACGTCATCGTCTCGTCGTACAGGTCGTGCTGGTAGAGCAGCACCTTGTCGTGGAAGAGCCAGAGCGCGAGCGGGAACGTCTGCCAGTTGCCGTGGCCGTAGTGCCCGTCGAGCCAGTCGAACTCGCGCTGCATCAGCATCAGGCCTCCCGCGAAGCCGACGAACGACGACGCGAGGCGATCCCATCCGTCCTCGACCATCAGGCAGCGATTGGCGTACGGGGCCATCAGGCTGAGCCAGCCGTCGTCGTAGGCAAGCGGCGTCGGCGATGCCGGGTTGAAGTCGAGCCTCCAGGGCCGCGCGCCGATCTGGTCGAAGAAGAGGCAGTCGACGGGGACGTCGTTCTGCCAGCTCCCGAACTCGTCCTCGATTCGCTGGCGAACGTATGGCACCGACGGCGAGACGATGTAGCCGTCGTTTCCGGAGAACTGCTCGGTCACGGCCACGCCGTTCGACGCCTGCATGGCAACTCCGGTTGGCGTGAGCGGTGACGGGAGGTTCTGGACGGTCGGCGACTTCGGGTTCCACCAGCTCACGTTCAGGTAGGGCATCACCAGCTGGTCACGAGCGTGGGCGGCCTTGACTGCGGCGCGGAACTCCTCGGTCGTTCCCACTCGATCGTCGGGCGGCAGAACGTCGGGATTCGTCGCGTCGAAGCCGTCCTGCCCGAATGCGACCGGATGGAGCAGCGCTGGCGAAGGCAGCTGGCCGAGGGCCCCGGCCCAGCTCTTGAACGGTGGCGTACCCTTCTCGAGGTCGGCCTTGACCAGCGGAGCCCGGGCCAGTGTCGCCAGGCGCGATCCGGTCTTGTCGGACACGGTTGGATACGAGTCGAAGCCGTTGTCCGAGCGGTAGCCGACGATCGTCTCGTCGACCGGCTCGGCGACGCGGATGCGCATGACCGGGCTCGTCCACTTCGCGCCGGGGACGATCCAGGTCTGGAAGTTGTGCACGAGGCAGAACGACGAGTTGGAGCACGGCCCGCCATCGTCGTGGACGAAGCCGAGCTTGACGGGCGCGATCGGCTCGGGCGTCGGGTTCACGGAGTAGAGGGAGAGATGCGATCCCCCGAGGTCGAGTGCGAGGTAGTCGGCATACGCCCAGCGCGAGGGATACGTCTCGACGCTGTTGTTGACCCTCTGGAAGAAGCCCGGCAGGAAGCGGACTCCCGGCAGGAAGTTCGGCCCGTACCCGGCCTCGACCAGGTTCTCGTCCTCGACCAGATCGACCGGGAACGAGACCGAGGTGACCACGTGCGTCAACTGGCTTTCGAGGTCGAGCTGGAGGTCGAAATAGCTCCGAGCCGCCTTGAGCGTCACGACGGCGCTCACCGGCTTTGGCCCTGCCGGATCGGCCTGGTAGGTCAGCGTCAGCGTCGTCGATGCCTGGTCCCACGAGTACGAGAACCGCTCGGAACCATCGGGTTGGAAGCGGCAGCCGCCGATGTAGCCCGGGTCGCTGGGGGAAACAGCGCCCCACAGGCAGCCGTTCGTGCGCGTGACGGCCCGCAGGCCGGTCGTCCGGTCGAGCACCTCGAGCAGCGAGCCGTTCTTCTTGGCGATCGTGAGCCGGTAGATCGCGGTCTGGAGAACGAGGGCGCTCCGGGAGCGCTGGTCGAGCCTGATGGCCGATGACGGCGGCTCCAGGCTGCCTCCCGGGTCGGCGAGGAACGCAAGGCCACCGCCCGGCAGGAGGAGAGCCAGCATGACCGCACCGAGCAGGGCCAGCGCGGCGCAAAGCGTCGCCGCGTTCGGTCGCCGTCCCACAGGGCGAGGGTACCGACCCGGGCAGAGGCGGGCGGCCGGTGGATTCGCGAGGCGGCTAGGCGAGGACCTGGCGCGACTCGCGGTGCAGCAGGATCTTGCGCTTCACGCGCTGGAGAGCGTTGTCGATCGTCTTCGTGTCGCACTCGAGCTGTTCGGCCATGTCCTCGTAGGAGGAGCCCTCGAGGTAGTAGCGGAGGGCATCAGCCTCGAGCCTCGACAGGCCGGTGCCGAGACAGAAGACCAGGCTCTTCAGCTCCTCGGTCGAGATCACCTGCACGGACGGCTCGTCGACGAGCGATCCGGGAATCGCGTCGCCGAGCGTGCAGTCCGAGTCGGAATCCTGACCGGCAGGCGTGTTGCTGAACGAGACGTAGTTGTTGAGCGCCTGATGCTTGAAGCGGGTCGCGGTCTTGATCGCCGTGATGATCTGCCGGGTCACACAGAGCTCGGCAAAGCTGCGGAACGACGTCTCCTTGTCGTGGCGAAAGTCGCGAATCGCCTTGCACAGGCCGATCAGCCCCTCCTGGATGAGATCCTCCGAGTCGCCGCCTGCAAGGAAGTACGAGCTCGCCTTCATGCGCACGAAGCCTGTGTAGCGGCGGATCATCTCGTCGCGGGCGCCGGTGTCTCCGTTCCTGGCGCGGAGGACGAGCTGCAAATCCTCAAGCTGTCGTTGAGCCTTTTGTGGCGTCCGTCCTGCAGTCGCGGTGCTGGCTGCCATGGCTGCTCTCTCCCTCCGTTCGGCGATTCGTCTGACCGGGGCGGTGCATGTGCCCAGGCGAACTCTCACCCTCAGGTTGAGGCGGAAACATAGCAAGGACCTGCGTGAGTTACAAGGTCACTTGCAAATCAACAACACACTAGCCTTGGCCGCGTCGGAGACGCTCGAGGCGCGCTCTCGTCTCGTCATCGACGCGGTCTCTCAGGCGGGACGATTCGGGCTCGCTGTGCTCGACGTGTTCGAGCTCGCCGACGAACGCGTCTGAGGTCAGCTTGCGCACCTCCTGGCCCGAGGTGCCACGGACGGCGAGGTCGGACGAGACCAGGCAGACGCGCTCGCGGTTGCGGTTCTCGGCCGCGAGACGCTCGAGCGCCGAGTCGGCGTCGGCCGCATAGCGGACGGAGAGCGGCCCGACATCGGCGTCGAGCCCTGCCCCGTCGAACACGACGACGCCGCGGGCCCCGCGCACGGCGACGAAGTCGGCGAGTCGGTCGACGAGCTCGCGCGGGTCGCCGAACCCGCTCGCGTGCAGCAGGTTGTAGCCGTCGAAGAGATAGAGGGTCGGGTCAGCCACGACTGGCCCCAACGGACTCGTCCCCACCTTCCCTCCCCGGGTGGGTGGGGGATTGGGACGGGGTATACCAGCTCCCGCGCGCCCTCCGTGCAACGAATGTGGGCCGATTCTCAGGCACGGACGGCCCGCTGGCGCATAGCCTCGTAGAGGAGGACCGCCGCGGCGACGCTCACGTTCAGCGACTCGATCCTTCCCGCGAGCGGGATCGATACCGCTCCGTCGCACGTTCTGCGGACGAGCGGACGCAGCCCCTTTCCCTCTGCTCCGAAGACGAGTGCGACGCTGCCCGTGAGGTCGGCCTGCCACATCGGAACAGCGTTCTCGGTCGCGGCGGCGTAGACCCAGAGGGCTGGCCCCTTGACCTCGCCGAGAAAACGAGCGAGGTTGGGCACGACCGCGATCGGGACATGCTCGACCGCGCCTGCCGACGCACGGCAGACAGCCGGTGTCACGCGGGCCGAGTTGTGCGCGGGGAGCACGACGCCGGTAGCACCCGCGCCCTCGGCGCTCCGGCAAACGGCGCCGAGGTTGCGCGGATCGGTGACCTGGTCGAGGCAGACGAGGAGCGCCTGCTCGCGGCCGGCGAGCTCGCGGGCGTCCGCGTACCTGAACGGCGCGCAGCGCGCGACGACGCCCTGATGGTCGGACGTTCCCGCGAGGGCGGTCAGCGACCGATCGGGCTCGACGCGGAGGCGGAGCCCGGGTGCCTCGCGGAGCCACGGCTCGGCGGCGACAGCTCGCTCGCTCGCCAGCACCTCGGACACCTCCCGCTGCCCGCGCAGCGCCTCGCGGACGGCACGGCGACCGTAGACCAGCTCTGGAGTCAAGACTTGCGGACGAGGCGGAAGCCGACGTCCTCGTCGCGGACTTCCCAGCCATGCGCCTCGATCTCGTCGCGCAGCCGGTCGGCCTCGGCAAAGTCACGCGCCTTGCGAGCCTGCTCGCGTTTGCCGGCGCGCGCGACGAGATCGGGGGGAGCTTCGTCGTCAGCCGCTAGCGAGTCGAGCCCGAACACCCTCAGGCCGCGGAGGAGGACGTCACGGTCCCGCCACCGATGCAAGATCGAAAGCGCGTCAGGTGTATTGAAGTCGTCGTCGAGCGCAGCGGTCAGTTCATCCCAATCGTCAGCCGCTCGGGCTGGATAGCGGAGCTTGTTGCGAAGCGACTCGACCTGCGCGGCCGCCTGAGCGAGCGTCTCGTCGGAGAAGTCGATCGGCTTCGACCAGTGGGCGGTCATGAAGAAGAGCAGCAGCGTCTCACGCCCCCAGGTGTCGATCGCCTCGCGAATCGTCGTCACGGGCCCGATCGACTTCGACATCTTCTCGCCCGTGAAGCGGAGCATTCCGTTGTGCATCCAGATGTGCGCGAACTCGCTGCCGAGCGCTCGCGACTGCGCCAGCTCGTTCTCGTTGTGCGGGAAGACGATGTCGCGGCCCGAGCCGTGGATCTCGAAGCTCGTGCCGAGGAACTTCTCGGCCATCGCAGAGCACTCGATGTGCCACCCGGGTCGTCCGAGGCCCCACGGCGACTCCCAGAGGAGGTCCTCGTCGGGCTTGTTCGCCTTCCAGAGAGCGAAGTCGCGCGCATCCTCCTTGCGCGGATTCGGCTCCTGCTCTGCAACCTCGTCGGGCCGCTGGCCCGAGAGCTGCCCGTAGTCCGGAGACCGCACGATGCGGAAGTAGACGTCGCCGTCCACCTCGTACGCGTGGCCACTGGCGATCAGCCGCTCGATCATGGCGATGATCTCGGAGATCGTCTCGGTCGCACGTGGGAGCTCGTCGGGAAGGCCCAGCCCAAGATCGGCGATGTCCTCGAGGTACCACTCTGCTGCCTGTGACGCCACCTCGGCGCTCGGGCCGGGCGCGGCGAGGATCTTGTCGTCGACATCCGTGATGTT
Organism: uncultured Actinomycetes bacterium; assembly: GCA_963736045.1. Taxonomy (GTDB): domain Bacteria; phylum Actinomycetota; class Thermoleophilia; order Gaiellales; family Gaiellaceae; genus PALSA-612. The sequence goes on along the minus strand of CAVTNK010000001.1, from coordinate 239,138 downwards.
GTGGACGAACTCGACCTCGTAACCGCTTTCACGCAGCCAGTTCCGTAGCCAGGAGAAGATCACGAACGGCCGCGCGTTGCCGATATGGGCCCGCGCGTACACCGTCGGCCCGCAGACGTACATGCCGATCGGCCCGGGCGGTAGCGGCAGCTCCTCGAGGCGCCCGGAAAGCGAGCTAGAAAGCCGCATCGACCCTCCGCAGGGCTTCCTCGCGGGGAAGCGCGTCGATGATCGACGCGAGCTCGGGGCCTACGTTCCGGGACGGATCCGTGTCGACGATGCGCAGGAGCAGCGAGTCGCCGAAGTTGCGGTTGGCGACGGCGCTCAGCGCGTTGCCGAGGTGGAGAGAGCCCGTCGGACTCGGCGCGAAGCGCACTCGCTTCATGCGTCCAGTATGGCCGACGCTACCGGTCGCACATGTTGCAAGCCTGGGCCGGACGCGTCAGAGTGTGGACCCCGGAACCGAAAGGACGCGGCATGAAGTTCAAGCACTCACCGGCAGTGACCCTTCTCGTCGTCGGCGCCTTCCTGATGTTCGTCGACACGCTGCTCGCCTGGCAATCCATCGACTTCGGCCGGGAGACGTACTCGCGGAACGCCTGGCACGGCTTCTGGGGCGTCGTTCTCGGGCTGCTCTCGGTGGCTTTCCTCGCAAACGCAGCCGCGCAGTCCAACGTCGTCGAGCTCAAGTTCCCCCTGCCGCACCGCTACCTCTCGGTCCTGCTCGCACCGACGATCCTCGTCTTCGCCGTGATCAAGAACATCGACGATCCCCACTCGGCCTGGGCGAGCTATGTGGGGATCGTTCTCGCCATCCTGATCACCCTCGCGGCCGTGAACACCTGGAAGGCGAAGTCGGAGGCCGACGCGGCGCCCACGCCGACCGCGCCCGCGCCGGCTCCCAAGGCACCCGCGGACGAGCCGCCTCCGCCGCCCGCGTAACGGCGAGACGAAGGTCAGGCCGGCAGGAGGCCTTCGCTCGCGAGCGCCTCCAGGGCCCGCTCGCGCAGCTCGCCGGCGAGCCCGCCGACGTCGCTTTCGGCAGCGGCGTACGCGGTCAGGGTGAGCCAGGCCGTGTGCTCGGTCAACTCGCCGAGCACCACGGACATGTCCGTCAGGGTCGCGTTTTCGGTGTCTGACACCGCCGCCACCGCCGCCAGAATGATCTGACGCGCCCGCTCGATCGAGGAGCGCAGTGCGATCGGCAGCCGGACGCTGACGACCCGCCTCGGATCTTCGATCGACCTGTTGACGACCACCGAGTTCGCCATCTGCGAGTTCGGCACGAACACGCGGCGCCCCTCGTCGGTGATCAGCACCGTGTGGATGAGCGTGATCTCGGCCGCGGTGCCCGTGGTCTCGCCGATCGTAATACGGTCGCCGAGCCGTATCGGCTGGGTCAACCCGATCAGGACGCCGGCGCCGATGTTCGCGAGCGGCCCGCCGAGCGCGATGCCGATGAACACCGTCAACACCACTCCCGAGGCGAAGATGCCGCGAGCGAGGTGGCTCGTCGTCGGGAAGATCGAGAGCACGCTCCACGCGACGATCACGAGCAGGATCGCGACGATCAGCCGCTGCAGGATCGTGAAGCGGGTTCGCAGGCCGGCGACCTCCTCGGGGCGCCGCCCTCCGACCCGGTCGACGTAGCCCGCGAAGGCGACGCGCATGACCAGGCGCACGACGAGGACGATGCCGATGCCGACGACAGCAGTGATGATCGCGCTCTGCACCTTCTCGCTCATGTGGCCGCCGCTCCGCCTGGAGGAGACGACCCGTCGGGGAGGCTCCAGTAGTGCGGCAAGATCAGCGTCTCCGCGGCCCTCGGCCCCCAGGAGCCCGGCGCGTAGGGGTGGATCCGACCCGGTCGCTCGAGCACCGGTGTCGAGACCTCCCAGAGCCGCTCGATCCCCGCCGCGTCCGTGAACAGCGTCTGGTCGCCGAGCATGGCGTCGCGGAGCAGCCGCTCGTATGCCTCGAGATGGCCGGCGCCGAAGGAATCGCCGTAGCTGAACGTCATCGTCGCCTCGCTCAGGTCCATCGCCGGGCCGGGCACCTTGGCGAGGAAGCGGGTCGAGATCGAGCCCGGGTCGCGGAACTCGATCAGGAGCTCGTTCGGGCGCGTCGAGTGCGACAGGCCGTGGGCGAGCTTGAACATGCGGAGCGGAGGCTCCCTGAACGCGAGCACGATCGACTGTCGGCTCTCCGCCAGGCTCTTGCCCGTCCGCAGATAGAACGGCACGCCGGCCCAGCGCCAGTTGTCGATCTCGACGCGGAGCGCGGCGAACGTCTCGGTGCCCGACCGGCGCGAGACGCCGGGCTCGTCGCGGTAGCCGCGGTACTGGCCGCGGACGACGTCGGCAGGGTCGAGTGGCTTCATCGCCTCGAACACCTTGTTCTTCTCCGACCGCAGAGCCTTCGGGTCGAGCGAGGTCGGCGGCTCCATCGCCACGAAGCCGAGCACCTGGAAGAGGTGCGTGACGATCATGTCGCGGAAGGCGCCCGTGCCCTCGTAGAAGCTCGCCCGGCCCTCGATCGAGAGCATCTCGGGTACGTCGATCTGGACGTGGTCGATGTGCTCGCGGTTCCAGACGGGCTCGAAGAGGCCGTTGGCGAAGCGGAAGGCGAGGATGTTGTCGACCGACTCCTTGCCGAGGAAGTGGTCGATCCGGAAGATCTCCGACTCCGAGAAGCCGGCATGGACGACCTTGTTGAGCGCCCGCGCCGAGTGGAGGTCGGTGCCGAACGGCTTCTCGATGATCACGCGCGCCCGCTGGTCGAGCTTCGTCGCCGCGAGCATCTCGAGCATCGACGGGAAGGCGGACGGCGGGATCGCGAGGTGGTAGAGCCGCCGCGGACGGCCGCCGATCTCCCTCTCGGCTTGCTGCACGGTCGAGACGAGCCCTTCGTGGGAGGTGCCGTAGATCCGCCGGATGAAGGCGATGCGGTCGCGCTTGCGCGTCCGCCCGTCGCCGAACTCGGTCAGCGACAGCAGCGCAGACGCGCGGATCTCGTCGTCCGAAAGGCTGGTGCGAGAGGCGCCGATGATGCGGTAGTCCTCGGGCATCAGGCCTGCAGCCGCGAGGTGGAAGAGGCCGGGGATGATCTTTCGCCGGGCGAGGTCGCCGGTCGCGCCGAAGAGGACGATGACGTGGTTCACCGGCCGGCGGAGGGCCCGGGCTGTCATCGCTCGAGAGCTTCCACGGAGGAAACCGTTCCAACCTCGTCCGCGAGCTCGCGGTAGGCGCGAGCAAAGTCGTCCTGCCAGAAGACAGCGGCGCCGGCGACGAGCAGATCGGCGCCTGCCTCGTGGACGATCCTGCGCGTTCTCGGCATGGACACCGCCGTCGACCTGGATGAGCACGCCCGCAGGCAGCTTCGTCTTCAGCTCCGCGATACGACCGAGCGCCTCCGGCATGAACTTCTGGCCGGAGAGCCCCGGATGGATGCTCATGCAGAGCGCGAGGTCGGCGCCCTCGGCCGCGGCCACCGCGAGTGCGACCGGTGTCTCGGGGTTGAAGGCGACGCCGACGCCGAGCCCCAGCTCCCTTGCCCGGGCAATCGTCTTCGCGGGATCGACCGCGACCTCGACGTGGAAGGTGACGCTGTCTCCGCCGGCATCCTTCACGCTCTCGAAGTGCCGCTCGGGCTCGGAGACCATCAGATGGCAGTCCAGCACCCCGCCGCGGTGGTGGACGAGATTCGAGATCGAGGCGAGCACGACAGGTCCGATCGTGATCTCCCGGATGAAGTGCCCGTCTCCGACATCGCAGTGGAAGATTCTGGCCCCGTCCGTCAGGAGCCCTCTGAGCTGGGTGCCGAGGTCGGCGAAGTTCGCCGCGTAGATCGAAGGCTCGACCTCGGCACCGCGTACCCAACCAGCCCACGTCACGGCCGTACAGTACCGAGGGTATGGACGTGAACAGCGAAAAGCGGCTCGCCGCCGAGGCTGCGGCCGGGCTCGTCGAGGACGGGATGCGGGTCGGCCTCGGCAGCGGGTCGACGGCCGGCTTCTTCCTCGAGGCCCTCGCCACTCGCAGGCTCGACGTGCGCTGCGTCGCCACGTCGCAGCACACGGAGCGGGCCGCCAAGAAACTCGGCCTCCGGGTCGGGCCGTTCGACTCGCCTCGAGCGGCTCGACGTCGCGGTCGACGGCGCCGACCAGATCGCCCCCGACGGATGGCTCGTCAAGGGAGGCGGCGCAGCGCACACGCGCGAGAAGATCGTCGCAGCCGCTGCCGAGCGCTTCGTGGTCGTCGCCTCCTCGGACAAGCTCGTCGAGAGGATCGAGCCACCCGTGCCGCTCGAGCTCCTCCGCTTCGGGCTCGAGGCGACGGTGGCGCGCGTCGGGAACGTCGTTGTCCGCGATGCCCCGCCCAGCCCGGACGGCGGCGTCATCGCCGACTACGACGGCCGCGTCGACGACGTGAGCGCGCTCGCCGCCCTGCTCTCGGCCACACCGGGCGTCGTCGAGCACGGCCTCTTCCCGCCCTGGCTCGTGTACGAGATCCTCGTCGGGCGCGGCGACGAGGTCGAGCGCATCAAGCCCGGCTAGAACGGCCACGTCTCGGGGGCAGACCCCCGGACATGTCCGGACCAGCAGAGGCTCTCAGCGGCGCGAGAGCGTCGAGGGCTTGCTCTTGGACGTGCAGCCCGGCGGGTTGAGCTTGATGCCGGTGCCACCGCCGGTCGAGGCGAGAACTGTCGCCGCCGCTGTCTCGCGTGACCCGCACCAGTTCGACCACACCCACGAGACCGTCGCGCGCTGCTTCCGCCGCAGGGTCGCGATGATTGAGGCTCTGGCGGGATTGCCGCGCACAGCCAGTAGATGACCGTGTTGAACCTTCGTCACCAGCCGCAGCGTCAGCGCGATGCGCAGGCTGCACGCGGGCCCCCGGAAATCGTTGAAGCCCGCCGTGACGACCACCCCGCGCGCTCCCTTTACGGCCCCCAGCGAGAGACTGAGGTCGCCCAGGCTGCACGGCCGTGTCTTCGAAGCTCGCGGCCAGGCCACAGCCGGGAAGAGCAGCAAAGCGCCGAGCGCGACGACCAGCGCCGCGCGCCTCACCTCTTCGTCGCGTGCTTCTTGACGGTCTTCTTGACCGTCTTCTTCTTGACGATCTTCGTCTTCGAGATGAAGACGGTCTGGCCGGCCTTCACGCGGATCGTCTTCTTGTTGACCACGTCGCGCACGCTGACGACTCCGCGCTTGACCTTGACGAGCGTGCCGTCCGAGTAGTCGCCGATGAACCACCACGTACCGAGCACCGTTGCCGAGGCGTACTTGCCCTTGGTCGTGTAGCGGCCCTTGCCCTTGCCCCACAGGCTCCGGATCGGCTTCTTCGGCTTGGCCGAGGCCCCGAGATACCGATGGTCGCTGCCCGAGACCTGCTGCCCACCGCCACTGCCGCCGCTGACGAGCTGGAGGACGATGACGCCGTTCTGGACGCCCAGGTAGACGAACGTGTTCGAGGCGCTCGACGGATCACCGTAGAAGATCATCGTCTGGCCCTGCGGATCGGAGAGCGCGATCGCCGTGTCGGTCGGGAAGTTGACGATCGTCCCCGGCGGCAGGTCGGTGACGTCGCTGAGCGGCACGAACGTGTCGGTGCCCGGCAGCTTCACCAGCGCCTCACCCAGACCCGGAACCGGCTGCACGTTCACGTTCCGCTGCTCGATCGGCGGGGGCGGCGGCGGTGGAGGTGGCGGCGGAGGCGGCGGTGGCGGCAGGAGCCGGTGGCTCGCGGCGCCGGGGGAGGAGGCGGTGGCGGAGACCCCGAGGTCAGCGTCACCGTGACCTGGAAGCTCCCCGACGACGTGTTCCTGCTTGTGTCCGCGGCCGAGCAGTTGACCGTCGTCACGCCGACCGGGAAGGTCGAGCCCGACGCCGGGCTGCACACTGCGGCGACCGGGTCGACCGCGTCGGTCGCCGTGGCGGTGAAGGTGACGGCGATCCCCGACGGGTCGCTCGTCGTGACCGAGATGTCGGCCGGCACGGTCAGCACCGGTCGCCGTGGTGTCCTGAACCGTCACGGTGAAGCTCTGCGGCGCCGAGCTGTTGCTCGAGGCGTCCGTGGCCGTGCACGTCACCGTCGTCGGCCCGAGCGGGAACGTGTCACCGGAGTTGTGGTCGCAGCCGACCGTCGGGCTCGGATCGACCGCGTCCGAGGCCGTGGCGCTGAACGCGACTGCCGCACCCGCCGACGACGTCGCTTCGGCGGTGATGTTGGCCGGCACCGTCAGCGTCGGCGGGGTCGTGTCTCCGACCGTGACGGTGAAGCTCTGCGGCGCCGAGCTGTTGCTCGAGGCGTCCGTGGCCGTGCACGTCACCGTCGTCGGCCCGAGCGGGAACGTGTCACCGGAGTTGTGGTCGCAGCCGACCGTCGGGCTCGGATCGACACTGTCGGTCGCGGTCGCGCCGAAGGTCACCGTCGCACCGCTCGCACGAGGTCGCGGCGACGGAGAAATCAGCGGGCACCGTCAGCGTCGGAGCCGTCGTGTCCTGAACCGTGACGGTGAAGCTCTGCGGCGCCGACGTATTCGAGCTCGCGTCCGATGCCGTACACGTCACGGTCGTCTGGCCGATCGGGAACGTCGACACCCGAGTCGTGATCACAGTTGACCGTCGGGCTCGGATCGACCGCGTCCGTCGCCGTCGCGCTGAACGTGACGGTCGCGCCGCTCGCCGAGGTCGCCTCGACCGAGAAGTCCAACGGGACGGTCAGCGTCGGAGCCGCCGAGTCCTGAACGGTGACCGTGAAGCTCTTCGGCGCTGACGTGTTCGGCGTCGGGCTCGTGTGATCAGACGCGGTACACGTCACCGTCGTCTGGCCGATCGGGAACGTCGAACCGGACGTGTGATCGCAATTGACCGTCGGACTCGGATCCACAGCATCCGTCGCCGTGGCGCTGAACGTCACCGTCGCACCGCTCGCCGAGGTCGCCGAGACCGAGAAGTCGGATGGCACCGTCAACGTCGGAGCCGTGGTGTCGCCGACCGTGACGTGGAAGCTCTTCGGCGCCGACGTGTTCGGCAGTCGGGCTCGCATGATCCGACGCGGTACACGTCACCGTCGTCTGGCCGATCGGGAAGGTCGAACCCGAAGTCGTGATCACAGTTGACCGTCGGGCTCGGATCGACCGCATCCGTCGCCGTCGCGCTGAACGTGACGGTCGCGCCGCTCGCCGAGGTCGCCTCGACCGAAAAGTCCAACGGGACGGTCAGGGTCGGAGCCGCCGAGTCCTGAACGGTGACCGTGAAGCTCTTCGGTGCTGACGTGTTCGGCGTCGGGCTCGTGTGATCAGACGCGGTACACGTCACCGTCGTCTGGCCGATCGGGAACGTCGAACCGGACGTGTGATCGCAATTGACCGTCGGACTCGGATCCACAGCATCCGTCGCCGTGGCGCTGAACGTCACCGTCGCACCGCTCGCCGAGGTCGCCTCGACCGAGAAGTCGGATGGCACCGTCAACGTCGGAGCCGTGGTGTCGCCGACCGTGACGTGGAAGCTCTTCGGCGCAGAGGTGTTCGGAGTCGGGCTCGTGTGATCAGAAGCCGTACAGGTCACAGTCGTCTGCCCGATCGGGAAGGTGTCACCGGAGTTGTGGTCACAGTTGACCGTCGGGCTCGGATCGACCACTGTCGGTCGCGGTCGCGCTGAACGTCGCGGTCGCGCCCGCCGACGACGTCGCCTCCTTCGTGATGTCACTCGGCACCGTCAGCGTCGGAGCCGCCGAATCCTGAACCGTGACCGTGAAGCTCTTCGGCGCCGACGTATTCGGAGTCGGGCTGGTGTGATCAGACGCCGTGCAGCTGACCGTCGTCTGCCCGATCGGGAACGTGGAACCGGACGTGTGATCGCAGTTGACGGTCGGGCTCGGATCGACCGCATCCGTCGCCGTCGCGCTGAAGGTGACCGTCGCACCGCTGGCCGAGGTCGCAGCCGCCGAGAAGTCCGATGGCACGGTCAGGGTCGGCGCCGTCGTGTCGCGCACCGTCACGTGGAAGCTCTTCGGTGCCGACGTGTTCGGAGTCGGGCTGGTGTGATCAGACGCCGTGCAGCTGACCGTCGTCTGCCCGATCGGGAACGTGGAGCCCGACGTGTGATCGCAGTTGACGGTCGGGCTCGGATCAACCGCGTCCGTCGCCGTCGCGCTGAACGTCACCGTTGCACCCGACGAGGACGCCGCTTCGACCGAGAAGTCGGACGGAACGGTGAGCGTCGGAGCCGCCGAGTCCTGAACCGTGACGGTAAAGCTCTTCGGCGCCGACGTGTTCGGCGTCGGCGACGCATGATCGGACGCCGTGCACGTCACCGTCGTCTGCCCGAGCGGGAACGTCGAACCCGACGCGTGATCACAATTCACCGTCGGACTCGGATCGACCGCATCCGAAGCCGTAGCGCTGAACGTCACCGTCGCACCGCTCGCCGAGGTCGCGGCCACCGAGAAGTCGGCAGGCACCGTCAACACCGGAGCCGACGTGTCGCTGAACGGTGACGGTGAAGCTCTTCGGCGCCGACGTGTTCGGCGTTGGGCTCGTGTGATCCGACGCCGTGCACGTCACCGTCGTCTGCCCGAGCGGGAACGTCGAGCCGGACGCGTGGTCACAGTTGACAGTCGGGCTCGGATCGACCGTGTCGGTCGCAGTCGCGCTGAACGTCACCGTCGCACCGCTCGCCGAGGTCGCGGCGACCGCGAAGTTCGACGGCACCGTCAGCGTCGGCGGAGTGGCATCTCCGACCGTGACGTGGAAGCTCTTCGGCGCCGAGGTGTTCGGCGTCGGGCTCGCGTGATCCGAAGCCGTACACGTCACCGTCGTCTGCCCGATCGGGAACGTCGAACCCGAAGCGTGATCGCAGTTGACGGTCGGGCTCGGATCGACAGTGTCGGTTGCCGTCGCGCTGAACGTCACCGTCGCACCGCTCGCCGAGGTCGCCTCGACCGAGAAGTTCGATGGGACGGTCAGGGTCGGAGCCGCCGAGTCCTGGACCGTGACGTGGAAGCTCTTGGGCGACGACGTGTTCGGCGTCGGCGACGCATGATCCGAAGCCGTACACGTCACCGTCGTCTGCCCGAGCGGGAACGTCGAACCCGAAGCGTGATCACAATTGACCGACGGACTCGGGTCGACCGCATCCGAAGCCGTCGCGCTGAACGTCACCGTCGCACCCGCCGCCGACGTTGCGGCCACCGAGAAGTCCGCCGGCACCGTCAGCGTCGGCGGAGTGGTGTCGCCAACCGTCACGTGGAAGCTCTTCGGCGCCGAGGTGTTCGGCGTCGGGCTCGTGTGATCCGAAGCGGTACACGTCACCGTCGTCTGCCCGATCGGGAACGTCGAACCCGAAGCGTGATCGCAGTTGACGGTCGGGCTCGGATCGACCGCATCCGTCGCCGTCGCGCTGAACGTCACCGTCGCACCGCTCGCCGAGGTCGCGGCCACCGAAAAGTCCGACGGAACCGTCAGGCTCGGAGCCGTCGCGTCCCGAACCGTCACGTGGAAGCTCTTCGGCGCCGACGTGTTCGGCGACGGCGTCGCGTGATCGGACGCCGTACAGGTCACCGTCGTCTGGCCGAGCGGGAACGTCGAACCCGACGTGTGGTCACAGTTGACCGTCGGACTCGGATCGACAGCATCGGTCGCAGTCGCGCTGAACGTCACCGTCGCGCCGCTCGCCGACGTCGCCTCGACCGAGAAATCCGACGGCACCGTCAACGACGGCGCAGCCGTGTCACCAACGGTCACATGGAAGGTCGCGTGCCCCGTGTTCGAGTGGGCATCCGTCGCCGAACAGTCGACCGTCGTCTGGCCGATCGGGAACGTCGCACCCGACGCCGGGCTACAGACAACCGAAACCGGGCCGTCGACGGCATCCGTCGCCGTCGGAGGCGTGTAATCGAAGACCGCGCCGCTCGCCGACGTCGCCGCAACATTCGCATCCGAAGGAACATTCGAGAACGACGGCGCCGTCGAGTCCTTCGTGACCGTAGTCGTGGCCGAGCCGGTATTCGTCGCGGCATCGGTCACGCAGACGACGATCGTGTTGGCGCCCTCGCTGAGACTGGCCGCGTCGATCGTGCTCGAGTGGTCGCCGGACGTGTAGCTGCCGCTGTCGAACGAATGGCCGGTCGAGCAACTCGAGCCGAGCCGGACGTTGAACGTCCCGGCCTCGTTGGCGTTCCACTTCACGACCGAGCTCCCCGCTCCGTTGATCGTCCCCGGGATCGTCGAGACGATCGTGACCGTCGGCGGCGTCGTGTCGCCGGTGTTCGTGACCGTCGTCGTCGCCTCCCCGGTGCCCGCGCTGTTCGTCACGCAGACGCGGATCGTGTTCGAGCCGGTCGCGAGGTCAGAGGCCGCTACCGTCGTCGTTGTCGTCGCCGGGCGCCGTGTACGACCCGCTGTCGATCACGGTCCCGTCGGAGCAGTTCGTTCCGCCGACCCGGGTCTCGAACGTGCCGCTGGTCGTCGCCTTGAACGTGATCGTCGAGCTCTCCCGACCCCGATCGTCCCCGGGACGGTGGACTCGATCGTCACGACGGGGGCGCCCACGATGGTCGGGCCGGCGATGACGTACTGCCCGGCGACGCCGACGTTGCTCGAAGCTGCGTCAGGCCGCTCGGGTTCGAGTCGAGGAACGCCCCGGGAGACCGCGAGCCCGGCCAGTCGAGCGTGTTGATCCGTCGCCGTTCGAGTAGCCGATCGTCGCCGAGGATCGTTCCGCCCAGTCCGCCGCTTCCGCCGCTGGCGTCGCCGGTCTCCCACTGGATCTGGTTGTAGTTGAAGACGATGTTGAAGTGCCCGGAGCCGTCCGTCGCGTTGTCGAGGTCGCTCCGCTGACGATCAGCACCTGGAAGGTGTTCGTCTTGTCGGTGTGAAGCCCGTAATAGCCGACGCCGACCCAGGTCGCGCAGAAGCCGCGTGACCCTGGAACGTGGTCGTTGCCCGTAGTAGACGGTTCCGCCGCCGCTGGGTCGCGGTGTCCACGTCGGCGAAGAACGGCGCGATGATCTTCGTCCCGGTCGTTGATAGAGGTTGAACGGCGTGAACGTGCCGAGCGGGCCCGGTGAACGTCAGGTTGCCGTTGTTGTTGATGTAGACGCTGCTGTAGAGTCGTGCCAAAGAAGTTGATGCTGAAGCCGATCGGGAGCACAGCTCGAGGAGCCGTCGTCGTTCCAAGCATCGCGGCAGTTCGCCGCGCTCGTGCAGTTGGACGAGAGGTCGACCACGTTCGCCCCGGCGAAGAGCCCGCGGCGCCGCCGCGCCCGGCCGTGGCGTCGGCAAGGGCTTCGGCGGCGGCTTGCCCGGTGTCCCGAGCGGGTTCGTCGACGGCACCGGCTGCGTGCTCGTCGGCTGGGTGCTCGTCGACGTGCGTCGTCGTCGGCTGCGTGCCCGTCGCGTGCGGCCACGGGAGCCGTGGGCCGCGGGGCACCGAGCGTGGTCGCAACGCCGAACGCGGCGGCGAACAGCGCCACGAACACGAAGCCAACGCCGGCCGACAGCAGGCGATGCCTGGGCCTTGAGCCTCTTCTTGCCATCAGAAGCCGCAGCGGTGCCTCCCCAGAAGAACCTGTCTCGACGCACGAAGTTCGTGAACTATAGGGCACGGGCACGATCGCTGAAAAGAACATCCCGTCCCGGCTCATGACCCCGCGTCATGTCCGCAGGGCACGGCGTCCGCGGCTCGGTCGACGACCGGCGCCGCGCGGACTACTTCCTCTTCACCGGCTTCGGCTTCTTCTTGACGACCTTGGTCTTCGAGATGAAGACGGTCTGGCCGGCCTTCACGCGGATCGTCTTCTTGTTGACCACATCGCGGACGCTGACGACTCCCGCTTGACCTTGACCAGCGTGCCGTCCGAATAGTCACCGATGAACCACCACGTGCCGAGCACGGTCGCGGCTGCGTACTTGCCCTTGGTCGTATAGCGGCCCTTGCCCTTACCCCACAGGCTCCGGATCGGCTTCCTCGGCTTCGCGTTGGCGCCGAGATAGCGGTGATCGCTACCCGAAACCTCCTGCCCGCCGCCGCTGCCGCCGCTGACGAGCTGGAGGACGATGACACCGTTCTGGATGCCCAGGTAGACGAACGTGTTCGAGGCGCTCGACGGATCACCGTAGAAGATCATCGTCTGGCCCAACGGATCGGAGAGCGCGATCGCCGTGCCCGTCGGGAAGGTGACGACCGTCCCCGGCGGCAGATCAGTTACGTCACTGAGCGGCACGAACTTGTCGGTGCCCGGCAGCTTCACCAACGCCTCACCCAGACCCGGAACCGGCTGCACGTTCACGTTCCGCTGCTCGATCGGCGGAGGAGGCGGGGGCGGCGGCGGTGGAGGTGGCGGGGGCGGTGGCGCAGGTGGCGCCGGGGGTGCGGGCGGAGGCGGCGGCGGCGGAGGCGGAGACGACGACGTCAGCGTCACCGTCACCTGGAAGCTCCCCGACGACGTGTTCCTGCTCGTGTCCGCGGCCGAGCAGTTGACCGTCGTCACGCCGACCGGGAACTTCGAGCCCGAAGCCGGGTTGCACACTGCGGCAACCGGATCGACCGCATCCGTCGCCGAAGCCACGAACGTGACGACGAGCCCCGACGGATCGCTCGTCGTGACCGAGATATCAGCCGGCACCGTCAACACCGGCCCCGTCGTGTCCTCAACCGTCACCGTGAAGCTCTGCGGCGCCGACGTGTTCGAGTTCGCGTCCGAGGCCGCGCAGGTCACCGTCGTCGCACCGATCGGGAACGTCTCACCAGAGTTGTGATCGCAGCTGACGATCGGGCTCGGATCCACAGCGTCAGAGGCGGTCACGCTGAACGCCACCACCGCACCCGCCGACGACGTCGCCTCCGCCGTGATATTCCCCGGCACCGTCAACGTCGGCGGGGTCGTGTCTCCGACCGTGACGAGGAATGTGGCGTGGCCCGTGTTCGAGTGGGCGTCGGTCGCGGAGCAGTCCACAGTCGTCTGGCCGATGCCGAACAGTCGATCCGGACGTCGGCGCGCAGTTGACCGAGCGCGCGCCGTCGACGAGGTCCGAAGCGGTCGGAGCCGTGTAGGTGACGACGGCGCCGGCTCGCGGACGTTGCCTCGACGCTCCGGTTCGGAGGGAACGCCGGAGAATGACGGCGGGGTCGTGTCCTGCACGGTGACGTGGAAGCTCTGCGGATCCGACGTGTTCGGCGTCGGGACTCGCATGGTCGGACGCCGTACACGTGATCGTCGTCTGCCGATCGGGAAGGTGGACCCTGACGAGAGCCCTGTCGTCGGCGCCGACGAGCAGTCGACGGTCGGGTTCGGGTCGACGTCGTCGGATGCGGTCACGCTGAGGCTGCGGGGGCCCCTGCCGACGACGTCGCCTCCTTCGTGATGTCGCTCGAAGGAACGGTCAATGTCGGCGGCGTCGTGTCAACCCCCACTTCCCAGGTCTTCGTGACGATGTTCGAGGTCTGCGAGGTCTCGTTCGAATCGACGAACGAAGCTTGGATGTGATCGGTTCCTGCGCCTCCCGTGTCCGTGTAGGTGAATGACGCCTTTCCATCCGAGTCCGTGACGTTAGTCCCCGTCGTGCCTGCATTGGGGCCGTCGACGATTTCGAACGACACCGTCGTACCCACAACCGGACTGCCGTCCGTGGTGACCTGAGCCGTGACAGTGTGGTTCGTACCGATGGGATTCGTTGCCGTCTCGGGCGCCAACGTGATGTCACTCAGATGCGTCCCTCCAGACCCCGGAGAAGCCGAAGATGAACGTGTTCGTCGTCAGGTCAGGAGACCCGCCCGCATTCGCCTGCCCCAACGAATAAACCTCGGCACCGGCGGCGACCAAAGCGCCGAGCGCGCCGGACTCGGTCGCGTGCGCGCCGTAGTAGGTGTTGAAGGTTCGTGTTGCTCCCGGAGCGAGTCGGGCCGAACCCGAAGTCGAACACCGCACCATGGTCGGCTGGGCCGCTGTGCGTTGCTTCACCGCTGAAAAGGATCGGCACGGGCGAGATGAGTGGGTTCGAGCCTGCGAAGCCGTCGTCGCTCGAGGAGAGGACATTCGCTGCGCCGCCCGTGTGGATGGTCACGAACTCATCGGTTGGCGTCGGTTGAATGTCCCAGTCCATTGCGCGGCGGTAGCGAAGATCGCTGATCGTCGCCGTGGTGCTCAGGTTCTTGACGCTGACCGTTACCTCGTACAGATTCGGCGTCACCGAAGGGTGGTAGTCATGGGTGACTCGCATGACCGGTGTACTCGACTCGTCCAAGACATCGACGACGGAGACGGCCGTCGTCGATGTCGAGGTGAAGCTGACACCTTCGATGTTCGAGTTCCCTCCGACAGCCGTATTTGCCCCTCCCCACGTGCCGGTCCCGGCGTCGGCAACACCCCACCCCTCGCAGGTGCAACCGTCTGCCGTGGACTCGAAGCCGGTCGGGTCGTAACGCAGACCCACGATCGTCGTTCCGCTTCCGTCCGGTCCGCCGTTAGAGCCTGAGCAACAGTTCAGGTCGCCGGCATCGTTGACTCCGAGCATCACGGTGCCGTTGTCGATCACCGCGGCGTCTGTTCCCAGAGCCGCTGCGACCCGTGGCCGGGTGCTGGGTTGATTCCTCGGGTCGGGCTTCCCGGGCTTTGGTTTGGTCGAGGTCGGCGTAGTCGATGTCGACGTCGTGGTGGTCGACGTCGTGGTGGTCGTCGGCTGCGCGCTCGTCCCGTGCGGCCACGGGAGCCGTGGACCACGGGCGCCGAGCGTGGTCGCAACGCCGAAAGCGGCGGCGAACAGCGCAACGAGAACCACACCGAGCACGCCCGACAACAGGCGGCGCCTGGCCCTCGAGCCGTCCCTTGCAATCAGATACCGCAGCGGTGCCTCCCCAAGCTTTCGACGCACGAAGTCCGCGAACTATAGGTACTTGCCGCTGCAAACGCCATCCCTCGACTCGGGGAAGGAATCACGAACGGGCTGCCGCTGAGCGGTCGGCGAGGATCAGCGAGTGCGCATTGCGAACCCTTCCGGCCGGGATCGAGCCATCGCCACTCTCAAGCAGGCGGAGCGGGCCGGCCTTCTCCTCACCCGTGACGAGCCAGAGCGAGCTCGTCCGCGCGGTCGAGGGCCGCATAGGTGAGCGTCATCCGGCGCCGGCCCTGGTACTCGGCGGCGGTGATGGCGACGTCCCGGTCGCGCACGTCGAGCACCGCGTCTCCCGGCACGAGCGAGGCCGTGTGGCCGTCGGGGCCGAGGCCGAGGTGGACGAGATCGAGCCGCTCGGGTAGGAGGGCGGCGTACGCCGCGGCGGCGTCCTCGAGGTCGGCGGTCTCGACCGGCATCGGCCGGAGACAGGACAGGGCAGCGGCCGGAAGCGACTCCTGCAGGTGCGTCAGGTTCCGCTCGTCGCTTCCGGGCGGCGCGATCCGCTCGTCCACCTGGAAGATCTCGACCCGGTCCCAGGGCACGTCCTCGGCGCCAAGCAGCCGGAACGCCTCCCACGGCGCCCGGCCGCCGGACAGAGCGAGCGAGAACCGCCCCGCGCCGGCCAGCCGCATCCCGCGCACGGCCGGCGATCAGCTCGGCGAGCCGGCGTGCTGCCTCGTGCGCGTCTTCGACCACCTCGAGCGAGTGCAGCCCCACGACGGGAGTGTTCCATCGCCCCGGGACGGCATGCCAGAGCCGCGCGCTACGATCGCTCCGGGTCATGCGCCTCTTCCGGCGGCTGCTCATCATGTGGATCTTCAACGTGGTCGCGCTGTTCGCGGCGGCCGGGCTCGTCGACGGCATCGACTACTCCGACAGCTTCGGCACGCTGCTCCTGACCGCGCTCGTATTCGCAGCGGTCAACCTCTTCCTCAAACCCGCGGCCAGGCTGCTCGCGCTCCCGGTCATCCTCCTCACGCTCGGGATCGCGCTCTTCTTCGTCAACGTCCTCATGCTCTACGTCACCGACTGGCTCGTGTCCGGGTTCACGATCGACCACTTCGGGGCCGCGATCTGGGCCACGATCGTGATCTGGGGCGTGAACTGGGTGCTCCAGATCGTCTTCGACGTCGACGACCGCCAGCGGCGGCGGGCCTCGGCGCGCGGGCAGGGGACAGGCAGGTGACAGGCACAGGGACAGGCATGTGCCAGGCACCCGCTAGGCTTGCGGCGTGAGCTTCCTCTTCAAGGACAAGTCCGCCATGGTCGAGCCGGACGACGCGCTTCCGGGGCGCGAGGAGCCGATGCCGGTGCCCGCTCACCACGACATCCTGGGCACGCCGATCGCTCCACCGTTTCCGAGGAGCTACGAGCGCGCGATCGTCGGCATGGGCTGCTTCTGGGGAGCCGAGCGGATCTTCTGGCAGGCGCCGGGCGTCTACACGACGGCCGTCGGCTATGCGGGCGGCTTCACGCCGAACCCGACCTACGAAGAGGTGTGCAGCGGCCGGACGGGACACGCCGAGGTCGTTCTCGTCGTCTTCGACCCGGGTAAGACGAGCTACGAGACGATCCTCCGCCTGTTCTGGGATGGACACGATCCGACGCAGGGGATGCGGCAGGGGAACGACCGCGGCACGCAGTACCGGTCGATCGTTCTCTGCTCGAGCCCCGCGCACCGGGCGATCGCGGAGCGCTCCCGCGAGATGTTCCAGCAGGCGCTCGATGCGGCGGGCCACGGGACGATCACGACCGAGATCGCCGACGCCGGCGAGTTCTACTACGCGGAGTCGTACCACCAGCAGTACCTGGCGAAGAACCCGAACGGCTACTGCGGGCTCGGCGGCACAGGCGTCTCGTGTCCGGTCGACCTCGCGGCCAGCGCTTCGGCCTAGCCGAACGCCGTCAGGCTGTGACCTGCGGCTGCTGCGTGCGGGCAGCCGCTGCGACTCGCTCGAGCCAGGGCGTTGCCTCGAGCCGTTCGAAGATCTCGCGCGCCTCGTCGAGTGACTCCTCGCTGCCCGTCAGTTCGCCGTGCTCGAGCAGCGTGACTGCGAGCCAGAAGGGGATCTCGAGGGCGTGGAAGCCGGCCGCGGCGGCCTCGTAACCCGCCGGGTCGCCCGCCATGCGCGCCCGGAAGCGCTTTGCCTGCGCGTCGAGGTACGGTGGCCGCGTTCCGGGCGGGACAGTCTCGACGAGCGCGAGCACCTCCTCGGCCTTCGCCTTGTCACCGAGAGCGAGGGCCGATTCCACGGCCTCGACGATGCCCTGCTTGACGGCCTGCGGCGTGATGCCCATCACCTCGAGCGAGTCAAGCGTGGCCTCGGCGTCGGCCAGCGCCTCGCTCAGTTGTCCCTCGGCCCGGTGCAACGAAGCTCGCACGGATGTGAAGATGGTCAGCTCCTGGAGATCGCTGGAGCCCTCGAGCCGCGAGAACATCGAGAACACGCGGCGGGCGGGCTCGAGCTGGCCGCGATGGATGTTGATCGCGACGCCTGTCTGGAGCAGGCTGAGCACCGTTCCGCCGGAGTCGATCTGCTCCTGGGTGAACTCGTCGATCACGGCCAGGGCTTCGCCCCAACGGCCGAGCATGAACTGGGGATACGTCCGCTCGGCCAGCACCGCCCACTCCTGCGGACGGCTGCCGAGCTTCCGTCCAAGCGCGAGGGACTCGTCGAGGTAGCCGAGTGCGGCGGCATACGTGTCGCGCTGGAAGCACCGGTCGGAGAGCCAGAAGTAGCAGACGCTCGCCTCATCCGCGAGGTCGTGCTCGAGCGCGATCTCGAGGGCTCGGCCGAGCAGCCCCCCGGCCTCCTGGGGGTGTCCCCGACTCGTCGCAATGCCCGCCTTCGCCCGCAGCGCCCGCGCGAGCGGCAGCGCGAACGCGTGCGCCTCGGCGATGTCGAGTGCCAACTCGGCCCGCTCGGCGGCGCGCTCGAAATCCCCGCTGAACCAGTGCCCGAGCGCAAGAGTGGCCGCCAGGAGCGCGAGATCCTCGTCGGGCTCGTCATTCGAGATCACAGCGAGGACGCTCTCCAGCCTGTCCATCGCCTCGTCGCGACGGCCGGTCGCGGCCTCGAGCCTGCCGAGGCTCAGGTAGACACGCGCGGCGGCGTGCGTATCGCCGCATGTCTCGTGGAGCTCGATCGACAGCTCGAGCAGGCGGCGTGCCGAGTCGGGTTCGCCGGCTCTCACGGCCATCTCACCCGCCTGGCCGAGCAACCCGGCTCGCTCTGACGGATCGTCGGTCAGCTCGGCCGCCTGCTCGAAGTAGCGCCTCGCCTCTGCGGCCGCCGCGAGCGATTCGGCGCGCTCCCCGGCCCGCGCCAGCATTGCCCGCGCCTTGCCCTTGATCTCGGCCGCGTCTTCGGCGTCCGGAGCGGCCTCGTGGGCGGCGAGGTAGTGCGATGCGATCACCTCGACGACCTCGTCCTCGTCGGCGGAAAAAGCCCGGCTCAGGTGCTCGGCCGCGGCCAGATGCCTCGACCGGCGCTCGCGCTTCGACAGCGTCTCGTAGGCGACATGGCGCACGAGGTCTTGCAGGAAGCCGTACTGGCCGTGCTCGGGCGAGCGGGGATCGGCCTGGACGCCGAGCACCTCCTTGCGCACGAGGGACGTGAGCAGCGGCTCGATCGCGGTTTCGGAGCCCGCGAGCGCCGCCAGCGCATCGTTCGTGAAGGTCTTGCCGAGCACGGCCGCGTCCTGGAGCAGCCGTCGCTCCTCGGGCGAGAGCCCGTCGAGCCGCGCGGCGATGAGGGCGTGCAGGGTCTCGGGCACCTCGAGCGAACCGATCTCGCCGACCGGCCGGTAGACGGATCCCTCCTGCACGAGCGCTCCGCGATCGAGCAGCATCCGCACCGTCTCGACCGCGTAGAGAGGGACTCCCTCTGCCCGGGCGAGGATTTGCTCGCGCAGCGTGTCCGGAAGCCCGGGTACGAGCCCGGCCAGCAGCTCCTCCATCGCCTGTTGCGAGAGCGGCTCCAGATAGAGCGATGTGAAGCTGCGCTGGCCGGCGCCCCAGGTCGGCCTGCGCTCGACCAGCTCCGGCCTGGCAAGGGTGACCACGAAGATGGGCGAGCTCCGCGACCAGTCGAGCAGGTACTCGACGAAATCGAGCAGGCTGCGCGTCAGCCCACTGCATGTCCTCGAATGCGAGCACCGTCGGGTAGCCCTCGGCCAGCCGCTCGAAGAAGAGTCGCCAGGCCGCGAAGAGGTCCTGCTGGTCGCGAGCCTGGTGCTCGGCCAGCCCGAGCAGGTGCGCGAGCCGCGGCTCGAGGAAGCCTCGCTCTTCGGGATCGAGGATGTGCTCCTCCAGCGTGGCGCGGAGCTTCGCCTGCGCAGACGCCGGTTCCTCCTCTTCGGCAATCCGGCAGCGCATGCGCACCATGTCCGCCAGTGCCCAGTAGGTGACGCCCTCGCCGTAGGAGAGGCAGCGCCCGCGGTGCCAGTAGACGGTCTCCGCGATGCCGTCGAAGTACTTGTAGAACTCCCAGCCGAGACGCGACTTGCCGATTCCCGCGATGCCAGTGACCGAGACGAGGTGCGCCTTCTTCTCGTCCGCGGTCGCGTGGAACAGCTCCTTGATCTGGCGCAACTCGCGGTCGCGGCCGACGAACGGTGCCTCGAGGCCGTGCGACTTGAGCGAGCCACGGAGACCCGAGACGACTCGCTGTGCTCTCCAAAGCGGGGTCAGGCCCTCCTTGCCCTTGAGCTCGAACGAGCCCGCCTCCTCGTAGACGATCGTCCGCTCCGTCGAGCGGCGCGTGGAGTCGCCCACATAGACCGCACCCGGCTGGGCGACCGACTGCACGCGCGAGGCCGTGTTCACGAGGTCGCCCGCGACCATGCCCTCACCCTCGGCGCCCAGCGTCACGGCAGCTTCGCCCGTCAGCACTCCCGCACGTGCGCGGAGCTCCTCGGCGCCCACCTCCTGGCCGAGCGCCGAGACGGCGGCGACGAGGTCGAGAGCCGCCCGCACCGCCCGCTCGGCATCGTCCTCGGTCGCCGTGGGCGTGCCCCAGACGGCCATCACCGCGTCACCGATGAACTTCTCGACCGTCCCGCCGTACAACCCGATCAGCCGCCGGCACGTGTCGAAGTAGCGCGACAGCAGCTCCCGCACCTCCTCGGCGTCACGCGACTCCGAGAGCGGCGTGAAGCCGACCAGGTCGGCGAAGAGGACGGTGACGAGGCGGCGTTCGGCCGACGGGGCCTCGCGGGTCGGGACGGCAGGTGCCGCACTCGCCGCGACCTCGGGTGACAGCGGCGCGCCGCACTCGCCGCAGAAGCGCTCTCCGGGCTCGTTGGCAGCCCCGCATGCCTGGCAGGTAGCGCTGAAGGCGCTCCCGCACTCGGCGCAGAACTTGCGGCCTTCGCGGTTCGAAGCCCCGCAGCTTGGGCAGAGCGTCATCTCCGTGTGGAGCCTACCCCCCAAACGACCCGATCGATCGGGCTACGGCTTACGATGAAGCACTTTGAAGAGCTTCGTGGCTCTGGTCGTCGTCCTCTCCTTCGCAGGGGCCTCCGCCGCAGCGGCACAACAGACGCCGCCGGAAACCGGACATGCCTATCTCCACGTCACGTGGCAGTCGACGCTTCCAGCCACCGCCCGGCGAGCCTCGATCGAGCGGGAAGGCGAATGCGAGATGGTGGACAGCTTCTCGGGGCGGAAGGGCCAGACGATCAGCTCGCGCGCGCGGTACTTCGAGGTCGATCAGCGGGTGACGCGGCGGACAGTCGGCGGGAAGCCGTGGGTGATCGTCGACTACGACGTCGTCTACTCGACGGGATACACCGTCGACTGGGCGGCGCAGTCCGTGTCCGGTCCGACCGACACCCCGTTCGAGCTCGATCCGCTACCCGGTGCCTACTGGACGTCGGGCCTTCGACGGTCGAACCTAGGCCGTAACGGGAAAGACCTGAGCTTCACCTGGACCCACTGGCCGATCGACGTCGTGCGCCAGAGCTTCCAGGTCCAGTCCAGGGACGGAGCCGTCGTCAAGATCACCGGGCCGTCGAAGCCCAAGGACGAGTTTGCCCACTGTCAGGCTGACTTCCGAAACCCGGCGCGCGGCGTCCCGCCGAAGAGCTCCGTCGGACCTGAACCGGTGCACACGCAACGCTGGATCAGAGGGACCCCGTGGCTGAACGGGGAGGGCGAGCTCGCGTGGGACTTCCGCAGGATGCCGGACTGGCTCAATCCCTGAGCACGCTGATGGCACGTCGGCCGATGCGACGACAGTGCCTCCTCACGGAGCCGTGTCAGGTCGTCCGCAGTCGCAGCGGAACCTCCGGCCACAACTATCCGTGAGAAAAGAAGCCGGCGCACCCCGGTGGGGCGTGATACCCCGCCTGCGCAGGCACTCCCAACACATGCAGATGAGCTTCGACTCCTGCGCCCGACGCTCCCATGCCCGCCGGGCCACCGAACGCGTTGCCGCTGCTGCCACCTCGACCACCTCCGTCGTCTCGTTGCCGGACCGCGCGCAAAGTGCGCGCGATCAGAGGTGGCCGAGACGCTTCGGTCAGGTGGTCACGGGATCGAGCGTACCAGGAGGGCGAGCCACCACCCGCTGGTCGTTAGCCGGGCTGGTAGCAGGCCCGACAGCGGGCCTCGTACGAATCGGTGCCGCCGATCAGCACCGTCTCGCCGCTGAACGGGGCCGGCTCGCCGTCGACCAGCCGCTGCGTGTATCCCGCAGGCTCGCCGCACGCGTGGCAGACCGCCTTCAGCTTCGACGTCTCGTCGGCCATCGCGAGCAGCACGGGCATCGTCCCGAACGGCTGGCGCCGATAGTCGAGGTCGAGCCCCGCCACGACGACCCGCTGGCCGCGGGCCACCATCGCCTCGCACACGTCGGCGAGCGACCCGTCGAGGAACTGGGCCTCGTCGACACCGACGACGTCGTGGCCGGCCGCGAGCTCGAAGATCCGCGACGAATCGCGAACGACCCGCGCCGCCATCCGCTGACCCTCGTGGCTCACGACCTCGTCGAGCGAGTACCGGTCGTCGATCGCAGGTTTGAACAGGATCGCCGACTTGCGCGCGTAGCCGACGCGGCGCAGGCGGCGTATCAGCTCCTCGCTCTTGCCGCTGAACATCGGCCCCGAGATCACCTCGAGCTGGCCAAGGGAGGCCGGGTGGGACTGTGCGGCCTCGAGCCGGGCCGACGACGGGAGCGCGTTCACGTTGGCGATTCTCTCAGGCCGGACTGACGGCACGGATGGATAGGTTCCCGTTCGAGCCGTGGCCACGATCGCCCCGCCGAAAGACGCGCTGCTCGCGTGGTACCGCGCGAACGGGCGCGATCTTCCGTGGCGCTCGACGAACGACCCGTACGCGATTCTGGTCTCCGAGGTCATGCTCCAGCAGACCCAGGTGCCGCGCGTGGTGCCGCGGTACGTCGAGTGGCTCGAGCGGTGGCCGACCGCCGGCGCGCTGGCCTCGGCGTCGCTGGCCGACGTGATCCGATCCTGGCAAGGGCTCGGCTACAACCGGCGGGCGGTCAACCTTCACCGGGCGGCGCAGGTCGTCGTCGAGCGCGGCTGGCCGGACGACCTGACCGAGCTTCCCGGCGTCGGCCCGTACACCGCGGCCGCGATCGCCTGCTTCGCGTTCGGTCACGACGTCGTCCCAGAGGACACCAACGTGCAGCGCATCCGGGCGCGCACAGGGCTCGAGTTCGACGGCGCGTGCGGCCAGGCACTGATGGATCTCGGCGCCACCGTCTGCCTCGCGCGCATCCCGCGCTGCGGTGTGTGTCCTCTGGCCGCTGACTGTCCGTCGCGTGGCCTTCGCTTCGAGCCGGCCCGGAAGCAGGGGCCGTTCGAAGGCTCGTTCCGCCAGCGGCGCGCGCGAACGCTTCGGCTCGTGGCCGAGTCGCCGCGGGCCTTGGCCGATCTCGACCTCGAAGTCGTGCGCTCGCTCGTAGCCGACGGCCTCGTGGTCGTCGACGGCGACCTCGCCGAGCTTCCGTCCTGAGCTCAGAGGAGCTGGAGCTGCGCCTGTGGCCAGTCGGTCGGCTCAACCGGTGCGCCGCCGGCCAGCCCGCGCGCCTCGTGCTCAATCAGAGCGCGCTTCAGCTCGAGCCCGCCGCCGAACCCGACCTGCGATCCGTCTGCTCCGACGACCCTGTGGCACGGGAGGACGATCGGAACCGGGTTTCGGCCGTTCGCCGCGCTGACTGCTCGAGCTGCATCGGGCCCGAGCCCGAGACTGCGAGCCTGAGCGCCGTAGCTGACAGTCGAGCCGTAGGGAATCTTCGCCAACGCATGCCAGCAGGCGAGCAGCGCGCTGCTTGCTTCGACTTCGAGGCCGCGGCCCGACCAGCGGAGCGCGCTCAGACCTTGGTCCGAGCCGACGGGGCCGAGCACGCCGATCGGCGTCGGGCAGGCGCGGCTATGCATGGCGCATCCATACGCAGGGTTCCACGTACAGGCCCTGGTCGACTGTGACGTCAATCTCGACCGGAACGAGCGCGCCGGGCACCACGTAGGCACCTCCGTCCGGAAAGACCATCCCCGTCCATTCCTCCCAATCCGCGACGGTTCCCGAGATCCGCATCGCCTCGTCCGCCGTCGACACGACCTCTGCGCCGAGCCGCTCGTGGACACGGAGCCACGGGTCGAGGAGCAGCCCGTCTGCACGCCGCCACGTCGCGTAGCGCTCGATCGGCGTCAGCGGGTAGCGCTCCTTCCGGGTGGGCCGGACCGGTGCCCAGAGGGTCCAGCCGCGCTTCGCGGCGAGCTGGCGCATGTGCTGGAGCATCGGCTGTGCGAGACCGCGACCCTGGTGCTCGAGACCGACCAGCACCTGAATCGCGCAAAGTCGATCCGGGTCGCCCTCGCTCAGGAACGCGTGGCGCCACGCTCTGGGGAGCCCGCATACCGGAATCGAGCACCCTTCGGCAATCACGTCCCCGCCATCGACCATCGAGAACTGGAAGTCGGCGAACTCGTCGAACAACCGGTGCCAGTTCGCGTTGGAGACGGCGTCGTGGAGCAGGAATCGCGGCCACGCCGATCGCAGCGCCGCGTAGGAGTCGCGAGCCCTGAGCTCAGGCGTCGTCGGGACGATCCTCACCGCTCGAGGAGGGCGACAGCGTGGGCGGCGAGCCCCTCGCCCCGGCCGGTGAAGCCGAGCCGATCAGTGGTCGTCGCACGTACGTTGACCTGCTCGGCCTCGACTCCGAGCGCCCCTGCGAGCCGCCCGCGCATCTCGTCGCGCCGGCCCGCGATACGCGGCTCCTCACCGATCAGGACACAGTCGGCGTTGACGAGCTCGTAGCCGGACTCGCGCACGCGACGGTACGCCTCTGCGAGCAGCTCCAGCGAGTCGGCGCCCTGAAGGCTCGCGGTCGTCGGAGGGAAAGAGCGAGCCGATGTCGCCGAGGCCGGCTGCGCCGAGCACGGCGTCCGTCAGCGCGTGCGCGATGACGTCGCCGTCGGAGTGGCCGGCAAGGCCGCGTGGGTGGTCGAAGCGGACACCTCCGAGCACGAGCGCGATGCCGTCCTCGAACGCGTGCGCGTCGACCCCGATCCCGATGCGCAGATCGCTCATCCGAGCGGCTCCTGGCGGCCCGTCCTGCCCTCGAACACGGTCACAGTCTCGCACCCGGCTTCCCGTGCGAGTGCGAGCGCCTGCGTCGAACTCGTAGCCGACGATTCTCGGGGGTGTGGGCATCGGACGCGATCGTCATCGGGCACGCCGCGCTCGACGCAGGCGAAGAGAAGCGATGCGTCCGGATACAGCTCTCCCGACCGGCTTGCGGAGCCCGGCAGTCGAGATCTCGAGGGCGACACCGGCCTCCGCCGCTGCTTCTGCCAGCCGTGCGTGCAGCGTCGGCGAGCACGTCGCCGGCCGGGTCGTCGCGAGAAGATCTTGGCGAGGTCCGGGTGGGCGAGCACGTCGACGGCGCCGCTCGTCGCGAGCTCGCGAGCGCGTCGACGTAACGGACGCCACACCTCGTCGACCGAGTGCTCCGCCCAGATTCCCGGCTCCTGGTCGACGGCGAGACCGTCGATCCAGTGCACCGATCCGAGCAGGAAGTCCCACGGATAGTCGTCCAGGAGCGTCGCCAGCGCCGCCTGACGATCACCGACGTAGTCGACCTCGAGCCCGAGCTTGACCGGCAATCCACGCCGCTTCGCCTCCAGCACCGCGTCGCAGTAGACGTCGAGGTCGTAGACGCAGCGTTCGGTCTGGTACGGGCAGATCCCAGATCGGGAGGGTCTGCCGGAAGTAGTAGACGTGCTCCGTGAAGCCGATCTCGTCGACCCCGCGCGCGGCCGCCGTCTCCAGGAACGGTTCGATCGTGGCCACCCTGAGGTCGACGTCCTCTGAGCGGCCAGCTCCGGCCCGGCGTAGGTGCATGTGGTAGTCGACGATCACGCCGCGTCCGCTTCGGCCAGGGGGACAGACCCGGGTCTGTCCTCCGACAGAGCCAGCTTCGACGAGGGCGAGGTCGGCCGGCGTCGTGACCTTGAGGAGCCGCTCGTCGCCCGGCACGACCGTGACGCGGCCGCCGCGCGCCTCGACGAGCGACGCGCAGTCGCTCGCGGCGGCGACGTCACCCGAGAGCGCCTTCCGAAGCACCGGCGCGGCGAACGCCTGCGGCGTCTGCACCGCCACGAGCTGGTCGCGCGGCAGCGTCTCGACGACGCGCCCGTCCTCGACGCGCTTGATCGTGTCCGCGAGCGGAAGGCCCGGAACGGCGCCGTCCCAGCCCTCTCCGAGCGCGGCCAAGCACGCGCTCGATCACCTCCCGGGCAGCAGCGGCCGAGCCGCGTCGTGGACGACGATGCGCCACGGCGTCTTCGGGCACCTCGTCGACGCCGAGGCGCACCGACTCCGCCCTGCTCGGCCCCCGGTCACGATCGCGGTCACCTTTCCGCAGCCGAGCTCCTCGGCCAGGAGGATCGACGGCTCCTCCCACCCCTCGGCCAGACGACGACGATCGCGTCGATCCAGTCGGAAGCCTCGAGACGCTCGAGGCTCTCGGCGAGGAGCGGCCGTCCGCCGAGAGGAGCGAAAGCCTTGGGGCGGTCCCCGCCGAGCCGCTCGCCACGGCCGGCCGCGACGAGGACCGCCCAGGTACTCAAGACCGTATGGCGCTAGACGGGCTCGCGCGACCTTCTGCTTCGTCGCGCGCTTCCTGCCGTTCGCGCCCATTCCGGCGAGGACGTCGTCGAGCCAGACGGCCGCCTGGTCCTCGTCCATCTGCTTGGCGTACATCAGCTCGCTGGCGAGGATCTTCTTCGCCTTGACGAACATCTGCTTCTCGCCGGTCGAGAGACCCTTCTCGTGGTCACGCAGCGACAGGTTCCGGACGACCTCGGCGAGCTCGAAGATGTCGCCGGTCTTCATCTTGTCGCGATTGTGCTTGAAGCGCCGGTTCCAGTTCTTCGGCATCTGCGTGCCCGGAGCCCGGACAGCGCCTTCACGACCTTCGTGACCATGTCTTCGCTGATCACGCGCCGCAGCCCGACGCGCTCGGCGTTCTCGGTCGGTACGTTCACCACCATGTCGTTGTGCGCGATCTGAATCGTCATGTACTCGCGCTTCTCACCGAGTACCTCGCGCACCTCCTTCTTGACGACCGTGCCTGCCCCGTGGTGTGGATACACCACCTTGTCGCCGACCTTGTACAACCGCTCCCCCTTCCCCGCACTACGTTCGTAGTCGCCAAGCCGCCGGCGGACACGTCAACCGCCGGCGGGACTTTACAAGTCTAGCGAAACTTGGCCTAAAAAAGCCACCTTTCCAGGCATTTTCGGCGGCTCGCGAACGTAAAGTGCCTGCTCAGACGGACCTTCGGTGCGCCTGCCGTCGTCGAGCCCGGCGGAGATCGCTCGGCCGATCGTCTCCGCCTCGACGACCGTCGTGCCGGCTCGCGAGGTCGTGCCGATGGGCGCGAGGACGGCGTCGAGGCCGAGCTTCGCGCACTCCTCGAGCCGCCGCTCGGCCTGCGTCGCCGGGCGCAGGCGGCCGGTCAGGCCGACCTCGCCGAAGGCGGCGAGGCCCGTCGCGTGCCGGGGCGCCGCGCGCCGCGGAGGCGATCGCCAGGCACGACGGCGAGATCGGCGCCGGGCTCGTCGATGCGCACGCCGCCGGCGACGTTCACGAACACGTCGGCCTGGCCGAGCGGCACGCGCGCGTGGCGGGTGAGCACCGCGACGATCATGGCGAGGCGCTTGGGGTCGACGCCGGTCGCGACCGCGGCGCGGCATGGCCAGGTCGGTCGGCGCGACGAGCGCCTGGATCTCGAGCAGGATCGGCCGCGTGCCCTCGAGCGCGCACGCGACGGCCGAGCCGACCTCGCCGGCGGTCGCTGCGGCCGAAGAGCCGCGAGGGATCGGGCACGCCGACGAGACCGGCGCCGGTCATCTCGAACACGCCCGAGCTCGTTCGTCGAGCCGAAACGGTTCTTGACCGCGCGCAGGATGCGGTGCTCGCGGTAGCGGTCGCCCTCGAACTGGAGCACGCAATCGACGAGGTGCTCGAGCACGCGCGGGCCGGCGACGGCGCCGTCCTTCGTCACGTGGCCGACGAGGAAGACGCGCGATCGCCGGACTCCTTGGCGACGCGGCAGAAGCCGCGAGGCAGCCTCGCGCACCTGCGCGACCGAGCCCGGGCGCCGACCCGAGCTCGGCCGAGTAGAGCGTCTGCACGGAGTCGATCACGCAGACGTCGGGCCGCTCGCGCTCGAGCGTCGCGCAGACGGCGTCGAGCTCGGTCTCGGCCAGGATCTCGATCGCCGCCGCGCCGCCGAGGCGGTCGGCGCGCAGCTTCACCTGCGCCGCCGACTCCTCGCCGGTGACGAGCAGCGCCCGCCTGCTCGGCCGCTCATGTGCCGGAGCGCCGTCAGCAGGAGCGTCGACTTGCCGACACCGGGCTCGCCGCCGACGAGCACGAGCGAGGCCGGAACGAGCCCGCCGCCGAGGACCCGGTCGAGCTCGGGCACGCCGGTCGGGATCCGGCTCGACTCCTCGGCCTCGACCTCGACGAGGCGGAGGAGTGGGCGAGCCGCCGCTTCCTGCGCTTCGCTCGCCTCGGCGTGGCCGCTCCTCGACGAGCGTCCCGAACGTGCCGCACGACGGGCACTTGCCGAACCATCGGCCGACGAGTAGCCGCACTCGGTGCACGCGTAGAGAACGGCGGGAGAGCCTTGGCCATCGGCCGATCGTAGACCTCGACCCTGACGGCGACTGTGCCGCAATCGGTCTTGTAGGGTGTCGAAATGAGCGCCGGGAAGCCCGAGGCTCCCGGGTCGGCGACGTGCCTCGCTGAGGCCGTCACCTGCCCCGCTCACTGCTGCGTCGTGCTGCCGCTCACTGCCGTCATGGCTGCACCGTGGCGGCGAGGAAGCGGAGAAGGGAGAGGAGGTCTGAGATGAGCACGGACGTCGCCGTCTTCGGCGGCCGGGAGATCGTCCTTCCCGCTGGTTGGACGGAGCAGAGGCTGATCTCCATCCTCGGCGGTGCCGAGGTCGATGCGACCGCCACACCAGGCGAGGAAGCGAAGCTGACCTTCCTCAGCTTCCTCGGGGGCGCCAGGGTGCGCGTTCCCGACGGCTCGCGGGTCACGATCGGCGGCTTCTCGTTCCTCGGAGGCCGTAGCGTGAAGGTGCACATCGAGCGAGAGCGGCCCGGCGATCAACATCACCGCCTATACGCTCCTCGGCGGCCTCGAGGTCAAGACGGTTAGAGCCGGCGCACGAGCAGGACGCGGCTCTTGCCCGCCCGTCGTAGTCCTCCGCCGTTCCCTCCGACCTCGAACCCGAGCGCCTCGTGGAAGGCGATCGAGTCGGCGTTCGGCGGCGAGCTGACAGCTGCGGACGAGCGTCCGTGCCGTGGGCTTCGGCAACCTCGAAGAACCGTTCGTACAGCTTCCGGCCGAGGCCCGTTCCCCGCTCGGCCGGCGCGACGCCGACGAAATGGACGTACGCCGTCTCTGGCGTCGGTCTGCGAGAGGAAGCCGATCAGGAACCCCGCGAGCGAGCCGTCCTCGCGGTCGGCGACGAAGCTCGTCCCCTCGAAGTGGATGAAGAACAGGCGCGGGAGCATCGGCGCCATCTCTCGTCCGCTCCACCAGGCGTCGACGTGCTGGATCACGCGTCCGTAGTCGGACGGCTGCACGTGCCGGATCGTCAGCCTGGCCCAGCGTACAACCGGTCCAGGCACGTGCCAGGCAGTGCCAGGCACGAAGGCGCTATCGCGGCATGTCCAGCAACCGCGAGGTCAGCAGCCGCCGGCGAAGGTCTCCAGCGCGTTCAGAACACCCCGTGCGTCGAACCAGTAGACGAGGGTGCGAACGTCTCCTTGCCGGTGCGCGCGGAGCACGGTGAGCGACCTCGCGCCGAGCGCGAACCGGTCCCTCGCCGGGTGACCGCGGCGGCGGCGTGGCTGCGGCGAACGGCGGCGAAGCGGCTCGAGCCGACGACGAAGCCGTCGGCCGAGCGGTCGCCGGCCGCGGTCGTCGCGACGTCGATCAGGTACACCCGTCCGCGAGTGCCACTCCGCCAGGCGACTCGCACGTCCGAGGTAGTAGTCGATCCGGCTGGCCGAGCCGGGTCCTCCGGACGCACCCGGGCCGCCGTTCTCGGCGATGCGCTCGGAGTGGACGAGCCCGGGCCGCTTCGACGAAGGGCTGTCCGAGCTTCCACGGCCGCATGCCCGAGCCGAGCGTCGTGCGTGGCCGGCAGCCGCGCCACGCCGGCCAGCGGCCACCGAGGACTGCGAGCCCGACTGCGAACGCCTTAGGTCCGCGTCTGGGTCGTCCGCGGCGTCGTCGCCCGAGGGCTCGGGCTCGGCCGGGACGGTGACCTTCTCGCGCTTCGCGGGCCCGGCGATGACCGTGATGTCGACCTCCTCCTCGCCTTCCTTGCGGTCGACGAGGATCGTCGAGCCCGGCTCGAGCTCGGACATGAGCACGAAGTCGGCGAGCGGATCCTCGATGTGCCGCTGGATCGCGCGGCGCAGCGGCCGCGCGCCCATGGCGGGGTCGTAACCCTTCTCGACGAGCAGCTCCTTGCGCCGCAGTCGTCAGCTCGATCGCGACCTCGTGGACCGACATCTGCTCGCGCACGCGCTTCATGAGCAGGTCGACGATCTGGATGATCTCGTCCTTCGCGAGCTTGTGGAAGACGATCACCTCGTCGATGCGGTTCAGGAGCTCGGGGCGGAAGACCTTCTTCAGCTCTCCCATGACCCGCTCCTTCATGTCCTCGTAGGACAGGCCGCTCTCGTCGCCGATCGAGAAGCCGAGCGTCTGGTTCTTCGAGATCGCGGCAGCGCCGATGTTCGAGGTCATGATCACGATCGTGTTGCGGAAGTCGACCTTGCGACCCTGCGCGTCGGTCAGCCGGCCGTCCTCGAGGATCTGCAGCAGGATGTTGAAGACGTCCGGATGGGCCTTCTCGACCTCGTCGAGCAGAAGCACCGAGTACGGCTTGCGGCGCACGGCCTCGGTGAGCTGACCGCCCTCGTCGTAGCCGATGTAGCCGGGCGGCGAGCCGACGAGCCGGGACACGGAGTGCTTCTCCATGTACTCCGACATGTCGACCTGGATCATCGCGTCCTCGTCGCCGAACAGGAACTCGGCGAGCGTCCGAGCGAGCTCGGTCTTGCCCACGCCGGAGGGCCCGAGGAAGATGAACGAGCCGGTCGGGCGCTTCGGGATCCTTGATCCCGGCCCGCGCAGCGCCGGATCGACTTGGCGACACGGCCACGATCGCCTCGTGCTGGCCGATCACGCGCTTGTGCAGCTCCTCCTCCATGCGGATCAGCTTCTGGGTCTCGGCCTCGGTGAGCTTGAAGACCGGGATGCCCGTCCACATCGAGACGACGTCGGCGATCTCCTCCTCGCCGATCTCGGGCTGCTCCTCGGACTCGGCGTTCTGCCACTGCTCCTCGAGCTCGCGCTTCTTCTGCGTGAGCTTGCGCTCCTTGTCGCGGAGCCTCGCGGCCTTCTCGAACTCCTGCGCCTCGATCGCGTCTTCCTTCTCCTTGCGGACCTTCTCGATCTCTTCCTCGAGCTCGCGGTAGCGCGGCGGGGCGGTCATCGTGCGGATGCGCATCCGCGACGCAGCCTCGTCGATCAGGTCGATCGCCTTGTCGGGGAGGTGCCTGTCCTGGATGTAGCGGTCGGCGAGGATAGCCGCGGCCGACAGCGCCTCGTCGGTGATCTTGACCCGGTGGTGCGCCTCGTAGCGGTCGCGGAGGCCACGCAGGATCTGGACACTCTCGTCGACCGACGGCTCGTCGACCCGGATCTGCTGGAAACGGCGCTCGAGAGCCGCGTCGCGCTCGAGGTACTTCCGGTACTCGTCGAGCGTCGTCGCGCCGATCGTCTGCAGCTCGCCACGGGCGAGAGCCGGCTTCAGGATCGAAGCAGCGTCGATTGCACCCTCCGCTGCGCCGGCGCCGACGAGGTTGTGGAGCTCGTCGATGAACAGGATGATGTCGCCCCGCTGGGTGATCTCCTTCATCACCTTCTTCAGGCGCTCCTCGAACTCCCCGCGGTACTTGGAGCCGGCGACGAGCGCGGCAAGGTCGAGCGTGTAGATCTGCTTGCCCTTGAGCAGCTCGGGCACCTGGCCCGCCGCGATCCGCTGGGCGAGACCCTCGACGACGGCCGTCTTGCCAACGCCCGGCTCGCCGATCAGGACCGGGTTGTTCTTCGTGCGGCGTGACAGGATCTGCATCACGCGCTCGATCTCGGTCTGGCGACCGACGACGGGGTCGAGCTTGCCCTCGGTGGCCTGACGCGTCAGGTTGCGGCCGAACTGGTCGAGGAGCTTCGAGCTCTTCGACTTCTCACCGCTCGCCGCCTGTCCCTGCTGACGCCTACCCGGCCCGCTCAGCATGCGGATGATCTCGTTGCGGATCTTCTCGGCGTCGGCGTCGAAGTCGAGCAGGATCCGCGCGGCGACACCCTCGTTCTCGCGCACCAGGCCGAGCAGGATGTGCTCGGTGCCGATGTAGTTGTGGCCGAGGGAGAGCGCCTCGCGAAGAGCCAGCTCCAGCACCTTCTTCGCGCGCGGCGTGAACGGGATCTGGCCGGTCGTCACCTCGTCGCCCTGGCCGACGATCCGCGCCACCTGCGCGCGAACCTCTTCGACCGTGATGTCGAGCGATTCGAGCACGCGTGCGGCGAGGCCCTCCTCCTCACGGAGAAGACCGAGCAGGATGTGCTCGGTGCCGATGTAGTTGTGCTTGAGGGCTCTGGCCTCGTCCTGCGCCAGAACCACGACCTGCCGGGCACGCTCTGTGAACCGTTCGAACAAGCTAACGACCCCTTTCTGCCCGACTCCTGAACGAGTCTCCGCCGCGGCTGCCGGGCAAGGACAGTCCCAGTTTACCGAACGGGGCCCCGGGGCCTCTGTTCCGGCGGAGGATGAGGCGCCCGACCCGAGTCGGCGGTGCTGAGCGTCACGCTGCTGGCGTCGCCGGCGATCTTCTCTGAGGCGGTCGCTGCCCCCGCCTGGAGGGGGCAGCGACCGCGGAAAGCACGAACGTCGTTCTCAGCACGGCCTTCGCTCAGACGACCTTTGTCGAGAACGAGCGGCTCGTCCTGACGCCCCTGAACGTCTCGCTGATCACTCCGACGAACGTGTCCCCCGACGAACTGCGCGGCAGCTTCCAGACACAGATCGCCTCGCCCGACGAACTCGTCGACTTCCGCGTCGCAGCCAGCTTCTTCCCCGCCAGCTTCGCCGCACACGTCAGCGACCCCCTCACACCCCTCCCCGTCGCCTTGTTCGTCACCGTGAACGACACCGAGAACTCCGAACCCGCCTGCGCCTTCCCGAAACTCGCCGCCGACGACGCAAGCCTCGGCTTCACCGGCTTCGGCTTCGGCTTCACAGACGGAGGAGGAGGCGGCGGCGGCGAGGCGGGCGCAGAGACAGTGACGTCACGACTCGCCGACGCCGTCGCCCCCGAATCGTCCGTCACCGTCAACGTCACATGAAACGTCCCAGCCGACCCATACAAGTGGCTAACCGACGCCCCCGACGCCGTCGTGTTGTCTCCGAACGCCCACGAGTACGACACGACCGACCCGTCCGGATCGCTCCCCGACCCAGTGAAAGTCACATTCAACGGCGCCTGACCCGACACCGGCGACGCGTCGATCGACGCCGTCGGCGGTTTGTTCTCGACCTTGCGGATCCGGTGGTTGTACGTGTCGGCGATGTACAGGTTCCCCTGCTTGTCGAGGGCGGCGCCCTCGGGGGAGTTGAGTTGGGCAGAGAGCGCCGGGCCCCCGTCGCCCGAGAATCCCTTCGTCCCGGTCCCCGCCACCGTCGTGATCACCCCGTTGCTGACTTTGCGCACCCGGTGGTTGGACTCGTCGGCGATGTACAGGTTCCCCTGCCCGTCGACCGCGACGTCTTCGGGGCTGTACAGCTGGGCAGAGGTCGCCTGGCCGCCATCGCCCGAGAATCCCTTCGTCCCGGTCCCCGCCACCGTCGTGATCACCCCGTTGCTGACCTTGCGCACCCGGTGGTTGGACTCGTCGGCGATGTACAGGTTCCCCTGCCCGTCGACGGCGACGCCGTACGGGTAGTACAGCTGGGCTGAGGTCGCCTGGCCGCCGTCCCCCGAGAAACCGCCGGTGCCGGTGCCCGCCACGGTCTTAATGTTCCCGTCTGCGGTCACCTCGCGGACACGGTGATTGGACTCGTCGGCGATGAACAGGTTCCCCTGTGCGTCGACCGCGACGTCGTACGGGTAGTACAGCTGCGCAGACGTCGCCTGGCCGCCGTCCCCCGAGAAACCGCCGGTGCCGGTGCCCGCCACGGTCTTGATGTTCCCGTCTGCGGTCACCTCGCGGACACGGTGATTGGAAGTGTCGGCGATGAACAGGTTCCCCTGCCCGTCGACGTCGAGGCTATACGGGTAGTTGAGCTGCGCCGACGTCGCCTGGCCGCCATCGCCAGAGAATCCCTTCGTCCCGGTGCCCGCCACGGTCTTGATGTTCCCGTCTGCGGTCACCTCGCGGACACGGTGATTGGATGAGTCGGCGATGAACCGATTCCCTTGCAGATCGACAGCAACGCTCGTCGGATAGTTGAGCTGCGCCGACGTCGCCTGACCGCCATCACCCACGAACCCCGGCGTGCCGGTACCGGCGATCGTCGTGATCGTATTGCCACCTGAGACGCCAAGCGCGCTCGGCACAACTGCTGCAGCGGCCACGAGCGCAGCCAGTGCCATGACCATCGCCACAGCGAGCCTTGGACGACTTCTCTTCGGAATGTTCATCGCCTGTCCCTTCACTCGTTACCCGGTAGCAACAAATCTGTGCGTGATTCGCAATGCGTTTCCTCTCCCGAAGCTGATCGCCCTACCTCCTCGAAGCGCCTCTCGTCGAGGAAGGTCAGCCTACATTCGAGATGCGCTTCCTGCCCATCCCGATACCCGGCGCCGACGAGGGCCGTCGTCCATCGGACGTCTCCGACCCGCAGGCGCTAGCCTGACCATCATGGCGACCGAGGCCGGCACGCGGAAGGCACTCGTCACCGGTGGCGCCGGGTTCATCGGCTCGCACCTGTCGACGCTCCTGATCGAACAGGGCTTCGAGGTGTACGCGCTCGACGACCTGTCGACCGGATCTCTCGAGAACGTCGAGCACCTGCGGTCGCACGAGCGGTACCACCTCGTCGTCGACTCGGTGCTCTCGCCGGCGATCGTCAACGAGCTCGTCCACAAGTGCGACATCGTCTACCACCTGGCCGCGGCCGTCGGCGTCCGGCTGATCGTGGAGCAGCCGGTGCACACGCTGATCACGAACCTCCAGGGGACCGAGGTCGTTCTCGACCACTGCAGCCGCTTCGGCAAACGAGTGCTGGTCGCATCCACGTCAGAGGTGTACGGCAACTCCTACGAGGAGGGACCGCTCGTCGAGACGGCCGACCGCACCTACGGGCCGACCACCGCACGGCGCTGGGCCTACGCGGACTCGAAGGCGATGGACGAGTTCCTCGCACTCGCCTACCAGCAGGAGCGAGGGCTCGACTGCGTGATCGTCCGCCTCTTCAACACGGTCGGTCCCCGCCAGAGCGGGCAGTACGGCATGGTCATCCCGCGCTTCGTCGAGCGTGCGCTCGCGGGCGAGGCGCTCGAGGTGCACGGGGACGGCACGCAGACGCGCTGCTTCTGTCACGTCCACGACACGATCCGGGCGCTCGTCGGGCTGATGGAGCACGACGTATCGGGCGAGATCTACAACGTCGGCTCGCAGGAGCGCATCAGCATCGTCGATCTCGCAGAGCGGGTGCTCGCCGCAACCGGATCGACATCTCCCACCGTGTACGTGCCCTACGACGAGGTATACGGCCACGGCATCGAGGACATCCTCCACCGCGTTCCCGCGATCGAGAAGATCCGCGACGCGATCGGGTGGGAGCCGACGATCGAGCTCCAGCGAATCCTGGAGGACGTCGTCGCCTCAGTTCGCCAGGCGATTCCGAACCCGTCGTAGGCCCATGATCGGCGCCGAGCGGCCGAGGGGCGAGATCTTGAAGGCGATCATTCGCGTCCCCTCTCCTCTCCAGACTGGCGCTCTCGGAAGCTGGTAGGGGTCGGCCCAGGTCGCTTTTCGCGGGTCCTGTCCGAAAGCCGCGGTGAAGCCGGCCGCACGCGCTGCACGACGGATGTGCGCCTGGTGCTCGCCGTAGGGGTACGCGAGATGCTGGCACGGCCGCCCGATCTCGGCCTCGATCCGCTCCTTCGATTCGCGGAGCTCGCGCTCGACCTCCATGTACGTCAGATCGCCCAGGTGCGGATGCGAGATCGTGTGAGCGCCGACCTCGATCCCCCGGTCGGCAAAGGCGCGCAGTTCGTCCCACGTCATCGTCCGGAGCTCCTCCGGCCTCGCCTCGACCTCCTTCGTGAGCTCGCGGACGTGGAACGCCCGCCCGTCGTCGGGGTAGCTCGAGCAGATGAACACCGTTGCGGGAACCCGGAGCCGCTCGAGTACCGGCAGGGCGTTGGTGACGCTCGCGAAGCCGTCGTCGAAGGTCACGTGCAGGATCTTCCCCCTTCCTTCGACGACCTTCGAGGCCCGCACCGGTCGGTATCCGAGCTCGAGCAGCCACTCCAGCTGTCGCTCGAGGTCGGCCGGCGGCACCGACAGAAGGTGGGGCCAGCTCTCCGAGACAGCGTGGTAGCAGAGGACGACCGGTCGCGCCTCCCTCATCTCTGCACCGCGCCGACCCGGGCTCGGCGCCGGCGAATCGGCGCGGCCCGGACAGCCGCAGCTTCCGGATCGGACATGCGATCGAGCGCGAGCGCGAGCCCCGCGAAGATCCAGATCGGCTTTGCAAACTCGATCGAGAGGAAGATCATCGACACCGTGAGACCGAGGAGCGCTGCAATGAGAGCGAGCGTAACGCGCTGGAGCCCGACCTCGCCTCCGGCACGAAACCGGAGGGCCGAGCGGCCGAGGTACCAGAAGCTCAGTCCGAGCAGCGCGGACAGGAGCGCGAGCCCGATCGGGCCGAGATCGACGAGCATCTCGATGAATGCGTTGTGTACGGGGCGTCCAGCCGCAACGTAGCTCGCAGCGATGTCCACTCCGGGCGTGTTGTGCAAGTACGTCAGCGAATTGGCCTCGAATCCGCCGCCGCCGAGGCCGAGCGCGGTGTGCTGCGAGTAGGCATTGAGCGCGGCGTCCCAGAGATCGGTACGGCCGGAACCACGGCCTTCGCCGTTGAAGATCGTCTGAATTCGCTCGAGATAGGCGGCCGAGCTAAGCAGCGCGACGATCCACCCTGCGAAGACGAGTGCGAGCACGTACGTCAACTTCTGGGCGGAGCGGCGGAAGAAGACATGCCAGGGCGAGACGACGGTCACGGCG
The DNA here is from genome assembly GCA_963736045.1 of uncultured Actinomycetes bacterium. GTDB lineage: Bacteria > Actinomycetota > Thermoleophilia > Gaiellales > Gaiellaceae > PALSA-612. The sequence continues at coordinate 202,381 of CAVTNK010000001.1, read as the reverse complement.
ATGATCACTCCGAGTGTGATCAGCCCGCCGCGCGAGAACGAAGCTGCGATCGTGATGACGGCGAGCACCACGGCGGCGTACAGCGCTGCGCGGACGTTCGGTCGGCGCTCGATCGCGGCGAGGACGAGCGCCGCAGGCACAGCGAGCGCCTGGTAGGTGGCGAAGAGGTTCGGGTCACCTGCGAACCCGCTCACACGACCCTCCACGGCCGTCCCCGCGTACGTGAGGAAGCCGACGGCACCGAACAGGACGGCCGAGGCGACGAAGGCGAAGAGCACCGTTTTCACATGCGCCTCCGTTCGCACCAGGATCGCGAAGACGAGCATGAACGCGAACGAGAGCGCCCACTGGAAGAAGGTGACGTAGACGAAATGGCTGTCGGCCGCCCAGTAGACGCTGAGCAGGATCCAGAGGCCGCAAGCGGCACCGACCACGAGGAGGGCGTTCACGCGGAGATCCGCCTTGCCGCCGGCGAGGAGGTAGTAGGCGAGGACGGCGAGCGCGACCACGCCGACGAGCCGCCCGACGCTCAGCCCGCCGACGGAGACAGCCTCGGTGAAGACCGTGGCGATGAGGATGGGAGGGAGCGCTCTGATGTTCCGCGCGATCAGGAGCACGACCGCGGCGGCCACGACGACGCCGATCGCGTAGACCGGCCTCTTCGCCGATAGCGCTCCGACAGCGAGTGCCGCCCCGAGCAGCAAGCACACGAGCGCCAGCTGTCCGGCACCGCGTGGACGCTTCGAGCGATACGACCGGCCGAGCGCCGCAGCTACCACGGTCCCGTCCCGCTCAGCGACGGACGGTCGAGGCTCCGCGCGAGCCCGCGTCAGAGGTCGTGCCTGGAGACCCGCTGCCGTTCTCGAGAGCGCGCAGGCGGCGCAGCGGGGCATTGTCGTCGTCTGCTGCCGAGTCCTTGTCGTCCGGCGCCTCGGACGTGTACGAGCCGTAGGCTCCGTAGCCGCCTCGCCCGGTGACCCCGCTTACGACGACCCCGACGAGCGGGATGTCGAGGCGCTCGACGAGCGCCCGCACCTCGCGCGCCTCGTCGCGAGTCGCGCTCTTCGCACGGACCACGACGATCACGCCGTCGACGAGCTTCGCGATCCCGAGCGAGTCGGCGACCGGAAGGATCGGCGGCGAGTCGATGACAACGGTGTCGAACAGATCTGCGAGGCCCTCGATCAGCCGGCGCATGCGCGGGCTGCCGACGAGCTCGGACGGGTTCGGAGGGAGCGGTCCACTCGGCAGCACCGTCACGGCGCGCTGCGGGCTCGCCGATGCGCCGTCGTGTCCGGGAAGCTTCACCTCACGGGTCGCCCGGCCGAGGTGGGTGTTTCCGATCAGGACGCTCGTCAGGCCGGGCCCGAGCGGCGGCAGGCCGAACGCTGCCGCGAGCCGCGGCCGGCGCAGGTCGGCCTCGAGCAACGCAACCGAAGCGCCGGACTGGGCCAGCGCCGTCGCCAGGTTCGCACAGACCGTCGTCTTGCCCTGGTTGGCCTCCGGACTGGTGACGAGGATCGTGCGAAGCGGACGCTGGACGGCCAGGTACTGCAGGTTGGCCCGCAACCCTCTGAAGGCCTCGGCGAACTCGCCGTTCTCGTCCCAGAGCATCCGGGGGCGCTCCTTGGAGCCTTTGCGGATCGACGGGATCTGGCCGATCACCGGGACGCCGAACGAGCGCTCGATTTCGTCCGTCGTCCGAAGGCTGCGGTCGAAGTGCTCCCGCATGAACGCTGCCAGCAGGCCGAGGATGAGCCCGAGCGCAGCGGCGACCACAAGGTTCTTGGTCGGCGTCGGCGAGACTCTGCCCGGCACAACATGGGCCGGATCCCAGACGAACGCGCGGACGGGCTCCGAGCTTCCCTTGGCCTGCGCGAACCGCTTCCCAACGAGATCAGTGAAGTGCTTTGCGATGCCAGTCGCGATCGCCTTCGCCTGCTCCGGCACGTGGTCGGTGACCGACACGTCAAGCGCCGCGCTTTCCGGGTTGAAGGTGACCGCCACGCGGCTGAGCAGCTTGTCGGGCGTCGTCTCGAGCTTCAGGTCGTCGATCACCTGCGTGGCGACGACGGTGCTCTTGATCAGCTCCTTCATCGTCGCCGAGAACGGCTGGATGGCGCCGGCGTTCGCGGCCTGGAACAGATGATTGCCCTGACCGACGACGATCGTCGTCTCGGCCTTGTAGACCGACTTCTCGCGGATCGTCAGCACCGCCGACGCGCCGATCGCGAGGCCGAGCACCACGAGGACGGTCCACTTACGCCGCCGAACGACATCGAGGTACTGGCGCAGGCCGATGCCAGCCTCCTGCACGTGGGCGACGTCACTCATCAGAGGTACTCATCGGCCGTTGCAGGGCTTTTCTCAACCCCTGCGACCGGCCTGGTTCTGCCGTTCTAACAGGGAGGCGACAGGGCGCGGAACCGATCCCACGGAATGCCGGCGAGCGAGATCGAGTCGCCGGAAAGACCCACCTTCGCCCACGCGTCGTAGCCCCGGGCGATCGGGTTCTCCGCCCAGATCACGAGTGATCCACCCTGGTCTCGCAGATACATGCCGTACGTCTGGAGCGCGTGAGCGACCGTCTTCTCCCACTGCGGAATTGCGAGAGCGTCGACGTCAACCGACGCGTCGAGCTGGAGATGGGCGCCCTCCATGAGGGCGCTCGAGTCGGTGGTCGAGCCGTCGTGATGGGTGGCCGGGCAGACGTGGCCCGCGCTCGACACGCCCGGCATGCCGAAGACGAGCGCGTGGTCGATGTGACCCTGCAGGATCTCCTCCGGACGGACGATGCCGCCGAGGAGCGGGAAGTTGGCCGCGTCGGCGCCCTCGGTGCCGGCGGGGGCGATGCCGGTCCCGGTGGTCGTCACGGCCGCCCCGGCCGACGCGCTCCACGAAGCATCGGTGTGAAGGGCCTGCCACATGTCCCACTCACGACCGGACGCGGGGTCGACGACCGCGAGATGCGCATCCGACTCGGGATCGGGAGCCGCGGTGAGCGGAATCGCGAAGTCGCCGAACGCTCCGAGGGTGCAGTTCGTGTAGAAGGTGCACGGGACGCGGTAGGCGGTATCCGTCGGGTGGGCCTCGGCCACCGGGACTCCCCAGGCGTGCAGCGTCATGTTCGGGTAGGCCGCATGTGCGGCGAGGTACGCCGACAGCGCACTCGAGTTGGTCGCACCCGCCGTCGCGCCGACCGGCGTGTTCCAGAAGCTCGTCGCCGAGAACGGCCGTGCGAACCCGCCCGCGGGGAGCGAGGCGGTCGTGCCCGAGACGGTGAGCGAAGCGGGGGCTGAGCCCGTGGAGCCGAGCCCGACGACCCGGTACGCATACGTGGTCGCCGGCCACAGCAGCGCGTCCTTGAAGCTCGTCTCCGACGTCTGCCCGACCAGCGTGCCGTCGCGCGAGATCTGGTAGCTCGTGGCGCCGGGAAAGGAGGTCCACGTGAGCTGGACGTGGGAGCTGTCGATCGTCTCGGCGGTGACCGTCGTCGCCGGGGACTGGTTCGAGACCGTCACGGCGAGTGCGGACGTTGCCTTCACCAGACCCTTGTATCCGACGAGTGCCAGCGTGTGGGTGCCGTTCGAGAGCGCGGTGGTGTCGAGCAGTCCCGCGTCGCCGTTGTAGCGAAACGGAGAGCTCGAGTCGGACGAGCGCAGGGCTCCGTCGACCAGGAAGTCGATGCGGCTCGGCGTCCCGCCGGTGTAGCTCGCCTGCCAGACCACGCTCCCCCCGATCGTGGCTCCCGCCGACGGCGTGCTGATGGAGACGGCGAGCGACGAGCTGCGCGGCGGCCGCGGCCCCTTGGCGAGCGCGGCGGCGGCCGAGGCCGACACCGCCACGAGCGCCACGAGGGTGAACGGGAGAATCGCCGAGCGAGGAAGCCGGAGCATCCCTCAGTTCGTCGGATCCGCCGCGGCTCGACGCCATGCCTCCTTCGGTCGTCCCCCGGATGGGGTGGCCCGAAGCAGGCACGCCGAACCGATGTCCCCTGTCCGGAGAAGCCGAACGGGGACAGGCAGGTGACAGGCACGTGCCTGTCACCCGCCGCGGGCGGGCCTACAGTACGACGGCGATGGCGACCCGCTCTGTCCCGTGCGCCTAGGCGTCTACGCGGATCTCGTCTACCGCCTCGACGGAGACGTTCTCTCGACCGACCGTTCCTTCGTCAACTTCGTCACGGCGCTTCCGCCCCGAGTCGACGAGGTCGTCCTTTTCGGGCGCCTCGATCCCGAGCCCGGCCGAAGCCACTACGTCGTTCCGACGGAGGCTGTGCGATTCGTGCCGCTTCCGCATTACGAGAGCGTGTTCGCCGTCGGGCAGGTCGTGCGCGCGACGCCAGCGTCGTGCCGAGCGTTCTCCCAAGAGCTCGACCGCGTCGACGCTGTCTGGCTCTTCGGGCCCGTACCCCTCGCAGTCGTGTTCGCCCTCGTGGGGATGCGGCACCGCAAACCTGTATTCCTCGGCGTCCGCCAGAACTACCCGGAGTATGTGGGGACAAGATTGCCGAGCGGCAGATGGACCTGGGCCGTCGGAGCAGCGCACGCGCTCGATCTCTCGTTCCGGCTGATCGGCAGACGTGCCCCCACGGTCACGGTCGGGGAAGATCTCGCGCAGCGCTACCAAGGGGGCAGCGCACCGGTTCTGCCGATCGGCCTATCGCTCGTGCGGTCGAGTGACGTCGTGTCGCGCGAGGAAGCTCTGGCGCGGTCGTGGGATGGCGAGCTTCGCTTGCTCAGCGTCGGACGCCTCGACCCCGAGAAGAACCCCCTGCTCCTGCTCGACGTGATCGAGGAGCTGCGGCGGCGCGATCCCCGGTGGCGCCTCGCCGTGGTCGGCGAGGGCCCGCTCGAGGGCGAGCTCTCCGAGCGCCGGGACCGCAGTGGGCTCAGCGACGCCGTCGAGCTCATCGGCCACGTGGCGAACGGTCCAGACCTCTGGGAGCAGTATCGGCGCAGCCATCTCTTCCTCCACGTCTCGCTCACCGAGGGCCTACCGCAGGTGCTCTTCGAGGCCGAGGCTGCCGGGCTCCCCATCGTCGCAACCGACGTCGGCGGAGTCTCGGCCGCCCTCGGGCACGGCGCGCGCGGCCTCCTCGTACCGCCCCGCGACTCGACGGCTGCCGTCGATGCGATCGAGCGCATCGCAACCGACGCCGACCTGCGTGCCAGATTGGTCGACGCCGGACTCGCCGATGCGCGGGCCGAGGCGCTCGACGTCCAGCTCGACCGGGTGGTCGCGTTCTTCGAAGCTGCGCTCGCGGCCCGCGGGCGGTGAGGCAGCCAGGGCTCCTACCGGTGGTCGAGGCCGCCGAGCAGGTGCTCGACGCCGCCGGTGATCATGCCGAGCCCGTGCGCGAGATGGAATGTGGGGAAGATGCCCACGACTCGGGGCAGCAGGGCGGCCGACTCGCGCCGGTTCCGGACGGCGACAGCGCCGAACGCGACGGCGGCCAGCCCGTAGAGGGCGGCTTCACCGGCCAATGCCTTCCTCGAGTTGGGGCTCACGGTTCCAGCGATGCCGAGACCGAGCAGTGAGACGACGAACGCGACGGGAACCATGCTTCTCCCGCTCACGATCTGGCCGTGCTTGGACATTGCGGAGACCTTGTAGTAGCCGTACCTGAAGTACTGGCGGAAGACCGATTGGAACGACCCACGCGGGTAGTAGTACGAGCGGATCTCAGGATCGAGGATCACCTTGCCGCCGGCCTCGCGCAGCCTGAGATTGAGGTCTTCTACTTCGACCACGATCAGGTCTTCGTCGTAGAGACCCACCTGCTCGAGCGCCTCGCGGGGAAACGCCCCAAGGTAGTTCGTGTCGACCTCGACACGTTGTCCGTCGACGAGCTTCCTGGTCCAGTTGTGTCCTCCGAAGGGACTGTCGAGCGCGCAGGCTACGGCCCGTTCCATCGGCGTGCGCCCGATCGCCCGGAAGACGCCCGCCGCATTCCACGCGCCGGTCTCGCGTACGGCCTGGACGCAGAGACGTACGTAGTCAGACGGATAGCGCGTGTGGCAATCGAGGCGAACGATCACGTCGCCTACCGAGTGCCGGATGCAGACGTTCAGGCCCGCGGAGGCATGGCCCTGTGGATTCTCGAGCACGGTCACCGGAACCCCTGCGCTGGCCGCCTCGGCTTGCAGAAGCTCCCGAGAGCCGTCGCTCGACCCACCGTCGGCGATGACCACCTCGAACGGCTCCTCGATGTCCTGCGCGGCCAGATCGCCAACCAGCTCGGCGATGTATGCGGTCTCGTTCAACATCGGAGCGATCAGCGACACGCGCGGCCGCGCGGCGGCCGGCGTCCCGGTCGGCTGGACCTCAATCTCCGGCATGGCCATTGCCCGCTTGCTATCGGCGGTCCCCGGAGCGGACTTTAGACGGCGCCAGGGCTTGCCCTGGCCCGGGTGCCTCCTACAGTGAGAGGAGTGGAGCCTGGCTCGACATCGGCGTGGACCAACGAGCGGCCGACCCTCCTCAGCGCGACCGCGCTGCAGTTCACGACGCGGTTGTCCGGCGCGGTTCTCTCGCTTCTGAACGTGCTGATCGTCTCGCGCGCACTCGGACCGTCGGGGCGCGGCACAGTCGCTTTCCTGCTCGCGGTCGCCATCCTCTCGAGCCAGATCGCAAGCATGAGCATCAGCGAATCGGCATCGAACATCGCCGGCAGTAGCCCGAACCAGAGGGCGGCGGTCGCGACCAACGCCTGCGTGTTCGCGCTTTTCCTCGGGATAATCACGGCAGGAGTGCTCGCCGGGCTCCTGGCCGCGTTTCCGGGCTTCGGCCCGCGCGCCAGCACCTGGCTCGTCGCAGTGACCCTCGCGACCGTCCCGCCGCTGATCCTGCTCGACTACCTCCCCCGGCTCGCCCTCGCCGACTACGGCTTCGGTGTCGTCAACGTCAGCATCGTGCTGCCCGCCGCCTCCAACGTCGTTGCGAACGGGATCCTGTACGCAACAGGAAACCTGAGCGTCGCCAGTGCCGTCATCGTCTGGATCGCCGGCCAGCTCGCGGCACTCGCCCTCCTCGCCTGGTATGTGCAGAACCGCCTGGCGGGCTTCGGCCTTCCCGACGTCAGGCTCGGGCGTCGGATGCTCTCGTTCGGCCTCAAGGCACACGGCAGCAGGATCCTGATGTGGGGCAACTACCGCCTTGACCAGTGGCTCGTCGGTGCGATCGCAGGTACCCGGGAGCTCGGGCTGTACAGCGTCGCCGTCGCGTGGGCGGAGGGCCTGTTCATGCTGCCGACGACGATCGGACAGCTACAGCGCCCCGATCTCGTCCGCAGCGACCGAGCTTCGGCCGGCGTCCAGGCGACCCGTGCGTTCAGGATGGTCGCGCTCGCCACGGTCGTCCTGGCCGTCGGCCTCGTCGTGCTCGCGCCGTTCCTCTGTGTCACCGTCTTCGGCCCGAGCTTCAGCGGCTCGGTGGACGACCTCCGTGTCCTGGCCGTTGGGGCGGTCGGCATCGTCGCCGTGAAGATCTTCGGCAACGCGCTGGTCGCCCAGGGGAAGCCGCTCCTCGAGGCAATCGCGTCGCTCCTCGCCTTCTGCTTCACAGTCGCCCTCGACCTGATCCTGATCCCGGGCCATGGCGGCCTCGGAGCCGCGCTCGCCTCTACCATCGCCTACATCGCCGGCGGTATCGCGATCGCACTGATCGCGTCCCGGACGCTGGGCTTCGCGTTCTCGTCTATCCGACCCGGCCGTGCGGACTTCGACGACGTCGGCGCTCTCGTCCGGCGCACGGTGGCGCACGTCCGGATCAGGCGAAGCGCCCCTCCTCCTCTCCTGCCGAGCGACCCACACTGACCGTGACTCCGCGCGTCCTCGTCACCAACGTCGAAGAGCGGGCTGCTCTTGCGACATGCCGCGCTCTGGAGGCCGCGGGGTACACCGTCGTCGGGGCGGCGTCGGCGACGCCTGCGGCCGGTCTGTGGTCACGCGCATGCGCCGAGCGCCTCCGACTGCCCGACCCACGCCACGACGAGTCCGGCTTTGCCTTGGAGCTCGAAGCCGCAGTTGCGGCGCGCGGTGTCGACGTCGTCATTCCCTCGGTCGATGCCGCGATCGTCGCGCTCCTCGGCTCGGTCGAGCGTCTCGAGCGCCACGCGAGTCTCGGCCTACCCTCCCGGGAGGTAGTCCTGCGCAGCCTCGACAAGCTCGAGCTCTCCCGGGCGGCGGCAAAGGTCGGGTTGCCTCCGCCCGAGAGCGTCGCTTGCGACGCGCTCGAGCAGGCGACCGAGGCAGCACGAGCCCTGGGCTTCCCGCTCCTCGTCAAGCCGAGGACGACCGTCGTCGGCGCTTTCGGCCGCCGCCGGCAGCAGGCCACCGTCGTCGTCGCCGGCGAGGGAGAGCTCGTTGCTGCGCTCGCCGCCGCCGGCACGCCGGCGCTCCTCCAGCGCTACGAGGACGGCGCCACTGTCTTCTCGTGCGGCGGCGTGATGTCCGGCGGCAGGCTGCTCGGCCTGTCGTTCTCCCGCTACCTCCGCACGTGGCGCCCATCGGCCGGCTCGGCTGCGTATTCCGAGACGGTCGAGCCGCCGCCCGGCCTCGAAGAGCAGGTGCTGGCGCTCGTCGAGGAGCTCGGCTGGCAGGGCATCTTCGAGCTCGAGCTCGTCGGCCGCGACGGGGACCTTCACGCGATCGACTTCAATCCCCGGCCGTACGGCTCGATGGCGCTCGCAACGAGTGCCGGCGTCAACCTCCCGGCACTCTGGTGCGACGCTCTCCTCGGGCGCGACCCGGCTCCGTCCCGCTCACGGCCGGGCTTCAGGTACCGCTTTGAGGAGGCCGACCTCCGCCACCTCGCCTGGCAGCTCGCCCACGGCAGGGTCCGCGCAGCCCTCGCCGTGCTCGTTCCGCGCAGAAGGACGACCCATGCGTTCTTCCGCATGACCGACCCGCTCCCGGCTCTCGCCGAGGCGCTTCGCCTCCCCCGGCGCCTCGTTTCGAGGACGGCGCACTCGATCGCAACCCCTTCCCGCGCCCGGGGGACCGAGGTCCGGGATCCAACACTCGAATCCACGGGGACCCTGTGAGCGAGAGCACATCCGAGGCGCGGGTCGCGGTCGTCGTCCCCTGCTACAACGACGGCGCCACGGTCGGGGAGACGGTCGAGTCGATCCTCGCCCAGGAACCGACCGAGCTCGTCGTCGTCGACGACGGCTCGAGCGACCCGGAGACGAGCAGGGTCATGGATCGGCTCCGGCTCGACGGGATTCGTGTGCTCCGGCAGGAGAACCGTGGCCTGCCGGAAGCGCGCATGGCCGGTGTTCGCGCGACATCTGCCCGCTACCTGTTCCCGCTGGATGCCGACGACGTGCTGCTTCCGGGAGCCCTTGGCGAATTGGCGGATGCACTCGACGCGCACGCGGACGCCGTGGCCGCCTGGGGCGACACCGAGTTCTTCGGCGACGCCAACGTCGTCGTGCGCTCGGCGCCACGGATCGATCCGTGGCGCCTGACGTTCGTCAACGAGCTGCCGGCGATGAGCCTCTTTCGCCGCAAGGCGCTCGTGGACGCCGGGGGCTGGACGCTCAAGGGTGGTTACGAGGACTGGGAGCTGTGGATGGCTCTGGCGGAGCGAGGATGGGACGGAGTCCACATCCGGCGGCCCGTTGCGCGCTACCGGGTCCACGGCACCCGCATGTGGCGCGATTCCGCGCAGCGCCACGACGAGATCGTCGCCGAGCTCCGTCACCGCCATCCAGACCTCTTCGCCCAACGCGAGCAGAACAGGCTCAGCTCGAGCTCGACCGCCGTCGTCAAGATGACGCTGCCGCTGCTCGAGCGCTCGCCGCTCTCACCGCGGACGCGACTCGCTCTGGCCAGCGCCCTCACTCGCCCGGGCCCGATCCTGCGCCTCGCGGCCGGGTTGCGCCTGAACAGGATGCGTCGCCGGCTGGGTGGCGCAGCAGGTGCACTCGGGAGCGGACCGGAACGGATCAAGGCGGGCTAGTGGTGGCGATCTCGTCCCCCGGCCGGGCCGTCCCCGGCTCCATCGGGAGCAACGGCCGACGGCACGCGACCGTGGTGGTCGGCGCTGGCCCCTACGGTCTGTCGGCGGCCGCTCACCTCGCGAAAGCCGGGGTCGCCGTTTGCGTGTTCGGCGAGCCGATGGAGAGCTGGATCCGCAACATGCCCGCCGGCATGCTGCTGCGGTCTCACTGGCAGGCGTCCAACATCGCGGACCCGACCGGGCCTTCACGGTCGACCGGTACCACGCCGAACTGGGCCGCGAGCTGCGTGATCCGCTGCCGGTCGAGCTGTTCTCGGACTACGGCCGCTGGTTCCAGGAGCAGGCTGTCCCGGACATGGACACGCGGCGCGTCGCGCGAATCTCAGCCGCCTCGGGCAGCTTCCGGCTCGAGCTCGACGATGGCGAACGTCTCTCCGCCGAGCGCGTCGTGGTGGCGACTGGCATCGTCCCGTTCGCTGCGAGGCCGCCCCAGTTCGACGGCCTCCCGCCCACGCTCGTCTCGCACGCCGCGGACCATTCCGACCTCCGCCTCTTCTCCGGCCAGCGCGTCGCCGTCGTCGGCGGCGGCCAGAGCGCGCTCGAGTCGGCGGCGCTCCTCGCTGAAGCCAGTGCTGACGTCGAGCTTCTGGTCCGTGCGCCCGATGTCCATTGGCTCGCCGCCGGGGAAGTGAAGGACGGGCGCTCGCCTCGGCTCTACGCCTATCGGAGGATCCGCCTCGGGGGATCGCGGTCGAGCTGGATGGTGGCGTCTCCTGCGCTGTTCGAGCGCTTTCCAGAGCGGCTGCAGACGGATCTCACAGCCCGCTGCCTGCGACCGGCCGGTGCAGGCTGGTTGCGGCCCCGCGTGGCCGGGCTCCCGCTGACGACCGGGTGCGGAGTTCACGCGGCGCGAGCGGCGGGCGAGCACGCCCGACTCGAGCTCGAGGATGGCCGGACGCTCGAGGTCGACCACGTCCTGCTCGCGACCGGCTACCGGATCGACCTCGCCCGCTACTCCTTCCTGGCCCCGGAGCTCGTCGCAGGGATCGAGTCGAGGGGCGGCTTCCCGGTCCTCGGCCCGGGCTTCGAGTCGACTGTTCCCGGGCTACACTTCCTTGGCGCACCGGCCGCCGGCACGTTCGGTCCCGTGATGCGATTCGTCTGCGGCACCTGGGCCTCGGCGCGCGGTTTGACGCGCGGAGTCGTGGGGCGAAGTGCGCCCCGCGCCGGCTTCTCCTGGTAGGCGCCGTCTACGTGTGCGAAGCGGGCTTGCGACAGAGGACGACGCGCTCCCGCGAGTCGAGCTGGAACCGCTCGGCGACAGTCCCGTCCACCGTCGAGACATAGTCGGCGACCTCCACCTCGAAGCCCGCGCCCTCGAGTCGCGAGACGTAGTCGCGTCCGTAGACCCGCACGTGGTCGTACTGCCCGAAGAGCCGCTCGCGCTCGCGGGGATCGGTCACGCCCGGATCCTCGAACGTCTCGTCGCGTTCCCACTCGACTGGAACCTGGAGCATCGCCCACCCTCCCGGCTTCAACACCCGGTGGAGCTCGCTCATCGCCAGACGGTCGTCCGGAACATGCTCGAGGACGTGGTTGCAGACCGCGCCGTCGAACGATCCGTCGGAGTACTGGATCTGCGTCACGTCGAGTTGCTCCGCTGCACGCGCCGAGTCGACGTCGCCGGAGACGTACGTCAGGCCCGGCATCACCGCGAGGCGGCGCCGAAAACAGGGTTCCGGAGCGACGTGCAGCAGCCGAAACGGTCGATCGTCGAGCAGTCTCTCGTCTTGCAGGAAGAGCCAGTCGACGCGCTGTCGTCCGAGCGAGCCGCAGCGCGGGCACATCGTGTCGCGGTAGCCCGAGTCGGCGACATACACGCGAAAGCGCCAGAAGCCGCTGCCGCAACACGGGCACCGATACCTCCGGCCGGCGTAGACCGGCCAGGTCGACGCGTTGACGATCTGCCTCAGGGATTGCCGGTGGCGCGGCGGGACGACGACTCGAAGCGATCGCCGCGTGAGCCGGGCGGCGGTGCCGGTCGGCATCAGTCGAGACGCTCGCGCAGGGTCGGGAAGAGAATGATGTCGCGGATCGTCTCGCGACCCGTCAGCACCATCGCCAGCCGGTCGATGCCGAGCCCGAGCCCGCCCGTCGGCGGCATGCCGTAGGAGAGCGCCTCGACGTAGTCGGGATCGCCCGTCTCCCCGCCTGCAACCGCCTCCTGCGCCAGGAAGCGCGCCTGCTGATCCTCGGCGTCGTTGATCTCCGAGAACGCGTTGCCGAGCTCCATTCCGCCGACGAAGTACTCGAACCGCTCGGTGAACGCGGGGTCGTCGTCGGTTGTGCGGGCAAACGGAGAGAGCTCGAGCGGGTAGTCGTGGATGATCGTGGGCCGCTCGAGGCCGAGGCCGGGCTCGACGAAATGCGAGAACGCGTGGTCGATCAGCTGCGCCCAATCCGTGTCCTTCGAGGTGTCGACGCCTCGCTCGGTCAGCCACGCGCGCAACTCCGCGGCATCGCGCGTCCAGAGCTCCTGCTCGGAGAGGACGTCGACGAATCGCCGCCGGTCCCAGGGAGGAGCGAGGTCGATCTCGTGGCCCCGAAACGACGCCGTCGTGTGCCCGGTGGCCGCTTCGGCTGCGAACGGCACGAGCGTCTCGATCCGTACCATCGTGTCCCGATAGTCGGCGTAGGCCTCGTACCACTCGAGCATCGTGAACTCCGGCTGGTGCTTGTACGAGAAGCCTTCGTTCCGGAAGTCCTTGCCGATCTCGTAGACCTTCTCCAGCCCACCGACGATCAGCCGCTTCAGATAGAGCTCGGTCGCGATGCGGAGATACCGATCCTCGTCAAGCGCGTTGAAGTGTGTGACGAAGGGTTCGGCGAACGCGCCGCCGTAGCGCGGCTGGAGCACAGGCGTCTCGACCTCGAGGAAACCGTCGTCGTCGAGGCGGCGCCGGATCGCCGCGACCATCCGCGTCCGGATCTCGAAGTCGCGCCTCGTCTCCTCGTTCATCACGAGGTCGAGGTACCGGCGCCGGTAGCGCTGCTCGATGTCCGTCAGCCCGTGGAAGGTATCCGGGAGCGGCCGCCGGATCTTGGCGAGGACGGTCAGCCCGTCGACCGTGAGCGACGGCTCACCCCGCCTCGTCCGCGACGGCGAGCCCTCCACTCCGACAAGGTCGCCGAGGTCGACGTCGATCTCGCCCGTTCGCTCGACGGGGCAGAGGAGCTGGATACGACCCGAGCGGTCGACGAGGTCGAGGAAGACGAGCTTCCCCATGTCACGCCGCGCAAGGACGCGGCCTGCCAGACGGCGCGTTTCGGTCGCCTCCTGACCCGCCTCGAGCTTCTCCGCCTCGGCGCGGACGGTGGCGGCCTCGTCCCGATCCGGGAACCGCTTGGGCAGATCGGCCATGGCCGTCGAGTCTAAGGGGACAGGCAGGTGACAGGCACGTGCCTGTCACCTGCCTCTGCACTGGCACGCCTTTGCGGGCGGAGGCGGGCTTGGCCCGCCGCCTCCCCCGCACCTAGGCGGCTTTGACCTCGAGGATCTTGAACTTGAGCGAGCCGCGCGGGGCGGTGACCTCGACCGTCTCGCCTTTCTTCTTGCCGATGATCGCCCGGCCCACCGGCGACTCGTTCGACAGCTTGTTCTCGGACGGATTCGCCTCTGCAGAGCCGACGACCTTGTACTCGACAGTCGTCTTTGCCTCGATGTCGCGCAACCTCACCATCGAGCCGACCGAGACAACATCCTTCGGGACGTCCTTCTTCGAGATGACGCGGGCCGAGCGCAACCGCTCCTCGAGCGTCGCGATGCGGTGCTCGAGCATGGCCTGCTCGTTCTTCGCGTCGTCGTATTCGGAGTTCTCGGAGATGTCGCCGAAGTCGCGGGCATGCCGGATTCGCTCCGCCACCTCGCGCCGCTTGTCGGTCGACAGGTGCTCGATCTCTTTCCTGAGCTTCTCGTAGCCCTCTTTGGTGAGGATGACTTCCTTCACGGCCATTTCTCCCGCCTCGACAAAAAAATGCGCGGCTCTTACAGCCGTCGCGGGCGGGGATTGTACCCGTCTCCCCCGGCCGGCGCAACGTTTTCCCGCTAGGTTTTCAGCGCGTATGCAGGCAAATCTCAGCGAATCCTGGCTGCTGGGCTCGGTCGAGGTGCCGACACGAGTCGTCCTCGCCCCGATGGCAGGGGTCAGTGTGCAGGCATTTCGTCGCCAGGGCCGCCGCTTTGGCGCCGGGCTCGTGTGCTCGGAGATGGTCAGCTGCGCGGGTCTGCATCACCGAAACGAGCGCACGCTCGGGTACCTGCGGATCGCAAGCGACGAGCGGCCGCTCGCCGTGCAGATCTTCGGCTCGGAGCCGGCAGTCATGGCCGAGGCAGCGGCGACGGTGCAGGAGGCCGGCGCCGACATCATCGACATCAACTTCGGCTGTCCGGTCAGGAAGGTCACGAAGACCGGCGCCGGCGCGAGCCTGCTCGACGAGCCGGATCTCGCCTGCCGGATCGTCGACGCCGTTGCACGTGCCGTTTCGGTCCCCGTCACCGTGAAGATGCGGCGCGGGCTCGAGAACGATTCGCGGACATGCCTCGAGGTCGGGCCACGCCTCGTTGAGGCCGGCGCGCAGAGCCTGACGCTCCATCCCCGCTCGGCGAGGCAGATGTACACCGGCACCGCCGACCACTTACTGACCGCCGAGCTCGTCGACCTCGTAGACGTTCCTGTCGTAGCCTCGGGAGACGTGACCTCGCGTGCGAGAGCGCAGGCCGTGCTGGAGGAGACCGGCGCCGCCGCGGTCATGATCGGCCGTGCAGTGCAGGGCAACCCTTGGGTGCTGCGCGAGATGCTCGCGGGCGGCGACACCGAGCCTTCCCGCGAGGAGGTCACCGCCGAGCTCGTTCTCTTCGTCCGGGAGACGGTGCGGGAGCTCGGAGAGCGCCGCGCAGCAAGCTTCCTGAAGAAGTTCTACGCCTGGTATCTCGGTCGAGGCCGCTTTCCCAGGCCGTTCAAGCAGCAGCTCGTCGTACTCGACTCGACCGGGGACGTGGTGGCTCGGCTGCTCGCAGCGGCTCCCGGGCGCACACGAGGTGGTCGAGCGACTCGACGCCGAGCTTCCCGATGCCAGTGAGGTCACGCTCGGGCTGCCGATCTCCGCGTACGGCGGCGGCTAGCTCGTCTCCCGATCTCCCTAGAATCGCGCCGTGCTGATCGATGCGCGGACGCTGCCGGCAAACGAGGAGCTCCACGCGGACGTCTGCATCGTCGGGGCAGGGCCGGCCGGGATCACGATCGCGCTGGAGCTCCTCGGTTCGGGTTGCCGCATCTGTCTGCTCGAGAGCGGCGGACAGGATCCGGGGGATGACCCCTTCGGCCTCGAGACGGGAGAGAGCGTCGGCTATCCCTATTTCCGCCTCCAGGACTCCGTGGTCCGCGCCTTCGGCGGCACATCGAGACACTGGTACGAGGGGGAGGGGGAGTTCTGGCACGCCTGTCCGCTCGACGGCGTCGACTTCGAGCCGCGCGAGGGCATTGCGCACTCGGGATGGCCCTTCGGCCGGGCCGAGATCGTGCCGTTCTACCGCCGCGCCGAGGCCCTGTGCGGGCTCGAGCCGTTCGATTACGCCGAGGGAGAGCCGCTCTCGAAGCGGCTCGACGGGGCCGGTGACCGGCTTGTCGTGCGTCGCATCCAGGTTGCGAGCGCGATGTTCGGGACGCAGCTCGATCGTCTGGCCACGGCCGACGACGTGCAACTCGTGCTCAATGCGACCGCGGCCGAGCTCCTGCCGGGCGAGGGGCTCGAACAGGTTGGTCGCGTGCGCGCATTGACCGAGCCGGGACGTGAACTGACGATCAGCGCCCGCCTCGTGATCCTCGCCGCCGGCGGCCTCGAGAACCCGCGGCTGCTGCTCGCGAGCACACGGTCGAACGAGCGTCGGCTCGGCAACCGGAACGACCTCGTCGGACGCTTCTTCATGGAACACCTCTCGTTCGGATCAGGCAGGATCGTCCCGCGCAACGACGGCCTGCTGCAGGTACCGGAGTTGACCTGGAAGCCGGGAACTCTCTACACACGAGACAACGTCGGTCGCGTGCAGAGCCGCGCTCCGATCGCCCTTGCCGAGCCGACGCTGCACGACGAGCGTCTGCTCAACGTCGCCTTCCTGCTCGAGGTGCGCTCGCGCACCTTCGCCTCCCGTGGAACGAGGTCGCTGCTCACGCTCCGGAGCGCCCGCTCAGTCGAGCCGCGCGCTCCCGGGCTTGCTCGACATGCGGGTGCCGTCCTCGCCGATCTGCCGAACGTCGTGCGCGCAGCTCTCCAGGCGCGCTCCGGAACGGTCGAGCCCGATGAGGTGCTGTACATGCGGGTCCTGGCCGAACAACAACCGAACCGCGATTCCCGGGTGACGCTCGACACGACACGGAACGGGCTCGGTCTTCCCCGCGTGCGGCTCGACTGGCGCCATTCGCCACTCGACCTCGAATCCGTTCGCCGCGCGCAGGACATCCTCGGCGACGCGTTCCGGAAATCGGGGCTAGGTGACATCGAGGACAAGCTCGGCGAGCGCGAGCCAATTCTCGTCGGCGGTCACTACCACCATATGGGAACAACTCGCATGGATTCCGATCCGCGCCGCGGCGTCGTCGACGGCGACGGCCGGGTGCACGGCGTCGCAAACCTCTACGCCGCCGGCAGCTCGGTCTTTCCGACGAGCGGCTGGGCAAACCCGACCTTGACGATCGTCGCCCTCTCGATCCGGCTCGCCGATCACGTGCGAGGAAGGCTCGCGGCAGCGTGAGAGAGGGCTAGCCGAAGAGAGCAGCCTCTCGGGCCGCCCGACGGAGCCCCCGGCGGCGCAGGAGCCCAAAGAGGTAGACCGCGGTGTGCGGATCAACAGGCGCCGTCGGATGCTCCCTGATCGCACCGCCCAGGTGGGCGAGAGCTGCGTGTCGGTCGCCGCGGCCGAGGGCGTCACTGAACGCCCTCATCGACGTCTCCCACAGGACACGACGCCGCTCTAGCTGGGGGAAGTCAGGCGGGAGCACTTCCTCAGCGCGGGCGAGAACGGCCAGCCGATGCTCGCCCCAGTGGCGTCGGATCTCCTGCGTCGTCTGTGAGCGGTGGACGCGGTACTCGGCGTCGACCGCCGTGAGGAACCCGACCTCGTAGCGCGAGGCGATTCGCAACCACATCTCGTAGTCGTAGAAGAGCACCGATTGGTCGAACTCGGCGCCGACGGCCTCGTAGCACCAGCGTGGCGCAAGCGCGGTCGGCGTGCAGATCAGGTTTCTCCGGTACATCTTCCGCAGGAACTCGAACCGCTCCTGGATCCCCTCCTTCAGGTCGACGTCGAACCGGTAGACGAGCGAGCCGGTCGAGTCGATGAAGTCACACGGAGAGAAGACCAGCCCGCAGGTCGGGTGGGCGTCGAGAAAGTCGACGCGGCGGGCCAGGAACTCCGGATGCCAGAGGTCGTCGTCGTGGAGGATGGCAATGTACGGCGCCGAGCCGGCGTTGAGCAGCCGCGTCGAATTCCGTGCGCCGCCGACGTCGGTCCCGGTGACGACGTGATGGACGCGGCCGTCGTCCAGGTACGGTCGGACGATGCTCGCGATCTCGTCGCCTCCCGCGCCGTTCTCGGAGATGGTGAGGCTGAGGTCGCCGACCGTCTGGGCGAGTACGCACTCGATCGCCTCGCCGAGATAACGCGGGCTGTCATGGGTCGGAATACCGACGTCGACCAGCGTGCTCATTCGCCGGCAGGAGCGGCCGATCCGGAGCCGACCGGCCTCCAGTAGAAGGCGTCGTCGATCTGGCCGCTGCCTCGCAGGTACTCGATCTGCTTGAGCCGGGTGAAGGCTCGTGAGCGGAAGTCCTCCTCCGTCAGGCCGACGGCAGAGAAGACGTCGAGGAGCTCCGCGGCGCCGCGCTCTGCGTCCCAATCGCAGGTGAAGTCGGGAAGGATCTCGCGAATCTTCGCGAAGGAGACGCGGTAGCTCCGCTCGTCGGCACCACGCTCTCCGACGGTCACCTCGCAGTCCGGGAACACCCGGCCGACGATCTCCGCGATCTCGCGGATCTGGTAGTTGCCGTCGCTGTCACCCACGTTCAGGACCTGATCGTGGACGCGCTCACGGGGCGCTTCGAGCGTGCCCGCGACGGCCTTGCAGATGTCGAGGATGTGGACGAGCGGACGCCAGGGCGTGCCGTCCGACTCCATGCGGATCTCTCTCGTCGTCCACGCGAGGCCGCAGAGATTGTTGAGCACGATGTCGAAGCGCATGCGCGGCGACGCCCCGTAGGCCGTGGCGTTGCGCAGGAAGGTGGGCGAGAAGTCGTCTCCTGCCATCGCCGCGACGTCGCGCTCTACCAGCTCCTTGCACACCGCGTAATCGGTCTGCGGCGAAAGCGAGGATTCCTCGTCGACGACGTCCTGCACAGCGGCCCCGTAGACGCTGCACGACGACGTGTACACGAAGCGCTCGACACCGGCGGCCCTAGCCAGGGTGGCCACGTGCACGGAGCCGCCGTGGTTGATCTCGTGTGTCACGCTCGGGGTCAGCTGACCAAGCGGGTCGTTCGAGAGCTCCGCCATGTGGACGACTGCGTCGAAGCCCGCAAGATCGTGTTCGGTCAGCAGACGGATGTCTCGGGAGAGCGTCCGGACGGTGAGCGGCGGGCCGTGATAGAGCCAGCCGGCTCGATAGAAGCCAGCGTCGACTCCGACCACCTCGTGACCGCGCTCAGCGAGGAACGGGCCGAGCAGTGAGCCGATGTAGCCGTCGGTGCCGGTGACGAGCACCTTCACGACTTCGCCCCCTGCGCGTCCGGGACCCGTCGGAGCGGGACGTCCTGCATACCGTCGATCATGGCGAGACGACCAGCTTTCTGCACGAGAAAGCCTCGGCGTAGCCCGTCGGCGAGTTCGACTCCATGCCGCGGAGCCGGAGGGTCGCCAGGAAGAGGTCCTCCGTGAACCACCGCCTGTCGAGCTGTGTGGCGAAGTGTGTGAGCAGGGCCTTGATCTTCCGTCTCGAGATCGCCTCGTCGAGCGGCACGAACAGGTTGGGAGAGCCCAGATCGCCGTCGTACTTCGGGATCTCGTACTCGAGGATGAGGTGGTCGCGGAACGTATTCCACGTCAACTCGCACACGATTCGGTGATCCTGGTGGAGGTCCGAGCGCTGGTGGGTGAAGACCACGTCAGGCTCGACCTCGCCTTTGAGCTCCTCGAAGTAGTCCTTCACCTCGGCGCCGTCGTAGGGGAAGTAGCCATCACGAAACGCCTTGATCACGATCCGCGACGAGTCGAAGCCCGCGACGAAGTCCGCTGCACTCGCCTTCGCCTCCCCGGCACGCTTGCCGTCTCCGCTGAGGACGATCCAGGTCACGGTGGCTCCAGGGTATGCCTCCGCGAGCGAGAGCAACGTGCCCCCGCAGCCGATCTCGATGTCGTCCGCGTGAGCGCCGATGGCGAGCACGCTCAGGCTGCCCTCCACCGGTGCGGGGCTGAGCTGGAGCGGGAGCATCAGCGACCTGAGTTGGCTGACGACGCAGGCGTCTGCGTCTGCCCGTTGCGCCGCTCCCACCGCGTCCACGGCGCGCGCCCCGACTCGAGCAGCGCATCGAGGTTGTGCTTCTCCTTCAGTGTGTCCATCGGCGCCCAGAAGCCGTCGTACGGGTAGGCGATCAGCTTGTGCTCCGCGATCAGCCTCCCGAACGGCTCCTCGACCAGATCCTCGCCGGGACGGATGTAGTCGAAGATCTCCCGCCGGAAGACGAAGTACCCGGCGTTGATCCACAGATCGGACCTCGTCACGTCCTCGAGTGAGAGCACGTTGTTCTGTCCGTCGATATCGGCGACGTGGAAGTTGTAGGTCGGTCGCGAGCTGAGGAAGAGGGCCACCTTGTCGCTCGACGTGAGCTGATCGACCATCTCCGGGATCGGTGCGTCGGTGAGCGTGTCGCCGTAGTTGGCGAGGAAGACTTCTTCGCCGGTCAGATAGGGCTCGATCGCGCGGAGGCGTTGACCGATCGGCGCCTGCAAACCGGTCGAGACGAACGTGATCGACCAGTCGTGGATGTCGCTCGAGATCAGCTCGATCCGCCGGCCGCCGTCCGAGAGCACGAAGTCGTTCGAGAGGGCCTCGTTGTAGTTGAGGAAGTACTCCTTGACGACGTCGGCCTTGTAGCCCAGGCAGAGAATGAAGTCGCGGTACCCGAAGCTCGCGTAGAACTTCATGATGTGCCACAGGATCGGGCGATCACCGATCGGGATCATCGGCTTCGGCACGCGCGTCGTCGACTCGCCCATCCGCAGGCCGAGGCCCCCGCAGAAGAGCACCACCTTCACCTGAGCACCTCCGGGCGGGGAATCGGGACGATCAGCTGCGCGCCCCAGTCGCGCACGTACGAGAGCTGCCCTGCGATCTCCTTCGTCAGGTTCCAGGGCAGGATGAGAACGGCATCAGGCCGCGTCTCGACAATCCGCTCGGGCGGATAAATCGGGATATGCGTCCCGGGCAGGAACTTCCCGTGCTTGTAAGGGTTGCGGTCCACCGTGTACTCGAGAAGATCGGCACGGATGCCGCAGTAATTGAGCAGCGTGTTGCCTTTGCCCGGCGCGCCGTAGCCGACCACCTCCTTTCCGGCACGCCGACAGTCGATCAGAAGCTCGAGGAGTTGCCACTTCACCTCGGCGACACGCGCGGCGAAGTCCCGGTAGCCCTCAAGTGAGTCGTAGCCGCCTCTCCGCTCCCGCTCGAGCAGCTCGACGACGCTCGGTCTCGTCTCGTGGACCGCGTTTCCTGCGTGCTTGAGGTACACGCGGAGCGAACCGCCGTGGGAGGGCAGCTCCTCGACGTCGAAGACCTCGAGGCCGTGCGAGGCGAAGAGCCTGATGAGCGTCGTCAGCGAGAAGTAGGAGTAGTGCTCGTGGTAGATGGTGTCGAACTGGAGCCCTTCGACGAGGCGGACGACGTGAGGCATCTCGATTGTTGCCACCCCGTCAGGGGCCAGCACGATCGCGATCCCCGCGACGAAGTCGTTGAGCGCAGGGACCTGGGCGAGGACGTTGTTGCCGGCGACGAGGTCGGCTCTTCGCCCCTCCTCGACGAGCCTCAAAGCAAGGTCGGTGTCGAAGAACTCGACGAGCGTCTCGACACCGCGCTCGCGTGCTGCCTCGGCCACGTTGGCCGCCGGCTCGATCCCGAGCGACGGGATGCCGCGGGCGACGAAGTGCTGCAGGAGGTAGCCGTCGTTCGAGGCGAGCTCGACGACGAGGCTGTCGTTCGTCAGACCAAAGCGGTCGATCATCGCGTCCGTGTAGCGGCGCGCGTGCTCGACCCACGAGTCCGAGTAGGCCGAGAAGTAGGCGTAGTCGCGGAAGATCTCTTCGCCGGGGACATACGCTTCGAGCTGGACGAGCAGGCATTCCTCGCAGATCCGAACGTGCAGGGGATAGAAGGGCTCCATTCGGTCGAGCTCGTCGGCACCGAGGAAGCTCTCACACAGGGGCGACATCCCGAGATCGACGAATGTGTGCCGAAGCGTGGCGCCGCAGAGCCGGCAGACGGGCGTGGCGCTGCTCGTCATCGCCCGCCGAGACTAGTCTTCGCAGGGGATGGAGCGACCCCTCGCCGGTCAGGTCGCGATCGTCACCGGGGCCGGGCGTGGCATCGGCCGAGCGATCGCGGAAAGCCTCGCTACGTCCGGAGCAGCGGTCGCCTTGGCGGCCCGGAGCGACCACGAGGTCGCTGCCGTCAGCGCTGCCATCAAGGCGACTGGCGCGCGGTCGCTCTCGGTTCCGACGGACGTGACGGACGCGCGCTCGGTCGATTCGCTCGTCGAGAGCACCTGCCGGGAGCTCGGCGTTCCCACACTGGTCGTCTGCAACGCGGGATCGTGGAGCGCGGTCGGACCTCTCCACGAGGCGGTGCGCACGCGGCTCGTCTCGGACGTGGCCGGCTCGGAGGAGGGAAGGAAGTACGTCTCCGATGTCGTCGACCCGCCGGACGCCGTCGAGCCCGAGCTAGCCGCGCGGCTCGTCGTCGATATCGCTCCTCGACGCGCCCGCAGGCAGCTTCCTCCATGTGCGGGAGGACGTCGACGACCTGCTCGGCCGGGCAGACGAGATCCGCGAGCGCGAGCTCTACACGCTTCGGCTCCGGCCTAGCCAGCTGTCTTTCGGACGGTGGGGACAGGCAAGTGCCAGGCACTTGCCTTGTCAGCTGAGTGTTACTAGTGGTTGCGCTCCCAGACGATACGCAGACCCTCCAGCGTGAGCAGAGGGTCGACCTGCCCGATCGTCTTCGAATGCGGAGCGATCAGCTCTGCGAGACCTCCGGTCGCGACCACCTGCGCCTCCGCGCCGAGCTCTGCCCGAATGGCGGCGACGATGCCGTCGACCTGGCCTGCGAAGCCGTAGACGAGGCCAGACTGGAGCCCCGCCGCCGTCGTCTTGCCGATCACGGAGGCCGGCTCGACGAAATCGACCTTCACCAACCGGGCCGCGCGCGCGAAGAGAGCGTCCATCGAGATCTCGATCCCGGGCGCGATCACGCCGCCCACATACTCGCCCTGAGGCGAGACGATGTCGAAGTTGGTCGACGTGCCGAAGTCGACGACGATACAGGGCGCACCGTAGCGCTCCTTCGCGGCGACAGCGTTCACGAGCCGGTCGGGACCGATCTCGCGGGGATCGTCGTAGCGGATCGCGATGCCCGTGCGCACACCCGGGCCGACAACGAGGATCGGCGCCGTGGCCCACCGCTCCGCGAACACCTCGTACTCCCGGATCAGTGCCGGCACGGTCGAGGAGAGGCAAACGCCATCGACCGCCTGGAGGTCGACGAACCGACCGATCAGGGCGCCGAGCTCGTCGCCGGTGCGCTGCGCCTCCGTCGCAACGCGCCAGTGCTCGGCGAGCTCTGCATCGGCGTAGAGCCCGAACACCGTCTGCGTGTTGCCGGCGTCGACCGCGAGCAGCTTTGACATCGGCCGCGAGCCTACCGGGAATCGGCCATGCTACTGCAGCCAGCAGGCCTTGACGCGGAGCTTCTTCCAGGCTGCCGTCTGCTCGGCGGCGAGGCTGTTCAGCTTGGCGCTCACCGCGTCGTACGCCTTCTCCGCGTTGGTACCACGATCGATCCGGTCGATCATCGCTTCGAGCGTGGCGAGCTCGATCGCGTCGAGTGCCAGCACCTTGCCGTGGAGAAACTTGAGGACCCGTGGCGGTTTCAGCGCGACGAGCTTGGCGTGCTGCTGGCGGTCATAGCCGAGCCCGATCCGGAGAAACGGCACGAGCTCCGCCTTCTTCTTCGGCTTCGGCACCTTGTTCAGCTTCGCGCTGGTCGCCTGGCAGACCGCGCCCGCTTGGCGACGGTACTGCGCGGCTGTCGTGGCACCGACCGACCGGACAATGCCCAAGGTCAACGCGAGCGCAGCGGCGAAGACGAGGCTACGACGAATCGGACGGCTCAGGCGTCGTCGTCGGTGGAGAGGGACTCGCCGATCCGCTCGGCCAGTGCCTCCGGCGTCAGCTGGGGCTCGTCTCCCTCGCCGCGCAGCTCCTCGACGGTGACGTCGCTCGTCGTGTAGACCTCGGTGCGCGGGATCATGCGGGACGGTCGGTTCTTGTCCCAGACCCAGACGTCCTCCATCTTCACGTGGAAGAAGGGGTAGCTTGGCTGCGGGACGTAGCTGAGATCGAGCCGGTTGCAGAGGTACGTCGAGTCCTGCGTCAGCACGCAGTAGCGAAAGAGGCCGAAGACTGCCGAGTACTCCTTCTTGAGCCGGAGCTCGAGCTCGGCCTCGAACTCATCGAGCTCGTCGAGGTGCGACATGCCGGCTCATTCTAGCCCTGCGAGGAGGGCCTGGACCGGCCCGCGCCTGGGGACCACGAGCCCGGGCTCGAGCTCCGCCAGCGGCTCGAGGGCAAATCGACGCTCGTGAAGCCGCGGATGTGGGACGGTCAACCCCGGCTGGTCAATCACCTCGTCGCCGTAGAGCAGGAGGTCGAGGTCGATCGTGCGGGGCCCGAACCGCGGACCGGTCCGCGTTCGTCCGAGCTCGGTTTCGATCGAGAGGAGAAGGTCGAGCAGCTCCCTTGCCCCGAGCTCGGTGTCGACGGCAACGGCACCGTTCAGGAAACGTGGCTGGTCGACGAAACCGACAGGGTCCGTCTCGCGAAGCGCCGAGACGGCCACGACGACGATCCGCTGCCCGAGGAGGTCGATCGCTCCACGGATCGTCGCTTCCGGATCGCCGATGTTCGCGCCGAGGCCAACGTACGCTCGGATCATGGGCGCTCGACGGTGACCGCGGAGTAGGAGACGGGCGGATCGAGGCGCACAGTCGGCTTGCGGACGCGAACTCGCGCTCGCACGACCGAGGGGAAGCGGGCAACGAGCGCATCGGCGACCGTGGCGGCAAGCGCCTCGAGAAGCTGGAACTTTCGGCTGTCGGAGACCTCGCGGACGAGCACGGCCACCTCCCGATAGTCGACCGTGTCGGCGAGCTCGTCCGAGGCGCCAGCGCCGGTCGGGAGCTCGAGCCAGACGTCGAAAACGAACGGCTGACCGTCACGTCTTTCCTCCTCGAGCACACCGTGGTAGCCGTACAGCTCGAGGCCGTTGAGCTCGATCGTCGTCATGCGAGCACGGCCTTGGTGACGGCCAGCGCCTCGACCGTCTCCCGGACGTCGTGGACGCGGAGGATGGCAGCACCGCGCTCGTACGCCGTCACCGCGGCGGCGAGGCTGGCGGAGAGTGATCCCACCGTCGCCTCGGGATCCCCGAGCACGCGACCGAGCGAGCTCTTGCGGGAGAATCCGACGACGATCGGGCGCCCGAGCCGTAGCAGCACGTCGAGCCGCCGGACAAGCTCGAAATTCTGCTCGACGGTCTTCCCGAAGCCGATCCCCGGATCGAGACAGATGCGCTCCTCGGCGATCCCCGCCGAGACCGCAAATGCGAGCCGCTCCTCGAGGAAGGCCGCGACGTCGGAGACCACGTCCTCGTAGCGCGGATCGGCCTGCATCGTCCTCGGGGCGCCGAGCATGTGCATGAGGCACACGTACGATCCGGCCTCCGCGGCTATGGCCGCCAACTCGCTGTCCGCCTGGAGCGCGGAGACGTCGTTCACCATCTCGGCTCCGAGCTCGAGCGCTCGACGCGCCACCTCGGCCTTCGACGTGTCGATCGAGACCGGCACGCTCCCGGCGAGCCCTTCGAACACCGGGACTACGCGGCGGAGCTCCTCGTCGAGCGAGATGCCCTTCGATCCGGGCCGTGTCGACTCCCCCCCGACATCGACGATCGCGGCGCCTTCGGCGAGCATGCGCCTCGCCGAGGCAATCGCGTCGTGGGCTCGGAGATTCGCGCCGCCGTCCGAGAACGAGTCTGGAGTGACGTTGACGACACCCATCACCGACGGTCGCCCGAAGCGCTGCTCGATCGGGATCACTCAGGTAGTTTCCCCGCGATGAACCTCGCCGTGCTCGGTACCGGCATCATGGGTGCGCCAATCGCGCGCAACCTCGCCGCTGCGGGACACACCGTCCGTGTCTGGAACCGAACGCGGGCGAAGGCAGAGGGGCTCGGCGCCGAGGTCACGGACAGCCCCGCCGAATGCGTCACGGGCGCCGAGTTCGTGATCACGATGCTCTCCGACGGACCCGCCGTCGAGGAGGCGATCGTCGACGCCCTGACAGCGGTGCCCGCAGGCGCCGTCTGGGTGCAGATGAGCACGGTCGGCATTGCCCCCACGGAGCGGCTCGTCTCGCTTGCGAGCCAGCACGAGCTCGCTTTCGTCGACGCTCCCGTGCTCGGCACCCGGGCTCCGGCCGAGCAGGGCACGCTGCTCGTCCTCGCCGCAGGGCCCGATCGCGTCCGGACCGCGTGCGCAGAGGTATTCGACGTGATCGGCCGGGCGACCGTCTGGGTCGGTGAGGAACCCGGTCGGGCCACGGCGCTCAAGCTGGTCGTCAACCACTGGATCATGAACGCGCTGGAGAACATCGCCGAGACCGTTGCCTTCGCTCAGGCGCTCGGCCTCGATCCGCGGCTCTTCACCGAGGCGATCTCGGGCGGCGGGATGGACATGCCCTACGCGCAGGCGAAGACCGAGACGATCCTGGCCGGCGACTTCGCGCCGAGCTTCACTCTTCGCATGGCGCGCAAGGATGTCGGCCTGATCCTCGAAGCCGCGAGGAACGCCGGCCTCGAGCTCGCACTCGCCCAGGCAACCGACGAGCGCCTCGGACGGGCGATCGAGCTTGGCCACGGCGAGGAGGACGTCAGCGCGACGTACTACGCATCCCGGCCCGACACGTCCGGTTAGTACAACTCTGGTGACAGGCACGTGCCTGTCACCTGCCTGTCCCCGGATTGGGGAGACGCCGGGGCCCGGGCGGCGCGAGGGCTTCCACCTCCTGCAAGGAGCATCCGGGAGGTGACCCCGGCTCGTCCGCGGGATTACGGCTGAGAGGGCTCCGGCGGCGGCTGCATCGTCGCGCCGGGCAACGGGAATGGCTTCGGCTGTGGAAGCTGCCGCTTGCGCTTTTCGGCAGGCTTCTCGATCACGGTCGGCGGTGTCTCCTCCTGGAAGACGTCTTCCTCGTGCTCCCCCGCGAGCAAACGCTCGAACTGGTCCTTGTCGATCGTCTCGCGCTCGATCAGGATCGCCGAAAGTTGGTGGAGCTCGTCCATGTGGTCGCGCAGAACCTGCCGGGCCGTCTCGTGCGCCTCCTCGATCACGCGGCGGATCTCGTCGTCGATCTCCCGCGCCATCTCCTCCGAGTAGTCGGGCTCGGCCGCCATCTCGCGGCCGAGAAACGGCAGATCATGGTTCCGGCCGAGCACGCGCGGGCCGAGCTTCTCGCTCATGCCGTAGCGCATGATCATCTGCTTCGAGATCGATGTGACCTTCTCGATGTCGTTCGCGGCGCCGGTCGTCACCTCGTGGAAGACGAGCTCCTCGGCGGCGCGACCGCCGAGCGTCATCGCCATCTGGGACATCAGGGATGCCTTCGTCGTCAGGTAGCGGTCCTCCCGTGGCAGCGAGATCGTGTAGCCGAGCGCCTGGCCGCGACTGATGATCGAGATCTTGTGGATCTCGTCCGTGTGCTCGAGGTGGTGGCCGACGAGCGCGTGGCCCATCTCGTGGTAGGCAGTGATCTTCCGCTCCTCCTCGGAGAGAAGCCGGGTCTTCTTCTCCGGGCCGGCGATCACGCGCATGATCCCCTCTTCGAGCTCTTCCTGGTCGATCAGCTTCTTGCCGCGCCGGGCGGCCAGGAGCGCCGCCTCGTTGACGAGGTTCGCGAGATCCGCGCCCGTAAAGCCGGGCGTGCCGGCAGCAAGCGTGTCGAGCTCGATCTCGCCGGCGAGCGGCTTGCCCTTCGTGTGCACCTCGAGGATCTTGCGGCGGCCGATGCGATCCGGGCGGTCGACGACGATCTGGCGGTCGAAGCGACCGGGGCGAAGCAGGGCCGGGTCGAGGATGTCGGGCCGGTTGGTCGCCGCGATCAGGATCACGTTGTCCTTCAGTTCAAACCCGTCCATCTCGACGAGGAGCTGGTTCAGCGTCTGCTCGCGCTCGTCGTGGCCGCCGCCAAGGCCAGCGCCGCGATGGCGTCCCACAGCGTCGATCTCGTCGATGAAGACGATGCACGGCGCGGCCTGCTTGGCCTGCTCGAACAGGTCACGAACGCGCGAGGCGCCGACCCCGACGAACATCTCGACGAAGTCCGAGCCGGAGATCGAGAAGAACGGTACGCCCGCCTCGCCGGCGACAGCCCGCGCGAGCAGCGTCTTACCGGTACCGGGCGGCCCGTAGAGCAGCACGCCCTTCGGGATCCGGGCTCCGAGCGCCTGGAACTTCTTTGGATTCTCAAGGAACTCCTTGATCTCCTGGAGCTCCTCGACCGCCTCGTCGACGCCCGCGACGTCCTTGAAGCCGGTCTTCGGCGAATCGGGGGCCATGCGCTTGGCGCGGCTCTTGCCGAAGCTCATCACCTTCGAGCCACCGCCCTGCATCTGGTTCATCAGGAAGATCCAGAAGCCGAGCAGCAGGATGAAGGGAAGGATCCCGGTGAGGATCGACCACCAGGGCGATCCGCTGATCGACTTCGAGTCAAACTTGACGCTCTGCTGCTGCAACAGCGACTGCAGCTGAGCCTGGGCAGCGTCGCTCGGATAGTTGACCTTGATCTTGTCGCTCGAGTCCTTCAGGTAGAAGTTGGCTGTCCCTGTCTGGTGCCCGCTCGGCTCGAAGATGACGTGGTCGATCGACGTCGGATCTTTCTTCACCCTCGTGACGACATCGGAGTAGGTCGCGGCCACCTTCTTCGACGTGTGGGGGATCAGCGTCTGGCTCGCCAGATAGACGAGCAGCACGATGACGACGAGGGGGAAGAGCGCGCTGCGGAAGAAACGATTCAAGCGGGTTCTCCAGGCAGGGTAGCAGCCTCGATTCTTCGTCCAGCAGCGGGAAATGGATCGTTCATACGCCTTCCGGGATCAGATCCTCGCTCAGTACGCCAACGTAGGGCAGGTTCCTGTAGCGCTCCGCGAAATCGAGCCCGTAGCCGATCACGAATCTGTTCGGGATCTCGAACCCGACCCAGCGCACGGGGACGTCGATCTCGCGCCGTCCTGGCTTGGTCAGCAGAGCCGCGACCTCGAGCGATGCCGGGCCACGCGACTCCAGGTTTCGCATCAGGTAGGAGAGCGTCAGGCCCGAGTCGATGATGTCCTCGACGACGAGCACGTCTCGTCCCTCGATGTTGATGTCGAGGTCCTTGAGGATGCGGACGACGCCCGAGCTGTCGGTCGCGGCGCCGTAGCTCGAGATGGCCATGAAGTCGACCTCGCACGGGACCGTCAAGTGGCGCATCAGATCGGACATGAAGAAGACGGCGCCTTTGAGGACACCAACGAGGAGGGGGTCACGGCGCGCGTAGAACGCCGAGATCTCCTCGCCCAGCTCTGCGATCCTGCTCTGCAGCGCCGACTCCTCGATCAGGATCTCGCCAACGCCGCGCTCGAGATCCGTCCGCGTCGTCACTCTCGCTCCGCCCGCACGTCTGGATCTTCCACGATTCCAGGCACCGAGACAACCTCTTCCCCGCGAACCACGAGCGGCCAACCGGCGCGCTCGCGTCTCGGCACCTTCGCGTCGACGAAGACGTCCTGCACCTTCTTGCGTCGACCGGCAAGCCGATCGCCCGCACGCCAGCCTCGCACGGCCAGGCCCGGGAGTTCCGACGAGATCGTCCATGACCCGAACCGGACCGGACCGGACTCGAGCGAGATCCGGTCGTACTCCCGCACCGCGCGCACGCCGCCCCCGAGATCGGCCTCCTTCGTGCCGTCCCGGGAGGCGAGTAGGGCCAGCAGCGTCTCCTCGATCGTCCGCGGCAGGCGGGGACGATCACCCTCAGCGAGCGCGAGCAGGTTGGTGCGCGCTCGGGGGTCGAGCCGCTCGATTGCCGGCAGGATCTCCCTGCGGATCACACCGCGCTTCGTGTCGTCGTTCGTTCCGTCGCGGCGAAAGACGAGACCTTCCGCGCGGCAATAAGCTTCGGTCTCCTCGCGCCAGAGCAAGAGAATCGGCCGGACGACGCCGTCCTCGCGACGCACCCGGATGCCGCCAGGCCTGCCACTCGAGACGAGCCGGTAGAGAACCGTCTCGACCTGGTCGGACGCGGTGTGACCTGTGGCACGGAGCTGGTCGGTGGCGACCGAGTAACGGAGATCGCGGAGCCCGGCCTCGGTCGTCGCCGGTGGAGCCACGACGATCTCCGCACCCATCAGCTCAGCGCAGTGCCCGGCATCCGCGTCCGACTCCGCCCCGCGAAGCCCGTGGTTCACGTGCAGCGCCGACACGCGGTAGCCGAGCGTTCGCAGCACGTGCCAGAGGCAGGTCGAATCCGCGCCGCCGGAGACGAGGCACATGACCTCACCGCCGGGCGGAATCAAGTCGTGCCGGCGGATGTGCGATTCGACGCGCTCAGGGATCTCCACGGTTCCCATTGTGCCGCCGTTGCCTGCGCGAGGCGTCATCGGCTGGCTGACGAGGCCCTCCCCACCAAGCCAAGCACCCCAGGGGACAGACAGGTGCCTGTCACCTGCCTGTCCCCGCCGGCCCGAGAGACCACGGCTCAGAAGATCAGGCTCCGGTACGAGATCGTCCTGCGCATGCCGATCGCCTCGTACACCTTGATCGCAGGGGCGTTCTCCGAGCGGACGAACAGGCAGACGACCGGCGTGCGGTCCAGGAGTCGGCGGCAGAGATCGCGCATCCCGCGCTTGCCGTAACCGCGATCCCGCGCCGACGGGTCGACCCAGACCTGCTGGAGCTGGACCGCGGCCGGCGTCCACGCCGACACCTCGGCCTTGAAGAGGATCGTCCCGTCCTCGACCCAGATCCACGACCTCCCTTCGCCGATCTGTGCTTGCGTCCTCCAGCGAAAGCCCTCCGCGTCACGGCGGCGGGGGTCGATCCCGATCTCCTCGAGGTGGGCCTGGGCGCAGGCCGGCACGAGCAGGTCGATGTCCGTGAGCCTCGCCTCGCGAAGGCCACTGTCGCCCGGCTCGGGCAGAGTGTCGAGCGCGTAGACAGGCTGCCCTGGCCGGTCCTCGCGAGGCTTCGCCATCCTGCCTGCGGCCGCTTCCCACAGCTCGCCGACCGCACGCTCTTCCCCGATCACCATGCGCGCCCGGCTCTTGGCTGCGACGTCGGCGAACGCGGCGCAACCAGCGCCCGAGGGCACGATGTTGGCACCGACATGGCAGAGAGCGGTGAGCCAGCCGCCGCTCTCGACGGCGCTGAAGCGCCCGAGGCCTCGCCGCGCGACGTCCTCGAGGAAGACCCGCTCGACCGGATCCTGCGCGCAGAAGGCGAGGATCTGCTCGAGCGAAGGCGTGAACATCCGAACGGGGCTCACCGCTGGAACTCTAGAACGACGACTTCCAGGCCACGTCGAAAGACATAGGCTAGAGCGCGATGCCCATCCATCTCCGCGCCGAGCCGGGGGACTACGCGGAAGCGTGCCTCGTGCCAGGGGACCCTCTGCGCGCGAAGCACATCGCGGAGACGTTCTTCGAGGATCCGCGGCAGGTGAACGGAGAGCGCGGCATGCTCGGCTACACGGGCACCTTCCGCGGGAAGTCGGTCTCCGTGCAGGCAAGCGGCATGGGCTGCCCTTCGCTTGGCATCGTTGTCGAGGAGCTCGTCATGCTCGGGGTGAAGAGGATCCTCCGGGTCGGCACGTGCGGCGGGCTCCAGCCCGATCTGAAGCTCGGAGACCTGATCGTCGCGATCAGCGCCGTCCCGGCCGACGGTACCGTCGCACACCTCATCGGCGAGCCGCACGCGCCCACCGCCGACTGGAGCCTCGTGCATGGGGCCGTGCACGCAGCGAAGGAGCTCGACAAGCAGGTGCGTGTGGGTCCCGTCGTCTCCAGCGACCTCTTCTACAACCCCGATCGCGATCAGTATCTGCGCTGGTCGGACCGCGGCGTACTCGGCGTCGAGATGGAGGCGTCACTCCTGTTCACGCTCGGTGCGCTGCGCCATGTCAAGGCGGGCTGCCTGCTCACCGTCTCAGACCTCATCCTCGACGAGGAGTTCGTCCGGATCTCGGACGAGGAGATGCGGGCGGCCGTCGACCAGATGACCGAGCTCGCGCTGGCCACGGTCACCGCGGACGAGAAGCATTAGCACCCACGACCGCCGAGTCGCCTTCCTCGTCAACCCGGCCTCCGCGAGCGGTGCGACGGGGCGCCGCTGGCCCGAGCTCTACCGCCGCGCCGCCGCGCTCGGGCTTGCAGGCGAAGCGTTCTTCTCCGAGGAGCCGGCTCACCTCCGGGAGCTGACGCGCGATGCCCTGCGAGGCGGCTCGACCCTCCTCGTCGCGGTCGGCGGCGACGGAACGATCAACGAGGTCGTGAACGGCATGCTCGACGTCGAGGCGACAGAGGCTGAGCTTGCGATCATCCCGCGCGGCACCGGTGGAGACTTCGTGCGCACGTTCGGGATCCCGGCCAGACTCGAGGACGCCGTGAGGGTCGCGCTGCGACGGTGGCACGCGCGACGTCGACGCTCGGCCGCGTCTCCTACCGCTCGTGGACCGGTGGCTCCAGGGCAGTCGTACTTCGCCAACATCGCGAGCGTCGGCATGAGCGGTGCGTCGCCAAGCGGACGAACGAGTCGACGCGAGCTTCGCTGGCGCAGGCTGCGTACGTCTCGTCACGCTCACCGTCTTCGCACGCTGGCAGAACTGGAGGTCGCGCGTCCGGTCGACGACGAGATCCGCGGCGGCGCGGATGTACGACGTGATCGTCGCCAATGTCGCTATCTCGCCGGCGGCATGAAGATCTGCCCGGACGCCGAACCCGACGACGGACTGTTCGACGTCGCTGCTGATCGGCGACGTGACCGAAGCTCGACCTCGTCGGCCACGCTGCCGAAGATCTACCGCGGCACCCATCTTCCGCACCCGAAGGCGGAGCTCCTGCGCGGAAAAGGCGTCAGCATCGACTCCGACGAGCCGCTGCCGATCCAGCTCGACGGCGAGCAGCCGGGAACGACGCCGGTTCGCTTCGAGCTCGTCTCGAAGGCGCTTCGCCTCCGCGTCCCGGCCTGAGGACGGCTAGGAAGTCTTTCGCTGGCTGGCCGTGCTCCGAGTGGGAGCTGCCTTCGGCCGGGCGGCTGTGGTCCGCGTCGTCGCTTTTCTCGGCTTCTCGAGGCTCTTGAGGCGCTTCTCGATCGACGAGACGCGGCGTTCGAGTGGATCGAGCGTGCGCAGCCGCACCGCGACATCGCCGAGCCGATCCTTCACACTGACCACCGCGTCGACGAGCGCCTTGCCACCCGGGAGGTCGGACAGCCTGTGCAGCGCCTCCTCCCCGACGTCGGCGAGCCGCGCGATGACATCCTTCTCCTGGGTCTTTCGCGTACGTGCCATGAAGAGACCATAGCGCGCCCGGCTCGACCTCTCCGTCGGCGTGGATCACGACCGGCGTGCCCGCCAGCCGCGGTCATCGACGATCGAGGCAGGCACGTGCCTGTCACCTGCCTGTCACCTGCCTGTCACCGCTGTCCGCCACAATGTCTCGATGCCGCCCGTCGAGATCGAGATCGAGCTGGCGAACGGCACCGACTCCATGCTGGCGACCGCTCTGCGGGATGCAATCGCGGCGACGCTCGAGCGCTATCCCGGGCGAATCCCCTCGTTCCGCGCCCTCCGCGACCGTGTCCTCGTACGCGCCGAGGACACCGGAGAGGCTGTGACACTCGTCTTCGATCATGGAAAGCTGCAGATCTTGGACGGTGAGGCGGGAGCCGCGCAGATTCGCATCATCGGCGACCGGGACACGATTCTCGCTCTCACCCGCCTTCCACTCCGTTACGGCCTTCCCGATCTGACGAGCGAAGCCGGCCGGCGCGTCTTCACGCGGCAGCTCGGCGGCGAGCTGACCGTCCGGGGGCTGCTGCTACGCCTCCCCCAGATTCGCCATCTGCTCCAGGTGGTCGCAGGCGGCTGACAGGGTCTCTCCGGCGGGGGCATCGATCGTGAGCGAGGCCAGACTGTCGACCGGTGTCATGCCCATGTTGACGATCGCGAGGACGCCGCCTGCCGCGACGGTCTCGCCCGGGAGCGCCGCGACGGGATAGACCTCGAGAGAGGAGCCGACGACGAGAAGGAGACTGGCACGACGCGCGAGCTCGGACGCGCGCTCCATCGCCTCTACCGGCAGGAGCTCCCCGAACATGACCACGTCGGGTTTGAGGATCGACCCACAGGTGGGACATGACGGCGCCGGAGCCGACGCGAGCAGACGGACGACGTCGTCGAACCCGACCACCTCGCCACAGGCGAGGCAGCTCGACGTCCTGATCGACCCGTGCACCTCGATCACGCTCAGCGAGCCCGCGCGCTCGTGCAGACAATCGATGTTCTGCGTGACGATCGCTTCGACCAGGCCGGCCTGCTCGAGCCGGGCGAGGGCGCGGTGTGCCGGATTGGGCTCGGCCCTCGTCAACACGCTCGAGGCGACGAGCGTAGAAGTTCCAGACCTTGATCGGGTCTCGGCGGAAAGCCTCGATCGACGCGTACTCCATCGGGTCGTAGCGCGCCCAGATCCCCGTCGGTGACCGGAAGTCGGGGATGCCGCTCTCGGTCGACACGCCCGCGCCCGTGAGGACGACGCACGGCTGGTGGTCACGGATCAGCTCCGCGAGCCGGTGTGCGCTCACGCGAGTCCTTCCCGCAGACCCGCCAACGGGATCGTCCCGTCGAAGTAGAAGAGGAGCGCGCGCACGGCCACCCCGAAATCGTAGAGTTGCGTGCCCGTGGTGAGCTTCTCGTTCTCGACCGACCTCGTCGTCCGCTTTGCCGAGACCGACGCGCAGGGAATTGCCCACAACTCCACGTACCTCGTCTGGTACGAGGTCGCGCGGATCGACTACCTGGCCCGGCACGCGGGCGGGTACAAGCGCATCCGGGCCGAGGGCATCGAGGCGCTCACCGTGGAGTCGCACGTTCGCTACCTGGCGGCGGTCTTCTTCGACGACCGGCTCCGGGTAAACGTGCGCTGCGGCGAACTCCGTGGAGCGCGTTTCCGCTTCGACTACGCGATCGAGCGCCTCGGCGAAGGCCGGGCCAGAGATCGTCGCCGACGGCTGGACGCTGCACGCGATCGTCGATAGCGAGACGCTTCGACCGACGAGGATGCCCGCCTGGCTCCGGCAGGCGATCGAGCAGGCGGAGAGCGGAGGCTTAGAACCCCGGGACGTAGACCGGGGGGCCAGACGGGCCGCTGGGTCCCGTCACGCCACTCGCGCCCGTGGGCGGCTCCTTCTTCTTCGGCTTCGTGCCGATCCGGACGACACGCTTCTCGCCCACGTACTGCGAGTACCAGACGTTGTCGTACAGGAGCTCGCCGCCGGCCGTGTAGACCTTGCGGTGGACACTCGTCGAAAGCGGCGACGATCCCGTCTGCTCAACGACCGTCTCGCCCTTCTCCAGGGTCGGATCCTTGATCTTCTCGGTCGGCGGGCTTCCGTCGACGACGAGCGGCGCGGTCGAGCTCTCGACCTTGCGATGAGGGCTCGTGCCGTACAGGTTCACCGTCAGCGAGGACGAGGAGACGAAGGTGCGGAGCAGCAGCCAATGCGGCGTGTCGTTGACGAACCTGAGGTCGAGATCCGGGTAGTTGACCGTCGCATCGCGCCCCTGTGGATAGTGGCTGATATAGAGCGCGTGGTTCGTGCGCGCAGTGATGTTCAGGCCCGCTTCGTAGGCGGCGTTGAACACGGTGGTCGAGACCTGGCAGACGCCGCCGCCGAGCCCGGTCGTGAGCTTCGCCGTTGATGATCACGGGGGCCTCGAGGAATCCCTTGGAGGCGTTTCGGTCGCCCGTCGTCCCGTTGAAGGAGAACGTCGTCCCAGGAGCGATCAGCGTGTCATCGATCAGATGCGAGACAAGCTCGACGTTGTGGATGCGATTGGCAACCCCGCCGAAGTAGGTCGTGTAGCTGGAGACGACCTCGTTCACTCCCATGGCCTGGGCGTCCTTGCTCGTCCGCTTCGCCTGCCAGGTCTCGACGACGACCGGCGCGACCCGGCGGGTCGGCGAGAGCGCTGCGGAGAGGATGCGGTCGGCCGTGTCCGGAACGTTCAGCCTCCTCCCT
The DNA here is from genome assembly GCA_963736045.1 of uncultured Actinomycetes bacterium. GTDB lineage: Bacteria > Actinomycetota > Thermoleophilia > Gaiellales > Gaiellaceae > PALSA-612. Next base: position 166,708 of record CAVTNK010000001.1, on the reverse strand, counting down.
GTCCGGTCGGCGACGATGTCGACAGAGCTTCCGTGCACGGCGAAGGTGGCGTCGGTCGGCGGCCGGTTGACCGCCTTCTGCAGCTTCCGCACGAACTTGTCGGCGTACGGGCCACCGATCGCGATCTTGGTCGAGCCGTCCTTTGGCAGCCGGAGCAGCTTCGCGACCTGCCACCGAGCGAGGCGATAGCGGGTCGGCCCGAGCTGCATGTAGACCGGCGAGCCGAGCGCGACGCGGACGCTGGCGCGGGCGGAGACGAGATTGGTGGAGTTGACGGCAGGTGGCTGGGTTCCAATCGCCAGCGTGATCGGCTTGCGGCTGAGGCTGGCGAACGCGGCCAGGATCGTGGTCCTCGCCTGCGCCCGGTCAATCGAGCGACCGGAGCGGCCGGCCACGATCACGGGACGCAGGCCCCTGAGGACGATGGCCGCGTTGCGATAAGGAGTGCCGGACTTTCTCGCGATCCGGGCGAGCGCGAGACCGAGAGCACGGCCGTCCGCTTTCGCCGACGGCGTCACGCTGGCTCCGAACACGCGAAGGATCGCTCGCTGGAAGCCGCGCACCGGACCAAAGCCGTCACCCTTGCCACGAGCCGAGGCGACTGCGCCGGCCCAGTCGACATCGACCCCTACCTCACCCTGACGGAGGCGGTACGTATGCCCGGCGGCCCGAACGACGAGAGGCACCTTCGCCAGCTTCGCTGCACGCCGCTCGAGGAGGGCCGTCGCCTTCGCAGTCGACAGCCCGCCAACGTCGACGCCGGCGATCGTCTCGCCCTTCGCGAGCGTGTCGGACGAGCCTGCGTAGACGATGGCGCCGATCAGCGTTCCGCCGATCAGGACGGTGGCGAGGAGCACGGCGCGGCGCCTGAGCGCGCGAGCCCGCGCCTGACGTTGCCGGCGCGTCCGTAGCTGCGCAAGCTGAGCTTCTCTCTGCGTGACGTCGACCTGCACGAGCGCGCATTTTATCGACCGCCATGTCCGGCCTGATTTGATTTCGCGCCGGCGCGCCGCTTTCATGGTGCGCCTGGTGAGCGTGACCCGGCACGTGGCAATCCCGGCCGCCCGCGGCCTCTGGGAGCCGTCCGCGCCGTACCTGAATACCGCCAGCTACGGCCTGCCGCCGCGACCCGCCTGGGAGGCGCTGCAGGCCGCCCTCGACGACTGGCGGCACGGGCGCACGAGCTGGGAGCACTGGAGCCGGGAGACGGACCGGGCCCGCGCAGCGTTCGCTCGCCTCGTCGGCTGTCCCGTCGACGGAGTCGCGGCCGGGAGCACCGTCTCGTCGTTCGTCGGCCTGATCGCAGCCTCGATCCCCGACGGCGCACGTGTCGTCGTGCCCGAGATCGACTTCGCGTCGCTTCTCTTCCCGTTTCTCGTCCACGAGCACCGCCTCGACGTCGTCACCGTGCCGCTCGTCGGACTCGCCGACGCGGTCGACGAGCTCACAGACGTCGTCGCCTTCAGCGCCGTGCAGTCGTCGAACGGCGAGGTTGCCGCCATCGACGCGGTCCTGGCCGCTGCCGCCGTCAACGAGGCGCTCACGGTCGTCGACGCCACGCAGGCGTGTGGGTGGCTGCCGCTTGACGCGTCGCGGTTCGATGCGCTCGTCTGCGCCAACTACAAGTGGCTGATGTCGCCCCGCGGGACAGCCTTCCTCACGCTGTCCGAGCGGCTGCAATCGAGCGCGTGGAGCCGCTCCTGGCCGGGTGGTACGCCGGCGACGACGTCCACGCGTCCTACTACGGCCGACCGCTTCGGCTCGCGTCGTCCGCACGGCGTCTCGACACGTCGCCGGCCTGGTTCGACTGGATCGCAGCGGTACCGGCTCTCGAGACGATCCTCTCGATTGGCGTCGACGCGATCCACCAGCACGACGTCGGCCTCGCCAACCGCTTCCGTGCCGGTCTCGGTCTGGAGCCGTCCGACTCGGCGATCGTCTCGGCCGACCTGCCGGGCGCGGCCGAGAAGCTCGCCGCGGCGAGCATCCGCGCGGCCGTTCGCGGTGGCTCGCTGCGAGCGTCGTTCCACCTCTACAACGTCGAGGACGACGTCGACGCAGCCCTTGAAGCGCTCGGGCAAACGTAAGATCAGAGCGTGGCCCAGCCCGCCGTGACCCCGACGCTCGACCCGCTCGACTTCCTCGCCATCGATGCCCTCCTCGACGAGGAGGAGAAGGCGATCCGAGACACCGTGCGCGCGTTCGTACGCGATCGCATCGTGCCGGACGTCGGCGAATGGTTCGAACGTGGCGTCATGCCCCGCGAGGTGCTCGCAGAGCTGGCTGGTCTCGGCCTGTTCGGGATGCACCTCGACGGCCATGGCCTGCCGGGCGCGAGTGCTGTCGCCTACGGCCTCGCGTGCATGGAGCTCGAGGCGGGCGACTCCGGAGTCCGGAGCGCCGTCTCCGTCCAGGGCTCGCTCGCGATGTTCGCGATCTGGCGGTGGGGCTCGGAGGAGCAGAAGGAACGCTGGCTCCCGCGCATGCACTCGGGAGAGCTGATCGGCTGCTTCGGCCTGACCGAGTCGGATGCTGGATCCGATCCCGGTGCGATGCGCACGCGTGCACGCCGCGACGGTGAGGACTGGGTCCTGAACGGGTCGAAGATGTGGATCACGAACGGCACGATCGCCGACCTCGCGATCGTCTGGGCACGAACCGACGACAGCGAGATCCGGGGCTTCGTGGTCGAGAGGGGCATGCGGGGGTTCAGCGCGCCCGAGATCCACAGGAAGCTCTCGCTGCGCGCCTCCGTCACGTCGGAACTCGTCCTCGACGACGTGCGCGTCCCCGCAGAGAACGTGCTCCCCGAGACGACATCGCTCCGCGGTCCGCTCTCGTGCCTCAACGAGGCGCGCTACGGCATCGTCTGGGGCGCGGTCGGTGCGGGGCGCGCCTGCTTCGAGTCGGCGCTGGAGTATTCGAAGGAGCGAATCGTCTTCGGCAAGCCGATTTCGGGCTATCAGCTCACGCAGGAGAAGCTGGCCGAGATGGCACTCGAGATCAACCGTGGCACTCTCGTCGCACTCCATCTCGGGCGCATGAAGGACGCCGGGACGCTGCTTCCGGAGCATGTCAGCCTGGGCAAGCTCGGGAACGTACGCGGGGCGCTCGAGGTGTGCCGCTCGGCGAGAAGCGTGCTGGGCGGAAACGGCATCACGCTCGAATACCCGGTCATCCGCCACATGAACAACCTCGAGTCGGTGCTCACCTACGAGGGAACCCACGAGGTGCATACGCTCGTCGTCGGCGGAGCGCTGACCGGCACGCAGGCCTTTCGGTAGCTCCACCTCGGCGCAGCGGCTACTCCAGGGCCAGTCCTCGGCGCGCAGACAGAGACCCGCGTCCACGGGATTCTGCAGCACGTACTCGAGCGCGGCCTGGTAGTGCCGCTCATCCGTGATCGGCGTCGCCGAGAACCGGCCCCCGAACAGGCAGCCCGCTCTACTGTGACGCCGGTTGAACCATTTCGAGTACGTCCCGTTCAGCTGATGCATGCCGGACGACATGTCCAGCGCGCAACGCCTCGAGGATCAAGTGGAAATGAGTCCCCATCAGGCAATAGGCGTGGCACCGCCAACCGTGTCGCTTCCGGACGGTCTCGAGCAGGCGCATGAAGTCGATCCTGTCGATGTCCTGCGGGAAGATCGTCGTTCCGCCCGTCCCCCTGCTAGTCACGTGGTAGATCCCGTCGGGAAGAAGGCTGCGGGGCTGGCGCGACATCGACTTCGACGGTAGCGCACTGCCTTCCAGCGACTTGCGAACCGCGAACATTCGTCACGCATCCGGCTCACACGGTGACAGGCAGGTGACAGGCATGTGCCTGTCACCTGCCTGTCACCACGGACGTCGCGTTGCCATCCCCGGGAGTTCGCCGGCTGTCTCCCGCCGGCGACGGCCCATCCACGACCGGGAGCCCCGCGGCCTTCCACGCCTCGAAGCCGCCGTCGACGTCGGTCGCTCGCCGGCAGCCCGATCTCGAGCAGGCTCGCCAGCCGCCGAGGCTGGACGAGATAGCCGTGGGCGCAGATGAGGACGAGCTCTCCATCCAGGCCCTCGAGCGCAGGGTTCGAGTGCCCCGACGTCGGATCGACCCGCCAGAGCAGGACGGACAGAGGCACGTGGACCGACCCCGGGACGATCCCGAATCTGTCACGCTCGTCGTGCGAGCGCAGGTCGACGATCAGCGCCCCGTGTCGCTGAGCCTCGAAGGCCTGCTGCGGCGCCAGGCGCGGCGCGATTCGGCGCGCGCCTCGGCGAGGAGATCCGCGGCCGTCTTGCGCATCGTCACGCGCTACCCGAGCGGCTCCGGCCGGCTCCGGGTCTCGCCGATGGCCTCTCGGCTCGATGCGAATCAGACTGGCGACGATCGGGATCGCGGCCAGCACCGGCAGCGCGCACACCGGCCAGAGCGCCTGGTAGCCGTCCGTCTTCGACAGGTAGGGGCTGAAGAGGTCGATCGCAATCCCGGCGACGAGCGGCCCCAACAAGAGACCCCAGCCCTTCGTCGTCGTCGCGATACCCGAGATAGCCCCACGGTGCTCCGCCGGCATCAGCTTGAAGAGAAGCGCCCACGAGAGCGTCATCACCGTGCCGCCGGCGATCGCGACGGGGAAGATGACGGCGTAGTACCAGGCGTGCCAGGTGATCGCGAGCCCGGCGAAGAGAAGCCCGACTCCGTACACGCAGGAGGCGTACAGGATCGTCCGTGCCAGGCCGAGCCGGTCGCCGATCGGGCCAGCCGTGGCCGCGGCGACGATGTACCCCGCAGCGACGGTGAACAGGACGGCCGACGAGTCGAGAGCGGCTGGCCGAGACCCTGCGTGATGTAGAGGACGACCCAGGTGCGCATGGCGGCGAAGGTGCCCTCCCAGGCGGCGTTCGCCAGGAGGAACATGCGTACATCGGGTTCCCGGCGGAAGATCTGCCAGCTCGTGGCGATGTAGGCCCGAACCCCGCGGAACACGCGGTCGTGCCCGCCGTCCTCCCGCACGAGGAAGACGACGGCACCGCAGGCGGCCGTCGTGACGACCGCAGCGAGCAGAAACGGCGCGGGACGCCAGAGCTTGAGCAGGAACCCGCCTCCGACGAGCGCGCAGCCGATGGCGACGCCGCGCAGGACGTGCTGGACGCTCTGCGATCGTCCGTACATGCTCTCGTGCAGCAGATCCGGGTAGAGACCCCGGTAGGGCGGCTCGTACACGTAGTAGGCGGCATAGAAGCCGGCGATCACGAGCCCGGTCGTCCAGATCGTCGGCATGAAGGCCACCAGGGCGAGGCAGAAGCCGAGCGCCGGCACGGCGGCGAGCATGAACGGCCGCCGCCGGCCCATCGGCGTCAGGAACGTGTCGCTCCACGGGCCGATGACGAGTGGAACGGTCAGCGCGAAACGCTCCCTCCGCTGCCACGATCGCGGCGATCAGCGTCCTCGAATCCGTGAATTGCGCGAGCAGCGGCGGCAGGTATGCAGCCGTGATCGAGATCGAGAATGCAAGCCCGAACGCGCCGAGCCCGAGGATCCAAACGAGTGGGGGACGCCGTGCGCCCAGGCGCCGCATCATCTCACGAACCGAGCAGTTGCCCGAGTGCGGCCGGTAGCTCGGAGAGCGACTCGATTCGATTCGCCGTGTCTGGGAAGCGGCCCATCCTGTCGAGCAGGAGCGCCTGCATGCCGACGGCGCGGGCACCCGCAATGTCGTCCTCCGGCGAGTCGCCGACCATCACCGCGCCCCCCGGCTCGGTGCCGACGAGCTCGAGCGCAGCCTGGAAGATCAGCGGGCTCGGCTTCACCTTGCCGTGGGCGCCCGAGGAGATCCAGGCATCGACGTCGAGCCCGAAGTGGGTGACGAACGTCCCCAGGTCGCGGCTCGTGTTCGAGATGAGGCCTAGCCTGAGATCGTGCCGCCGCAGATCGCGAAGCGCCGGCAGCACGTCCTCGTAGAGCTCGAAGTGCACCGCGTGCCGCCATCGCTGGACGATCTCCTCGGTGATCTCCTGCACGGCGTCGCCGGCGCCGCCCATGCCTCGGACGATGTCCTCGGTGAAGCGCACCCAGATCTCCTCGTCGTGGTCGAGCTCGGGATGCTTTCGCAGATCGTCGATCGCGGCCAGCCGTGCCTCCTCGTACCGCGCGGGGTCCAGGTCGATCCCGTGCTGGACACCGAGCGTCCGATAGCCCTCCGGCCCGAGCTCCGGCCCCGGTCGGCAGAGCGTGAAGTCGACGTCGAAAAGCACGGCCCGGACCGTCAACGTAGCTTGGCCCACGATCGCGCGAACGATAGCTCCGTGCATGCACCGTGGAGGCGACACCCCGCAAGCCGGTAACCTGTCTGCGCTCGGGGTGTGGCGCAGCCTGGTAGCGCGCTCCGTTCGGGTCGGAGAGGTCCCCAGTTCAAATCTGGGCACCCCGACTGCAGCACGGGGGAAACCACGTTTCCCCCGTGGGCCCTCCGCGTGAAGACGTCACGGACCCGGCACAGACGCGACACGAATCGCCCGCTACGGTGGCTCTCATGGCAAGGAGACGGTCGTGAACGTGGTGACGCTGATCGGCAACCTGGCAACGGACCTCGAGGTCAAGGAGGTCGTCCAGGGCAAGACGGTGGCGAGCTTCGTCCTCGCCGTCGACCGGGCGAGCAAGGACGGCGGTGCCGATTTCGTGCGGATCTCGGTCTGGGATCGCCAGGCCGAGCTTTGCCACCAGTTCCTGCACAAGGGCGCGCGCGTTGCGCTCGACGGAAGGCTCCGCAGCCGCTCGTGGCAGGCGCCCGACGGAACGCGGCGAAGCGCCGTCGAGGTGGTCGCGAACCGGGTTCAATTCCTCACGCCGCCGGGATCGAACACCGAAGACGAGACGCCGTTCGAGGAGGCAGCCGTGCCCTGACGGCCGTCCTGCAAGCGCCAGCCCGAGGACCCGGCAGGGACGTAGACTGCGGCGCGGGGTGGCCAGCCGGGACGAGATCATCGCCTTCGCCGACGACCTGCTCGACGTCGATTCGTTCCGCGACTACGGGCCGATGGGGATGCAGGTGATCGGATCGCCCACTGTGGGTCGGATCGTCTGCGGGGTGTCGTCCTCGCGCGACCTCTTCGAGCGGGCGGCGGCCGCCGGAGCCCAGCTCGTCCTCGTCCACCACGGCCTTCTCTGGGAGAACGAGCCGCGGACGATCGACGCGCGGATGAAGGGACGGCTGAAGGCGCTTTTCGACGCGGACATCACTCTCGTCGCCTACCACCTCGCACTCGACGCACATCTCGACATCGGCAACAACGCGCTCCTTGCCCGTGAGATCGGCGTGACCGTCGACTCGCGCTTCGCCGACCTGGGCGTCGGCGGATCGTTCTCCGAGCCGCAGACGATCGAGGGGCTCTCTGCCGCGGTCGGGTATGCAGTCGATAGGAAGCCGCTCGTCTTTCCCTACGGCCCCGTCGAGATCGTGCGAGCCGCCGTCGTGACCGGCGGAGGAGCGTCCTTCCTCGTCGGGGCGGCAGCCGAGGGCTACGACGTGCTCGTGACCGGTGAGGCTGCCGAGCCGACGATGATGACTGCGAAGGAGCTTGGCGTGCACTTCGTCGCGGCCGGCCATTACGCCACCGAGCGGCTCGGAGTGAAGGCGCTTGCGGAGCGGATCGCCGCTCGCTTCGAGATCGAGTGGGAGTTCGTCGAGCTCGAGAACCCCGTCTGAGCAGGCGCCTCGTGCTCAGGCTTGCATGAAGGCCGGCGAGCGCACTATCCTCTGTTCGGAAATGAACTGTTGCGGGGCGCGGGCCCGTTGACATCCCGCGATCGAGACAAGAGTAGCTTCGAGTGGAGCCCGTCCGAGCGCACGCGCACGGCGGGCTTTTTCGTTGCAAGGAGGACGCGATGGGGAATCACCTGACGCCCGAAGAGCTGTCGAAGGAGCTCGGGATCAACCGTGACGACGTGATCCGGCTCTGCGTCGAGGAGGGCGTTCCGATCTACCACGGCAAGATCGACAAGTACCTCTTCCAGGCACAGCTCAAGGCCGTCGGCGGATTGGCAGCCGAGCTCGGCGTAGATCGCGGGACGAACCGCGGGTGGCGCCGAGCGTGTGGCGCCGCCCGGGCGGGTTTCGGCTTCAGCCGGCTCTTCGTCTTCGCGGCCCGGCGGGTCGGTGCGGTCGGCTTGGCCGCCTTCTCCCGCCCTGACTGAGTCTTTCGCTTCTGCGCTTCGGCAACGCTCCGGCGGAGCGCGTCCATCAAGTCCACGACCGGAGTCTCTTCGACCGGCTCGGGGCGCGCGATCTCCTGCCCTTTCAGCTTTGCCTCGAGCAGCTCGCGCAGGTCGGCGCGGTACTCGCCCACGAGCTGCGCGGCCGGCTGGAACTCGGCAATCATGCTGTCGATGATCTGCCGGGCGAGTTCGACCTCGGCGTCCTTGGCGTCGACGTCGCTCACGGCCTCGTCGATCTCGGCCTGTGAGTAGACATCCTCTGCCAGGTACATCGTCTCGAGGACGAGCGAGTCTCCGCGGGCCCGGACCAGGCAGAGCTTCTCCTTGCCGGCGAGCACGAAGCGGCCGAGCGCCGCAACCTTGGCCCCGCGCATGGCGTGGAGGAGCAGGACGTACGGACGGCGCGCGGGAGCGTTCGTCGAGGGGACGAGGAAGTACGTGCGGTCGAAGTAGATCGCGTCGACGTCGTCCTCGGGCACGAACGCGGTGATGTCGATTGCCCGGGACGTCGAGTCGAGCTCGATCGCCTCGAGGTCGGCGTCCTCGACCACGACGAACTCGCCCTTCGACACCTCCCACCCTTTGATGATCTCGTCCGACGAGACCTCGCGGTCGTGGTGGGGACACCACCGCTTCTGCTTGATCGGCGTCATGCAATCCCGGTGCAGCATGCGAAACGAGACGTCGGACTGACGCGCAGCCGGCTTGGTCGCCGGCGCCAGACCGATCGCGATGTTGACCAGCCCGAAGCTGATCGATCCGTTCCAGGTTGTTCTCATCGTCCTCTTGGATTGTAGGAGCGTCCTGTCTTCGCGGCCATGCCTCCGTTCCCTTTCCCGGATAAGCTCGCGCCGAACGTGTCGAACAACCGTACGATCGGCGCGCTGTGGCTCGAAGCTGCGGCAGGCGAAAGAACAGGACCCGCGTACCTCGTCGAGCGCGCAGGCGCCTGGGAGCCGGTCTCCTGGGCCGAGGCGGCAACGCAGGTGGAGGAGCTGGCGAACGGACTGCTGGCGCTCGGCATCTCGAAGGGCGAAGCCTTCGGCATCCTCGGCTCGACCCGGCTGGAGTGGGTGTTGTTCGACTACGCGCTCGCGCTCGTCGGAGGGATCACCGTGCCGATCTACGCGACCAGCTCGCCCCGTGACTGCGCATACGCGCTCGACCACGCCGGCGCCGTCGGTGTGCTCGTCGAGGGCGATGACCAGCGTGCCAGGCTCGAACAAGCCGGCGGCGTCGGTGCCGCCCGGCACGTTCTGACGTTCGCCGACCTCGAGGCCCTGGCTGCACGAGGCCGCGAGCACCGCGCAGCCGAGCCAGGCGCCCTCCAGGCCGCCTCCGATGCGGTCGGCGAGGACGACCTCTACACGTACATCTACACCTCCGGGACGAGCGGGCCGCAGAAGGCCTGCATGATCCGGCACCGGAACTACCACGCGATGGCGACCGCGGTCGCCGAGGTCGAGGGGCTCGTCGGGCCAGACGACGTCGTCCTCCTCTACCTCCCGCTCGCTCACAACTTCGGACGCCTCCTTCACCTCGTCGGAACCCTCGTCGGCTCCACAACGGCGTTCTGCCCCGATCCGTACGCCGTCCGTGAGGCCCTGCCGCACGTTCGGCCGACCCTCCTGCCGAGCGTTCCCCGGCTGTTCGAGAAGGTTCACGCGGCCGCGTTGACGGCCTTCGCCGAGCAGCGCGGCCCACGGCGTGTGCTCGCCGACTGGGCGCTCCGGGTCGGGCGCTCGGCGAGCCGGCTAGAGATGGAGGGCCAGCCGCGTCCCCTCCGTCTCGCCCTGCAGCACCGCATCGCGGACCGGCTCGTGTACTCGAAGTTCCGGCAGCGCCTCGGCGGAAGGATCCGCTATGCGATCTCGGGCGGCGCACCGCTCTCGATCGAGGTAGCGGAGTTCTTCCACGCACTCGGCATCGTCGTGCTCGAGGGCTATGGATTGACGGAGTGCACTGCGGCCGCAACCGTGAACAGGCCGCGCCGCTACCGCTTCGGGACCGTCGGCCTGCCGTTTCCCGGGTTCGAGCTGAAGGTGGCCGCCGACGGTGAGCTGCTCGTCCGAAGCGACACGATCTTCGCCGGCTACTACGCCGACGAGGAGTCGACACGTGCCGTCCTCGACGACGACGGCTGGCTGCACACGGGCGACGTGGGCGAGATCGACGACGACGGCTTCGTCCGCGTCACCGACCGCAAGAAGGACATCATCGTCACAGCGGGCGGCAAGAAGGTCGCCCCGCAAAACCTCGAGAACGACCTGAAAGGCTCCCCCCTGATCTCGCAGGCCCTGGTCGTCGGCGACCGTCGCCCCTATGTCGTCGCGCTCGTCACCCTCGATCCGGCCGAGATTCGCTCCTGGGCAGATGCTCGCGACATCACGGATGACGTGCCCGACCTTGCTCGGCGTCCGGAGGTCGCCGCGCTCGTCCAGCGACTGGTCGACGGGGTGAACGGCGAGCGGACGCGATTCGAGCAGATCAAGCGCTTCGCCATCCTTCCGCGGGATTTCTCGGCCGACGAAGGCGAGCTGACGCCGACGCTGAAGCTCAGGCGTCGCGTCTGCGAGGAACGCTTCGCAACGGAGATCGAGGCGCTCTACGCGACGACGGCCCCGTCAGAAGCGGCAGTTTCGGCGAGCTAGAGAATCCGGCGGGCGCCGACGTACGTCGCGGCGTACCAGCCCTCGCTCAGGCTCGAGATCTTGACGACGTCGCCCGTGTGCGGCGCGTGGACGAACTGACCGCCACCGATGTAGATGCCCACGTGGCCGAGGCCGTCGAAGAAGACGAGGTCGCCCGCCTGGAGCTGGTCGCGCGAGACGTAGACGCCGAGGCTCCAGAGCGAGTAGGTGGAGTGCGGCAGCGAGACGCCGAGCGCTCCGTATGCGTAGGTGACGAGGCCCGAGCAGTCGAAGGTGTTCGGCCCGGACGTCGCATAGACGTACGGCTTGCCCAGCTGCCCCATGGCGACGCCGACGACTCCCCCGTAGTGCGAGGGCGGCGCGACGGTCGCGACAGCGGTCGGGTCGCTCGTGTCCGTCGGAGCCTGCGCGGTGACGCCCACAACCGTCGAGTTGAGCCTCTCCTGCTGCTGGTGCTGGATCTGGACGAGTCGTGCCCGGGCCTGCACGGCCAGCTGCGCCTGCCGTGCCGCCTCTGCTGCCTTGAGCCGTTCGATCTCGCCCTTGATCGACGAGAGCAGCCGTTGCCGGTCGGCGAGCCCCTCCTCGATCCGCGACTTCGCCGCAGCACGTGCGGCGACGACGTCCTTCTGCACGCGATTCGCATTGCGCAAGACCACGCCGTGCCGCGTCACGTCGCGGCGGAAGCGCTTCACCTCGTGCAGAACCTGAGTGTCCTGGCTCGAGACACGGTTGACCGTGTCGAGCCGGCTGATCACGTCGTCGAGACTCTGCGACCCGAGCAGGACCTCGAGCGTCGAATCGCTCTCATCGGAGACGTAGAGGTCGCGCAGCCGTCCCGCCAGACGGCGCTCGGCCGACCCGAGGTTCTTCCGGGCCACTTTCATCTCGTAGCGATTGGTCTTCAGCTGCGACCGGATCCGCTCGAGCTTGACGTTGGCCGAGTCATACGCCTCGACGGCCTTCCCGAGCTGGGAGTCGAGAGCCTGGATCTGTGCCAGCACCTGCTGCGCCTCCGCCTGCTTGCCCGCAATCCCCGGATCGGCGAACGCGGGAACGGCTGCGACAAGGGTCGCAAGAATGGTCAGGAGCGCTGGCACCCACTTGCCGCAAGAGGCCGTACCACGAGCCTTTCTGCCACGCGACCGCGGGCGCACCGGGAGGGGCCGGTACGTCACTGGCTGCGGACCCTAGCAGGCTGTCCGGTCGGTCGCAACCGCTTACCCTCCTCACATGTGCGCCAAAAGTGCTGCAAAGAGCGGATTACTTCGACGTCGCGCACCGGTCTCCTGTGGTACCTTCATCCGGCTTTGCGAGCGCCGACACGCACCGTGGGGCGCGCCGCGGTCGTCCTTTGCGCCCTTGCGTCTCTCCTCTACCCGGCCATGGGAGGCGCGGATCCGATCGGGAAGCTGCGCACCTCGAATACTGCGCTTGCGGCAAGCGAGCGGGCCGCGCTGTTGCAGCTCTACGCGATCAACAGCCGCCTCGACCGTGCGCGGGGAGACGTCGCTGACGCCGAGTCGCGGCTCTCCTCGGCGCGGCGCCGTCTCGGCGAGGCGCGACACCAGCTGGCCGTCGCGCGTCGGACGCTCGCTCTCGCCCAGACGAATCTCGGCCAGCAGGTCCGCGCGCTCTACGAGGCGGACGACGTCGACGCGTTCGCCGTGATCCTCGGCTCGGAGTCGCTGGACGACATCATCACCAACCTCGACGCCCTGAGCCGTGCTGCACGCTCCACCGGCTCCGTGATCGAGCAGACGAATCGCGCGAAGCGGAGCACCGTCCGCCTGCTCGCCTCGCTGAAGCGGCGGGCGAGCGCGCTCGCCCGGCTGCGAGCCTCGGCGGCGGCGAGAGCCGGCGAGCTTTCTGCCGCCCAGTCCGAGCGCTCCGCCTACATCGGTCGGCTGCGCAACGAGCAGCGGCTGAACGCGGGACGGATCGCCGCCCTCGAGGCCCGGGCGCGCGCGGCCGAGGCTGCCGCTACGGTGGCCACCGTGAAGGCCCAGACGGCCAACAGCCTCTCGCCGTTCGAATCCGGAAGCCCGGCCGCACAGTCGAGCTCCGAGCCGGCACCGGCCGCGCCGACGCCGATTCAGCCCGCGTCGGGATCGCGGACACATCTCACCGTCACGGCCACCGCCTACTCGCTGCCTGGCAACACCGCGAGTGGTCTTCCCGTGGGGCCAGGGGTCGTCGCGGTCGATCCGACGGTGATCCCGCTTGGCACCAGGCTCTACATCCCTGGCTACGGTGAGGGCATCGCTGCCGACACCGGCACGGCGATCAAGGGCCTGCGTATCGACCTCTGGTTCCCGACGCTTCAGCAGGCCCAGCAGTGGGGCGCCCGCTCAGTCACGATCACGGTCTACTGAGCTTGCTCAGGCTCGGCGGCCTCGCCTGTGTGCTCGCTTGCGCGGCGCCTGCGGCAGCCACGCTCGCTGGAGCTCAGGGTCCTTCGCCGGCGCTCGGCGCGAAGCTGAACGCCGCCCTCACGGCCCCCGGAATCGGCCGGGGGCACACGGGGGCGATGGCGCTCGATCTCGACTCCAAGGTCATCCTTTTCGCGCACAACGCGGCCGCCCCGTTCGTGCCGGCGTCGAACGAGAAGCTCCCCGTCGCCTATGCGGCGCTCGTCCTGCTTGGACCGTCGTTTCGGTTCAAGACCGAGGTTCGGAGCGAGGCCAAGCTCTCCGCCGACGGCACGCTCGCCGGAGACGTCGTCCTCAAGGGATACGGAGACCCGACTCTGTCCTCGCTCCAGCTCAAGCGGCTCGCACTCCGTCTGAGCAGACTCGGCGTCCGCCGCGTGACGGGAGCGGTGGTCGGGGACGAGTCGTTCTTCGATGCCCACCGCACGGCACCGGGATGGAAACGCTCCTTCTACATGGAGGAGTCGCCGCCGCTCTCGGCTCTCACGGTCGACCGCGCGAGGCTCGGCACCCATCTGGCCAAGCTCCCTGCGTACGCAGCCGCACGGCTCTTCCGCGCGGAGTTGATCGCCGACGGCATTGCCGTGAGCGGACGGGCGGAGACCGGGGCGGGCACCGGAAGGGCCCTCGCGTCGGTCGTCTCGCAGCCGCTCGGCTCTCTCCTCCACGCCGTCGACGCGGACAGCGACAACTTCACTGCCGAGCTCCTCCTGAAGGAGCTCGGTGCGCTGGGCGGCGGCGGCGGGACGAGCGCCGCCGGTGCGGCAGTCGTGGAGCAGGTGCTGGCGAAGCAGCGCATCCCGCTCGCCGGAGTACGCATCGTGGACGGATCGGGCCTCTCGGCACTCGACCGGCTGACGCCGCAGGCAATCGTCCGCATCTTCGAGCGGATCTGGGACGACCCGGCGCTCCGGCCGCACCTCGTCGACTCGCTTGCCGTCGCAGGGCAGAGCGGGACGCTGATCCACCGGCTGGCCGAGCCGCTCACGCGCGGCAGGGTGATCGGCAAGACCGGTACAACCGACCTCGCGTCGGTGCTCTCCGGCATCGTCGGACACCGCTATGCGTTCTCGGTGATCCAGAACGGGCGCCCGGTGTTGTTCTGGACCGCGCGGGCGGCCCAGGATCGCTTCGTCCGGCTGCTGGCCGCCGCTGGTTAACGGTGGAGAAGCGCTTCGAGGTCGGTCTCGGTGAGCAGCGGGATGCCGGCACGCTCTGCTTTCCTCAGCTTCGACTGGCCGGCTTCCTCGCCCACGATCAGCGCTGTCGTCTTGCCCGAGACCGAATCTGAGACCTTCGCGCCGAGCGCTTCGAGCGCCGACCTCGCTTCGCCCCGCGTAAACCGCTCGAGCGTGCCCGTGATCACGTAGCTCGAGCCGGTCAGCAGGCCCTCGACGGTCCGATCCTCCTCCCCGACCTCGAAGCGAAGCCCGAGCTCGCGGAGCTGCTGCACGAGTGCACGGTTCTGCTCGTCGGCGAACCATTCGACGATCAGCTCCGCGCGCTCCGGCCCGAAGCCGTCGATCTCCTGGATGTCCTCCTGCGTCGCCTCCTGGAGCCGGTCCACGGTGCCGAAGTGCCGCGCGAGGTTCTGGGCCATGATCCAGCCGACCTTCGGGATGTTCAGCCCGAACAGGACACGCGAGAAGGGAATTTGCTTCGAGGCCTCGATCGAGCGGATCGTGTTACCGGCCGAGATCTCGCCGAAGCCTTCGAGCTCGATCAACTGCTCCTCGGTGAGCGTGTACAGCTCCGGGAGCGAGCGCACGAGCCCGAGGTCCCAGAAGCGGCGGATCGACTGCTCCCCGACGCCCTCGATGTCGGCCGCGGCCATGACCCAGTTGTTGAGCGTCTCGAGCCCGCGTGAAGGACACGCGCGGTTCGGGCAGCGGTGCATCGCCTCGCCCTCCGGCTTCACGACGTCGGCGCCGCAGAGCGGGCATTGCGCCGGCATCGTGAACGGCTTCGTCCCGGGCCGGTGCCGACCCGCAGGCCCGACTACCTGCGGAATCACGTCGCCCGCGCGCTGGACGATGACGAGATCGCCCTCGCGGATGTCCTTCCGATTGATGTCCTCCTCGTTGTGGAGGGTTGCCCGGGAAACCGTGACCCCGCCCACCTCGACGGGCTCGAGCAGCGCCCACGGGTTGAGGGCCCCGGTGCGTCCGACACGGATGAGGATGCGGTCGAGCGTCGTCGTCGCGGTCATCGGTGCCCATTTGAAGGCGCGGGCCCAGCGTGGACGCTCGTGGAGCGCGCCGAGCCGCTCCTGCTGCTCGATCGAGTCGACCTTGATCACGATCCCGTCGATCTCGTAGTCGAGCTCGGCGCGGCGGTGCTCCCACTCCAGGCACGCGTCTGCGACCTCGTCGATCGTCTCGACACGGCGCGCAAAGGGATTCGTCGGGAAGCCGCGAGCCCGGAGCCACAGCAGCATCTCGAGCTGGCCCTCGAAGCCCACGCCTTCGACGTGACCGGTGCCGTAGATCCAGGCCGAGAGCGGACGATCGGCGGTGACCTGCGAGTTCTTCTGCCGGAGCGAGCCGGCTGCGGCATTTCGCGGGTTCGGGGCGAGCTTCTGTGTCGTTCCGGCAAGGCGCTCGTTGAGCTCGCGGAAGCCGGACAGCGGAAGATACACCTCGCCGCGAACCTCGACGACGGCCGGCGCATCACCGCCGAGCATCCGCAACGGGACCGCCTTGACCGTCCGGAGATTCGGGGTGACGTCCTCCCCCTGAACACCGTCGCCGCGGGTCGCTCCGCGCACGAACAGCCCGTTCTCGTACGTGAGGTTGACCGCGAGCCCGTCGATCTTCGGCTCGATCACGTATGCGACCGGCTCGTCGGTTCCCAGTCGCTTGTGGACGTCGTCGGCCCATTTCTCGATCCCTTCGGCGGTCGTGACCTTCTCGAGCGACCCCATCGGCGACAGGTGCCGCACCTTCTGGAACCGCTCCGAGGGCGGTGCTCCGACCCGCTGCGTCGGCGAGTCCAGGGTGACGAGCTCGGGATGCCGACGCTCGAGATCGGCCAGCTCGTCGTACAGGCGGTCATACGCCGCGTCCTCCATGATCGGCTCGTCCTCGAGGTGGTAGGCGATCGAGGCACGCGACAGCAGGTCGCGCAGCTCGGCAGCCCGGCCAGCGAAGCTCGACCTCCTAGAGGAGGCCAAGCAGCTCCTCGGCGTGCTCGACGAACGCGTCCGGCTCCTCGCGCTGGAGCGAGGCGGCGTCGTGGATCCCGCCCCAGGCAACCGCGACCGCATAGACCCCCGCAGCCCTGGCGGCCTGGACGTCGAACGGCGAGTCGCCCACGTAGGCCGAGTCCTCCGGCGAGGCGCCGAGCCGCTCCAGCGCTTTCAGGATCGGATCGGGATCCGGCTTGTGGCACTCGGTGTCGTCTGACGCTACGACCACGTCGAAGTTCGCCTCGAGCTCGGGCAGGCGATCGAATGCGAGCTGCACGGTCTCACGACGCTTGGCGGTGACGATGCCGAGGCGTCTGCCCTCGAGCCTGAGCGTCGGCAGCACCTCGACCACCTCCCAGAACGCCTCGAGCTCCGCGTGGAGCGGTTCGTTGTGCGCGCGGTAGGCCGCGACGAGATCGTCGATGCGCTCCGGATCGAGCGAGCGCATCTGGGCGACCAGCCCGGGCCCGCCGACCGCGGACGCGAGCACCCGCTCGGGGATGTCACGTCCGAGCACGGTCTGGGCAGCGTGCTTCATCGACGCGACGATCATCGGTCCCGAGTCGATCAGCGTCCCGTCGAGGTCGAAGAGGCAGACCGGGAACCGCATCGCAGCAATCGTATCCGGGCGCTTCGAAGGCTCAGCAGTTGCGGTCGCGCTCCGCCGACGATGGCACACAGCCGGCACGAACCGGTGATCCACGTGTGACGAAATCCTCGCTACCGTGACTCTTGGGAGGCTCGCTCCCCCACGGGGAATGTGGTCCCGATCAGTATCCGACACGTACGAGGTACAGGCCATGGGCCGGCGCGGTCGAGCCGGCAGCGCTGCGCGGACGGCCTTCGAGTAGCACGCGCAGCTCGTCGGGCTCGACCTCGAGCATCGTTCCGACGAGGGTCCGGACCATGTGGCGAAGGAAGCTGTCAGAGGTCACCTCGAAGTCGAGCCAGTCTCCTCGCAGCGTCCAGGCCGCCTCGTGGACGACTCTGACGAACGCTTCGTGCTGGGTGTCGGTCGGCGTGAAGGCTCGGAAGTCGTGCTCGCCGACGATCGCCTGAGCCGACCGATCGAGACGATCGAGGTCGAGCAAATACGGATACCACCAGCTCCGACCCTCCTCGAACGGACCCCGTTCGGGCCGCCGAAAGATCCGGTAGCGATAGCAACGGGAACGAGCCGAGTGCCGAGCATGGAACCCCGCCGGTACCTCCTCGGCCGAGACGACCGCGACGTCGACCGGCAGGACAGTGTTCAGCGAACGAGCGGCCCGATCGGGCGGCGGCCCGCCTGACACGTCTACACTGGCGACCTGCCCGAGCGCGTGCACGCCCGCATCTGTACGCCCGGCCACGGCGAGATTCTCGACGGGCTCGAAGAGCGTGCCGAGAGCCTCCCTAAGAACGCTCTCGACCGTGCGCAGACCGGGCTGAGCCGCCCAGCCGTGAAACGCCGTGCCGTCGTATTCGAGGACGAGCTGGAGCCGCAGGCTAGGTGCTCGCCTCGACCTCCGCGGCCTCGGCACGCGGAATGCGCGCCGGCGCAGCGGTCGGCACGTAGTCGACCAGCTCGAGGTAGGCCATCGGCGCCGCGTCGCCCTGACGTGGCCCCAGCTTCACGACGCGCAAGTAGCCCCCTGGTCGGTCGCGAAACCGAGGACCGACTTCGGAGAAGAGCTTGTGCACGATTTCCTGGGAGCGGAGGTACGCGAGCGCCTGCCGCCGGGCGTGGATCCCCCCCTGCCGTCCGAGCGTGATCATCTTCTCGGCGATCGGCTTCACCGCCTTTGCCTTCGTCTCGGTCGTGCAGATCCGACCGTGCTCGATGAGCGCGCTCGACAGGTTCGCGTAGAGCGCCTTCCGGTGCGACGAGTCGCGGCCGAGCTTCTTGCCTGAGCGGTGATGCCTCATCCCGTGCCGTCTCCCGAGCTAGCTCGGGAGCTCCTCCCCACGGAGCGTCAGGCCATGCGCTGCCAGCGTCTCCTTGACCTCCTCGATCGACTTCTTCCCGAAGTTCGGGATCGAGCCGAGCTCCGTTTCGGTCTTCGACACGAGATCGCCGATCGTCTCGATGCCCACACGCTTGAGGCAGTTGTACGAGCGGACGCCGAGCTCGAGCTCCTCGATCGGGAAGTTCTCCATCCCGTGCGCGAGCGACGGCTCGGCCGCCTGCTCGGCCGCCGCTTCCGCGAAGCCCTCGATCTTGTCGATGTCGGTGAAGATCGCGAGCTGTCGGATGAGGAGCTCGGCAGCCTGTGCGATCGCGTCGCGAGGGTCGATCGACCCGTCCGTCGTTACGTCGAGGACGAGCTTGTCGTAGTCGGTGCGCTGACCGACACGCGCGGCTTCCACGTCGTAGGCGACCCGGCGGACAGGCGAGAAGATCGAGTCCATCGGCATGACCCCGATCGTGAGCTCGTTGTCACGATTCATCTCAGCCGGCACGTAGCCACGGCCGCGGCCAATCGTCATCGTCAGCTCGAGCTTGCCGCGGTCGGAAAGGTGCGCGATCTCGAGCTCGGGGTTGAGAATCTCGAGGTCGGCGGGCGCCTGAATGTCGGCTGCTGTGACAGGCCCAGCGCCCTTCTTCTGCAGCCGCACCTCGATCTCGGGCGACTCTCCGTACAGGCGGCAGGTCAGGTTCTTGAGGTTGAGCAGGATGTCGGTCACGTCCTCACGGACACCCGGCAGGGTGGTGAACTCGTGAGCGACACCCTCGATCTTGACCGAGGTGACAGCGGCGCCCTCGAGCGAGGAGAGCAGCACGCGACGCAGGGAGTTACCGAACGTATAGCCGAAGCCGCGGTCGAGCGGCTCGATCATGAAGACGCCGCGGTTCTCGTTGACCTCTTCGTGGACGATCTTCGGGATCTGGAAATCCATCAGGCTGGTGCGAGTTGCCAAGGTTCCTCTTCCTTTCCTCTGAGACTGCCTTTTCTCGCGAGCAGGCGGGCGGGGCCCGGCTACTTGCTGTAGAGCTCGACGATCAGCGACTCCTGCACCGGCGTGTCGATCTCCGCCCGCTCGGGCCACTTGAGGATCTTGCCGGTGAGGCCGTCGTGGTCGGCCTGGAGCCAGGGCGCCACAGACGCGGTCAGGTCGGTCGCGTCGCGGACGACCTGCTCCGCCGGGCTGCCGTGCTTGATCGAGACGACGTCGTTCGGCCGTACCTGGTAGCTCGGGATGTTCACGCGTCGGCCGTTGACCTGGAAGTGACCGTGCCGGACGAGTTGCCGCGCCTGCGCGCGTGAGGCCGCGAAGCCGAGGCGATAGACCACATTGTCGAGACGCGACTCGAGCATGCGCAGCAGGTTGTCGCCGGTCACGCCCGAGCGGCGGGCCGCTTTCTCGTAGTAGGTGCGGAACTGCTTCTCGAGCAGGCCGTAGTAGCGCCGCGCCTTCTGCTTCTCGCGAAGCTGGAGCAGGTACTCGGACTGCTTGATCCGCCCGCGCCCGTGCTCGCCGGGCGGGTAGCTCCGCCGCTCGATCGCGCACTTCTCGGTCAGGCAGCGCTCCCCTTTGAGGAAGAGCTTCATGCCCTCGCGCCGGCACAGCTTGCAGGCGGGACCCCGGTACCTGGCCACGTGTCCTAGACCCTTCTCCGCTTGCGCGGGCGAACGCCGTTGTGCGCCTGGGGCGTCACGTCCTTCACGCCGACGATCTCGAGACCCGCAGCCTGGAGTGAGCGAATCGCCGTCTCGCGGCCGGATCCGGGCCCCTTCACGAACACTTCCACCTTCTGGAGCCCGTGCTCCATCCCTTTGCGCGCGGCGGCGTCGGCCGTCACCTGGGCGGCGAACGGCGTTGACTTACGGGATCCCTTGAAGCCGGCCGATCCGGCCGACTCCCACACGATGACGTTGCCCTCCTTGTCGGTGAGCGTGACGATCGTGTTGTTGAACGAGGTCTTGATGTGCGCCTGGCCGACCGCGATGTTCTTCTTGACGCGGCGGCGCCCGCGGCCACGGGCCGCCTGTTTACGTGGAGGTGCCATCTACCTGGCTACTTCGCTTTCTTTCCTCGACCGACTGTCTTCTTCGCGCCCTTCCGCGAGCGGGCGTTCGTCTTCGTGCGCTGACCGTTCACCGGTAGCCCGCGCCGGTGCCGCACACCGCGGTAGGAACCGATCTCCTGCAGCCGCTTCACGGCTTGCGACCGCTCGCGCCTGAGGTCTCCCTCCACTTGCAGGTTGGCGTCGATGTAGCGCTGGAGCTTTGTCGTCTCCTCGTCCGTCAGATCGCGCACCTTCGTATCCGGAGAGAGGTCGAGTTCGTCGCACAGCTTCCGTGCGGTGGTCGGGCCGACGCCGTAGATGTAGGTGAGCCCGATCTCGAGCCGCTTCTGGTTCGGGAGGTTTACGCCCGCGATACGCGCCATGCGCTTTTAGCCCTGCCGCTGCTTGTGTCGCGGGTTGGTACAGATGACCATGGTCGTGCCGTGCCGCTTGATCACGCGGCAGCGCTCGCACATCGCCTTGACCGATGGACGGACCTTCATCGGCGAACGTGAGTGCATGGAAGGGTTCGGGCGTCGTTCTTGCGCATTCTCAGCCTCAGTCGTACACACCAAAAAGCACGGCACAGCAGAGCTGCGCCGCGAACCCGGTCATCGTAGCAGAACGGCCTCGGCCGTCAGGATCCGCGGCTCAGAGTCGGTGATCGCGACCGTGTGCTCGAAATGGGCCGCCAGCGAGCCGTCCCGGGTCGAGATCGACCATTCGTCGTCGTGGACGACAACATCCGCACCGCCCGCCGTGATCATCGGCTCGATCGCAAAGGTCATGCCTTCGGCGAGAAGCGGTCCGCGACCGGGTGCTCCGAAGTTCGGGATCTGCGGGTCCTCGTGCATCGCCCGCCCGACGCCATGCCCGACGAGACTGCGAACGACCGCGAAGCCGGCCTCTTCCGTGACGGACTGGATGGCGTGCGAGATGTCGGAAAGCCGCCTGCCGGGCCGGCACTGCTCGACCCCGGCGTCGAGCGCCGACCTGCACACGTCGAGCAACCGCTCCGCTTCGGACGAGATCTCCCCGACCGGGAACGTGTACGCCGAGTCGGCAACGAAGCCACCGAGGGTCACGCCGACGTCGACCGAGAGGACATCGCCCTCACCAAGCGCGTACGGGCCCGGGATCCCGTGCACGACCATGCCGTTTGGAGAGGCGCAAATCGACGCTGGATAGCCACGGTAGCCCTTGAACGTCGGGAATCCCCCCTGTGAGCGGATGAACTCCTCGGCGATCACGTCGAGCTCCGCCGTGGTCACCCCGGGGCGAACGTGCTCGGCGAGCAGCGTGAGTGTCTCGGCGACGATTCGACCGGCGCGCCCCATCTGGTCGATCTCCTGGCCTGACTTGCGAACGATCACGAGACGCCTTCCAGCAGCTGCTCGACAGCCTGCCGCACCTGTTCCCACACGTCGTCGATCGACCGATCGGCCTGCACCTCGACCACCTTGCTCGTCGGCCGGTACCGCGCGAGCAGAGGCTCGGTTTCGTCGCGGTAGATAGCGAGGCGTCGCGCCATTGTCTCGGGCGTGTCGTCGGGCCGACCCTCGGCCACGGCGCGCGCCTGCATACGCTCGATGCATGTTTCGTCCGAGAGCTGGAAGTCGAAGACGAGAGAGAGCGGTCGACCGATGTCGTCGAGAAGCGCGTCGAGTGCCTCGGCCTGTGCCAGGTTACGGGGGAATCCGTCGAGGACGAAGCCCGGCACGGCGTCCGCCTCCGACAGGCGTTCGCGGATCAGCCCGATCGTCAGCTCGTCCGGTACGAGGTCGCCCCGCGCGAGGATCGGCTCGACCTTCAGGCCGAGCGGTCCTCGTCCCGCGATGGCGGCACGGAACATGTCCCCGGTCGACACGTGCGGGATGCCGTATTCGGCGGCTATCCGCTTTGCTTGCGTGCCCTTGCCGGACCCCTGCGGGCCGAGAATCAAGACATCCAGAGGCAAGGCGAACTTATTTCAGGAAGCCCTCGTAGGAGCGCATCATCATCTGCGACTCCATCTGGCGCATCGTGTCCAACGCGACACCGACCATGATCAGGAGCGACGTACCACCGAGGAACGTCCGCGATGTCGACGAGAGGTCGAAGTAGCCGCTGATCCACGTCGGGAAGATGGCAATGAAGGCCAGGAAGAGCGATCCTGGCAACGTCAGACGCGTGAGCACGCGGTCGAGATACTGCGCGGTCGGCGGACCGGGCCTGATCCCGGGGATGTATCCCCCGTATTTGCGCAAGTTGTCGGCCTGGTCGATCGGGTTGAACTGGACCACGGTGTAGAAGTAGGTGAACAGGATGATCAGAAATGCCTCGAGGAGCAGATAGCTCGCGTCCTGCGGCGTGAAGTTCCTGTTGATAAAGCCCTGTGTCTTCGGGAAGAACTGAGCGATCGTCGGTGGGAACGCCAGGATCGCCGCCGCGAAGATGATCGGGATGACGCCTGCCATGTTCACGCGGAGCGGCATGTAGGTCGAACCGCCTGACGTCATCCTCCTCCCGACCATCCGCTTGGCGTACTGCACCGGGATGCGCCGCTGGCCCTCCTGGACGAACACGACCCCGACGACGACCAAGAGGAAGACGATCGGGAAGAAGAGCTTCGTCGTCGGGCCACCGTTCGCCCACGCGTTGATGGTCGTCGGGGCGTCGGCGATGATCGAGGCGAAGATCAGGATCGAGATGCCGTTTCCGACGCCGCGCTTGGTGATCAGCTCGCCCATCCACATGAGGAGAGCGGTGCCCGCAGTGAGGGTGATCACGATCAGGACGATGCGGCCCGCGTTCGCCTGCAGCGCACCTTCTCGCTTGAACAGATAGGCGTAGCCGAGCGCCTGAAGAGCCGCCAGAACGACCGTGAGGTAGCGCGTGTACTGGTTGATCTTGGCGTAGCCGGCCTCGCCCTCCTTCTGGAGCTGCTCGAGCTTCGGCACCACGACCGTGAGGAGCTGGAGGATGATCGACGCCGTGACGTAGGGCATGATCCCGAGCGCGAAGACCGAGAAACGCGACAGCGCCGAGCCCGAGAACAGGTTGAGGAGCCCGAGGACGGTGCCGCCTTGATTCGAGAAGTAGCTCTTGATCTGATCCGAGTCGACCCCGGGCGCCGGCATCCACGAGCCGAATCGGTAGACCGCGAGGACGAGCGCGGTGAAGAGCACACGACGCCGAAGCTCGGGCACCTTCCACGCATTCGTAAGCCAGGAAAGCACGGTCTACTCTTCGTGTGCCGACTCGGCGTCGTCGAGCTCGGCGTCTTGCTCGGGCGCTGCCTCCAGCTCGTCGACGGCCTTCACCGGTGCTTTCCTCGTCTTCTTGGTGCGAACCTTCGGCTCGCGCAGGAAGTTGACCGTACCCCCTGCTGCCTCGATCTTCTCCCGAGCCGACTTCGAGAAGCCGTGCGCCGAGACGACGAGCTTCTTCGTCAGGTCACCCTGGCCGAGGATCTTGACGTCGACGCGGGTCGAGCGAATCAGCCGACTCGACTTCAGGCCTTCGGGAGTGACCTCCGCGCCCGCCTCGAAGACCCGCTCGAGGTCGCGGACGTTCACGCCCTGCGAGTGCGTGCGGTGCGGCCCGATCGGCATCGCGTCCTTCGAGGTCGACCCTCGCTGCTTCGGGAGCCGCATGTAGATCGGCATCTGGCCGCCCTCGAACCCTGCACGCATCGTGTGCGAGCCGGCGCGTGACTTCTGGCCCTTGATGCCGCGCCCCGAGTACCGCCCCTTGCCGGATCCCAGGCCGCGGCCGACCCGCTTGCGGTCGCGCCGCTTCTGGGCAGGCTTGAGCGAGGAGAGGTTCAACTCGGAGGGCAAATCAATCTTCCTCGATGCTGACGAGGTGGCGAACCTTTCTGAGCATACCGGCGAGCTGTGGGCTCTCGCTGCGCGAGACCGAGCGGCCGATCTTGCCGAGACCGAGCGCACGCATGGTGCCGCGGTGCTTCTCGCTCTGGCCGATCGTCGAGCGCACCTGGGTGATCCTGAGCGTCTTCATGCCTCGGCCGCCTCGGGTGCAGCGGCTTCAGGCGCGGACTCCGGTGCGACCGCCGTTTCTGCCACTTCGACGCTCTCCGGGCGCTTGTACGGCAGCACGTCGGAGATCGCCTTGCCACGGATGCGGGCGACGTCTTCCGGCCGGCGCAGGTTCTTCAGCCCATCCACCGTCGCCTTCAGCATGTTGATCGGGTTCGTGGTGCCGAGGCTCTTCGCCAGGATGTCCTTGACGCCGCCGAGCTCGAGGACGGCGCGCACACCGCCTCCGGCGATGACGCCGGTGCCCTCGCTCGCCGGGCGCAAGAGAACCCGCGCGGCGTCGAACCGCCCGAGAACCTCGTGCGTGATCGTCGTGCCGTGCTTCGGCACGGTGAACATGTTCTTCTTGGCGTCGTCGACGGCCTTCGAGATCGCGAGCGGGACCTCCCGAGCCTTCCCGTAGCCGACGCCGACACGGTCGACCTCGTCGCCGATCACGACCAGTGCGGAAAACGAGAACCGTCGGCCGCCCTTGACCACCTTGGCGACGCGGTTGATCTCGACGACGCGTTCCTTGAGCTCTCTCGTCTCGGAAAAGTCTGTGCTGCTCATGTCAGCATGCTGGTGCCAGGCTGAAGCCGGGCACCCGATCTCCTGGTTGGCGGTTCGTGGTCAAAACTTCAAGCCCCCTTCGCGCGCGCCCTCGGCGAGCGCTTTGACGCGTCCGTGGTACAGGTAGCCGGCACGGTCGAACACGCACGTGTCGACGCCGGCATTCTTCGCCCGGTCGGCGAGCAGCTTCCCCACCTCGCGCGCCTGGTCGGTCTTCGTGCCCTTGAACGTCTTCGGGAGTTGCTGCCAGCCGGCGCCAGCGAGCGTCCGCCCGGCGAGGTCGTCGACGAGCTGCCCGTAGATGCCGAGGTTCGAGCGGTGGACGACCAGACGCGGCCGTTCGGCCGTTCCGGAGACCCTGCCGCGGATGCGGCGCTGGCGGCGGGCACGTGCTTCCCGTGTCGTGAGCTTCATCGTCAGCACGTAGGTGCCAGGCTGAAGCCTGGCACCAGATCTCCTGGTTGGCGTTTTGTGTGCATCACTACGCTCGCTTTCCGACCTTGCGCCGCACGTACTCGCCCTCGTAGCGAATCCCCTTGCCCTTGTAGGGCTCTGGCGGACGCACCCGGCGGACCTCGGCCGCCGTCTGGCCAACCATCTGCTTGTCGATCCCCTTGACAACGACCTGGGTCGGAACCGGAACCTCGAAGGAGATCCCCGGCCGCGGCGTGACGACGACCGGATGCGAGTATCCGACAAGGAGCTCGAGATCCGATCCTCGCATCGACGCGCGGTACCCGACCCCCTGGATCTCGAGACGCTTCTCGAACCCCTTCGTGACCCCGTCGACCATGTTCGCGATCAGCGTCCGCGTCAGACCGTGAAGCGAGCGGTCCTCGCCCCGGTTGGTCGGCCGCGTGACGACGATCGTGTCGTCGGACTTCTCGATCTGCATGCGCAGAGGCACCGCCTGGGACAGCTCCCCGAGCGGGCCGTTCACCTGCACGCGCCCGGGGGCGAGCGCGACCATGACGCCCGAGGGCAGCGGAATTGGCTGTCTACCGATTCGACTCATGCGTTTCCTCTACCAGACGAAGCAAATGACCTCGCCGCCGACACCGCGCTCCTCGGCGCTGCGGCTGGTCATGAGACCGCTCGACGTGGACAGGATCGCGACGCCCATCCCGCCGAGCACGCGGGGAAGACGGTCCTTGCGCGCGTAGATGCGGCGGCCCGGCTTGGAGACGCGCTTGAGACCGGAGATCACGCGCTCGCGGTTGCGCCCGTACTTCAGCTCGATAACGAGCACGTCGAAGCTCTCTCCCTTGTCGACGCGGTAGTCGCGGATGTAGCCCTCCTCCTTGAGAAGGCGTGCGATCTCGACCTTCGCGCGTGAGGTCGGCATCTCGACCGTGTCGTGCAGCGCCTTGTTGGCATTGCGGATACGAGCGAGCATGTCAGCGATCGGATCGGTCAGCATCGCGTTCTCCTCACCATGAGCTCTTCGTCATGCCTGGGATCACCCCGAGGTGCGCGAGCTCGCGCAGGCAGATGCGGCAGAGGCCGAACTTCCTGTATACGGCGCGGGGCCGGCCACAACGGTTGCACCGGGTGTAAGAACGGGTCTTGTAGCGCTGCGGACGCGCAGCCTTCGCGATCATCGACTTCTTGGCCATCAGTCTTCCTTCCTGTCCTCTGCAAACGGCAGGCCGAGACCGCGCAGTAGCGCGAATGCCGCCTCGTCCGTTTCCGCCGTCGTCGTAATCGTCACGTCGAGGCCTCGAATCGTGCTGACGTCGTCATAGTTGATCTCCGGAAAGATGATCTGCTCGCGAATGCCGATCGAGTAGTTCCCGCGCCCGTCGAACGAGCCGGGGCTCAAGCCACGGAAGTCGCGGATGCGCGGCAGCGCGATCGACACGAGACGGTCGAGGAACTCGTACATCAGCTGACCGCGAAGCGTCACGCGTGTCCCGACCGGCATGCCCTCGCGAACCTTGAAGCCTGCGATCGACTTCCGGGCACGCCGGATCTGGGCACGCTGCCCGGCGATCGTCGTCAGCTCCTCGATCGCGCTGTCGAGCGCCTTCGCCTCGGTCTTCGCCTCGCCGACGCCCATGTTGAGCGTGATCTTGCTGACGCGCGGAGCCTGCATGATCGACGCGAAGCCGAGCTCCTCCTTGAGCCGGGCGCGGAGCTCTCCGTCGTACAGCGTCTTCAGACGAGGGGTGTAGTTCTCGGTCACGGTCGCCATCGCGCTCAGCCTTTGTCGATTTCCTGGCCGCAATCGGCCCGGCGGCAGACGCGGATCTTCACGTGCTCGCCCTTGATGTCCTTGAACGTCACGCCGACGCGCGTCGGCCGGTCACAGACGGGACAGACGATCATGACGTTGGACACGTTGACGGGCGCCGGCTTCTCGATGACGCCGCCGGGCTCCATCGTCGGACCGCCCATCCGGCTCGAGTCCTTGATCGGACGCGGTTTCGTGTGGCGTTTGACGATGTTGAGGTTCTCGACGATAACGCGGCCCTCTTTCGGCCGTGCTTCGAGCACCTTGCCCTGCTTGCCGCGGTCCTTGCCGCTCAGGATCTGGACGAGGTCGCCCTTCCTGATTCTCATGCTCGTGGCCATGCTCAGAGGACCTCTGGCGCGAGGCTGACGATCTTCATGAAGTTCTTCTCCCGGAGCTCTCGCGCGACCGGGCCGAAGATGCGTGTTCCACGCGGGTTGCGCTGGTTGTCGATGATCACGGCAGCGTTCTCGTCGAAGGCGATCGAGGTGCCGTCGTCACGGCCCTGGGGCTTCTTCGTCCGTACGACGACCGCGCGCACGACCTCACCCTTCTTGACCGCACCCTGCGGCGTCGCCGTCTTGACCGTGCCGACGATGATGTCGCCGACGCGGGCATAGCGTCGATGGGAGCCGCCCATCACGCGGATACACAGCAGTGTGCGTGCACCGGTGTTGTCGGCCACGCGAACCCGGGTCTCCTGCTGGATCACTTGCGGTCACTCCCGGTCACTTCGCGACCTCGAGGATCTCGGCGAGACGCCAGTTCTTCGTCTTCGAGAGCGGCCTCGTCTCGACGATCCGCACCGTGTCGCCGACCTTGGCCTGATTCGACTCGTCGTGAGCATGGAACCTCGACGATCGGCGGACGATCTTCTTGTAGCGCGGATGAGCCTTCTGGGTGTCGACCCTGACGACGATCGTCTTGTCCATCAGCGCTCGAGACGACCACGCCACGGCGCTCCTGCCGCCGACCGCGCGTTCCCTCGGGCTTCGGCAGGCGCACGACAGGCTTCCGAGCGGTCGACGGGACTCGCTTCGTCGCTCGTTGGCGGCGCTCGCTTCGCGGGACGCGCTTGCGCTTCGGCTTCAGCACAGGCCCGGCGGCAACCACCGATGCTTCCGCCACCGGAGCACGCTCGGGCTCGGGCTCCGCAACCGGCTCGGCGGCCGGCTCCTCGGGAGCAGCCTCTGATTCCGTCTCCGCGACAGGTTCGGCGGGAGCCGGCTCTGGCTCGACGGCAGGCGGCTCCTCGGCGATCGGCTCTTCGGCCGCGGGCTCGGGTTCTGGCTCGACGGCAGGCGGCTCCTCGGCGACCGGCTCCTCGGCCACGGGCTCGGGCTCCACAGGAACGGGCTCGACCGCGGGCACAGGCTCTTCGACGACAGCCTCGACAGCTGGCTCGGGGGTCGGCTCCTCGGCCACCGCCTCGACCGGCGCTTCCTCGGCCGCTTCCGCGGGCTTTGGTTTCGAGCGCGTGCGAGGTTTTGCCGGCGCCTTGGGCTCGGGCTTCGCCTTCGCGGCCTTCGGCTCCTCGACCGCCTTCGGCTCGGCTTTCGGCCGCGCGGCGCGCTTCGGCTTGGCCTCGGACTCCGCAGCCTCCGGTGTCGTCGCGGCCGGGTCGACCTGCTCGGCGTCAGTTGTCTTCTTCGTCCGTCTCTCTGCCATCAATTCCTCTCCAGGCTCGCCTCGCGCTCGCGGCGGATCGTCAGGATCCGCGCGATCTCGCGCTTTGCGAGACGCAGGCGAGCCGAGTTCTCCAGTGCGCCGGTCGACGCCTGGAACCGCAGGTTGAAGAGCTCGTGGCGTGTCTCGGCCATCTTCTTGTCAAGCTCGTCGTCGGTCAGGTCACGAAGCTGTCTCGTCTTCATCGAGCGTCCTCCAGATGCGGGTCGTTCTCAGTCAAAGAGCTCCGACTCCCGGGCGACGATCTTGGTCCGGATCGAGAGCTTGCTTCCCGCGAGCCGAAGCGCGTCCTTGGCGAGAGGCTCCGGGACACCTGCCAGCTCGAACATGATCCGGCCGGGCTTGACCACGGCAACCCATCCCTCCGGCGATCCCTTGCCCGAGCCCATGCGCGTCTCGGCCGGCTTCTTCGTATACGGCTTGTCCGGGAAGACGTTGATCCAGACCTTGCCTCCGCGCTTGATCTTCCGGGTCATCGCGATACGAGCAGCCTCGATCTGCCGGTTGGTGACCCACCCCGCATCGAGCGCCTTCAGCCCGAAATCGCCGTACTGTACGGCGAGCTGACCCTTGGAGATACCAGAGCGGCGGCCCCTGTGCTGCTTGCGGAACTTGGTCCGGCGAGGGAGAAGCATCAGCGGTCACCTTTCGACCAGATCGTTCGCTCCGCCCGCGAAACGCCGTCGTCGCAAGGACGCAGGGAGCGTTCGCAGCCGGAGGCTACGGGCGCGACTGAGAACGCCGCGACGGGGAGCGTTGCAGCGCAGCGGAGCGTGCGAGATTGGCGACAGGCGGCCGCAAACATCAGTCGGTCGACTCCTCGACGCTCGTATCGACGACCGGCGCGTCGACCTCTGGCGCTGTCGAAGCCGCATCGGTCGGCTCGAGCTCGGCCTCGACCGCCGGCGTCTCGGTGCTCTCCGGTGCCCGCTCACGCCCGCGCCCGCTTCCACGACCTGGTCTCCGGCGGCGAACAGGACCGAGACCTTCGCGGTCAGGACTGCGGCGGGAATCACGCTGACCGAGCCCCTCCGTCGGCCGCCCCGGCCGGCGGCGGCGAGCCTGATCCTGGTCGCCAAGTCGCAGCTCGCGTCCGCCGGACATGCCCTCGAAGCCCTCGGGCATGATCTCACCCTTGTTGATCCAGACCTTGACGCCAATGCGGCCGAAGGTCGTCCTCGCCTCGGCGAAGCCGTAGTCGATGTCTGCCCGGATCGTGTGCAGCGGTACACGACCCTCTGAGTAGCTCTCGGAGCGGCTCATCTCGGCCCCGCCGAGCCGGCCGCCGCACTGAACCTTGACGCCATGTGCACCCGATCGCATCGCCGACGCGAGCGAGCGCTTCATCGCGCGCCGGAAGCTGACGCGGTTCTGCAGCTGCTCCGCGATCGACTGGGCGACGAGCTTTGCGTCGAGCTCGGGGCGCTTGATCTCGTTGATGTTGATCTGGACGTTCTTGAGGGTCATCCCGTGGACCTCGCGCCGCAGCGCATCGACCTCCACACCCGACTTGCCGATCACGATCCCCGGCCTCGCCGTGTAGATGTCGATCGTGATCCGCTGCTTGTCCTTGCGGATGAGGATGTCGGACAACCCGGCGTGCGAGAGCTTCTTGTAGATGTGCTCGCGGATCCGTACGTCCTCGAGGAGCGCGCCGGCGAAGTCCTTATTGGACACGTACCAGTTCGACTTCCAGTCGTGGATGACCCCCACGCGCAGCCCGCCCGGATGAACTTTCTGGCCCACTATTCCTTCTCTCCTTCGTTGGTCTTCTTCCGGCGCACGGGTGCGCGGCGCTTCGGCTTGGGCTTCTCGGCGGCCGGTGCAGCCTCAGCAGGAGCCTCCTTGGCGGTCCCCACGGGTGCCGTCTCCGCGGTGGGAGGCTTGGCGGCAGGCTTTCGCGTGGGTAGCCGGCGCCTCGACTCGGGTTTCGTGGCCACCGTCTCCTCGGCACTGCCACCGCGAAGGCGTCGCCGCCCACCGGCCTCGACCTTTTCGGGAGCTTGGATGAGCACGATGGTGATGTGGCATGTCCGCTTCTTGATGCGAGCGGCTCGACCGCGTGCGCGGGCCCGCCAGCGCTTGAGCGTCGGTCCTTCGTCGACGTAGGCCGCGTCGACCACGAGATCGTCGGCGATCCATGCCCGATCGGGCCGAGACTCGGCATTCGCGACAGCCGAGCGCAGTACCTTCTCGACCTCGCGCGCAGCCGCGCGCTGCGTGAAGGCGAGCACCGAACGAGCCTCGGGCACAGACCGTCCCCGGATGTGCTCCGTGACGAGCCTGGCTTTGCGGGCCGAGGTGCGCACCCACTTCGCCTGCGCGCGCACTTCCTGTCTTTCGGTCGTCGTCGCCATCGAGCCTCGCCTACCGCTTCTTCACCTGGGTCTGCCGATCGCCCGAATGGCCGCGGAACTGACGCGTGGGAGCGAACTCGCCGAGCTTGTGTCCCACCATCTGCTCGGTCAGGAAGACCGGGACGTGCTTGCGGCCGTCGTGCACCGCGATCGTGTGCCCGACCATCTCCGGGAAGACCGTCGACGAGCGAGACCAGGTCCGGATCATCTGCTTCGACCCCGAGGTGTTCATCGCCTCGATCCGCTTCATCAGCCGCTCCTCCACGAACGGCCCCTTCTTCATCGAACGACCCATGCCGCGTTACCTCTTTTCCTTGCCGCGGCGCCGGCCGCGGACGATCAGCTTGTCCGACTCCTTGTGCTTGCGCCGAGTGCGCTTCCCGAGCGTGGGCACGCCCCACGGTGTCACCGGGTGGCGACCGCCTTTGGACTTGCCCTCGCCGCCCCCGTGTGGATGGTCCACGGGGTTCATCGCCGATCCGCGCACGGATGGGCGACGTCCGAGCCAGCGGCTGCGCCCGGCCTTGCCGACGGTGATGTTCGAGTGGTCGGCGTTTCCGACCTGACCGACCGTTGCCCGACAGGTGAGTGGGACGCGCCGCAGCTCGCCGGACGGCAGCCGGAGCACCGCGTACGGGTCGTCCTTTGCCACGAGCTGGATGCCGGCTCCGGCGCTGCGCGCAAGCTGGCCGCCCCTGCCCGGCTTCAGCTCGACATTGTGGACGAGCGAGCCGGTGGGGATGTTCTCCAGCGGGAGCGAGTTGCCGGGCTTGATGTCCGCGTCCGGTCCCGACTCGACGGTCGCTCCGACCTTGAGGCCCACCGGGGCGATGATGTACGCCTTCACGCCGTCCGCGTAGTGGAGAAGCGCGATGCGCGCAGAACGGTTCGGGTCGTATTCGATCGCGGCCACCTTCGCCGGGATGCCGTCCTTGCGGCGCTTGAAGTCGATCACGCGGTAGCGGCGCTTGTGGCCGCCGCCCCGGTGACGCGTGGTCACGCGTCCGTAGACGTTCCGCCCGGCCTTCTTGGTCAGCGGCTCGGTCAGGCTCTTCTCGGGCTCTGTCTTCGTCACCTCGTCGAAGGCGGAGACCGACATGAAGCGGCGCCCTGCGCTCGTCGGCTTGTACTTGCGGATTGCCATGGCCAGCTAGACCTGAGCGCCTTCGAAGATCGGAATCGTCTCGCCCTCGCGCACCTGCACGATCGCCTTCTTGTAGCCGGGCCGATAGCCCTTCGTAGCGCCGCGGCGCTTCACTTTCGGCTGGGTCTTCGTGACGTTCACCGCAGTCACGTGCACGGTGAAGAGCTGCTCGACCGCCTGGCGGATCTGGGTCTTGTGCGCGTTCTTGTGGACCCGAAACGTGTACTTGCGGTCGGCGATCAGGCTGTAGCTCTTCTCCGAGACGATCGGCGCGATCAGGATCTCGTTCGGGTGGAGGCTCACTCGGATACCACCTCTTTCGCCTTGCCCGCCCGCGCCTCCACGACCTCGAGTGCACGCTCCGAGACGAGCAGCGACCGAGCCCAGACGATTGCGGCGACCTCGAGCTCGCCCGGCGTCGTGACGACGACGTGAGCGAGGTTCCGGAACGACTTCGCCGCAACCTCTTCGTCCTCGGTGACGACGACGACGAGCGGCAGCTCCTTGCTCCATTCGGCAAGTAGCTCCGTGGCGGCTCTCGTCGACGGCGCCTCGAAGGCGGAGCCGTCGAAGAGCGCGAGCGTGCTCTCCTCGACGTGCGCACTCAATGCCCCACGGAGGGCCGCCTTCTTCTCCTTGCGGTTGACCTTGAAGGCGAAGCTGCGCATGGTCGGCGGAAAGGCGACGCCGCCTCCGGTCCAGTGGGGAGCGCGTGTCGTTCCGACCCGTGCCCGACCGGTGCCTTTCTGGCGCCACGGCTTTGCACTGCCGCCCGAGACCTGGCCACGGCTCTTGGCCCCACGCGTTCCGGCGCGCCGGGCGTTCAGCTCCAACCGGACGGTCTCGTGGATGAGATGCGGCTTCACCGCGACAGCGAAGACGGCGCGGTCGAGCGACACCTGCTTCGACGCCTTGCCGACCCGGTCGAGAAGCGGCGCCTTGGGAGCAGCTGCCTTAGCTTCGGCCATGCGGCTTCTCCTCCCTGACCTCGACGATCCCGTTCTTCGGGCCCGGTACGGCTCCCTTGACGAGGAGCAGGTGGTTCTCGGCGTCGACGTCGTGCACGACGAGACCAACCTGGGTCACGCGCTTGCCCCCGAGTCGCCCGGCCATCCGAACACCCTTGAAGACCCGCGAGGGAGTGGCCGACGCGCCGATGGAACCGGGCTTGCGGATGTTGTGCGAGCCGTGCGTCTTCGGCCCGCGATGGAACCTGTGGCGCTTGATCGTGCCGGCGAACCCCTTTCCGATCGAGATGCCGGCGACCTTCACGGCATCTCCCGCCTGGAACGACTCGACGGTCACCGTGTCGCCGACCGCCAGCTCGGACGCGCCCCGGAACTCGACGAGGCGTCGGTGTGGAGCGACCCCCGCCTTGCCGAGATGGCCCAGCTCTCCTTTGGAGAGCTTGCGCTCGGCCACGGCGTCGAAGGCGAGTTGCACACCCTCGTACCCGTCGGTGTCGGCGGTCCTGACCTGGACGACTGGACACGGTCCAGCCTCGATCACCGTGACCGGCGTCACGACTCCGCTCTCCGGATCGAAGAGCTGCGTCATCCCGATCTTCCTGCCGATGATCCCCTTCATTCCAACCGCCTAGAGCTTGATCTCGATGTCGACGCCGGCCGGGAGGTCGAGGCGCATCAACGAGTCCACCGTCTTCGGGGTCGGGCTGTGGATGTCGATCAGCCGCTTGTGCGTGCGCACCTCGAAGTGCTCCCGCGAGTCCTTGTCCTTGAACGGGCTCCGGATCACGCAGTAGACGTTCTTCTCGGTGGGCAGCGGAACCGGACCGGTGATCGTCGCGCCGGTTCGCTCCGCCGTCTCGACGATGTCGCGAGCCGACTTGTCGACCTGGTGGTGGTCGTACCCCCTGAGCCGGATGCGGATCTTCTGTTGCGCCACGCTCTCTCCCCCGATGTCCCTTCGACTCGCTACTTGATGACGTCCGTGACGACGCCGGCTCCGACGGTGCGGCCACCCTCGCGGATCGCGAAGCGGAGGCCCTGGTCCATGGCGATCGGCTGGATCATCTCGATCTCCATGTTCGTGTTGTCGCCCGGCATGACCATCTCCTGGCCCTCGGGCAGCTTGATCGAGCCGGTGACGTCCGTCGTCCGGAAGTAGAACTGCGGCCGGTAGCCGTTGAAGAACGGCGTATGGCGCCCGCCCTCGTCCTTCGAGAGGACGTACACCTCGGCCTTGAAGTGGGTGTGCGGTGTGATCGATCCCGGCTTCGCCAGCACCTGACCGCGCTCGACATCCTCGCGCTTGACACCGCGGAGCAGTGCGCCTGCGTTGTCGCCCGCCTGGGCGAAGTCGAGGATCTTGTTGAACATCTCGAGCCCGGTGACGACGGTCTTCGCGATCTCGGGATGGATCCCGACGATCGCGATCTCGTCTCCGGTCTTGATCTGACCCTGCTCGATTCGCCCCGTGACGACCGTGCCGCGGCCCGTGATCGTGAACACGTCCTCGATCGGCATCAGGAACGGCTTGTCGACATCGCGCGTCGGCTCCGGGATGTACGAGTCGACGGCCTCCATCAGCTCGAGGATCTTCGGCGTCCACTCAGGATCGCCCTCGAGTGCCTTGAGAGCCGAGACCTGGACGACAGGGATGTCGTCGCCCGGGAACTCGTACTTGGAGAGGAGCTCGCGCACCTCCAGCTCGACAAGCTCGAGCAACTCGGGATCGTCGACCATGTCGACCTTGTTCAGGGCGACGACGATGTAGGGCACCTCGACCTGGCGGGCGAGCAGGATGTGCTCGCGCGTCTGCGGCATCGGTCCGTCGGCGGCCGACACGACGAGGATCGCGCCGTCCATCTGGGCGGCGCCGGTGATCATGTTCTTGATGTAGTCGGCGTGACCCGGGCAGTCGACGTGCGCGTAGTGGCGGTTGGCCGTCTCGTACTCGACGTGCGCGGTGTTGATCGTGATGCCGCGCTGGCGCTCCTCGGGAGCGTTGTCGATCGAGTCGAACGAGCGGACCGTCGTGTTCGTGCCCTGCTCGGACAGCACCTTCGTGATCGCCGCGGTGAGCGTCGTCTTGCCATGGTCGATGTGACCGATCGTGCCAACGTTCAGATGCGGCTTCGTGCGCTCGAACTTCTGCTTTGCCATGCCTTCCTCCGAGTCTCTTCTGACTTAGGCCTGGGCGTCGACGATCTCGCCCGCGATCGACTGAGGAACATCCTCGTAGCGATCGAACTGCATGGTGAACGTGGCCCGGCCCTGCGTCGTCGAGCGCAGGTCGGTTGCGTAACCGAACATGGTGGCGAGCGGGACGCGCGCCTTGATCGTCTGGGCGTTACCGCGCGGCTCGAGCCCGAGAACATGGCCGCGACGGGAACTGAGGTCGCCCATCACGTCGCCCAGGTACTCCTCGGGCGTCACCACCTCGACCGACATGACCGGCTCGAGCAGCTTCGGCTTCGCCTTCTGCATGCCGGACTTGAACGCCATCGAGCCGGCGACCTTGAACGCCATCTCGCTCGAGTCGACGTCGTGGTAGGAGCCATCGACGAGCAAGACGCGGATGTCGACCACCGGGTAGCCGGCGAGAATGCCCGACTCCATCGCCTCCTGGATTCCCAGGTCGACCGCCGGAATGTACTCCTTTGGCACCTTACCTCCGACGATCTTGTCGAGGAACTCGTACCCCTCGCCGTGATCGGCTGGCTCCAGGTTGATCACGACGTGGCCGTACTGGCCGCGGCCGCCGGTCTGTCGGACGAACCTCCCCACGATCTTCTCCACGGGCTTCGAGATCGTCTCCCGATAGGCGACCTGCGGACGGCCGACGTTCGCGTCGACCGAGAACTCGCGCAGCAGGCGGTCGACGATGATCTCGAGGTGGAGCTCGCCCATTCCGGAGATGAGCGTCTGCCCCGTCTCGTCGTCGGTGCGCACCCGGAAGGTTGGGTCCTCTTCCGCGAGGCGCTGCAGCCCGGCACCGAGCTTGTCCTGGTCGGACTTGGTCTTCGGCTCGATCGCGACTGAGATCACCGGGTCAGGGAACTCCATCGACTCGAGCCGGATCGGAGCACCTTCGACGGCGAGCGTGTCTCCGGTGGTCGTCTGCTTGAAGCCGACCACGGCGGCGATCTCGCCGGCGCCGATCTCGGTCCGCTCCTCACGGTGGTTGGCATGCATCTGCAGGATGCGACCCACTCGCTCCGTCTTTCCGGTCGTCGTGTTCAGCACCCGATCGCCCGACTTGACCTGGCCCGAGTAGACGCGGACGTAGGTGAGCTTGCCGACGTACGGGTCGGACATGACCTTGAAAGACAGTGCCGCGAACGGCTCATCGAGCGAGGCCCGGCGTGACAGCTCGTTTTCGGTGCGTGGATCGACTCCGTGCACGGGCGGAACGTCGAGCGGGCTCGGGAGATAGTCGATAACGGCGTCGAGCAGCGGCTGGATGCCCTTGTTCTTGAAGGCCGTGCCGCACAGGACCGGCACGACGCTCAGGTCGAGCGTGGCCTTGCGAAGCGCACGGCGGAGCATGTCCGGCGTTACCGAGCTCTCGTCGAGCAAGTACGTCTCCATGAGCTCGTCGTCGTGGTCGGCGACCGCGTCGATCAGCTGGTGGTGATACTCCTCCGCCTGCTCGTGGAGCTCCGCAGGTATCTCGACCGTCTCGGGGGTCATCCCGAGCTCGTCCGTCCAGACGAGGCCACGCATCTCGACCAAATCGACGACGCCGCGGAAGTTGTCTTCGCGGCCGAGCGGGAGCTGCACCGGCACAGGTCTGCAACCGAGGCGGTCGATCATCGACTGCACCGAGGCGAA
Organism: uncultured Actinomycetes bacterium; assembly: GCA_963736045.1. GTDB lineage: Bacteria > Actinomycetota > Thermoleophilia > Gaiellales > Gaiellaceae > PALSA-612. The sequence goes on along the minus strand of CAVTNK010000001.1, from coordinate 129,445 downwards.
GAAGTCGGCTCCGACCCGATCCATCTTGTTCATGAGAGCGATCCGAGGCACGCCATAGCGATCAGCCTGGCGCCACACCGTCTCCGACTGGGGCTCGACCCCGGCCACTGAGTCGAACACGGCGATCGCGCCATCGAGGACGCGCAGCGAGCGCTCGACCTCGACCGTAAAGTCCACGTGCCCGGGCGTATCGATGATGTTCACACGAACGTCGCGCCAGAACGCCGTCGTCGCAGCAGACGTGATCGTGATGCCACGCTCCTGCTCCTGGACCATCCAGTCCATGACGGCAGCTCCCTCGTGCACCTCGCCCATCTTGTACGTACGGCCGGTGTAGTAGAGGATGCGCTCGGTCGTCGTGGTCTTGCCCGCATCGATGTGGGCCATGATCCCGATGTTCCGGACGCGGTCGAGCCCGACAGCCTGGGTGGTCGCAGCCATTGCGGTCACCATCGGTAGTGGGCGAAGGCCTTGTTCGCCTGAGCCATCCGGTAGAGGTCGTCCTTGCGTTTGAACGCGCCGCCCTGCTGCTCGAGAGCGTCGAGGATCTCGCCTGAGAGCTTCTCGTCCATGTGCTTCTCGCGACGGTCGCGTGCGAACGTGACGAGCCAGCGCACGGCGAGCGTGCGGGCGCGGCGCTGCGGGACCTCCACGGGAACCTGGTAGTTGGCGCCACCGACGCGCCGCGACCGAACCTCGAGCACCGGGGTGACGGTCTTGATCGCTTGCTCGAGGACTTCGACTGGCGAACGGCCCGTCTTCTCGCCGACGCGGTCGAGTGCCTTGTAGACGACACGCTCCGCGGATCGACTTCTTGCCGTCCAGCATCACGCGGTTGACGACTTGGCTCACGAGGCGTGAGCTGTAAACGGGATCCGGCTCGAGCGTCCGGACCGGGGCTCCTGCTCTTCTCGGCACTTTCCTAGCTCCTCTTGGCGCCGTACTTCGAACGGCCTTGCCGTCGATCCTGGACGGCGGAGGCGTCGAGCGCTGCCCTGATCACCTTGTAACGAAAGCCCGGAAGGTCCTTCACCCGTCCACCACGGATGAGCACGACGGAGTGCTCCTGGAGGTTGTGCCCCTCGCCGGGGATGTACGCGCCGACCTCCATGCTGTTCGTCAGGCGAACGCGGGCGACCTTGCGAAGCGCCGAGTTCGGCTTCTTCGGGGTCGTCGTGTAGACGCGCGTACAGACGCCGCGCTTCTGCGGTGCTCCACGAAGCGCAGGCGTCTTGACCTTCGCCTTCTTCGTGGCGCGGCCCTTCCTGACGAGTTGGTTGATCGTAGGCATGTGAGGTGGTTCGCTCTCCTTACGCGCAACAAAGGTCGGCAGGGACGGACCCCGCCAACCCCAAGGCTCAACATGGTATCGGAGCGCGTTGGGGGGCGTCAAACGAGCTACGCGTGTCGGGATGGAAAGGATCGTCTCTCCGGACTACAGTGAGAGCAAGCCGTCCGGTGGGGGCGGAACCGAAAGCAGATTGGTGGGGATGGGGACACTTTCCTCGACGGCCACGACGGCCGGAATCGCAGCCGGGGTTGCGGTCGGCGCGAGCATGCTCGTCGCCCTGCTGTCACTCGGCTGGATCCGGCGTGCACGCAGGCGCCGTCGCGACCCCGCAGAGCGCGTCACCGAGCTCGTGCGGGAGCTCGACCTGCGCATCCGGCAGCTCGGAGAGGACTTCTCCGAGGAACTCGCCCGGACGAAAGAGGACAGTCTCCGCTCGCGGTTCCTCGGGGAGCTCGCCTGGTCGATCGAGCTGAAGGACGTGATGACCCGCACCCTCGACGCAGCCGCAGCGATGCGCGGCGTCGACGCGGCTCTCGTGACCGTGCTCGACACATCGGGGGATCCCGTCACAGAGGCCGTGGGGCTCTCCGAGGAGGAACGGACCCAGCTCGCGATCGAGCGCCCACCGAGAAGCGGCCGCATCCAGTCGATGACGATCGCCTATACCCGCGGCCCGAGCTACGAATCGAGCGAGCTTCCTCCCGTCGCGACAAGTCTGGCAGTGCCCATCGAGGCGCGCGGACAGACGATCGGCATCCTCAGCGTCTTCTCTCGTGACGAGTTTCATATCTTCGACGAGGAGAGCGTCACGGCGCTCGAGGAGCTCGCCGCGCGTGCAGGCCCTGCCGTGCACAACGCTCGTCGGTTCCAGGAGACGCGGCGGCTGGCCGACATGGACGCGAGGACCAGGTCTTCACAACGACCGCTACTTCGAGGAAACCCTCGCCCGGGAGGTGGCACGGGCGCGGCGCTACGGTCGATCCCTCGCCCTCGTCCTGTTCGACCTCGACGACTTCAAGCAGATCAACGACCGGCCCGGGCAGGGCCACCCTGCCGGGAACGCCGCTCTCGCCGGCGTGGCCGAGCGCGTTCGCGATGTCCTCCGCTCGGCCGACATCGCGTGCCGCATCGGCGGCGACGAGTTCGGGATCGTGCTGCCGGAGGCGACGATCGAGGACGCGCAGCAGTTCTACACGCGACTGCAGAGCCAGATCGCGGCGAAGCCGATCGAGCCGATCGGGAACGTAAGCCTGTCGTGCGGGATCGCGGAGCTCGAACGCCAGGAGGATGCTCGGGTGTTTTTCAAGCGCACCGATGACGCTTTGTACCGGGCCAAGCAGGCGGGAAAGGGGCGCGTCGAGATCGCCGCCACGACCGTGCATCCGATCTCGGAGGACGTTCTCCGCTCTGCGATCTCGGACATCGAGCGCACCGCGAACGGCGGCTGACACCTCCTCTGAAACGCGTGAGGGGCCCCGTGGGACCCCTCACACACGATCGCCTGAGACGAGAGCGCTACTCGTCGACCTCGGGGGTCTCTTCCTTCTCGCCGGGCTCCGGGGCGCCCGCGGCATCGGGACCCGGATCGCCGCTGAGATCGATGCCCAGCGAGGCAAGGTCGATCCCAGCTCCGCCGTCTCCGATCTCCTCGAGCGCAGCGAGCACGGCCTCGCGCTCGTATGCCTCGCGCGGAACGGTGTCCGACGGCCCGATCTGGATCGACCGGTAGCGCTTGAGCCCGGTCGCAGCCGGGATCAGCTTGCCGATGATCACGTTCTCCTTCAGACCGACGAGCCGATCCACCTTGCCCTCGATCGACGCGTCCGTGAGCACCTTGGTCGTCTCCTGGAACGACGCAGCCGAGAGGAACGACTCGGTCGCGAGCGACGCCTTCGTGATGCCGAGGATGAGCGGCTCGAAGGTCGCTAGCTCGCCCTTTTCCTTCTTCACACGACCGTTCTCCCGTTGGAGCACCACGCGGTCGACCATCTGACCAGGCAGGAAGTCGGTCTCACCCGAGTTCTCGATCCGCACCTTCTTCAGCATCTGTCGGACGATCAGCTCGATGTGCTTGTCATGGATGTCCACGCCCTGTGACTTGTAGACCTTCTGCACCTCGCCGACGAGGTAGAGCTCGGTCGGAGTCGACCCTTGTCCCGCCCGGGAGTGGAGCTCGAGCAGCTCGGTCGGGTTGAGCGAGCCCTCGTCCAGCGCGTCTCCGGGCTCGACTCTCTGGCCGTGCGCGACGAGCAGCCGCGTGCGCCGCGGCAGCTGGTACTCGATCGGATCGGGTGCCTCGCCATTGCCGTCGGCATCGGGGTGGACGAGGACTCGCGGCCCCCGATCGGTCTGCTCGACGGCAACTGTCCCGCCAACCTCGACGAGCCTCGCGGCCCCCTTCGGATTGCGGGCCTCGAAGATCTCGACGACTCGCGGCAGGCCGTGCGTGATGTCCGCCCCGGCGACGCCTCCCGTGTGGAATGTCCGCATCGTCAGCTGGGTACCCGGCTCGCCGATCGACTGCGCGGCAATGATGCCGATCGCGTCGCCGATCTCGCACATCTCGCCGGTGGCGAGGAAGGTGCCGTAGCAGGCCCGGCAGAGCCCGAACTCGCTCCGGCACTTGAGCACGGAGCGAACCGGGATCGTCATCTCGCGTGCGATGTCGCCGAGCTCCTCGACGATGAGCCGGAGCCTCGGCATGGTCATCTCTTCGCCCTTCGCGGCGAGCTTCGTCCTGCCGGGCTTTCCGTCTTTGAGCGGCTTGACCACGTCGACCCCGAGAACGCGTCCTGCCACGCTGCGGTTCAAGCCGTCGGGCAGGAAGATCGGGAGCTCAATGCACTCGGTGGTGCCACAGTCTTCTTCCCTGACGATCACGTCCTGGGCGACGTCGACGAGGCGCCGGGTGAGATAGCCGGAGTCGGCCGTGCGCAGGGCCGTATCAGCGAGACCCTTACGAGCGCCGTGGGTGGAGATGAAGTACTCGAGTACCGAGAGGCCCTCCATGAAATTGGCCTTGATCGGCCGCTCGATGATCTCACCCTTCGGGTTGGCCATGAGGCCACGCATCCCCGCGAGCTGGCGAATCTGCTTGAACGACCCGCGCGCACCGGAATTGGCCATCATGAAGACCGGGTTCAGCTCGAAGAGCGTCGCCTCCATCGCGTCTGCCACGGTGTCGGTCGCCTCCGTCCAGATGTCCACGATCGCCTCGTGGCGCTCCGACTCGGTGATCAGGCCGCGCCCGTACTGCTGCTCGACCTCGCTTACCTTTGCCTCGTAGCGCGAGAGGATCTCGTCCTTCTCGGCCGGGATGACGATGTCGTTCTTCGAGATCGTGATCCCCGCACGGGTCGCGTATGTGAACCCGAGCCGCTTGACCGTGTCGAGAACACCCGCGATCGTGGCTGCCCCGAATCGGTCGACGAGCTCGGAGATGAAATCGCTCGTCTCCCTCTTGGCCATGGTGCGATTGATGAACGGCACGTCGACCGTGTCGCCTTCTCCGATCAGCTCGCGGACAGCGCGGGCGATCTCCTCGTTGAAGATGACACGCCCTGGCGTCGTGAGCACGAGCTCGTCGCCCCGGCGGTACTCGATCACGTCCTGGAGATGAACCTGCCCGGCCTCGAGCGCGAGCTCGACCTCCTCCTCGGACGCGAAGCGGCTCGGCCTCGGCTTGAGCTTGGTCGGGTCGACCGAGGCCAGATCGGCCTTCGGCGAGTAGGTGAGGAAGTAGAGGCCGAGCACCATGTCCTGCGACGGTGTGGCAAGTGGCATGCCGTGCGCCGGCGACAGGATGTTGTTCGACGAAAGCATCAGGATCCGCGCCTCGGCCTGCGCCTCGGCCGACAGGGGCACGTGCACCGCCATCTGGTCACCGTCGAAGTCCGCGTTGAAGGCGTGACAGACGAGCGGGTGGACCTGGATCGCCTTGCCCTCGACCAGCACCGGCTCGAATGCCTGGATGCCGAGTCGATGGAGCGTCGGTGCGCGGTTCAGCATCACCGGGTGCTCCGAGATGACCTCCTCGAGGATGTCCCAGACCTCGGGCTCCATCGAGTCGACGTACTTCTTCGCAGCCTTGATGTTCTGAACGATCTTCCGCTCGACGAGCCGGCTCATGATGAACGGCTTGAACAGCTCCAGCGCCATCAGCTTCGGGAGACCGCACTGGTGGAGCCTGAGGTTCGGGCCGGAAACAATCACCGAGCGGCCCGAGTAGTCGACGCGCTTGCCGAGCAGGTTCTGACGGAATCGGCCCTGCTTGCCCTTCAGCATGTCCGAGAGCGACTTGAGCGGTCTGTTGCCGGGCCCGGTCACGGCCCGACCGCGCCGCCCGTTGTCGAAGAGCGCGTCGACCGCCTCCTGGAGCATCCGCTTTTCGTTGTTGACGATGATCTCGGGTGCCCCGAGGTCGAGGAGCCGCTTGAGGCGGTTGTTCCGGTTGATGACGCGGCGGTAGAGATCGTTGAGGTCGCTCGTGGCGAAGCGGCCACCGTCGAGCTGCACCATGGGGCGGAGCTCGGGCGGGATCACCGGCACGGCCTCGAGGACCATCCACTCGGGCTTGTTCTCCGACCTGATGAACGCGCTGACGACCTTCAGCCGCTTGATCGCTCGCGCCTGCTTCTGGCCCTTGGAGGTGCGGATCGTCTCGCGGAGCGAGGCGACCTCGGCCTGGAGGTCGAGGTCACGAAGCAGGTCGCGGATCGCCTCCGCGCCCATACCGCCACGGAAGTAGACGCCGAACCCGTACGGCGAGCCGAAGCGATCCTTCATCTCGCGGAAGATCTGCTCGTCGTTGACGACCATCTTCGGCTCGAGATCCTTGAACAACGACCAGGTCTGCTCGAGTCGGTTGCGAGCCTCGACGGCCGCCTCCCGAGCGTCGTCGCGGCGCTGCTCGATGTCCTGATACATCTCTCGCGCCTTCAGGAGCCAGGCGACGACCGCGTCGAGGTCCTCCTTCTGGATCCTGCCGTCGGTGCGCAGGCAGAGGTCGTTTGCCAGCTCGCGCACACCCGCGTCGTCGGTCGCAGAATCGATCTGCCCGAGCAGGTCGCCGAGCAAGCCGTTGCCGAGCCCGCGGGTTGCCTCGAGGCGTTTGGTGTCGACGCCAGCCACGAGCGCGGCGTCCTCCTCCGACGAGGTCGCCTCCCTGCAGCAACCCATCGAGAACGCGGTTCAGGTGCTTGGTGATCGCGCCCTTCTTGGAGCCGCTCGCCTTGGCAAGCTCCTTGCGGAGTGGTGCGAGAGCGTCGCGGATCTCGGTCGCCGTCAGCGCCATGTTCTCGAGCTCGCGCGGCGTCAGGCGCCGGTCGTCGCGGATGGCCGAGTTGCGGACGAGCTCGCGGATCTTCTTCGAATCCTCGGTCGTGACCTTGGTAGCGATCTCGACGAAGAGGCCTCCGACCAGCTCGCGCACCTCGGCGAGATCCGGGAGCGTCTGCTCTTCTGCCCAGTTGGCGAGGCCGCGTGCCCAGAACTCGTCGTCCTCGTCGAAGTTCCGCTCCTTGGCCTTCCCGAAGTAGTCGCGTCGTCGCGTCAGCCGCTCTTCGAGCATCCCGAGCTGCTCGTCACTGTCGACGGCGATCTGCTCGTACTCGGAGCGAACCTTGTCCTCGAGGTCCGCGAGGTCCTTCGCGCGCGCTTCCTTGTCGACGAACGTGACGATCGAGGCGGCGAAATAGAGCACCTTCTCGAGCTCGCGAGGAGCGATGTCGAGCAGGTAGCCGATCCGGCTTGGGACCCCCTTGAAGAACCAGATGTGCGAGACCGGGGCGGCGAGGTCGATGTGGCCCATGCGCTCGCGGCGCACCTTCTGCCGCGTCACCTCGACGCCGCAGCGCTCGCAGATGATGCCCTTGTAGCGGACGCGCTTGTACTTGCCGCAGTAGCACTCCCAGTCCTTCGTCGGACCGAAGATGCGCTCGCAGAAGAGGCCGTCTCGCTCGGGCTTCAGCGTCCGGTAGTTGATCGTCTCCGGCTTCGTCACCTCGCCGTGAGACCAGTCTCGGATCTGCTTTGCCGAGGCAAGGCCGATACGGATCGAATCGAAGTCGTTGATGTCAGGCCCACGGTTCTTTTCCCTATCCATGAAGAGTCTCGTACCCCTCTCTATTCCTCGATCTCGACATCGGCAAAGTCGGCCTCGAGCGGCTCGCCGCCCTCCGCGAGCGGCTCGCCCGGAAGATCGACTTCGAGCTCGCTCAGAGCCTCGTCGGCAGGCACTGTGAGCTCCGCGCTCTCGTCAACGCGCTCTGCTCCCTCCTCGAACTCCTCGGCCGTCGGCTCGCGAGCCGCGGCGCGCAGCGACCCGGGTGACAGGTCGATGCCGAGCTCCTCAGCCGCCCGCAAGAGCTCGTCCTCCTCCTCCCGAACCTCGACCTCGCCGCCCTCCTCGCTGAGAACGTGGACGTCGAGCGAAAGCGACTGCATCTCCTTCAGGAGCACCTTGAACGACTCGGGAATCGACGGCTCAGCGATGTTCTCGCCCTTCACGATCGCCTCGTAGGCCTTGACGCGGCCGACCGTGTCGTCGGACTTGATCGTCAGCATCTCCTGCAGGGTGTAGGCGGCACCGTAGGCCTCGAGCGCCCACACCTCCATCTCGCCGAAGCGCTGACCGCCGAACTGCGCCTTGCCACCGAGCGGCTGCTGGGTGACGAGCGAGTAGGGGCCGGTCGAGCGTGCGTGGATCTTGTCGTCGACGAGGTGGAGCAGCTTGAGGATGTACATGTAACCGACAGTGACCTTCTGCTCGAAGGGATCGCCGGTGCGACCGTCGTAGAGCCGAACCTTGCCCGAGCAGCGACGCCCCACCGGGCGGCTCGCGTCGACGTTCATCTTGATCGGCGAGTCCACGTTCTGCTGGGTCCACTCGATCAGTGCGTTGTCGACGTCCTCGGGCGTGGCGCCGTCGAAGACAGCGGTTGCGACGGGCGTCGGGCCTTCGGCCTTCTGCCCGTCCTCGCCGAACACGCCGTGGAAGGCGGCCCAGCCGAGGTGCGTCTCGAGGATCTGGCCGATGTTCATCCGGCTCGGCACACCGAGCGGGTTCAGGACCACGTCGACCGGCGTGCCGTCCTCGAGGAACGGCATGTCCTCCGGCGGGACGATCTTGGCGATGACGCCCTTGTTCCCGTGGCGGCCCGCGAGCTTGTCACCCTCGGCGATCTTGCGCTTCTTGGCGACGTAGACGCGGACGAGCTCGTTCACGCCGGGCGGCAGGTCGTCGCCCGCCTCGCGCGAGAACGTCTTCACGTCGATCACCTTGCCACCCTCACCGTGGGGCACCTTCAGCGAGGTGTCGCGGACTTCGCGCGCCTTCTCCTTGAAGATCGCGCGGATCAGCTTCTCTTCGGCAGTGAGCTCGGTTTCGCCCTTGGGGGTCACCTTGCCGACGAGCAGGTCGCCGGAGCCGACCTCGGCTCCGATGCGGACGATCCCCCGCTCGTCGAGGTCCTTCAGCGACTCCTCGGAACGGTTCGGAATATCCCGCGTGATCTCCTCGTCGCCGAGCTTCGTCGAGCGCGCGTCGATCTCGTACTCGTGGATGTGGATCGAGGACAGCATGTCCTCCTTCACGAGCCGTTCCGAGATCACGATCGCGTCCTCGAAGTTGTAGCCCTCCCACGGCATGAACGCGACGAGCATGTTCTTGCCGAGCGCGAGCTCGCCCTGGTGCGTCGAGGAGCCGTCGGCGAGCACGTCCCCCTGCTTGACCCTGTCGCCGAGCTTCACGACCGGGCGCTGATGGATGAGCGTGCCCTGGTTCGAGCGCATGAACTTGATCAGCTCGTGCGATTCGCGGTCGCCATCCTTCGTCTCGACGACGATCCGCTCGGCGTCGACGTCGACCACGGCGCCGGCCCGACTGGAGATGACGACGTCACCGGTGTCGATGGCCGCGCGATACTCGAGGCCGGTCCCGACGAGTGGGGGATCCGTGATCAGAAGCGGCACCGCCTGTCGCTGCATGTTCGAGCCCATCAGCGCCCGGTTGGCGTCGTTGTGCTCGAGGAACGGGATCAGCGCCGTCGCGACGGACACGATCTGCGCGGGCGACACGTCCATGTACTCGACGTGCTTCGCCTCGACCATGACCGCCTCTCCCTCCTTGGAACGGCAGAGCACCTGGCCGGCGACGAACTTGCCGGTCTTGACGTCGAAGCGCTCCGACGCCTGAGCGATCGTGTACTGGCGTTCCTCTGCTGCGTCCAGGTAGACGATCTCGTCCGACACCCGACCGCCCGCCACCGTGCGATACGGCGTCTGAATGAAGCCGAACTCGGACACTGTCGCGAACGAGGCGAGCGAGCCGATCAGGCCGATGTTCGGCCCTTCAGGCGTCTCGATCGGGCACATGCGGCCGTAGTGGGTCGGGTGCACATCTCGCACCTCGATCGGCGCACGCTCGCGTGTGAGGCCGCCCGCGCCGAGCGCAGACAGCCGGCGCCGGTGCGTCAGGCCTGCCAGCGAGTTCGTCTGGTCCATGAACTGCGAGAGCTGCGAAGACCCGAAGAACTCCTTGAGCGCAGCGACGACCGGGCGGATGTTGATGATCGTCTGCGGCGTGATCGCGTCGACGTCCTCGGTCGTCATCCGCTCGCGTACGACTCGCTCCATGCGGTAAAGGCCGACCCGGAAGGCTTCCTGGATCAGCTCGCCGACCGTGCGGAGCCGCCGGTTTCCGAAGTCCTCGTACTCGTCGAGCTCGGACCGGATCGGATCGCGCGAAAGCGTGATCGCGTCGGCTGCGAAGTCCTTCGACTCCGGATCGACGCCGAGGTTGGTGGGAAGGTCGATCAGCCGGCGGACGAGCGCGACGATGTCCTCGGTCGTCAGAACGCGGACGCCGTCGGGAACCGAGACACCGAGGCGCTGGTTGAGCTTGTAGCGGCCGACCTTCGTCAGGTCGTAGCGCTTCGGATCGAAGAACAGCGCCCGAAGCAGGCTCCGAGCGTTGTCCAGCGTCGGCGGCTCACCCGGGCGCTGCTTCTTGAATACCTCGATCAGCGCCTCTTCCTCGCGCGTCGAGGGATCCTTCTCGAGCGTGTTGACGATGTAGCTCGAGTTGCCGAAGAGCGCGAGGATGGCCTCGTTCGAGCTCGTGTCGAGCGCGAAGCCGGTCGAGGGATCCTCCGCCGGCAGGGCGCGGAGCAGCGTCGTGATCGGGAGCTTCCGCTTCCTGTCGATCCGTGCGTAGACGATGCCTTTCTTGTCTATCTCGAGCTCGAGCCACGAGCCACGAGAGGGCATCAGGTTCGCCGTGAAGACCTGCTTCGTCGGGTCCTTCGGCTCCATCAGATAGGCACCGGGGGAACGGACCAGCTGCGTGACGATCACACGCTCGGTGCCGTTGATGATGAACGTTCCGTGGTCGGTCATCATGGGGAAGTCGCCCATGAAGACTCTTTGCTCACGGATCTCGCCCGTGTCCTTGTTGACGAAGCGGACGGTGATCGAGAGCGGGACCTGATACGTCAGGTCCTCTCTCGGCACTCCTTGATCGAGAACTGGGGCTGACTGAACTCGTAGTCGCCGAACTCGACAGCGAGCGTGCCGGTGTAATCCTCGATCGGCGAGATGTCGTCGATCGTCTCCCTCAGGCCTTCCTCCAGGAACCACTGGAAGGAGGACTTCTGGATGTCGATCAGGTTCGGAAGATCGAGTACGTGCTTGAGACGCGAGAAACCCTGGCGCGCGCGAGGCGCTGCGACCCTGCTGGTCAAATGAAACAGCCTCCGTTAAGAATGATGGCGATGGCAGGCGAAACGGCCGGACGTCGGCGCAACCCTGTAAGTTAGCGGAAACACCCTTCGCTCGGCAACAACGCCTTCGAAGCTCGGTTTCTTCCCGTTGCGCCGGCGAGTCAGATTCAGAACTGGAAGTAGATGAACGGATGCGGGCTCGCGATGGTCATGATCGCGATCGCGGCCGCGATTCCCGTCGCGAATCCGTACCGAACGCGGGAGCTGAGGCGGATCTCCCACGTGTTCGGCGCGACGTTGACGAAAACGAGCAGAGCCGCGACGAGCAACCCGAACTTGAGGGGCAGAAGCGCGTGAAACTGCGCCGCCGTGTCGAGACCGCTGAGCCCGGCCATCGACGACAGCACGTCTCCGGCCACGGCCAGGCTCGGCGATCGGAAGATGACGAAGGCGGCTGCGACGAGGGCGAATGTGATCACGCGGTTGAGTGCCACGCTCCTCGGAGTCAGCCCTACCTGCTTGAGCACCGCGTGCCCGCCGAGGAACGCCCCGTGCACGAGACCCCAGACGACGAACGTCCATGCCGCCCCGTGCCACAGGCCGGCCAGGAACATGGTCAGGACGAGGTTGCCGACCGTCCGTCGGACACCCAGCCTCGAGCCTCCGAGCGGTATGAACAGGTAGTCGCGGAACCACGTTGACAGGCTCATGTGCCAGCGGCGCCAGAAGTCCGAAATGTTCTCGGCCTTGAACGGCGAGTTGAAATTCTGCGGGAAGCGGAACCCGAGCAGCCAGGCGATGCCGACCGCCATGTCCGAGTACCCCGAGAAGTCGAAGTAGAGCTGCAGCGAGTAACCGACGGCGGCGGCCCACCCGGTGATCAGGCCGAGATGGCCGTGACTCGCGTACAGCCTGTCCACGTACGGGTCGAGCTGGTCGGCGATCAGCAGCTTCTTCACGAGACCACAGGAAAGGAAGAAGAAGCCGGTCGCGGCGAATTGCGAGGTCAGTGCGGGCGGGAGACGCCGGAGTTGCAGGTGCAGGTCGGTGAAGCGCACGATTGGCCCGGCCACGAGGTGCGGGAAGAGGGCGACGAACGTCGTGTACTCGAGCAGGTTCCGCGTCGGTTCGACCCTCCGGCGGAAGACGTCGATCGTGTACGACATCGAGTTGAACGTGTAGAACGAGATGCCGATCGGCAGCAGTACGTTGAGCGACGGGAAGTTCGGGTCCAGTCCGACGGCGCTGCCGATCCCGTCGAGCGAGTGGAGGAAGAACCCGGCGTACTTGAAGTAGCCGAGGATGCCGAGGTTGACGCTGAGCGACGCCGCGAGCAGAAAGCGTCGACGCTGCTCGTCCTCTGACCTTGCGATTGCAAGGCCGGCGACGTAGTCGACCGATGTCGAGGCGATCAGGATCGGGAGGTAGTGCCAATCCCACCACGCGTAGAAGAACCAGGACGCTCCGGTCATGAAGGCGAGCCTCAGTGGCTTCTTGCGCAGCACCCACCAGCCGAGCAACGCGCACGGCAGGAACCCGAACAGGAACAGGTAGCTGGTGAAGAGCATCGCTCAGGAGAGCGCCCCGTCGGAATGGGCGACGACGTACCTGAGCATGCGGCGCATGTTTCGCTCGTTGACGTGAGTCGCGTTCGAGAAATCCTTCGTTGAGCCGCCCCAGGTGCGGATGTCATGGCAGTCGACGACCACGAAGTCGAAGCGGCGGTGCAGCTTGCCGAGGTAGTCGAGCTCGGCTCGCCGTGCCCCGAGCCCGTACTTCTCAAGCTCCGCGAGAACCTTCGGATGGATCGGGTTGAGTACGAGCACTGGCCGCGCTCCGTGCTCGTTCATGAATGCGAGCGCCCGCTCGAAATACACGAAGCGCTTGGGGTTCAGGTGGACGTTACGTGCCGGTGGGTGCGCCTGGATGCTTGCGACGACCTTGGCCACGGACTGCCCGAGCGACCCCGCCTGCTCGGGAAGAGACTTGAGCGAGCGGCGGGCGATCGACCCGTCCGGCAGGTAGTTGATCGGTGGATGGCAGGTCTTGAGAACGCACTTCTTGAAGACGCGCCACGACGCCGACGTCGCGTCGGTGCTGATGTAGGTGCTGACGTCCGCGAGGCCGAAGCCCGCCGTGCCGCCGCCGAGGAGGTACTTGCGTGCGCGCGGATCTGCTCGCAGCTGGGGATTGACGCCGTTCGTCGCCACACCGGTGTCGATGAACCAGAGATAGCGGCGTTTCTGGTGCGGGAAGCGGTCGGCCACGAATCGCGTCATCGCCCAGGCGTCGGCTGCCGTGCCCCCGGTCACGCCCGCGTTGAACCCGGTGTTCCCGGTCAGCTCGTGCAGAAAGGCCGGTTCGGCCTGCCGCGATCGCGAGCTCCCGAGGATCAGGATCTCCGGGCCTTTCGAGAGCTGCTCGATCAGCGTCAGCTTCACCGAGCGGTCGGATTCGATGGCGGTTGGGACGACGCCGGTCCCGGCGATCGCGAACGGATCGATGGTCGCGTTCAGGGCGAAGATGGCGGCGAGCACCCCGAGGCACGAGAGCAGCGCTGCTACGACGAATCTCCTGTACCCCGAACCCGGCGCCGAGTCGGTTCGGCCCTGCGAAGTCACTGGAATCTTGGGGGCTTCCGCGTCATGCACGGTGGACGATCGTACTCCTGAACGTCGGCGGGGGAACCCTGAGGCTCCCCCGCTCGGCAGTCGTGGATACGGCCTTGCGCCAGCGCGGGACTACTTCAGCTCCACCGAGGCGCCGGCTTCTTCCAGCTGGGACTTGATCGACTCGGCCTCATCCTTTGCGATGCCTTCCTTGACGGCGTTCGGCGCTCCGTCGACGAGGTCCTTCGCCTCCTTGAGACCGAGGCCGGTGACCGCGCGGACAACCTTGATCACCTGGATCTTCTTGTCACCCGTCCCCGAGAGCACAACGTCGAAGGCCGTCTGCTCCTCGGCCGCGCCGCTACCGTCTGCCGCGGCACCGCCGGGCACAGCCGCAGCCGCAGCGACGGGTGCCGCGGCCGTGATGCCCCACTCCTCCTCGATCTTCTTCTTCAGCTCAACGAGCTCGAGAACGGACATCTTGCCCAGCTCGTCGAACACCTTGTCGACTCCGGTTGCAGCCATCAGGCCTCCTCTCCTTCCGAGGCGGGCTCGGCCGCCGCTTCCTCGGATTCGGTTTCCTCTGTCTCGATCGTTGCCTCCGCAACTGACTCTGCCTCGGCAACTGGCTCTTCCGCCGGGCTTTCTGGCTCTGACTCGCCGGGAGCCGGTTGGGCCTCGGCCGGAGCATCGTCGGCAGCCTCGCCGCCCAGCTGGTCGATCCGGGCCTGCACGAGTCCGTGCAGGTCGCGGAGCGGAGCCGTGAACAGGCCAACGATGGCGTAGATCGGCGCCGTGATCGCTCCGACGACCTGGCCGCGGAGGATGTCGAGCGGCGGGAGCTTCGCCAGCTCCTCGACGTCGCTCGCCGAGATCGTGCGGCCCTGCATGAGGCCGCCTCTGACCGCGAGAATCCGCGTCGTCCTAGCGGAATCGGCCAGTGCCTTCGCAACCGCCACCGCGTCCCCGTCAGATTCGAGGAAGGCGATGGCGGTCGGACCTTCGAGCAACGCCAGTACCGCGTCTGCACCGGCCGCCTCGGCTGCGCGGCGCGTCAGCGAATTCTTGACGACGGTGAAGCTCGCTCCATGCTCGAGCAGCTTCGACCGGAGCTCGTCGACCTCCTTGACCGACAACCCTCGGTAGTCAGCGACGATCAGGGTCTCGGACGAGCGCAGGCGCTCGGTCAGCTCCGCGACGATCGACTCCTTTTCCTGTCTCAGCATCGAACCACCTCCTCGAAACACATCGGGCCCGCCAGTGGCGGACCCGAACGAAACGCGACGACTCGGGGCCACCTGCGCTGGGCTTCTGCGAGAACGGCCTGGGCCTTCTCGCTGCCAGCGGTCTTCGGCGACGAACTTCTCGAATTCAGGCCGGTACCGGTGCGCCTTCCCCTTCCAGCTCCTCGACGATGTCGCGCGTCCGGGCCGGGTCGACGTGGACGCCGGGTCCCATCGTCGTCGTGAGCGTGATCGATCGGATGTAGCGACCCTTGGCCGCGGAGGGCTTGGCCCGCACGATCTCCTCGACGACCGCGGCGTAGTTCTCGAGCAGCTGCCGTTCGCCGAAGCTCTTCTTGCCGATCGAGAGATGCACGTTGGCGCCTCGATCGGTGCGGTATTCGAGCTTGCCCGACTTCGCGTCGCGGACCGCCTTTCCGACCTCGAAGGTGACCGTGCCGGTCTTCGGGTTCGGCATCTTGCCCCTCGGTCCGAGGATGCGGCCGAGCTTGCCGACGGTTCCCATCATGTCGGGGGTCGCGACGGCGACGTCGAAGTCGTCGAAGCCGCCTTCGATCCTGGTCGCGAGATCGGCCGAGCCAACCACGTCGGCACCTGCCTCCTCCGCCTCCTTGGCCTTCTCGCCTTCGGCGAAGACGGCAACGCGCTGCTCCTTGCCGGTGCCGTTCGGGAGCATCAGCGTGCCGCGGAGCTGCTGATCCGCATGGCGAACGTTCAGCCCGAGCCGGAAATGCACCTCGACCGTCTCGTCGAACTTCTGGTCCCTCGAGCTCCTTGAGCAACCGCACCGCGTCGACGGGTGGGTACGCATGCTCCCGGTCGATTCGCGCGCGCGCCTGGCGATAGATCTTGCCGTGGCTCATGCGTCTACCTCGACTCCCATCGAGCGCGCCGTTCCGGCGATCACCTTCATCGCCTGCTCGACGTCGCGCGCGTTCAGATCCACGAGCTTGGCCTCGGCGATCTGGCGCACCTGCGACCGGGTGAGCCGCCCGACCTTCTCCCGGTTCGGCTCGGCGGATCCCTTCTCCAGCGAGAGCGCCTCCTTGATCAACACCGCGGCCGGCGGCGTTTTCGTGATGAAGGTGAACGACCGGTCCTCGTAGACCGTGATCTCGACGGGGATGATGCGCCCGTTCTCTGCCGCGGTCTGCGCGTTGAACGCCTTGCAGAACTCCATGATGTTGACGCCGTGCTGACCGAGCGCAGGGCCGACGGGCGGTGCAGGGTTGGCCTGCCCGCCGGGGATCTGGAGCTTGATCATCGTGAGGACTTTTTTCGCCATCGGTTTCTCTTTCCTTACCGCTTCTCCGCCTGCTTCTCAAGGGGTCAGACTGAAGTCCGACCCCGCCGTGGTCGAGTCGAGCTAGTCCAGCTTCTTCACCTGGTCGAAACCGAGCTCGACGGGAACCTGGCGCTCGAAGATATCGACGAGCACCTTCAACTTCTGCTGCTCCGGGTTGACCTCGACGATCTCGCCGTCGAAGTCGGAGAGCGGCCCC
This sequence comes from uncultured Actinomycetes bacterium, assembly GCA_963736045.1. Classification (GTDB taxonomy): domain Bacteria; phylum Actinomycetota; class Thermoleophilia; order Gaiellales; family Gaiellaceae; genus PALSA-612. Next base: position 113,080 of record CAVTNK010000001.1, on the reverse strand, counting down.
GAGGTTACCTTCACCGACTCACCGAGCGTGAACTCGACCTGCGCCCTCGGCCTGTCACCGCCGGCAGCGCCGGTATGAAGCAGCCGGTCGACGTCGGATTGCGCGAGCGGCACAGGCTTCCCGCCAGGGCCGGCGAACCCGGTCACGCCGGGCGTGTTCCGCACGACCGCCCAGCTGTCGTCGTTCAGGTCCATGTTGACGAGGACGTATCCGGGCAAGATCCGCTTCTCGATCTGCACCTTCTGGCCGTCCTTCGTCTCGATCACCTGCTCGGTCGGGACGACCACGCGCCGGAAGCTGAGGCGCTGCCCCATGGAGTCGATCCGGTGCTCGAGATTGGCCTTGACCTTGTTCTCGTGCCCGGAATACGTGTTGATGACGTACCAGCGAAACATCGGCTCAGAGCCCGTCTAGCGGAGCAACACCTGCTGGACGAGGTGCTTGAAGACGATGTCGGCGACCCAGATGTAGACGCCCATGATCACACACGCGGTCACGACGACCACGGTCCCCTGGATGACGTGGCTCTGGCTCGGCCATTCGACCTTCCTCAACTCGCCCCAGCACTCGACGATGAAGCGCCTGAAGCCACGACCCTCCTCGCGCGGCTTCCGCCCGGTCTGCGTCTTGACCTGCTGCTGCTGCGGCCGGACCTGGGCCTGACGCGCGCGCGCGCGCTGCGAAAGGCCTGCGGAGCCTTCGGCCTCCTGCTGCTGCTGCCGCCGCGCGCGGCGCTGCGCTCTCGTCTGCCTTGCCATCTACGTCAAAGGTCGCATCGTCGGGTTCACCGCGTCTCGCGATGGAGCGTGTGCTGCCCGCACCAGCGGCAGTATTTGTTGAACTCGACACGGTCCGGCGTGTTTCGCTTGGACTTCTGCGACTGATAGTTGCGACGCCTGCATTCCGTGCAAGCGAGCGTGATTGCGACTCTGACTCCAGTTGCCATCTCTCTCCGACCTCACGCAGGACCATAGCGGCGGGAGGACTCGAACCTCCGACACGCGGATTATGATTCCGCTGCTCTAACCAACTGAGCTACGCCGCCGCGTCGGTCGAGTGTAGCAGCCAGATTGCGCGTCCTTGTGGCTCTTCGTCCGACTGCGCATCTACGTTCGGCGGGTGGTGCACGCAGAGACGTGCTGGCGTTGCGATGCCGAGATGCACTGGGTCCACGGAACGTGGCAGTGCCCGCGATGCCGGTTCAAGCTCGGCTGCTGTGAAGGCGAACCGCAGAGCTGCGGGCCCGCCCCATCCTCGGCGAGTCGCCTGCAACCCACAGGCCGAGAAGAACGAGGCTTCTACCGATAGGACGGCGCACCGAGAGTCGCCGCCCCCGCCTGACCCGAACCTGGCCGAGCCCGTGGACCCGGTCGCAGGAAAGAACCTGTCTCGCGTGCACGTCATGCTGCACGGTCCACCTCCAATCGCCCCACCCAAAAATCGCCCCACCCAAAGTCTTTCGATGTCGAGACAGTATCACTCTAATATCTTGACGTCAAGATATTTCATGTGAAAGAATGGTGGCGATGTCGAAGACGAGCGCTCCGGAGCGCGACCACGTCGATCGGTTCCTCGAGACGATCAGCCACGAGCTTCCGAACCTCGACCTGAGCGTCGAGGGAATCGTCGATCGCATCATGGGTCTGAGCCGACGGCTGAAGCGGATGATGGAGGAGACGCTTCAGGAGCTGGGACCTGACGTGGGGCGAATGGAAGGTGCTCGGGCTCCTCCGCCAGTCGGGATCGCCCTATCGACGATCGCCCGGGTATCTGGCCGAGCGAGCCGAGCTCTCCAGCGGCGCGATGACGAACCGGCTCGATCGACTCGAGGAGGCGGGCCTCATCAAGCGACTGCCGGATCCGACTGATCGGCGAGGCGTGCAAGTCGAGCTCACCGAAGCGGGCCACAAGGCCTACGAGGAGTCCCTGACGACGCAGGCGGCGAAGGAGGGACTGATCGCCGCAGCGCTCAACCAGCGCGAGAAGGAGCAGCTGAACGACCTGCTGCGCCGGCTGATGATCGGCGCCGAGAAGCTCGACAGCTCGCACAACCGAGCGAAGACGACGTGAGCGGGGTCGTCGAGGTGCGCGACCTGCGGCGCACCTACCGCACGTCGACCGGCGTCTTTCGCCGCCGATCGCTCGAGATCGAGGCGGTCCGGGGCGTCTCGTTCGAGATCGCCGGCGGCGAGCTGTTCGGCCTCCTCGGCCCGAACGGCGCCGGGCAAGACGACGACGATCAAGATGCTGATCACGCTGCTGATCCCGACCTCAGGCTCGGCGCGGGTGCTCGGGCTCGACGTGGTCAAGGACGCGCGAGAGGTGCGCAAGCGGATCGGCTACGTCTTCGGCGGAGACCGCGGCCTCTACGAACGGCTCTCGGCGCTCGACAACCTCCGCTACTTCGCCGAGCTCTACGCCCTGCCCGCACGCGACCAGCGGCGGCGGATCGACGAGCTGCTCGAGCTCGTCGGCCTCAAGGGGCGGGAGAAGGAGCGCGTCGAGGGCTATTCCCGCGGCATGCGCCAGCGACTCCACATCGCCCGTGGGCTACTGCACGACCCGCCTGTCGTCTTCCTCGACGAGCCCACGATCGGCGTCGACCCGGTCGGCGCGCGCGACCTGCGCGCGACGATCGCGTCGCTGACGGAGTCAGGCAAGACCGTGCTGCTGACGACCCACTACATGTTCGAGGCCGACAGCCTCTGCGACCGGATCGCCGTCATCAACAAGGGCGAGATCGTCGCCGAGGGGACGCCGCGAGCTCTGAAATCGATCGTCGCCGACAAGACGGTCGTCGAGATCGAGACGTTCGGGATCGCCGACGAGACGATCGACCGGCTCCGGCAGGCCTCGGGGCGTCGCCTCCGTCTCGGTCGAGGAGCGGGAACAGGCGCAGGTGCTCCACGTCCAGTCCGCGAAAGGGCTCGAACTGACGCAGACGCTGCTGGCGATGCTCGACGGAACGACGGTCGGCCGGGTCGCCGCCCGGGAGCCGACGCTCGAGGACGCGTACGTCGCGCTCGTCGGCCGAGACGCGTGAGGACGCTGCGTCTCCTCACGGTCGGCTGGGTCTTCCACTTCAAGATGCTCTCCCGTTCGTCGTTCAACGGCGTGCTCGGCGATCCTCTATCCGCTGTTCTTCGCGACGGTCGCCTTCTTTCTGTTCCAGGAAGGGAGCCCGCACGCGCTGCTCTACGCGTCGCTCGGAGCCTCGGTAATGGGCATCTGGTCGGCGACGAGCACGGCGGCGGGTGCGGCACTGCAGCGGGAGCGCTGGCACGGAACGCTCGAGTTGCTCGTGGCGGCGCCTGTCAGCTTCTCGCTCGTGATGCTGCCGATCACGATCGCGATGTCGACGATCGGCATCTACTCGATGGCGGCGACGCTGCTCTGGGGCCGCGTGCTGTTCGGGATCGACGCTCCACATCGTTCACCCCGTGCTGTTCTGCATCGCCGTCCCGGTCACGATCGTCTCGATCGGCACCCTCGGGTTCCTGATCGCCGTGTCGTTCGTGCGCTACCGGACGGCCTGGGCGCTCGGGAACCTGCTCGAGTATCCGGTCTGGCTCGTCTGCGGCTTCCTCGTCCCGCTGACGCTCTTCCCCGACTGGGTGCGGCCGATCTCGTGGGTGCTCGCGCCGACCTGGGGCATGCAGGCGATTCGCCAGGCGGCCCTCGGCGGGTCGCCGCTCGGCGACATCGGCATGTGCCTCCTGCTTGGCACCGTCTACACGGCCATCGGCGTCCTCGTCGTCGATCACCGTGCTCGAGTCGGCCCGCGCGCCGCGCGACCCTCTCGCTGACATGAGCAACGCCCGGCTCTTCTTCGTCGGCGGTCTGCTCAGCTACCGGGCGCTCTTCAACTGGCTCTCACCGTGGATCTTTGTCCCCACGCTCGTGATCGCGCCGATCTTCCAGATCCTGCTCTTCGTCTACATCGGCCGCTCCGCGGGGGTCGCGTCGGACGAGTTCTACGTGATCGGCAACGCGGTGCAGTACGCCTCCATCCCCTGCATCTTCGCCATGACGCACACCATCGCCGGCGAGCGCTACCAGCAGACGCTCGGCTTCGTGCTCGCGACGCCGGCCAGTCGGCTTCCGCTCTTCCTCGGCAGGTCGCTGCCGGTGATCGCGAACGGCATCGTCGTCTCGATCTTCTCGCTCGCCGTCGGCTGTGCGCTGCTTGGCATCTCGATCCCGGCGTCGGCCATCGGACCGCTCGTGCTCGTGATCGCCGTCTGCGCCGCGTCGTGCACCGGCCTCGGCCTCCTCTGCGCGGCGATCGGCCTGCGCGTGCGCGAGACCGCGACTCTGACCAACATCGTCTTCGGCGTGCTGCTCGTCTTCACCGGAGCCAACGTGCCTCTGTCCACCCTGCCGGGTTGGATGAGCACGATCTCGCAGGGACTGCCGCTCACGCACGGGATCGAGGCGGCAAGACGGCTCGCCGACGGGCAATCGCTGAGCGACGTCGGCGGCCTCATCGCGGCCGAGGCGCTCGTCGGCTTGATCTACATGGTGGTCGGCTACGGCCTGTTGCGCTTCCTGGAATGGCAGAGCCGCCGGCTCGCGACGCTGGAGACAGCATGAGCCGGATGCGCCTCGTCTACTCGGGCTGGAAGTTCCACGTCAAGAGCCTGACGCTCTCGTGGTTCTTCCTCCTTACGTCGGTCTTCATGCCGCTCCTGATCGCGACGGTCGCCTACTACATGTTCGAGGCGGGCGGAAAACCGGGAACGCTCTTCTACGCGTCGCTCGGGGCGGCCGTCTACGGACTCTGGACGTCGACGCTGTTCGGCTCCGGAGGTGCGATCCAGTGGCAGCGCTGGCAGGGCACGCTCGAGATGCTGATCTCGGCTCCGGCCCCGTTCTTCCTCGTGCTGCTGCCGCTGACGCTCGCGACCTCGACGATCGGGATCTACTCGTTGGCCGCAACGCTGCTCTGGGGGAAGCTGGTCTTCGGAATCCCGTTCACGATCGTGCATCCGCTTCTCTTCTGCATCGCCGTGCCGGCGACGATCGTCGGGCTCGGGCTGCTCGGGATGTTGTTCGCCTCGACGTTCGTCCTCTATCGCAACGCGAACGCGCTCTCGAACATGCTCGAGTGGCCGGTGCTTCTCGTGACCGGCATGCTCGTCCCGCTCGCGCTCCTGCCCGGCTGGAGCCGTCCGATCTCGTGGTTGCTGGCACCGACCTGGGGTATGCGCGCCATCCGGGAGGCCGCGCTGGGCGGAAACCCGCTCCCGGCAATCGGCATGACGCTCGCGCTCGGCGCCGCCTACCTCGCGATCGCGGCCGCCTCGCTGCAGTCATTTCGAGGACCGCGCTCGCAGGAAGGCGACCCTGTCCCTGACGTGACAGCCCTACATCGCAACCTGCGCCTTTTCTTCGTCGGCGGCCTGATCGCGTACCGCGCCCTGTTCAACTGGATCCACCCGGCGATCTACATCCCGACGATGCTGGTCGGCCCGGTCTTCCAGATCCTCTTCTTCACCTACCTCGGGCGCTATAGCGGCGTCGAGGACGACAACTTCTTCGTGATCGGCAACGCGATCCAGGTGTCCGCGATGTCGGCGGTGTTCGCAGGCACGATGGCGATCGCGAACGAGCGCCAGTACCAGACGCTTCAGCCGCTGCTCGCCACGCCCGCGAACCGCTTCGCGGTCTTCATGGGCCGCTCGCTGCCGGTGGCCGTGAATGGACTCGTCGTCTCGACCTTCGGCTTCCTGGCGAGCTACGTGCTCCTCGACTTCCGACTGCCTGCGGGCAGCGTCCCGACCTTCGCGCTGATCGTGGCGGTCAGCGTGGCCTCCTGTACGGCGTTCGGCCTCACGATCGGCTCGGTCGGGATGCGGGCCCGGGACGTCTTCATGTTCGCGAACATCGCCTACTACCTGATGTGGCTGCTCTGCGGGATCAATATTCCGCTCGACTCGCTGCCGGGCTGGCTCGAGCAGATCGGGAAGTTGATGCCGATGACTCACGGGATCGCAGCCGCACGAGAGGTCGCAGCTGGCGCGTCGCTCTCGGATGTGTCCGGCCTCGTGTGGACGGAGGTGCTCGTGGGGACGTGCTGGGCGGTCGTCGCATTCGGGCTCTTCAGACTGTTCGAGCTCGAAGGCCGGCGGCGGGCCTCCCTCGAGAACTACTGACGGATGCGCACGATCCGCGACAATTGAGCCATGGACCGCAAGGAGCGCGAGGCCGTTCTCGGCGAGTGGGGCGTTCGCGATCCGAGCGTGCGCGAGCAAGCCGAGCGCACCGTCCTCGAGCAGGACCTCGAGGGAAGCCCGCTCCGCGGCAAGCCACTCGCGCGGCGACTCCGCAACTTCCGTCCCGCGGTCGACCGCTACGTCGTGTCGCTCGGTGGGCCGCTTCCCTACATGCGCCGGCTCCGCCAGATCGAGCTCGAGACCGAAGAGCACGAGCGTCGCCTCGCTGAGGCTTGGAGAGACCTTGCCGAGTCGTGCTCGAAGGAGGCCGGGCGCTTCGCAAACCGCTGGCGTCGCCTTGCCCAGCGGCAGAGCTTCGACGCCGTCAACGAGCTGATCATGCGCCACAACCTCTACTACCCGGCCGAAGCTCGCCTCCCGATGGATGTCGTGAGCGGGGACTTCGTCCTCGTCGGGGGAAGGCCGTACCGCCGCGAGCCGCTGGGACCGGATTGGGTGCTCGAGCGATTCCCGCCGGACATCACCGCCGCCCGGGAGCAGTTCGAAGCCGCGGTTGCCGGACGACTATCGAGCGATCATCTCGCGCAGGCACCCGAGGCAGGCTTGACGCCGTCCTCCGGGCCGGACGCGTGCCACACGCGGTCGCCTGCCTTCGTCTCGATGCAGTACGAGGCACGTCCGGCAGCGTCGACGCTGACGCCCGCCGGCAGTACCGCTCCCGAGTAAGTGCCGGCCGCCGCGTGACGCTGTTCGAGCGTCCGCACCGCCCCGACGAGCCGGGTCCTTGCCGCGTCGTCGCGGTTGCCCTGGCGAATGTGCATGTACTCCGGGATCGCGACCGCCAGCGCGATGCCCAGCATCGTGGTGACCAACCCGATCTCGAGGAGGCTGAGGGAGCGATGGAGACGCGCGGAAGGGCGAACGGGCATCGCTCGACCTGATATCGACACCGCTGTTCCCGAATGGGTGTCCCTCGATCGAGGGAGGCCGGCCGGAAAGACCTGCGGCCTCACGAGGCTCCCAAGAAGAGCGCGACTATCGAGCCAACGGCGAGGAAAGGCCCGAAGGGGAAACCGACCTTGCGGCCCTTGCTCCCGTGGCGTACGAGGATCGCGATCGAGGGGATCAGCGCGAGGAGCGTCGCCACGACGAAGGCAATCCCTACGTCACGACCGAGAGCCACGCCCATCAGGAACGCCAGCTTGACGTCCCCCATCCCCATGCCCTGTGGCGAGATCAGGCTGAACACGAGCAGGAACGCGGCCGCGCAGAGCCCCGACAGCACCCACTCGAGGCTCGGCTGGGCCAGCGTCATCGTGAGGAGAACGATCACGACGGCGGGGCCGACGATCCTGTCCGGGATCAGGCGGTACTCGAGGTCGGTGGCAGTAACGACCACGAGCGCGAGACAGAAGGTCGAGGCCGCAAACCCTTGAAGCGTCGGCCCGAACACGGCGAGACACGCGGCGACGAGACCCGTGCCCACGACCGGCAGCAGACGGTAGACCGTGGGACTCAGGCGGCCCGGACCCCCTCGACCTCCGGTAGGGCGTACGAGACGACAGCGGAAAAGAGGCTCACCGAAAGAGTTCTCGGCACGCCGGGCCGGGGAGTTGAGAGCTCGTCTCTGAGAAGGGCTCCGGGGCGAGCTACGCGGCTCGGGATTCGACGCGATAGCTCGCGCCGGGATCGCCGGCCCGCTTCGCGAGCGCTTCGATCAGCTTGAGCGAGGCCCGCGAGGCGCCTCGCTCCACGCTCGGATCGCCCACATCGCCCAGCAGCAGCCGCTCGATCGCTCCCCACGCGGGCGGCAGCCGGCCGAGCGCGAACGTCGCTCGCGGGTAGCGGTCGAAGGCGATCTTCGCACCCCAGGACGCCGCCGCGACCGGGCCGAGCGCTCGCGAGAGCCGATCGGTGTAGCCGTCGAGACGGTCGACCTTCCCGGCCAGCAGGTCGAGGACGAGCTCGGCTGCGAAACGCGAGGAGACGAAGGCTTCGTACATTCCGTCGCCCGAGAGCGGATCGACGAGACCCGCCGCGTCGCCGACGAGAACAGCGCGGCCGCGTGCCGCGACGGAGCCCGCGCGCCGCAGCGGCAGGCGGTGTCCCCGCAGGCTCTCCACGCGCTCGTGGGGAACCCCGTGCTCGTTGCAGAGCCTGCGCAGATGATCACGAAGCGCAGGCCCCTCGCGTTCCCAGCCGCCCACGCCAACGTTGACGTGATCGCCCTTCGGGAAGACCCAGCCGTAGCCGCCGGGGATCGTGCCGAGCTCGATCACGGCGAGGCCGTCGAAGCGGGAACCGACGAGCTCGTTCGGAACGTTGCCCTCGAACGCCACCCCCAGCACGTAGTCGCCTCCGAGACCGAGCGCCTTCCGGGTCGTGCCGTTCGCCCCGTCGGCTGCGACGATCACCTCGGCTTCGACCCGCATGCCGTCGACCGCGAGGCCGCGCCGTTGTCGGCGACACGCACGTCCGTCACCCTGACGCCGTCGCGAAACTCTGCACCTGCGGCGACCGCCTGCTCGACGAGATAGTGGTCGAGTCGCCGGCGCTGGGTCATCAGGATCAGCGGGCGGGCGCTCCGGCGCTCGAAGCGCGTGCCGTAGCGAAGACGAAAGCCCATGCGGTCGACCACATGCTCGACGACGGGATCAGGGGAGACCGGAAGCTGGCGGACGGCACGCATGGTCAGACCGCCGCCGCACGGCTTGTCGCGGGGAAAGCTGACCTTGTCGAGAAGGAGGACGCGCGCGCGCCCGCGCGCGAGGCGGTATGCAGATGTCGACCCGGCCGGGCCGGCGCCAACGACGACGGCATCGAAGCGCTCCACTCCTGGAGATGCTACGCGGCTGCGGCGCGATAAAGTCGATCGCGATGATCGCACGCATCCGCGTCGAGCCCGGGAAGCGGGCGAAGATCGCCGAGCGCGACGCCGAAGACACGCTCGGGCTCGGCGGAAAGGCCGAGGCGAACGCACAGCTCGAGGAGCTGCAGCGGCGGCTCGAGCACCTGCAGGGCCGTCTCTCCGCAGAGTGTCGGCGCAGCGTTCTCCTGGTCCTCCAGGGCCTCGACGCCTCGGGCAAGGACGGGGTCGTCCGCTCGGTGTTCGAGGGCATCAACCCTCAGGGTTGCCGCGTCGTCTCGTTCAAGGCTCCGAGCTCGACCGAGCTTTCGCACGACTACCTCTGGCGCGTGCACGCGAGCCTCCCCGCCCACGGCGAGATCGGCATCTTCAACCGCTCGCACTACGAGGACGTCGTCGCCGTGCGCATGCTCGGGCTTGCGCCCAAGAAGGTCTGGAGCCGACGCACCGGCCATATCCGGGAGTTCGAGCGGATGCTCGCCGACGAGGGAACGACGATCGTGAAGGTGTTCCTGAACGTCTCGAAGGACGAGCAGCAGAAGCGGCTCCAGGAGCGAATCGACAACGCCGACAAGCGGTGGAAGTTCCGCAAGGACGATCTGGACGTCCGGACGAAGTTCGACGACTACATCGCCGCCTACGAGGACGCCGTCACGGAGACGTCGACCGATTGGGCGCCCGTGGCACGTCGTCCCGGCTGATCGGAACTGGGTCAAGGCAACCGCGGTCGCGACGCTCCTCGTCGACGTGCTCGAGCGTATCGATCCGAAGTTCCCGGAGCCCGAGCCGGGCATCGAAGAGCTCCGCATCCAGTAGCCGCCGTCACCGAAGAACGCGCGCGTCCTCGAAGCCGGCCATAATCCTGCGATGCGCTCCCTGGCCCTGCTCGCCGGCACCCTCGCAGTCGCAGCCACGTTGCTTGCGATCCCGTCGGCCTCGTTCGGAGCCCTGCCGCCGAACCGCAACGATCCGTGCGAGAGCGGCGGGAAGAACATCTGCGGAACGACAGACGTCGGCTTCTACAAGACGGCCCGCTACGGCACCCGCTGGTACGGCGACTTCCGGGGCGCCGTACCGGGTGAGTCGCACACGTATTGCATCGACCTCCGGTTCTGGTACCCGTCGCCCGACTACCACTACCAGGAGGTGGCGGCGACCGGCCTTCGCAACAAGGACGGAGAAAGCGTCAGCGTCTCGAACCAGCAGAAGATCGCGTACGCGATCTGGACGTACGGCCGCTCGGTAAACGAGAACCAGGCGGCCGCGGTGATGCTGTATGTCCACTCGCTGATGGGTGATGCTCGGCCCGGCGAGCTCGATCCGACGGCCCTGAACGCGAGCGTCGCCTCCCTCTACAAGAAGGTCTCTACCGACGCGGCGCGCTTTCACGGCCCGTACCGGGTGGAGGTCAAGCTCCCGAGCGAGATCGGGGTGGGGAAGCAGGCGACCGCGACGATTCGCGTCTTCTCCGCCGCTGGTAACGCTCTCCCGAACCTCGACCTTTCGCTGTTCACGAAGGGCGCGACCGGCGTGCCCGCGAAGGTACAGACGAACGCCAACGGGGTCGCCACCGTCACGGCGAGGGCGACCTCCGCGACCGGCGTCCGGCTGACTGCGGTAACGGAGCCTGTGGCGTCGACCCTGCCGAGGATCTTCCACCCGACGACGGCCGCCGCCGGTCCGAACGGCCAACGGGTCGCCGTCCCCGACTCGCAACGGGTGACGAGCGCCGACACCTCCACCGGATCGAAGGCAAAGCTCTCGCTGACGACGGCGGCAACGCCGGCCACGATCGCCGTCGGGGAGGAGTCAACCGACAAGGTGACGATCTCGGGGGCGCTGCCGACCTACCGGGGAAAGGTTGTCGTCCGCCTCTACGGCCCGTTCCGAACCGCCGGCCAGATCAGCTGCACGGGCGTACCCGTCGCTGCAGGCTCATTCGACGCGAACGGGTCCGGCTCGTACACGACACCTGCCACGCTGCTCGACAAACCGGGCCTCTACGTCTACCAGGAGATCGCTCCAGGCGACGCGAACCACATCGGCTTCACGAGCCCGTGCAACACCCCATCGGAACGCGTCCGTGTCGAGGCCGTGCCGACACTGCAGACCTTGGTGAGCGCCCAGACGGCAGCCGTTGGTGACTCCATCACCGACCAGGTGACCGTGCAAGGGCTCGCGGGCGAGCACGTCACGGTCACGGCGGCTCTCTACGGACCGTTCGCGACGCGCGAGACGATCACCTGCACGGGCACCCCACTCTGGACGGGCACCATCGACGTTCCCGCCGACGGCATCTATACGACCGAGCCCTTCACGTTGACGAAGGCCGGCTACTACACCTATCTCGAGTCGATCGACGCGACCGACTTTGTCCGGGCGGTGAAGACGGCCTGCGCCGACGTGGCCGAGACCGTGATCGTGCCGGCGAAGCCGAAGCTCAAGACACGGGTCAGCACGCAGCAGGCACGTCTTGGCGGGACGATCACCGACAAGGTCGCGGTGATCGGGCTCGGCGCCCTCGCGGTACCGGTTCAGGCCGAGCTCTTCGGCCCGTTCGCGACACGAGCCGCCATCTCGTGCTCGGGTACACCTCACTGGCGCGGCTCGTTCGTGGCCAGGGGCGACGGGACGTACACCACCGCGCCGGTCAAGGTCGACGCAGCGGGCTACTACACGTACCGCGAGTCGATCATCGCGACGGTGGCGAACACCGCCGTGACAACCGCCTGCGCCGACGTCGCCGAGACGACGGTTGCGCACGCGACGCCGAAAGCGACCACGATCGCGTCGAGTGAGGTCGTCTACCCGGGCTCGTCGATTTTCGATCGAATCCGTGTGAGCGGGCTCGGCAAGACGGTTGCGACGATCGACGTCGCGCTCTACGGCCCGTTCGCGACGAGGTCTGCGATCAAGTGCTCCGGGCGCCCGTACTGGCAGGGGCGCGTCGTCGCCCACGGCGACGGCGAGATCCGGACGCCGTCGGTCCGCCTTGCGACGGTCGGCCTCTACATCTTCCGCGAGCGCATCGTCGGCACGCCGCTCGTCGACGCGTTCAGCGGCGAATGTGGCCTCGTGGCCGAGACCTCTCTTGCCGCGCCCCAGATCATCACGGGACGTGGCGACGTCTCCAGGTTCGTGCGCGTGCGGGCCGGCACGGGTAACGCACCCAGGCGCGTACAGCTCGAGTCACTCGGCATCGACGCGCCGGTCTCGCCGGTTGGAATCGACCTCCAGCACAGCGTGCTCGGAGTGCCTCCGTCGATCGCGCACACCGCGTGGTGGAAGGATGGCGCGGCACCGGGGGCGAAGTCGGGCTCGATCCTCATCGCGGGCCACGTCGACAGCGCCCGCCGAGGTGCCGGCGCCTTCTTCAAGCTCCATTCGGCGAAGGTCGGCGACCGGGTGAAGGTGACCACGGCGAACGGGCGCACGCGCACCTACAGGGTCGTCTCCGTGAAGAACTACGTGAAGAGCAAGCTGCCGACGAGCGTCTGGTCGCTGAAAGGCAGCCCTCGGCTCGTGCTGGTCACGTGCGGCGGGCCTTTCCTCCAGGCGGAACGGCACTACCGAGACAACGTCGTCGTCACCGCCGTCCCGGTCTGAGCGACCGGCGAGCTTGACGCCGAACCGGGTCCTCACCACGCACGTCGGAAGCCTCGTGCGCCCGCCTGCGCTCCGGGGCCTTCTCGAGCGGCTGCGGGACGGCGAGCCCGTCGACGAGGCAGAGCACGAGGCATGCCTACGCGAGTCGGTCGCCGACGTCGTGCGCGAGCAGGCCGAGAACGGCGTCGACATCGTCAGCGACGGAGAGTTCGGAAAGTCGATCACCTGGGCGGGCTACGTCAACGAGCGGCTGGGCGGAATCGAGCATCGTCCGTCCGAGGCAAGGGCCGAGTTCCCGGTCTCGGGCGACGTCCGCCTGTTTCCGGAGTTCTGGGCTGAGTACGGGCTGAGCCAGGGAATCGACCGCACGTTCGTCACCGGCTGGGTCTGCACGGGACCGATCTCCTACCGGCGCGAGGCGGTCGTCCGCGACATCGACAACCTCCGAGCGGGTCTCTCCGGCGCTACCGTGACGGACGCGTTCCTGCCCGTCGTCGCGCCCGCCAGCGTGTTCGGGGTCCGGTGGGACAGCTTCTACGCGACCGAGGAGGAGTACCTCTATGCCGTCGCGGAGGCGCTCCGGGAGGAGTACACGGCGATCCTCGGCGCAGGGCTCCTCCTGCAGATCGACGATGCTTATTTGACCTGGACGTACGACCTCAAGGTGCCACCGTGGACGCACGAGGAGTACCGCGCCTGGGCGTCCCTCCGTATCGACGTGCTGAACCACGCGCTCCGGGGTCTGCCGCAGGAGCGGATCCGGTACCACATCTGCTGGGGGAGCTTCAACGCGCCGCACCTCGGGGACGTGCCGTTCGAGGACATCGCCGACCTGATCATGAAAGTCGACGCGGGCGCCTATCTGATCGAGATGGCGAACCCCCGCCACGAGCACGAATGGCGTGTGTGGGAGACCGTGAAGCTCCCGGAGGGCAAGACGCTCGTGCCCGGCGTGATCAGCCATGCGACGAACGTCGTCGAGCACCCCGAGCTGGTCGCCGAGCGGCTCGTCCGACTTGCCAAGCTCGTCGGACGCGAGAACGTGATGGGCGGCACCGACTGCGGCTTCGCGCAGGGACCGCTCGTGCAGCGCGTGCACCCCTCGATCCAGTGGGCGAAGCTCCGCGCGCTAGCCGAGGGCGCGGAGCTGGCGACGCGAGAGCTCTGGCGCTGAAGCCAGGGTGAGAAGATGCGCTCGGGTGGCGAGAGCGGACTGAGAGACGCTTTCCGCTCGCCTGAGCGGCAAGCGATCGGTCAGTTCCGCTTCCGGCGCGTCCGACACGGCGTTCACGCGATGCGGGCGTAACTCGGCGAGCACGAGCCCAAGAATGCTCTGGACCCGTGCTCGCCTGAGATCGGTCAGAGGCTTTCGGGCCCTCCGAGTTCGACGATCGGCAGGGGTTCATACGCTCGCCCCGGGACGGCGCCGATGCAGAGGATCTGTGCGCCCTCGGCGCCGGTCGTGAGCTGGCGCTTCTCGGTGGCGCCGACACGGGCGAAGACGCCCGGCTCGAGGACGTATTCCTCACCGGCGACGCGGAGCGTCGCGCTGCCGCTGAGGATGGTGTAGACCTCTTCCTCGTTGTCGGTGACCGGGGGCTCGGCATGGCTGTGCTCCCAGCTCTCCCAGCCGGGAGGAACGTTCCAGATGTTCATTCCGAAGGAGCGGGCTCCGAGCGAGGCGCGTGCGCGGATGAAGCTCCCGCCCCAGATCGACTCCATCTCGTCGACACGCTTGATGGTTACGTCAGCCACGGGATCTCCTTTCGTCGTACGGATGTCGTCGTTGTCAGGCAGGGGTCGTGAACCCGAGCTCGGGGAGCCCCTTGCACGCCGGCGCGCCGCATCGCCCGCCGCAACTGCGGCGACGATGCGAACGACTCGGCAGCGCCCTGATCGGAGAAGTCCTGCCAGCAGATCTCTCTCCATGCCGCGTATCGGCAACCCGATGCCGGACGAGCATGCGAGTCACAGTGTCCTCCTCCCGGACTGATACGCTCTGCATCAGTCGCATCGTAGATAATTCGATTGCCAACAGTTGCAAAATAGACTAATGATGTCAAGCCCGACCAGAGAGCAACTCGTGCAGTGGCGTGTCTTCCTCGAGACCGCCTACGCCCTGATCGACATCCTCGACGCCGAACTCCAGGACGAACGCGGGATCACGCTCGGCTGGTACGACGCCCTCGTCCACCTCGAAGAAGCAGACGACGGCCTGCGGATGAACGAACTCGCCGGCCGGATCCTGCTCAGCAAGAGCGGCCTCACACGGGTGATCGACCGCATGGAAGAGGCAGGCCTTGTACGCCGCGAACGTCCTCCCGACGACCGGCGCGTCGTCAAAGTCTTCATCACGCCAGCCGGACTCGAGACCCTGCAATCAGCCCGAGCCGTCCACCGCATCGGCATCCAAGAGCACTTCGTCCAGCACCTCGAACCAAGCGAACTGGCCGCAATCGCCCATGCACTCGAAAACGTCCGCGACCACGTCCGCCCGCTCCGCCCAGGCCGCATCAGCGGCCGACCACGCGCTTGACCACCAGCGGGGGCGCCTCGCTCGCGCGATTGCGCCTGGGTTCACCACAGGCGCTTCGCCCGGTCCGACCGACATTCGGACGCGAGGACAGCGGAGCACTCTTGAACCTAAATGGGGGCGGGAGGATTCGAACCTCCGTAGGCTGAGCCAACGGGTTTACAGCCCGTCCCCTTTGGCCACTCGGGTACACCCCCTCGGAGCCGCATTCTAGCCCCGGACGGTCCGGCGTTTTTCGCGGTGCGGGATCGGGGATGATGGCGGGAGAGACATGCGCGTTTTCGTCGCAGGAGCAAGCGGGGTGATCGGGGTGCGGCTCGTGCCGCTCCTGGTCGAGGCCGGCCACGACGTCGCTGGAATGACACGCACGCCCGAGAAGGCTGCCGTCCTCGCCGGGCTCGGAGCGGAGCCTGTCGTCTGCGACGTCTTCGACGAAGTGGCCCTCCGGGAGGCAGTCGTCGCCTTCGGGCCCGATGTGATCGTGCATCAGCTCACCGACCTCCCGGACGACGCAACTCAGATTCCCGGGTTCATGGCCGCGCACGGCCGCATCCGGCGCGAAGGGACGCGCATTCTCGTCGATGCCGCGCGCGCCGCGAGCGTCACTCGATTCCTCGCGCAGAGCATCGCCTGGGAGCTCGAGGGCGACGGGCAGGCGGCCGTCGAGGAGCTCGAGCGGCTCGTGCTCGACGCCGATGGCGTCGTCCTGCGCTACGGGCAGTTCTACGGCCCGGGCACGTACTACGAGGGGGAGCCACCTTCGCCGCCGCGTGTCCATCTCGACGAGGCGGCTCGCCGGACCGTCGAGGCGCTCGACTCCCCGGGTGGCTCGATTGTGACGGTTCTCGACTAGACCGTTCGGCCGCGTCCCGGGGCTAGACTGTCCCCGCGCCCTCTTAGCTCAGCTGGCAGAGCACCTCCATGGTAAGGAGGGGGTCGACGGTTCGAGTCCGTCAGAGGGCTTCCGGAATACCCCTGTAAATCGGGCTATGCTGTTGTCTGATCGGTCAACGAGCGATGACCCCGAGGGTGCACGGGGGTGCACGCCGAGATTCACAAGCGACGGTACGTACAGGCCGCAGACCGGCTCTCTCAGGTAAGGGGCGACCCCCTCTCTGCCAAGGAGGAGTCGACGGTTGGAGTCCGTCAGAGCTTCGAGGGAGGGCCTGCAAGCCGCCAGCTCTTTCGCCGAGCCACTCCGCCCCACGCACCGCCACCTGCCTGTTGATCCGGCCAGGGTCGATCGTGGTCACGAGGTCGGCTTGCTCTGGATCTGGCCCGAGAAGCAGTCGTTCGTCGCGAACGTGACGACATCGCGCGCATCGACCTCCAACACAGGCTGCAAGTCTGGTCCAAACGACCGACCACCTGATCACGCGAGAGCCGGTGCATCGACATTACATCCCCCTCTTCATCGCTTCCCGCGGGAGAACCCGACCGTCACCCGCCGCCGCCGTGGTGCTCATCGACCACGACCCGCCCGCGGGGGACTGTCGAAGTCACTGAAGCTTCGTGCTGGCGATGACGAATCATCGAACCGCCGTGCGGATGCTCTCGGCTGCATCTGCGGCTGCTTCTCTCCCGCGAGCGAAGGTGCTCATGACGCAGAACCCGTGAATTACACCGGCGTAGCGGGCGTGACGGACCGTAACGCCCGCTTTCTGAAGTCTCGCGGCGTACATGTCTCCCTCGTCGCGGAGGGGATCGAATTCAGCGGTGACGATGTGGGCCGGCGGCAGCCCCTCCAGAGACTCGGCGCGGAGCGGGGACACTTCCGGGTTGTCCCGCGCAGCCGGGTCCGGCACGTAGTGGCGCCAGAACCACTCCATGTCCGCTCGCGTCAGAAGATAGCCGTCGGCATTCTCGCGATATGAAGGTCTGTCGAGGTCGTGATCTGTGACTGGGCAGAGGAGGAGCTGGTAACGAATGTGGGGGCCGCCGCGCTCGCGTGCCCTAAGGGCGACTACTGCGGCGAGGTTTGCGCCTGCGCTGTCGCCGGCGACGACGAGTCGCGAGTTGTCGGCTCCGAGTTCCGCCGCGTGCTCGGCCACCCATTTGGTCGCCGCCCAGCAGTCGTCGACGGCGGCCGGGAACGGGTGCTCGGGGGCTAGCCGGTAGCCGACGGAGACAGCCATGCAGCCCGTGTCCTTCGCGAGACCGCGAACGTGGGCATCGCTGATATCCAGGTCTCCGAAGACCCAACCGCCGCCGTGGAAGTAGACGATGACGGCGAACGGGGCAGAGCCCTCGGGCGTGTAGATGCGCACCGGGATGCCGCCTGTTGGCCCGGGAATCGTCCTGTCTTCGACGCTCGGTAGCTCGGGGCCGCGAGGAAGGCTCGCTGTCATGCCGGCAGCGAAGGCACGGGTGCTCTCAGGTGTCATCGAGGCAATCCCCGGGAATCTGGCGTCCGCGAGCTCGTCGAGCATCGCCTGTATCTCTGGCTCGAGGGGCATTAGGGGTTCCTTCCGGTTAGCGTCGGGTCCCCATTTTCCGATGGAAGGGCTCGTCTGAGAAGCCTCATGGCGTTCTCGTGGAGCACGGCGCGGCGGTTCGGCTCGTCCCAGCCGCGCCGCTCGAGCGCCCGGACGAGTGCCTGGTAGTCCTCGGCACCGCGTAGACCCTCGATCGCCGCGTCCGGGGACATGCCCGGGGGGAACACGGTGTCGGCCGGAACTTGCAACGCTCCCGACGAAAGCAGCTGATAGACGAAGTCAGCACCGAGCGCGACGCCTGTAAGGCCCATGATGGAGACGGCATGGTCCAAGTGGTCGACTACGCGTTCCAGCGAGCGGTCTTCGTGATCGATCACGAGAGGAAGCGCCATCAGGCCGAGGACACCTCCCGCCTCTGCGAGCAACTTCAGCTGGGAGTCGGAAAGGTTGTGAGGAGTGTCGAATACCGAGCGACACGCGGCATGGCTGACGAGCATCGTCGTGTGGCCGGCGGCACGCTCGAGGACGTCTTCGAACGTCCGGGTCGAGGCGTGAGCGAGATCGATGATCGCACCGAGTTCCGCCAGTCGATCAACCAACGTCTCTCCGAGGCGGCTGAGCCCGGCGCCGCGTCGTTCCGAGGTACCGTCGGCAAAGAGATTTCCGCGGCCCCGCGTAAGCGTGACCATCCGGACGCCCAGCTGCCAGAGCACATCGATCAGCTCCACGTCGTAGCCGAGTGGCTCAGCGCCCTCGAGCGCGAGCATCAAGCCGATGCGATCGCCGGCTGCTAGGGAATCAAGATCCTCTAAGGCAGCCACCGACGACACGCTCTCCGGGTTCTGCCGGACCGCCCGGTGGAAAGCCGCGATTTGACGCAGGGCGATTCGCAGCGCCGCCTCGCCCTCTTCCTCGGCTGCGACGAAGACCGGACAAACCTGCATCCGCACCGATCCTTTGCGCAGTATCGGGAGCCAGTCTGATGCGAATGGGTTGACCTCTGCCCGCCGGTGGAGCAGGCCTTGAAGAAGATCGTTGTGCAGATCGACGACCGCCTCCGCGGGCCAAGTCGCTTGAATTGGCTCGCGGCCGTCAGGCAACTGGCAGCGCCTCACGGAACAGCCGCATGAAGTTACCGCCGACAACAGCGTCGAGTTCCCCGTCAGCGTAGCCGCGGCGCTCGAGCGCCTCGACCAGATTCGGGTAGTCCTCGGGTCCGGCCAGACCCTCGACCGCGGACTCGACCGTCATCCCCGGAGACAGGAGGGCCTGCGCGGGCGTCGGGACACGGACAGCTCCGGAGCGCGCGACCTGACGGATGAAGTCGCCACCGAGTCCGACATGATCGATCCCCATCACGCCCACGGCGTGGTCGAGATGGTCGATTAGCCGTTCGATCGACCAGTCGTGCGGGTCAACGACGAGCGGCAAAGCCATCAGGCCCAATACACCACCTCGATCAGCCAACTGGCGGAGTTGAGCATCGGACAGGTTACGGGGCGTGTCGCAGATAGCACGACAGCATGCGTGGCTAACGACAACGGGGGCATCACCGCTAAGGTCGAGCACCTCTTGGAAGGTGCGCTCGGATGCATGGACGAGGTCGAGGATCACGCCGAGCGAGACGAGCCGTGCAACGAGCTCACGGCCCAGTCCGCTCAGACCTCCGGCGCCTGGCTCGCCGAGGCCATCGGCGAACACATTCCGGCGGTTCCATGTCAGGCTGACCATGCGGACGCCGAGCTCCCAGAGGGCATCTGCGAGTTCGGGGCTGTAGCCAAGCGCTTCGACTCCTTCCATCGCGAGCATCAACCCGATCCGCTCGCTGGCCTCGAGCGTGTCGAGATCGTTCCTTGTACGGACGATTAGGACACTGTCCGGGTTTTCTCGCGCCGCTCGGTGGAAGGCGACCACCTGCTTGAGAACATGACGAAGTGCGCCTTCCGGGAGCACATCGAGATCGGCGAATGTCGGGCAGACCTGGAGACGGACTCCTCCCTGCTTGAGCTTTGGCAGCCATGTCGCCTCGAAGGGGTTCTCGTCCTGGGAGCGGAACTCGACCTCGAGGAGAAGATCGTTGTGGGCGTCGACGAGAAACGGGCCTGAAACGCTCATGAGTCCTCCTCGAGAAAGTCGTTTGTGCGTGTGTCGCGAATGGCAGTCAACCACCGCCGGCATCCGGCGTAGTGGAACCAGCGCTCGACTTGGGGTCCGGCCACGTTGTTGCGAAGCCAGGTCCGTGCGTAATCAGCGTCGGTGCCTTCTTCGCTCGAGCCCGGCGGGATCTCCCCGCCGAACCAGAACTCGTGGTACGAGCGCGATCCGCAGTTCGGACAGTCGAACTGAGGAAACCCATCAGTGCGTTCCGGCCGAGCTTCGGTCGGGGATAGCGCGATCGTCGCGGAAGCGGTCGACGCGCGAACGGAGCGATCAGCTCGGGCGCGGCCCGTCGCGACCAGCTCGGCCATGTGATACCGCCGGCCGGGACTGCCTTGAAACCCCACGTTCCCCAACCAGCAGTGACGAGGAACCCCTCGACCTCGGTCGGTCCCATGAGCTGGCGAGTAATCCGGGCTCATGTCGCAGAGACCGGTCCACTGGCGCAGTATGCGCAGCCTGGCCGTGAAGGGCAGGAGATCGATCGCAGCGACGGGCAGCTTCCGCGAGGAACGAGAAGGTCGAGCGCGTCGAGTAGGTGGGTAGCGCTCGATCTCGGCGCCGCCAGGATCTCGCCGCGTGACGTCTGCGAGATGTAGACGAGCATGTCCGCCGACGCGACGATGATGGTCGAGGATCGGCTTGTAGGGCTCGGTCACGAATGCCTGCAGTGGATGGGTGACGATCGGTAGACGAACGCCCGCCAGCGCGGCAACCGTGCTCGAGTAGCCCGCCGTCGGCGCAGACGACCGTGCCCGCGGCGACATCGGCCGGCGTCGTGCTCGATTCCGCCGCGCGTCCGTTCCTCGACGCGTGATGCCGGTCACCTCGCCCCCTCGTGGACGTGTACTCCGAGTCGCTGCGCCGCCGCCGCGTAGCCCCAGACGACCGCGTCGTGGCGGATGACCGATCCGGGCGCGTGGTAGGAGGCACCGACGATCGGGTGTTCCTTGCCGCCCATGCTGAGGTCGACCTGCGGGCAGAGCTCCTTCACCTCGTCGGGCGAGGAAGACCGTGTCGATGCCGAAGCGCCTGGTTCAGCAGCGCGCGCTCACGCTGGAGGCGGAGCGTGTTCTCGGAGTGGGCCAGCCAGAAGAGCCCGCGCCGCGAGACGAGCAGGTTGTAGTCGAGCTCCCGGGAGAGTCCCAGTAGAGGTCGAAGCTCTGCTTGAAGAACGCGACCGACTCCGGCATCTTGTAGTTCGCGCGAAGGACCGTCGTGTTTCGGCCCGTCGCGCCTGCGCCGATGTAGCTGCGCTCGAAAACGCCGACGTTGCGTGATGCCGTGCGCGAGGCGAGGTAGTACGCGATCGCGAGACCATGCGCACCTCCGCCGATGATCACGACGTCGTAACGGGGCTTCAGGGGTCGTCGACCGAAGGTGGTCGCGCTTGCGGAAGAGGCCGCTCACGTAACTCCAGCCGCTGAGAACAACCGCGGCCGGGCTTCTGCCACACCGAGGTCGCCACAGGCATCCAGGATCTGCGCGCGAACGTGGTGGCCGACGATAGAGGAGACAAGGATGTGCAGCTCACCCGAGAACGCGATCGCCTTCGCCGGCACGTGGGCGACCAGGCCCTGGACGAAGCACGGTCGGGTCATGGGAAGCGGAACCGCGGAGAGGCGAGCAAACGCAACCTCCGGTGCGTCGCCGGTGCAGTGTCCAGAGGGTGAACCCGCCCGACTGGTCGACTACCAGCCCATCAGGATCGGAGGGTCTTAGCTCATTCGACAGATCGGCATGGGCACGTTCGCCCGCGTCGGCAGGCACGAGGACGAGCAGCTCAGTCGGGTGCGACTCGGCATGGAAAGGCCAAGGCGGGAACCTGCAGGGCGTCGAGCACAGCGGGGTCGGCGAAGCATCGGAGGATGCGCCACGGCCGTAGTGCTCAGCTCAAGCACGGAGGCGCTTTCCGTCAGGGTCGTAGAACGGATTCGACGACGATGTTCCCGGCGGCGACGGCCCGCCCGATCTCGCCGGCTACGAGATTGTCTGGGAACTCGCCGTCGACCCGCGTGACGAAGCCGAGACCGATGGGATGCTCGAGCACGGGCGACTACCGACAGAGAAGTGAGGTGCCCCACTTGGCGACCGTCCACGCAGAGCGGCATGCCCTCGGCCGGTGTGTCTCCGGTGAACCGGATGGCGACGAGCCGCCGCTGCGCTCGGGATCGAGGACATGCGTTCGAGCGCGCCTTGCCGACGAACTCGGGCTTGTCGACGCTTGACCGCCCAGCTCATGTTCAGCTTGGCCGGCGTCGAGTCGAAGTCGGTGTCCTGGCCGATGATGATGTGTCCCTTTTCGAGGCGAAGGAGCCGGAGCGCCTCGAGGCCGTGCGGACGGATGTCGAGTTCCTCGCCGGCGTCAGCAAGCGCATCCCAGAGCTCGACGCTGCGGTCGAACTGCGGTGATGCAGTTCGCACGAGAGCTCACCGACGAACCCGAGCCGGATCGCGCGGCACGGAACGCCGGCGACGACGACCTCGCGATGGTGCAGGTACGGGAAGCGTTCTGCGTCGAAGCCATCTGTCGAGAGCCGCTGGAGCAGCTCACGCGCTCGCGGCCCGGCGACGTTGATCGCGCCCCAGCTCCGCGGTCAGGTTGACGATGTGAACGTCGTGACCCCACGTGTCGGCCCAGTCGCGCATGTCGCCTCCGCGTGGTCGCCGCCTCCCGAGGTGAACGTCAGATACAAGCGGCCGTCGCCGAGGGCGCAGATCAGACCGTCGTCGACGACGTAGCCGTGCTCGCCGAGTAGCAGCGTGTAGCGGAGGCGTCCAGCGGGGAGGTCGTGCACGTGGCACGGGTAGAGACGCTCGAGGAATGCCAGTCGCGTCGGGTCCTGCCACGAGGTACTTCCCGAGCGTGCCGACATCCATGACGCTCACCCGTTGGCGCACGGCCCAGTACTCGTCGAGGGGATCACCGTAGTGCTCCGGACGGCGCCAGGCTCCGGCCGGCTCCATCATTGCGCCCAGCTCGAGGTGGCGTGCGTACAGCGTTGTGCGTCCTTCGACAGCCTCTCCCAGCCCAGCGGAGACCTGCTCGAGCGTGATACCGCGTGTCGGCGGGCGAGCCGTGGTTGGCGCGCTGACGGCCACGTCGGCGCCGACTCGCTCGGCTGCGAACGCGCGGAGGTGCTCGTGACAGAGCGCGCCCTGGCAGGGCCCCATCGTCACCGTCGTGTATCGCTTCAACAGCTCGACGGAACAGAACCCCTCGGCCCAGGCCTGGCGAAGATCCTTCGCGTGAACGTCCTCGCACAGGCAGACAACGCCTTCCTTCGGCCCCGCTGGGAGAAGCTGGTCTCGGGGAGGCGGCGCTTCTCCGAAAGAGCCTCGGCGGCCGCTCTCCTCTGCCTCGGCTGGCAGACAGCCGGGTTCGACGACCTCGCCGACCCCGATCACAGGCAGGCCCGTCCCCTGCCGGAGCAAACCGTCACGTGGGACAGTGCCGAGCGCGAGAACGAGCGCGTCGCAGGCGTGTTCTTCTCGCCGGCCGTTGACGTCGACGATTGCCTTTCTCACAGCAGCGCGGCCGGAGGCCTTGACGACCGCGCCACCCTCGACGAAGTGCACGTCTGCGCCGGTCGCGCGCAGCACGTCTACGTGTTCCGATGCTTCATTGCCCTCGCCGACGACCACGATCCGTCGACCGGGGCTGAGTCCGTGAACGCCGGCGAGACGGGCCGCGCCGCGCGAGAGCCAGATGCCGGACAGATCGTAGCCCGGGAATACGCCGTGCCGCTGGACGGCACCGGTCGCCACCACCACGCGTCGAGGGTGGACGAGGTAGAGGACGTCGATTGCGTTTACCGGCACGAGCGGACCCTCGTAGATGCCGATTGCCGGGGCGCGCTCGAGCAGCGTCACGAGTGGATGCTCTCTGGCCTCCGCCGCAAGAGCTTCGACCCGGGAACGGGTTGCACCCGGCGCGAGCATCTCGCCGGGGATGCCGTCGTCGCAGATGACGACGGAATCGTCGGCGGCCGCAGCGGCGAGGGCGGCCTGTAGGCCGGAAGCACCGCCGCCGATGACGAGCAGATCCGTATGGAGATGACTCGAGGGTCGATCGGATCGGCGGGCGTCCTGTGGCACGGTCCCGACACCGACCGCTGCTCGGATCATCGCGCTCCGCCCGGGGCCAGAGCCAGCGCGGCCGGAGCAGCGTCTTGTAGTAGAAGCCGACGGGCAGGAGCCAGTGCATCCGGTCGGCGATCGCGAAGAGGTCTCGCTCGGCGGACGGCCAGCCGGATTCGCGTCGCACGTCCTGGTTCGCGCGTGGGCGGGTGACGCACGATCGCACACCGGGTTGGCCGTCTACGGTGATTAGGCAGTTCGGGCAGTCGCCTGTCAAGCAGTACAGCCCTCTCCGGCGGTGGTACTTGAAGGAGCGGGAGAACGTGCGAACGCCGGCCCGGAACAACGCCGATGCGACGGAGTCGTGCGGCTCGAGCGGTATGGGCCGTCCTTCGAAGTTCAGTGACTCAGACACGCTGCTCCTCCTGCGTCAGCCGCTCCCGAGCAGTAAATAGAAAACAGGTTTCTCTTAAAGAGTCAAGCGGGATCGAGCGATGCAGTAGGGACCCGTAGTCGGGCAGTCGCTTCCGCGTCGACGGTTAGGTCATGATCGACGACCACGCCGTAGGTCGACGCCGCCTCTTCCCGAGTGAGGAGCCCGTCTCGCACGTCGTTCGCCACCTGATCGGTGTCCCGTTCCAGGGCCGGTCTCCAGCCGCCGCCTCCCGGACTGCGCACACTGACCGCGTCTCCTTCCGCCAGCCCGAACCGTGTGACTCGCTCCCTTAGCACAGCCGTTTTGCCATGGGAGGAGATGACGATCTCGGCGACGCCGCCGGTCTCACCGCCGAGAACGCCCTTCCCGAGCGGATCTTCTGTGTTCTCGGTGACGGAGGTGATCATCACGCCGGGCTCGAGCACCCGGTAGTCCCGGGTTACGCCCATCCCGCCGCGGTGCCGACCGGCGCCGGCAACCTCGGGACGGAGCGAGCTGCGTTCGACGCGGATCGCCGGGAACCGGGTTTCTGCGACCTCGACGGGCGTGTTGGGGACGTCTCCGTTCGAGAACATCATCAGGGTTGCGCCGTCTGCGCCCGCGTGAGCGCCGTTGCCGCCGGTCATCGGGTCGACCCAGATGAACGGGTCGCCTTTGGTTGCGTCAACGCGGAAGAAGAAGAACCCCGTTGCTTGAAGGCCGCCGGCGGGGCAGCCATCCGGCAGAGCCGGCGCGAGCGCGCGATAGACAGTCTCCTGCGCGCAGGCTGCCACGTAGAGGTAGCAGTCGCAGGGAGACGGTCGTTCTGGACTGACGATCAGGCC
Organism: uncultured Actinomycetes bacterium; assembly: GCA_963736045.1. Lineage (GTDB taxonomy): Bacteria > Actinomycetota > Thermoleophilia > Gaiellales > Gaiellaceae > PALSA-612. The sequence goes on along the minus strand of CAVTNK010000001.1, from coordinate 87,967 downwards.
GGGTGGTAGATCGATCTCCATGGCTCGGAAGTGACCCTCGTTCGTCCGGTCGTGCGGAGCGATCAGCGCCTTGAGCGCGGCGCGGAGCGTTGCCCGCGTGCCGATCGCGGGAAGGTTGATCGGGCCTTCTGTTGCCTGGCTGGTGCCCTCGAAGCCGATCCGGATGGTGTCGTCGTCGATCGTCACCTGCACCTCGACGCGTGGGTGGACTCCCTTGATCACGCCGTCGTAGTCGAGATGGATCGCCTCCGAGTACGAGCCGCTCGGAAGCGAGGCAATCCTTCTCCGGACGGCCTCGTCGGTGCGGTCGATCGTCGACGCCATCGCCGCCCGGACCGTCTGCACGCCGTACTTGGCACACAGCGTTTGAACTCGTCGGACCCCGACCCTGCAGGCGGAGATCGTTGCGTCGAGGTCCCCGCGGACGGCGGTCATGAACCGAACGTTGTCGTCGATCAGATCCAGGATGTCCCGGTTCGGCTGTCCTGCGAGGAAGAGTCGCTGATGGTTGAAGCAGATTCCTTCCTGATAGACGTCCGTCGAGTCGGGGCACCAGCCGCCGGGTGACTTGCCGCCGATGTCCGCCCAGTGGGCTGTGGTAACGGCGAAGGCGACGAGTTCGTCCCCGAAGAAGATCGGCATGTAGACAGAGGTGTCCGAGATGTGGGTGCCGGTGAAGTAGGGGTCGTTGGCGACGAGAACGTCGCCCTCCGTGAACCCCTCCGGTCCGTGTTTCTCGAGTGCGGAACGAACGACCTCGCTGAGCGCACCAACGAAGATGATCTGGCCCTGTGCCTCACCCCAGAGGAGCCCGTCGGACGAGACGATTCCGACGCCGAAGTCCTGGACGTCGTACAGCAGAGGGCTGTAGGCGGTTCGCCGCAGCGTCTTGTTCATCTCGATTGCCGCCGACGACAACGCGTTCCGGATGATCTCGCCTGTGAACGGATCCACCGCGGACGAGACGCTCACAGTCGCCGAGCTCGCGCCGTCCCACCCCAGGCTAGTAGAGCTCGTTCTCATAGGCGTGCTTCTCCATCTCCTCTATCGCCTCAACGGTCAGATCGGGCACGTTCAAGTGGTCTTTCCAGATCTGGGCAGGTTTGGCCATCCCTTCCAGAGACGGCCATGCGTCGCTCTTCCAGAGCGACGAGCGGATGAAGGCTTTCGCGCAGTGGAGAAAGGCTTCCTCGACCTCGACTCCTACGGCGACTCGCGGCGGCCGTCCCTCCTGTACGACGTGGCGGGCGAGGATCTCGGGATCCCGCGTGACACACGCACGCCCGTTGACACGCAGCGTCTCGTTCATGCCTGGGATGAGGAACAGGAGCCCGATCCGACCCGTCTGGTGGATGTTGCGCAGCGAGTCGTTCAGCCTGTTTCCCTTCGCCTCGGCGAAGGCGAGGCGCCGCTCGTCGAGCACCTCGACAAACCCGCCCGGGCCTCCACGAGGCGACACGTCATAACGCCCCTTCGAGTCGGAAGTCCCGACGAGACAGAACGGCGATCGCTCGATGAAGGCACGGCAGTGAGGGTCGAGGTGGTCGAGAATCTTGCTCCGAGTCGAGTCGTCTGGCTCGCCGGCAACCTCGATCAGCTCATCGAGGGTGTCAATCAGATGATCGAACCCGCGGGTACCGGTCATGCCGGAACCAGCCGATGTGCGTCAGCAAGCCGCGCATGCGGCACGACAGGCACCCCTCCCTTGAACACGCCGGTCACCGCGCCCCCGCGGTCGAAGAGCGACAGGTCGCCGCCTGGTTCCTCGTCGAGAACGATCGCGTCGAACACGAACCCCGTGGCAATCCGACCCAGCGTGTCTCCGACGCCGCACAGCTCGGCCCCGGTGCGCGTGGCGGCGATCAGCGACTCCTCCACGGTCAGCCCCGCCTCTCGGAGCAGGAAGATCTCCTCGAGGTTGCGGCCGTGCTGCTCGCGAGTGACGAAGTCGGCGCCGACGGCGATCTTGACGCCCGCGGCACGAGCGGTCTCCACGGCTCCGCCAATCCGTGAGCGCATCTCCTGCGCCTTCGCGGCGGCGTACGGCGGCAGCTTGCCAGCGTCGGCGAGCCGCATCACGTCTCGCGCGATGGCCAGCGTCGGCACGAAATAACAGCCTGCAGCCGCCATCGCCGCCGCCTGCTTCTCCGTCAGGTAGACGCCATGCTCGACCGATCGAACACCTGCTCGAACCGCGTTGTCGAGTCCCTCGCCTCCGTTTGCGTGGGCGAACGCGTACTTGTGCTTGCGCGCGGCCTCGAACACAGCCGCCTCGATCTCCTCAAACGTGAGCTCGGCTCCTTCGGGGTCGTCGGTGGGCGAGATGACCCCGCCCGTCGTCGCGAGCTTGATCCAGTCCCCTCCTGCCCGGAGCACCTCGCGGGCTGCCCGCCGCATCTGATCGACACCGTCGACAAGGTACGGGGGCCGCCCAGGATAGTCGGGCAACAGGTAGCCGGAGGAGAGCTCGAGCCCGGGCCCGGCAAGAAAACCGTCGGCGTGGCCGCCCGTCTGCGTGAGCAGCACGATCGAGATCTGGACCCGCGGCCCGGAGACGAGACCATCCGCGATGGCGTCTCGCACTCCCGCGTCGATGCCGCCTGCGTCCCGAACAAAGGTGACACCGGCCTCGAGGATCGTCCGCGCGTTCGCGCCCGCCTGCAGTGACCAGCGGGTAATCGGTGTGCGCAGGCATTCCAGCGGATCGATCGTCGAGAGCCCGACATGGGCGTGGCAGTCGAAGACGCCGGGCATCAGGAAGAGCCCGTCGAGCTCATAGGAGACGGCATCGGTGGAAAGGCCGACCCCGATTTCGGCGACGACGCCGTTGTCGACTCGGACGTCGAGGGGACCCTCGAAACCGCCGCTTTCGTCGAGGACATTGACCTTCCGAAGAACGAACGAGATGCTCACGTGTTCACCTCCATATCTCCGACGCGGTCTCAGCCACGTGGCGGAGTTTGGCCTCCTGGTCGTCTACGGTGAGATCGTTGCCTCTCGCCACCGACGCGAACCCACATTGCGTCGAGAGCGCGAGCCGCTCGAGGCCGACGAAATCGCTTGCAGCGTGGATCCGCGCGCGGAGCTCGTCGGCGTTCTCCAGGCCGGCTCGCTTCGTGGAGACGAGGCCGAGCACGACAGCTTTGTCGTCCGGAACATGACGAAGCGGCTCGAATCCGCCCGATCGTTCGTCGTCGTACTCGAGCAGCAGAATCTCTGCCGTGGTGCGCGGAAAGAGCGCCTCCGCGATCAGCTCATACCCGCCGCGGGCCATGTAACGGTTGGCGTCGTTGCCGCGGCAGACATGCAGCGCGGTTCGTGCCATGTCGCCGCACGGCTCGAGGATCGTGTTGATCATCTCCGCGGCTTCGTGGACGAGCCGGTCGGGCTCGAAGCCCTTCGCCTCGAACCACGACTGCTGTCGTGGATCGACCAGCATCCCGAGCTCGGGCGCATCAACTTGGACGTACCGGCAGCCGAGGCGGACAAGTGCGTCTACCTCGTCCCGCAGCAGCTCGGTTACGTGCTCGAGGAAGGCTGGCGGCGACGGGTAGGCGCCGTGCGAGACGGGCGGAAACCAGTAGTAGGCGAACATGGTCGGCGACGGCAAGGTCATCTTCGTCGGCGTTGTCCCGGCTCGTGCCCGGAGGTAGGTGAACTCCTCGGTCGAGAGCATCCGCCGGCGTTCGATCCGGGAAGCGACCGCGACCGTCACGGGGCTGTGCTCAACGGTGCCGTCCATCCGGTACCAGTCGACGGTGTTTCCCTCGACGCCGGAACGGAAGCCCTCGGAGTCCTGCACCAGCCCGCTCGCGAACACGCGTCGCCGCAGCTCACCGTCGGTGATGACACCGACCGCCGCGCGCTGCTGGAGCGCCACGACCTCATCGACCGCCCGATCCTCGATGGCCTTGAAGCTCGAGTGGTCGATCTCGCTTCTCGCCAAGGCTTCCTGCGCACGCAGCAGCTCTGCTGGTCGGAGAAATGACCCGACGTTCTCAGCGCGGATCAGCTCCCTCATCGGTGGGGATCGAGTGCGGCGGGCGACAGGCCTAGGCATGCGTCCTGCGAGCCCAGGCGTCGATTCCGACGGCCGTCGCGATAATCGCACCACGGATGATGTCCTGATAGGTCGGGTTGACGCTCAAGAGGTTGAAGCCGTTTCCGATCATCGCGAGCAGGAGCACTCCCATGATTGTCCGCCAGACAGCGCCCTCGCCCCCGAGGATCGACGTGCCTCCGATGACAACGCCCGCGACGGCGAGTACGGCAAGGTCCAGACCTGCGGCATTGGCCTGGCCCGTTGCGGTTCGCGAGACGAGCAGGATCCCGGCAAGCCCTGCCGATGCTCCCGAGACGGCGAAGCAGATGCTCCGGATCAGGCCGACGCGGATGCCGGACAGCCGGGCCGCTTCCTGATTACCTCCTGAGGCGTACATGTACCGGCCGAATCTCGTCTTGTGCAGCACGACGGCGCAGAAGAACGCGAAGACGAGCCAGACGATGGTCGCGTAGGTGAGCCTGCCGAGTGCTCCCCGCCCGAGCAACGTGAACGATGTGCCCTTGACGAAGATGTACGAGCCGCCGGTCACTGCGACGGCAAGGCCTCCGATCATGATCGACGTGGCCAGCGTGGTAATGAATGCGTTGATGCGTCCGACCGTTGTCATCAGGCCGTTGACGATGCCGAAGCCGAGGCCGACGAGCACCCCGAGTGCGAGCGCGCCGCCGGCCCCTATGTGGGGTGCTGCCAGCGCGGCGACGACCCCCGCGATCGAGAAGATTGCTCCAACCGAGAGATCGAACCCGCCGGCGATGAAGACGAGCGTCGATCCGACGGCGATGATGCCTACCCCGGCGTTCTGATCGAGGATGTTGAACATGTTGTCCCACGTCAGGAAGACGCTGCTCGTCGCTGAGAGCGTGACGAAGAGCGCCACGAACGCGAAGACGATTCCGTAGTTGCGTACAACCTCGACCGGATTCGAAGCGAATCGAAAGCGACTTACTCGCTCGATCGGTGCGGCTGCAACCGCCTCAGCTGGGGGCCCGCTGGCTACCTTGGCCCCCCGCCGACGACGGCGGACGAAGCGTCATCCGCCGTGGTCCCGAACGCCGCTTGCATGATCAGGTCTTCGCTCGCAGAACGGCCGTCGAATTCGGCGACCACAGCTCCGCCGCGCATGACGAGGATTCTGTGCGCAAGGCCCATGATCTCTTCGAGCTCGGAGGAGATCATCAGAATCCCCAGCCCTTCCGCGGCAAGCGAGTGGATCAGTTCGTAGATCGATCGCTTTGCTCCTACGTCGACGCCTCTGGTCGGTTCGTCCGCGATCAGGACGCTGGGCCGTGTGAACAACCACTTGGCGAAAAGAACCTTCTGCTGATTGCCGCCTGACAGTGTCGAGACCAGTTCTCTCGACGATCTTGCTCGAACGTCGAGCTTCTTCATCGCGGCCGTCGCTTGGCGCTTCTCCGCCAGGCTCGAAACGATTCCGAGTGTTTCGACCTCGCTCAGTCGCGGCAGCGTGATGTTTTCGCCGATCGACCGTTGCAAGAAGAGACCCTGCTCCTTCCGACTCTCGGGGAGAAGCACGATCCCAGCCCGGAGAGCGGCGCTGGGTCGAACGATCTTGACCTCCGTGCCCTTCATGTCGATTCGCCCCGCGGATGCCTTGTCCGCGCCGAAGATGAGCCGGGCGAGCTCGGTCCGCCCCGAGCCGATTAGACCGGCGATCCCGACGATCTCCCCAGCTCGGACGTCGAGATCGGTCGGAAGCACGACACCGTCGCGGGCAAGGCCTCGCACGGACAGCAAGACAGGTGCGTCAGCCGGCGGGAACTGCTTCGGTGGAAAGGTCAGATCGAGAGAGCGACCCAGCATGGCCGAAACAAGGGAATCGGCTGACTGGCTGACCGCAGGCGTTGACTGGACAACGACGCCGTCGCGAAGCACGGTGACGATGTCCGCGAGCGCCAGTACCTCGTGGAGAAAGTGGGAGACATAGATGATCGTCGTACCGCGATCACGGAGCCCGCGAACGACATCGAACAACCTCTCTGCCTCGTCTTGGGTGAGTGCCGCGCTCGGCTCATCCATCACGATCAACTTCGCGTCCCGGGCAAGGGCACGCAGGATCTCGACCTTCTGTTGCTCGGCGACGCGGAGGGTGGCGACCCGCGCTTCGCCTGGAATCTGGAATCCGGTTAGCGCGTCGAGCTCGCTGTACCTCCGACGAAGCGCACGTCCGTCCAGGATTCCGCTTCGAGTCGTCTCCAATCCCAGGAACACGTTCTGCATTACGCTCATCGACGGGACGAGGGTGAGCTCCTGGGCGATCGCGGCGAGGCCGTCGCGTAGCGCTGTCGACGGGTGACGGTAGTCGACGGCCGTGCCGTTGACGAGAATCGTGCCTTCGTCGGCGCGGTGGATGCCGGCGACGATCTTGCCGAGCGTCGACTTGCCTGCTCCATTCTCGCCCACGAGCGCGTGGATGTGACCGCGCTCGATGACGAGGTCGACGTCTTTCAGCGCCTGGACGCCTCCGAAGCGCTTGCTGATCCCGCGTAGTTCGACGTGAGGTACAGCCTCATCGATCATGTGACGAGCACGGCCGGAGGGTCGGGCGTGCGCTTCAAGAGACGAGAAGGCTCGTGAGGTTCGCGCGGTGCGACGGCACCCGCGCCATCCCGAACAGCAGGCCCGGCGCCGTCATGGAAGCCGGCGCCGGGCCTCGAGCGAACGACGTACCTAGTACTGACACTTCCTCTTGGCGACGTTGTTCTTGGTGAGGATGACCGGAATCTTCGCCTTGAGAATCGGATCGAACTCCGCTGGCTTCGTTGCCTTGAGCGTCCCCAACAGGGCGGCAGCCATGGCGTCGACCGAATATTTCCCTTCCTCAAACGCGGCGTCAGGCTGCGTGTTGAAAAGACGGCCTTGCGCGATCGCCTCGAGCGTGTTGCAGGCGCTTCCGATGCCCAGAATGCGGATCTGGTTCTTGGCCGTCCCGTAGCTCTTACCAGCAGCCTTGAGCGCGAGTTCGACCCCGAGAGCAGCCTGATCCTGAGCCGCGATCACATTCACTTCCGGATGAGCGGTCAACAGATCCTGCGCGACCTTCTGACCGCCTGCAGTGCTGAAGAGTGTGCCGTCGAGGTAAGCCACTTCGTGAATGTTGGGATATCGCTTGAGCGCAGGTTCAAAAGTGTTCTTGATCGTCTGTTCGATCGGGAGTGCTGCGACACCCGCCAGATACGCGAAGTTGCACGGGTTGATTCCCGAGCAGGCATTTACGATCTGCCCTGTCATCCACTTGCCCCGGTTCACGGTCGAGGTCCAGATCTGTGCCAAGACACCCTTGATCTGAACGCCGGTTGCGTTCGGGTCCGGCCCGAGAGGCGAGTTGATGCCGAGCACCTTGATCTTCTGCTTGATCGCCTGCTGGACGAGCGGCACCAGGGCGCCGCCGTTCAGCGGGATGATGATGAAGCCCTGGAACTTCTTGAGCGTCATCGCGTCCTGGATATTGCTGAACTGCTTGTTCGCATCGAACCCAGAGTCGAAGACGGTGATCTTGATGTTGAACTTCTTTGCTTCCTTCTTCACGGCCGACAGTTCAGCCGATAGGAACCGATTGGACAGCGTGCTGAACCATGCGACGTTGTAGGACTTCGATGGCGCACTCATCGCCGCGGTCGAAGCCGCCAGCCCCACAAGCAGGCCGAGCACGACCAGCATCACCGCGAAACGAAGCCTTGCTGTCATCTCTCCTCCCTTTCCGAACATCACGAAGCGAGTCTTCTGATCACTCCCGAGCCGGGCCCGCGCCGCCCTCCTTTCGATCGCGTTCCTCGTCGCCGAATGCATGCGGATAGTCCGCCCGGGCACGGCTCTCGCTGACGTACTCCTGTCGGACGTCCTCCAACACTGCTGCTGGATCCCGCTCAGCCGGAGGTCCGAAGCCCCCGCCACCCCCGGTGCGGATCTGAAATCGCGTGCCTGCCGACATGTGGAGGCCGGTCACCTTCCCGAACTCGTGCACCGAGCCGTCAGGCAGGGTCGTCCGGACGATGTTCGTCGTCCCATCACCGCCGCCTGCGAGACCCCAGGGGGCGATTCGGGTCCGCTCGACCGTCGACATGAGGAACGAGTCCTCGCGTAGCTCGTACTCGAGCTCCATGCCGAGCCCGCCACGATGACGACCCGTACCCCCCGAGTCTTGGTCGAGCTCGAAACGGCGGACGACGATCGGGTCCCGCGTCTCCATCGTTTCTGCCGGGATGTTCCGAATGCCAGAAATAGCGATATGCATCATCGGTGGCGGCCCGTCCGCGTTCGCGAGCGCGCCCTGCCCCGCAAAATGGTCGCCGCCGCCCACCCGGAAGCCGCCGTCAGGCGTCCTGCCCCACCACATGATCGCGCACAGGTCACCTCCGCTTCCGGCGGGAACCGACTCGGGCATCGCGTCCGACAGCGCCCGCAGGATCACGTCGAGCGCCTGCATGCCGGCCCAGCCGTAGAGGAAGATCGGCGCCGGCGGTTTCGGGTGGTACATCGTTCCGGGCTTGGTCTTGATGCCGATCGGGCGAAGATGACCCTCGTTCACTAGCTCGTTCCCGCCGGTGACCGAGAGGATCGCGAGACGTGCGCACGAGACAGTGGTCGGCAGCGGGCAGTTGACGGGGCCCGCCTGCTCCGGGGGTGAGTTGGTGAAGTCGACGACGATGTTGCTCCCGTCGACCTCGACCGCAACCTCGAACGGGATGAGATCGTCGGTGACGCCGTTCGAATCCATCGCGCCGCTCTGGACGTAACGACCATCCGGAATTCGCTCCAGGAACCTCCGGATCACCGTCTCTCCGTGATCGAACATCCGCTCGACCGAGATCATGAATTCGGCGAGTCCATGCCGTTCGATCAGCTGCACGAGCGCCGCAACCCCCATGTTCACGGCGAGGATCTCGGCGTTGAGGTCGCCCTGAAGGGCAACTGGCAGCCGCGAGTTCGCGACGATCGTCCGGAACATGTCCTTCTGGAGCTCTCCGCGACGATAGAGCTTCACGCCTGGGAAGATCGTCCCCTCCTGGAAGTTGTCGGTCGTGTCGGTGCAATACGGCTCCTTGGCACCGATGTCCATGTGGTGAGCCTTGACGGCTGCGTACCCGACGAGCTCTCCCTCGACGAAGACGGGCGCGACGACCGCGGCGTCCTGTGCGTGCGAACCGATGTCGAAGCCGTAGGTCGAGAAGATGATGTCTCCGTTTTCGAGTTGCTCCTCGCCGCCCACCGAGCGCACGCACGCCTCGACACAGAAGTTCATCGTGCCGAGAAAGGCAGGAAGCGACTGCGCCTGGGCGAGCAGCCGGACGTCGCGGTCGTACAGCGCGCAGCAGAAGTCGATCATCTCGTAGATCACCGGCGAGAACGCCGTGCGCCGCAGAGCGATCTTCATCTGCTCGACGGCCGAGTTGAGCCCGTGTCGGATCACCTCGGTGGTGATCGGGTCAGCGTCGAGCGCAGGCGCACCCGAATCCATCGAGGCGCGGGTGGTTACGAACTCCTCAACCGTCGCCGTGGCCATGTCACGCCCTCCCATCGGTCATGAACAGCGTTCCGTTCTCGTGCACTTCGATCGAGAACCCGGCGTCCACATAGCTGGTCGCTGTCGGCTCCAATATGATCGCCGGTCCATCGAGCCGCGTGCCGACGGCCAGCGAGTTGCGCTCGATGACGGCGAACTCGGTTTCCTTCCCGAGTGTGAACGAGTACGCCTGCATCGTCGATGCCACCAGGGCGCGTCCGTTGTCGGTGGCGGACAGCTTCTCGGTCCGGTGCGGCAGCGGAGTTCGCAGAGTCGCGCGCACCGACACGATCTCGACTGGCTCGTCCATCGAGTGCCCGAACGTTCGCTCGTAGTCGCGGAAGAACGCGGCTCGCAACCCGTCCGCATCATCGGTCAGGCGTCTACCTCCGACCGCGGCCGGGATCGTCAAGGTGTACTCCTGACCGACGAAGCGCATGTCGAGCGCAGCCTCGTGATGTGGCTGCCCCACGACGATGTTGCTCGAGCTCGCGTCTAGGCGATCGAACAGTGAGCCGACCACCTCGGACGCGGCGGCGAGGCCCTCGGCGTCGAGCTTCGAGATCGCCGTCTGGGCAACCGTCTGGGCGACGTCCTGCGCGAGCAGGCCCCAGGCGGAAAAGTTGCCCGCATGCACAGGGATGACGACGCGCCTAATCTCGAGCTCACGGGCGAGAAGCGTCCCGAACAGCGGGCCTGCGCCTCCGAAGACGATCAGCGCAGCGTCGCGTGGATCCTGACCCTGTTCGATCGTCACCTCACGGATGGCATTGGCCATGTTCGCGCTGACGATGGTGAGAATTCCCTTCGCCACCCCTGTCACGTCCAGCCCCAGCTGGCTGCCGAGCGGCTCGAGCACCGATCGCGAGGCCTCGACGTCGAGCGAGACGCCTCCTGCGAGCTGGCCGAGAGCGAGCATCCCGAGCGAAGCTGCCGCATCGGTCACGGTCGGTTCAGTTCCACCGCGCCCGTAGCAGGCGGGCCCGGGCTCGGCGCCGGCGCTCCGTGGCCCGACGCGCAGGAGCCCTCCCTCGTCGACGTACGCGATCGAGCCGCCGCCGGCTCCGATCGAGCGGACGTCGACCCACTGCGTCTGCAGTGGCATGCCGAGGACCGTGCCCTCGTACTTAACGTCCGGTCGACCGTCCCTGATCAGGCACGTGTCGAAGCTCGTGCCGCCCACGTCGGCGGTCACGGCAGTCTCGAGCTCGAGCACACGGCACAGGTCGCCTGCGCCGACTGCTCCAGCGACAGGGCCTGACATGATCGTCTCGAACGGTCGTGCCTCGGCCTCGGCGAAGAGCATCGCGCCTCCACCGGAGCTCGTGATCATGCAGTTGCCACCGAAACCGAGTTTCGAAAGGGTGGTCTCGAGCTGGCGCAGGTAGAACGACATCCGGGGTCGGATGTAAGCGTCGATTACGGTCGTCGACGTGCGTTCGTACTCGTGGTACTCGCCGGAGACCTTGTGTGACAGCGAGATTTCGCCGGTGAAGCCGAGCGTCCGTAGCGCCTCCTCGGCCGCGATCTCGTGAACCGGATTCGCATAGGCGTTCAGGAAGACAATGGCGATGCACTCGACGCCGTCCTCACGGAAGATCCCGAGCGCCGTTTCGATGTCCTCGGGATGCAACGGTGTGTCGACGCTTCCGTCGACAAGGACTCGCTCGCGGATGCCCCGGCGAAGCCGACGAGGAACGAGCGAAGGCGGAGGGCGCCATAACAGGTCGTTCATCGCCTCCCTGTCGCCGCGGCGTATTTCGAGCACGTCGCGAAAGCCTTCGGTCGTTAGCAGTCCGACGACGGCACCCTTGCGCTCCAGAAGCGCATTTAGCGCCACCGTCGAGCCGTGCAGGAAGAACGCGGCTCTCTGGAGGACAGGCTCGGGCACGGCTTCCGAGATAACGCGCGCAACACCCTCGTCCGGCGACGCCGGTGTCGTCGAGCCTTTCGCGACCCTCACCTCACCCGTCTCGTCGTCGTAGACGACGAGATCGGAGAACGTGCCGCCAACATCGACCCCGAGCCGTGTCGCCATCAGCCTCCCTCGTTCCCGTGATCGTCGACCGAGCCGCTCGACACTCTCAGGCGCTCAGTCTCGGGCTTGTCCACCGTCAAATCCTCTCGCAAGGCGACCAGGTACAACGAAGCTGCCTCTTCGCGTGTCAGCAGCTCGTCGCGAACGTCCTCGGCGACGCGCCCGGGCTCGCGCTCACTCGGAGGGCCCCAACCACCGCCACCCGGGCTGCGGACGCTGACGCGGTCGCCGGCATCGAACGGCCCGAAGTACGTGACTCGCTCGGCGAGGCGGACCTCCTTCTCCGTTCCTGGCCAGACGACGATCCCGCCGACGCCGCCTGTGCCGCCGCCGGCAAGTCCCTTCCCGAGCGGGTCGTAGGTGTTCTCGGTAACCGTCTGCATCATCACGCCGGGTTCAAGCACACGGTAGTCACGGATTGTCCCCATTCCGCCGCGATGTTTGCCGGGTCCTGAAACCTCTGGACGCAGCGCAAAGCGCTCCAGCCGCATGGCTGGATAGCGGGTCTCGACCACCTCGACCGGCGTGTTCGGCACGTCGCCGTTCGGGAACATCATCAGGGTCGGCCCGTCGGCTGCAAACTGCCCCCCGTTCCCTCCGTCCATCGGATCGATGCAAATGAACGGTACGCCGAGGCGTGGGTCGACCCGGAAGAAGAACGCACCTGTTAGGGCGTACCCGCCCGCTGGGCATCGCTCCGGCAACGCTCTCGAGAGCGCCGCGAAGGTCATCTCCTCGACGCACGTCGCGACGTAGCCGTACGAGTCGCTCGGCGCCGGTCGCTCCGCCGAGACGGCCAGTCCCGGTGGAAGATCGAAGTCGATCGCCATGAAGTGCCCTTCGTTCGTCCGATCGTGCGGTGCGAGCAGCGCCTTTAGCGCGACTCGGACAGCCGACCGGGTACCGAGCGCCGTCACGTTGATCGGCCCGCGGGTGGCGGGGCTCGTGCCCTCGAAGCCAACCCGCACGCGGTCGCCGTCGATCGTCACATGGACCTCGATGCGAGGGTGCTCGCCTTTCACGACGCCGTCGTGATCCATCACGATGCCAGCCGACCAATGGCCGTCAGGAAGCGCTTCGATCTGGCGGCGGACAGCCTCGTCCGTCCGCGCAATCGTGAGCTCCATCGCGGCCTTCAACGTTCCGACACCGACCTTGCGGCAGAGCGCGTGCATGCGTGCCTCACCGACGTGGCAGGCAGCGATCATCGCATCGAGGTCTCCGCGCACGAGCTGGGGGAAGCGGACGTTCATGCTGATTAGCTCGAGCAGGTCGTCGTTCGCCTCGCCGGCGCTGAACAGCCGCTGATGCGTGAAGCAGATCCCCTCCTGGTATACGTCGGTCGAATCGGGGCACCAGCCGCCAGGACTTTTGCCGCCGATGTCGGCCCAGTGTGCGCACGCCTCGGCGAAGGCGACGAGCTCGCCCTCCCAGAAGATCGGCACGTAGATGGACGTGTCCGAGATGTGCGTTCCGGTCAGGAAAGGGTCGTTGACGATCAGCACGTCTCCTTCACGGAACCCGCCAACCCCGCGCTTCGCGACCCCGGTCTTGATCGTCTCTGAGAGAGCGCCGATGAACATCGACTGCCCCTGGGCCTCACCCCAGAGCAGCCCTTCAACAGAGACGATGCCGAGCCCGAAGTCCTGCACGTCGTACAGCAACGGATTGTGCGCGGTCCGCCGAAGCGTCTTGTTCATCTCGAGAGCTGCCGAAGCGACCGCATTGCGAACGATCTCAGCCGTGAAGACGTCGACGCTCGCAACAGCCATCTAGGCTCGTTCCAGGGTCAGGTTGCCGAGACGGTCGGATCGGGCTGACCAGCCCGGAGGCACGACGATCGTCGTCGTCCACTCCTCGATGATCGCCGGGCCCTCGACTGTGCTCACCGCTTCGCGATCGTAGACCGGTGTGTCGACGCGACCGAGGCCGCGGAAATAGACCTCTCGACGAGACCGCGGTTCGGCCGAGCTCGGTTGCTCAGCGACCTCGGCGACCGGGGGCCGGGCGACTCTCCCGACCGCGCGGGCCCGGCTCGTGACCAGCTCGAGAGGTGGATCGAGCGTGCCGTGCCCATACAGCTGCGTGTGTGCGGCGACAAAGCGTTCCCGGACGCCCTGGAGAAAGGCATCGTGATCGTCGAGCCACCCCGACTCGACAGGAACCGTGATGGTGTGGTCCTGTCCCAAGTACCGCACGTCGACACGATGAAGCAGTTCGACGTCCCCGTCTGCGAAGCCGTACTGACGCAACTCGCCGGTGGCCGCGTCGGCGAGCTCGTGCAGTCGCGCTGTCGCGCTGTCGGCGATCGCATCGTTCAGCGGCTGAACACGCGTCACCGCCGCATCCTCGCGGTAGTCCGATGTCAGGATCCCCCAGGCCGAGAAGTTCGCAGGCGCTCGAGGAATGACAACGGTGGGAACTTCGAGCTCGTCTGCCACCGCGGCCGCGAAGAGTCCGCCACCACCTCCATAGGCGAAGATGACGAACTCGCGCGGATCGAGCCCTCGCTCTACGGTGACGGCGCGGATCGCGAAGACCATATTCGTCTCGGCAATAGACAGAATCCCGTCTGCAGCCGCTTCCAGATCGAGGCCGGTCGGTTCGGCTACTTGCGTTCGCAATGCCTGCTCGGCTGCTTCGACGTCGAGCTTCATGCGTGCGCCCAAGAAGTTCTCGGGGTCGAGCCGGCCCAGCAAGAGGTGGCAGTCGGTCACTGTCGGCTCGGTGCCGCCATGCCCGAAGCACGCCGGGCCAGGAAAGGCGCCGGCTGACTGGGGTCCAACCTGGACGCCGCCAAGGTCGTCGATCCAAGCGATCGAGCCGCCCCCAGCGCCGATCGACACGATGTCGATGATCGGACCCACCACCGGGCGACGGCCTACTTCTGTTTCTGTCGTTTCGAGAATGCGACCGTCCTCGATCAGGGCGACGTCGAAGGATGTTCCTCCGACGTCTGCGCACACCACATTCGGATAGCCAAGCTCACCAGCGAGCGCCTGCGCTCCGATCACGCCGCCGGCGGGTCCCGATTCCAACGTTCGGATCGGCCGCTGCGCGGCGCGGTCGGCCGAGATGACGCCTCCGTTCGATTGCATAAGCGCGAACGGCCGCGTGTAGCCGGATTGCTCGAGGTTGCCGCCCAACTCGCGGATGTAATGCCCCATCAACGGCTGGATGTAGGCATTCAAAACCGTCGTCGACGTCCGCTCGAACTCCCGCCATTCTGTCGCCACCTCGTGCGAAGCCGTCACGCCGAGATCGGGGTGGCGCTCGCGCACGCGCGCGGCCGCCTGACGCTCTTGATCCGGATTCGCGTACGCGTGTAGAAAGCAGATCGCGACCGCCTCGACGCCCTGCTCGACGAGGTAGTCAACCTCGGCGTCGAGGGCATCCAAGTCAAGCGGCACGAGCACCGAGCCATCCGCCTTCATCCGCTCCGGTACCTCCCGGCGCAGGTACCGAGGCACGAGAGGCTTCGGCGGGAGGTAGAGAACGTTGTAGATCTCCGGCCGCGACCCGCGACCGATCTCAAGGACGTCGCGGAAGCCCTCGGTCGTGATGAGCCCAACCTTGGCTCCCTGTTCCTGAAGCACTGCGTTGATGCCCACGGTTGTCCCGTGGAACAGCCTCTCGATGTCAGCGAGCCCGACCGGCAACCTTGCGATGCCGGCAAGAAACTCTTGCACGAGCGTCGCCGGCGTCGCCGGCTGCTTCTCGATCACGAGATGGCCCGTTCGCTCGTCGAGAAGCGCGAAGTCGATGAACGTGCCACCGACGTCCACGGCGATGCGATAGCTCATCAGCTACCCCGGTGACAGGTTCTATCGAAGGCTGAATAGCCGCGCAGTGCCTCTTGAAGAGCGTCAGCGATCATCAAGAGAGCAGGAGTCTAGGAGCGGTTCGGCCAAAATGCAAGCCAGTTTCACATTGAACAGTCGATGGGCTGGCCTGATCTGCGCGTCCCGGACAAGGGGTGGCGCACACAGCAAACCACGGGTGTTTGTCGCTTGTTCTGTCAACCGCACTACGGCTCGTCCTTCCCCGGCAGCCCAGCGCTCTGGGATCCCGTCCCGCCGGCGGCAAAGAGGTCGTCCCACCGCTTCTGCAGCGTCACGGCGAACTGCTCTTCGAGATATCGAAAGTGGCGGTCGAGTACCGCGACGAGCTTCGCATCGTCCCGGCTTCTCATCGCGTCGAGTTGGGCGCGATGAATTTCGTCGACGAGCCTCGCTTCCTCCGCCGACACGCGGAGGGCGTCACGAATCGGGGCGAGTTCCTTTAAGGCCGCGTGCAACACCCGCTCGAGGATCCGGTTGTGCGCCGCGCGCGCCACGGCACGGTGGAACATCATGTCGGCGCGCATGACCTGCGTTCTGCTGATGCCGCCGCGAAGAACGAGGTCAACGGTGCGCTCGATTTCGGACAGGTCGTCGTCGGTGGCATTCCTCGCCGCTTCCAGCGTGATTGCTGTCTCGACTACCCGACGCGCCGTCAGCGCCTCGACGACCGAGTGCTCTTCGAGTGCGATGTTGCTCGAGAGCGCCTCGGCTGGAATGTATTCGGAGTTCAGGAAGATCCCCCCCGCCTTCCCTGGTTTGACCGTAAGGACGCCGGAGCGCTGGAGGACCCGAAGGGCTTGGCGCAGCGTCGGTTTCGAAATTCCCAACTGCTCAGCGAGACCACCCTCGTTCGGCAAGCGCTCACCGACACGCAGCCGGGCCCGCTCGACGCCGGTGAGGATGTTGTCGATCGCCGCTTCGAAGGTCAGAATCGACCGGATCGGCTCAACGAACGGAGTCATGCGGCCAACCCCATCGGAGATACCTGTCATCGAACGCGGAAGAGCAAAGCAGTTTCTCTTCTCCTAGTCAACCTAATCGCGCGGGTCGTCTGCCTTGGCTACAGATGTGACCTGCCAACAGAGACGTCCGCACCCCAGCTTAGGCGCCGTTCGAGGGTGCACCGAGGGTGCACGAGAACGCAAAACGTGGCGATTCGCGGCTGCTAGCGACAGGCCGAAATCGGCATGACTAGGCGCAAACCCGCATAAATAGACCCCCTCCTCACTTCAATGGTAAGGAGGGGGTCGACGGTTCGAGTCCGTCAGAGGGCTTCGGAATTACCCCTATAAATCGGGGTATGTTGTTGGTCTCTCAGGCAACGAACGAGGACTCGGAGGGTGCACGGGGTGCACGCCGGGCTTCACGAGCGGGGAACGCACCGGCCGCAGATGCCAGTCGGCCGACCCCCTCTCTATCAAGGATGTGCCTGTCCCAGAGCTCGGCGTAGATCTGCTGCGTCCTACACGCGAGCTCCTTCGAGGCGTATCGCCGCCACCACTCCCGGCCGAACTCGTCGAGCGTCTCCTTGCCACGCTCGAAGTGTGCGAGCTCGCCCAGCTGCTTTGCGGCGACGCAGGTCGGTCTCGAACCGCACCGCGTCCTCCCGACGATCGAAGACCCGGGAATGGAACGTCGTCCCACGCCCGCCCGGATGCCTCGGCAAAGACTCACCCGACAGTTAGGCGGGGCAACAGACGAAACGAGCACGAGAGCGAGCGGTGGGGTCAGGGTGCCCCGACCCCACCGGCCCGAGGAAGTTATTCGTGCGCCATCGCGAGGATTTGCTCCCGCGAGTACTTGCCAACCATGTCCGCATGGTCGGCCGCGATGTGTCCCTCGACGTTCTCGACGAGCTGGTCGTCGTTCTGGCCTTCGATCTTCACGCCACACGGGCAATCGACGATCTTCACGAGGCCCCCTTTGGGTCGCTGGCGGTTCACAAGAGGATACGGCTACCCCGACTGGCCAGCCCCGAACCCGATCATTCGACGCACCCTCGGACTCTCACCTCGATGGGGGTGCAGGGCGGGTTCTAGTCCCGTCGCTCCCGTCTCTTAGACGTGCCTGCAAATGGGATGTCCCGTTGCCTGAAGAGGCGGGCGAGCGCGAGGAGAGCGAATCCGACGGGTTGTTCCGCGCGTTCGCGCAGCCGCTCGTTGAGGCACGCCCCGAGACGCCGGGGCCGGTGATTGCGCTCCACACGGCGGCTTCAGCCGGAGTCCTAAGGATCGTTGAAGTCTCGTGGGGAGACTTGTGCCTGGTCGAGTTGTCGCGCCCGCGACTGGCGCCCGAGAACGGTGTGAGATACTCAGTTGGTCTGTGGTCCGCGAACGCTGGAGCCATGGAGGCGATTCACGAGGAGGAAGATCCGATGGCTGACGTTCTGCTCTCACAGTTGGCTCACGTCGAGATCCTGACGCCGGCGCCCGATGAGTCGCTGCGCTTCTACGGGGATGTTCTGGGTCTCGAGGAGTCGGGTCGTGAGGGGCAGTCGGTGTTCCTGCGCGGCTGGGGTGAGCGCTTCTTTCATTCGCTCCAGCTGACCGAGAGCGAGGAGCCGGGTTTGGGCCACATCGCCTGGCGGGCCCAGGGGCCCGAGCAGTTGCAGCGGGCGGTGGAGCGGGTCGAGGCCGCGGGTGTCGGGGAGGGATGGGCCGACGGCTCGCCGGGGCAGGGCGCGACGTACCGGTACCGGGGGCCGGGCGGTCACTTGCAGGAGCTGTTCTGGGAGGTGGAGCGCTACGTCCCACCCCTGGGGAGCGAGTCGCCGTTTCCGAACCGGCCGCAGCGGTTCGTGCCGCGCGGTGTTGCTGCCCGCCGGATCGACCATGTCACGGTTGCGACGGCAGATCCGGGTGACGACGCACGCTGGTATTGCGACACGCTCGGCCATCGGTTCATGGAGTACACGGTCATACCCGACAGGCCGGACTGGGTCGTGTTCGCGATGACGACGGTGTGCGAGCGCGCCCATGACATGGGGCTCGTCTGGGATCCTTCGCCGTTGCCGGGGCGAATCAACCACCTGGCGTACTGGGTCGATTCGCGCGAGGAGCTGCTGCGGGCGGCTGACGTGTTGCTGAACCAGGATGTTGCGATCGAGTTCGGGCCTGGAAAGCACGGCATGGGCGAGCAGGACTACCTCTACTTCCGCGAGCCGGGCGGCATGCGCCTCGAGCTCAACACCGGCGGTTACCGCAACTACGAGCCGGACTTCGAGACGGTTCGCTTCGAGCCGCAGCAGGGCTCGAACGTGTTCTACAAGAACGCGGCGCTGCCGCACTCGATGTTCGAGTCCTTCCCGCCGGTGGAGTTCTCACCGCCGGAGGCCGAGGAGGCGAAGGCGGCGACAGGGCTCTTCAACTGATGCGTGTCCTCGTCGTCGGCGGGGGTATCGGCGGCCTCTCCTGCACCGTCGCCCTGAGAGGGCGCGGCGTCGAGGTGGACGTCGTCGAGATCAATCCCCGCTGGGACGTCTACGGCGTGGGCATCATCCAGCCCGCGAACGCGATCCGCGCACTCGACGCGCTCGGCCTCGCCGAGGCGACCGTCGCGCAGGGCTTCGCGATGAAGGGCTCCCGCTTCCACGACAGCCAGGGCAACCTGCTCGCCGACATCCCTCCTCTGGACCTGCTCGGACCGCGATACCCGCCGATGAACGGGATCACGCGGCCCCGCCTGCATGCGATCTTTCAGGACGCGGTCAGAGCTTCGGGGGCGGACGTGCGGGTCGGGCTGACCGTGGAGAAGGTCGGCGAGGACGGCCGGGTCGCGTTCTCCGACGGCAGTTCGGGAGAGTACGACCTCGTCGTCGGCGCGGACGGCATCCACTCCGCGGTCCGCGGCCTCGTCTTTCCGGGAGCGCCGGAGCCCGAGTACACAGGTCAGATCGTCTGGCGCTACAACGTGCCCCGACCGGAGGGTCTCGACACGCTCGACATGTTCGTGGGCTCGAACGGCAAGGCGGGGTTGGTGCCGCTCGCTCCCGACCTTATGTACATCCTCTACATCGAGGCCGTCCCCGTCGACCGGGTGAGGATGTCGGAGGACCGGCTGGCCGAGATCTTCCGCGAGCGACTGGCCGAGTTCGCCGGCCCGGTGGCCGAGGTGCGCGACCGCTACCTCACCGATGCGGCGCAGGTGGTCGTTCGGCCGGTCGAGTCGCTGCTCGTGCCGCCGCCGTGGCACCGGGGCCGGGTCGTGCTCGTCGGCGACTCCGCCCACGCGACCTCACCGCACGTCGGCCAGGGCGGTGCGATGGCGATCGAGGACGCACTCGTCTTGGCCGAGGAGGTCGAGGCAGGCGACGACCTCGAGTCGGCCCTGCGCCGCTACACCGATCGGCGCTATCCCCGCTGCCGTGAGATCTGGGAGATCTCGCGCCAGATCGGCGTCTGGGAGATCGAGCACACGCCGCCGCCGGAGGCCGACTTCGTGGGACTCACAATGAAGTCCATCCACGTCACCGCGGCGCCGGTTTGAGCGGGGCCGGATGAAGATCGCGCGGGTCGAGACGGCGGCTGGCCCGCGTGCGGCACTCGTCGAGAGCGACGTCCTCCGGCTGCTGCCAGCGGAGGCGGACGTGCGCGCGCTCCTCGAACAGCCAGCCCGGGCCGCGCCGACCGGCGAGGCCCTGCCGCTCGAGGGAGCGCGTCTGCTGCCGCCGCTCGAGCCGCCGTCGGTCCGTGACTTCGTGACGTTCGAGCAGCACGTGGAGGGGATGGCGATGCTGCACGATCCGCCGCGGGAGGTGCACCCGCAGTGGTACGAGGCGCCGACCTTCTACTTCTCGAACCCGCATTCGCTCGTCGGCGCGAGCGACGACGTGCCGATTCCGCCCGGATGCCGCGTCTTCGACTACGAGCTCGAGATCGCCGCCGTCGTCGGCCTCGACAGCCGCGATCTCTCGTCCGCGGAGGCCGGGGCACACATCGCCGGCTACGCCGTCCTGAACGACTGGTCCGCCCGAGATCTCCAGTTCGCCGAGATGCAGGTCGGCCTCGGGCCGGCGAAGGGCAAGGACTCCGCGATCACGCTCGGACCGTGGATCGTGACCCCGGACGAGCTCGAGCCATTCCGGCGCGACGGCCGCCTCGACCTCCGGATGGAGGTCTCGGTCAACGGCGAGCCGCGCGGCGCGGACACGCTCGCGAACATGGCCTGGTCGTTCGAGGAGCTTCTCGCCTACGCCTCCCGGGGCGCGTGGGTCCGCACTGGTGACCTCCTCGGCTCGGGGACGTGCGGCGGCGGCTGTCTCGGCGAGCTGTGGGGTCGCGCCGGTCGGCGTGAGCCGCCTCCGCTCGCTCCCGGCGACGTCGTCACGATGACCGTCGAGGGGCTCGGCACGATCTCGAACCAGGTCGTGCCGGGCATCGAGCCGGTGCCGGTCCCGAGGGCGCGAAGGCGCGGCTGATGGGACGGACGTTCTACGACCTCTCGGACTGCCTTTCGAACGAGACCGCCGCGTTCGAGTTCAACAGGCACGAGATCACCTACGTGACGCCGGAGACGACCGCGGCGGAGTCGGCGGCCTGGGGCCTGGGGCCGGAGTACTGGCCGGGCGGTGTCGCGCTCTCGGCGGAGACCGTCACGCTCACGACCCATTCCGGCACGCACGTCGACGCGCCGCTCCACTACGGCCCGGCCGCGAGCGGCCGGACGCGGTCGATCGACGAGGTACCGCTCGAGTGGTGCTACGGGCCCGGCGTGCGGCTCGACATGCGCCGGGCCGACCGGGAGGCGGGGATCGAGCGCGCCGCCGTCGAGGCGGAGCTCGAGCGGATCGGGCACGAGCTGCAGCCGCTCGACGTCGTCCTCGTCTGGACCGCCACCGACCTCAAGCGGCCGGGCTACGAGAGCCGCCACCCCGGCCTGCGGCGGAGCGCGACCGAATACCTTGTCGACGCCGGCGTGAGGCTGATCGGGATCGACGCCTGGGGGCTCGACCGCCCGTTCGACGTGATGATCGAGGACGCGAGGGCGGGCCGGGCGCAGTTCTGGGAGAGCCACCTGCTAGGGCGCGAGAAGGAGTACTGCCAGATCGAGCGGCTCGCCAACCTCGGCGTGCTCCCGCGGCCGACCGGGTTCGCCGTCTCGGCCTTCCCGGTCAAGCTCGAGCGCGCGAGCGCCGGATGGGCACGGGTCGTCGCGATCTTCGAGGAATGACCGCACCATCAGACGAGCGCTCGCTCGAAGACGGCCGCGCGTGGCTTCTCCAGCGGCTCGAGCGCGGCATCCATCCGCTCGACTGCGTCGACCCGGCGGCGGCCCGCCGGACGATCGAGTCGCTGAACGGGCTCGATCCCGAGTCGTGGGCGGCCGCGTGGGGAGCGGCGGCCGACGAGTTCGCCGCCGCCGCTGGCCGCGCGCCCGACACGGCCACGAGGCGCGAGGCGCTCCTCCAGGCCTACGGCTTCTCCTTCCTGGGCCGCTACCCGGTGCCGAACCATCCTCTCAAGGGGCGCCAGTACGCGCGTGCGCGCAAGCTGTTCCTCGAGGCCGCGAGCCTCGACGATCCGCCACTCGAGAAGGTCAGCGTTCCGTTCGTCGGACGGAAGGGAGACGGTGGCGAAGTGGTCTTCTACGTCCTGCGGCCGCCGGGGGTGGAGAGGCCGCCGGTCGTGCTGCTCTGTGCCGGCATCGACACGTGGAAGGAGGAGCTGTACCAGCGGGGCGGCACGCTCTTCCGCTCGAATGGCTGCGCGGTGGTCCTCCTCGACATCCCGGGCACGGGCGAGTCGCCCGTTCTCGCGGGGCCCGACGCGGAGCGGCAGTGGACGCCGGTGTTCGAGTGGCTCGCAGCGCAGGACGATCTCGACGCGACTCGGTGCGCGGCCGTGGGCGCATCGTTCGGAGGCTACTGGGCGATGAAGCTCGCGTACACGCATCGCGAACGGCTGCGTTGCGCCGTCAACTGGGCCGGCGGCGTGCACGTCACTTTCACCCCCGAGTGGCAGGAGCGCTCGCGCAACGCCTCCTCCTACCTGATGGACCTCATGCCCGCGCGGGCGCGGCTCTTCGGCGGCCAGACGTTCGAGGACTACGTCTCGCGCTGCCCGGCGCTGTCGCTGCTCGACCAGGGCCTCCTCGATCGCCCGTCGGCGCCCCTTCTCCTCGTGAACGGGCGGAGCGACGTCCAGAACTCGATCGACGACATCTACCTCAGCCTCGACCATGGCGACCCGAAAAGCGCCCGCATCTTCGACGGCGGCCACATGGGCGAAGGCCCGGTGGTCCCCACGATAGTCACGTGGGTGACCGAAAACCTGTGTCAAAGAGAGGCTGGATGATCGTCTGAGCTTCTCGCACACGGACGCGGTCGACAACTTCGGCAACGCCACGGCCTTGGGTGGCCGCCGTCCCGGGCGACAAGCCCCGATCGACCAGTGCCAGATCACGATCACCGGCAGCGGCGGCGCCGGCACGTACACGCAGACCTTGTCCGGAACAACCTTGACCGCGGCCTTCGCCATGGATGACATTCCCGACGGGTCGATCCCCGTGCGTGCGCACAACGCGGCGGGCTTCACTGCCACGGTCTGAACAGCAGGGTTTCAGCCGGTGTTGCGGAGTGCGGCTGCGATGCCGGAAAGGGGGGCCTCGTGGTCTAAGAAAGAGGCTTTGGTGGAAGAACTACGAGACACTTTCTTACCCTCAACACGGGTTGAGCTTTCCGGTTGGCCGATGTCTGTGGCCGCCTTCGGGATCGGGCGGCGCTGAGGCAGTGCCTGACCAGTTAGCTCGAGTTCCACCGCCCGCCGGAGCAGGTTGCAGCTACCGAATGGCCCGCACTCCGCCGCCGGCGACGAGTCGTTCGACCTCGGCGAGCGGGGCCCATTGACGTGTAGCCGGGAGTAGTCCTGGCGCGCGCGCCATGTGCGACGCCGTCCCGGAGATATCGGTCGACATCAAAGTCCTGGAGCAACCCACAACTGAGGCACAAACCACAGTTCGTGGGAAACAGTGGCCTGGGGGTGTGACGTCCCGGGCCGCGTGCCGACGTCACCTGGGATGCCCGTCACGACGGTTCAGTGGAGCGGATCCGGGCGAGGACTGCATCGAGGACTGCGTCCCGAAGCGGACTCGCGGGCGCTTCCTCGAGGACGCGACGGTGGGTTTCGAGCTCGATCCGCAGCGTCTCGCCTTCGTCCTCTTCCGCGGCGGCCCGATACGAGGCCGTCAGCGCTCGAACCGCCTGTGGCGGCCTGGTGGCGATCTCGGAGGCGAGACGGCAAGCGGCGGGGAGCAGCTCCCCGTGCGCGACCACCTCGGTGACGAGGCCGATCGCGAGCGCCTGCGTCGCGAGGATCGGTCGGCCGCTCAGGCTCATCCTCCTTGCCCAGCCGGTTCCGACGGCGCGCGGCAGGAGGGCCGTCAGGCCGAGCGCGGGGACGAGCCCGAGCGCTGCGTGGGTGTCCGCGAAGGTCGCTCGTTCCGAGGCGATCAGCAGGTCACAGTGCAACGCCAGCTCGAGGCCCCCTCGCTCGACCGCCCCGTTGACGGCGCCGATCACCGGCTTCGCCGTCGGCTCCCACGGTCGTGAGCTCGAGAACACCGCGGCTGCCATCGCCTTGCGACGCTCCTCCGACTCGAAGTCCTCGAGTGCCAGCCCGACGCAGAACGCCGGGTCGGCTCCAGTGAGCACGACCACCGAGACATCGTCGTCCTCGTCGGCCAGCCGGAGCTGCGCGCGGAGCGTTCGGAGGAGGTCGAGATCGAGGGCGTTTCCGGCATCCGGCCGGTTGAGCGTGAGGACGGCGATCCGATCCGCCCGCTGGACCAGCAGGGTATCGCTCATGCTCGTCCGCCCGCCGCCGCCTGGTCCCGCGGGATCAGCGCGGTCGCCCAGGCCGATACGCACAGCTCGCCGTGTCCGTTCCGCTCCTCGAGCGCGTATTCGACGACGGCGCCGTCCTCTGTCTCGCACACGGCAGTCGCCCGCCCCTCGCACGTCAGCGTATCGCCGGGAACCGCGATGCCGCGGTTCTGCCAGCCGAGCCGGAGCAGGCGCCCGCGCGGACCGATCGTGCGCATGACCGCCTCGGCGACGAAGCTGGCATGGAGGTGCGCCTGGACGATCGCGTCCGGATAGCCCTCCTCCGCCGCGTAGGCGGCCTCGTAGTGGATTCGGTGCGGATTCCAGGTCGCCGCGCTGAAGAGGAAGAGCTGCAGCGCCGTCGGACGCTTGACGAGCGGTCTGATCTCCTCGAGGCCGGCCGGAACGTCAAGGGTCACGGGTCTCCTCCTCGCGGACGATGATCGTGTCGACGCACTCGACCAGCAACTCCTCGTTGTCGTCGCGGTAGGTCGTCCTGAGCCCGAGGAGGAGGAACGGGCCCGACCGTCCTTCCTTCTCCGCCACGCTCTCGAGCGTCGAGCGAACGCGGACCTCCGTTCCGTCGAGCACCGGACGGTGGAACGCGAGATCCTGCCCGCCGCCCATCAGGCGAAAACCCTCGAGTGGCAGCCACGACGTGCGATCGGCGCCCGTGCCGTCCGGACGGAGGGTTGCGAGCGCGGGACCGTGACCGAAGTCCATCGTCGCCGACAGGAACACGGGCGGGGCGACCGACGCGGGATAGCCCGCGGCCCGCGCCGCCTCGTCGTCGAAGTAGATCGGGTCGAGGTCGTCGACGGCGATCGCAAAGCGCCTGAAGTCGCGGCTCCAGACGCGCCCGTGCGTCTCCGGCCCGCGCGTCCCGACGAGGTCGAGGAGCGCGCGGCGAAGGGCGCCGAGGCCGGACTCAGCGGACGCCATCGCCGTATCGCTCGTGGACCGCGGGGTCGTGCGTCGGCAGCACGTGAGTCGCGTCCCGTTTGACCCTGGCGAGAGCGGTGAGGACGTCGCCGAGATCGACCCAGTAGCCCGACGGCACCTGCTGGGTTACACCGGGGTCGGCGAGGTACGCGATGTCGCCGGTGAGGATCGCCAGACCCGACTCGAGCTCGACCTCGATCATCTGGTGGGCCGGTGTGTGACCTCCGGTGACGACCGCTCGCACCCCCTTGACGACGGTCGCGTCGCCGTCGATCAGCTCGACTCGGTCGCGCAGCGGTCCCGTCAGCTTGGCGAGATCGTCGGGGCTGTAGAAGAACGGCGGGAAGAGCGGCGCCGAGGCATAGGAGAGCTCCTCCCTCTGGACGATGATCCGCGCATTCGGCAGCCGGTCGTCGAGGCCTGCGTGGTCAGCGTGGAGGTGCGTGTGGACGAGGATGCCGATGTCGCCGGGCTCCAGCCCGTGGCGGGCGAGGCATGCCTCGAGCGTCTGGTCGAGCGTCTGCGAGAACGGAGGCGCGATCACGGCGATGCCCGCGTCGACGAGGATCGGCTCGCCGGCGCCGAGGATCAGGAACGCGGTGCAGGGCGCCTGGACAGTCGTCCCCGGGTTCATCTGCCACACCATGAAGCTGCTGTCGAGCTGCACCTCGCCCACCTTCAACGGATAGATCTCGATCGCCATCCCTCTCCTCGGTCGTGGTCGTCAGGTTCCGGTCGCCCGGCTCGGCTCGGGCAGCGAGCGGCCGGAGAGCAGGTCGAGCGTCCTGGCCGCGATGTCCTCTGCCTGCGGGTAGTAGGCGTTCTGGAGGACGTCCGGAAGCGGTGGCGGGGCGAAGGGCGGCGTGATCCGCACGACCGGCGCCTTCAGCGAATCGAAGCCGCGCGACGCGGCCACCGCCGCGACCTCCGCGCCGCCCCCGAACGGCGCAACCGCGTCGTGGACGATGACCAGCCGCCCCGTCTTGGCGATCGAGCTCAGGATCGCGTCCTCGTCCAGCGGACTGAGGCTACGCAGGTCGATCACCTCGACCGACAGCCCGTCCGCGGCCAGCCGCTCGGCCGCCTCCACCGTCCTGGCGACGGCGGCACCCCAGGAGACGAGCGTCACGTCGTCGCCCTCGGAGACGACCGAGGCAGTGCCGATCGGGACGAGATGCTCGCCGTCGGGAACCTCCCCGGGCACGCTCCAGACGGCGAGGCTCTCGATGACGACGACGGGATCGGGATCGCGGATCGCCGACTTGAGCAGGCCCTTCAGATCTCCCGCGTTCGACGGCAGCACCACCTTCAGGCCGGGGACGTGGGCGATCCAGCTCTCGAGGCTCTGGGCGTGCTGGGGGCCGCCGCTCCGCCCTGCGCCGCTGATCGTCCGCATCACCATCGGGACGCTGAATGCCCCTGCCGAGACGGACGCGACCTTCGCCGCGTGGTTGACAAGCTGGTCGGCGGCGAGGGTGAGGAAGTCCAGAAACATGATCTCGACGATCGGCCGGAGCCCCGTCATCGCGGCGCCGACCGCCATGCCGACGAGCGTGCCCTCGCTGATCGGCGTGTCCCGCACGCGGTCGGGGCCGAAGCGCTCGAGCAGACCCCTGGTCTGCAGGAACGTGCCGCCGGCGCTTGCCACGTCCTCGCCGAACAGGACGACGCTCGGATCGCGCTCCATCTCCTCGGCGATCGCCTCGCTGATCGCCTCGCGATACTTGATCTCCCTCATCGGGCCGCGCTGCTCGTGTAGACGTCGTCGAGGAGAGCGGCGGCCGGCGTCTCGGCGCCCGCGAGCGCGCGGTCGGCGGCGGACTCGATCTCGCGCTCGACCTCGGCGTCGATCTCCGCGAGCGCCTGCCGGCCGACGACGGGCGCGAGCTGCTCGCGAAACGTCGCAATCGGGTCGCGCGCCTTCCATGCGTCGACCTCCTCCGGTGTCCGGTACTTCTCGGGGTCGCCTTCGTAGTGGCCGCTCCAGCGGTAGGTCTCGCATTCGAGCAGCGTCGGCCCCTCGGCTCGTCGCGCCCGTGAGGCGGCTTCGGAGGCGGCCTCGTGCACGGCCACGACATCGTTGCCGTCAACGTGGACGCCCGGAATGCCGAACGGATCGGCGCAGGCGGTGGACGTCGGCCGCGAGGTGGACGCTGACGGGCGTGAGCTCAGCGTACTGGTTGTTCTCGCAGACGAACACCACGGGGAGACCCCACAGCGAGGCGAGGTTGAGCGACTCGTGGAAGACGCCTTCGGCGACCGCTCCCTCGCCGAAGAAGGCCACCGCGACCTGGCCGCTCCGCCGAACCTGCGCCGAGAGCGCCGCGCCGACCGCCATCGGCAACCCGCCGCCGACAATCGCCGTCGCTCCGAGGATCCGCTTTGCCCGGATCGGCGATATGCATCGAACCGGCCTTGCCCTTGCAGTAGCCGTCCAGGCGGCCGAGCAGCTCGGCGAACATCCGCTCCGGATCGCCGCCCTTGGCCAGGCAATGTCCGTGACCGCGGTGCGTCGTGGTGATCAGGTCGTCGCCTCCAAGCGCCGAGCACACACCCGCCGCCACCGCCTCCTGGCCGATCGAGAGGTGGACGCCGCCACCGAGCTTGCCGGCTCTGAGAAGCCGCCTGGCAACCGTCTCGAACGCGCGGATGGCGACCATCGTCCGGTAGAGGCCTACGTGGTCCGCGGCCGCGCTCGAGTTCGCCGTCATCCCTCGTCGGCGCCCCGCGAGAACGCGGTTGCCTGTGCTCGCGCCGGGGCATTCCGCTGCGCAGCCGCCGCCCGCTCGCGCGTGAAGTAGCGATCCCAGAAGTCGAGCTCGGCACGCCGCGGCACGGGCCCGACGCCGATCTCGTCGCCGAAATGCATCACAGCAGGCGCCTCCGGGTCGAACTCCAGCCAGGGTGGGAGGGTGGGCCCATTCGGATCTCCGTAGCGACAGAAGTTGAGCCAGTAGCCCGACACGATGTCGGAGAGTCGCCGATCGTGGTCCTCCCACGGCCACGGCCGCACCTCGAGGTGACGGAAGAGGTACGGGATTTCCATGGCGTGGAACGCCCCTGGCCGCGCCTCGGCAAGCCCGTGCGGCTCGGGGAGCGGCGGGACACGGCTGGTGTGGTAGTAGAACGTCGAGGCTTTGCCCGCCCCGGCGTGGAGCCGCGCGAGCGTCCAGTTCTGCCAGATGAAGAGCCGGTCGCCGTTCGCCAGCGAGCTCGACTGGGCGACGTCCTCGTCGGTCCGGGCGGGGTACAGCTCGAGGAACGCGGGCGCGAGCTCACGATAATCCGCCTCGGCGTCGGCGCGAAAAGCCGCGACCGAGGTCAGGTACGGGATGGCGGCCCGCTCGTCGGCGGTCGAGCCCGTCAGCAGCGGAATCGGATGGAAGCGGCCGACCGCGTAGAGCTCGTACGGGTCACCGGGGACGACGTGGCCGTCCACGATCGGGTAGGCGGAGTCGAAGACACCCCGGCCGATCGGCATTCCGGCGTCGACCGTCCAGCGCGGACCCGGATCGTCGGGCGGCGACACGGCCATGATCTCCCCGACCGGGATCGCGCGGAGCTCGTCCGCCGAAGACGCGCTGAGCGCCTCGGCGACGCGAACACCGGAGTGCTCGGCATGCTCGAGATCCTGGAGGCCGTCGCCGAGTCTTCCGGTCTCGCCGACCGGGCCGAGCTGCGAGCCGCTCATGGCGATGGCACGATGGAACAGTCCCTCGGCGAGCGGCGAGAGGAGCAGGAGAGAGACGCTCGACGAACCGGCGGAGAGCCCGACAAGCGCAACGTTGTCGGGGTCGCCTCCGAACCGGCGGATGTTGCCCTGCACCCATTCGAGCGCGGCAATCTGATCCATCAACCCCCAATTCCCGGACGCGCCGGCCGCCGACTCCGCGGAGAGATCCGGATGGGCGAGGAAGCCCAGCCGCCCGAGGCGATAGTTGAGCGTGACGACAACCGCGCCGGCACGCGCAAGGTTCTCGCCGTCGTAGAGCGGCAGCGATGCCCCGCCGAACTGGAACGCGCCGTAGTGGAGCCAGACGAGGACGGGCCGCCCCTGCTCGGCCTGATCGGCTCCGGCCCAGACGTTCAAATATAGGCAGTCCTCGCTCTGGCGTTCGTGCCCGCCGGCGTAGAGCGAGTTCGGCGCGAGCGAGAACTGCGGCGCGTTCGGCGCGAACGCCGTCGCCTCGCGGATCCCGCTCCACTCGTCCGGACGCTGCGGCGGTCGCCAGCGAAGCGGTCCGACCGGTGGGGCCGCGTACGGGATGCCCTTGAAGGCCGCGACCTGTCCGTCCTTGCTCAGGGTGCCGCGCAGCCGGCCCTGCTCGACTCGAACGATCACACGGCCTCGTCTCGGACGAGGGTCGCGGCTCCGTCGGCGCCCCAGATCTCGCCCAACATTCGCGACCGCAGGTTTACCTGCGCCGCACTCGCGGTCCGGCTCTGTTCGCACACCGCCAACGCCTCGGCGACCTAGTCGCCCGTTCTCGTGTCGAGACCGTCGCCGAGCCGCCCGACCGCGTCGCCAAACCCTCCCCTGCCCGCGATCGCCCGGCACGCGCCTCGCGTAAAAAACGGTCCACACGGATGCGCCGCGTCTCCGAGCAGCTTCATCCGTCCACTTTATTGTACGGCGCACCGCCTGATGACCGACCTGATCGGAAACCGGACCTGCCTCTCCTGCTCGACGACGTGGTCGACCGGCACCCGCATAAGCCGTTCCTCGTCTTCGAGGACAGGGAAGGCGCCACGCTCGAGCTCACGTATCGCGAGCTGCTCGACCGGGTCGAACGCGTGGCGGGCGGGCTGGAGCGACTCGGCATCGTCCAAGGGGACACCGTCGCCGTCCATCTTCGCAACTGCCCCGAGTTCGTCATCGTCCTCCTCGCCCTCGCCCAACTCGGCGCGGTGATGGTGCCCTGCAACGTCGCGAACCGGGCCCACGAGGCGAGCTACGTGCTCGAGCGCTCTGATGCGAAGCTCGTGGTCACGTCTCCCGACTATCTCGACCTGTTCGCAGAGGTCGTCCCGTCGATCCCGGCAATCGCCGGCCTGGTCGTCGCCCGAGGAGACGGAGGGCCGATCGACTCGCCGATCGCGACCACGCACTTCGAGGATCTCCTCGAGGGGCGGCCCCGCCGGGCCCGGACCGAGCTCGACTCCGAGGACCCGGTGCAGATCCTCTTCACCTCCGGCACGACCGCGCGCCCGAAGGGCGTCGTCCTCACGCACGCGAACTGCCTCTGGTCTGGCGAGCGCGAGTCTCGTCATTACCGGTTTCGCGACGAGGATCGCCTCCTGACCGCGCTCCCGCTGTTCCACGTCAACGCCCAGTCGTTCGCGCTGCTCCCGGCGTTGACCGTCGGCGGCACGCTCGTCCTGCTCGAGGAGTACCGGGCGACGAAGTTCTGGGAGCAGGTCCGTCGCCACCGAGCGACCCACACGACGATGGTGGCAATGATGCTGCGCACGCTCCTACTCCAGCCAGCCGACCCGACCGACCGGGAGCACTCGCTGCGGACGCTGAACTACGCGATCAACGTCACCGACGCCGAGAAGGCTGCGTTCGAAGAGCGCTTCGCCATCAGCCTGATCAACGGCTACGGGCTGTCCGAGGCGATGATCGGCGTGGCCGCAGCGCCGCTCGACGGTGACCGGCGCTGGCCCTCGGTGGGACTGCCGGCAGTCGACCGGGAGGTTCGCGTCGTCGACGACGACGGGAACGAACTGCCACAGGGCGAGGTCGGTGAGATCATGGTCAGGGGTGTTCCCGGACGGACGCTGATGAAGGGCTACTACAAGGACCCGGAGGAGACGAGTAGGGCGATCGTCGACGGCTGGCTCCACACCGGCGACAACGGCATGCTCGACGAACTCGGCTACCTCCACTTTCTCGATCGCAAGAAGGACGTGATCAAGCGGGCAGGCGAGAACGTCTCGGCGACCGAGGTCGAGCGGACGCTGCTCGAGCATCCCAAGATCTCCCTCGCCGCCGTAATCGCCGTCCCCGATCCCATCCGCGACGAGGCGGTGAAAGCGTTCGTCGTCGTCGTCGAGGGAGAGATCCTCACCGAGGACGAGGTCGTCTCCCACTGCAGCGAGCGGCTGGCCGCGTTCAAGGTGCCGACGGTGATCGAGTTTCGCGCAGCATTGCCCCTGACATCGGTCGGCAAGGTCGAGAAGAAGCTCCTCCGCGAAGAGGAAGCCCGCAGTTAGTACGAGAGGACGACGTGCTCGCGGACCGGCATGAAGGTCACGCGGGTCACGTCCAGGAAGTTCACTTCGTCGCTGCGCACGAACGCGTGCTCCTCGCTCGCCTCGGTCTCGCTCAGCGCGTCAAGGCTGTCGACCCAGGCCTCGACCAAGCCGTCGAACGTCGGCTCGCCGTCCTCGTAGCACGAGTCGAGCGTGTGGTTCTGGACGTAGTGGCGAAGGTTGGCGATGTGTTTCATCGCCAACGGCCCGTGCACCTCGAGCCAGTGGCGGCGGAACTGCTCGGGAGAGGTTCCGACCTTACGGTGGAAGAAGAAAACGACCTTCACCATCTCCGGCGTCGTCGGAAGCTCGCGCATCACGATCTCGCGCGCGAGGAAGTGACGTACGGTCGCCGGATCGACGAACGCGGCGGCATCGGCCGCGACGCGAGCGGCCTCGGGCGAGTCCTGCGCTGCCGTCGCCGCCTCCTCGTCGTCGAACCAGAACGTCGCGAACCCGTCGTAGGGCGCGTCCCCGAGCTCGTCGGCGATACGGTGCGACTGCGTATAGCGGCGCACACCGGGCAGCCCAAGCGCGACCGCGGCGTGCGTGTCGAGCCAGTACGACGCGAACTCGTCGAGTGAGAGCCCGGCCCTTCGGCTGAAGACGAAGATCGACTTGACCACCGTCGCCTCACACTATTCCATGGTGGACGGAGCAAGGGGGACAACACGAAGGCAACACAACCCACTGAACAGCCCGAAACCCGAAGCGCCCCAAACGCCTAAAGCCCGCATGGACCCAGCCAAACCGAGACAGACCACGACCGACTGGCGCTTCTTCAGGTTCCCTCGGAATGGGCTGTGAAGGATTCGAACTCTCGAGAAGCTCCCTGAGGGTTCGGACGTGACACTTTAGGTTCTCTCGGAATGGACACCAGCGGCCACGAACCGTCCACGGAGACCCGACGGCTCATACCGGAGGTCAGGGTCGCTCTTGGAATAAGCATGTGCGGAATGGACCTAACCGGACTCGAACCAGCGACCCTTCGGGCTGGTACTGAACGACTGGTCTAGAGCCCTAAGCGAGGGTGCACCGAGGGTGCACGAGAACGCAAAACGTGGCGATTCGCGGCTGCTAGCGACAGGCCGAAATCGGCATGACTAGGCGAAAACCCGCATAAGCAGACCCCCTCCTCACTTCAATGGTAAGGAGGGGGTCGACGGTTCGAGTCCGTCAGAGGGCTCTTAGAAGTTCCTGCAAAGCCAAAGGTTTCGCTCGCGCGCCCACTCTCGTGCAGGCGGTCAGACTGGCGCATGCGGGGCCAGATTGGCACAGGATTGACACACGGCCACCCGGCGGGGGAGGGAGACAGATGCGGCACGCGGCGGGAGTCGAGATGAACTCGAGGAGGAGCTGCGCTTCCATCTGCGCGAGGATCGAAGCGGTGTCGCTCTCTCGGCGGTCGAGATCGAGGCGCTCGCAGCACCGTCAGAGGGGTCACGGGACCCGGCGCGCTACGGCGTGACGACCGTTGGTCGCGTCGCGAATCCGCCACTGCTCCTGGCTCGGGCGCGCTGGCGGCGGTACGTGCCACGTTGGAAGAGGCCTGGATGCCCCTGGACGTCGGCCAAGCGCTGTCAGAGGCGGCGCGGTTGTCGCGATTTGCGGTCACCCGCTGGCAAGCGGGGCAGATCGCCATCATCGGAACGCGAGATCAATGCCTACTTGATTGAGACGTCCGACGACTGGATACTCTCTCGCCATGGAGCTGCGACACCTGCGCTACTTCCTTGCCGTCGCCGAGGAGCGCCACTTCGGCCGGGCGGCGGACCGGCTGCACATGGCGCAGCCCCCGCTGTCTCAGCAGATCCGGCGCCTGGAAGCGGAGCTCGGCGTCGCGCTCTTCAACCGCACCACCCGTCGGGTCGAGCTAACTCCGGCCGGACAGCTCTTGCTGGAGCGGGCGCAGCCGATCCTCGCGGCGGCCGAGCTCGCGGCCGAGGACTGCCGCCGCGCCGCGCACGGCGAGATCGGGCGCCTGTCGGTCGGGTTCACCGGGTCGACCACCTACGCGCTGCTGCCCTCGGTCGCGGCCAAGCTGCGCGAGGGCCTGCCCGGCGTGGAGCTCGCGCTCCACGGGGAGATGATCACGCCGGCGCAGGTGGCGGGCCTGCTCGACGGGTCGCTCGACCTCGGCTTCCTGCGACCACCGGTACGATCGCCCGAGCTCACCGTGGAAGTGATCCGCTCGGAGCCGCTGATCGCCGTACTGCCACGCGACCACCGGCTGGCGAGCAGCGACCAGATCGAAGTGGCCGATCTCGCCGAAGAGCGCTTTGTCCTCTATGCCGCCTACCTGCGCTCCGTTCTCCGCGAGCTCGTTGAGGAGGCATGCGCCGAGCACGGCTTCTCGCCGCGCGTCGGGCTCGAGGTCACCGAGACTTCGACGCTCGTCAGCTTCGTGGCGGCTGGTATCGGCGTGTCGCTCGTGCCCGCGTCGGTCTCGGGGATGACCGTCGCAGGGGCCGTCTACCGGCCGCTCGCCGGCACCGCCCCGCGCGCGCAGGTGGCGATCGCCTGGCACCCGGAAAACGAGTCGCCCGCGCTCGCTGGCGCCCTGAAGCTGGTCCAATCGGCGGTGATGACCCAGCCTTCCGACGCGATCCATACCGAAGACGTCTCGGTTATGACCTGATTGCGCATTGTCAGGTCTCGATCGTCGGCGTACCGTGAAGTGGCCATGCGCATCACGCACGTCGAAGCGGTCCCCTACAACCTTCCCGTTCAG
Source organism: uncultured Actinomycetes bacterium (assembly GCA_963736045.1). Classification (GTDB taxonomy): domain Bacteria; phylum Actinomycetota; class Thermoleophilia; order Gaiellales; family Gaiellaceae; genus PALSA-612. Next base: position 53,757 of record CAVTNK010000001.1, on the reverse strand, counting down.
CGCGTGGCGCGCTTCGCGTCGGGAGCTCGTGAGCGCGCCGATCACGTGCTCGTCCGCGTGCACACCGACGGCGGCCTGGTCGGCCAGGCCGAGGCGCAGCCGCGTCCCTACACCTACGGCGAGACCCAGGAATCGATCGTCGCCGCGGTAGGGGAGCGACTAGGCCCGGCGCTCGCGGGCCTCGATCCGCTCGCCACCGAGCGCGCCGCGGAGCGCTGCTCGAGGCTGCGGCGCAACAACGTCGCGCGCGCTGCTGTCGATCTTGCGGTCTGGGACCTGGTCGGCAAGATCCTCGACCGACCCTGCCGCGAACTGCTTGGCGGGTACGCGCCCGACGTGGCCGCGGCTCACATCGTCAGCTACGGCGAGCCGCGTGCGATGGCCGACGAGGCACTCGAGTACCACGAGCGGCTCGGGATCCGGACGTTCAAGGTCAAGGTGGGGCGCGACGTCGAGCTCGACCTGGCCGCCGTCGCGGCGATTCGTGACGCGCTCCCCGCGGCCGAGCTCTACGTGGACGCCAACCAGGGCTGGAGCTACGCGCAGGCGCTCCGGACGGGCGACGCGCTCATCGAGCTCGGCGTCGATGCGATCGAGGAGCCGATCCCGGCCGGCGATCGCGAGGGGCGGCGCCGACTGGCCATGCGCTGGAGGGTGCCCATGATCGGAGACGAGAGCTGCATCTCGCTCAGCCACGTGGCGCGCAGCCTCGACGACGGCGCCATCCGGACCGTGAGCGTCAAGACCGCACGGACCGGTTTCACCGAGTCGCGCCGGATCCTCGGTCACTGCCTGGCCCGCGCCATCCCGGTCGTCGTCGGCAGCCAGTACGAGGGCGCCGTCGGCGTGCTGGCGACGGCGGCGTTCGCGCCGGCGTTCGCGGCCACGGCGGGGCGCGCCGCCGAGGTCATGAGCTACACCGATCTCGGCGACGACCTGCTTGCCGAGCCGATCGTGATCCGCGACGGGCGCCTCGTTCCGCCCGCCGCTCCCGGTCTCGGCATCGAGATCGACGAGGAGAAGCTGGCCCACTACCGCCTGCACGAGCTGGGCGCTCTTGCTCCGGTGTGACGGTGCTGTTCATGGTCCAGATGGAGGTCCGGCTGCCGCCCGAGAGGGAGGCCGATGACCTGAAGGCGCGGGAGCGCGCACGCTCGCAGGAGCTGCAGCGCGACGGCAGCTGGGTGCACCTGTGGCGCGTCGCGGGCCGCTACGCCAACGTGAGCGTCTTCGACGTGGGGTCGCCCGACGAGCTGCACGAGCTGCTGAGCAGCCTGCCGCTGTTCCCGTATATCGACGCGCACGTGACAGCGCTAGCGCGTCACCCGTCCAAGCTCGATTCAACCGACTGAGGAGGAGAAGAGACTGATGTCAGAGCGTGCCAACCAGCTGATCAGCGACATCCTGCGGCGCGTCCACGAGGCGATCGTGGAAAACGATGTGACCTACGAGGAGTACCAGGCGGTCAAGCAGTGGTTCATCGACGTCGGCGAGGCCGGCGAGTGGCCGCTGTTCGGCGACGTGTACATCGAGCACGTGGTGGAGAAGAACGCGTTCGGCGACCGCGCCGGGTCGCAGGGGACGATCCTCGGGCCGTTCCACCTGCCCGACGCGCCTGTGCTCGAGGCGCCGTACGAGCTGCCGCGCCGCCGCGACGAGCAGGGCGACCGCACCGTCGTCACGGGCCGCGTGACCGACACCGACGGCAACCCGCTGGCCGGCGCCAACCTCGATGTCTGGCAGGCGGACGCCTCCGGCGCCTACTCAGGCTTCATGCCCGGCCCGCCGGAGGGCAATCTGCGCGGCCAGGTGCGGACCCGCGATGACGGCCGCTACGAGTTCCGGACGGTCGTCCCGGGCCCGTACACGATTCCGCTCGACGGCCCCACCGAAAGGTTAACCGCGGCCGCCGGCTGGAGCCCGTGGCGCCCGTCCCACATCCACCTGATCGTCAGCGCCGAGGGCCACGAGCCGCTGGTCACGCAGCTGTTCATCGACACCAGCAACTACCTGCACGACGACGTGGCCAGCGCGGTCAAGGACGAGTTGATCGTCCACCCCGAGCCGACCGGCGAGGGCGACGAGCTCGGCTTCAGCTATGACTTCGTGCTGGCGCCCGTACACGCGCCGGTCCCGGTCGGCTGAGCGATTCCGTCGCCGCCATCGTCCCACTGCGCGACGCCGTCGCGGACCTGGTCCGTGACGGCGACTCGGTGGCGTCGAGGGTTCACGCACCTGATTCCGTTCGCGGCCGGGCACGAGCTGCTGCGCCAGCGCCGCAGCGAGCTCGAGCTGATCCGCATGACTCCGGATGTGCTCCAACCAGATGATCGGGATGCGCCGGGCCTCGATCACGCTGCGGATTAGTAGTCCAGACCCTGAGGTTGAAGCGGCCTGCGACGAATTGCAATTTGGCTCAACGAAGCCGTTCGTAGCCTGCAACGAACTCCATCCGGAGCAGCAAACGGAGACGAGCGTGTACGTCGCGGCGCACGTCGCAGGTGTCCCTCGGATTCGTGGCCCAAGGGACGCTGCTCGGCCGCTGGACGCTGGGCGAGCTCCACGATCCCACGTACATCCCGCTCTGTTCTCCACACGTACAACTGCCCAACCCGCGCTGATCCCGCACGAGGCTCCCGGAAACCCCCGCCCATACCCGCGAATCCCCGCAACGCCCGGGTCGAAAGACCCGCTCTTGCCGGGAATCCCCGCTCAGCTCGGAAGTGCCGAGACCGGCCTGTCACGCCGGAGGTCGCCGAATTCATAGACCCCATGAAGGGGCTACGACCGGCGCGCCCATCATCATGACGACGATGGAGCTCGACCATACCGCGTCTCGCAACCACGTTCTGCTCGAAGAGGCGCGGTCTTTGCCTGCGGCCCGGGCGTCATCTGGGACAGGTCTTGGGGACAGGTCTTGGGGTTCTCAGGGACCTTCAGGGCTCATCGAGGGAAGGGTGCGCCTAACAGCGAAAGTACGTCAGTAGCAGGGCAATCCTGCAAACAAGCGCTGTTCCTCTGACTCGGTCCCGTAGCGCGAATCCTCCATGGTAAGGAGGGGGTCGGCGGTTCGAGTCCGTCAGAGGGCTTCGCGAAGTCCCTGCAAGTGGCCTGATTTCCGGCCATGTCACCGGACTCGGGAATCACGTTCGCAACGTAATCGCGGAGTTCCCGCTTCCTCGCGTCGAACAGTTCTAGGCAGGTTTCTGGCCTGCGGCCTCGAGTGAGGCGGAGGTTCGAGTCGTCAGCAGCGACCGGCAGCCTTGCCAGGCGACCGCAAACAGGAAGATCGAGCTGCCGGACAGAACGCCGAGCGCCCCGACGGAGAGGGCCACCGCGAGTGCTTTGGATGGAGCGATACCGGATGCGATTAGGGCCGCGCCGCTGGCACCGGCCTGGGTGGCAGCTCCGGCCGCACCGATTGGCAGCGCCGCAGCCGCCGCGCCGGCGCAGAGGAACAAGAGCGCGAGCGGGAACGAGAAGCCGACGCCAAGCGTGCCGAGCAACAGGAAGAGCGCCACCGCGCGAACGAGCCAGCAGGCAGACACGAGCGCCCATGCTCCCGTCGCGCCCCCCAGCGAGGTCGTGCGCAGACTCAGCCACCGCCCCAAGCGAAAGCGCACAACACGGTTGCTCGCGGCCAGTCGGGGCAGAGCGATGATCAGCGCGGCGGCGGCCACACCAGCGCCGGCCACCACCGCCAACCCAGCTCGGACGCCGATCCCTGCGTCCGGAAAGGCCGCGCCGGCAAGCGCGAGCGGTGCCAAGGCGGCGCTATCGATCAAGCCGAGCATGACAAGGGAAAGGCAGAGGGCGCGAACGCCCGCGGGGCAGCCCGGAAAGCGCCGAACGACAGCGACCCGCATCGCGTCGTCGAAGCGACCCGGTAGAACAACGCCGATCAGGGCGGCACCTCCATTGCCAGCTAGAAGCGCGAGTGGCCGAGGCCGCTCGGCCGGCACGAACAGCCTCCCCCAACCAAGGGCCTTGAATCCCTGAGCGACAATCAGGAGCAGCCCCGCTGCTACCAGCACGCCGGGGCGCCCGCTCGAGAGCGGCCAGGAGCTCGTCGTGAAGTGGCGGGCGGCCACCACCGCGAGCGCGGACGCAACTGCTCCCACACCGAGTGCGACCCCCCAACGGCCCCAGCGGGACCGTCGAACACGCAGAAGCACTCCGACCAGCGGGCGATACCTTCCCTCGAGCACGATCGCAGCCCCCGAGGTCGCGATGTTCTCCAAACGGTCTCGATGCAGGCGAGGGTTGCCCGGTCGAACAGTCGGGGAAACGATCATTTGCCTCAGCCTTCTCCGGGGATCGGCCGACGCATGCGGTGACTGAAGATGACGCTCGTCGCTGCTCCGAGCAGCCAGCCGATCACGGCTGTGGCCAGGATGATCCAGATGAGCGAAGCCCTTGCCGATCGGCCGTCGGATTTCATGGTCGGGATCGGAGCCCCTTCGTGGCATGGACCCGGAGACGGCGGACGAGGACGACTCCGAGCCAGGCGGCCGCGAAGGTCCCGCCAAGGACAGCGAGGAGCGCCCCCAGGCGCGTCAGCGTGGATGACGAGGAACCGGCCGTCTGCTGCCGGCTCGCCAGAGCGAGGGTACGTCGCGGTGCGGAGCCCGGGGAAGGCGTGGCGATCTGTGTCCGAAGTGCCGTCTGGAGGTCGTCGTCGAGGGTTGAGTAGATCTCGAGGTCGGTGGGTTCGTTCGCGATCGCGCTCCGGTAGCAGGAGAGCGGATAGCGCCCGTCGATTTGACCGTCGGACCAGTCCGTGATCAGCGTCTGCCAGCAGGGATCCGGTGCAGCGGTTGCGGCTGTCACGTTGGTCGATACCCCACCCAGGGCGCAAGCGACGGCCACGCCTGCGAGCAAGGCGTGGCAGGCCCGGAGCAAGAACGTGCGGGTCGTCAACAGGCGTGCCCGTCGACCAGGATCGGTTCGCCGGTCTGGGTGTGCTGGTCGTAGTCTGCGAGTGCTAGCCAGAGCGCCTGCCCGCAAGCCGCGTCCGAGCATTCGCAGAAGAAGGGAATCGGCTGGCGCCCCTGCGTCCGGACGGTAGCACGGATCGTTTCGTTGCCCCGGCGGATCAAATCCGGTGCACGCGACGGGACCGGGTAATCGCTACTGACCACGGTGGCGCCGGCGGCCCTACCATTCACATAGCTGGTATTTGGCGTCGTGATTTGCCGCGACTGCCGCGCCGGCAGATGAGCCTCGGTGCGTTCGCGATGGCGCGCCGCCGAACGGGCGCGCCCCGACAGCTTGCCTCGGTGATCGAACTGCTCCCCGAGACGCGGGTCGCTCTCACGACCCGACTCCCTGGTCTGTGTGTTCATCTCATCTGCCCTCTCGTGGTATCGATCGTGTCTTCCTCGAGTCTTGGGATCCCCGCCGCGGGCCAGGGGGTTGGCGACCCGCGGCGGCAACTTGGGACGTGCGACGGCTACTGGCTAACGTGGATCGAGAACAGCCGCCGGGTTGAGATGCCTCCGAGCAGGTCTTCGCCTGATTTGCGTGCCCGGGCGAAGATCGTGAGCAACCCTTGCTTGGGGCTGAGCGGGAAGGCGGAGCGCACCTGGAAGTCGAGTAGCGCGAAGCCGGTCTGGTCGGTCGCCCGCTCGGGCGGGACGCTGAACTGGTTATACGGCAGGGCGGTGGCGTAGACCAGTGCGCCCTGCACCGAGCGGCCTCCGCAGGCGGAGACGTGGTAGCGGACGATCAACTGCTGCGTGCCGCCGCTGACCACCGACGGGTTCGCCTGCTGCGCGTCGATCAGCAGCCGGGCCGGTGACTTCAGGTTGTTCACGTTGATCGGGCCGGAGCCGGCCGGGCAGCCGGTCGCGGGTGCCGCAGGCGTCACGGTGATCAGGGCGGTTGGCACCGAGGTTGCTGGGATGGCGCCAGCCTTGTTGGTTGCGGTCACCCGGACGCGGATCGTGTGCCCGACTGACGCTGAGGTGAGCTTCCAGGTGGGGCCGACGGCTCCCGTGATCGGGGCGCAGCCGCCACCGATCTGGTCGCAGCGTAGCCACTGGTAGGCGTAGCTGATCGGTGTTGTTCCGGTCCAGGTTCCCTGGCTCGCCGTTAGCGTCTGTCCGACGACCGGAGAACCCGTGATCGCTGGCGGCAGCGTGTTCTTGGGGCCCCCCGCGGAAGCTTGAACAATGCTGGTCGCGTTGGAGGCAGCGCTTGCGCTCCCGGCCGTGTTGGTAGCCGTGACCCGCACCCGGATGGTAGAGCCGACGGCCGCGGCGGCTGGTGTGAAGCTGTTCGCGGTCGCGCCGGCGATCAGGGCACAATCAGACCCATCGCCCTGGCCACCGTTTTGCGGGCAGCGAAGCCACTGGAACGTGAAGCTCGTCGGGTTATTCGACCACGTGCCGGTAGATGCCGTCAGCAACTGGCCCTGGATAGGCGATCCGGAGATTGTCGGCTGCGCCGTGTTCACGGGCTTGGCCGAGGCAGCTTGGACGATGCTCGTTGCGTTCGAGGCGGCGCTTGCGCCTCCGTCGCCGTTGGTGGCGGTTACGCGCACACGGATCGTGAAGCCAACGTCGGCGACCGTGGGTGCGTACGTGTTCGTTGTCGAGCCCGCGATCGCGGTGCAATCGGATCCGTCGCCCTGCCCACCGCTTTGCGGGCAGCGAAGCCACTGGAAGGCGTAGCTCGCTGGGCTGTTCGACCAGACGCCGGTCGTGGCTGTCAGGGTCTGGCCTTGCACCGCGGACCCCGAGATCTCGGGTTCTGCCGTGTTGATCGGTGCCGACTGCGACCGGGCTGAGCCGATCGTCGGAACCAGCAGGACGAGCGCGATCGCGATGGCCCCAACGGCCGTCCCGATTAGCGCTCCGCGTTTCTTGACGGAACGAGACATCTCTTACTCCTTCGTGTGAGTTGCGACTGATGTGGGAAGCGAGTTCGCGTCAAGGCTCGCCGGTCTGGCGGCGCCTACGCCCTCACCCCGATCCGGCCGAAGGGCGGAGCGCGTAGTGCAGAAGACGGCGGCAAGCGATCGATGAGCGTCACCGATCGCACCCGTGCACACCGCCACCCGTACGGCCATCCTTCCCTGCATCGCGATCCTTCCCTCAGGTCGTTTCGTCCTCGACCAAGGCGCTACGGTCGACCAAAAACCGTCCGACCCAGTTGCTGAGGGTGGATCTCCTGCGGAACTTGATTCTTGAGGTTCCGCGAAACTCTCGGCAAAGCCAATCGTTGCGGCTCGCACAAGAACTGTAGCGCAAGACGGTCGCCGGCAGAGAAACGGGGGCGAACGACCCGTTCCTCGAGAAGCTAGGATCGATGGTTGCTACAGCTCCCGCGCCAATGCCCCAGGAAGAGAACACACACCTCCGCGTCCTGATCGCAAACGAGCGCCGAGACCGGCTCGAGCTACTCGCTCAGATCGTCGCCGGCCTCGGCCATGAGGTGATCGCCCGCGAGATCGAGGTCAGGGAGGTCGGTGCCGTGACCGCGAGGGAGCGGCCCGACGTGGCGCTGGTCGGGCTCGGGTTGAGCTCCGAGCACGCTCTCGAGTTGATCGCGGAGATCGTCCACGAAGCTGCCTGCCCGGTGATCGCGCTGCTCTCGGCCAGAGACCCCGCCTATATCCACGAGGCCGCCAGGCGCGGCATCTTCGCCTACATCGTCGATGCCGACGCCGAGGAACTACAGAACGCGATCGACATCACCCTGCAGCGGTTCTCCGAGTTCCAGAACCTGCAGGGAGCGTTCGGGCGCCGGGCAGTGATCGAACAGGCGAAAGGAATCCTGATGGCACGCCACGCGATCAACCAGGAACGGGCATTCGAGATGCTCCGCACCCACTCACAACACAACGGGCGCAAACTCGTCGACGTCGCAGAAGCGATCGTCGAAAGCCACCTCCTGCTCCTGCCGCCGCTCGTGCGACCCCTGGCCGCTGCCGAGAACTCGCCGTAGAGTCGGGCCGAGTTAGAGCCGGCGCATGACCGCCGCATTGCCGCTCGAGTCGTAGCGCGCAGATTGTTTGGGGGTTACTCCCAAGCAAATGCGGCGGAGCGAAACGTCTTTTTCCCTGCCACTCAATAAGCCGCTCACTGAGGCCCGAGAGGGATGCTGCGCAGGATTTAGCACTCGTGATCGGTGCTACAATCCCGCTATCGAAGGGGCCTCACATCCCGGCTCCCCGCGATCGTAGAGCCCGAGTTGTTGCTCTGCTGAAGATCCGCCCGTAGCAACTGGACGGTGTTCGGCGTCCGTACGCGGTCGTTGATCTTGGGAGGTTGTCGTGGTCTTGTTCGTCTCGCAGAGCGCCGCGCCGGGCTGGCTGTTCTTGATCGAGGTCTGGATCGTCCTGCTCCTGTTCGGCCAGGGTTCACGGGCTAGAAACCCGTTTCGGCGCAGGCTCGACCAGCTCCTGGTTCTGCTTGTTCCTCAGGCCGAGACGAGCGAACACGGGACGATGGCAGGACTCAGGCAGGACGCTATCCGAGCGTTTGGACGCCGAGGCGCTCTTGGTGGGCTGAGAGAATGTGCTTGGCGTTGGCGAGCCCAGCTTCGCGCTGTCCACGCACAGGGCTATCAGGCGGCAGCAGAGACGATCACCTCGCCAGCGGCAGTCGCCCACGGAAGTGAACTGGTGCGAGAGACCGTCGAGGCGCTGAAGTCAGAGCGGGTGAGCGGTGGCGCAACCGTGCCAACGACGGAAGACCCGGTGGTGGTGCTCGCCTACGGACTTGGGGCGTGGCCCTCGGGAGCAGACCTGACCAGTCTCGAACAGCTTCTCGAGGAACTCGGCGTCTCGCACGGAGAGCTTCGGAACCGCTTCGAAAGCCTGATCCGCACAGTCACGACGGTCAACCAGAACCGCCAGTTCCGCGAGCTAGCGGGAGCCTCGTTCGTCCTCGGCGCGGCAGCACGAATCATCGAGGCCGCGGTCGCACCCGGCAAAACCCTCCCCCCACCCGGGTGGATCGCGACGCTCAAGACTCACCTGCGATGACCGAGCTGGTAAGTCGGTCGTAGCGGCTGGTACATCAACGAGAAGGCGACACGGTTCCCTCTGAGTCGTGTCGTTGACCTTGAAGGAGACTCGCATGTTGAACATCTTCAGGCGGAAGCCGAAGCAGATCCATCCGTCACTGCTGCTCAAGCTGTCAGGCAACGGCCACTGCGCCGTGGTCGGAGAGTCCCACTACCAGCAAGCCCTTAGCGCCACGAACGCGAACTGCTCAATCGAATTCGGCGGGGCGCGAGCATTTTCAGCGACCCTGCTCCCCGAGCCCTCAAACCCCCACGATCCCAACGCGGTCGCCGTCCACTCGCCCGAAGGCAAGCTCGGTTACCTGTCCCGCGACAACGCAGAGGTCTACCGGGAGCTCTTCGCCGAGGTGACCGGACGCGGCTACCACGGTGGCACCTGCAACGCGCATCTCGTCGGCGGCGAGCCAGCAAAGCCCGCCTTCGGAGTCGTGCTTGAACTAGCAGACCCCGAGACTTGCTTAGCGGAAGTTCTTGCGTGAGCAGACGGGACTTCGTTGCCCTGAGCCCGACAAAACGTGACTGAACCGAAGGTTCTTTGCAGACTGCTTCGAGGCTGCTGTTTTCGTCAGGTCGAGGTGTTCCTGGATGATCCGGTCGAACGAGTCCCCAGGTGACTCCCTTCGCCCCCGCGGGGAACCACGACGTTCGCGACGACTCCTAGGCTTCCTTCACTGATTGAGAGTTGCAGAGTCATCACCACCGCTGGCCCGAACGAGCTGGTAGCCCGGTGCATGATCGGCACGCCCACCGTGTTTGGCTCGTCTTCTTCCGCTCGATCAGGCGGCCGAGCGCCACAGACAATCCGGGCACGGCTGCCTCCTTCCACCTCGGTGGGTGAATCTCACTCTCCAGTTGATCGGCACGATTCGGGTCGGCGACCGGTGGCGAAGCACGAAGCACGACCCGCTGCTCTTTGGGCACGAGTTTCTCGACCTGCTCGACCGGGATCAACAGCGGTCGCCTGCATTTGCTGAAGCGACGGCGGAGCGCTGCCGCGCGTTCCCTGGTCTGCGGTGCGGCCACTGCCTCAACTGGCTAAGTCGCGCAATGTCGTGGTCGAGCGCTGGCAGGCTAAGACCTCGAAGACCACGGTGCGCTCTTCGGCCCCGGCAAAGCCGGGAGCCCTACCTCAGTCCCGCCGGAACGAGAAAGCCTCAGGATGCTGAGCCATTTCCGCTCAACCATGCGATTTGTGTCCCAGCGTATATTGAGGCCCTCGCGTGCTGGAGCGGAAGTCGCGTGCTACGCTCCTCGTGCGAACAACGGACAATCGGGGGTTCGCGTGAAGACCTTCGTGGGGCCGTAAGAATCGGTACTCGCGGAGATCCACCCTTAGCAGCTGGGCGGGAGCGGCTTTCGCACCAGTCTTGGTTGGTGGCCAAGTGAAGCGAGGGAGGATCGGGATGAAGATGCGAATCGTGGTGGCCGACGGTGCGAGCGCAAGCGCGCTTGCTCTGCGGTTGGCGGCCGTCTTCGGCGGCGAGCGGGTCACGCTCGCGGATGATCACCCGGAGGTCGACCTCGACGTGGAGCGCGGATCAGATCGAACGATTCTGCGTGTTCTCGATGCGGTCGAGCGATGGCTCGACGGGGCCGCCATCGCTTCGGCAGAACTGTGGCTCGGCGAGAACTCGTACCGGCTCCTGAAGCGCGCCCCGATCGCCACCGGACTGTGAACGCGAAAGCCGCTGACCCGACGCCCCTCACATGGCGACCGCCGTCTCCGGGTCCCCAACCATCGCGCTGCTGTGCCCCGCGTCCAGAGCGAGAGGGGCTTTGAAGACGGGGCACAGCAGCGCGAACTGTCTTGGCAACAGCCAAGACAGTTCTGCTCGATACTCCCGCAGGAGATTTCTTCTGAGAGAGGAGTTGGAGATGCCCACCGATTGGGTCTATGTCCTTGGCTCCGGTCGCCCCGGCGGGCCCCACGATTGTTCGAGCAGGCACCGTGGCGGCGAGGGAGTTCGGCACGAACTGAGCCCACGAGGCCAAGCCCGCACGGTTCTTTCCGTCCGCCGCCCTCTCCTGCACGTCAACTCCGCCTCGACGCGGCCGAGGATCGACCGGATTCGTGCGGTCCTTCGGACTGGAATCCTTCGAGCATCGAGTCCGTCTCCTCCGTGACCCGGTGCCCACACTCGAATCCGGCTGAGCGAAGCAACCCGCACACGATCTCCGCCTCCTGCTCGTCCCGCACGGTGGTCAGCCGAACACTGCACGAAGGAAGACCGCTTCGCCGCGTTGATCCCGCCAACGCGCTCACTGCACGCAGCCCCTCCTATCCTTCTCGCTTCCCATAACCGCCTGCTCGCCGGGCCACAGCACCAGCGCAGCCGCCAGCACCTTCAAGTCGCGCAATGACACGGTTCGGTGCTGTCAGCTCCCTGGCCTCGACCCGGGCCCAGGGGGCTCCCCGCTGAACAGGACGCGAACGTTGCCTAGTCTTCTCCCGCTGATGACCGATACACCGCCGCTGATCTTTCTTCACGGGATCGGGTCAGACGCAAGTGCTTGGCGACCACAGGTCGCTCTGTTCGAGTCAACCAGAACGGTCTTCACGCCGGACTTCGAGCTTTCGATCGAGAAGGCAGTCTCCGCGCTCGGGGCGCTCGCATTTGTGAATGCCGATCTCTGTGGCCTCTCGTGGGGAAGCCTCGTGGCGCTTCGGTACGCCATCGAGCGGCCTGATCGGGTGTCGCGCCTGGTGCTCACTGCCGGTTTTGCCTCCCTGCCCGCTCGCCTGCAGGCGTTCCAATACGCCATGAGTGTGTTGGTACGGGTGATACCGCGAGCGCCACATCAGCTCGGAGCGCCAATGCGCGAATGCGCTCGGTTCGACGTGCGCCGATCGGCGGAGAGACTCACGACGCCGACGCTCGTTCTTTGCGGCGAGCGAGACCGGCTGAACCTCCCGCTATCTCGATCGCTCGCGACGCTTCTCCCGAACGCGCGCTTCGAGACGATCCCAGACGCGGGCCACATCGCCAATCTGGACAATCCGGAAGCCTTCAACGCCGCGGTCAGTGCCTTCTTGGGGCCGCGCCAGGCTGTCGCAACGCCCGATTGAGAAGCCCCTCGCCATCCACGCGGGTCGGATCACGTCTGTCGCTCTTCCACCGGAACGCGACAGTCAGCGAGCCGAGCCCATCGCCACCCGCACAGCCTCGTCCGTCCCTCGAATCCCAGCCCCGCCGCTGCTGGTTGGGCCAGCGTGCTCCGACCTTTCGGTGCGAGCGCCACACGTTCTGCCGCGATCCGCGATCTGCTCTACTGCCGCCGTAATCGTCTACTCGGTCCGCGACGCCCGCGACGAGCCTGGCCAGCACCCGGTGAGGCGAGGTTCTCGATCTGCTAGGACCCCCGAGCGCCGCCGAGGCAAGTGCTATGTCGCCTTCAGAGTCTTGATGTAGGCGACGAGCGCGTTCAGCCGGTCGGGCGGAATGATGCCGCCCCAGTGCGGCATGCTGACGATCGGCGCCCGGCCGATGACACTGCCGCTCTTGATCAACGCGATGATCTTGGCGTCGCTGTTGAACTCCTTGAAGAAGTCGGCCCCGGACAGCGCCGGGATCGTCTTGTCCGCTGCGACTGGATTGGGAACGCCGCCCAGTCCGTTCGGGCCGTGGCAGGCGATGCAGCCGTAGTTGACGTAGAGCGTAGCCCCTTCGACGGCGGCGCCCTGCTGCTGCGGGATCGGCAGCGGAGTGGCGGTCGGAACCGACGGCAGGCCTGCACGGATGTAGGCGACGAGGTCGTCGACCTGGCGGCCCGAGATCACCTCGCCCCAGACCGGCATGTAAGGCTTCCTCGGGTTGGCGGACTCGCCCAGGCCGTGGTTGATGATCTGCCGGAGCTGGGCCGGCGTCAGCTGCTTGCCGGCGCCCGTCAGCGAGGGAACGTCGGGCGACACGCCGCCCCGTCCATCGAGGCCGTGGCATTGGGCGCAGGCGAAGTTGACGAAGTCGTGTGCTCCGGCGGCGATGTGGGGGTCGACCCTCGTCGGCGCAGCCTGCGTCGTGCTCGGGCGCGAGGCGTTGCTCGAGTTCTTCGTGGCCCGACCCAGGAAGAACCCGCCGAGCGCGGCAATAGCGACGAAGAAGAGCGCGAACAGGGTAGCGGCGGCGGCCGCCGACTCCGGATCCCAGGAACGCCTCTTCACGACGCCGTTGATTCTCGCAGATGCTTCCCACGCAGGATCCGTAGTTTCCCCTCGTTGTCGGAGACGAATTGCCGACGCGCAACTCCTCGAGTTGTGGCAGCCTGGGCTTCGAGTGCTCGCCGACGTGCTCGCCGACGTGCTCGCCGACGTGCTCGCCGACGAGTTCATACCCATCTTCGACGTGTCCGACGAGGTCGCGATCGTCGTTGCCGCCGACCCAGAGGCCGTCTGGGAGGCGCCGCTCACAACCCGCCGGAGACGAGGATCATGGTTGAGCCGCGAGACGACGCTCCTGGTAGCGCCGACCACTGCCCGAGGCGGCCGAGCCCACCTCGTGGCACCGGCTTCCGGCATCGACGGTTCGTCCGTCAGAGGGCTTCCGGTTTCGCCTGCTCAGCACGGGCTGTTGTTTGCGCGCGCTGGGCGACGACTTGCCGGTGCAGCGTCCACCGCGTGGACGCCACTCGTTTCTGAGTGCGTGTAGTGTCGAAGAGATTGAACGCGTGGTGGCGGCCGTCACGGGCGAGGTGTCCGTATTGGCGGTCGATCATGGTCAGGCGGGCGACCACGTAGCGGGAGAGATCGAATGTGGAGATGCCGTCAGGAGCGCGAAGGTCGCAAAGGCAGGGCGGAGATCGTAGACCCTCTGCAGCAGCTTGATCCCGGCGCCGAGCTGCGAGGTCTTCATAGTCACGCGCACGGATTCGCAGCAGCGACACCAACAGAGGCCGAGCGAGCGTGTCGAGCCTGGCGGCCAGCTTGTCGAGCTGCGCCCACGACTCGAATGGGTGCTTCTCGGTCCGCCGCGGCTGCGGGTTTACGCGCTGCTTCGCCGGGTTGACATTGATCATCCCCCACAACACCGCGCGGGTCAGCACTTGCCGCAGCGGCCGGGTCGCCTCGAGAGGCCCCGATCACCGAATACCTTGACCGTTTTCACTGCAGCCAGCGCAGCTTCTCGATCGTCTCGAACTGCGCGTCGTACTGAGCCAGGCACTCGTCGACGAGATCGGCGCGTGCGCTGGCTTGCCGTCCACTCGTCGCAGGCGCTCCAACGCCCGCTCGAGCGCCTCCGCTGCGGTCTATTCGGACGCAAGAAGGCCGACACCAGCAACGGGGACCCTGAGGACCGCTGCAAGGCGCACGGACGGACAGGACCATCTCCTGCTGAGTCTCAGCCCGACAAATCGCCTGCGGGCGTTCGAGGTCTCCACAACGGTCGGCGTCGGCGTTGCCCTTGCCGTTGCCACCAGCTGGCCCCTCGTCCTCCACTTGGGCAGCGACATCACGCCCAACCTGGGCGATGCGCTGGTCCAGGCATGGCAGGTCGCGTGGTCCGGGCATGCCCTCGTTCACGACCCCTTGCAGGTCTGGCAAGCCAACGCGTTCTGGCCGCTCCGGGACAGCTTCGCGTTGAACGACGCGAGCGTCGGCTACGCCCCCGCGGGCGCGCTCGCGGCCTGGGGGCCGCACAGCGCGCTCCTCGTCTACAACCTGCTCTTTCTCTTCGCGGAGGCGTTCGCATTCCTCGGCGCGTACCTGCTGGCCCGCGAGCTCGGCACAGGACGGCTCGGCGGGCTCTGCGCGGGCGCCGCGTTCGCCTACACGCCCTGGCGCCTGGGGCACATCGGTCACCTGAACCTCATCTCGAGCGGAGGCATCCCGTTCTCGCTCTTCCTCCTGCTGCGGGGCTACCGGCGGGGGAGCAAGCGAACGATCGCTGCTGGCTGGGTCGTCGCGGCGTGGCAGACGACGCTCGGGTGGGGAACCGGGCTGATGTTCACGTACCTACCCACTTGAGCGTTGTTGACGCGGGCGCCAAACTCAGCGCGAAAGCTAAGGATCTGATCAACCGCGACGTCCAAACGGCCGATCTGCGTGCGAATGCCAGAAGCCCCGCTGACGTCGTTGTTTTGCAACGCCGATTCCAAATCCAGACAGATGTCGAAAATATCGATACCCGTCCCCAGGCCCACTCCTTGAAAAACCTTATCGCCTGGCACATTCATCGGGATCGAACTAGCCGCACTTGTTTGCACCAAAACTTCGCCGCTGTCCCCTGAATAGCTCACGACACCGCCCCCCTCGGAAAAAGGCGGAGTCCCGTTGACGAATCCAGCAAAGATAAAACGATTTTCGACTTTTGTGTTGGCAAGACTCAAAACCTGGTTTAACAACTCTCGGACTTCCTTAGAGGTTTGCAAGCGTTGATCCGGCGAGTTGCTGTCATTAGCCATTGCGAGCGCAAGTTCCTTGGCACGCACTAAACGGTCTATGACACTGTCTCAGCACGCTGTCCGCCTGCTCAAACGCCGGCAGTGCAGTGTTTAAGTTTTTTTCGTATTGCGTGAGTGACTGCTCAAAGCCACGCAATTCTCAGACTCGTGTGGCGCCGATCGGGTCATCGGACAAATGATTGATGCGCCGCCCGGAAGTTACCGCCTCTTGCGTGCGCGCTAATCGCTGGAAAGAGCGCTGCAACCCTTCGGTGACTTGTGTGGAAATCGTTTGCTGTGTAATCCGCATCATTATCGCACCATATCTATCAAAGATTGATACATTTCATCGGCCGTGCGCACGAGCATGGACGACGCTTCGAAGGCCCGCTGAAATTGAATCAGCTTGGTCGCCTCTTCATCGAGATTAACTCCCGAAACCGATTCGCGCCGCGACTGGGTTTCGGTCAAAAGAGTTTGCTGAAAATCGACACGTGATTGTGCCGCCTGCGCCTGCGAACCGATTTCGCCTACCAGAGAAAAAAAGCGATCCTCGAAGCTCTGCCCGCCCAAGGCGGCGATCGTCGCGCCGCGCAGACCGACTAACGCCAGAGCATTACGGTTGTCGCCGGGTAGCGCGGCCGGTGCGGCTGCCGCCGCGAGCAACCGCGGGTCCGCCGCCAGCGCCGCATCGACAGTGACATTGGCCGCTGCGCCGGCGGTGACGGTAATGGGCGTGAAAAGGTTACCGCCAACGGCGCCGGTCAGACCGTAGCCAAGCGCATGCTGGCTGTTGACTTCGTCGACCAAGTTCTTGGCCAACAGGTCGACCTCGTCGATGGTCGCTTGAACCTGAGTGTCACGGGCATCGAGCAACGAACCGATTTTGCCGGCGTTAAATAGCGTGGTGGCGTCAAACGCAGTGCCATCTGGGCTTTGATAGGTCACCAGGTGCAAGCTATTGCCGCCGACAGCGTCGCTACTGAGCGTTGCAAAGCGCTCACCGCCGACCAATAGCAGGCCACCCGCGGTGACCGTCACCTGGCCGTTTTCGGACTCCCGCACCGTCGCACCGGTAAGCGAAACCAGCTCTTGCAGCAGGGTCTGGCGCTGATCGCGGAAATCGTTGGCCGCTTCGCCGCGCACTTCGGTAAAAGCGATTCGATTGTTCAATCCGGCAATCTGCTCGGTCAACACGTTCAACCGCTGCGTGACGGTGCCGAGATCCTGGTCCAAATCGCGCTGCAATGAAGTCAGCACCTGACGCGTTTGCGCCAGGGTGTCGCCCAGAGCACGTGCCTTTCCGATTACGCTCACCCGTTCAGCCAGGCCCGCTGGATTGTTGGCCAGATCGGACAAAGCGCCGAAAAATTCGCTAAGGGCGCCGTTAACGCCACCGGTCAAGGGGAAAGCGTCTTGGATGCTATTCAAGGCACGGCTTTGGGTATCGCTGTAACCGACCTCACCATGAAGGCTTAAGAGTTCGGCTTCGACAAAATGGTCGACCACCCGGGAGACACCGGCGGCGTTGACCCCTTGGCCGATAAATACTCCACCGTTAAACGAGGGGTGGGCGGAAACCAGATCGACCCGTTGACGCGAGAAACCCGGTGTCGCGACATTGGCCAAATTATGGCCGGTGGTCTGGATCGCCAACTGCGCCACCTTCAAAGCTTGGGCGGCGAGGGACAAAGTAGACGTAATACCCATGAAGTTTTACTCTGGTCGGCCCCTAGACACGGCTCTGCAGCAATGCCGAAGCCGCCGGCGCGCTGCCGACAACTCCCGATTCGCCGTAGAGCGATAGCGCTGGTCCGGTCAAAGCTCCCAATGCCTCTTGCACATGCGCCGAGATATGGCTCATGACGCTGTGGAGATTTTGTTGATCGGCTTGTAAACGCGAAAACACCGCGCGGGTGCGCTCCTGCAAATCGCTCATGCGCCTAAACTCCGGCCCGTTCGGCGGCAAGTCAGCGAGCAGTTGGCGGAGCGTCGTCAAGGCTCGATGCATGCCGGACTGATTCAAGAATTCGCTGCGCTTCTGTTCCAACTCGCTGAGCAGCCGCAGCCAGGATTCACGCGCGGCGATTTGCCCCAGCAGAGCCTCGACGTTCCAATCGACGATCGCCTGTTTCTGCGCCACCAAGTTATTTTCCAGTTCCTCGGCCACCGTGAGTTCCTGCTCGAGGATAGCCGCCAACCGGTCTAGTGCAATGCTCATCGGATGGCCCTACTTCTTTTCCAGCAGGCGCGTAACTTCGGCGCGCGCGATGCTTTTGGCGACCTCGTCCTCGCTGACCTGATACTGGCCGTTGGCGATTCGCTCCTTGAGCGCTTCTACCTTTGCGCTACGCAATTGCTCGCCTTTACGCGCCAACTCGGCGATTCGTTGCAACTCTCTGGCCTCTGGCGAGATTTTGACGCTGGCCGATTCGCCGCTGCGCTGGGCTGCCATCGAATCCCTATTCGTGCCCGCAACAGCGGTTTTTTTGTCGTTCTGAACGATCTTAGCGAGATCGCTGCTCTCAGCGCCTTTGGGGGTGATCTTCATTTCTTACTCCTCTGTAGGGAAACTATCGGCCAGTCGCTGCCGGACTTTAAGCCCGCGCGGTTTCTTTAAACTGCTAAAAAACTGCCATGCTATGCCATGCCTATTCGACGCTGTTTTACGCCTTTGAACTAAGCCGCGTACCTTTTGCCATGGCCACGAGGAACATTTTGGGATCCACCGCGCGCCCGTCACGGCGCGCTTCGAAATGAAGATGATCGCCAGTGGCCCGGCCGGTCCGGCCGACCAGCCCAAGTTGCCGGCCGGCATCCACCTGATCGCCGACAGCGACCAGGTTCTTAGAATTATGGCCGTAGCGCGTGACCCAACCGCCGCCATGATCGACTTCGATCAGATTACCGTAACCCGGCTTAACGCCGCTAAAAACCACCCGCCCCGGAGCCACGGCGTGAATCGGCGTGCCGGCCGCCGCCGCGATATCGACACCCTGATGAAACTTGCGCTGGCCGTCGAACGGATCGGCGCGCACACCGAAGTTTGACGAAACCACGCCCGGCGCCGGCAATGATGGTGGCAGCGGTATTGCCAGCGACGGCGGATTACTCGCAGGTTGAGTCTTGTTGAGTTCCATCGGGATGCGTTGGAAAGTTTTTTCCACCGCCTTGGCAACGCCACTGGAGTCGCGCCGCGCCACCACACGGGCCACCTCGGCATCCATCATCGAGGTAAAAAAATCGCGCGACATCGATTCGCCCTCGACTAGTCCATCCTGTGGCATCGCCGCACGCATCGCTTTCAAGACCTCTTGATAGAGAAACGCTGTGAACTCCTGGGCCAGCTTGCGCCGCTGGAGCCCATCAGCCGGCTGTGCCGTGGGGCTGGTCCGCGGCTGTAGGGCAAGTGGGTTTGGCAATTTGATTTCCATGATCGTGACTGATTTACGCTACATGACCACCAGTTCAGCTTGCAGCGCTCCGGCTTCGCGCAACGCCTCAAACACCGCGATCAAATCCCGCGGCGTCACACCCAATGAGTTGAGCGCTTGAACAAGTTGATTGAGCGAGACACCCGCCCCGCCGGGCAATTCGACCAATTGCCGGCTTTCCGGCTCTTTGATGGTGACGGTAGTGTCTGGCACCACCACGGTTTGACCACGCCCCCAGGGATTGGGCTGAGAAACGTTCAAGTCAGTCTTCACTGTAATATGCAGCCCGGCGTGAGCCACTGCCACCGGGGCTATGCGCACATCCTTGCTTATAATCACCGTGCCGGTTCGTTCGTTGATGACAATTCGCGCTATGTTGTCAGGGGCAATTTCGACCGATTCCAAGGCGGCGATAAAATCTACGGCTCGATCTTTGTAATTCTCGGGCAGTCCAACGGTCACGACGCCAGGCGAAAGCGCTTGAGCACCGATCTGCAACGATCCCTTATTTAAGGCTTCGGCCACACGCCGTGCGGTGGTGAAATCTGGCTTGTTCAAATTGATGCGAATTTGTCCCTCGCGCGAAACGACGTCGGACGCGATCCCGCGTTCAAGCAAAGCGCCGGCGGTTACTCGTCCCGCGGTCTGGTGGTTCTTGGTAATCTTGGCGTTAATTCCAATAGCGGTATAGCCACCGCCTAAACTCACCGGCCCTTGGGCAACGGCGTAGACTTTGCCATCAGGTCCTTTGAGCGGCGTCAAGAGCAAGATTCCCCCGGATAAGCTCGTTGCATCGCCAATCGATGAAATAGTCGCGTCGAGTCGGGTTCCCGGTTGCACAAAAGCCGGCACTTCCGCGGTAACCATCACCGCGGCGACGTTTTTTACGTCCACGTCAGCTGGGTTGAGGCGGAGGTTATAGTCTTGCAGCAGATTGGTCAGGCTCTGCACGGTAAATTCGGTGTTCTGCCTATCGCCCGTGCCGGTTAGACCAACCACCAAGCCATAGCCGATTAATTGATTGGCTCGGAATCCTTCGATCTGAGCCAAATCCTTAAGCCGCGCGGCGCTGGCGTCATGGCAAAAGCCCAAAGGCAAAAGTAAAAATGCCGCCGCACGGACGAACAGCAGCCGCCAATTAAGGCGTAAAGTTTTCATCGAGTTTCGCGTATTATTAATTGTCAATCCATTATCCATTCGTTAGAACGGCCAGACGAGATCGAACAGCCAGGTGCCCCAGCCGGATCTTTGCTTGTCAGCGACCACGCCGAGACCGCCGATGGAAATATTGGCGTCGGCCAATTGAGTCGACAGAACAATGTTGTCCCGGCTCACATCCTGCGGCCGCACGACACCCGTTAGGGTCATAAACTGCTGCTCATGATTGACCAGAACTTCCCGAGTGCCTTGAACAACCAGGTTGCCGTTAGGCAATACCTCGCGCACCACTGCGGTCATGGTCGCGGTCAGCTGACCGCTGCGGGTCGTCACGCCCGCCCCCTGGTGGCTGTTCTCCGATGTGGTTGCTAAAAGATCCTCGCTCAACTTGAAAAGGTTTAGAAACTTTTTTTTGCCGAAGAACGTGCTGAAGCTGGCATTGGCCGAAGAGTTGCGCGACAGATCGGTGTCTGCGGTATTGTTCGCCTGCGTGCTTTCAATGATGCGCACGGTGAGGATATCGCCCATCCGGAGAGCTTTTTTGTCGGCGTAAAAAAACACGTGATCGTCCGCCGGCCATAGCGAACCTTGCGACACCGGTTGATTGCTTTTGGCCGTCACGTCGGTGTGTCCGAGCCGCCCCACTTCCCGGGCCATCTCCTGTTCGCTGGGCTTGGGGAAAAATCTTTTTTCGATCATCGGCCCACAAGCCGCGAGCGTCACGGCTAACGGCCAAACTGACATATATCGGCGCATCAGTTTACCTTCACGTTGCGCTCGTCGAGCACCACACCGCGCAACATTTTCCCTGAAGTAGAGTTTTTCACCTGAATCAAGTCGCCCATCTTACCACCTTCTTCGGCGACGCCCTGGGTTTCTACCCGTAGGCTGCCGGAATCGAAAACCAAGGTTATCGGACTGCCGCGCTTGAGCAGCGTCGGTCGCTCGATGGCGTTGGCGGTAATGACATCGTCGCTCGGGATGGAGCGGGTGGATTGTTTACCGACGACGTCGTCGAGGCGTGTAAAGATCTGGGCCGTGCGGCTGGTGATTTCGCGCCGCTCCAAGCGCAAGTCTTTCGCACTGAGAGTTTCTTGGCGCCCGAGCGGCCGGGCCGCCACCACTACCTGATCGTAAACCCGAACCTCCGCCTTCACCCAAAAGCGCGCCTCTTCCTTCTCGCCGACGTGAGCAGCGATGAGAAAACTCTGCACGCCGGCGCCGCCGCGCGCCGACTGCGCCACCCGCAGGCGCGCCACGCCGGCCGGCAGCAGCACCGGTTGAAACGGCAGCACGCGGATCTCGAGATTCTCCAGCCGCCGCGGTTCCGCTTGGCGCATATGACGGAGCAAAAGTGCCTCCACCGCGCCGCTATCGAGCGGCTGGGTCTGGCTGCCGTCGGCCTGCACCGACAAAGCCAAACCGAGCAGTAGCGCCAAGAGCCAACGGCCGACGCTGGCAGCGATCTCGCGCGGCCGCCGGTAGGTAAACCCGTGAGTAGCATTCATAAACGCCTAACCTTATCCTCGGATCAAGTTGTTGGCCGTCTGCATCATTTCATCGGCGGTGCGAATCGCCCGCGAATTGATCTCGTAGGCGCGCTGGCTGGTAATTAAACCGACCATCTCTTCGACCACGTTGACGTTGGATCCTTCGACAAAACCTTGGATCAGCGTGCCCAAGCCATCCCGTCCGGGAGTGCCAACGGTGGCATCGCCGGATGCCTGGGTGGGCAGAAACACATTGCGACCCTGGCTGAGCAGGCCGGCCGGATTGATGAAGCGCGCCAGCTCGATGCTGCCAACCTGTTGCGGCTGGGCTTGGCCCGCCACGGAAATTGAGACGATGCCGTCGACACCGATTACGACGTTCACGGCATTTTGCGGAATGGTGATTTGCGGCTGCAACGTAAACCCGTCGCTGGTTACCATCTGGCCCTGGCTGTTTTTCTTAAATGTGCCGGCGCGGGTGTAGCCGGTGTCGCCGCTCGGCAGCGTCACTTGAAAAAAACCGTCGCCTTCGATGGCCATATCGAGGGAGTTGCCGGTCTGCTGCATGTCGCCTTTGATGAACAGGCGTTGAGTCGCCACCGCACGGGTGCCATGGCCGACTTGAAATCCCGTGGGGATCTCTTGGCCCTGAGCCGACGACGCGCCGGGAGCCTGTAAGGTTTCGTAAACCAGATCTTGAAAATCGACCCGGCTGCGCTTGAAGCCGGCGGTTTGCACGTTGGCCAAGTTGTTGGCGACCACATCGAGAGTGAGTTGCTGGGCTTGCATGCCGGTGGCGGCGGTCCATAGTGCGCGCATTTTGTCCTCGCTTTGCTCGGAATTTCAGATTACAGATTTCAAATTCCGGATTACCGATCGATCTTTGTTAATTTTGAATATGGAATTTTGCACTATCTTTTATCGACTGCTGTCGCTGAGAATTTTTTCGGTTACCGAATCGAGCAGTTTCATCGCCCGCTGGTAGCTCTCGAACTGGCGATTGATGCTGATCAACGCGATCATGCCATCGACCGCACCGACATTGGATTGTTCGAGATGACCTTGGACGACGCGCGCGTCGCTCGCGGCGGTGACGTTGGCGCCGTCGCTGCGAAACAGATTGGCGCCCTCTTTCTCCGCTTTACCGGCGTCTTTAAAGCGCACGATGCGTAGTTTGCCGATTTCGCTATTATCCAAACGTCACCGTGCCGTCGGCGGCGACGACCATGGACGCGCCGTCCAACTGGATCGGTCCGTCCTCGCCGAGCAGCGGATCGCCGCCGGGCGTGATCACCGTGCCATCGCCTCTCAGGGTAAAGCCGCCGTTGCGCGTGTAGCGCTCGCCGCGCGGGGTTCGAATCGCAAAGTAGCCATCACCTTCGAGGGCAAGATGAAAGGGGTTGCCGCTGCCTTCAATGGCGCCCTGGTGGAGATTGGTGCGTTGGCCGGCGACGGCAACAAATCCGCCGGGCCGGTCCTCCGGCCCAACTCGCTTGGCGAGCACTTCGCTGAAAGCCAGACGCTGCCCCTTGTAGCCCGCCGTGTTGACGTTGGCTAAATCCTGCGACGCGGTTTCGAGCCGGCGCATTTCCACCACCGCGCCGGAGAGAGCTTTATACATCGCTGCATCCATCTCAGTTACCTCAAAGCAATCCGCGTACCCTGACGCGGCCGACTGCGGTTATTAGGCATTGATGCCGTTAAAATGGTGTAACTCGTTTTCCCGTTTCGCCGCCTCGCTCGTCGCCTTGCGAATGACATCGACCAAGCGCATCGGATCGGCGGCAGTTTTTTCCCTGGGAGCGGCAATTTTTGTCTGGGGCTGGATCTCCCGCTTTGGGTTTGGTTCCTCGCCGCCTTTGCGCGCCGCCGGGCTTCGCTCATTGATCGTCATCCTTTGCAGCTCACGGACGAGTTGGACCTGCGGCAAGGGCAGATTGAGCATCGACGCGACCCGCTGCGGTTCCTGGCCATCGCCAAGCAGCAACGCGGCGGCGGCGTATTGCTCCTTTTTCTCCCCCCCCGGCTGCAACATCATCGCGCGCAGTCTTTGCTCGGCGCTCTCGGCGCGGGTAAGCAAGGATTCGAGATTTTTTTGCACCAGCTGGAGGGAGTGAAAAAAGCTTGCGTTGCTCAGCTCGGCCGCGCGCAGCACGTCTTCCAGTTGCGCGACGCTGTCGTTTTTCATCTCGACGCCGGCTTTGCGCCGGCGCCATTTGAGCGCGCACAACGCCACCAGACCCGAACTGAGAACCGCGCTGACAAATATCATCATGTCCGTCATGATTGGACTCCTTTTAAGTTTGGGCGACCCGGCCGACTAGCCCAAGCGCGCCTGAGAATTGTTGTTGCCATAGGATGCATGCGTGATTACACCGCGGCGCACGTTAACCGCGTGCGCCGGTTCAACGATGTCGGTGAGCAGTACCGGCTGGGGTCTCGGTTTAGCCGAGCGCGTTGCGGCTTTTCTTTTTGCCGTTCTTGCCGGCTGCGGCGGCTCGACCTCGGGAGTCGTCTTAACGCCGGTATCGAGGATCTTTCTGAGCTCGCCAATCATCTCCACTTGGGCAAGCGGTAAGTCGAGCATGCCGGCGATCCGGCTGCCGTCAAGTCCGGCGGCGAACAGCAGTGCCGCTGCCTCGTAGTGTTGCCGGCGCTCCAGCAGCGGCGCCTCCATGAGACTATCGAGCTTGCGCTCGACCGCTGTCGTGCGCTGGTCCAACGACGATAAACTATCGTTCAGCTTCTCCAAGCCATTCAAGCAGGTCTGCTGCGCCAGAGCCGCAATCCGCGCCGGGTCCTCGCCTCGCTGGAGCTCCGCTGCACCGCGCTTCTGTGCCGCGCCGCGCTGGCGCCTGGACAACAAGACGATCGCCGCCAGTAACAACACCGCTGAAAGTTCGACTATGATTATTTCCATACCGTTCTCCTTCTTCTTGACTGCTTCATTGGCGTTCTGCACTCAAGCACTAATGTCGAGATGCTTACCTTTGTCCTTTGCTGCGCCGTCTGGCTCCCCGGCTGGCTCTTCAGTGTGATTTTCAGGCGCGTCAGCGCCGCCAGGAGGAGACTTGCGTTTCTCTGCGCCCGACTTTTCTTTCGGTCTTTCCCTGCCAATCTGCCGTCCACGATCGACGGACACCGAAGGGGGAACAATCCGATTGATCGAATCTGCCATGGCCGCCAGCAAAAAAAGTTGCGACTTCCTAAGCCATTGTTCGCGGTTCGCTCGCCCATCCTTAGACGCGAACCGGTTTCACCGCGCTCGGCACTTTGCGCGACTCGGCGCCGCGCTTGCCGCCTTGTTTGGGCTTCACGGCGATACCCAGGGCGATGCGCAAGCGCCCCACCGTTTGAGCGAAAATTTGACAGATACGCCCCTCGCTCAGATTCAAGATCTCGCCGATTTCCTTAAGTGTCAGTTCTTCGTAATAATAAAGCGTGATCACCAGCCGTTCGCGTTCCGGCAAACCCTTGACGGCGCTGCCGAGCTTGTCGATGAGATCCTTGCTTTCGACCAACGTCAGCGGATCGCGATCGAGATTCTGGATGCTTTCACGACGGCTGCCTTCGCGCTCGTTGGCCGAGCCCACCGACAGATCTTCCAGGCTGAGCAGCGTCGCATCGTTGAGCTGTTGGTCGATGCGATAATAGTTATCCAGCGGGATCGCCAACTCGTTAGCCATCTCATCGGCGGTCGGCTCGCGCACCAATTGGCCGGCCAACTTGACCCGTGCCGATTCCATCTTGCGGCCCCAGGAGCGTACCGAGCGGCTCACCCAATCGAGGGAGCGCAAGCATTGCATCACTTCGCCCTGGATGCGGTAGCGGGCATAGACTTCGAATTCGACGCCGCGCTTTGGATCGAACCGGTCGAGCGCCTCCAACAGGCCGATGACCCCGGAGTGCACCAGCGATTCGAGGTCGACGCCGGGCGGCAAGCGCCGGTGCACTTTCTCGGCGACAAAGCGCGCCAGGGGCAGATACTTGGCGATCATCGCTTCCTTCGCGGGATTCCGTTCGGGCGGGCCGGAGCGCGTCGGCGATCTTGTTTTGGCCGCAATCATCATCAGGCGATCTCCGCTTCGAGCATACGGCGTAAGAAAAATTGCATGTTGCCTTTGACCTTGCTGCGACCGGCCAT
Organism: uncultured Actinomycetes bacterium; assembly: GCA_963736045.1. Taxonomy (GTDB): domain Bacteria; phylum Actinomycetota; class Thermoleophilia; order Gaiellales; family Gaiellaceae; genus PALSA-612. The sequence goes on along the minus strand of CAVTNK010000001.1, from coordinate 28,123 downwards.
CCGCATAAACTGCTCGGCCAGCGTGGCAAACGCCCGGCTTGAAGGCGCATCCGGCGCCTCCGTCACCACCGTGCGCGCCTGCGCCATGGCGCGCAGCAGTTGCGGATCGCGCGGGATCCAGCCAAGAAAGTCGAGCGAGGCATTGAGAAAGCGCAGCGCCGTACCCGACAAGGTGTCGAACAAGCGCCATGCCTGGGCTTGGTCAGCGACGTTGTTGGCGAGGATGGCAAAACGTTTGCGCCCATGCGCCGAGACCAAAATCTTAATCAAAGCGTAGGCGTCGGTGATCGAGGCCAGCTCCGGGGTGACCACCACGACGATTTCTTGCGCCGTGCTGGTAAAATAAGTCACCGCGTCGGAAATACCGCTGCCGGTATCGACCAGCACGAGATCGAGGTCATCGGTCATGACATCCAATTCGGTCAACAGCGAATTCTTTTGATCGCGGCTCAAAGTCGTGATTTTTGCCACGCCGCTGGCGCCGGGCAGGAGCAAGATACCGTCGCGGTTGGCGACGACGATTTCGTCGAGGGCCGCGGCGCCGGAGAAAAAGTCCGCCAAGGTATGCGCCGGGTTGACCCCGAGAAATAAATCCAGGTTGGCGAGGCCGAGGTCGGCGTCGATCGCCATGACCCGTCTTTTTGACCGCGCCAGCGCGGTGGCCAGATTGGCGACCACGTTGGTTTTGCCGACACCGCCCTTGCCGCTGGTTACGGCAAACACCGGCGCCGGCGACAACCGTTTGGCCCGCGCGCCGCGCGGGCGTGGCGCGCTATAGGGCGCTGGCTTATCAATCGCTACGGATTCAATCATCGGTTTCGACTCCCGTCAGTAATAAACTGGCAAACACTTGCGGCCGCGCGACCACCAGATCGCCGGTGAGATTCTGTCCCAAGCTCAAGTAAGAAACCGGCAGCCCGGCGTTAAGCGCCGTGCTCACCACCGGCCCGAAGTAGCGGCACTCATCGAGTTTCGTGAAAAATAGCGACTGTCCGCCCAACGGACGCAAGCGCGCTGTCCAATCGGCGAGATCCTTGTCAGGGGTCACGGCGCTAAACACTAAAGTGCGGCGCACCTCGGCCAAACCGAGCAACGTTTTGGCCAGTGCTTTTACGCTCAGCGCATCGCGCGGGTTAATACCGGGGGTATCGATCAGCACGAGCACACAATCGTTCAAGCGCTCGAGTGCCTCCTTAAGGGTTTTGCGATCCACCGCGCGCTGATAGGGCACGCCGAGAATCGCGGCATAGGCGGCGAGCGGATCGCTGCCGGCCAGACTGCGTTGATCCATGCCGATCCAGCCCACCGAGCGTCTTTGGTCTTGCAATGCCGCGATCGTGAGTTTGATCAGACTCGAGGTTTTGCCGGCGCCGGTGGGGCCGACCAGGGCCAAGCGGTCGCGCCCGGCGGCGATTTCGCCGCCGGTGACAATCAGTTGGGCAATCGCCTGGTACCAGCGCTCGCGCGGGTCGCCGCCAGCGATCTGTTGCATGGTCTCGGTCAGTTTGCCGATCAGCTCCATGCTCAAGCCATGGGCCAGCAAAGTGTTGACGATTTGGTCTTGATGATTGAGTCCCGGCGCCAGCCAGGCGAGCATCGACTTCAAGCCGGCGAGCTCTTGGCGCAGCTCCGCGATCGGGTACGCCGGGCTGCGCAGCGCGCCAACTGCCGGCTCGGCGATGATGTCGGCTGGCGCCACCGGTCCATCGGCAAGCGCGGTGATCTCGATACCGCCGCCCTGGTCTTTGGGCACATTTCTAGTGTCGCTGATCAGCGCGTCGGCGCCGAGCGAACCGCGCACGGCGCGCAACGCCTCACCCATGTCGCGGCCCCAAAATCGTCTAAGATTCATCGCTCCACCTGATGATGCCCAAGGATTGGATCTTGACGCCGGCGGCAATTTCGCTATGCGACAAGACCGCGACCTGGGGCATGTAATGGCTGATCAATTGGCGCAAATGACGGCGCACGTTGGTGCCGGCCAGAAACACCGGCAACTGGCCGCGCTTGGTAAAACTCTCCACCGAGCGCTGCACCGCGGTCATGATGCGCTGGGCCGCCTGGGGTTCGAGGGAGAGCCCTTCTTGGTGGCGCTCGCGAATCATCCGCTCGATATGGGTATCGAAAGTCATCACCGGTATCAGCCCATCGGGGCTGCGGTAGGCCGAGGTGATCGTGCGCGCCAGCGCCTGGCGCACATGCTCGGTCAGCTCGTCGGTGTCTTTGATCGTCGGCGCGTAATCGGCCAGGGTTTCGACGACCGACAACAAATCGCGAATCGGCACCTCTTCGCGCAGCAAATTTTGTAAAACTTTTTGCACGCCGCCCAAGGTCAGGTGATGGGGAATCAGTTCTTCGACGACTTTGGGGTTTTCCTTGGCTAGGCCGTCGAGTAACCGTTGCACGTCCTGGCGGGTCAGCAGTTCGGGCGCGTAGCGTTTGACCAATTCGGAAATATGCGTGATCAGCACGGTCTCCGGGTCGACCACGGTGTAGCCCAATGTTTCCGCCCGCTCCCGGTCGTTGGCGGAAATCCACAGCGCCGGCAGACCGAAGGCCGGTTCTTGGGTCGCCTCGCCGAGCAAATCGTTGGCGCTGTGGGCCGCGCCGCTGGCGTTCATGGCCAATAACCGGGACGGCTTTAACTCGCCCTTGCCGGCCTCGACGCCCTTGATCAAGATCACGTATTGCTTGCTGGTCAAACGGAGATTGTCGCGGATATGAATCTGCGGCACGACAAAACCCTTGTCGCTTAAGAACTGGCGCCGCAGCGCGCGAATCCGTTCCACCACCGCGCCATGTTCGCTGTCGACCAGCGGGATCAATTCGTAGCCGACTTCGAGTTCGATCAAATCCACCGATTGCGGCCGGGCCGGCTCATCGGCTTTTTCGCCCGCCGGCTTGGCATCGGCAATTGTCTCCAGCGGTTCGAGGCCGTCCTGCTGCGACATGTAATAAGCCGCGCCGCCCACCGCCGCGGCGGCGAGAAAAAATGGCATCGCCGGAAAGCCGGGGACAAAGATAAATAGCGCCAGCACCACCGCGACCACGGCCAGCGCTCTGGGATTCCACAGCAGCTGCTTGACGATTTCCACGCCGAGTTCGCCGCCCGACGACGTGCGCGTCACCACCATACCGGCAGCGGTGGAAACGATCAGCGCCGGGATCTGGCTGACCAAACCATCGCCGATACTGAGTAAGCTATAGAGTTGCGCGGCGTCCCCCGCGGTCATGCCCTTCTGCATGACACCGACGAAAAAACCGCCCAACAGATTGACCGCGAGAATGATCAACCCGGCAACCGCGTCGCCGCGCACGAACTTGGACGCGCCGTCCATGGCGCCGTAGAAATCGGCTTCTTTTTGCGTCCGCAGGCGGCGCTGGCGGGCTTCGGCTTCATTGATCAGGCCGGCATTTAAATCGGCGTCGATGGCCATCTGCTTGCCCGGCATGGCGTCGAGAGTGAAGCGCGCCGCCACTTCGGCGATGCGCGTCGCGCCTTTGGTGATAACCACGAAGTTGATGACGACCAGAATCGCGAAGACGATGAAACCGACGGCATAATTGCCGGCGACGACGAACTGGCCAAAGGCTTCGATGACGTGGCCGGCGGCTGCCGTGCCCTCTTCGCCGCGCAGCAGAATCAAGCGGACGGAAGCGACGTTAAGCGATAGCCGCAACAACGTGCTGAATAACAGCACCGTCGGGAAGGCGGCAAAATCGAGCGCTTCTTTGACGTAGAGCGAGACGATCAGAATGGTCAAGGACAGGGCGATGCTCATGACCAGCGATAGATCGAGGAGAAAGGCCGGCACCGGCAGCACCATCATGACGATGACGCCGGTGAGGCCCACGGCGGGCATCAATTCGGTGGCGCGCGCGAGATTGGAAGTGGGAACAGCGTTGGACATCAAAATTCGTATCCTCAGGAGCGCGGTGCAGTATTTTTCGGAAACGCCGGGCGATTGCGCAGGCCGTAAACATACGCCAGGACTTCCGCCACGGCGCGATACAGGGCTTCGGGAATATCCCGGCCCACTTCGACTTGGCTATACAGCAAACGCGCCAAGGGTTTGTTCTCGACGATGGGAATACCTTTGGCGCGGGCGATTTCGCGAATTTTTTCGGCGATGAAGCCGGCGCCCTTGCCGAGCACCCGCGGCGCCGCCATCTCGCCGACGCGGTAGCGCAGGGCCACCGCTAGATGCGTCGGGTTGGTGATGATCACGTCGGCTTTGGCCACGTCGGCGGTCATGCGCTTGCCCAATAATTTCTGGCGCAGTCCCTTAAGGCGTCCCTTCAACTGCGGATCGCCTTCCTGCTCGCGCATTTCTTCTTTGACCTGCTGTTGGCTCATGCGCAGTTGCACCGAGGTGCGCCAGCGCTGAAACAGATAATCCAAGCCGGCGATGACCAGAGTCGCGCCGACGATCCAACCCGCCAGTTTCGCGCTTTCACGGCTGGCGTAGGCAAAGATGTCCGGGACGCTAAGACCGACCAGCGCCGCCAGCTCCGGCAGATCGGCACTGAGGGCTAAACCGCCGAGCAAACCGACGCCGGCGATGATCGCCATCGACTTGATACAGTCCGACAAAGTATCGACGCTGAATAACCGGCCAAAACCTTGCAATGGATTGATGCGGCTAAAGTCAACGCGCAAAGGCTCGGCGGCGAGCACCAAACCGCTCTGCAAAAAGCCGCCGGCCACGCCAACCAGCATGACCCCGGCGAACACCGGCGCGAGGGTGGGGAGAAGCAGCCACGCCGCCTTGCCACCGAGCTCGGCGACATCGGCCGCGGCCAATGGCTGAGACTTGCCAGCGGCCGCGAAAAATCCGACAAAGCAACGTTGCAAACCGATCGTCAATTCTTCGCCGGCGAAACCCAGGCCGGCGACGATCGCGCCCAACGTTACCGCGGGAATTAGATAGCGCGAGCGGGCGAACTGGCCTTTGCCATGGGCCTCTTCCCGGCGCTTGGGAGTGGCCTCTTGGTTTTTTTCTAGACTATCGTTGGACGATTCATCAGCCATAAATAAATTCTTGCAGCGGTTTTATCCGCTGTCGCCTCAGCCGATGCCGCCGGGCACACCGATGGTCAGCGGCAGTTGGCGCGCGATAAACCACACCAGCGCCGGCAGCGACAGCATGAGCAGCAGCATGGCGAAACCGAACTGCACCGGTTGCGCCACCATGAAAACGTTCATTTGCGGAATCGCCCGGCTGATGATTCCTAAGACGATGTCGGTCAGCAGCAAACCGATGAGCACCGGCGCGCTGATGCGCAAGGCGATGGTGAAGATCTCGCCGGCGGAGTTAACCAGCCCCGCGGCGACGCGGACGATAAATTTTTCACCGGCGAGAGGAAAAACCGTGTAGCTCGAGCCGAGCGCTTGAATCAGCAGATGATGGCCGTTCATGGCGAAGAAAATCATACCGGCGATCAATTCGAGGAACGCCGAAAAGACCCCGGTCTGGCCGCCTGCGTGGGGATCGACCAGCTGGATCAGGCCAAGGCCGGATTTGATCTCGATCTCCTGGCCGGCCAAGCGCACCCCGGCGAACAGCATTTGCGCCAACCAGCCCAACATCAAGCCCAAAAAGATTTCACCGGCCAGGGCCAGGAACAACGACAAGATCGACATATCGGTGGGCAGGGCTCCGGGTTTGGCCAAGGGATAAACCGCCACGGCCAAGACGATGGCAACCCAAATCCGCACCGGCGCGGGAACCATATGGCTGCCCCAGAACGGCGCGCCCAAGATCAGTCCCATGGTCCGGCCAAAGACCAACAGGAAAGTGACGACTTCGGGCCAGTGCTGGCTAATCAGTAGTGCAAGAGATGTCATGGAGTTAATTTGGTCACAGGCACTAGCGTCGCGACCCTCAGCCGATCATGGTCGGCAGGCTCAGAATAATTTGCCGGGTAAAGCCCAAATACATTTGCAGCATCCACGAACCGAACAACACCAGCGCCAACACCGTCGCCACCGCTTTGGGCACGAACACCAGGGTCATGTCGTTGATCTGCGTGGTCGCCTGAAAGATGCTCACCGCGACGCCGGCGATCAGGCCGAACAGGATCGTCGGCGCGCATACCATGGCCGCCACTTGCAGCGCGTTGCGCAAAATATCGATGAGGCCTTCCGGGGTCATACGAAGCTCCGCACCAGCGAACCGACCAACAGATTCCAACCGTCGACCAAAACAAACAGCACCAATTTAAACGGCAGCGAGATCAACACCGGCGGCAAGAACATCATGCCCATGGACATCAGGATCGACGCGACCACGAGATCCAAGATGAGAAACGGCACGTAAATCAGAAACGCCATCTGAAAGGCGGTCTTGAGTTCGGAGATGACAAAGGCCGGGATCACGCTGCTGGCCGGCACCTGGGCCGGGTCGATTTCCTGGTTGCCGGCGATTCCGGTAAACAACGCGAGATCGGCCTTGCGGGTCTGCTTGAACAAGAACTCGCGCAACGGCTCCCAGGCGCGCTCGAGGGCCGCCTGCGGTTGAATCTCCTTTTTGTAGTAGGGCGTCACCGCCTCGGCGTCGATCTTCTGCCAGACCGGCGCCATGACGTGAAACGAGACGAACAAGGAGAGGGCGATGATGATTTGATTGGACGGCGATTGCTGCGTGCCCATGGCTTGGCGCAGAAACGACAGCACGATGACGATGCGGGTAAACGAAGTGAGCGTGACCAGGACCAGCGGGCCGAGAGAAAGCACGGTCAGGAGAATCATGATCTCCATGGCCGCGGACATCTCCGTGCCCTTGATCGGACCGGTCAAAAGCGCGAAGGCGGATGGGTTCATGGTGTGCCCAGCTCACCCGGCTGCACTGCCGCCGGCGCGCCTACTGCGGCGGCGCTCCCTTTGGTCAGCAGGGTAATGCTCTGCGGCGTAATCCCCAAAAGCAGCGTCTCACCCTGCAAGCGCACTAGCGCCAGCGACGATTGCGCCGTCAACGGCAGGCTGCCGAGATGCTCAAGCGCGTTGCCCAAGTTGCCGCGCCGGCGTAGTGCCGGCACCAGCCGCTGCAACAACGCAGCGTAGCCCGACAACCCACCGCCATCCTGGCGTCCCTGGGGAGAATTCTTAGAACTAAATGGAAACACGAAAACTCCTATTGGATGAGAAATTCCTTGAAATAGACATTGGTCACGAGCTTATCGTCGCCGATCGCCTCGGCGATCTGTTTTTGCAGTTCTTCGCGCAGCTTGTTTTTGCCGGCCGGGTCGCCCAGCTCCTCGGCCTTTCGTTCGGAGAGATACATGATCACCGCGTGGCGAATCTTGCCGGACAGTTCCTTGATCTTTTCCTTGTCATGCTCGTCTTTGATGCCGAGGCTCAACGTGGTGCGCAAATAACGCGGCGCGCCGGCGCCGGCGAGATTGACGACGAAAACATCGAGGTCGGCGCCGGCTTCACGGGCATGTTCTTCTTTTTTAGCCGACTTTTTCTCTTTGCCTTCCGTGTCTTCCTTGGCATGCGCGGCGCCTTTCGGACGGATCGACTCCGGCAACAGATCGGGCTTGAGAAAATAAACTCCCGCGCCGCCGCCGCCGAGCAGTACCAGGACTCCTACAACTATGATGATGATTTTTTTCACGGCGTTGTCTCGCTGACGATGACGGTAACTCAGCAACCGACATGCCATGGGCTAGGGCCTGAAAATGATTGGAATTTTTGCTTTATTTCGAGGGCGAGCCGGCGGCCGGCGTCAACAACACCGATGGCCGCGTCAGAGTTTTGACGCGGCCGATAAATCGGCGAGTGGGATGAAGGCTGGCGCGAATGCGCCGCGGAGCGTCACAGCAGATACTTTTCCACCGCCTGTACGCGTTCGAGCAAACGCGCCAGCTGAAACGGCTTAGGCAGATATTCGTTGGCGCCAAGATCGAGCACTTTTCTCCGGTCGTGGTCCGATGCCCCGGCGGAAACCACGATAATGTAAGGCAGCATTTCTTGACGGCTCTTATGAATCTGCCGTAGCACTGCAAAACCATCGACCCGCGGCAACATCAAATCGAGCAGCACCATGTGAATCTCTTCCCTGGCCAAGATCTCCAAGGCGATGACGCCGTTGCTGGCCGTGCGCACCTGATAACCGCAGCGCATGAGAAATAGACTGACCATTTCGCACAGCGTGCCATGGTCTTCGACCACCAGCAGGACGAGCTTTTCGGCAGGGGTGCGCGCTTCGAAGCGGCGTGCCGCTTCAGCCGACATGGGAAACGGGATCACTTGGCCGCGGCCGGCCAAGCTGGGGTTAGACGTGGGCGCCGGCACAGCCGGAGTTGGCAGAGAGATCTCGCGGCGGTAGAACCCCGGCTTGGCGTGATCGAAACGGCGAAATCCGAAAGCGTCGCGCAGGGTTTCGATATCCGCTTTAACGATTTGCTGGGTCTCGGTCCACTCCGCTTTGCTGAGTCCAAGCGACGACCAGGCGTCGGCGCACTCTGGCAAGCCTTCATCATTCAGGCCAAGGGGTTTTGTTTCGCTCAACGATTCGGCGGCCTGGACGATGGCGATCATCCTCGGCACGCCGGTGGCGGCAGTCGCGTTGAGCGCCGTCATCGGCTCATGGTGCCGGCGCACCAGCTCGGCCAAGGGCGCGGCGATTTCGCACCTGCCACACCAAGCGTCGCCCATGGTGGCGTGGTCGATGCCGATGGCGCTCGCCTCGGCTTGACCGATAGGCAGCTGCTGCTGGCGCGCTAGCGCCACCGCGGCGGCGAACTCTACGTTAGAATAGCGCCACAGCAACACCCGGCCGATATCGTGAATCAGCCCGGCGGTGAAGGCTTGCAGGGGCGAAACATTGGCGAGCTCGGTGGCAATCTTAGCCGCGATCATGGCGCTCGCCAAAGCATGTTCCCATAGGTCGCGGAGCGTCGTCGGGTCAGGATCGAAAAGCGCTTCGCTCTGGGACGGCCCAAGCGGTTTTGCATCATAGGCGAGCAGCCCGAGGATCAACGGCTTGAGATAGTCCAGCCCCAGCGCGCTGGTCGCTTGCGAGACCCCGGTTAGCCGTGGCGCTGGGCTGGTGGCCAGATTGGCCAGGAGCACCAGCCGGGCCGAGAAAACCGGGCTCGCTTTTATCAAGGCTTCCAAGCTGCGCAAGGGCGCGCGCTCGTTTTCGATCGTCTCGACGAGCCGTGACGCCAGCGGCGTTGACCCAGCGGCGCAAGACCTGCTCGCGGATATGATGGGCGAATCTAGGTGCTCTATCCATCCGTGTTTTGCATCGGCCCAAAGCGCGAAAATCTTTAGTTTTGTTAAAGAATCGCCGAACTTTGACGATTGATTCAACATAGCGGAATCGGGGCTAGCGGCCTCGACCTATGTCTGAAAGAGGGGTTACGAACCTTTGTTTGCCATCATTGGATATGCAATCGTCTTCGGTTCGGTGCTCGGTGGCTTCGTCATCGAGGGTGGCGCCGTCGGCATCCTCGTGCAACCGGTTGAATTTCTGATTATCTGCGGCGCCGCCCTGGGCGCTTTGATCATCGGCACGCCGATCAAGACCATCAAGGCGATGATCGCCAGCATCATGAACGCCATCATGAACAATGGCTATAGCAAAGCCGATTACATGCAACTGTTCGCCATGATGTTCGAAATGTTCTCGGTGATGCGTAAAAGCGGTGAAATGGCGATGGAAAAGGATGTTGACGATCCGGCCAACAGCGAAATTTTTAAGAAATATCCAAAATTCATGGCCAACCACGCGGCCAAAGGTATGCTCCTCGATTCCTTGCGCCTGGTCATCAGCGGCTCGGCCAACGCCGAAGAGCTCGATAATTTGATGGACGAGGAGATCGCCACCCACGAAGAAGAAGGTAAGCGGCCGATCGAAGTTTTGACCAAAACCGCCGACGCGATGCCCGGCCTCGGCATTGTCGCCGCCGTCTTAGGCGTCGTCATCGCCATGGGCGTCATGGACCAAGGCCCGGAAGTGCTCGGTCACAAGATCGCCGTCGCCCTGGTCGGCACCTTCATCGGTATCTTGGTGTCCTACGCCATGCTCCAGCCGCTCTGTCAAAAAATGGAGCTCTTGCTCGTCGAAGAAGGCAAGTATCTCCAGTGCATCAAGTCCGGTATCCTCGCCTATCTGCATGGCGCGGCGCCGATCATCGCCGTCGAACATGCCCGGCGCGGGGTTTTCACAACTGAACGGCCCGGCGCACAAGAACTGGAAGACGCCTGCCGCGGCAAGAAAGAGTAGTCTTACATGGCAGCAGCCAAGGGCGGCAAAGCCGAAACCGCGAAGCATGGTAAAGAAGACAAGCCGGTAGCCAGCGCAAAAAAATGCCGCCTGTCCCACGGTGGTGGCCATCACGGTGGCGCCTGGAAAGTCGCCTATGCCGATTTTGTCACGGCCATGATGGCGCTCTTTCTCGTGCTCTGGCTCTTAGGCGCGTCCAACAGCAAAGAAAAAGCCGTCATCGCCCACTACTTCCGCGAGCCTGGCGTATTCACCGGTTCGCGCGGCATCATTCCCCACGGCGGCCAAGACAAACTCGGCGAAGGCATCATTCAAGCGCCGTCCATGGAAGTGCTCCATGCCAGTATCAAAGAAGGTTTGTCAGAGTTGAAGGCGAGCCTCAACGTCACCGATCAAGTGCCGATCACGATCACCGCCGATGGCTTGCTGATTGAAATGATCGACAAAGAGAAGCAGGCATTCTTCGAGGTCAACAGCGCTAACGTCAAACCGATCATGCGCAAGATCTTGAGCTTGATCGCCAAAGAGATCAAAGATACGCCCAATTTGTTGATCGTCGCCGGCCACACCGACTCGCGCGGCTTTCACAACGATTCGTTTTACTCCAACTGGGAGCTGTCCTCGGCGCGGGCGCTCAACACCCGGCGCGCTCTCGAAGAACTCGGCATCGCCTCGCAGCGTTTCGAGCAAGTCGTCGGTTACGCCGATCGTAAGTTGCGCCTGCCCAACGATCCACTCGCCGCCGAGAACCGCCGCATCAGTATTCTGATCAAAAACGTGGATAAGAGCGGCGCGACCAAAGGCGCGGAGAAATCTGCAACCAATGCGACTGAAAAGGCGCGCGCCGATAAGTCTGAGGCGAAACCCGCCGAGAAAGCCCATGCTGAGAAATCCACAGCGAAACCAGCTGAAAAAGTCCATGACGCAAAGGCCGCGCACTGAGAGCGTCGAGGTCGACCGTAGCGCAGCGAAATAAGAAAATCGGTTTTCACCACGAAGGACACGAAGAGCATGAAGTTCGGAATATTATTTATCCGAAACTTTCGTGTCCTACGTGGTGAAAAATCTATTTCAGTTTAAGTAGAAGCTAACTCAGCCGGTACACTTCGCCGGTCTGAGCTTATAGACCGCTCTGATCATCGTGAGTTTGCGCTCGGCAACTTCTTTTTGCAGAAGGGTGCTCTCGGCGTCGGGTCATTTGCATCCGATCACACCTTGATTAAGTTGAATTGAAATTATCCGAGATTTTCGATGCGCCGCTCCGGGCTGACCACGTCGAGGATGCGCACGGCGAACTTATCTTTGATCACCACGGCTTCACCATGGGCCATCAATTTATTGTTCACGAGTATGTCGAGGGGCTCGCCGATCATTTGGCTCAACTCCACCACCGAGCCCTGATTGAGCTTGAGCAGATTTTCGATGGTCATGCGGGTGCGCCCGAGTTCGACGGTGACCTTGAGCGGCACGTCCATTAGCATCGCTAGATCGAACTGGTCGTTGGCCGGCCGGCCGCCATTTTTATCGTTGCTCACTTCTTCGTCCATGGGGTGAATCCTTCTCCGTCTTTCTACGTGTCGAGGCTACTCGCACGCGCGCGCGTTGACGAACACCTTATTACCGTTTCGTTGCGCCCCTTTGCCGATAAATTTACGCTTGCCTTCGACCCACAGCTCCACGTCATCGAGTCCGGCGACATTCAATTGAATGACATCGCCGGCGCGCAAGCTCATGATCTCGCCCAGGCTCATATTGACCACGTCGACCACCGCTCGGACATCGACCTCGACGCCGAGCAAGGGCTGGTGCGCGCGTTTGAACAATCCTAGATTATCCGGATTGTCGTCCACTTGTACGCTCACTTTCAGCTGGTTGCGCAACTCTTCGATGGCCGCCAGCGGCAGAGCGAATATGATCGAGCCGCTGATTGGCGACATATTGACCGTATAGGTAGCCAAGATCATCGGGTCAGCCGTGCTGGCGACGTTTAAAAGATAGGGATTTAGTTCGGCCCGGATATAACGAGTTTTGAGTGCAATCACCGATTGCCACGACTCTTCCATGCCCTTGAGCATATGCGCGACGAATTTGCCGAGAAAGGAGTTTTCTATTGTGGTAAAATCGCGCCCCTCGACTTTCATCGCCTTGCCGCCGGTACCGCCGAAAAACAATTCGATCATGGCGAAGGCGATGCGCGCCTCCATGACCATCATGCCCATGCCGCGCAAAGGTTCGAGGCGCACGACGTGGATGCTGCCTGGCAACGGCAAGCTTTGGATCAGCGTGCCGTAGGCGACCAGTTCCATGCCGTCATAACTAACGTCCACCGATTTGCCCAACTGCGAAGCGAACAGGCTTTGCAGCCGGCGCGAAAAATCGTTGAGAATGACCTCGAGACCGGGCAGGCGCCCACGGCTGGAAATATCGCTGCGGGTGAAATCATAGGGTTTAAGCTCGCTGGTCCGCGCCGGTGGAGCAGCGCTCTCCGGCTCAGTTGACCAATCCGCCGCGGCGGTGTCAGACGTGGCTACCTGCTGGGTTGCGATACCACCGAGCAACGCGTCGATTTCGTCTTGGGACAGAACTTGGGCCATAGGTACTAACCACTCCACTCCGGCCTGTGCCGGCGCCAACGTTTTGACGCTAAGTTGTCAACTCTCCAGCGGGAAAAGCCCGTTTATTCCAAAATGTCGGCTACCGAAATTCATGAGCAAGTGAAGTGCCAGGGCTCCGGAGCGTCCTGGTCTTGCCATTTGGACTGATCCAGCGACACATCTTATCGGCTTGACACAGACCTGACGAAGTAAATCGCTAGCGATGACCGATCCCCTATGGAAAAGGGGGATCAAGGGATTCGATCGTGGCGTGGGGAGGCTTTTTCGCAGCAGATCGGCAATCCTCTGCGACGGTGTAGACGCACGGAAGAAAAAACTCGACCCTGGCCGCGCTTTTCCAAACAGGGGTAGCGGAGGACTTGCCATGTATTGGGTGGTTGACCAAAATCTGTTGCCTGTCGCACGCCCGCCGTGTCCAGCCGTCACTTCTGGGTAACGATGAGGTTCATGGCACTGGGAAAGAATCTGTGGGCGAAACTCCGGCACATGCCGGTTTACGTTCAAATGCGCACCCAATCAGGGCTTGATGCCGGCAGTTCTCAGCTATCCGGCCGCCGCCTCGGTAGGCAAACCAGCGTGCCCGACGCCGTCGCCTTGCCGGCAAATCCGACTCGAGGCGTTGGCCAGCGCTTGGGCCAACGCCTCGACCCGGATCGGCTTTGAAATGTAATCGTCCATACCGACACCGATGTAGCGCTCGCGGTCGCCTTCCAACGCATTTGCCGTCAGCGCGATAATCCATGGACGCTGGTCGCCGAGCAGCTCTCTAATCTTGGCCGTCGCTTGCACCCCGTCCATCTCCGGCATCTGCACGTCCATCAAGATGACATCGTAGGGCTGTCGCTCGACAGCCTCCACCGCTTCTTTGCCATTGGACGCGACATCGGCCCGGTAGCCCATTCGCTCGAGGATCTTCAGCGCTACTCTCTGGTTTATGACGTTGTCTTCGGCAAGCAAGATGCGCAGCGGAAAGCGTGACTCTAAATTGGTGTCGGCAGCCGCGGTCTTTGTTTTTGCACTCGACGCCGCGCCAAACAGCGGCGATAAAGCGTCGAAGAGCCGCGCCTCCTTGGCCGGCTTGGTCAGTACTGCGGCAAATAGTCCGTCGGCATTGTCGCGCTGCCCCATTGAACTCAGCATGATCAGCGGAAGCGACCGGCGATGTGCCAGCGCGAGAATCTTAGTCGCCAGCTCGATGCCGTCCATTTCCGGCATATGCATGTCGAGGATCGCCACGTCGAACTTTTCTTGCGCCGTTAAAAGTTCCAGAGCATCCATTCCTGACGCTGCCCCAACCACCGTCATCCCCTGGGATTCCAGTTGGTGCTTGAGGATCTTGCGGTTGACCGCTAAATCGTCGACCACTAGCACGCGCTTGCCCTTGAGCTCCAGACGCTGCACAACTCGCTGCACCGCGTTTTCTCCCTTGGCGACGAGGGTAAAACTAAATACCGCTCCCTTGCCCGCCTCGCTCTCCACCCAAATCTCACCGCCCATCAACTCGACTAATTGTTTGGAGATCGCCAAGCCCAGCCCTGTGCCGCCGTACTGCCGTGTTGTCGAGGTGTCTACCTGACTGAATGATTTGAACAGCCGGTCCATCCGCTCCGCCGGTATGCCGATGCCGGTGTCTTTTACCGAAAACATGATTTCGATATCGCCGTCGCTCCGCTCCACGCCGGTCTTCACTTCGATCAGCACCATGCCCAGTTTGGTGAACTTGACCGCATTGTTAGTTAAATTAACCAGCACCTGGCGTACCCGGGCGAGATCGCCGACGATGCTCCAGGGCACATTGGGATCGATCGAGTAAATCAGTTCAAGCTCTTTCTCCATTGCCCCTGGCAGTAGCAGATCAGCGGTTTCTTCAACACACTGGCGAATGTCGAAGGGCGCCTGCTCGACCTCCAGCTTGCCGGCTTCGATCTTTGAGAAATCCAAAATATCATTGATCAGCGTCAACAGCGCGTCGCCGCTCTTGCGGATGGTTTCGCTAAACTCCCGCTGCTCGTTATTCAGGGGAGTATCGAGCAACAACCCGGTCATGCCGATCACTGCGTTCATCGGCGTGCGGATCTCGTGACTCATGTTGGCCAAAAAATCGCTTTTAGCCTGCGTCGCCGACTCGGCCAAATCTTTGGCAACGACCAGCGCCTCAGTTTGCTTTTGGCTCTGCTGATAAAGCTGGGCATTGTGAATCGCCATCGCGGCCTGATGGGTAAGCAGCGAGAGAAATTCAATCTCATTGTCGGCAATTTGGTGGTCTTTTCTTGTGAGAAATACGCTAACGCCTAAGACTTCCTGCTGCACGATCAATGGCAACCCGAGATAAGACACCAAGCCATGTCTGCGATAGAATTCTACATCTAAAGTGCGCGGATCGGTTCGAATATCACTGACCACAACCGGCATCCTGCTATCGATCGCTGCTTGAACGAGGGTCGGCGTGCCCTGCAGTTTTCTACTTTTCCACTCCGCTTCATCTAGATTCCAACAGGCGGCGCGCTCCAACTCCCCTGTTTCACGGTTTCGTAACCACATGTGCTGGGTTATGTGGGGCCACAGAATATCCACCTTTTTCATCAACAAACTTAACAGCTCGCGGAGATTTAAAGTCGAGTTTCCGATCGCGCCAAACTCGTACAACACCTCCATTCGCCGGAGATTCGCTTCGAGTTCCTCAAAAAACTTGTTCCTTTGGATGGCGATGCCGATCTGTCGTCCCACCGACTCGGCGATTTTGATTTCCTCTAGCGACACCGGTCGCGCTACGCGATTTGCCAGCTGTAAAAGCCCGAGCGTATCTCGTTTACTGTGCAGTGGTATAATGAGCGCCGTCTCGGCTCCTTCGTTCTTCAGACTCCGGTGTCTGTCGCCGGCTTGGATATTTTCCAACAAGGTATATTCCCGGAGATTCACGGGTCGTAGAGTAGGCTCTTTCCTGGGCTTTCGAACGATGTTGTTCGGGTCGCGGTAACCATAGTCCGCCAATACGTCGATGACCGCGCCTTGGCGATCGGTAAGCAGAATGGTGCCAAAGTCAAAACCACTTTTAGATACTAATTTGCCCAGAATTTCGGCCATCGCCGCTCTGGGTTCGTCGGTCTCGAGAATGTTCTGATTTATGTCCTGGAGAAAGCTATTTCGTTCGAGGCTCGCTTCCAGGGTTAGGTTGGCGCGCTCCAGCTCTTTGGCACGCTCAGTTAACGCGTTTTCGGCGGACCGCCTCTCCCGATCCTCGAGTTTGATGATCGTGCCGGCGCGCCACACGATGCAAAGCAGGACACTGTAGAGAACGGCTAGAAGCAGAATCACCCCAATCGTGAGATGTTTCTGCGTACGCTCGATATTTTCCATCAACGGGGTCACGTCTTGATAAATTTCGAAAACCGCTTCGACGGCGCTGTCCGGTTGCTCGCCGCGAATCGGAATGTAGCTCGAAATAAGATCGCGATCTTCAACTTTACCCTCGAACGCGCTGAAGCTATCTCTGTGCGTGGTCTCGCTCGCCACCCTGCCGGCACGTGCCGAGAGAAATCCGCCATTGGCGCTTTTATTTTCGCCGATCTGTTTGGCTTCACTGGAATAGAGCGTCCTCCCTCGCAGGTCGTAGATCTTTACCTTGAGGACCGAGGTGCTCGTCACCGCGGCGCGGGTCGCGCCGTCGAGTTTGGCGATTTCGCCATGAGCCTTAAGCTGGTCGTCGTTAAGCTCGCCTGCCGAAACTAGGAACGGCTTGAACCTCGGCCACAAAGAGTTCGCGAATGCCCTGGTCAGCGCGACATTTTGGCGCTCCCCCATCGCCCGCAGATCGTCAAACGCCATGCGGCGATATAATACGCTCAGGACGGTCGCCACGATGACCATCGTGAGCATGACGCCGAAAAAGCTGGCGATGGAAAAGTTGCGAACCAGGTCGGACACTGCCGAGCCCCGCCGTGTTTTTCTCGCCTGGAAGAACGATCTCACGATAACCTCATTTCAATTTGTCCGTCACCGGTTTTGCGCTTCATCGATCACCCTTGCGCCAGTGGAGTTACCCGAGAACTTTCATCGGAGAAATGTTTTCATGTTGCCGTCCTTGGTTGCCCGGTCTCGGCCACCGGAGTTTGTTTTTCGCCTATAACGACAGCCTGGGAGTCAGACGCCGCCAGGTAGACCCGGTTGCCGCCCGCCGCTTTGGCGCGATGGAGCGCCCGCTGGGCGGCTTCGATGAGGGGTTTGGCGGCCTGATCTGGCTCAGGGAGACCGGCGCTGACACCAAAACTCGCGCTAATGGGAATCGGCCCACAGCCGGCATCGATCGGCGTGTCACAGAGCGATTTACGGATACGCTCGGCGAGCATGACCGTTTCATACATATTGCAAGCGGGAACCACGATCATGAATCGCCCAGCCGCGAATCGGCCGACGCTATCGTCGGGGCCGATGGACTCGGTCAAGCGCGTGGCCACTCGTTGCAAGACTACGTCGCCTTCGGCTTCACCCCAGGTGTCGTTGAGCATTTTTAAATCGTCGATGTCGAGCAGCATGACGCCGAGAGATTGCTGTTGCCGCTGGGCCTGTGCCAGCGCGGCATCGAGGCAGGTGCGGATCGTTCGACGATTCGCCAAACTCGTCAACGGGTCACGCTGCAACGCAGCGCGGAGCTCCGTTTGCGCCACTGACAGGTCGCGCTGCAACGCCAAAATTCGCTCCGCGTTGCGCAGCCGGGCGCTCAATTCCGCCTGTTTGAAGGGCTTGGTCATGTAGTCGTCGGCGCCGGCATTGAGGCCAGCCGCCAGGTCGCTGGCCGCGTCTAAGCCTGTCAACATGATGACATAGACATAAGGCCCGTTGTTGCGCTCGGTGCGCTCGCGCAGTTTTTGACAAATTTCGACTCCAGTTATGCCGGGCATCATCCAATCGAGAATCGCGATCTCTGGGGCCTCCGGCCTTTGCAACACCGACCAGGCATGGTCGCCGCTGGCCGCGACATCGACCTCGTAACCGCTCCGGGTCAATCCCGATAACAACAGGTGGCGCATTGTCGAGGCATCGTCGGCAATGAGTATTTTCATTTTGCAATCCTCAGCTAAGCAGGTGGGACGCAACCCCGCTGCGGTACTTTTGTGCCGCTTGCGCAAATTTTCCGGTTATCTGAAATACTCGAACACGGGGAATTGACTCCCGCAAAGGCGCAAAGCGCGCCAAGTTCGGAGGGAAAGGACGAATTATCTTGGAGAGTTTTTTCACCGTTAATTTCCGACCTTTGCGGCCTTTGCGCGAGATAATCCGAGAGTGACCGGTGCGCGAGGCGAAACCTACGAAAAACTTCGTGTCCTTCTGGCCTTCGTGGCAAATCCTCCGAATCCGCGTCTTCTATCGCGCCCGCTAACTTTCCTGGCTGAGGAATTGGCCCGGCATGCTGAGAAATTTTTCCAGACTCGCTTTGACCGTGGCAAATTGCCGTTCGAAGCAATTGACCTCGCCGGCCAGCGCCGCCAAATCGCCGTCGCGGGCAGCCGCTTCAAACCGTTTCGCCAGATCGGCAAACGCCAGCGCGCCCATATTGGCGCTGCTCGACTTGAGCGTGTGCGCCTCCAGCATCAGGGTATCGGCGTCGCCATGCGCCAACGCTTGGCGCAACCGCTCCATCCGCGTCGCCGCATCGCTGAGATAATCGCCGGCTAACTCGACGACAAAATCCTCGCCATACTCAGCGGCCCATTCCCTGGCCTTGTCACGAATCGCATTTTCAATCCCCTGCCGTTCCATCGCCGAACCCTCCACTGATAAAAATTCGAAATCCGAAATACAAACCGGGCCTAATAAGACAAAACCCGGGCAATTCCAAAACGAGGAATCCGAATCAGAATTGTTTGGAACATTGAGTTTTTTGGTCATTTGAATTTGCGTCGGAATCCAGTCTCCTCACTCCTCACTTCTCACTTCCGAATTCTCACCCGGCGGCGATTCCCGTGCGCCATCGGCCAATGGCAAAACCACGGAAAAACTAGTTCCCACACCCGGCGTGCTGGCAACTTCGACCTTGCCGCCATGGGCGCCGACCAACTCGCTGACGATATACAGCCCCAAGCCGACACCTTCCTGGCGATCGGCAAGCTCGATGCGGTTAAATTTTTGGAACAAGCTCGGCAGCCTCTCCTGAGCGATTCCCGGTCCGCTATCGCACACCTTGACCATCGCGGCGCCATCGCGGCGCATGACGCTCAAGCTGATGGCGCCGTTGTCAGGAGTAAACTTGAATGCATTGTTGAGCAGATTGGCGATCACCCGGTCCAATGCCAGGGTGTCGCCGTCGACGAATATGCCAGTGGGTTGCGCGTGTAACTGGAACCGGATGCCGCGCATTTGCGCTGCGCCCTCGAAGCGCTCGACGATGCGCCGGAGCAGCTCAACCAGTTCGAAGCGCCGCTTGGAAAGATCGAGGTGGCCCGCTTCGATGCGGGCGAAATCCAAATAATTGCTCACCAGCGACTCGATGACCTGCGCGGCGTTAAAAATACGTTCGTGACACTTGCGGGCCATGGCCGCATCCACCGGCGCGCCCTGCTCGCGCAGCAAGAATTCGGCGTAGCCGCAAATCAAGCCCACCGGATTGCGGATATCGTGCGCCAGCATGGCGGTAAATTCGGCGCGCTGCCGTTCGAGCTGGCGCTCCGCCGTGAGATCGCGGTAGGTCGCCATCACCAGCCCCGGCACGCCATCCTTGCCGCGCAAAAACCGGCAGTGACTTTCGACCGGCACGACGGCGCCATCCGACCGCCCCAACTCCAAGGCGCAGACCCAAGAGTCCCGGTTGCCGGTTCGGGCATCTTCTTGGGCCCTTTTAGCATTGCAAAACGACGCGGCGGTCATCAGCCTGCTGTAGGGCTTGCCGGCCAAAACGTCGCGGGTCGCCGCCAAGAGGGCTTCCAGCGCGCCATTGACGCTGACGATGACGCCGTCGAGCGTGTAGGTGGCGATGCCATTGCCGGCGTTTTCGAACAGGCCGCGATAGCGCTCCTCGCTGTCGCGCAGCCGCTGGGTGCGGATTTGCAAGAGCTCTTCGATGCGCAACAGCGCCCGTTGGCGCACCGCGCTTTCGCATAGCTGCAAGAGCTCTTGGCGCACCGCGGATTTTTGCATCTGGTTGTCCGCTCCCTTGCGCAACAGATCCATGGCCAGGTCGGCGGAGTTCGCCGAGGTCATGACTATGACCACCGTCGCCGTGCCCGGCTGCTTGATCGTTTCGATCAGCCCTGGCGGCATGACCTCGGCGTAATCGCCATCGAGCAAGACGATCTGACTCGGCTCTTGATTGAACCGAGACAGAGCCTGTGCGCCGTCCGCCGCCTGGGCCACGCGATAACCAGCGGCTGCGAAAATCGCCGTCAGCTCTTGCGCCAAGCCGGCATCGGGTTCGACCAGCAGCACGGTCTTCGAGGAAACCGGTTTGGTGTCGACCAGCAAGCCGCGCACCGCGCGGCACAGCGTCGCCGGCTCGTAGGGCGCGGCGAGAAAGCCGTCGGCGCCCAATTGGACGGTTAGTTCCTCGGCGTCGGCACCGGAAAAAATCGCCGACACGACGAGAATGGGGATGCGATTGAACTGGGCAAAGGCGGCCGAGCGCAGGAGCCGGCAGAAACGCCAGCCATCGATGCCCGGCATATACAGGTCGGTGACGATGACATTGACAGCGCTCGGCTCGGACAACCGGCGCAACGCCTCCTCGGCGCTCGGGCAAGAGAGCACAATAAAACCGTCACGCCGCAGGATCGTCGCGGCGATGCGTAACTGGAGCGGGTCGTCGTTAACGATCAGTACCGTCGGTTGGTTTGCCATAAACTCCTGGTTGTCTTGGCCGTCGTGACTAGCATGACGCGAAAAACCCCGCTTGCGGCCGGCCGGCTTGCCAATTGCCCTGACCGCTGCGGGTTAAATTTCATCTGAAGTTAAATCGGCCTAATCCCGTAAGTCTTAAGAAACGTCGCAGCAGTATGCGAGAAAAGGAGGAATTTCAGGTGAGTATGCGGCGCTGCCCCGCGCCGCGCAAGAATAAAACGCGCTAACCGAGTTGCTCGGCACTTGACGCCATTTGAAGAAACTTAATACCCCTCGGCCGGCCTAGCTATCGAAACGATCTTTGTCGACACTCACGCAGGTTCGATCGTCGGCGAGGCCAGGTTCGCGGACGGCCCGCCTAAACTTCCGCTGGTCAAAGTAAGCAAGGATCAAAGGCCGCGGTGGCAAACCCGCCCCGATTCGCGCCTTCCAGGTTCACTATCACCGGTGCAATCGAGTGGGCCAATCTAGTCAGCGGGAGTTGAACAACGGAATATCCGCCGATGTTGAAGCGAAGTTTGATTTCCCGGAACTCACCGGGGGCGAAGCCGTATCGGCCACACATATAGGGACTCTCAGCGGCAAACGGTCCCGACGCTGCCTGCCCAATCTCTTGAACAGTGAACGATAAGACCGTGGTGAAACGACAGGAAGTTGCTGGTAGCCAACGCAGGGTTACGCATAAACCGGAGCACTGGCGAGCTTATAGAATGACGGATTCGCGCCTATAAAACTCAGGCGGCACTAAGAAAATGTCGCTATTATTTTCCAGCGAGAATTTCCTACCCGTTTTGGGACAGAGCGCTTTGTGCCATCGAATGGCAGTAACCTGTGGCGGTACCGGCCGACCGTGAAACAATTCAGCGATGCTTTGCTTTCTGTTTGGAGTCTCTTCGATGTAGAGCCTCAAAAGAACCGGATGATCGAGCCCGCAATCCTTGCAACGGACAGAAATGTCGTAGGCGGGCATGAAACCTCCTTGGTGCCTCCGAACTCATATCGCTAAAACCGGCGGCAATACAAGGCCGAGCATACCTCCTCTAACGTCCATACGGCTGCTTATTAGTTCCTTCTCTCCTGGTCGGGAACGACTCTGCAACTGGACTTGGTGCTGACTGATCCGGGTTATTCGAGCTTACACAAGGAGAAGTGGGGGCCGGCCTTCTTATCTTGCGATAGTTACATGCTGAGCCGCTACGGACCTGGGCGGACAAACGGCCCGAATTGCGACGCCGACAGCAGAAGTTGGCTCAGACTGTTTAGATTGCGATTCTGCTGAAAAACCCACTGCAGTGTTTTTGTTATTACAGATAAATCGACGTTGACAAGCGACGGTATTGGCCTCAAGGTTTTTCCATGAGTGTAAGACCTGTTGGTGTACAGCGAAGCTTTTATCACACCGATTATCTTGCTGGAAATCTTTTCGGTCCAGCCAACCGCTACCGGTTGTTTCGAGAAAAGATCTGGCCCAAGCTTTTGGAGCTTGCGCCTAAGTTTGAAGCACTTTACTGCGCGGAGAACGGCCGGCCGCCGATCGATCCGGTGCTACTTTGTGGGGTGACGCTGCTCCAGTTTATGGAGAAAGTGGCGGACCGAAGAGCCAGCGAGCAAGTAGTCTATCATCTGGGCTGGAAGTACGCCCTGGATTTGGAACTAGACTATGACGGGTTTCATGCCACGGTGTTGGTTTATTTTCGCGACCGGCTGGAAGAGAAAAAAGCCCAACGGCTGATTTTTGACGGGGTGGTGGATTTGTTGATCGAGCTGGGATTGGTCAAGCGCAAGGGTAAACAGCGGCTCGATAGCACTCATATCGTGGGCTACGTCAAAGCGATGAGCTGGATGGAATGCGCAATCGAGACGCTACGGCTGGCGTTGGAGGATTTGAAAGCAGAAGTCGGGCAGAAAAAGCGCCCAGAGTTTTGGGACAGACTGTGGGCGTTCTATGTAGAGAACAATCTGGATTGGCGGTTAAGCAAAACCGAGCAAGCCAACCGTCACTGGCAATGTGGGCAGGACATCAGAGATCTGCTGGAGTGGATCGATGCAGCGAATCCCAAGCTCGCTGAACGCGAAGCGGTGAAGCTTCTGCGGCGAGTCTTTGGCGAGCAGTTCGAAGTGGTCGAGGGAAAGCTGGAGCTTGCCACCCATCGGCCTTCGCGCGCGGTACAGAACCCGCATGATCCCGATGCCCATTACGCCGATAAGAAGACCAAGCAGTGGACCGGCTACAAAGTGCACGTGGCCGAGACGGTCGACTCAGAAGAACCGATCAAGGAAAAGGGTGAGCCCGCGGAACATTTCATTACCGAGATGTTCACCACCGAAGCGGCCCAAGACGAGATGGCCGGTTTAACCGAAGTGCTCAAAAGAGAGCAAGAGCACCACGAGATCACACCCCAGGCGATCTACACCGATGCCGGTTACGTGACCGAGAGCACATTAACGCAGGCGCAACAAAGCGGCATCGAGTTATTGGGGCCGACGCGTCCCGACCCGCACAAGGGGCCGTACAATAGCGATGCGTTCCACGTTGATGTCGACAAGCGTCAGGCGGTTTGTCCCCAGGGTAAACTCAGCACCCAGTGTAGCCGCATCAAAGATAGCTTTATGGGAACCGAGTACTACCGCATCGAGTGGGGCAATCAATGCGACAGCTGTCCGGTACAAAAGCAATGTACTCATTCCAAGAGTGGACGGCGAACTTTAGTGGTTGGACTGCGCCATGATCTGGTCGAGCAGCGGCGCAGAGAAATGAAACAGAGCGGTTTCTCCAAATCCATGCATCCGAGAAACGGGATTGAGGGAACCCACAGCGAGTTGGTACGTGGGCACGCGATGAGACGGACGAAATATCGGGGCTTAAGCCGGGTCGGTTTATCGAATTACTTCATAGGTGCGGCTTGCAACGTAAAACGATATCTAAATCTACTCGCGTTTCAGATGAGAACGCCGGCTCTGAGCCCCGCTTAAGGGCGGAGCGCAGCTCATTTTCCTGGCTATGGCTTCGTTGAGGGTGAAACTTTTTCTGTCG
This sequence comes from uncultured Actinomycetes bacterium, assembly GCA_963736045.1. Taxonomy (GTDB): domain Bacteria; phylum Actinomycetota; class Thermoleophilia; order Gaiellales; family Gaiellaceae; genus PALSA-612. Next base: position 4,409 of record CAVTNK010000001.1, on the reverse strand, counting down.
TAACATCATTTGACGATGAACACTGTTTACTCGCCGCGGTCGAGAATCAAATTGAGGGGTTTTTCAGCAGAATCACAATCGATTCTGCTGAAAAACCCACTGCAGTGTTTTTGTTATTACAGATAAATCGACGTTGACAAGCGACGGTAGTTGGCCTCAAGGTTTTTCCATGAGTGTAAGACCTGTCGGTGTACAGCGAAGCTTTTATCATACCGATTATCTTGCTGGAAATCTTTTCGGTCCAGCCAACCGCTACCGGCTGTTTCGAGAAAAGATCTGGCCCAAGCTTTTGGAGCTTGCGCCTAAGCTTGAAGCACTTTACTGCGCGGAGAACGGCCGGCCGCCGATCGATCCGGTGCTGCTTTGCGGGGTGACGCTGCTCCAGTTTATGGAGAAAGTGGCGGACCGAAGAGCCAGCGAGCAAGTAGTCTATCATCTGGGCTGGAAGTACGCCCTGGATTTGGAACTGGACTACGACGGGTTTCATTCCACGGTGTTGGTTTATTTTCGCGACCGGCTGGAAGAGAAAAAAGCCGAGCGGCTGATTTTTGACGGGGTGGTGGATTTGTTGATCGAGCTGGGATTGGTCAAGCGCAAGGGCAAGCAGCGGCTCGATAGCACTCATATCGTGGGCTACGTCAAAGCGATGAGCTGGATGGAGTGCGCGATCGAGACGCTACGGCTGGCGTTGGAGGATTTGAAAGCAGAAGTCGGGCAGAAAAAGCGCCCAGAGTTTTGGGACAGACTGTGGGAGTTCTATGTAGAGAGCAATCTGGATTGGCGGTTAAGCAAAACCGAGCAAGCCAACCGTCACCGGCAATGTGGGCAGGACATCAGAGATCTGCTGGAGTGGATCGATACAGCGAATCCCAAGCTCGCTGAACGTGAAGCGGTGAAGCTTCTGCGGCGAGTCTTTGGCGAGCAGTTCGAAGTGGTCGAGGGAAAGCTGGAGCTTGCCACCCAGCGGCCTTCGCGCGCGGTACAGAACCCGCATGATCCCGATGCCCATTACGCCGATAAGAAGACCAAGCAGTGGACCGGCTACAAAGTGCACGTGGCCGAGACGGTCGACTCAGAAGAACCGATCAAGGAAAAGGGCGAGCCCGCCGAACATTTCATTACCGAGATGTTCACCACCGAAGCGGCCCAAGACGAGATGGCCGGTTTAACCGAAGTGCTCAAAAGAGAACAAGAGCACCACGAGATCACACCCCAGGCGATCTACACCGATGCCGGTTACGTGACCGAGAACACCTTAACGCAGGCGGAACAAAACGGCATCGAGTTATTGGGGCCGACGCGTCCCGACCCGCACAAGGGGCCGTACAATAGCGATGCGTTCCACGTTGATGTCGACAAGCGTCAGGCGGTTTGTCCCCAGGGTAAACTCAGCACGCAGTGTAGCCGCATCAAAGATAGCTTTATGGGAACCGAGTACTACCGCATCGAGTGGGGCAATCAATGCGACAGCTGTCCGGTACAAAAGCAATGTACGCATTCCAAGAGTGGACGGCGAACTTTAGTCGTTGGACTGCGCCATGATCTGGTCGAGCAGCGGCGCAGAGAAATGAAACAGAGCGGTTTCTCCAAATCCATGCATCCGAGAAACGGCATTGAGGGAACCCACAGCGAGTTGGTGCGTGGGCACGCGATGAGACGGACGAAATATCGGGGCTTAAGCCGGGTCGGTTTATCGAATTACTTCATAGGTGCGGCTTGCAACGTGAAACGATATCTAAATCTACTCGCGTTCCAGATGAGAACGCCGGCTCTGAGCCCCGCTTAAGGGCGGAGCGCAGCTCATTTTCCTGGCTATGGCTTCGTTGAGGGTGAACTTTTTCTGTCGTAACATCATTTGACGATGAACACTGTTTACTCGCCGCGGTCGAGAATCAAATTGAGGGGTTTTTCAGCAGAATCGACTGTTATGCCTGACCCCATACCTGCATAGCGCCAGTGCATAGCGCCAGTTTAAGACGGCATACCTTCGATAGGCTAGCCAGAGCAAATCGAGCTTGCGATTTTTGATGTCACGCGTCTCGTATTGTCAATGATCGCATATGCATGGCGGTCACAACCCTGGGATCCTAATCAACTCTCGATTCTGAAAGACCCCATCAGGCGGTTTTTTTTCAGTTTTGGCGTTTTTCGCATAATTCAAAGTTTGTAGCGGCTCCCATTCGAGGGCTAACCCTCTTCCCTCTCATTGGCAACCACGGACAGAAATAGGCGATAAAGCGAAGCGGTATTTCAGCGCTTCAAGGTCTGTGAGGACACTGAGACAACAGTAGTTCTCGGCAAAACTCGGACAGTACCCCGATCCTAGGACCGATTGATGGAGAATTCAGTTCAATTCTACGTTGCTGATGAGCTAAAAAGAAAACGGCGACCCGATGTGGAGCGCCGGTACGATCTTAGATAGAATTTCTTTGAATCTGCGCTCGCTTTTATGCGCAAACCCCGCCTGAGCGCAATCCCAACCTAACAGTCGCGCGCTTGACGGTTCGCCGGTTTGGCGATATAGCTCCGACGACAAAGAGTATCAACTTCCCATACATACCAGGACGATGAGCGAATCCGTAGACTACGATGTCGCCCTGGGCCCACAGCGCGAAGCACGCAAAGGCGTAAATGGCGCAAACTAATTCTGCAATGAAAAATCTAAAAATATTTGTCAGCTACTCACACGACGATGGCCGGATCGCAACCGCGCTGTCAAATCTCCTGCAACTGGCGTTCGGGCCGGCATTGACGGAAGTCTTTCTTGATAAAACATCTATCTCTTTTGGCGCCAACATAAAGGCGACAGTCACCGATGCCTTGAGAAACGCCGATGTGCTTATAGCGGTAAGTGCCGGCGCCCAGCCTGCAAGCGCCCTAAGCTGGCCTGGTTTCGAAATCGGCATGTTCTCCGGATACTGGGACAATGAGCACTACAAGCAAGGGCCCCACAAGGATAGAGAGAAACGCGGCGTCATGGGCCAGGTTGTTGTACTGAGTAATGAAAAAATCCCGTTAGGTCCAGAGGAAGGGCAGAGGCCTGTTAATCTGGGAATATCGGAAGATAGGCTATCTGCGGGAGAAAGCGAGGAAGAGTTAAAAAAATCCCGCACTGCTGCCGTTGTCGAAAACAGCGAGCTTCTGGAGTTTCTCCAGGATATCGAAGAACTAGTGAAGGATGAACCTGATTACGTTCAGTTCCAAAACGATCGGGACAAAACTCTTCCTGACCTCGTCCGCAATTTTAAGTTTCAGGTATTTGATGTTTTAAGAAACCGAGTTAGGAGTAGATCAAAGCCCACCAAGCAGCTGATAGTGCGGACCAAAGGGAGAGGCTCCTCGTTGACAGACGAAACAAAGATCATTTCGGTTGCTGGGGCTAGTGAAATCTTCGGGAAAAGTGAGGGCGATCCCAGGCTTTTCAAGAAAACAGACGACGGCTTTCCCGGTAGCGAGCGTTACGAGGCAGCCTGGGGTCAATTTAAAACATCTGTCAAGGATCATCGGTATGGGGCCTATTGGTGCGGGGTCATCGAACAGGCTGTCATTGGGTCGACAGCGATCGGTGCCGAATTGGACTCGAATTTGGTGCTCATTTCTAATAGAGAGCAGCGATATCGAATCATTGCAGCAACCGTTACCACCTACTTCAACAACGATTCGGAGGTTAGCCTTTATCTGATCGAGGCCCTTCAGAGACGTCAGGGCGGCGATGCTGAGACCTCCAACCTTCTCAATTGTATCACCATTATATTGAGGTTCAGGTTCGCGTTTCTGGAAGGAACGAGCCCCTTTTACTGGCGAAACTTTGGTTCGTCGGCCGTTGTTGGCCCGAGGGATCTGTTGATGGAACTCGACTATCTGAAGGGCGAAGCCACAAATGCGAACCTAGAAAAGCCAGGCGCCTGGGAAGATTTTATGAGTAACGAACAGCTGACAGAAATGATGAGAGTTTGGAACGAAGTAGACATAGAATTGCGGAAAGCATGTTGTGCCGCAATCGCGCAACGAAATGGCGTGCCGGCTACGGCAGAACTGACTGAAAAGATTGTAATACAGCTAAAGAAGATGTTTGATGAAGTAAAGCCATTCAACACCTTTCTTGGTATTGCGATAACTCAGCAATTATTAACCATATTTCAACAGGACACCAGCAAACCAGTTCACACCTAAACTCGTCGCAGAACAGCCGTCTTCGAACAGTGACGGTCGCGGGTTGTATGTCGCGACTTTCACGAACACTCGCGATGTCTTCGAGACGAAAGCCCGCGCGATTCGGCAACGAATTTCTTAGCTGCAAAGGAAGTTTTTTCAATTCGAATGGTCATCGAACAACTGCACCCGATAGAAGCGTCGCGCGGGAACGAATCCTGGACCAATGTTTGTAGTCTTTCTCTCGCGTGGAGATT